>JAFDYV010000003.1 GCA_018267275.1 Bacteroidota bacterium | reverse complement strand
CCGCCTTCGGCACTTAAAGATTCTACGGTAATTTTTTTGGGATTGTTACAACTGGATTGGCGTGTTAGTCCCGCCACAGCGGGATGCGTGTTCGAGTCCCGCCTTCGGCACTTTCTTCAAGTCGCTTCTAGTTAACTACAACCCTCTTTTTCGGCAACTTCTGTTTTAGGTATTGCAGCGTGCGTTCATATTCAGTAGCTTCTTTGGGGCTGATGGAAACTTTGCGCCCGTCTTCAAACTTAATTGCCAGTTCTTTGTAAACGGAATTTTTACTCGTCTTCACCTGGTTTTCTACCCAAAATTGTACGCTTTCAAGTTTGTATTTATGGGATTGCCGTAACACCGGAAAGTTGATTTCAATTTGATTGTTGCCAAGCGAGATTACTTTGTAGCGCAAAAAGATTTTGTATATAACAAATGCGGCAATGGGAACGAGCAATCCTAGCACCAAGTAATTGTACCAAGCACCCTGAACGGTTATTGCGTAGATATTCATGCCCATCACGATAAAAGTGATTATCAAAAACAGAATGAAAGAAACAACGGTGGTGGTAATCGGCTTGGAAACTATCATTGGAAAAAGGGTAAAACGAGGCCGCGAATGGGATTTGAACCCACGCCTATGGTTTGCCTGCCTCTCGAGGAGCCGGGGATGAGATTTGAACTCACGACCTGCTGATTACGAATCAGCTGCTCTACCCCTGAGCTACCCCGGCTTTTGTTCGGTATGCAGGTAAGGCGAAACCATTGCTCTGCCAGCTGAGCTATCTTGGCCTACAACATTTGTACAAAAATAAGAATTCCAAAAATGCTTTGCTTCGTCTAGCCTATAAGTCACTGCCGATTTGTTTTATGCGATTTGTCGCTTTAACTTTCATCATGCTTAGCAAAAAATGCAAATATGCCATCCATGCCCTGGTACACTTGGCAGAAAAGTATAACCAAGGCCCCGTGCAGATTCAAGAAATTTCAGATAAGAAGCATATCCCTAAAAAATTCCTGGAGGCGATTTTGCTCGAGTTAAGGCATGCCAAGATTCTCCAAAGCAAAAAAGGCAAGGGTGGCGGCTATTATTTGTATCGTAAGCCAGAGGAAGTGAATTTGGTTGAAGTGATTAGGCTAATGGACGGTGCTTTGGCCATGCTGCCTTGCGTGTCCATTCATTATTACGAACACTGCGAAGAATGTCGCAATGAAAAAACATGCGGCATACGAGATAGCTTTATTGATGTGCGCGATGAAACCCTCAGAATTCTATCCAGGAGCACATTGGCTCAAATAACCAAAAGGGAGCGTCAATTAGCTGAATCGGCCAAGCCTAGAAAGTAATCTATAAACTCTATTGAATTTATAGACTTTAAGAGTATATTTGCCATAATAAATAAAAACAATATGGCAGTAAGACTAGGCGACATTGCGCCCGATTTTGAGGCGGAAACCTCGGAGGGAAAAATCAAGTTTCATGAATGGTTAGGCAACAGCTGGGGCGTCTTGTTTTCGCACCCTGCCGATTTTACCCCTGTTTGTACAACAGAACTTGGTGCAGTGGCAAAACTTCGCGCTGAGTTTGAAAAGCGAAACACAAAAGTGGTGGCGTTGAGCGTTGATGGCACCGAGTCACACAAACAGTGGATTGGCGACATCAACGAGACTCAAAATACGGCCGTTAACTTTCCCATCATTGCCGACCCTGAGTTTAAGGTCGCAAACCTTTATGACATGGTGCATCCGCAAGTCAGCGATAAGTTTACCGTGCGGTCTGTATTTGTGGTTGGACCTGACAAAAAAGTTAAACTAACGATAACGTACCCAGCGTCCACAGGGCGAAATTTTGATGAGATATTGCGAGTAATTGACAGCCTGCAATTGACCGCGAACTACAGTGTAGCCACTCCCGCTAATTGGAAACACGGTGAAGACGTGATCATTACGATGGCCGTCAAGGACGAAGATATCCCTGCAAAATTCCCAAAGGGACACAAACGATTAAGGCCTTACCTGCGAACAACACCCCAACCCAATTTGAATTGATTGTAAAGAACCGAGAAATCGGTTCTTTTTTTTGAAGGCTAGATGTCCATTGAGTCAAAAACAATCACCTTCGACCAGAGATGAGAGTAATTCTTTACAAATTCCGTGTGCACAGGGTCAACTTGGTATGCATCATGGCCCTTAACATCGTCAAAGATGGTGAGCAACGATACCTGATAGGATCGATCCACCACATCGCGTTGCTCTGTGCCAGCTGGCGTACCAACTTTACAAAGTCTAAGCGTTTTGATTTTTTTAAGGGAGTTGATTCCTTCAATCAATTTGTTCAAGTCTTCTTTTGAATCTGGGTTTTTGAGCCAGAAGAAAACATGGTGCACCAATTGGCCGGCATTTTCGGTATTCGCACTTGCGTTCGTAAACAGAACTGAAGTGGCCGCGCCTGTGGTCAACAAAAATCTTCTCCTTGAAGTCATTGTATTTTACGAACCGAACTTGCGATCGGACATGACAGAAACAAATGGTGCTTTCTTGCTCGACAATGCCAGATCCAACAAAAAATTCATCATTTCGTTTTCATCCTTGTTGATGCCAAAGTCTGTCAACGAGGGCAGGTGGTGCATGAAAAAATACTGGTAGTGCGACATTTCGATGAGCGTACTGCTAAGCGAACGTGCAAACTTGTAATTGGGGCTGTAGGACTTAATAATGTCAGCCAACTTTGCGTTGAAATCTTTGTAAGGCTTGAAGAACTGCTTTTCGTTGTCTTCTTTTACGTGGCGGGTCAGGTAGGTTTTGGATGCTTCTTTTATCACAATTCTATGCAAAGCCAGTTTATCTATCTCCTCTCCGTCAGAGATCATGTTTTCCTGCTTCAGCGTAAGAACCTTAATAACAATTTCAAGCTTCTTTTCCGGGTCTGCTACGTTGTGCGTATGGTAACCAAGTTGGTACTCCATCCACCTCCAATACCATTCAAAGAAATAAAGCAATAGCCGATGCTTGCTTTCAAAATACCGATAAATACTTGATTCGTTGGTGCTGAGCGCTGTAGCAAGTTTTTTGAAAGTGAACTCTTCCAAGCCCATTTCATCAATCATTTTCGCTCCTTTGGAAAGGATGTTTTTACCAAGCTCCGAAAGCTCTGGATTTCTCAGATAGAGCTTTTCATTCACTTTTACTTGAATTTCCCACGCCATAGGGTTTCGGTTTTTTTAGGTTAGCCAAATATAGCAACAACATCCAAAAAACAACGATTACATTCAACTATTCAAGTATTATTATGTTTTGTTTAAGTAATACTTTCAAATAGTTTAGATTTGTCCAAAATTTTACCAAAATGGCTGAAAAACGATCAATTACGGTGGCTTATGGCGATGGCATAGGCCCTGAAATCATGGATGCAACCCTTTCGATTTTAGAAGCAGCGGGTGCACAGCTTAACATCGAGAAGATTGATATTGGCGAAAAGGTGTACGAGCAAGGTCATACTTCGGGTATCGCGCCCGAATCGTGGGAATCGCTCCGCAGAACCAAGGTCTTTTTGAAAGCCCCCATCACCACACCCCAAGGTGGTGGATTTAAAAGTTTGAACGTAACCACACGCAAAACGCTCGGCTTATATGCCAACGTTCGCCCTTGCATCTCATACCATCCTTATGTCGCTACCAAACACCCGGTGATGGACGTGGTGATCATTCGCGAAAATGAGGAGGATTTGTATGCAGGCATCGAGCATCAGCAAACCGATGAGGTAACACAGTGTCTAAAGTTGATTACCCGCCCCGGATGCGAAAAAATCACTCGCTTTGCATTTGAATATGCGCGCGCCTATAACCGTAAAAAAATTACATGCTTCACCAAAGACAACATCATGAAACTTACCGATGGTTTGTTTCATAAGGTATTTGAGGAAATCGGAGCCGAGTATCCAGACATTGAAAAAGAACATTGGATCGTGGACATTGGTGCGGCTAAGTTGGCCGATTCACCCGAGGCTTTTGACATGATTTTGATGCCGAACTTATATGGCGATATTCTTTCTGATGTGGCAGCCCAGATCACCGGCTCTGTCGGATTGGGCGGCTCGGCTAACATTGGCGAAGACTATGCTATGTTTGAAGCAATTCACGGATCGGCTCCGCGCAGGGCTGGCCAGAATATGGCTAACCCTTCTGGTTTATTATTGGGCGCGGTGCAAATGATGGTATACATCGGGCAACCTGAAGTAGCTGAGAAAGTTCACAATGCCTGGCTGAAGACCTTGGAAGATGGTGTCCATACCTACGACTTGTTCAAAGAGGGGACTAGTAAAGAAAAAGTTGGTACCAAAGAATTTGCTCAAGCCATCATCAAGCGTTTGGGTAGTAAACCCGAAAAGTTAAAGGCAGTGAAATATGCTACCGGTGAAGCCAAGAAAATTCAAGGTAGTTTCAAACCAACTGTGCCCGCCAAAAAGGATTTGGTTGGTGTAGACGTGTTTTTGCATTGGAATGGCGCCAATCGCAATCCAAATGAATTGGGTAAAATTTTAAGCGGAATTAAATCCAACGGTTTTGAATTGGTTCTGATCACCAATCGCGGTGTAAAAGTATATCCTGATGGTGCGCCAGAAACTTTTTGCACCGATCATTGGCGCTGCCGCTTCACGTCAAAGAAAATGGATCAGCCCGGCAGTTACGCGGATGTCATCAATATCATCACCCAGGTAAACAGCAAGGGATTGGACATCATCAAAACGGAAAACTTGTGCAGGTTTGATGGTAAGATAGCCTTCTCACTGGGCCAAGGCCAATAAATGTCAAATTCAACAAAAACGAACATCGCCACTTTGGTTTCGCCAGCAAGCAAGCCGGGTGGCGTTTTTTTTAACGTCAAATCACTTTTTGAGGGGCGTAACCTGGTAATTGCAACCAAGCACCACAAGGAATCTGTGATTGCACCTTTATTCGTTAATGCCTTTGATGCGAATCCATTAGTGCCTGAAAATTTTGATACCGATCAATTTGGTACTTTCTCTGGCGAAGTCGAACGTACTGCGAGTGCCTATGAGACTGTGCGACTGAAAATCAAGAAAGCGCTTGAACTAACGGGTGAAACACTGGCCATTGCCAGTGAAGGCTCCTTTGGACCGCATCCACAAATTGGGTTAATACCTGCAGGCGAAGAGATTGTGATGCTGATTGATACTGTAAACGGCATCGAAATTTCCGCGTCCAAGATTTCGACATCTACCAACTATGCGCAGCAGCAATGTGCGTTGTGGGATGAAGTGCGCAAGTTTGCCATTGATGCAAGTTTTCCGTCACATGGGCTGATTTTGAAGAATGATGAAAAGTTGGTGAAGGGTATTACTTCATGGACTGACTTAGAGCAAGCCTATCATCAGTTAAAAAAAGAGTTTTCTGCTCTCTCGGTTGAAACGGATATGCGCGCCATGTACAATCCTACCCGCATGAAATCAATCAAGAAGGCAACAGAGTTATTGATTGAAAAAATAAACTCCGCGTGTCCGGCATGCGGATTCCCGGGTTTTTCCGTTGTAGATAGCGTTGCTGGTCTGCCGTGCAATGGATGTGGGCGGCCGTCTAAGTTTTCGTTGAAACACATTTACCAGTGTCAGCACTGCCACAATAGGAAAGAAAAACTTTTTCCTGAAGGCCCGGCAAGCGACCCCATGTATTGCGATTACTGCAACCCCTGATTGACATGGAACCTGCTTCAGCAGCTCATTTCATTCAACAACGTTACGAACAGTTTTATAGTACGTTCAATGATCTCACCGCGCAGGCAAAAACACGGTTCAAGCAATGCCAATGGGTTGAACAAAGAGAAGCCATGCGCAGTCGCATTTTGCTGCACGACCAAGCCATTGAGCAAATTGCGCAAGAATTGAGCGCGCAAACAAAATTGGCAGAAAGCAATGTGGCGTGGTGGCGAACAACGGGTGAGATATTTAACCGTGCCACCGCGCGTAATGCAATTGCCCAGACCTTTTTTGACTCGGTAGGGAGAATCTACTTTAAAGGCAACTTGGCTTTTACGCTGTTTGACCTTGGCCCGAAAGCAGCGTTAGAAAAGCTAGATTTGATTCAATACAAATTTGAACATGGCAACCAGCTACTACAGCAGGGGTTATTAGATGTAGGTTTTTACATTCGCGACATAAACAAAAAGTGTGAGCGTGTTGATGCAAAATTGAAATCGCTAGCCGATAACTCCGGTACGGCTTACATGTACCCCCATCTATTTTACCGTAATAAACATGCCTATTGGTTGGGCTACTTGGGTTCAATTGGCCATCATACATCGCTCTGTTTTGCCTTTTCAAATTCAGCTGATGGAGTTGAGCTAAATGCTTTGCTCACCCACGAGGAGGAGATCAAAAACGTTTTTGCATTCAGTCGGTCTTATTTTTTAGTACAGACTGCGCAACCCGATGCGTTGGTGGAGTTTTTGTTGTTGCTGATGCCATCCAAGCCCAAGGCGCAGTTGTTTATGAACCTGGGGTACCAAGAACATGGAAAGGAGTTGGTAGTACATCAGCTTCACCAACACTTGCAACAAAATCGAACCCAGTTCATAGTCGCGCCAGGCATACCTGGAATGGTGATGATGGTTTTCACATTGCCTGATTACGATCTTGTCTTCAAATTGATACGAGACAATTTTCGGCCGCCAAAATTTGTCAGTCGCGAAGAGGTAATTGAAAAATACCGATTTATTGCCATGCATGACCGCGTGGGCCGACTAGCCGATGCGCAGCGTTTTGAATACCTCGGATTGCCCATAGCTTATTTTGAAAAGGACTTACTTGATTATTTATTGCGCGAGTGTTCACAAAGTGTTTCGGTTCGCAGTGGGATGGTGTGCTTTCAAGATATTTATACCGAGCGGAAAATGATTCCGCTCAACCTGTATTTAGACCCATCTCGGTCAAAGGAAGAAAGCCAACACGTGGTAATTGATTTTGGCCACGCTATTCGCGAGATGGCCATGAGTAATATTTTTCCGGGTGACTTGCTCATCAAAAATTTTGGTGTGACTACCGAAAACCGAGTAGTTTTTTATGACTACGATGAAATAGTACCGCTGGCTAGTTGCCAATTTAAAGAACTTCCTCAAGCGCGCAGCGATGATGAGGAAATGAGTGCAGAGCCATGGTATGCGGTAAGCGATAACGATATATTTCCGCAAGAACTCGTAAAATTTCTATTGCCCGAGGGCGAGTGGCGCGACCTTTTTGCCAAACACCACCAGCCCTTGTATACCGCTAAATTTTGGAACGACCTCAAACAACTTCACCAAAACGGTGAGTTAGTGGACATACAGCCGTATGTGGAGAATTTGTAGGGTTTATCGCTTTGAAATAAGATCCAAACCACTAATTTCGACCTCAATCGGGGTGTAGCACAGCCCGGCTAGTGCGCTACGTTCGGGACGTAGAGGTCGGAGGTTCGAATCCTCTCACCCCGACTTGACAGGACAAGTTTGAATTTTTCAGATTTGTCCTGTTTTTATTTTGGCCTAACTCACTGTCAATCATATAAATAAATCGTACCGCCTCGTTGACGCGGGTAGTTCGAAGTAACGTTCCGTCAAAAGTCAACTTTTCTGGATACATCGAACTAATCACTTCGCGCTTCTTTTCGATACCTCCGTCATTGTAGATCGTGTCCAATACCAAAAGATTCTTCACGCCTTTGTCGAGCAGGCCATCAATGCTTACGTTATCATTCTCAGTTGCACTCAGCTTTGCCTCTAGCTTCTCCAATTTGGTTGTATACTCGGTCTTCATTTCCCGGAAGTCTTCAGGGGGAAGCTGCCTTGATGAAAGTAAATCACGGATGTAAGAAAGTTTGTCTTCCAGTTCTCTGATCTGCGATAACAGTTGCTTGTGACCATTTCGCAAATGACTTGTCTGGGTGTTCCATGACTCAATGAGTGTGATCTTGTAGACATCCGCAACCTCAGAACGTGGAATGTATTTGCTTAGCTCCTTGACAAAAACGTCATTCACCTTGTCCGCACGGAAGCGGCAGGTGCATCCATCAAAGCAATGGTAATAGGAATAATATTTTGTGTTGCCTTTGGATTTGCTACCTGTAAGAAGCTTGCCGCACTGGGGACAAATCAAAAATCCTCGTAGCGGCATGGTTTCATTGGATGCCACCTTAAGTCGGTATTTTCCCCTTTTCCGACCATCCAAAACATCTTGCACTTGGTAGTATAGCGCGTCCGATATAAGGGGTTCATGTTGTCCTTTGATCAGACGCTCCTCTTCTTCTTTGTATTTGGGGAGTTCTATTTTGCCACAATACACCGGATTGCGGATAGCAGTCCAAAACAAGCTTTTTGCACCTTTAAAACCTTTATCCTTTGCCATCTTGTAGACTTGTTCAGTATTGAATACACCTTCAGCAATCTTCTCAAATGACCAGCGGATTACGCCCGCCATTGGCTCTATTGGTTCAATCAATTTTCTACCCGATTCATCCGTCCTGTTGGCATACCCTACCGGGGCATGTCCCATGTAACGACCTTCTTTTTTGGCCCGGCGCATACCATGAATTACATTCAATGCACGCCTGTCATTTTCCACCTCGGGCGTTGCCAGGTAAAATGCCAGCATCAGTTTATTTTCAGGGATGGACAAGTCAAGGGGCTGTTCAATGGCCTGCGGTTTCACGCCAAGCTTGCGCAGGATATTTATCATCTGGTAGGCATCACCGGCATTCCGGCTGAACCGATCCCATTTCAAGAAGAGCACAAGGTCACTCTGTCCTCTATGTTTACGAAGGTTGCTCAGGTATTTTTGCCATTCAGGACGATCAAACGTTTTGGCTGAATGATCCTCATAGATCACCTTTCGTACCGTCAGTTTGTTGATGTCGCAATACCTGCGAAGCAGCTCCTCCTGACCCCGCTGGGAGTACCCTTTGTCGGCCTGTTCATCGGTACTTACTCTTATGTAAAGATCGGCTGTTTTCATAGGAGACGAATTAAGTTGCCAGTTTGATTTATGCTTATTGTTTTCCACCTTTTAGATATTGAGCAACCACAATATTTGCAAGTTTTCGGAGAAATTTGAGAATCGAAGCTGCCTGCTCAACCGACACTTCAACACCTTTTTCCTTGAGCATGGCCATTACTTTTTCCGGACTCAATTTCTCCATCTGGTACCTCCTGGTTCTATCCCGTCACCGGTAAGCGCGGCAAGGGGTACCTTATTAAACGCTAATATAAAAATATTTGTTTTGATAACATAATATATGTCTAAACTTTGTATAATTTAGTGCAATGATGGGCATTCACATCCATTTAGTATGAACGGAATGCTTTGATTTGATACCAATTGAATTCCTTCAAGGACGGAGCAAAACCAAAGAGAGCTAAATGAGCAGAACTTATAAGGTGACCTACAAAACGTACTTCAACGAGCGGCTCAAGGAAGTTTCTTTTCATGGCAAACTGACGCACCCCCTATACATACAAGTGACCTTTGACCGGAAGACAACCTTCTACAAAAGTTATTATTTTGAGTTATTCTCCAAGCCTAAATATCACCTATTGGCTGCCGGAAAAAAAGGAGGTCCAACACTTGAACAGGTCATTGCCAAGGAAAATGAACTGATTGACTTTGTGATCGATAAAACGGTAGATGACTTCTCCCTCAAACGATTCAGAGAACAATACCTCTATTATTGTCGCGACCTCTGTGACGTGACCGAAGACGGCTTCCGCGAATACCTATTAACATTCTTCCACGACAAGGGGATGCCCGTTCTTGCCGAAACGTTAAGCGAAGGAAGCAGAATTAAAATCCTTTACGATGTTGTACGGGATTTAAAGACGGCCTTAAAACCGGCCCTGCATGATGAACTTATCGAAAACTCTTTCCATTATGCCCCCCCGTATCTTCCGTTGTTCGGGTTTATGATGCGGTTTAAAAAATGGCCGCTATTGAGTTTGTCCGTTATGGAATTGAATCTTCCTGACGTGATAACTAATTTTGAAGAGTTTGTTGATAAGTTTTATTCAGATCGTGATATCTTGAAATCTGTTAATAAAGCTCTTTAAGTAAATTAAGTTGCTATGTGCGTTTTAGATGCTTATTTGTTTGATAATATCGATGAACTGCGAATGGAAACTGAAAAGTGGCTGGAGGATTATAATAACTACAGGCTCCATGAAAGTCTTAACGGAAAAACCCCGGCCATGTTGAAATATGGACAACTCCCCAACCCAAAAATCCATTCAAGTTGACCACATTTCAACATTGATAACTATTGCAATAATGAAAATGAATTCTACTTTTGAATTGTATAAACGGGGATGCTTACAAAACCTGCCACAGATAGCTGCACTCGAACGATCCTCATTGTTGAGCGTATTAGTGTCAATAACGAACTGCCCACCGGTAATTACGTCCTTAGAAATATTCAGGCCCGGATTTGATCGCTACTAAACAGTTATGTGAACTCGCTGGGTAGCGTTCCAATTTCGGAATGGCGGTGATTTGTATATCAGCCCGATATGTGGTTCGTTTGTATTACTCGAGGGAAATAACATCATTCCGACTTTACCAAAAACCGTTCCCATAGAATCCGTTCAATTCAAGACCTTTGACAGATGCTCTATTGATCCAGAAACGCCAGTCGGGTTCTTCTACTGGGGACTACTGATAAGGTTCACCATACTGGCAAATCGCTCCACCATCATAGAGCGGTGATGAAGATATTTTTATTACCTCATCCTATTTAAGATCAAGGATTGTCGTTTGGAAACAGTCCTAATCCATCGGAAAATCTGGCATGCAATTAAAATCCTTCTTTCAAATCTGCGAATACCTGCCATTCAATCCCTGGATGAGAATCGAGGGATTGGCTGAGGGACTGAGTTTGAGTGCCAGTGCTCATGAGAACAACATGCCTATATCACAGGCGTTTCATGTTTCCTTTCTCTTCCAAATTCTTCTCCTTCAATCAGATTAATGAATGTTGGAATGACTGCTCTGTTTCATTAAGTGCTTTAGCTAAACCTGACAAACCAAATGTTCCTGCACCAAGTGTTACCATACCTAATAGCTTTATAAAAGATGGACGGTTCATTTATCCCTAATCTTATCCAGCAATTCGTTCAATAGTTTTACTTCTTTTTTATTCAGGTTGGATAGAATAGCATCTTCCTGTTTTTCACAAACTGCCATTTTCTCAAGTAGTTCTAGACCCATTTTTGTAATCAACACATTTTTCTGCCTTCGGTCAGATTTACCTTCTTTTCGTTCAACAAGTTTCTTTTTAAACAATCGATCTACAATGCGGCTTACATCCGAATTCCTATCCAGCATTCGCTCCTTAATCAACCCTATTGAAGCTGCATTGGGATGTTGCCCTCTTAGTATTCTAAGCACATTGAATTGAGGAACTGCCAACCCATACGCCTTTAGCATTTTAAAGAACTGCTCACCAATTACATTGTTGGTGTAATACAGGTTTACCACAGCCTTGTGGTATTCATTTCTGAATTTGCTTTTTATTTCATTTTCAATGCCCATTTATCAATCGTTGGAAATGCTAGGCGTTGTCTTGTAATATTTTACATTATCAAGTATATCCAACATAAATATAGCCACATCCATTCTACTAATTGACATTTTTAGCTTAGTAGATCCATTTTGACTAACTCTTGTCGGGCAATGCTTAGTGTTATTGGTCAGCCCGACAGGGCGCACGGCTGTCCAATCGAGGTTGCTTTCTTTCAACACTTTCTCCTGTTGCTCATGCCCCGCATAGGCCGTCCCAACATTGGTTTTGTTGATAAGGAATCGGAATATTCCATTGGCTTCAGCGTAGCTATCGCCCACTCCCCACGCAGAAACCGTGATGATCCGCTTAGCTCCTGTCTCACCCATAGCCTTCACGATGTTAGTCATGCTTACCTCAAGCAAATCCGGGGGAGATACGAGTTTAGCCCATGGCCAATCACTCTTCCGGGCCACATTCAGTGCGACTAGCACCGCATCACAATCGGTCAAGGCGCGCTTCACGTCATCATATACCAATGGAGAGCCCTCCACGAGAACTGCTGACTTATGCACCGGCTTCTCTTTTGACTCTTTTCTGACCAAGCAAACAGGGGTCATGCCTCGTTCTGCCACCACATTGACAAGATGTTTGCCAGTCCGGCCTGTGGCTCCAAAAATGCAGATTCTCCTCATCGCTAACTATTTGAATTTGGCCAGCAGTTCGGGATTGCGAACAAATGCTACGGCCCATACCAAAATGAGTAGTATAGATTGCACCATAAATGATTCGTAATGACTCATGTGCACGACAATAGCTCCCCCCATATGAGCGCTAAGTAAGAATGAACCAAAAACATTGGTCTTTGGAAAAAGGAAAAGCAGTGCGGAGATAATCTCTCCAATTGCCACGATTGTTATCCAGTCTCCCAATCCCCACTTAGCAAAGTTTTCTACCATTTCTGGCGTAGTAAACTTGCCCATGGCACTAAACAGCAACATTGCAGTGACTAATCCAGCGATCACCCATCCGGTGATTTTTCTTCCTTTACTCATTTCTTTTGTTTCCATAGTTTTATCCTTGATTTTTAGTTATTGTCCATTGATTTTAAAATACTTAGCGCCTCCTCAATATGCCCTTCAAAATTCAATTGTGAGTTGAAAATATGACAAACTACTCCTTGCTTGTCAATTATGTAAGTAACTCTACCTGGTAAAATCCCCAATGTTTTAGGTACACCATAGAGTTTTCTCACAGTACCGCCCTTATCACTCAACAGCGTATAAGGCAGATTATGCTTATCTGCAAAATGTTGGTGTGAATCTTCACTATCAGAGCTTATCCCTACTACCTCCGCTCCGACTTCTTTAAAAACTTCGTAACTATCTCGGAAAGCACAGGCCTCCCGAGTACAGCCCGGGCTGTCATCTTTAGGATAAAAGAACAGAACAACGTTCCTGCTCATTATTAAGTCACTCAATCTAATTTTTGAACCAAGTTGATTTGTAAGTTCAAAATCAGGAGCCTTATCACCAATTCGCATGCACAAAACATTTATTTTACATAGATGAATAATAAAACCGCTCATTAATAATTTGTCCGTCAGCCCATCGTTGCACGGCTACCTGAGCCATTTTTGCCCTAGGGGCACCCTTGTAAGTAACATCCATTTCCCATTCTACCATGGATAGGTCATCACCAACTGCCACACCTTTGACTTCTGCTCCGTGTAACTCCTCAATCATTCCCATCGATTTGATTTCCCTCTCTCTATTCGCATCTTTCCCGACAGTGGGTGGTGCATTGTTCTCTTGCATTGACACTTCTTTGTGATAATACTTTTCAAAAGCCTCCATCGTTTGTCCGCTTAGGATCATGTTATTCATGTCTTCGACTTTTTCTTTGAGATTCATAACTTTGGTTTGTTTAAGTGCATAAAATTTTTAAATGGTTATTATAAAGGACGGGCGAACCCAACCTTTCTAATCTGACACAAGATATATATTATATGTTTAAACATAAAGCGGTTAAACAAATTAATTATAATGCTCCATTTTTTGCTCTGCCCGCCAAACAATAAACCATTATGTGCTTGAATCTTTTCCTTTATCATCAGTGTAAAAAATAAACCGTTACCGCTACAAGCAATCTTATTGCTAACGCATAACCAAGTAACTGCCATCCCTTTGCCCTGTCCTTCTTTTCTGTATTCAGCTTGTTCCAGACTGGCCGTTTTCCCCACCTTTGAAATTGAAAATTTAGGCAAATCCAAATAGACGCAAAATTTGCTCTACGCCTTAGTTTTGAGTCATGAAGCAAAATATATGGTGTCTCGAAGCGCTTAAATGTTTATGAACGATTGTGAAGTATTATGAAGGAATTTGAAGGAATATGTTCAATTCTGCATGACACTGTCGGACGACAGAAAACTGTTGTAAATGGGTTGAACAAAAGTTGAAAATAGTTTGTAGGGAGTTAATAGGCTTTTTAGTCAATTGTCTGAAATTGTTACAGCGTTTGTTAGCTAAGGAATGCTCGCGACATCAAATGGGCGATTCAACCAGCAAAATATCAGGTATATTCCCCAGAAAATGAGCAGTTGCTAAAATATAGAATCTTGCTTTATTGCTGTCGGAGTGAGATTGAAACATAACCTACTTACTAAAAAAGCCACAAATAACGCCCCCGATCATTCCAAGCCCCAAAATTGGTGTATACTGTTTAGTCACCAAGGCATCAGGCAAACTAAGGACTAGCCCGATTAGACCACCTTTTATCCAGCCTGGCATTGGAAGTTCCATATTAAAAGTTATAAATCCTATGGCGAACCGGCTGATAAAGGACGCTGTCATGGCCAATGCCTTATTCTCAAAAGTCATTGAAACCATTGGAATAATGGAGACTACGCCAAAAACTGTTCCGGCAATTAACCCTTTTACAATGTTTGTCATGGTTTGATATTTAGGTTTTCTTCCAGAATTTTTTGAACATTAATTTATGTAATTATTTTATCCTTTAAGTTGGTTGAGATTTTCTAATTTTTGTCTTCCCCACATTCTTTGTGCATAGTCTGTGAAATAGTGATGAGAATTAAAAAAAACAATATTCATATGGTTCCATTCTTTATCAGAAAATTCCTGGCGATTTTTGAGTTCAAACTCTTCCTTGAGGAGCGTACACCATTTGAAATAATCTTCTGCCCCAAGATGCTGAGTGTCAGCATCGCGTATAATCTGTTCCGCAAGCGTTACAGGTTCTCCCAACCTTTTTGTGGCGAGAATCAATTTTTCAACTGAGGGCATGTAATTTTGAGTCACGTTTTGCGAATCAAGAAATGTGGATACGATGGTTACACTTGCATTTTCATGATCGTCAATATTCAAACAATATCCTGTGTCGTGGAACCAGGCTGCCAGCAGAAGCTTTTCCATATCAGTTTTTGTCAACCGGTAATGTTCGCCAAGCTCATGGCAAAATTGAACAACATTAAGGGTATGATGAATATTGTGAAATTTGCAGATTGCAGGGAGGTAATTGTTGAACAACCCTGTGACGTAAAATCTGGATTCAAAAATTAGCGGGTTACTATCAAATTCAAATATTGGCATGAGTATTTCTTTGACCATTAGCTGCGGTGGCTGCAAATGAATACGATCGTAAAATAATACGTTTGATCAATGACAGTTCATAGTGCGAACGCGGGCTGTAAAGCATAATAAAGTTTGACGGTATCTCTTTTAAAAAAGCCAACGGATGGAATTCTCCCCATCCTTTTAAAACAATTTCCTTAATGTCTGTCATCGGAAGAAACAAATGTAAGCTACCATCGGGGTAGTGATGAATGTGACAAAATTCCTTTTCTATCACCGCATGTGGATTTATAAGTTTAATCTTTTCGGAAAGAAACAACCCTTGTGCTCCGGACTTCGATATTATTGATGGCTTTATCTCTACAAAACTTATTGTATAAGCCCAACGCATAAGTTTGCGATGAATGTGACGGGCTCCGGGTCGCGGTGGTTAATGGCGCACAGTCCTCACGATCCTCAAGTTCCAATTCATTCATTTTCATTTATTGATTTTTCAGTTTTTTGATACTTCAGCGATTGGATCAATAAATCGCTGATTATTTCAGGATATCCTGTCATTAGCTCATCATACTCCTTCGGAGAAATTCGCAGGCTATAAGAAAAAACAATTCCATTCATCAACGGGAAGGAGCAAAGTGAATGAATTATTACATAGATATACCTGGAATCCACATCAGAACGAATCAGTCGCTCCTGTTTCAATCTATCGAAGTAGAGCACAAATTTGTTGAGTCCCTTTCTATACTTTTTAGTTTTTGATGCCAGTAATTCAGGCTTGCGAATAATTTCCCGCAGCAGGAATAGCATTGAATTCGTTTTTAGAAAAGTAATGAACGTGATGATAAATCTTTTCAGTTTCCATTCCCAACATTCTTCCAGATCCTGATCCCATGTGGATAAAAGGGGCATGAAGCGCTCGAGCGCTTCATCGAAAATCCGCTCAAACATTTTCTCCTTTGTCCTAAAATAATAATGAAGCAATGCCCGGTTGATTCTGGCACGATCCGATATCTCCTGCATCCTGGCCCCATCAAATCCTTTTAACTCAAACACCTTTCTTGCCGCCATCAAAATCGCTTCTTCCGTGGAAATGCTTGTTTCTGTGTTCATTTCAATGTTTTTTGATTTTAACTTAGTATTTTAACAATTCTGTTAAAAGTAAAATTATTCTAATAACTTTACACCGTCAAGAAATTAGATGACAAGTTTCGTGTATGATGTAAGAATCATGATTGCAAGTGATTTGAGCGAGAATTCTTTGCTCATGATGGAGCAAGGGATCAAGCTAGCGCGACAACTCAATGGAGCTGTCTGGATTATCCATGTTGTGGACAATACATTACAGTATTCCAATTATGTTCCCACGCTGCCTAAAGTTTGGAACTGGGAAGAAGTTGAACAGTACGCAATCGAATTTCTCACCAAGGGAACGCAAAAGTATTCGGACGTTGACAAAGAGATTGTGATCAGAGTTGGAGATCCAAAAAAGGAAATAATCGAGCAGGCAGCAAAGCTTGACATTTCTTACCTGGTCATTGGAACACATGGTAAGACAGGTCTATCCCATTGGGTTATGGGGAGTAATGCAGAGTATTTGATAAGGCACGCTACTGTGCCGGTTATCGTTATACCGTATAGAAGAGAAACTCACTAAAACAAAATATATAAAGGATGATGGAGGTAAAGCCAAAGAATGACGGAACACGCAAACTATTTGACAGCGTAGTGCTCGAGCGATTAACACGAACGCATATTGCTGTCCCAACTTCAATACTTGTTTTGTATTCGGCAGCCCTATTTTATTGGAGTCTGACACATACTGCACTGACATGGGGCATTGCTACCCTTCTTTTCTTTGCAGGATTGTTTGTGTTTACATGGGTTGAATACAATGCACACAGGTATATTTTTCACATGGCCACGTACTCGAAGCTGAGAGCAAAGATTCAATACACAATACATGGAGTCCATCATGAGTATCCAAGAGACAAAGAAAGGCTGGCCATGCCTCCAATACTAAGCGTAACCATTTCCACAATTCTGCTATTGGTTTTAAGATTAGTGATGGGTGACTATGTTTTTGCATTTTTGCCCGGATTTTTAGTGGGCTACTCAGTTTATCTTGGCATCCATTATATCATTCACGCCTTTCCACCGCCTCGAAACTTTTTTAAAGTACTTTGGGTAAACCACAGCATTCACCATTACAAGGACGGTGAATTAGTCTTTGGTGTTTCGTCTCCTTTATGGGATTACATCTACGGAACAATGCCTGTTGATAACAGAAATGGTTGACGGTCGGGTTTAAATAGTCCAAAATGGTTTTGAAGTCATTGCTTCTGTACTCAAATAGCTATGTACAATTCTGAAAACAGGGAGAAAATACTTACCTGTGCCGAGAATCTATTTAGAAAATACGGCACCAGAAGCATTTCTATGGATGATATTGCTCATCACCTGAACATGTCAAAGAAAACCATTTATGAGTCATTTGCAGACAAAAATGAAATCGTATATCACATCATAACCGTTCTTCGAAAAAGACTGGAGGGATTAGTTGATGCCACTTTGGACAAACCTGCAAACCCTGTTGAACAGTTGATAAAAATTTTCATCTGCATCACATCCATGATGAGAGAAACCAGCCCTTCATTGATTTACGATTTACAAAAGTATCACGAGGATGGATGGCAAATTCTACAGGAGTTCAGAGACGATTTTTTGACCGGCAAGATTAAAGACATTGTAATGGCTGGAATCAAGAAACACTACTTCAACTCAACACTCGATGTGAATTTCTATGTTATTTTTTTTCTTGAAGTGGTTCGGTTGTCTAACAATGAAAAACTTTTACCACGAGCAAAATATTCAGAACAGGCAGTAGCAATCAATTTGATTGATTGCCTCGTCAGCGGGATTGCTACCCAAAAAGGGAGGAGCGTTATCAGGAATCTGAAATTAAACAATCTTCAAAATCTGATTTAAACTATAAATAATAACAGTAAATGAATATCAAATATCTAAAGTCAGTATTTATCTTTTTTAATCTCTTCCCGGCAATGCTTTTTGCGCAAGAGGTTCAACGCTATTCTCTCAAGCAGTGCATTCAACAGGCAATGGCAGAGAATGTTTCCGTTCTCAAAGCTCAACTGGATGAAGATGAAGGAAAGCAAAAAACAAAGGAAGTGAAGGCTACCGCCTTCCCTCAGATTAATGCAACAGGGGAACTGATTGATAACGTACTGCGGCAAGCGTTCGTTTTTCCGGCAGCATTGGGCAATCCGAATGCCGGTCCTGATGATTACATTGTGCTGCGTGGCGGACTACAATATGCTACATCAATTAATGTGCAAGCAAATCAACAGCTGTTTAACCAAAGCTTATTTACGGGTATCAAGGCAGCAAAAGTAGGCGAAGATTATTATACGTTTAACCGTGAACGTATTGAGGAAGAGACAATCCACCAGGTTGCATCCCTATTTTATCGTGTGGCCACCTTGAAGACGCAGCAAATTGTTTTGGAGACAAACCTGGTAGAATTACAAAAGAGCCTTGCCATCACCACGGATCGTTTTAACAATGGTTTAGCCAGAAAGCTTGATGTCGACAGGTTGAGGATAGCCATCACCAATATCGAAACTCAATTGGCAACCATACGCGACAGTTATAGTGTGTCGGTAAGCCAGTTAAAATTATTAATTGGCCTTAACAGGGATTTCAGTTTCGACATTGATTTCCAATTGCCAGCTAATTTAGACTCTGTGTTCTTAAATTATACACCGACCATATTAGCAACTGAATTCGTATGGGAAGACAAGATCGAGTATAAGCAATTAAACACCCAACTCTCCTTATATAAACTGGAGAAACAAAATTATTCAGCAGGTTATTATCCGACCTTGTCTGCATTTGCAAATTACACATACCAGGGGCAATCTAATTCGTTTTTTCTGGCAAGTGATGCGAATCCGCTTTGGTTCGATGTCGCATCAATTGGCTTACGCTTAAACATCTCCGTCTTTGATGGTTTTCGAAAGTCTGCACAAATGCAGCAATCCCGTATCCGGCAGATGAAAACAGAGAAAGATTTGGCTTTCGTCAAACAACAATCGTCAACAACTAGTGAAAATGCTGTCAGGTCACTTGAAGTGAATTACAAAAATTTCCAGGCTCAACGACAAAATGTTATGCTAGCCAACAGTGTTTACGATGCAACCGAACAGAATTATAACGAAGGGATCAGTCCTCTGACAGACTTATTACAAGCTGAGACTGCCAGAATACAGGCACAAAGCCAGCTGATCGAGGCATTGTTGAAGGTAAAACAATCGGAAATAGACTTGCTTAGGGCTAACGGTAACATCAAATCTTTGATAAACTAAATTCAAAATCTAACCCAGAAATTATACACATGAAAAAAATCATAATTGCTATAGTCATCATCATTTCACTTGTCTTGATTGGTGCTTACGTTCTCAAGAACAATAAGGAGAGGATGAGGGAAAAAACAGAGCTTGCAAAGGTAGTTAATGCCACAATTCCCGTACAGGTAGCCGTAACTAAGCGAGAAGCGTTGGGTGGCAGTTTTACAGCTACTGGAAGTTTTTCGCCATCCAGACAAGTCGTTGTTTCCACTGAAGCGGCCGGCAAGTTTGTGAACATATCCGTTGACGAAGGACGATTCGTTCAGCAGGGACAGTTGCTGGCAAGAATGGAATATGAGTCGCTTGAAGCTGATGTCAAGTCAGCAACTGCTAACCTAAAGAAGTTGGAAACTGATAAGGAGCGCTATGTGAACCTGGTAAAAACAGGAGGGGTTACGCAGGCTCAGCTTGATGAGATCAACCTGAATTACATTAATGGGGAGGCAAGGTTGATAAATGCCAGGGAACGATTGAAAGACACTTACCTGACCGCACCTTTTGCCGGATATGTGAATAAGCGCTTCATAGAAAATGGCCAGTACATCGCATCCGGCAAAGACGCTTTTGAGATTGTCGACCTGACGAAGATGAAAATGGTGGTGAATGTAACAGAGGATCAAGTGTTGAGAGTAAATCAAGCCCGGCAAATTAAGGTGTCAGCAGATGTTTATCCTGATGTTAATTATGAGGCCCGTGTAAAGTTTGTGGGCGCGACTGCCGATGTCAACCTGAACTTTCCGGTGGAACTTCAAATCACAAATGTTAAAGACAAACCGCTACGGGGTGGAATGTTTGGCCGTGCCACATTTGAATTGCCTGCGGCTGAAACTTCCCTGGTGATTCCCCGGGCTGCACTCTTGGGGAGCATTGAAAAAGCTCAGGTGTATGTCGTTTCAGGAGACTCCGTTATGTTAAGGGCGATTATCATCGGGAGGCTTTTCTCCAATAATGTCGAAGTACTTAATGGTATAAACGAAGGTGAGAAGGTTGTTGCCAGCGGTCAAATCAACTTGACTGAAGGTGCCAAAGTAACAATCCTGAATGAAAATTAATTTACGTCCTTAGCGCAATACTGATATGAAAATAACTGAAGTTTCAATAAAAAGGCCATCTCTTATATTGGTTCTTTTTATAACACTTACATTTCTAGGCCTTAACAGCTATCAAAAACTAGGTTATGAACTGATGCCCAAATTCAGTGCACCTATCATAACAATTTCCGCAATCTATCCGGGAGCTTCGCCAAATGAAGTGGAAAACTCCGTAACAAAGGAAATTGAAAATGCCATATCATCACTGGAAAATGTGGATAAAATCACCGCCAGTTCTTATGAGAGCCTATCGGTCATTGTTATTGAACTCCGGAGTGAGGCAAATGTTGATTTGGCGTTGCAAGATGCTCAGCGAAAAGTGAACTCTATTTTATCCAATCTTCCGGATGATGTAAAGACACCATCATTAGGAAAGTTTTCTTTCGATGATCTGCCTATTATTAATCTTGGCATTTCGGCTAAAATGAACGCGACTGATTTGTATGATTTGGTTACACAGCGTCTTCAGCCAAATCTGGCAAAAATTCCAGGTGTTGCGCAGACGAACCTAATCGGTGGCGAAGAACGTGAGATTCGCATTAACGTCAACAAAAATAAACTACAGGCATATAGTCTCTCCCTTCCCCAACTCGTTCAACTGATTAAAACTTCCAACATTGATTTTCCTACGGGGAAAATAATTTCCGAGGAAGAACAAATCCTGATAAGATTGGCCGGTAAATACAAAACGTTGGAAGAAATAAAAAATCTGGTGGTTGCCTCAACACCCCAGGGAGGACCTGTTTATTTAAGAGATGTTGCAGAAATTCAGGACACCAAGAAAGAAGTTAAACTCATCAACCGCATTGATTTATTGAACTCAGTTGGGCTGAGTATTCAAAAGCAAACTGACGCCAATGCAGTAGCGGTGAGTGAATTGGTGCACAAGGAGTTAGCTAAACTTGAGCACTTGTATTCCAATATTGATCTAAAGTTTACCATTGCCAGAGACTCTACCGGATACACCCTGGACGCAGCCGATGCCGTAATACATGATCTTATTCTCGCCATCATCTTGGTGGCAGCTATCATGTTACTATTCCTGCATTCCATAAGGAATTCAATCATTGTCATGGTAGCGATACCCCTTTCTCTGATAGCGACTTTTATCGGTATGTCGTTGTTCGGATTTACACTGAACCTGATGTCACTGCTTGGTCTTTCGTTGGTGGTTGGCATATTAGTAGATGATGCCATTGTGGTAATCGAAAATATTTATCGCCACATGGAGATGGGTAAAGATAAAATTCAGGCTGCATATGATGGGGTGAAAGAAATCGGCTTCACGGTTACCTCGATAACCATGGTAATCGTTGTTGTGTTCTTGCCCATTGCCCTGACAACCGGTATTATTTCTAATATTATGAGGCAGTTTTCTATCGTGATTGTGATCGCAACCTTGTTGTCATTACTCGTATCATTCACGATGGTTCCTTTTCTATATTCAAGATTTGGAAAATTGGAGCGATTAACCAATAAAACATTCTTTGGAAGATTTGTTTTGCGATTTGAGGAGACTTTAGACAGATTTATTCATTGGGTTCAGAACGTATTGAGATGGTCATTGAGACACAGATTTATCACCCTCAGCATCGCTACACTGCTCTTTTTTGGATCTGTTAGCTTAATTGTAGCAGGCTTTATTGGATCAGAATTTATTGCCCAGGGAGATCGTGGCGAATTCGTCCTGGTTCTTGAATATCCAAAGAGAACTTCAGTTGCCCAGAATAATATTCAGTCGCGAAAAATTGAGGAGTTTGTTTCATCCAAAAAAGAGGTGGTATCAACCATCACTACCATCGGACAAACCAATGAAGGTGGCTTCTTTGGATCCGCTACCGGAACACCCTACAAATCAGAGATTACTGTTAAACTTGTGTCCGAAGATCAGCGCGGAAAGAGTTCAGATATCTATGGGGTTCTTTTAAAGAATGAGATCATGGATAAATTTCCGGGAGTAAAAGTAAAATCGACACCCATATCAATACTGGGTACTGCCGAGCAGGCACCGATTCAACTTATCGTTACCGGCCCGTCTTTTGACACGGTAATGGTAGCGGCCAATAAACTCATACAGAAGGTAAAGAAAGTGGAGGGAACACAGGAGGTAAAGCTTACGGTAGAGGCGGGAAGTCCCGAGGTTGTTGTTACTACAGACAGACAAAAGATGGCCGAGTTGGGCCTGGATCTCCAAACTGTAGGAGCCACTATGCAATATGCTTTCAACGGCAATAATGATGCGAGTTTCAGACAAGGCGAGTATGAGTATGATATTAACATACTATTTGATGAGTTTAACCGTAAAAGCATTGAGGATGTGCGTGCACTTACTTTTCTAAGTAAATACGGAAAGCTGGTTAGGCTTGACCAGTTTGCTGAAGTAAGGGAAAGTTTTGGGCCATCCAAACTTGAACGGTTTAATAGGATAACTTCCGTCAATATTAATTCTCAATTACTCGGACGCCCGTCAGGAACGGTTGCTGCAGAAATAAAGGAAATTATTGATGGCATGACTTTACCCGCTGGAGTAAGCGTGATTTTTGGTGGAAATCAGCAGAGACAGGAGGAATCTTTTGGGCAGTTAGGATTTGCCTTTATTACATCTATCATATTAGTATATCTCATCATGGTGGCACTTTATGACAACTTTGTTTACCCATTTGTTGTATTGTTTTCCATACCATTGGCAATCATAGGAGCCCTGGTTGCATTAGCCCTTTCCGCCCAAACGCTGAGCTTGTTTACGCTCCTCGGTATTATTATGCTTATCGGATTGGTAGCTAAGAACGCAATACTGGTAGTTGATTTCACGAATCACCTCAAAGAAAGAGGGATGACTACAGAAGAGGCGTTGTTGGAAGCAACTAAGGAGCGCCTTCGCCCTATCCTGATGACGACAATTGCAATGGTTGCGGGGATGATGCCAGTGGCGTTGGCCACAGGGCCAGGTGCGGATTGGAAAAATGGATTGGCTTGGTCGATAATTGGTGGCTTGACCAGTTCCATGTTTTTAACGTTAGTGGTTGTTCCTGTAGTTTATCAGCTTGTTGACAGAGCTTTGATAAAAACCGGGCTGTTAAATGAAGCAAGAAAAGCCAGGTACAAAGAGTTTGAGACTTAAGATTTTGTGAAGACGATCTTCAGAAGACTTGGTGAGCTTATTCAAAAATGGAAAAGCAGTGATCTAAGCCAAAAGGAATTTTGCGCTCAATAATACATCGCCTATGTAGGGGGTTTCATTATTGGGGCTAAAAAGTTCAGGGAAGAAAAGGCATTATCAAATTCCGATTCCGGGTTTATTGCGGTTTAGGTTACATCTTCGGTTTCAAAAAGGTAGTGAGTAGTGCATAGAGGCATTCATAAACTGCATAAAAAATAGTTTAACCTTATTGGCGTAATTAGTAACGCATGAAAAAGAAGATTGAATTTGGCATTTCCACATTTGCCGATGTTATGCCCGACCCACATACGGGCGTAACTATTTCACAAGCAGAACGCATTCGGCAAGTAGTTGATGATATTGTGTTAGCTGACGAGTTGGGAGTTGATTTTTATGGCGTGGGCGAACATCACCGACCTGATTTTGCGGCTTCATCGCCAGCGATAGTGTTGGCTGGGGCTGCGGGAAACACCAACCACATTACATTGGGTAGTACCGTCACAGTTTTATCGACTAGCGACCCTATTCGTGTTTATCAAAACTTTGCTACTATTGATGCAATCAGTAATGGACGCGCAGAGTTGTTGGTTGGGCGTGGAGCGTTTACAGAATCATTTCCTTTGTTTGGTTTCGACCTTAATCAATACGATTTACTGTTTGATGAACGACTTGAATTGTTACTTAAAGCAAGAGACAACGAGTTTGTTACGTGGAGCGGAAAGACAAGAAGCCCAATTGATAACTTAGGTATTTATCCACGCACCGAAAAACCATTGAACATATCTATGGCGTTGGGCGGTTCGCGGACTACAGTTATTAAAGCAGCAAAACTTGGACTTCCCGTAGTTTTGGCTATGTTGGGTGGCAACATTGTTGATTTCAGTAATTACGAAAAATTGTATCGCGCAGTAGCACAAGAAAGCGGACACGATTCGGATAAATTAAAATTTAGTGTTCATGCACATGGTTTTGTGCTTAGCGACAACAAAGAAACTGCCGACACATTTTTTCCATACTTACAGTATTACAGAAATCACTTATTAGGAGAACGTGGTTTTCCGCCTTACACCAGAAGCGACTTTGATTACGCTCGTTCCTCAGGACAAGGATTATTTGTTGGTGGACCCGAAGAAGTAGCTAATAAAATTTTATTGCTGCGCAAACATTTGAACATTGATAGATTTATCATTCAAATGCCATTGGCGACTATGCCACACGATATTGTTAAAGAAGCAATCAGCGTTTATGCGACAAAAGTAATTCCGCTTGTCAGAGAGAAAATTGAAGCGAAAGACTAATTTAAAACGACAGACAACGTACAACAAGAACCACAGCCGCTACAACCGATTAAATGAAAAGAAGTGAATTTATAAAAAACAACAACTATTCCGGCTTTTAGTGAACATAGTTTTATTTGCTAGTCCGTAAAGATACCCAAACTTGACATAGGTTGTCTTAGTGGATTAAGACCTTGGTTTAAAAATCAAGGGATATGAATTTACTCAGTTTTATAAAGCAATTTCCTTCCGAGGATTCGTGCAGGAATCATTTTAGAGATCATCGCTTTTCAAAGGGGGTTGTTTGTAAGAAATGCCAAGGTATTGAGCACTATTAGCTTTCTGGCAAGGAGCAATTTCAGTGTAAGACATGTGGTTTTCGTACAACACTTCGCAGCGGTACTATCTTAGAGAGTAGTAAATTAAGCTATCGTTATTGGTACATTACCCTACATTTAATGAGTTCAACCAAAAAGGGTTTTTCGGCTCATGAAGTTAGAAGACAACGGTTCGTATAAGAATAGTAGCCGATTGCGGCATTTACCTGTCAAGTTACAAGAAAGTTGAAGCGGGCTACAACCCTTGTATTTACTACCGTTTCGGCTATTATTTTTATACATTGTTATGTGCTGGCATTATTTATTAGTTACAGTTTTTTGTTCACTATTTTTTTAATAATACTTCTGTTTTGAAAATTTGAAATACTTCTGGAACATCGGACAATATGATTTGAGGAAACAAAATACCTCCATTGGTATTTTGCTCATCATAATCGCTTTCTCCCGCATTCGCTCCCTCATTCTTGTCGGATTTTATATGGTTATAGATTTTTAGTTTTCCATTTTCTCTTTTCAGCCCACCATTTGGCAGGTTTTCAAATTTGAAAATATATGTGCCGAAACTTTCTTCGCCATTTTTAGGTGCTGCAAACAGATACAAATATTCGCTTGCTCGAACAATGCTTGAATGATCAAAACTATCGAAACCTAGCATATTGGCATCACCAGCACTGATAAGGGTTTCGACATAATTCCATGTTTCTCCGTGGTCTTCTGAAGCGAGAAGAATGACATCCTTTAGTACACTTCCGAATACGTTAAGGCTAACATAAATACTACCATTCTGTGCATACGCTCCGGACTCTGTAACTATTATTGCATCCGCAGTCTCAGAGCAAGATTATCAATATGGATATCGACCAAGTCAGGAACTTCACTTTTTGATGTTCCAAATAAGAATCTTTCTTCGGACCAAGGCCCAGTTGGTTCGGGGGCAGTCATATATGAAATAAAAGAATAAAATGGCAAATTACCAGCTCCGGGTTCATCTCCTTCATTTGGACTGAAAATACGATGTGCAAAGAGTTTCCATCTTTTCTGTCCGTCTGGGTCTTCATTGTCGTAAAGCAATGATGAGGTTTCTTTGTTCCAATGTCCTTCAGTTTCCTCACCATGTATTGTGAATGTTTCGTAGTCTGCTTCGTTGACCGTTTGAACTTTTGTCCATGTCGTCCCTCTGTTAGCGCTCTTTGCCAGTTCGGTCTGAACAACCCATTTATGATCCATGGTCGGACTACTCACCGATGAATAAGTCATCCATCCAATGCCATTGTCATCATATTCGAGGCTTGGATCAAAGATACCGAAAGGAGCGTCTTCCCCATTAATAGTGAGTTTTTTGTACGGGGGTTCAATAACATCATAAGTGTCCGAAGTTTCAACCATTTCGCCATCCTTGGAACATGCTGTAAATAGCATAATAAGTGTAAAAAATATAATTGAATTCATTCTATTCATGGTTTTTAAAATTTTAATTTGAGTGCTGTTGGGTTTATTCATTAGTTCAACTCCTATGACCTTTTGTTCATAATATGGCTTAATCTTGCTTTTATACTACACATAAAGTTCATATTACCCTTATCTTATTTTCTTGGGCTTGCACATAACTTGGGCATAAGCGCTATGAACCTATTTGGGCCATGATGAAAAAAATTCGTGCTGCTATGGGCAAAGCCGATGATGATCAGGTGCTTACAGGTATGATTGAGTGGGATGACGCTTATTTTTCTACCAGCACACCTAAGCGATTACGAAAGAAACTTAAGCGAGGTAAAGGCAGTCAGAAAAAGTCGAAAGTGACTGTAATGGTAGAATCATTTCCATTAGAGATTGACGGGATAGCTCAAAGATATTGTGGGCAGCTTAAAATGAAAGTGGGCCAATCTGAGCAGAAAACATTTACTCAACAGTTGGTTAAATCTTCGATCGATAAGGACAGCGTTGTGTTTACCGATCAATCGTCAAGCTATGTCGATTTAAAAAATCTTGTGAACCTACATGTCAGCTTTAAGTCGACTAGGGAAAGTGTAGATGAACTTAAATGTGTACATATTGCCATTGCCAACGCTAAGAGAAATCTGCTAGGGATTTACCACGTAATCAAGGAAAAATACCTTCAACACTACCTGGATGAGTTCTGCTTTAAACTCAACAGGCGATACAACACAAATCTGTTTGATAATCTTATCGTTAGCTTAATTTAGTGGTATGATTACGGACTAGCAGATAATTTTATGATGCTCAGTTTATCGCCCAAACCGTCCAACCACTTTTGTTTTTCACAACCATAAACATTGTATTCATAAAGAATCGTTTTCACTGCTGTTGGTTGAGTTAATAGCTAATTCCTTTAATATCCATTATCTTTAAAAAAATAATTGCAATGGATTTGCTCAAAATATCAAAAGCACTGGCTGATGCCACGCGGTTCAAAATTATGAAGACACTCATGGCAAAAGGAGAAATCAGTTGCAGTGAACTGGAAGGCCACTTTACACTTTCTCAACCTACCATATCACACCACTCTAAAATACTGTATGATTGCGGACTTATCCATGCAAAAAAGAATGGACAACATTCTCTTCTTTCGGTAAATAAGAAACTACTTGAAAAGTATCTTGAATCCCTTAAAGGAGAATTGGTGAAGTAATTTTTTTCACTCTAATATATAGATGTATTTCAATATATCTTTCTATCTTGCATGTAGTTAAACCTAAAGCTATTTATCATGAATATCAAAGAAAAAATCGAAGACCTAATCAAGCTAATGCTGTCAGGTAAACAAATGGATGCTTTTGAAAAGTATTATCATGAAGATGTGGTAATGTAGGAAAACTCCAAACCCCCAATGGTTGGTAAATCAGCAAACAGGGAGAGAGAAATTCAAGGGATGCAGATGATTGAAACCTTTCATGGCGCTCAAGTCCATGCAGTAACCGTTGGAGACAATGTTACCATGGTTGAATGGGAATTTGACGTTACCTACAAAGGCGCACCCCGCATGAAAATGTGCCAGGTAGCCGTTCAAAGATGGGCTGATGGACAAATTATTAATGAGCGGTTTTATTATTCAACTAACTAAAATCAAAATGAAAACAAGCACGATTTCACTTAATCATCCCATCGTTCTTATGTCCGGGTTTAATAGAAATAATGACAGCAACTCTTCGAATGAAAAATATATTCCCGGAACCTGCAATATGGGGAGAGAGGAAATCAAAAGGCGGAAAGCAAGTGGATGGACAGGGTTGGTACTTACCGTAATTGCCATTACACTCTTACTATGGTTTAACGCCCCCCATTGGATGCGACTGGCTGTTTTCATTCCGGCAGTAATGGGAGCAACTGGGTTCATCCAGGCGTACAATAAGTTCTGCGTGTACTTCGGATTTGGGCACATGTTCAATTTAGGAGAGGTGGGAAAAACCGACACCATCGATCAAAAAGAATTCCGGGCGAAAGACAGAGCAAGAGCCTGGCAATTGCTTGCCTATGCTTTTGGTATCGGATTAATTATAACTGTAATCGTTTATCTCCTGCCCTGATTTTGATCGGATATAACCAGGTAAGTGAACTACTTGGCAGTTCTTGCGTGAGCATCATACTTAGTAGTGCATTTATGGACAAAAAGAAAAATCATTAAACAACAAAAACATGGAAAAACAATCAAAGGGTAAAATAAGAAAGATTGCAGCATGGGTATTAATTGGATTGGTGGGTGCGTTGGTTATTATGAGCGCCACCATGAAACTGATGCACGCTGAAGAATTGGTAACCAATTTCGCTAAATGGGGATTGGAAGATAACCTTACCTTTATAGGAGCTGGCGAATTGATTTTCATCATTCTATTTATTATTCCAAGAACATCCTCTCTTGGTTTTCTTTTGTTAACCGCCCACTTTGGTGGAGCCATCGCAACTCATCTACAACATCAGGAATCGTTTGTAATGCCTGCCATTATTTTGACTGTAATCTGGATTGGTAATTACCTGCGCAATCCCGAAATGCTTGCAAGTTTTACAAAAAAATAAGTGAGCATGAAAACAATAGCTGTATTAGGCGCCAATGGCAGAACAGGAATTGAAATTGTAAAACAAGCCCTGGAAAAGGGTTGGGTTGTAAAAGCACTGGTTCGGGACAAACAAAAAATTAAACTGGCAAATCCCAATCTGCATGTCGTTGAAGGAAATCCAATGCGTATTGATGAGGTGACAAAGGTGGTTGAAGAAACAGATGCTGTTTATGTTGCACTGAACATTGGAAGAAAAACTGATATGCCCTGGTCTAAGGTGGTTTCACCGCTGGATTTATTACGTGTGAGTATTGATAATACGATAAATGCCATGCAAGAAAATGGTGTAAAGCGTGTGATAACTGTTTCAGCCTGGGGAACAGGTGATAGTTACAAAGAAACAAATTGGATATTTAAATTTCTCATCAAAAAAACCAACGTTGGTGTAGCCTATGCAGGTCACGAAGATCAGGAGAGACTGCTCCGAAAAAGCGGACTGGATTGGACATCTGTTCGACCGGTTGGGCTTAGCAACAGTGAAAAGCAGAAGTCAGTTCGGGTAAGCATTAAAGGCGATAAAAAACTAAACATGACCATCAGCCGAAAAGATGTTGCCCGCTTTATGCTGGACATTGTTGATGATGAAAAGTATTACCAGCAAGAACCTTCTATTTCATCGGAATGATTTTATCCGGTAGCTGAGTAATGTGCGTCCGATTTAAATTCATTTTTGAATTGCAAAATGAACCGATCAGACTTTATAAAGATAATGGGAGCAGCAACAATAGGTTTTGGAACTTCAGGTGTAAAAAGCTGGGCCAATGCGATAACGGACTTACCCGAACAGGAAGTAACCCTTCCAGTTATTTTTACTTCGCACGGAAACCCAATGGACATTCCCCTTCCTCATAAAGCGAATCCTTTTTTAACTTATGTTTTTGATTTAGGTGTTGACTTGCGGAAAAAATATCCAAAAGAAATTAAAGCCATATTGGTAGTATCAGCACATTGGTGTACCAAAGGCACGTACGTGAATGTTTCTCCGTGGCCTGAAACGATTTACGATTTTTATGGTTTCCCACCTGAATATTACACTATTAAATATCCTGCACCAGGTGCGCCAGAATTTGCCAAAGAGGTAGCGCATTCCATTCCTACTATTAAAACTACCACCGACTGGGGTTTCGATCACGGCAACTGGCCCATGCTTCGCCATCTTTTTCCGGATGCCAACACTCCGGTTTTTCAGATGAGCATTGATTATTATCAATCTCCTCAATACCACTATGAGTTAGCAGTTCAACTGAAGAAATTAAGAACGAAGGGTGTTTTGATTATCGGCAGCGGTTCCGTTGTTCATAATCTTCAATTGGCAAGTTCCAGACTTTTCAAAGGCGATAAAACCTTGTATGGATGGGATAAGGAATTTGATGAATGGATAAAACAGAGAGTGGTGGACCGTGACATAAAAAGTTTGATGAATTATGAAAAAACAAAATTTGGAAAAATGGCTGCCCCGACTCCTGATCATTATGTGCCACTAATTTATTCTATGGCTATGCTGAATACCAACGATACAATAAAGCACACCTATGAAAATCTTTTACCTGCATTTAGCGACCGCAGTTTTATTATGGAGCCAACCCATTAAACAATATCAGAACATGGCATTGCAATTTGATTTTGAGATTCCAAAAAGAACAGGGAACAAACCAACTACTACACCGAGCAATCCGCACATGCAACTGGACCAGCAACCATCTGACAGAAAGCTGGTGGATGAACTTATGGGTTGGGCATTCTCGCTTCCTGATATTTCAAAGGAGCATAGCAAAATATCTGTACATGGAGCACAGGCCATGTGTATGTCAGAAGAAAAAATGTGTACACATTGTAATGCTTTTATGGTTGAGACGGAATTTGCACATTTTCATCCTGCTCCGGATGGCAGTATGCACTTAGGCCTCCCGCAACGTGATGTTAAGAAAGTAATTGAGCTGGGTTGGGGCGAATTTCATCCTGTAGTACATAAAGGATGGTTGCCGCCAAACTTCATAATGGTTTATGCCCCCAGAAATGATGAGGAGGCTGAAGTAATTAAAAAAATTGTTTTTCGTTCCTATCAATTTGCAATGGGTGAAATAAGAGATAAGTGAGACGAAGTTGGAGTGAGCAAAAATAAATTTTAACAAAAAAGATTAGCCATGCACGAAAATAATTTTCAACTATTGAAGCACGCCATCGAAAACATGATGCCTGCTAACAAAATACTCTGTTTAAAAATAGTTGAGATTACAGCAGGCTCGGTTCATATTCTTGTTCCATTCAAAGAAGAGTTTATTGGTGATTTTATACAAGGCCGCTGGCATGGAGGTATTCTTGCCGCCATTGCCGATACGGCCGGAGGGGTGGCCGGGGCAACAGCTTTACATTCACCCAATGACAGGCTGAACACCATTGATATGCGCATAGATTATTTACATGCAGCCGTTAAGGCGGATGTGCAAGCAAAAGCACGAATAATTAAACAAGGGAAGACAATCATTAAGGTGGATGTAGAATTGTTTCAACCGGGCAATGAAGAGCCGGTTGCTCTGGCAAGATGTGTGTATAGTGTGTTAAGATTTGAATCTTAACTTGAGCCGGTCAAATTTGCGCAAAAATCAGCTTGCTTGAGCTAAACTCCCCAACCGAAAGAATTCTTAAAGAGTAAGTAGGTTGTAAAAAAACTATACCTTTGCGTTCGACCGAAAAACCAATTTGGTCGATTATTAGTTTAATAAGAAGCAATGGAAACAACCATCGACATTAAAGACGATGTAAGTGAAATCATCCTGAATTCTGCTAAAACCATCTTTGCCAGGTATGGTTTTAAGATAACCACAATGGATGAAATAGCTCAGGCTGCAAGAAAAGGCAAAAGTTCCATCTATCATTACTTCAAAAGCAAGGAGGATATTTTCAAGGCAATTGTTGAGAAGGAAGCGGATGAACTAAGTGCTGCCATAGCAAAAGCAATCAATGCTGAAACTACATCTAAAAAAAAAATACGTGCTTATGTGTTAGCAAGAATGAAAGGCATTAACAATCTAACCAATCTGTATAGCGCCCTAAAAGATGAATATCTGGAGCACTATAGTTTTATTGAAAATGTCAGAGTGAAGTATGACACCGAAGAGGTTAACACCATCAAAGGAATATTGAAGACGGGTGTTGAAGATGGGGAATTTAAAATAGAAGACATCAACCTCACCGCCTTCGCCCTGGTAACAGCACTAAAGGGTTTAGAATATCCTTTATTCATTAAAAACAATAACGCAAAAACAGAAAAGCGGTTTGAAGGATTGCTAAATGTGCTTTTTTATGGAATCATAGCGAGGTAATTTTTTTAACCCATTATCGACCAAAAAACTAAAATAGTCTAATTGTAATTATAGAAATAACAATGAATATGAAAGTCAATAAACTGTACATCGCTCTTTTGTTTTCCGTCATCCTGACTGGATGCTCGTCAGGAGAGAATACATCATTGGAAAGTGAGAAGCGCACTTCCCTCAATGTTAAAACAGAAGAAGTAATTCAATATAAAGGAAGCCATACAGTTGGGTATTCCGGGGTCGTGGTGCCAAAGAAAAATACACCACTCAGTTTCTCGGTGCCAGGAACCGTTTCGAAAATAGCAGTAGAAGAAGGACAGCAGGTAAACAAAGGACAGTTGTTGGCACAACTAAATCCATCGACTATGGAGAATACCTACCAGATGGCATTTCAAAAATTACAACAGGCCCAGGATGCGTATGACCGCTTAAAGCCGATGCATGAAAATGGTACCCTGCCTGAAATAAAATGGGTGGAGGTAGAAACCGGATTAAGTCAGGCAAAATCGGCTACAGCCATTGCAAAAAAAGGACTTGACGATACAAAACTATATGCTGTTACAGCGGGTGTGATAGGCAAAAAATCTATTCAGGAGGGAGAAAATGTATTTCCAAATATTACAGTTTTTGAATTATTTGACATCAGTAAAGTGCATGTAAAAATTCCCGTACCCGAAGATGAAATCAGTTCGTTCAAAAAGGGAGATCAGGCCACCATTACGGTTGGAGCTATCTCAAAAACAATCAACGGTATTGTAAGAGAAATTGGTGTTTCGGCTGATATATTTTCACACTCCTATCCGGTAAGACTTGAAGTTGACAATTCTGATTTAGCCATTAAGCCAGGCATGGTTTGTACGGTCAAGTTTACAACCCAAAACAAGACGACCGGTGTTCTTATCTCTAACAAAGCAATGCAGCAGGATTTACAAGGGTCGCAGTTTGTATATGTGATAGAAAATAACACGGCTCAAAAGCGAGCGGTGAAAACCATTGCTTTAATTGACCAAAAAATTCTGGTCAGCGGAAGTTTGAAAGAAGGAGATAAAATCATTGTGGCAGGGCAAGACAAACTTCGTCAGGGTTCACAGGTAAACATTATAAAATAGCATCATGACGACACATAAGTTTAATGTCATAGAATTGGCTATGAAGTATAAGCAAATAGCCATTACCATAACAGGTCTGTTGGTGTTGTTTGGTGTATTTTCTCTTTGGGTAATGCCCCGGAATGAATTTCCTGAATTCATCATTCGACAGGGATTGATCATTGGTGTATTTCCGGGGGCTACTTCCGAACAGGTGGAAGACCAATTAGCCACCAAAGTGGAAAGTTTTCTTTACGGTTTTAAAGAAGTAAACCGGGAGAAAACCTATTCCATATCCAGGGAAGGAATGTTGGTTGTGTTTGTGGAGGTAAACAACAACGTAAAAGACCCTGATGGTTTTTGGGATAAAATAAAATTCGGCCTCAGTGAATTAAAATTACAGTTGCCACCGCAGGTACTTGCGCTGATTGCCAACAATGATTTTGGCGATACAGCCGCTTTGCTACTTACCATACAATCAGAAAGCAAAACCTATAAAGAGCTGGAGAAAGAATTGAAAATTATCGAAACGGAATTTCGAAAAATAAAGGCTGTTTCTAAAGTAAAACACTACGGACTTCAACAGGAACAGATAGCCATTTATCTCGATAATGCAAAACTGGCTTATTACGGTGTGCGTCCTATTACGGTGCTTGCCGCCATGCAATTAGAGGGTGCTGTGTATTACGGTGGCGAACTCAATAATTCAGAACTGATTACACCGATACATATTCCTGCAAATTTCAAATCGGAAGAAGACATTAAAAACCAAATTGTGTATGCCGATCCTACGGGCAATATCATCCGTGTGAAGGATATAGCTACGGTAGTTAGAAAATATAAGGAACCCGACTCCTTCATAAAAAACAATGGGGCAAAAAGTCTGCTGGTATCACTGGAAATGCAACCTGGCAACAACATTGTCGATTTTGGAAAACAGGTGGATCAATCACTCGTTTCTATCCGGAAAAAAATTTCTTCTGATGTAAACATGGATAAGATTGCTGATATGCCTACAGCCGTAGATCGTTCCATTATTCATTTCCTGCAAGAATTTTTCATTGCTATTATTGCTGTGATCATCGTTACGATGTTCTTACTGCCTTTACGGGTAGCTGCGGTTGCCGGAGTAACGATACCCATTACCATTTTTATAACCGTAGGCATTTTATATTTATTAGGTGTTGAACTACACACCGTTTCCCTGGCAGGATTGATAGTAGTGTTAGGCATGGTGGTGGATAATGCCATTGTTGTTATTGACAGTCACGTAGAAAAATTAGATCATGGTGCTACACCCTGGGATGCTGCCTGGAAAAGTGCCTCAGAACTTTTCGTTCCTGTATTTTCTGCTACCCTCGCCATTATCGCCACCTATATTCCATTAGTGTTTTTTCTATCGGGAATGACTGGTGATTTTGTTGGTTCTTTGCCTGTTACCATTGGTGTGGCCTTGTTTACATCTATGCTGGTGGCTTACTTTCTTGTCCCTTACATGAGCTATGTATTTATCAAAAAAGGAGTCAGGAAAGGAGAATCGGAAGAAGCAAAAGCCAGCAAAAAATCACTACTCGACTGGGTGCAACAGTTTTATAACAGTACACTCGAAAGTGCCTTCAGAAACCCAAAGCTGACCATGCTGGTTGGCTTGATTTCCATTGTGTTAGGCGGAGCAATCATGGCGCTGCTGCCACGACAGTTATTTCCAAAAGTGGAGAGGAATCAGTTTGCCGTAGAAATTTATCTACCGGAAGGATACACCCTTGCCCAAACAGTTGCTGTTGCCGATAGTATGGAGGTATTGCTCATGAGCGATAGTCGGGTGATTAATGTGGCCTCCTTCATGGGTACCAGTTCACCACGTTTCCACACCACCTACGCACCTAATTTTCCATCAAAAAATTACGCACAACTTGTTGTGAATACTAAAACAGCCGAGGATGCCTTGGCCTTACTCAGTGAGTATGAGAAAACCAAGCGCAATGCTTTTCCAAATGCCTATGTACGTATGAAACAATTGGATATGCTTAGTACGACCGCTCCGATTGAAGTACGGATTTCCGGTAACAACATTGATTCCATAAAAGCCATAGCTGAAAATGTAAAAAGTATAATGCAACAAAACGATGCTGTAATATGGGCACGTACGGATTATCTTAATAAAAGACAGGGTGTGCGTGTAGATGTGAATGATGAACTCGCCAACCGCTTAGGGTTAACCCGAGGGGTAATCGCATCATCCATCGCTTCCGGTTTCTCTGGAATTCCAATCGGCACTGTTTGGGAAGGCGATTATCCGGTGGATGTGAAAGTCATTAATCCAACCGATAAAAGAGACGGCTTTGATGATATTGAAAACCAAAATGTAACATCGCTGTTTTTGAACACTACTGTTCCTGTGCGACAGGTAACTACCACCACCAATGACTGGAGCGAGGGACAAATCATTCGTAGGAATGGTGTACGCACCATTACCGTGCGGGCAGATGTAAAAAGAGAGATGCTACCGTATAAAATATTAGCTGAACTAAAACCGGAAATCAATAAAATAAAAACAGGGTCCGCTGTTCAACTCACGTATGGCGGTGAGGAGGAAAGTGAATTGGAAAATTATACACCGTTGAGCAAAGCCATGCTGGCGGGTGTTATACTGATTTATTTTATTCTGTTGTTTCAGTTTAAGCGATCGAGGTTGGTTTTTTTAGTGATGCTGACCATGCCTTTAAGTTTTCTGGGTGCGGCTATGGGTTTAGTACTTACTGGTTATCCTTTTGGGCTTACCTCCTTCCTGGGAATAATGAGCCTCATGGGTATCGTGGTGCGCAATGGCATTATCCTGATTGATTATGCTGAAGAGTTACGCAACAAGAACAGTATGCCGTTAGCGGAAGCAGCCCTGGCTGCCGGTAAGCGTAGAATGCGCCCGATTTTTCTCACTTCATTTGCGGCTGCCGTTGGCGTGGTGCCGATGATTGTGAGTGGCTCTTCGCTTTGGGGGCCTTTAGGTGCTGTAGTTTGCTTTGGCCTGCTGATATCCATGATACTTACCTTGTATGTACTGCCTGCGCTGTATCATCTATCACTTAAGAAATCAACTGTTTAAAATTCTTTAGAATGAAAAAGACAATCATCATAGCTGCCGCTTTATTTCTCATAACAGAAGGATACAGTCAGACAACGCTGAGCTTACAAGAAAGTAAAGAGTTGGCGATTAAAAATAATGTGCACATTAAAAACAGCGCATTGGAAATGGAGGCGGCACTGGAGGTAAAGAAAAATGCCTTTACCAACTACTTTCCTAAAGTAAGTGCAACAGCGTTTGGTATGCGTGCAATGGACCCCATCATTAAATTCAATATGCCGGGAGGAAATTTGCCAGTATATGATGGTAATCCGGCTAACCTCGCAACGGCTACGGAGTTTGCTTATTTTCCGGGTTTAAACCTACAGCTTTTAGATAGGGCAACGGTTGGATTACTCAATATAACCCAACCCATTTTTGTTGGCGGAAAAATCATCAACGGAAATAAACTCGCCCAATTGGGAGTTGACGTAAAAGAGAAGCAACAACAATTAAGTCAACAGGAAACCCTTTTAAAAACGGAACAACAATACTGGCAGATTGTAGTGCTTCAGGAAAAAGAAAAGACCATCGCACAATATGAAGCGTTGTTAAATGATATTAGCAAGCAAGTAAATGATGCTTACAAATCAGGGTTAATTATTAAAAACGATGCGTTGAAAGTACAGATAAAGCAAAGTGAACTTCGAACCAATAAAAGTAAACTGCAAAGCGGCAAACAGTTAGCGATCAGGCAGTTCTGTCAAACCATCGGTATAGTGTATGACTCAGCCCTGGTAGTGCTGGAAGATTTGCAAAACATACAATTGCCAAGCACTTTTTATACCGATATCGAAACTGCATTACCAAACCGGACAGAATATCAGTTGTTGCAGCAATCGGTAAAAGCAGAGCAGTTACAAACTAAAATGAAAAGAGGTGATTATATGCCACAGGTAGCTGTAGGCGCTGCTGGTTATTCCTTCAATAGCTATTACGAAGGAACCAATACTACTACCAATGGTTTGATTTATGGCACGGTATCTATACCTATTTCCGATTGGTGGGGAGGCTCGCACGCCATCAAAGAAGGTAAAATCAAGGAACAAATAGCCGAGAACACTTTCAATGACACCAAAGGTTTATTAAAGCTTCAGATGGAAAAAGCCTGGACAGATGTAAACGAATCGTATCGTCAAATTATAATGATGGAAGAAACTGTACAGCAAACTGATGAGAATCTGAAAGTAATGCAAACCAGTTATAACAGTGGTATTGTAACCCTTTCCGACTTACTGGAAGCACAAGCACTAAAAACAGAAACTGCTGATAAATTGATTGAAGCAAAAACTCAATATCAACTGGCAATATCAACCTATTTACAAGTTACCGGTATCAGTAGAGAGGATAAGAACATGCGTTAAAGCAATGCTATTTTTACTCAAAAGTAGAATTGACTAAACATCTGGATTAATTATAGAATAGAAATTAAATAATGAATTTTAAAAGATGAAAAGGAAAGTATCATTAGTATTATCAAGTGGCGGCTCAAGAGGGCTGGCTCATATTGGTGCTATTAATGAATTGGAGAAACAAGGGTTTGAAATATATTCTATTTCGGGATCTTCTATAGGTGCTGTTGTTGGCGGACTTCACGCGATGGGTAAATTGCCCGAATACACCTATTGGGTAAAAACAATAAACCGACCGGTAATCTGGGGACTTTTGGATTTTGCTTTCTCAACCTCCGGGTTACTGAAAGGGGATAAAGTATTTGACAAGATGAAAACATTTATCCCCGACATGAACATTGAGGAGATGAGTATTCCTTTTGCGGCTGTCGCTACTGATCTGCTGAACGAACGCGAAATGATTTTTAAATCGGGTAGTTTTTATGAGGCTATTCGGGCATCGGTAGCAATTCCAACCGTTTTTACACCTGTTATGTATAAGAACTTATTGCTGGTAGATGGGGGGTATTAAATCCGGTTCCCATTGAGTATGTAGAACGTAAACAGGATGATATTCTTGTTGTGGTAAATCTATATGGAGATAAAACAATTGAATTAAACAAAAATGTTTTGCCAAATAACAATTCGAACGATAACCAGCTTAATGGCCTCATGAAAAATATGGCCAAACTGGTTTCATCAGGAGATAAAGGAAGTTTAGGTTATTATTCTATGTTAACCGCAACCACTTCTGCTATGATACATAAAATTGCCAGACAGCAGATTGAAAGATACCAACCAGATATCTTAATTAATATCCCTAATGATTCGGCCATTACCTTCGACTTTCATAAAGCAGATGAACTGATAAAAATAGGGGAAATGGTTGCCAGTGAACAAATAACAAAGTATTTGAAATTATAATGAAGCGATGGAACGCTATTCTAAACTCCGTAAAATCATAGGTGTTTTTCACCTCTATAAGATCACTTTATTGGGGCGAAGAAAATATGATAACTTCTACAAAGACCTAAAAGTGGATCAGGTATTTGTATTGGGGCTAATCTTCGATTTGGAACTTGTTACCAAAAATCAACTTAATGATGAAGATGCATATTCAGCCCAGGTTCCAGCTTATATCATAGAAAAATTGATTAAATAATTAAAACGCATTGACATGAGTACACAAAAGAAATACAAAATGTATGAAAACCCGATAATGGGATTTCTATTGATCAGCCGTCCAAAAATGATGATAACTTATCATCTAATTATTATCTCGGCTCTTTTAATAATTGGTATTCGAACGTTGTACCGGTCAAAAATGACGAAGGAATGGAAGGGGGAAACCGTTTATGCCGGCAAGCTTTTGGGCTCACTCCTTTAGTGTGCCACCCTAAGCATCTTTGCGAGAGAATTAATTTTGGGATTGTGAAAAATTTGATCAAGATATTTCAGAAGTGAAATCTAGCGTCTCAAACCTCTCCTGCCCTTTTTCTTTTTTCTCAGTTTCAAAGCCCTTTCAATATTAATTTCCGGTTGGGAATCTGCACGGATAAGATCTTCAAGGTAGTGGCCATCTGATAGAGATGTCGGAATGAGGTTCTTTGACGATTCCGGAGTCTTGCACAACCGTCTGTCGTCTTGTTGAGCGGATAGCCCTTTGCCAAATTTTGATTTAGCATTTATTTGCTGAATCACTTCCCGATCTCTTTCCTGATCATAGTTGATTTTATTCTTGATTGAACCCCACTTAAAATCATCTCCAAGCTTGGCTCCCTTAATAATCACTCCCTTGTATTGATACGATATGCCACTAACATAGCCGGTCGATGCCTGGTTGAACAGAACATCGACCATATTGCGATGAAGTGCTTTGATAAATTCCTCCGTGGTTAGCCTCGGTTTGTCCTGAAGAATTTTCCGAACAATGCCTTGAAGTTTCACCTTATGCGAGGGAGTATTAGTGCGCTTAATCATTTCCAGTTCATCCTTCGTGATGGCTCGCATCTTTGCCTCTTTACTTGATGGGACTTGGGTAAGATTATATTTGCTCTCCAATTCACGAAGTATTTTTTCGCTACGAGCGAAATCATTGCTATCACTTACCACTGATCCATCATAGCCAATCCGGTTAACAAGGATGTGAAGATGTGGATGATCCGCATCATAGTGCCGGAACATGATGAATTGATGCTGCGTAAATCCATTTGCTTCAAGATAGTCGAGTCCGATTTGTTTCATCTTATCGTTTGGTAAATCCTCTCCGGGCGGGAAGTTGATCGATGTATGATAGAAATACTTTTGAAGGTTCGGGCGTAGCACTTTCACCATCTGTATTTCCTTCATGATTGTTCTTTCAAACGTGGAAGCAAAGGAATGGTCGAGAATTTCAGCTACGTCTTTATTGACTTTCTCCAAGTTATATCTTAGCGCCCCGCGAAATCCCTTACCCTTGATCTGGTTGCCGGTCATGAGTCAATAGGTTAATGATATTCCTTAGCAGTTCAGCTAACTCAAGTTGTCGCACTAGGTATTCCTTTGGAAACTCTCCAGCATTGATTTTGTGGGTTACCTGGTTCAAGTTAACACCAATCTTTTTGAGCTCCAGGTATAAAGAAGTATCTAACGGAGACATCTTTACGACAGGGAATTTTCCTGTAAAGATTTTAGCACGTATCCAGTTGGCTGAGCTTAATCCGCAGGCTGATGCAAACTCATTCACTTTGTTATTTTCATCAGTTGTCAGCCGGATATTCACCTGTACCTGTCTTTTTTCACGATCGTTTATTCTCGGTCTTCCCATAACTTTTCAAAATCGAACGCAGTGGATCAAGGAGCAAGCCGTTTTCGCGTAGCGAAAACATGGCTTGCTCCGAGCTTACTAAGCATTTCTGTCCATTGATCTTTTCTGCATTTCATTGTATTTGTCATGAATAATCTTGAATACTATTGAACATTATTTGATGATGCTCAATCATCCTTGCTTTATTTTGAATCTCCCTGGACTTGATTGAACATCATCTGTTTCGTGTGCATCCTTAAACTGAATTTGCTTTCGAGTGGCCGCCTGTGGGTTCTTCTTTTTGAATCTTGCAACAGCCCTGGCCATGCTGAAATAGTTGAGTTTAATTCGCTCTCCAGTATCTTTCTGCAAGTCCTCCTGAATGATTTCTATCGCCATCACAATGGGCATTGAAGCAATCAGTTCCTGATATGCTTGCACGAGGACACTGTAAGACCCTTTCTTACTTTGCTTCAAAAACCTAATTAGATGCCTCTTTTCCATTTTTATATTCCTCTTTGGATTCTCTTCCTACGTAAACGCGAACTGCTTTTCGGTCCAGCTTTTCATACTCGACAAAGTGTCTGACCGAATCTCCCGTGCTGGCTGTGAAATCGATAAAGTAGATTCCATCATCACTTTTCTGCACTCGATGGAATAGCTTATCAATGTTCCCTGAACGTTCGATTATTGCCCTCGCTGCCTCTACGTCATTTACCCGAGACCAATGCCATGCACCAAACAACAACAGAGCAAGAACAGCCAAACCGCTGAGCAACCATTTGAAAAGACCTGCCATTCGAAATTTCCAAGCCTCTCCGGGATAGTGGAAATGGAATTCTTTTGGCTTGGTCTTCGACATTGATTCTTTGATCTGTGAAGCAAGTGCCTCGTTACTTTCGTTATTGGATTTCATGTGCATGTAAATGATGTACAAAGCCGGTATGACCGGATCATCCGGTGGAAAATGAAACCCATACTTATTTAATAGCAAAGCACAGTATGATCGAAGATCCTTCTGTTCCTGGGTAGTCATGGTCGCGGGGTTAGAGACTTAATTGTTCAATTGGCTTTTTGAAATAGATTGAACTGAACGGGCTTAAACCGGAAATTCCTCTTCCAGCCTTCAATACATTCTCCACGGTTCGCATGGCAGTTTCGCCTTTGTCCTTCACCAAGTCGAAATGAATCACCTGCAGATTGTTCTGACCAGCGTAACGCTGTAATGTATTTTGTTGTTCATCCGAACAGGGATAGAATCCATTGTGTGCAATTACGATTTCAAGGGCTCCACTGGTGGCAGCCACAAGCTCAACAAGATATTCCATCGTTGCCTTGAATATATTTCCACCGCCAATCACGCAGATAATCTGTAATTGGATCTCACTTGCATTAAGGAGATCGGTAATTACTTCGATCCCATTCATCGACAGATATTTTGGCAATTGTTCTGCAACGCTGGCCCCCAGGTCAGCAATGAACAAATCCTCTTTAGCGTCAATTACGCTTTCGAAAAGGCCGTTGAAAGCGCCCCGGTCTATGCGCTTAGTCTCGCGATCAAGAAATGAAACTTTAATAGGATCACGATAGGCCAATTGTTTCATGGTCGTTGTGGTTGCATCATCAAGATCAAGAAGCATCGCGTTCTTGTACTTCTCTGCGAGCATGAACGTCAGCACTGATTTTCCAGAGCCTCCTTTGGCCTGTGTGATAAAATGGATTTTCTTTTTCATGGTCTATATTGTTTTAGTGATTTGAAATTCTTGACTCTACATTCTCATTCCTCTTGATTTTCTATGTGGTCGAAGTGTTTGTTCTTCATCCTTGGATTGTCCGAGTCTTTTGGTAGATACCAGGTGCTCGTTCAAATCCTTGGAGTTGTCATATAGAGGCGAAGCGTCCCGATACAGGATGCCGTTTGCCTTCAAAGTGTCCTTGACGTGATTGGCAGCAAGGTCATTATCCAGGAATAGGTTAACCCGACCGTAAGGATGGATGATTGGCAATGCCCGGTTTACCATCCTCAACGAGTTAAGGACAAGGAAATCGGAATGATGGGTTAGCTGGCGTATTGTCCTGTTTTCAATCTGCAAGGCCGATAAAAAATCAATGAACCCTTCCAGTACACTAACTTTGTCCTGGCCGGTGGATATTAGAGAAATGTCCTTCGGTGAGGATGAGCCTTTGAACCAGCTGTTACGGAGTTCATAACCACCGGAGCGGTTGACAAATCCAACGGCTATGTAGCTGCGGCTTCCAATCCGGAATTCAACTTCATGACAGTATCGTTTGGCCAGCTCTGGGTTGATAGCCCTTTCCTTTAAATACCGGACTAGCTCAGAGTTGGACAGTTCGCAGACCCTTATGATCTCTAGCTTGTTTGCTTCCGGCCGATCCGCTGATGGTTTTGGCGTGGCTTTAGGCAGGTCTGGGAAATTACCCTTTGTTAACTTTTCAATGAACTCATGGTAAGTGCACTGAAATAGCTTTGCTCCAAAGTCAATGATTGTCCCGCCTTCACCCGATCCGTGATCAAACCATACATTTTGATTCCGATTGATCTTAAATGATGGTGTTTTCTCCTGGCGGAAAGGCGAGAGATACCAATAGTCGTTGTTTCGTATTTTTTGAGGTCGAATCCCTAGCGTGTCCAAATAGTCCACCAGATCGATCCTCTTAACCTCATCCCAAATTGATTTCCTTGTGCCCTCCATAAATTTTCAGCAGATAAAAGCCAAAAAGGCCAGCAAACGGGCGGTTTTTAAGCCGCTAGGTTTGCCAGCCTTTTCAGGTCATCTAAAAATAAGTTCGAGAATTGTACAGGGAGGGCGACTTTTCTCTACATTTAACTTTCTGTGTTGTAACCTTTTCACCTCCGGCCAGTAACTAAGCTGAAACTTGATAATTCTATTGTGTTGCCTACCGATGAACAAGTAATGGAGGCCGTGAAAGGCGGTGATCTTCAGCAGGCTTCGATTTTGTTTGATCGGTATCACGCACGAATTTTCAATTTTCTGGCGCGACTTACCATGGACCGCCCCGTGGCTGAGGATTTGACGCAAAATGTTTTTCTGCGATTGATACGCTACCGCAACAGCTACCGGCCGGGTAGTAAGTTTATGCCGTGGATTTACCAAATGGCCCGAAATGTTTTTTCTGACCATTATCATGCAGCAAGGAGCAAGGTGAACGCAAATGTGGATGTTGAGAAACTGAGCGAAGCAATGGCTGATTCAAACGAAAGTTGGGAACAAGAAGAGCGTGAGAAATTACTTCAACTCAGTCTTGCAAAGTTAGAGGAAGAACAACGCGAACTGTTGGTATTAACTCGGTTTCAGCATCTGAAGTATGAAGAAGTGGCGCTCATTATGAACACCTCCGTAGCCAACATCAAAGTAAAAGTACACCGCGCCATTGGTAAACTGAGAGAACATTATTTTGAGTTAGAAAACACTTAGTTGTCAGACCGCCTTCTGCGAAATCAAAAAGCGGTCGGACGATTACAAAGTAAAATGTATGGAAAACACTGAAAGTAAACTGATCGACTACATTGATGGAAAACTTGGGGCTGACGAACGAGCAGAAGTAGAACATCAAATTGCAACTAACAACGAAGTCAAACAAATGTACGATCAGTTGAAAGAAGTAATCAGCCAGTTGGACTCAACTCGCGCGGTGGAGCCCAATTCCAAACTCAAAATTAGGTTCAATGCGATGCTGCAAGAAGAAATAACGCAGCATGAACGGCCAATGGGGAGGCAGGTTTTTTTCAATTCAGGCTTGCTTCGTATTGCGGCAGGAGTGGTATTTGTGCTGATTGGGACGGGCATTTTTTTGTGGGTATCCAAAAATCAACAACAGCAGCGTGAAATTGCGCGTCTTCGATTCGAGATGGACTCCACCAAGAATGCGATGTTGAACCTGCTCCACAACCAACAGTCTGCCAGTCAACGTGTGTTGGGCACAACAGTAGCCTTTCAGATGCCAAGTGCAGATGATGAGATTGTAAACGCGCTGGTAAAAGCGATGAACGAAGACCCCAACACAAACGTACGCCTGGCAGCATTAGATGCATTAGGTAAATTCAAACACGAGCAGCGCATCCGTAAATTCTTGATTACATCGCTCAGCGTGCAAACGGATCCCGTTGTACAAATCAGCCTCATTCAGTTGATGGTGGAAATGAATGAAAGATCGATTTTAAAAGAATTAGAAGAGATCACCAGAAAAAAAGAAGTTTTGAAAGCGGTGAAAGATGAAGCTTACTCAGGAATTTTAAAGTTGTCATAATCTGATGCTGGATACTTGGTTCTAGATAACAGCTACCTAGCGTTTTGTAAAAAAGAGTGAAATCAAAAAAGTAAATTAAAAAGAGATGAAAAAGTTAATAATAGTTGTCGGAATAATTGTAGCTGCCATCAGCGTGGTAACTGCGCAGGAATTTAAGTTGCCAAAAACGTCTGGGCGTTTAGAGATTCACCTAGGCCGCGTTACGGTAGAGGGGCATAGCGGAAATGAGATTATTTTCTCTTCGCGCGATCGTGACAGAAATGATGATGATGGCCGCGCCAAGGGCTTGCGCGCCATTAACAGCCTTGGTTTGGAAGACAATACCGGTTTGGGTATCAATGTAACAGACAAGGGTAATGTAGTTGAAGTGTTTCAACTAAAGAAGATGAACTCACCCGAAATCAGAATTTTGGTTCCAAAAGGTGTCATCGTTTCGTACGAGTATTCATCGCAGTATGGTGGCGATGTCAACTTCAAAAACTTGGAGAACGAAATCGAAGCATCTTCGCACTACAACAGTTTGGAGTTTGAGAACGTAACAGGGCCAGTGACGGCCAAAGCGATCTATGGCCATATTGAAGCAACCTTTAGCCAGAATGTGAAAGGGCCACTTTCGCTGGTATCAGTGTATGGCTACGCAGATGTTACCTTACCAGCATCTATCAAAGCGAACCTGAAACTTACCACATCATATGGTGAAATTTTTGTAGCACCTGAATTTAAGATTGAGGTTGACAAAGATGGCGATATGATTCGCTACAGCGACAAACTTTCTGGCAAAGTAAATGGCGGTGGAATGGACGTGAGCATCCGATCTGATTATGGTAAGGTTTATCTGCGTAAAAGATGAGAAGCTTGTTATTGATATTGGTTTTGCTAACGGCTCAGATTGCTGTAGGGCAAAATGTCTCCAAAGTGATTTCATTTAAGGCGGGTCAAAAAATATCGATGAAGTTTGATTATCCCCAATTGATTAAAGTGTCAACCTGGGATAAGAATGAAGTGAGCGTGTTGGGTTATGTTGATATCAACGATGGTGAGAATAACGATGCCTTTCAACTGGAGGCAACGGCTGGATCAAGCACTGTAACTATTCAATCCTCCATCAGAAACATACACGAGTTGCCGCGCAGGTACATGGTCATACGCGATAACCAGAAGATCAAATTTAAATCGAAAGACGAATACCGAAAGTATGTGCGCGAGGCGGGCGGTGACCACATGATCTACAGCGATGGCAGCGACATTGATATTAAACTTGAGATCAAAGTTCCCCGAGGTGCTGACACACGAATCTTATCGGTTTATGGCATGGTGGAAGTAAAGAATTTTGAAGGCCCGTTGCAGGTGGAGGCTACTTATGGTGGAGTAGACGTGGCACTGAGTGAAAAAAGCGTAAGCGAGTTAACAGCTGAAACTGATTTTGGGCAAATTTTTACAAACCTAGAGGCGAAAACAATCGCGCAAAATGAGGGCAATTTTCACACCGAGATTTTAATGCGGCCCGGCTCCGGTGTGCGCTACAGCTTTGAATCAAAGTATGGGAACGTTTACCTGCGAAAGGAGTAACATAAAAATGATTGACGACTCCCAAAAAAGGGGGTTGTCAATTTTTTATTCTAGTTTTTTGTAGAAGAACAAAGTGTGATTTGGCAATGTTGCCGGATGGGCAATTTTTACCAGATCCTTCAATACCAAATCAGGCCGCAAATAGCCTAGCTCTAAAAACTCGCTTCCACCTTTGGCGCCATGGCGTGCATCATACGTATACACGTTGCCTCGCTTAAAGGGCGCGAACAAAGCATATCGCTCTTCTGCAGCGCGCAATTCTTGCAAACTCTTGAAGGCGGCTACGCCAATCCATAAGTCTGCATTCTTAGCTTTTGTGTAGACTGTTTCGAAGCTCACCTGCAAGAAACCATGAGAAGAATCTGCTGCCCATAAGTAGTTGCAGCCTGCATCGCGTAAGATTCTAGAAGCATAGTTTTCACCACCTGGCAAGAACCAGCCGTCACCATATAATACGCCACACAACACAGTTGGCTTTTCCATAGCTTCACTTGCGAGTTGCGCGGTTTGTAAATACTGTTTTTCAATGGAGTTAAAAACGGAGTCGGCTTGCCGTTCTTTACCAAAAAACAGCGCCATAAATTTGATCCACTCGGCACGGCCCAGCGGGTGCCGCTCTAAGTATTCTGCATTGATCACCACCGGAATGTTCAGCTCTTGGATTTTTTTCAGTTGTCCTAAATCGCTGCCCATGGTGTAGCCCATCACCATTTCTGGTTTCAGTGTAACGAGTGATTCCAAGTCCATCCCCTTGTCGATGCCTAGGTTTTTTACCAAACCAGCATCGATTCTCTTTCTCATTTTTTCTGAGCTGATGTAATCGGTAGTCGGGAAACCAATCAGGCTCTGTGTCTGATCGATGTAATCCAGCAGCGGTATGTGCGTTGTGGAGGTGCACACAATGCGTTCGATGGGTACATAAACAACTTGCGTGGCAGCATCATGTGCGGGTGCTGTTTTTCCTTTGGGCACCAACAGGTAGCTATAGCCCGAAGTGGCATTTTGGTAGGGGTAATTCACTTTTAACAGTTTGCTTTCTCCAACCTGTTCCACTGAAAAACCTTTTGCATACTTCGCGTAAACATTTTGTGATTGGGTTGATTTTTCTTTCGTTGGCTGACAACCAATGGATGTTGCAATAATGAGTGCAACGAGGCTACTACTGCGCCACCAATTGTGAATCGTACGTCTTGAATCTCTAATCATATTACAAGTTTAGAAAAATAGTTTATGTTTGCATTGTTATTGGTTCCCGATATCGATCGGGATTAAAAGGGAATCCGGTGCGAATCCGGAGCAGTTCCCGCTACTGTAATCCTAGTTCACTACCAAGTGAGTCTTTGCATACAACGCCATTGTGCTGAAAAGCGCGAGAAGGCTGTAAAGATTAGGAAAGCCAGGAGACCTGCCGATGACAAACTTTATTCAGTGCTTCGGGTAAAAGCGACTGTGAAATCAATCTGATGGTTTTTCCATCCGGAAGTTTTCATTTTCAGCCTTTACTCTTTTTTCAATCATTAAACTTTTTCAGTTATGAAAAAAGAGAGAAAAGTCTGGGCAATCTCTTTAATTGCCTTGGGGTGGCTGGCGCCTCAATTAGTAATCGGTCAGCAAGACTCCACCAAAACGTTCACGCTTCAAGAGGTAGTTGTTTCTGCTTCCCGGCAAGAAACCATGCTGAAGGAAACTCCAAGAAGTGTAGGCGTGATTAACAACGAGCAAATCACAAACGCATCTTATAGTTCAGTTGCCGATTTGCTTGCCCAGCAGGCAGGTGTTTATCTGGTAGGTGCGAATCAAGTTCCGGGCTCTAATCAGAGTTTGTTTTTGCGCGGAGCTAACTCAAACCAAGTGGTGGTGATGATTGACGGAGTGCGCATCACCGACCCATCTACACCTAACAATGTTATTGATCTATCAGAACTGTCGCTCACCAATATTGATCGCATTGAAATTGTGCGGGGCGCCCACAGCACCATGTATGGTGGGTCTTCCGTTGGTGGTGTGGTCAATATCATTACCAAGAATCGTTCACAACAAGGAGTGCACGGAACGGCAAGCGCACAAGCAGGGACTTTTGGAAGTGGCACGAGTAACTATCAGCAACAAGTAGATTTAAGTTATGCCGCGAGGTCGGGGTTTTACGTCAATTATTCGCAAGTGGACCAACGCGTAAATGGATTTTCTGCTGCGTTAGATACAGCAAAGAACAACGCCAGAAAGTTCGAGCCTGATAACTTTCAGAAACAAGATCGCATAATTAAGCTCGGTTATCAGTTCAATAAGTTAGATGCGCAAATTAGTTACAAACGCACCGACCAACTGGCCGATATCGACAATGGAGCGTTTAGCGACAAAACAAATAATAGGTTGTTTTTCAATAGGGATTTCTACACGTACTCGCTGAGTTATCGGTTGGGTAGAAAATGGCAGATGAAAGCGCTGGGGTCATGGAGCAGCTCGGCACGGATCAATCAAAACGATTCTTCGCTGTTACCGTCCGGTAAGTACGATGGCAGCTATTTCAAAGGTAGTTATCGTGGTGAAATCCAAACCCATGAAGTGCAAGTGGCACACCAAAGCAATTCTTTAAAAAGTGTGGCCGGCATAGGAGTTTACAATGACGACATGGCATTTAATACCTTTTTCTACAGTAGCGCTTTCGGTGGATTTTCTTCGCGTGTCAATTATGATTCAATCAATAAAAATAGCTTGACCAAATATGTTTTTGTCCAAACCACACTGAAATCTGAGGGCAATCCTTTTGGTATTACAATTGGTGGTCGCATCAGCAACCACTCGCTATTTGGCACCGTGGGTACGTATGAGGTTAATCCATTCGTTGCATTAAGCAATTCGCTTTTGTTTGCTTCGATTTCTTCTGCATTTAATGCTCCGTCTCTTTACCAACTTTTTGACCCCACTGTTCAACCCGGTTACACATTCACCCGTGGTACAAGAAATTTGCTACCCGAAAACTCAGTGTCGTTTGAATTAGGTTGGAAAAAGTCATTCGAAAAAGGCTACGGAACGTTTTCCGTGTTCAGCAACATGACGAATAATTCGATTGAATACTTCTATTTGTGGAACAAGAATAAACCGATTTCCAGCCTTAATTTTTCAGATTATCGTGGTGACAAATTCTTGAATGTTGCCAAGCAAGTGGTAACAGGGTTTGAATTGACGGGGCAATACCAAGCCGGTAAACAAATTTCAATAAACGGAAATTTCACTTGGTTAATCGGGAACACGCAGTTCGACCCTGCTGATATTGCTTCCACACAAAACTTGGTGCAAACGCAAGTTTACAGCACCGGTTCTTTTGTAACAGAATCTCAAACTATCAATTCTTTGTTGCGAAGACCAAACTTCACTGGGTTCCTTTCGGTAGCGTACCAAGTAGTCCCAAAACTATCAATAACAGCCAATGCGCGGATGGCGGCAAGTCGGTTTGATTCAGTGTATGATCCGAAACTAGGACCTTTCGGTGCATTGGGCAGAACCAATGTTCAGAACTATCAGTTGTTTGATTTTTTGGTCAATTGGAACCTAAATCAAAACGTTGCTTTGGTAGCGCGTGTTGAAAATGCTTTCGATTCCAACTACCAAGAAATCGCGGGGTTTACAACACGGGGAAGGAGCCTATATTTAAAATGCATCGTGCGTTGGTAGTTGAGTAGCATGAAGAGATTTCTCACCAGTTGGAGTGGCGGCAAAGACAGCTGCTATGCCATGATGATCGCCAAGGCGATGGGATGGCAACCCGCAGTGTTGCTCAACATTCTAAATGAGAACGGAGAAATCAGCCGAAGCCACGGCATTCCCAAAGAAATTCTGCAAAAGCAAGCCGAGTTGCTCGGCTTGCCTGTTGTAACGCCTGCTGCTAGTTGGAAGATGTATGAGGAGGTTTTTGTGGACAACTTGAAAACACTGAAAACAAGTTTTCATTTGGAAGCTGCAGTGTTTGGCGATATTGATTTGCAGGCGCACCGCGATTGGGAAGAAAAAGTGTGTGCACGAGCTGGGTTGCAGGCGATGCTTCCGCTTTGGCAACGAAATAGGTCTGAGTTGGTTGCGGAAATGCTGGGTATCGGTTGCATTGAAACGTTTATTGTTTCGTGCAATCAAGTGATGGGGCCTTCATTTCTTGGCAAGCGACTCGACATGAATGGGGTGGCTGAGTTGCAAAAGCTGGGAGTAGACGCCTGCGGAGAAAATGGCGAGTACCATACGTTGGTAGTAAACATGCCGTTGTTCCGAGGCCGGATGCCCGTGGTGTTTGGTGAGGTTCGCCAGCATGGTGATTATTGGTTTATAGAAATGAAATTGATGAATGCTGTGCTTTAGGAGAATTCCGTGCAAATGCAATGGCTAGTTTCGTTTAAGTTTCGCTGAATTGCCGATGCAATGTCTCAACACTTTAGTCTTTTTTTATGAATTCGCGAAAGTATTTCGGACACGGCCAAGTTGTTGAAAAAAATGTAGATAATTTTATAGATAAATTATTTTTTCAACTCGCAACTGGTAAATGAAAATCAGCAAGAAGGGAAGCGATTCGCAGCAGCAAGATTACTACATGGAGAATGGTCTGATGGTTTTTACAGAACACTTTCACTTGAGAAGGGGGTATTGTTGCAAGAACAAATGTCGCCATTGCCCATATAAAATTCGCACTAAGAGTAAATCAACTGTTAACTCTTACTCATTGCAGCAAAAAGGTGGTTGACAGCTTGGGTTGGGGAAATCTTCTTTGCTTTGATTTGAATCTCTAAGTTTTGTTTGAGTTCCGCAACTCCTGATTGTTTGAACAGTTGTTGATGCCAACGTTGTTCAAATAGTTCTTCGAACCAACCAATGTCTTGCTCACTTCGATTCAACTCAAAAAAACCATTTTGTCTTGTGGTTTCTACAAATTGTTCAATGGTTTGCCACACCTCAGCAATGCCTTGATTAGTCATTGCTGAACATGTTAGAACATTAGTTTTCACACCCGATTCGGGCGATGGAAACAAGTGCAATGCATATTGAAAATCAGCTTGTGCTTGTGTGGCTCTTTTTTGATTATCACCATCTGCCTTTGTGATCACCAAACCATCTGCCATTTCAATAATCCCTTTTTTTATTCCCTGCAGTTCATCGCCTGCACCAGCCAGCATCAACAGAAGAAAGTAGTCTACCAGGTTGCGCACTGAAGTTTCGGATTGCCCCACACCAACCGTTTCAATCAGCACTACATCAAAGCCAGCCGCTTCGCAGAGCAGCATTGCTTCACGGGTGCGGTAGGCAACACCGCCTAGCGCTGCCCCCGCAGCGGTTGGCCGGATGAAAGCGAGCGGGTCTTTCGCGAGTTCTTCCATCCGTGTTTTATCGCCTAAAATGCTGCCTTTGGTTTTGCCGCTAGAAGGGTCAATGGCAAGCACAGCAATCTTTTTTCCCTGTGCGGTTAGGTGTTTGCCAAAGGCTTCAATGAAGGTGCTTTTGCCCACACCCGGCACGCCCGTAATGCCGATGCGAGTGGCGTTGCCGGTAAATGGCATGAGGGCGTTTAACAGTTGTTGCGCTAATTCGCGGTCTTCTTCGCGCGTGCTTTCCACCAGCGTTATGCCTTGCCCGAGCGCCACGGTGCTGCCCAATCGAATGTTGCGTTCGAGTAAGGCTAAAGAAGGCTTGTTGTGGATTGCTTTCAATGTTTTACAAAAGTGAACTAAATTCCTAAATTTAGGAATCAACAATTTAACCTATGAAGAAATTTTGGGTTCAGTGTACGGCCATTACTGTTTTCGTATTTGGTATGATGTGGGCTGTAAGCTCTATTTCGGATCTGAATATCTTTAGCGCATTCGATACAATATCGTTAGCCTTTTCAGATTTCGAGCTTACAGATTATGCTTTCAATAATTTGCGGCCAGACCCAAAGGTGGATGAGCGAATTGTGATGGTAAACTTTGGCCAGCTTTCAAGACGAAATGTAGCAGGGTTAGTTGAAATTATTAGTCAACACAAACCACGAGTAATCGCGCTCGATGCTCGTTACATATGTGAGGGAGGGTTACGGGATTCGATCAATTGTCCTCAGTTGCTTGATGTATTTGGAAATCAACTTCTGAGTAATGCAATCAAGGAGGCCGGTAATGTGGTGATCGGAGAGAAGTTAATGCAAACTGATTCGCTTGCTAATTTTGACAGCAATGTTGCGGACTCAATTGAGATTTCAGACGCTATTTTTAGTGACTTTTCTTACGAAGGATTTGTAAACTTCCCAACAAATGCTGCTTGGCAAGAAGACGTCAAGCAAGTTCGCACGTTCTGGCCCTATTTTTTGGTAAACGGCAAACGCGAACTAGCATTTTCAACACAAATAGCCAACTTATATGATTCAAATAAAGTGAAGAAATTTCTTGCACGAAATAAGGAGGAGGAGATCATCAATTTCTATGGTAACATTGACGTAGTTCATTTAAAGGTGAAAACGTCAAAAATCGATGATACCAAGAGTACAAATTTTGGAACGGGTTTCTATGTAATTGATTTCGATGACGTTTTTGAAGGGAATTTTGTCCCGGATTTGTTTAAAGACAAGATAGTAATTATTGGTTACCTGGGTGATCATTTGGGTGACTCAGCTTGGGAAGATAAGTTTTTTACTCCATTGAATAAGAAAATAGGCGGACGAGCAAACCCTGATATGTTCGGGCCGGTTGTTCATGCTAATGCGGTTGCAATGATCTTGAACGAAAATTATATTGATGAGATCCCGAAATGGTTTCAGTTTGCCATCGCCTTTATTTTTTGCTGGCTTACAGTGGCTTTGTTTGTTTGGATGGATGTTAATCTTCCGATTTGGTATGATGCCCTGTCCGTTATTATTCAGATTACGCAAATTTTTTTGATAATGATTGTTATCGTGCTCGCTTTCGCATATTGGAACTTAAAGCTCGAGCTTTCATTAACTCTGTTGGCTACAGCCTTAGTTGGTCCCTGTTACGACATCTTTAAATCCGTGCAAAACGAGATACTTCATAGGCTTACCAAACAGCGAGAACTGGTATCAAAAGAGTGACTGGCTGGATTGGCATAATTTTTATTACATTTATCCAAAATAACGAACACCAAAAAACAATGAAAAAGAATGGAATTTTAGTACTAATTGGCTTTTTCGCCCTCGTTTTGGGGGTTAATGCGCAAGATTACGCCTTCAAGGTGATGGCCAACAAAGGCTCAAACGAGGTGAAAACAGGCAGCGCATGGCAGGCGTTGAAAACAGGCGACAAACTGGGCAAAGACGATGAACTGAAAGTCGCAGAGAATGCCTACGTAGCCTTGGTGCACAACTCGGGCAAGCCGCTCGAGCTAAAGGAGGCAAAAACCTATAAAATTGCCGATTTAGCAGCTAAAGTGGGTCCTGGGGCCAGCGTAGTAAGCAAGTACACAGACTTTATTTTGTCAAGCAATTCTGCCGAAGCAAAGAAAAATAGGCTAAGTGCGACTGGATCAGTCACGAGAGATTTGCCTGGTGAGATAAAAGTTTTTTTGCCTGAGAACCAATTTGGAGATACCTTCAATGGGATTGTGCATATTACTTGGGAGACCAAAGTTGCTGGGCCGTTCGAAGTAATTGCAAAAAATATGTTTGGAGATGAGCTTGTTAAGTTTCAAACGCCTGAGTACTCGGCACAAATCGATAGAAACGATCCAAAGCTTAAAAATGAAGACATATTAGTTGAAGTCAGAAGGAAAGGTGACAAATCAAAAGATGTAAAATCATTTCTCATTAAAAGATTATCTCCAGAAAGACAAAATCTAATCAAGAAATTGATAACCGAAATGGGGGACGATATTCAACAGCCTACAGCGTTGAACAGTTTTATTATGGCCGGCTTTTATGAGGAAAATCGTTTGTTTATAGATGCCATCGGAGCATACGAAGATGCAATCAAATTGGCTCCTGATGTTCCGACATATAAGGAGGCTTTTGAGGAGTTTCTTTTTAGAAATAAGTTGAAAAAGCCAAGCCAAACAACGCAAAGCAATTGAGGCGATTTGTTACCGCACAAAAAACCCCGCAGTGCGGGGTTTTTTGTTTTCAGCCTTATTTGACTTACTCGCTCTTCTTTTCCTTTGACGAGGCCTTTGCCTTTTTCACTTTGATGGTCAGCGATTCGCCCGTACCCTCATAGTCGGCCAAAATTGTGCCCCCCTCGGTTACTTCACCTTTCAAGATCTCTTCAGCAACAGGGTCTTCCAAATACTTTTGTATAGCGCGGTTTAACGGGCGTGCGCCAAACTGCTGGTCGTATCCTTTTTCTGCTAAGAAGTCTTTCGCTTTTTCGGTTAACTCAACATTATAACCCAGCGACAAAATGCGAGCAAACAATTTGCCCAACGTAATGTCTATGATCTTGTGAATATGTTCGCGTTGCAGAGAATTAAACACAATCACGTCATCCAAACGATTCAGGAACTCGGGGCTGAAAGCACGCTTCAAAGCACTTTGTATCGTTGACTTCATCAACTCCTCTTCATTTTCGCGCTTTGCTTTAGTTGCAAACCCGATGCCTGCTCCAAAATCCTTCAGGTCGCGAACGCCAATGTTGGAGGTCATGATAATAATCGTGTTTCTAAAGTCAACCCTGCGCCCCAAGCCATCGGTCAAAATGCCATCGTCTAGCACTTGCAGCAGAATATTGAATACATCAGGGTGGGCTTTTTCAATCTCATCTAACAGCACCACAGAATAAGGCTTACGTCTCACCTTTTCAGTAAGCTGTCCTCCTTCTTCATATCCTACGTATCCGGGGGGTGCGCCTACCAATCGCGATACGGAAAATTTCTCCATGTACTCGCTCATGTCAATCCGCACCAGCGTATCGTCTTTGTCAAACAAATAAGTAGCCAACACTTTGGCTAACTCAGTTTTACCAACACCGGTTGGGCCCAAGAAAATAAACGACCCAATGGGTTTCTTGGGGTCTTTCAACCCCACGCGGGTTCGTTGTATGGCTTTCACCAACTTTTTGATCGCTTCCTCTTGACCAATCACCTTGCCGCTAAGCTGGTCGGCCATGCCCAACAACTTGTTACTTTCTTTTTGTGCGATGCGATTAGCAGGTATGCCGGTCATCATGCCAATAACATCCGCAACATTCTCTTCTGTAACGGTGTATTTTTCGGTTCGGGTTTTTTCTTCCCAGCGGGCTTTTGCCAAATCAAGCTGCTCAATCAATTTCTTTTCTTTGTCACGCAATTGTGCCGCCTCTTCGTATTTCTGGCTTTTTACCACGCGGTTCTTTTCCTTTTTAACTTCTTCAATAGCCGCCTCAAACTTCACAATTTCTTCTGGCACGTGTATGTTGTTGATGTGAACCCGGGCCCCTGCCTCATCCAACACGTCAATGGCTTTGTCTGGTAAAAAACGGTCGCTGATGTAGCGGTCCGACAACTTCACGCAAGCTTCAATTGCTTCTTTCGTGTAACTCACGTGGTGGTGATCTTCATATTTCTCTTTGATGTTGTCCAAAATCTGAATGGTTTCATCTACTGACGTGGAGTCTACCATCACCATCTGGAAACGTCTTGCCAAAGCTCCATCTTTCTCTATGTACTGCCGATACTCGTCCAACGTAGTAGCACCAATGCATTGTATTTCGCCACGCGCCAGGGCTGGCTTAAACATGTTTGAGGCATCTAGTGAGCCAGAAGCACCACCCGCGCCCACAATTGTATGCAACTCATCGATAAACAAAATCACATCTGGTGATTTCTCAAGCTCGTTCATCACCGCCTTCATGCGTTCTTCAAACTGACCGCGGTACTTGGTGCCCGCTACCAGGGATGCTAAATCTAGCGTTACCACTCTCTTGCCAAACAACACCCGGGCCACCTTCTTTTGCACGATTCGCAACGCCAGACCTTCTGCGATGGCAGTTTTACCTACGCCAGGTTCTCCAATTAAAATTGGATTGTTCTTTTTTCTGCGGCTCAGGATTTGTGCCACACGTTCAATTTCTTTTTCACGACCTACAATAGGGTCTAGCTTGTTGTCTTCTGCCAACTTAGTAAGGTCGCGGCCGAAATTATCCAGCACTGGGGTTCTTGATTTCTCAGCGCCTTTTTTCTCTTTGCCTGCGCCTGCGCCAGAAGCACCGCTGCTAAACATTTTGGATGAATCGTCATCTGGATCGTCTGTATCAGAAGATGCCGTGGGTTGATCTTGTTGGTACTCCAACATTTCTTTCACCACATCGTAGGCTACATCAAACTTATTCAAGATTTGCGTGGCCAAGTTATCTGGGTCTCTCAAAATGGATAGTAATAGGTGTTCGGTTCCAATCAATTGCGCTTTGAAAACTTTTGCTTCCAAGTAGGTAATCTTCAGTGTTTTTTCTGAAGCGCGAGTTAACGGAATGTTCGCGAGATTTTTTATTTCATGAGTAGCAGTGCCTTTTGAGACGCGCTCTATTTCCCCCCGTAGTTGATCTAGCGGCACACCCAATTTCTTTAGTACGCTCACAGCAACGCCTTCGCCTTCGCGTATCATTCCTAAAATTAAGTGTTCGGTACCGATGTAATCATGACCTAATCGAAGAGCTTCTTCCCGGCTTAACGAAATCACTTCTTTAACCCGGTTAGAAAATTTTGCTTCCATATTATTTGGCATAGCGATGATTAAGATATGTAAATGTAAAGTTTTAGAAGGTAACAGTCAAAACCCAAATTTTGGCCTTCGCAGCACCCTTTCAAACATGTATTCCAAACGTTTGAGTTAAATTATTTGTTCACCAACCGGGCCGAAGTTTTGATGATGCGCGTAGCGTTGGGGCCTTCGCAAAACAACAAATCGATCACACTAAGGTTTTCTACAAAAGCATTGCCAAAGACTTGTGTGTATTCCACCGGTTGGTATAAGCTGCGTGCAGAATGGGGTTTCTTCGCATTAATGGCGTTTCGTTGGTCTACCACTCCGGTTGGGTAGTCTTTTTGGTACGACAGAGTTTCAGCTATTGGAATGTTGAGCTTTAGGCTGCGCAGACAGAATGACAGCAAACTTTTGTTGAAGTCGAACAACAAACGATGGGGCTCAAATAAAATGGTTCGTAGTTCGTCTGCATAAAATTCGAAGAATGGTGCTTTCTGATAGGCGGACTGAATTGTGCGCCAATGATTGTTACGCCAGCGAGGGGATGTGTCTAATTGCACTGCTCCCAAAGTCACTTTTCCATGATTCTCGGCCGTGGGCAGCACCAACATTAGGCTACCCTGCGAGGTATTTATGTGGCATCTTGCCCTGTAGCTCTGCTTTACGAAATGCTCATGTTTTTCCAACATGAGTTGGTGGTGCGGAAGCAATGCACAGAAATACTCAATACAGGGAAGGTAGTGAGGTTCAATAACAACGGTTGACACGAGGTTGTTCTAACGCAACATCTTTAACAACGTGGTGAGGCGTTGTTTCAGGCTTCTTCTATCAATGATGAAATCTAAAAATCCATGTTCGAGTACAAACTCCGAACTCTGAAAACCTTTCGGTAAATCTTTGCCAATCGTTTCGCGTATCACGCGTGGGCCCGCAAACCCAATCAATGCACCCGGCTCCGCAATGTTAAAGTCTCCCAACATAGCAAAAGATGCCGTAACACCACCCGTAGTAGGGTCGGTGAGCAGCGAGATGTAAGGTACCTTGGCCTCGTCAAGCAACGCCAATTTTGCCGATACCTTGGCCAACTGCATTAATGAAATGCCAGCTTCCATCATTCGTGCACCACCCGATCGAGAAATAATCAATAACGGGGTTTTGGTTTTAAGACTATGATCCGCAGCACGCGCGATTTTCTCGCCCACAACGGAGCCCATGCTTCCACCGATGAAAGCGAAGTCCATACAGGCTACCACTAAGTCTAGTCCATTCATCTTCCCATAGGCAGTCCGCACGGCATCTTTCAATTTTGATTTTGCCTGTGATTCTTTAATGCGCTTGGGGTATGGTTTAGTGTCAACAAACTTCAACGGGTCACCGGACTCCATGTTGGCGTCTAACTCAGTAAACTCGTTGTTATCAAACAGAATTTCGAAGTACTCTTCTGATCCGATTTTTACATGAAGGTCTTCCTCAGGCACCACGTAAGCATTATTTTTCAACTCACGGGTATGTACAATCTTGCCACCGGGCGATTTGAACCAAAGGCCATCAGGCACTTCGCGTTTTGCTTCGGTGGGTGTTAAGATTCCTTTATCTGTACGTTTGAACCAAGGCATCTGATTACTTTAAGATTTGAAATTTCAGATTCCGAAGCGACTTAAGAAGTCGCAAATCAAAAATCAGAAATCGTAAATTTTATGCTATGTCAATTTTCGTATCTAAATACACGTCTTGAATGGCATTTAAGATTTCTACCCCTTCTTTCATAGGGCGTTGGAAAGCCTTTCTGCCTGAAATCAAGCCCATGCCACCCGCGCGTTTATTGATAACTGCCGTACGCACTGCGTCTGCCATGTCGCTAGCGCCTTTGCTATCTCCACCGGAATTGATGAGCCCAGCGCGACCCATGTAACAGTTGGCCACTTGGTAACGGCACAGATCTATCGGATGGTCAGAGGTCAATTCAGTATAGATCCTTTCGTCTAATTTTCCATAGCTGCTGCCACCGGTGTTCAATGCCTTATAACCACCGTTGTTTTCAGCCAACTTTTGCTTAATGATATCGGCCTGGATGGTAACGCCCAAATGGTTGGCTTGCCCGGTTAAGTCAGCCGAAACATGATAATCTTTTCCATCTCTCTTAAAGGCATCGTTGCGGGTATAGCACCACAAAATGGTGGCCATACCAAGCTCGTGCGCACGTTCAAAAGCGGCCGAAACTTCTTGTATTTGACGCGTAGCATTGTCTGAGCCAAAGTAGATTGTGGCGCCAATGGCAATCGCACCCAAGTTCCATGCATCTTCTACCGAACCATACATGATTTGGTCTGCTTTGTTGGGATACGTAAGCAGTTCATTGTGATTTACTTTTACGATGAAAGGAATTTTGTGTGCATACTTTCTTGACATGAGGGCCAAGCCGCCAAAAGTTGTAGCAACAGCATTGCAACCGCCTTCAATGGCAAGTTTTACAATGTTTTCAGGATCGAAGTAAATTGGGTTTTTGGCAAACGATGCTCCTGCACTGTGCTCAATGCCTTGGTCGATTGGCAAAATCGATAGATACCCTGTGCCGCCCAAGCGACCTTTGTCAAACAGCGTTTGAAGACTGCGTAGCGCTTGCGTATTTCTATTTGATTGTAAGAAAATCTTATCAACAAAATCTGCACTGGGCAAGTGCAGTTGGTCTTTTGAAATGGTCTTGCTCTTATGGGTCAATAATGACTCGGCATCTTTGCCCAATAATTCAGATAAGGTTGGTTTGGCCATAGGTTTTAGAATGTGAGGTGACAAATATAACGGGATGCGCCTTAGTTCAAAAACTTCATTTTAAAGCAAAAAGCCCATTTCAAATGCTTGAAATGGGCTTTGATATATTTTAATGGTTTGCAAGGTTAAGCAGCCGCTTCAGTGGTGCCTAACTTTTCCTTAATTCTTGCAGACTTGCCTTGACGGCCTTTCAAATAATACAATTTTGCTCTCCTTACTTTACCTTCTTTAATTAGCTCGATTTTGTCGATGCTTGGGCTAAGGGTGGGGAAAATACGCTCTACGCCTACACCATTGGATACTTTTCTAACTGAAAAAGTCTCGCCATTGGTAGAAGAACCTCTGCGGTACAATACGGTTCCTTGAAACTGTTGGATCCTCTCTTTGTTACCTTCGCTGATTTTTACGTGTACGCTTATTGTATCTCCAGCCTTGAAATTAGGAAGGCTAGCTCTTTTTGAGGCTAATTCCTGTTCGGCTACTTTCATTAAATCTGCCATAACCCTCGATTTTAAAAATTGGACTGCAAATATAGATGAATAACGTTAAAAACGGATGATGTTAAAAAAGAATTTTAGCAGGTGACCGACCTTGTTTCATTAGTTTTTACGCCATTTTAAAGGTTGGGGCGCCTTTCTTTTGTGCGCTTGATGGATTGCTCTTGTTTCCATTCTTCAATCTTTGCCTGGTGTCCTGAAAGCAGCACATCCGGCACCTTCCAACCCTTGTATTCTGATGGTCGTGTGTAGACAGGTGGGGCAATTAATCCATCTTGAAACGAGTCGCTAAGCGCGGAGGTCTCGTCATTTAACACACCGGGCAACAACCGAATAACGGCATCCGCCACCACCGCAGCGGCCAGTTCACCCCCAGAGAGTACGTAATCCCCAATGCTGATCTCACGGGTAATAAGGTGTTCACGCACCCTCTCATCCACACCTTTGTAATGGCCGCACAACAAGATCAGATTTTTTTTTAGGCTCAGCTGGTTCGCGATAGACTGACTCAAGCGCTCGCCATCGGGGCTCATGTAAATAATATCATCGTATGCTCGAGCAGATGTTAGGGCCTGAATGCACCGATCAATTGGTTCAATCATCATCACCATGCCGGCTCCACCTCCAAACGCATAGTCATCGGTGGTACGGTGCTTGTTAGTAGAATACTCTCGCAAATCGTGCACATGCACCGCCACTAAACCTTTGTCTTGTGCGCGTTTCAGTATTGAATCGCCAAATGGGCTTTCAAGCAATCTCGGCAAGCATGTGATAATGTCGATGCGCATATTTCAAATGTCCAAAAAGCCATCGGGCAAATCAACCATAATCAGTTTTTTGGATTTGTTGGTGCTGACAATAAATGGCCCGTTGACAGGTATGAGCACTTCTTTTTGGTTATATCGCACCAATAGGAGCCGGTTAGGTCCTGTGGCAGAGACCTCTTTCACCGAACCTAAAAGGCCTTTCGTTTTGTCTTCAACATTGAAACCAATCACCTCATCATCATAAAATTCGCCCCGTTTTAGCTTCGGGCGTATGGACTTGGGCAGATAGATACTGCATCCTTTTAGTGGGTCGGCTTTTTCCGTAGAGTCAATCTCTTCGAACTTGAAGAAAGTTTTGTCGCCACGATCTGAGAAAGACTCGATAAAGAAGGGAACTAAGCTGTTTTGGTATTCAAGAAAGAATGAGTTAATCTCGCTCAAGTCGATGGGCTCTGTGAGTATGGCCGTTACCTCACCTTTTAACCCGTGCGGCCGGGTAATGTAGCCGATTTTATAGCAGGAGTCTTTTTCCATTTAAAAAAAATAAAAATGCCATTACCGTTTAGGCAATGGCATTTATTGAAGATGATTGACGAAATTAAGCTTGAGGTTCTGCAGCAGGGGCCTCTGTAGGCTCAGCAGCAGCAACTTCTTGCTTCTTGCGGATAGCTTCAGCTCTGGCCTCACGCACTTTTGACTCTGCCTCTTTACGTGCTTTTGCAGCATCCAGCTTTGCCTTGCCTACATTGGCAGTCTTAGCTTGGATTTTATCCTGTTTTACCTTCAACCACTCGGCCAATTTTGCATCGGCAGCTTCTTGTGTCAAAGCGCCTTTGTTAACACCAATTTGCAGGTGGCGCTTGAACATAATGCCTTTGTAAGAAAGCATTGCCCTTACAGTGTCAGAAGGCTGTGCTCCTACCATTAACCAATGAAAGGCTCTGTCTTCTGCCAATTCAATCGTAGCTGGAACGGTGCCAGGGTTATAGGTTCCGATTTTTTCAATAAACTTACCATCGCGAGGAGCGCGGGCATCTGCCACTACTACATCAAACAACGACAGTTTTTTACGACCTCTGCGAGCTAATCTGATTTTTACCATTTTGTAATTTTTTAATGTTGGATCTCGTCCGTTTTTAAAAGGATGGCAAAAGTAGAGTTATTTGACTGATTTGCCAATCCGAAGCCCGGAAAATGCTTGAAAAACCCGAATTTCTTTCAAAAAAATGCTATTCACTGTACGCGGAATCTGCATTACTGCTTGAATTCAATGATATTTGTTTAAGCGGTTATTAGGTTTTTTAAATTTGAACACCCTCTCTACATTTACCTTCTTTTCAAGGTAAAAATCGTATGGATAAGTACAGTTATATCGCCAACGCTGAAACGGGATACTTAGATCAGCTATATCAATCTTATAAACAAGACCCTTCTTCGGTTGATGCCTCATGGCAGAAATTCTTCGAAGGGTACGAATTCTCTTCGCAGCGATACGGAGAGAACGGGCAAGCTGTAGTGGGTGAAAGCGCGAACATTAAGGAAACATATGTGCGCACGCTGATATTCGCCTACCGCTCTTTTGGCCATCTCAAGTCCAACACCAATCCTGTGCGCGAACGCAGAGACCATGGAGTGCAATTGGACCACACCAAATTTGGCCTAACCGATGCGGATTTGGATACCGAGTTTGATGTGGCAGCCGAAATTGGCATGCCGAAGTCATCGCTTAGAAAGATAATCGAGAGGCTAAAGATTTTGTACCTCGGATCTATTGGTTTTGAGTACAACTTTATCCGCAACGATGCGATTCGCAATTGGTTTTTTGAGAAAATTGAAAAGGAGTATTTCGCCTATAGCCCAAGCCAAGACGAGAAAAAAAGGATTTTAGGGAAGCTGAATGAGGCCGTGGTATTCGAAAACTTTTTGCACACCAAGTTTTTGGGTCAGAAGAGATTTTCGTTGGAAGGTGGTGAAAATACTATCCCCGCCTTGCAGACCATTATTAACAAAGCTGCCGAATTAGGTGTGAAGGAGGCGGTAATCGGCATGGCGCACCGCGGCAGGTTGAATGTTTTGACAAATATCTTGGGAAAGATTTACGAACAAATTTTTACCGAGTTTGAAGGAAACATCAACCCGGACTTAACGATGGGCGATGGCGATGTGAAGTATCACTTGGGATATTCAAGCCACATCGATACGCCATCGGGCAATAAGATATATTTGAAATTGACACCGAATCCTTCGCACTTAGAGGCTGTAAACCCATTGGTAGTGGGGTACACTCGCGGTCAGATTGATGACGAGTACGGTGGCGATTTGAACAAGGCTATGTCGATTTTGATACATGGCGATGCTGCGATTGCGGGGCAGGGAATTGGGTATGAAGTGATACAGATGTCGGGGTTGCCGGGTTATACTACAGGTGGAACGATTCACTTCGTCATCAACAATCAAGTTGGATTTACTACCGACTATGATGATGCCCGCACAAGTATTTATTGTACTGATGTATCGAAAATCGTAGATGCGCCTATTCTGCATGTGAATGGTGATGATGCCGAAGCGGTAACTTTCTGCGCAAACTTGGCAGTAGAGTACCGGCAAAAGTTTGGAAAAGATATATTCATTGACATGGTGTGCTACCGCAGGCATGGGCACAACGAAAGCGATGAACCGAAGTTCACGCAACCCAAGTTGTACAATTTAATTGCCAAGCATCCCAATCCACGTGAAGTATATGTAAAAAAATTAATCGAGCGCGGAGATGTAGATGCATCGCTGGCCGATGAAATGGACAAGAGTTTCCGTAACCAATTACAAGACCGACTGAACGAGGTAAAGCAAAAGCCTCTGCCTTACAAGCCACAAAAGATTGAGGAAGAATGGGAGAAAATGCGCAAGTCAACGCCAGCCGATTTTGATGAATCTCCTGATACCAGCATCAAACAAGCCGTTATTGACAAAGTGGCGAAGGCATTGACGACTATACCCGAAGGCTTCAAGCCCTTGAAGCAAATTGAAAAGTTACTAAAGGATAGAAGCACGGCATTTTTTGAAACCAAAATGCTGGGTTGGGCTGAAGCAGAGTTGTTGGCGTATGGTTCGTTGCTTGCGCAAGGCACGCCTGTGCGCATGAGTGGACAAGATGTGAAGCGTGGTACGTTTAGCCACAGGCATGCGTACTTCTTTGATGCCAATACCAATGAGCCCTATTGTGGATTAGACAACATCGAAAAAGGTCAGCAGAAGTTTAATATTTATAATTCCCTGCTTTCAGAATTTGGTGTGCTGGGTTTTGAATATGGATATGCCATGGCAACACCCCACGCATTGGTGATTTGGGAAGCGCAGTTTGGCGACTTCGCCAATGGTGCGCAGGTGATGATTGACCAGTTTATTTCCAGTGCTGAATCGAAGTGGCAACGGATGAATGGGTTAGTAATGTTGCTACCGCATGGATATGAAGGGCAAGGGCCGGAGCATTCCAATGCGCGGCCCGAGAGGTTTTTACAATTGTCGGCTGAATACAATATGATTGTATGCAACCCGACTACGCCAGCCAACATCTTCCATTTATTGCGTAGGCAGGTAACATGGGATTTTAGAAAGCCTTGTATTGTGTTTTCTCCGAAGTCACTGTTGCGCCATCCGTTGGTGATTTCACCGATTAAAGATTTCACAAAAGGTTCTTTCCAAGAGGTGATTGACGATGCGAGCGTCAACGCAAAAGATGTGAAGAAAGTGGTGCTTTGCACAGGCAAAATTTATTACGACCTGTTGGAGGTGCAGTCCAAGAAAAAGAAAAACGAGGTAGCATTGGTTCGCGTAGAACAGCTGCATCCATTCCCAGAGAAGCAAATCAATGCTATCCTTAAAAAGTACAAGGGTGCGAAGCTGGTGTGGGCACAAGAAGAACCTGCCAACATGGGTTACTGGTCGTTCATTTTGAGGTACATGAGTGGGCTGGAATTGATTTCGCGCAAAGCGAGTGCATCACCTGCTACAGGTTATAGCAAAGTGCACAAAGCAGAGCAAGAGAAAATTGTAGCACAGGCATTGGAAGTTTAAGAATCAATTAATAAACGAACGCTGTTTATGCCACAACAAGTAAAAGTACCCACAGTAGGTGAATCAATTACCGAAGTAACCATTGCCAACTGGTTGAAGAAAGATGGCGATGTGGTGAAAATGGATGAAGTGATTGCCGAACTTGAATCAGACAAGGCCACGTTTGAACTCACCGCACCCCAACCCGGTGTGCTTAAAATTGCCAAACAAAAAGGCGAAGTCCTTCCTATTGGCACCGTTATCTGCGAGATTGCCGATGGCCAAGTAACGACAACTGCTTCAGAGACGAAACCAACAACAACCCAGCCAACAACTTTATCACCTTCTTCTCAACCTATGAAATCTACCGGAGCGATTAAAGAAATGAAAGTGCCCGCAGTGGGCGAATCCATCACCGAAGTAACCATCTCAACCTGGTTGAAAAAAGATGGCGACTTTGTGAAGCTTGATGAAGTGATTGCTGAAGTGGAGTCTGACAAAGCAACGTTTGAACTTCCTGCAGAAGCGAACGGCATACTTAGAATTGTTGCAAAAGAAAAAACTACCTTACCCATTGGTGGGTTGATTTGCAAAATCGAAGTGACCGAAGGCGGAGCGATTGAAACAAAGCCCACCACACAAACTTCAACAACGGCTACGCCTGTAACCAATAATACTTCGTATGCTTCAGGAACACCTTCACCTGCCGCTGCTAAAATTTTAGATGAGAAAGGCTTGGCCGCCAACCAAGTAGCTGGTAGCGGAGTAGGTGGAAGAATTACCAAAGAAGATGCGGTGAAAGCACAGGTATCAAAACCAGCGGAAACGAAAGTAGCGCCTGCACTTACTCCACCTGTAATTACATCAGGTGGCGGTCGTAATGAGCGCAGGGAGAAAATGACGTCACTCCGCAAAACTATTGCCAAGCGATTAGTAGGCGTGAAAAATGAAACGGCCATGCTCACTACGTTCAATGAAGTGGATATGAAGCCTGTGATGGATTTGCGCTCGCGCTACAAAGAGCAATTCAAAGAGAAATATGGCGTAGGTCTTGGGTTCATGTCATTTTTCACCAAAGCCGTGTGCGCAGCACTCAAAGAATTCCCCGCTGTCAATGCTTCGATTGACAAAGACGAAATTGTGTATCACGATTATTGTGATGTGTCGGTAGCGGTTTCAACGCCACGCGGGCTGGTAGTGCCGGTGATTCGCAATGCGGAATCGCTCAGCATGAATCAGATTGAAAGTGAAATTGTACGCTTGGCGGGCAAGGCACGCGATGGAAAACTTTCCATAGAAGAGATGACGGGTGGAACATTTACCATCACCAATGGTGGCGTGTTTGGTTCTATGCTTTCAACCCCTATCATCAACGCGCCACAATCGGCAATTTTAGGTATGCACAATATTGTTGAGCGCCCAATTGCTATAAAAGGAGAAGTTGTGATTAGGCCAATTATGTATCTCGCGCTCTCGTACGACCACCGAATTATTGATGGAAGAGAATCTGTTAGCTTTTTGGTACGTGTAAAAGAGATGCTGGAGGATCCGGGAAGGTTGATTCTAGGCGTATAGTTTTAATTCTTGAAATCAATTTTGGTCATATTGTCAACAATGATTGCTTTAGGACTTTTTGTTGGTCTGGAAAGTTGTAAACCTTGTGACCCGAGTCTGTCTCCAAATCTTTCTATTGTGTTCTCAAGCGGTCGGCAATACAAGAGAGTAGCTTCGATCGACCCTTCGTCAGTCCTGATTGAAAACAATCCACAAGCGTCTTTTTTGTTGCCTGTTTGGGTCGGTTCTGAAAAGATGACATTTGTTTTCTCTAATGAGTCGCAAAAGGACACTTTAACGGTGTCTTATTCTCGAAGATTTTTGTTGAAGTCCACCGACTGCGGCTATGTTTACGAAATCAGCAAACTGCAAGTGGCAAAGCCTACTTCGTTCAGAAGCATCGTCTTTACCCCAAATTCATTTCAGCTTACCATCAATGACTAAGGGATTCTTCTTGTTTGGAGTGCTATTGTTACCGCTGATTTCGATGGGTCAAAAGAGCTATTATCTTGGTGTTGATCTCCTGCGCTCTTTTCCCAGCTATTTCCAAAAAGGATTTACGTTTGAGCCAAGCTTTATCATTAAAAACAAACACGATTTATATTTCGATTTTGCAGTTGGGATTACCCGTATCTCGCATTCTTCTGTGTATTCAAATATCAATTATAGGAATGAGGGTGAATATGTTAGGTTTGCTATTAGAAAGGACGTAGGAGGAAACTTCGATATTGGACTTGGCGTTGGTTTTTCTAGTTTCACCGAATACGGCCAAGTGCAATTTTCTAATCCAAGCTTTGGGAATTACTTATTAGGTTTAGTCCAAGAAAATCAGTTGTTTTTTATTGAACCAACAATCAACTATAAGATTAATCTGTCTCCGCGTTTTCAGCTGGTACCTCAATACCGCGTGCCCGTGGTTTTAGCTACTTTCGATGAAGACTTATTTCCGGTATATTCTGCACCTGGAGTAGGCGACCTTAATTTTTTTACGCCAAAGAGCTCCCTCAAAAGCACAAGTGCAACTATTGCAATTTCTCTTCGGTTGGTTTATCAAATAAAAGGAAACTAAAGCAAACTGTCATGCAATACAACGTTATCGTCATCGGTTCAGGTCCTGGAGGTTATGTAGCGGCTATCCGCTGCGCGCAATTGGGTATGAAAACCGCCATTGTAGAAAAGTATAGCACATTGGGCGGCACCTGCTTGAATGTGGGTTGTATTCCCTCTAAGGCTCTGCTCGATTCATCCGAACATTTTCACAATGCTGCGCATAACTTCAAAGAGCATGGCATCGACATCAATGAGCCCAAGGCGAATATCAAGCAGATGATTACGCGTAAGGCTGGCGTGGTCAAAGCTAATGTAGATGGCATTGCATTTTTAATGAAAAAAAATAAAATCGATGTACATACTGGCGTTGGCTCATTTGTAGACAAAAACACAATAAGTGTAACGGCCGCGGACGGTAAAGCGACTAACATCACAGGCGATAATATCATCATTGCTACCGGCTCAAAGCCAACTCCACTTCCGTTTGCACCATTTGATAAGAAAAGGATCATCTCCAGCACCGAAGCACTAGAGCTTCAAGAAATTCCCAAGCATTTAATTATTGTTGGTGGCGGAGTGATTGGAATGGAATTGGGTTCGGTGTATGCACGCATTGGGTCAAAAGTTTCTGTGGTAGAATTCTTGGACAGCTTGATTCCTACTATGGATGGCACAATGGGAAAAGAGTTGCAAAAGGCGACTAAGAAATTGGGGATGGATTTTTATCTGGGTCACAAAGTAACTTCCGTAGAAAACACTGGAAAAGATGTGGTGCTAAAAGCGGAACCGAAAAATGGAGGTGCCGCTATTGAACTTAAGGGGGATTATTGTTTGGTGAGCGTAGGCCGCAGACCTTACACTGACGGGCTTGGGCTTGAAAAAGTGGGTATTGAACTCGACCGCGGAAAGATTGTGGTTGATGATCACCTGAAAACAAAAATTGATAATATTTATGCGATTGGCGATGTGATAAAAGGTGCAATGCTTGCCCACAAAGCCGAGGAAGAAGGTGTGTATGTGGCCGAACGATTGGCAGGGCAGAAACCGCACATTAATTATTTGTTGATCCCCGGAGTGGTGTACACGTGGCCAGAAGTGGCCAGCGTGGGCTATACCGAAGAGCAATTGAAAGAGCAAGGCCGTGCTTACAAAGTAGGCAGTTTTCCTTACCGGGCCTTGGGCAGGGCACGCGCTTCAATGGACTTAGATGGGTTGGTAAAAATTTTAGCGGACAAAAACACAGATGAAATTTTGGGTGCCCATATCATTGGTGCACGAGCTGCCGACATGATTGCTGCTGGCGTAGTGGCGATGGAATACCGAGCAGCTGCTGAAGACGTAGCGCGCATGAGCCACGCACACCCCACCTACATGGAAGCATTTAAGGAAGCCTGTTTGGCAGCAACGGCCAACAGGCCAATTCATCTGTAATCGATTGTGGCCGGTGCTCACCCTTTCCGTTCAAACTAACTGCAACGCATCATAACGGAGGTAAGGTATTGCCTTTTTAATGAAGGAATTTTTGCTTACCGCCCTACTACTTTTGTTTAAAAAAAGTAGCGAGATGCACAGGAAGTGGACGAAATGGTTAAACTGGGTTTCTGATTCAGACAAGGCAGATTTGCTCAAGCACAGACGCAACGTGCTTTTTTCACGTTTCGCTTTGAGCGGGCTCGCAGTGATTATTTGCCATTTAGCATTGGATACGTGGTTGGGGTTGTGGTTGAGCGCAGGCTTTGATCTCGTTATTTGTTGTGTAATTTTTGCGTCTTATTTACTCAATAGGAGAGGCTACCATACATGCGGTAAACTCCTGTTATTGATAACCAGTAATTTCTTGTTGTTGGTTTATTGTAGCCTTGTACCGAAGAGCAATGGAATTTACTTGTTCTATTTCCCATTGATGGCAGTTTCAGCGCTGTCTTTCCATCCTTCGCAGAAAACCCTTACATACGGCTTGTCAGGCTTATCTATGCTGTCGGTTTTTTCTCTTTTGGTAACCGATTTTGACTTATTCGGAAGCAGAAACCTTCCATCACAGCAAGAAGAACTTTCATTCTTTGTGAACATGATGTCGAGCATGTTCATGTTGATATTGTGTGTCGATTTTATGTCGCGCACCAATTCAGCATCTGAGGCAAGCCTTAACCGGTTAGCAAAAGAAATACAGCATAAGAACGAATATCTTGAGAAGACCAATGTTGAGCTTGATCGCTTCCTGTATAGCACATCACACGATTTGCGAGCGCCAATTTCTTCTATTCGCGGGCTTATAATGATTGCACAACGAGAGGCGGAGGAGGTGTCAATCAAAAAATACCTCGATATGATGCATGATCGAACTTTGAAACTCGACTCGTTTATTCATGACATCATGAACTACTCGCGCAATGCCCGTACAGAATTAACGCTTGAGCCTGTGGAAATAAAATCAGTTATTGACGAGATAACGGAAAGCTTGAAGTTTTTTGAAGGCAGCGAGAGAATACGTATTACCAATTATTTAGTAGAACCAAAGTGGGTTGGTGTTGACAAAGCCAGGTTGCGGATTGTTCTTAACAACCTTATCAGTAATGCGGTAAAGTATCACGATGCTGGAAAAGAAAACCAATGGATTGACATCAAAACGAAGACAAGTCAAAACCAGATGATAATTTCTGTGTCGGACAACGGCATTGGAATCGATGAAGCATATCAGGAAAAGATATTTGAGATGTTCTTCCGCGCTACCGATAAATCCAAAGGCTCTGGATTGGGCTTGTACATTGTGGCGGAGGTGGTGAAGCGTATGGGTGGAAAGCTGCGGGTGCACTCAGTTCCAGAAATTGGTTCGGAGTTCATTGTTTACTTGCCTGTTGAGCCATCTAACGAACCAAAAAATGTTACTGCTGACACGGGTGTTGAGAACTTGGTCTAGGGTATCTTAAGTGACCGCTGGATCAGTATAGCTCGAATCAGAAGTGAAAATGCCAGAGGCAAAATAAATGGGTTGAGCTGTTGAGGCATTATAAACCAACAGCCAAGCAGCCCGGCTGTTACAATTGCAGCAAATGTGAAATAGTGAATTCCAAAAGACTTTTGTGTTTTGATCAGCAGCACCACTGCGCCTACAACGTGCAAAGGAAACGCCCAAAGCAAATTGAAATTCTTTGCAGCATCGTGATGATCTGTAAAAGCCCAGAGAAAGAGCAGTAAAATACCAATCAATCCGGTCACCCCGAAAAGAAGAACATCTAGCCATTTGCTGATTTTTTTTCTCCGCCAGTCATAAATTGTGATGGTAGCTACAATCACGAATAATACGCCAAAGGCAATCCACGGGTGAATAAAATTTACGGATGATGTGGAAGATATTGGTTCAAACACGATTTTCTTTTCGGCAACCAACGGTGTTGTGGTTGAGTCAGATTGAATGGTAGCATGTTCCACAAATGCCTCAATGTAGTCTGGTAAAAACATGTATTCATAGGCAGTCATTTTTCGGTCAATGGGCAGCCCCAAACAAATGTCAATTCCCAAGTCGCCCCAAGGCAATGGACTTAAGTAGTCGTTGGTTTTTTCGCGGAAAGAATGCTGTGGTTTAAAGAACGAACTATCCCATTTTAAATCTTGGCCCAGCTCTTGGGCCAATACATCGCGGATTTTTGTTGCGCAGTTGTTGTGGTAATAATCGTAGCGATACGTTTGATTTTCCGGCAGCGCATTCCACTGCAAGTAATCAAACAGCTTTTGCTGTTGTGCATGAGTTAGGTGCAGCGTTTGCTCATGAATGAAGCGATTGTAATAAATGTACGCGTTCTTAAAATCTTGGTAGTCATAAACACCTAGCTTGTAATACAAAAAGCCACGGGTGAAGTTCAAATAGAAGTTCGGTTGGTCAAAATCAAAAACACCGTAGTTGTAAGCCCAGTCTATCCCGTTTGCGGGGTCGGCAACGCGAATAGCACTGTGCCCAAAGGCAGCATACAACTCGTTTTTATCTGGCCCAAGCGTTATGATTGAAATGGACGCGTCTTTTGATAATTGTACTTGCCCAAGCGTGCAGTGGCTGGCCAAAAAAACCAAGAGAAATAGAAAAACCCGCATCATTCTTATCGTTACTTTTACTGTTTCGAAAGATAAGAATCATTTACCAATCTGATTCGGCCAGAATCCAACTAGCATGGGGAAGTATTTTGACGCATTGAATCTCGCCCAAAAGCTTACAGGCAAACGATTATGGAATGCCGGGCAATTGGCTTCGTCTTACCAATGGTCGAGAGTGGGCGGACAACTTTACCACAAAGGGATGCCGATGAGCATCGCCATTGAGCCGACTACTTCGTGCAATTTGCGTTGCCCCGAATGCCCCAGTGGTCTGCGGTCATTTACCCGACCTACCGGTATGCTGCAAGATGCGCTGTTTCAAAAGGTGATTGATGAACTTCATTCAAAGCTCAGTTATCTCGTTTTTTATTTTCAGGGTGAACCTTATTTACATCCTCACTTTTTGAATTTGGTTCAATATGCATCGCAAAAAAATATTTACACGGCAACTTCCACCAATGCGCACTACCTCAACGACAAAAATGCGGAAGCCACTGTGCGGTCTGGCTTAGATAGGTTGATTATCTCGATTGACGGCACGTCACAAGATACCTATCAGTCCTACCGGGTGGGCGGAAGCTTAGAAAAAGTGGTGGAGGGCACGCGTAACATCATCGCGTGGAAAAAACAATTGAGAAGTCGTACCCCTCATGTCATTTTCCAGTTTTTGGTAGTAAAACCCAACGAGCATGAAATTCCAGAAGTTTATCGACTGGCGCATGACTTAGGTGTGGACGAAGTGAAATTGAAAACAGCACAGATCTATAACTATAAACATGGATCACCATTAATACCGACACAAGAAAAGTATTCGCGTTACCGCAAGCTTTCTGATGGAACCTATGCCATCAAAAATTCTTTTGACAACCATTGCTGGAAGATGTGGCACAGTTGTGTGGTTACTTGGGATGGTAAAGTGGTGCCCTGCTGTTTTGACAAAGATGCACACTATGTGTTGGGCGATGTAAACCACCAATCTTTTGAGGATATTTGGAGAGGCGAAAAGTACGATCAATTCAGGGCTTCGTTGTTGCGATCGCGCAGTGAAATCGAAATGTGCAAGAATTGCACGGAGGGGACCAAAGTCTGGGCCTGACTATTCTTTGATTCCCTCTAACTGATTTGTTGATGAGGTCGCACATTTCCCGCAGCCGGTAGCACACTCGTTTTTTGCCTGGAACGAACGGAACACCATCCGACCCAAGTAGAAAGCAGCCACAATAAATAAAATACCTATTAACGCTGATTGCAACATAGAACAAAGGTAACCTCTTGGTTCGGTATAACAAGATTCCTGACCGTCCGACTACGGACGATTTCACCCGAATTCGAACGAACAAAAAGAACGAAATCCTGAAAAAAAATTGAATTTCGGCCATTTTAGACATGGCATTGATATTGGCGTGGTGCAGCCAAAACTTGGAGTTATGCTACGCAATTATTTTACGATAGCTCTTAGGAGCCTACTTCGCAATAAATCGTATACCCTCATCAACGTGCTTGGGCTTGCATTGGGCATCACCACTTGCATCGTCATTTTCCTGATCATTCGCCACGAGTTGAGTTACGACAAAGGTTTTTCAAAGGCCGATAGCATCTATCGCATCATTCGCCACTCTACTGATGCCTCTGGATTGACCAAAAGTAGTATAACACCTTACCCGCTTGGCCCCACCTTAAAAAGTGATTTTCCGGATGTACTGTCAACCCAATTCCATTTTGGTTTTGAATCGTTGATGACCATTGACGAGGATAAAAAAAGGGTTCAAAACATAGTATTTGCTGATACTTCTTTTTTTGATGTGTTTGATTTTGAAGTAGTCTCTGGCAATCCGAAAAAAGACTTGGCGCAACCCGGAAAAGTTTTTCTGACCGAGGAGTTTGCAAAAACACTTTCAAAGCCGGACGCCAAGTACCTTAAGCTCGACAATCTGCTGGAGTTCGAAATTGCTGGCATCATCAAAACACCTAGAACACCATCTCACATAGCAGTAAACATGATTGCCTCGCGCACAACACTTACACCTGAATTGGCGCAGAAATTTTTGGGTTTCCCATTCGACCAATGGGGGCTTAACTCGGCCGGATTTACTTATGTGGTGCTACCACAAAATGTTACAAAAGAAAACTTGGAGTCGCGGTTCATTCCCTTTGTAAAGAAGTATTACAGCGAAGAAGATGCAGCGAGACAAAGCTACCATTTGCAGCCGCTTTCGGAAATTCACTTCAATACTGAGTTTGACGAAAATCCTGGAACCGCATCCGTTTCTTCTGCCAACTTGATTGTACTTGGCTTTATTGGCATTTTCATTTTGGTGATTGCGTGTGTCAATTTTATCAATTTGGCCACCGCCCTTTCAGTGCACCGTTCACGCGAAGTGGGGATTAGAAAAACATTGGGAGCAAAGCAAGGCCAATTAACATTTCAATATTTAGGCGAAGCTATCTTGTTAGCTGCCTTTGCAGGTTTGCTGTCGATTGTGGCGGCACAAATTGTAATGCCGCTCATTGCATCGTTCTTGGAAAAGAAAATCGTCTTCAATTTGTGGAGTGATGGCTATTTGCAAATGTTTGTGGTGGGTTCGGTATTGCTGACCGCGTTGTTTTCGGGCTCCTACCCAGCAATCGTTTTATCTCATCTAAACCCAGTTCGCGCGCTGAAGAACAAAATCAACCAACAAACCCACGGCTCTGTGCCCATGCGTAAACTTCTGGTAGTTTTGCAGTTCTCCATTGCACAAGTTTTGATTATTTGCACCCTGGTGGTGGCCAGCCAGCTTGATTATTTCAAGAACAAGTCGCTTGGCTTCAACAAAGATGCGGTAATCAATGTGAGTTTGCCAGACCGTGAAGAAAGTAAGCGTGAAGCCATCCGAAATAAATTGATGGCCGATGCCGATATCAAAGATATTTCTTTTTCGTTGGGAGCGCCCACTGCCCCTTTCAACTTTGGTACTGGTATGTTTTTAACAGCCAAGGGAAGAAATGACCGATATGGTGTGAATATCAAACCGGTTGACACGCATTACAAAGATGTGTATGGACTACAATTGATAGAGGGGCGATGGTTCACCGAAAGCGATGAAAAGATTGCCAACGTAAAAGAAACGTATGAATGGGTGTACGTGTTGAACGAGACCGCAGTAAAAACGCTTGGGTTCGCTTCCCCAAAAGAAATAATTGGGCAAAGTGTGACCATTGGCTTCAATGACAAAGCCGGCCCGGTGATAGGCGTGGTGAAAGATTTTAACACCGCTTCTTTGCATACCAATATGCAACCCGTGGTAATGTTACCTTTTCACATGGCTTATGATGCAGGAATTAAAATTGCAACAACAAATACAACCGGTGTCATCAAAAAAATTGAAGAGGCTTACAATTCGCAATACCCTGAGTATCTTTTTGAATACACGTTCTTGGACGATTACTTGGGGAGACTCTATCGAGATGAGTCCAAAATGTTTACCATGTTTGAAATTTTTGCGGGCATTGCCATCTTTATCGGCTGCTTGGGCTTGTATGGGCTGGCGTCTTTTATGGCCGAGCAAAAAACCAAGGAGATAGCCATTCGCAAGAGCTTAGGCGCGTCTGTAGGGCACATCATCAGTTTGTTCTCTAAAGAATTTGTGATACTCATTTCCATCGCGTTTGCCGTGGCAGTGCCTACCGCATGGTATTTTATGAATCAATGGTTGCAAGGCTTTGCGTTTCGCATAGAAATAAGTTGGGTAGTTTTTGTGGTGGGTGTAAGCGCCACGCTGTTGATTGCTTTTGTTACGGTTGGCTACCGCTCACTTCGTGCGGCTTCGGCCAACCCGGTAGATGCGTTGAAACGTGACTAAAATTTTGAAGAGATAGAACTTTTTCAAGCGGTTGTTGCATCAAAAAACAAAAATAGAGTTGTATGCTGAGGAACTATTTTACCACTGCGCTTCGTAACCTTCTGCGACAAAAAGCCAGCACGATCATCAATATTTCAGGTTTAACGTTGGGCGTTGCTACCAGTTTGGTTTTATTTCTACTGGTGCGAAATCAAACCAGTTACGATAGATTTCATACCAAGTTCGATCGGATTTATCGGGTGGTGATGGAAGCGGATGGTAACAACGGAAAAAACTATTCCAGCGGAGTGCCGCCTGTTTTGTGGGAGGCCTTTAAGAACGATTTTCCAGAGGCTGAGGAGGTAGTTTTCACTTCCTATCATGGCGCTGGCAGTTTGGTAACAGTGCATACGCCAACGGGTGAAGTAAAAAAATTTGATTCTGACAATAACTTGGTTTTTACGCAACCTAGTTTCTTCAAAACATTCGACCGTAAAATTTTAGTAGGGCAATCGTCTGAGCTGTTGACTGGCCCCAACGAAGCGGTGATTTCGCAGTCAGCCGCCAAAAAGTTATTTGATAAAGAAGATGCGCTGGGTGAGGTACTCACCTGCCAAGGCAAAGAGTACAAGGTAACTGCTATTATGGAAGATTACCCCACCAACACTGAATTCCCCCTAACATCATGCTGTCATATATCACCATCAAAAAAGAAAAAGACGAAGCGGGTTGGGGCAGTATTTGGAGCGATGAGCATTGCTATTTTTTACTCAAAGAAGGTGTGGGTATTGAACAAGTAGAAAACAGATTTCCAGAGTTCCGCAAAAAGCACTTGGGAGAGGAAAATCCCAATCACACGGCCTTTCATGCGCAGACGCTCGCCAGTGTTCACCATGATGACAAGTACAGCAACTACAATTACAGCACCATTAGTTACAATCAAATTGCCGTGATGACTTTGATTGGCATTTTTCTCATCATAACCGCGTGCAATAATTTTATCAATTTGGTGACAGCCGAGGCGATTAAGCGATCCAAAGAAGTAGGCATACGCAAGACGTTAGGAAGCTCAAGAACACAACTGATTTTTCAGTTCTTAGGCGAATCAGGTTTGGTCACATTTACTTCGGTTCTACTCGCAGTGGCTTTAGCGCAGTTGGTATTGCCATTGATGAATTCATTCCTAAAGAAGAACTTGGTTTTTCAATGGGCAGACCCTTCGCTTTGGATGTTCTTAATTGGCTTAACGGTATTGGTTGCCTTGCTCTCGGGTTTGTATCCTTCGTTTGTTGTATCAGGGTTTAAACCCGCCTTTGCTATGAAGAATTTGATCAACAGCAAGAACTCATCTGGATATAATTTACGGAGAGGGTTGGTGGTGTTGCAGTTTATGATTTCGCAGTTTTTTCTGATCAGTACCATTGTGATTGTGCAACAAACAGACTACTTCAACAATAAAGACCTTGGTTTTGCAAAGGATGCAATTGTAAATGTGCCGATACCCGAAAATGCACGAGGCGGTTTTGCGGATGGCACCAGCAAAATGCGCACGTTTAGGGAAGAGGTGAGCAAGATGTCGGGCATTGAACTGGCCAGCCTATGTAACTTTCCGCCATCATCGGGTAGCGTGTCGGCCACCAATTTTAATATTGAAGGCAAGCCGGAAGATTTTGATGCCCAAATAAAAATGGTAGATGGAAACTACGTGGATTTGTATCAACTGAAGATCGTAGCGGGCAAAAATATACTTGACCTAGATACTGCCCAAGGGTTTATTGTGAACGAGCGGTTGGCCAAGATGGTGGGCTACCAAAACCCAGCTGACATAGTGGGAAAGCAGATGAGTCAAGGTAGGCGAAAGTTTTCATTGCCGGTGGTGGGCGTGGTGCAAGATTTTCATACCATGTCGCTGCACGAGCCCATCGAACCCACGGTATTATACAACCGCGCCCGCAACTATTCTACGCTGTCGCTCAAAGTCAATTTAAAACAGTTTCAAGAAAACATTAAGCAGATTCAAACCAAGTGGGAAAACACCTATCCCGACCATATTTTTTCTTATAAATTTTTAGATGAAGAGGTGCGCGAGTTTTACGAAGGTGAAAAACGCATGTCGACCTTGATCGGTATTTTCACAGGAATTGCCATTGCCATTGGTTGTTTGGGGCTCTTCGGGCTCGCTACGTTTATGGCGAACCAAAAAACAAAAGAAGTGGGTGTACGCAAAGTGTTGGGTGCTTCGGTGCAGGGCATTGTGTTGTTGTTCTCCAAAGAGTTTGTAAAGTTGATTGTCGTGGGCTTTTTGATTGCGGCACCGTTGGCTTGGTATGTAATGAACCAGTGGCTTAATAATTTTACCTATAAGATTGAGATAGGGCCAGCGATTTATGTTGCAGGCTTAGGTGCTACGTTTGTAATTGCCATGCTCACGGTGGGCTACCGCTCGTATCGCGCTGCTGTGGCAAACCCAGCTAATTCGTTGAGGAGTGAGTGATGGGTCAACAAAAAAATAACCAATCCCCAGAAGAGATTGGTTATTGCGGGAACCTTAAATCCCTAGATAAGCTGTTATGACCGTCAGTTTATCTTAATCAAAAGTGATCAAATTTCGTTTTGTCCTTTATCTTACTCGCTTAACAACTTGTTTTTAACTATACTTTTCCTAAAAGTGTAGACAGATTGCGCTTGTCGACAAAACGGGCTCATTAGTCTCTAGATACGATTGATGGTTGCTGATCAAGTGTGCGAAGATTCAGCTTCACATTCCTTAAGATGCTGTTGCGGCCACTGCTGTTGGTCAATACAGCCAAAAACAAATTTGTATTACCCATGTTGGTATAGTACGAGACCTTGCTCCCTTCGTAAATTTGATAGACGTGAGTAATGAAGATATGTCCGTTTTTGTGTTCGAAATCCTTAATTAAATTTTCTAAACTGTTCTTCACTTTCAATGGGGCTTTTTCAAAGGGGATTTTCTTTCCGTATTTAAGAAGCGCGCCATCTTTGTCAAAGTAAGCAAGTAAGTTGTCGTCAACATTCTTGAATCTGACTTGGAAAACATCCTTCGATATTTTTTCCCATTGAACATCAGTTGCCCCTTCGAATTCATTGCTGAAACTTTCAGTGACGGCCGAAGTAACGCTCGCGTTGGTTTGTGCATTTGTTGTGAAGCAGAAAGTAACTATTACTACTGCTACGGTGATGATTTTTTGCATGATAGTTTGGTTTTTGTTTAAATGAATGACCAAAACTATTTCGATTTGCTGGGCTGTTTTTAGAAAATAGCTTAGGACATCGGGCGCGTTGTTGAATAACTCTTTTTCCGAAACAGAAGTAATTGAAGGCGGTTGAAGGGGATTGGGTGTAGACGAATGCCGCTGGTCGACAAACCACCGCTATCTATCGCGCATTGGTCTACAAATCGGTGGTAAAAATTGATTCACAATTCATTTCGCTAACTTTATAATGCACTGAATTGAACTTTATCGCGAAACCAAATAGGGACTTAATAGCAATGACCATTGAAAGTATCGTCCTTTCGAACAAATTGCCTGATCGACTCACTCGGCACCTATTGTTTTGGGTCGGTTATTTGGTGTTGTTTCAATTTCAGAACGATAATCGCACGCTATTGTATGTAGCATGCTATATGCCCGCTTGCATTATTTGTGTTTATGGGTTCGGTCATATTTTGATTACGCTCCCCAAGAAGAAAAAATATATCGAATTTGCTTTGGGCGCAATGGTCATTTTTACGATTACGCTGATCATTAACTATTATACCAGTAAGATTTTTTTTGCCAATTGGGGCGGAGACGAGTTTAGACAGTCAATGGTGTTTGGTTTGGCAGTTCACAACCAAGTGATCGCTATTAGTTTGGGTGGAATTACCATGGGCATCAAAGCCACCAAGAATTGGTATTTCAAACAACGGAAGAATGCTGCACTTGAGCGGACAAAGTATCTCAACCAAATCAAATTGGAAAAAGCGAGCCTCTATCCGGAAATTATACTGCAAGCGTTGCGGAGCCTGCAGGTAGAAATTGAGAAAAGTTCTGATGAATCGCCAGCTTTACTAATGAAACTCTCGGATCTGTTGAGTTATCTATTATACGACAGCCAAGATGAGCGGATTGAGTTAAAAAGAGAAATAAGCATGGTGAAAGCCCTTATCGGTTTTAAAAAATTGCAATTGGATGAAAAACACGCATTATCCTTTAGCGAGTTGGGAAATGATGAAAACAAATTCATCGTGCCGCTTACGTTGTTTAAGTATTTTCAAGAATTGATGAGTATCACGGAAAACAATGGTAAAGGGCAATTGGAATCAAATGTTAGAATAGAAATTGAGAATGAATCAGTTCATTTTGAAATGACCGCGATTTATTTGTGCGGTCCGGAAGACTTGTTGCTTTGGAAATCAATAATTGCCAATACTGAAAGTCAGTTAGAGAAAGTAAACTATGGAGCAAGCGAACTGAAGGTTGACAACGAAGAATGTATGCTATCGATAGGGGCGCGATTTTACGTGAATCGAAGTCGGCACTTCAGTAGTAAATCAATCAAAACGCAACCTGCACACAATGTATTGGTCTAACCTTTTGCTTTCAGATCAATCTAAATTCAAAATTCAGCGTCATGCTTTTTTTTGGACGGGTCGGTTATTTTTTATGTTCGTGTATCGTGGCGTTAATCTGTTTTCTTTCCCAGACCATAAGCAGACTTTTTTTGAATGGCTAAGAGACCCACAACGGATACGGATGTTAGAGGTTGAACCAGTGCAGGTTCTGCTTGAGGCTCTTTTCTGCTATGCGGGGATTTACTGGTTAATGCCCAAGTATTTAATGAAAGGAAGATATCTATCTTTTGCCTTCGGACTAACGCTCACTTCATTTCTATACAACGCAGTTTTTCATCTCTATCTTTATTGGATCTTCTTCCCGCTGGGGATATACGGTGGATTTGATCAGGTCACATATGCCATCTCCAAGAATTTTTTGACTTGGATTGGCCTCCCCACTTTGCTATTACTCATGGCTTACAAAATGCTAAAAAAGTGGTACCAAAACGAAAAAGAAGCTACCGCGCTAATTGAGGAGAATACGGGTGCGGAGTTATCATTGCTGAAAGCGCAGGTGCATCCACATTTTCTTTTTAATACGCTGAACAACATTTACTCTTTCACATTGAACAAATCGCCACGTGCCGGTGAGTTGGTGGGCAAACTATTACATATCATTAAGTATATGACACATGAATGTAACGAAGCACTCGTTCCTCTAAGCAAAGAAATAAAAATCTTAAATGATTACATCGGGTTGGAGAAGATACGATACGGCAATCGGCTTGATCTAGAGATGGACATCGCTGGCGAAGCACATGGCAAATTCATCGCTCCTTTGTTGATGATACCTTTTGTTGAAAACAGCTTTAAACATGGCGCGAGTCGCATACTCGAAAATCCTTGGATCAAATTAACAATTCGGATTGAGGACGAGCGCATTCTGTTCGCTATTCAAAATAGTAAACCACCCTCACCTGTAAGTGCTAGCACAAAGGGCGGGCTCGGGTTAAAAAATGTAAAGAGGCGACTTGAGATTTTGTACCCTGGCGCGCATCAATTGAGAATAATGCCCGGTGACCATGATTTTCGAGTTGAGATGTTGGTCGGTTTGGAGAAGGTTAAAGCGATGCCAGAACAAAAGGAAAAAGAATTTCAAGGAACAGTGACACACTAAACACCAACATATGCCAGAATACAAAAAAATAATATGTATGGCGGTGGACGATGAGCCGCCCGCTTTGAATGTGTTACAAAATCATGTTGCAGCAGTTTCAACGCTAGAACTGGTTGCTACTTGCAACAACGCAGTAGAAGCGCTCGATAAGTTGCGTCAGTACCCAGTTGATCTACTTTTTCTAGACATACAAATGCCTCAAATATTAGGGACCGAGTTTATTCGCACGCTCAAAAATCCCCCGAAGGTTATTTTCACCACGGCCTATCGAAAATTTGCCGTTGAAGGTTTTGAACTGAATGCTGTGGACTACCTTTTGAAACCTATTTCGTTTGAGCGGTTTTTGAAGGCTGTGAGCAAAGTAATGGACACAACACTTCAAGTGGCGGGTAGTTCCAATGGAACAGAAGGGAATCAGACAGAAAATGGCGGAAACAACAGCGAGAAGCACTTGTATTTTCGGGCCGATCGCAAGATGGTGAAGGTAATGCTTGATGAAATTTTATACATCGAGAGCCTGAAGGACTACGTAAAAATCGTAACACAATCGAATACAGTCATAACGAAACAACCCATTTCATCATTAGAAGAAATGTTGCCGCGCGATTCATTTGTTAGAATACACCGGTCATTCATCGTGGCACTTAGCAAGATTGAATCTTACAATCATGAGGTAATCGTTGTGAATAAAAAAGAACTTCCCATTAGCAGAATGTACAAACATGAAGTGAGCAGAAAGTTATAGAAGATAAAAGTCCAATCTAAAAGTAGTTTTATGATTATTTATCTTTTCCGATACCGACTTCGAATTGGCTTTTTTTTAAATGCCTTTTTGATAATAAGTGTTGCTGCCTATTCGCAGCATAATATAAGCGGGAAGGTAGTGAGCGCAGAGACGAACGAAGCGTTGGCTGGCGTATCGATTTTTGTGAAAAATGATAAGCAAGTGGGTACAGTTACCGATAGCCAAGGTTTATATCAACTTTCTGCAGCAGAAGATGCTGTGTTGGTGTTTTCGTATGTTGGGTTCAGTTCTGTTGAAGAACAGGTTAATCAAAGATCCATCATTAACATAAGCCTCCGCGCTGATGTGACATCGCTAAATGAAGTGGTGGTGATTGGCTATGGCACGCAATTAAAAAGAGATGTGACGGGCGCTATTGCATCTGTACAAGAACAGGATTTCAATAAAGGTAATTTCGCTTCACCGGATTTGTTGATTCAGGGCAGGGTAGCCGGAGTTCAAATTTCAAATAATAGTGGACAGCCTGGTATTGCCACTACTATTCGCATCAGAGGAAATTCCGCACTTATTGGCACAGGTCAGCCTCTTTTTGTAGTGGACGGAGTTCCTTTAAGCGGCAATACTGGCCGACCAGACATCAACGATGAATTTGGAACTTCACCAGCCGGAAATCCGCTTAACTTTTTGAGCGCAAATGAAATTGCTTCCATAGAGGTGTTAAAAGATGCGTCAGCAACAGCAATTTACGGATCACGCGCAGCCTACGGTGTTATACTAATAACCACCAAGCGTGGCCAGGTAAGTGAACCGAAATTGGATTTTTCAGTCTCCACGGGCATTGCATCTATACTGAAAAAAGTTGAGGTATTGAATGCAAATCAATTCAGAAGGGCAATTAACTACTATGGGGTAGATTCATCAAAATACAAAGGGGGAGACTCCGATGGTCTTGGTTCAATATTGAGAACGGCAAGGCAGCAAAACTATACTGTTGGCATTTCTGGCGGAAACACAAATGGCAACTATCGCTTGTCAGTAGGATACTTTGATCAGGAAGGCATTTTAAAGAAATCTGAACTTAAAAAATATAACGCAAATCTCTCGGCAAGCTTTAAATTTTTGAATAACAAAAAGTTGGGGGTTGACCTCAACCTGATACCCAGCCAATATTCGGAAAATGTCCCGCCATTGCGCAATCAATCAAGCATTGTGGGAATCGCGCTTTCATGGAATCCAACCGATTCGCTTCGAAGGGCCGATGGTTCGTTGAATATTGAACCAGGCGTTAATAACCCACTGGCCGTTAGTGAGCTGTACAACGATCGAATAAAAACTACCACGATTTTGGCAAGTATGTCACCTCGCTATGATTTTACGGATTGGCTTCAGTTAAAACTGTTAGCGAGTGTAAATTTCAGTTTGGGCGAAAGGCGTGTGTCGGGCGACCAACGACTAACGCCTACTAACCCTGTTGGCACCGCCAATGTTTACAACAATGAAAATTTAACAAGTCAATTTACGGCTACACTTAACTTTAGCAAAGAAATAGTGAGCAAATTGCATCTTACCGCGGTTGCTGGTTTTGAATATATGAAGTTCACCAGTGCAGGCACATCGATTGGTGTGACAGGCCCTGTTGATTCAAATAATAAACCAATTGGATTTGGCAATTTTGGTTTAGACTATACCAACTATTTGCAGTACTCAAATTCAGCCAACCGAATGGTGGGCTCATTTTCAAATCCACTAACGGAACTTCAATCTTATTTTGGAAGAACAGTGGTCAATTATAAGAGTAGGTATTTACTCACGGCAACCATGCGGGCAGATGGCTCAACCAAGTTTGGCGAAAACAATAAGTATGGTTATTTCCCTTCTTTTTCGGCTGCGTGGGTTTTGAGTAACGAACCATTTTTCACAAGTCCATTTATCAATTCATTTAAATTACGGATAAGTTGGGGAAAAACGGGTAATCAGGAGTTCCCAGCTGGGTCGGCCAAAGCGTTATACAGCTTTTCGGCTAACGGAGGGATTAGCCAAATCAATAACCCGAACCCAAATTTGAAATGGCAGTCCGATCAACATTTTGATGTCGGGATTGACTTAATCGTTTTCAAAGATAGACTGTTCGCAACTTTTGATTATTTCAATAAGGTAACAACGGACTTATTGTACCCTAGTGTTCCAATTCAACCTGCACCGCAGGGATCTTTGGTTACTTGGTTAAATCTAGATGGGAAAATTCAAAATACAGGTTTGGAGGCTACGATTAACAGTAAAATGATAGATCGTAAAAACTGGCAGTGGGATTTTGGCGTGAATGCGACTTTTCTAAACAACCGTGTTTCTGAAATGCCGTCACCAATTTACACGGGCGAAGTAGCAGGGGGTACTACACAGGTAATACAGAACGGGCTGCCGATGAATTCATTCTATATTCGAAAATTTCTGGGAATAAACGACACAAACGGATTTTCAGATTATGAAGATAACGGCAATACATACTTTAGTTTCGGTAGCCCCAATCCAACCACCCTACTTGGAGTGAATTCAACAATTAGATACAAAAGGGTATCGCTTTCCGCTAATCTGTACGGAGCTTTTGGCCAAAGCATTTATAATAGCACACTAAATAGCGTACTAACGGTTGGTAAAATAAATAACGGGGCGAACATTGCTTTATCAGAATTCAATAATCCAGTGAAAGAATCAATTGCCAACCCGCTCGCGACCTCATCAAGATATGTAGTACGCGTGGATTATTTAAAAATGGCCAACCTTACACTTTCATTTGATTTAGGTTCAATCTCAAAGGACTTTAAACAAGCAGGAATTTATCTTACCGCGCAAAATCTATTTTCCATCAACTCGTATGCTGGATTTGACCCGGAAGTAAATTCAAATCTCAGCCGAAATGGTATCCCTTCGGTTGGCATCGACCATCAGTCATACCCTACCGCACGCACATTTATCTTAGGAATAAAATTTTCACTATAATGAAAGCTAAAAAACGAAAATTATCTCCGTCATTGATACTGGTGTTTATCAGTCTTATTCAATGCACAAGCCTAGAGGAAAAGTATGAAGGCAATCTGACAGGCGACCTGGTTAAACAGAATCAGTCTAATGTTGCAAGCCTAACGATAAACCTCAGTAACTCACTGAAGAAACCTTTTCAAGATCCGTTTGGGGGAGTAATTTCCTTATCTGAGATAACCACCGATGAACTGATCGCACCCACCCGCGGTACCGATTGGTATGATGATGGAGTATGGCTACAGTTGCATCAGCATCGTTGGACTGGAAATCATCCTTTTATTATTGGTTGCTTTAATGATTTGTGCGGGGTAGTTTTTGCAGCAAATGATTTATTGCGTTTTGATCTCAACACTCAATTGGAGGCCGAGACGCGATTTTATCGGGCGTGGGCCATGTATTGGTTATTGGATTTTTTCGACCAGGTTCCATACCGTGACTTAGGCGAAAGTAGCCTTCCTGCGGCAAGGGTTAGGAAGGGAAAGGAAGCGCTTGACTATATCATCAATGAAGTGAACTCTATCATCCAAAATTTGTCGGATGGAAATGTGACACGGCCAACCAAAAACGCGGCCAAAGTGTTTTTAATGAAGTGTTATCTCAACAAGGCAATTTACGCTAATCGGCAAAAACCGGTTTTTGAAGTACCCGATATGGATGCTGTGATTAAGTTGGCAGATGAAGTAATCAGTAGCAACCAATTTAGTTTTAGTGATAACTATTTTGACAGCTTTGCGCCAGATAATACCACTATCGGCAAAGAAAATATTTTTACCGCTGAGAACGTAGGAGGTGTAAACGGAGGGTCGAAATTGCCATTATACACGTTAATTCCACTTCATTACAAATCTACTCCATTTGGGTTTAATGGGTGGGCTACGCTTTCAAAATTTTACGACAAGTTTCAGAATAATGACAAGCGGAAAGGGCAGGCCTATCGAACTCCCAACGCGCCACCCAATGTAGGTCAACGCATTAATATAGGGTTTCTGGTAGGTCAACAATATAACCTTTATAGTGATGAGCCATTAAGCGATGGAGCGCTACCATTAGTTTTTACACCGGAGGTGAAAATCACCGAATCTTCCCCAAACCTCCTCCTTACTGGCATAAGACCCGAAAAATATGCGATTGATTTTTTCAACTTTGACGCCTGGGGTAACGACTGGGTTTATTTTAGGTTACCAGATGTGCTTTTGATGAAAGCCGAAGCGATTTTGCGGGGCGGAATACCTACCACCACCATCTACGGCACGACAGCGCTGGAATTAGTAAATGCTGTACGTAAACACCCGTCCAGGTCTGCCAGTACTTTCGCAACATTAGATCTATCCACACTTCTTGATGAGCGGGGACGTGAGCTGTGGTTGGAGTGTTGGAGGCGACAGGACTTGATTAGGTTTGGAAAATTCTTGGAGCCATTTCAAGAGAAGGAGTACTTCAGCGATCCCAAGTACTTGATCTTTCCGATACCCGATCAGCAATTGGCAGTAAACAAAAATCTTGTTCAGAATCCAGGTTATTGAAACGCCTTTTTCTCAAAAAACACTGGCTTTGTCTGCAACCCACCAACTCTTGTAACGCTTTTTACCTACTGGCGTTAATTGCTTGTATTAAAGTCCGTGCCTTAGCGATAGTTCGAACTTTCGCGGCCATCTCTCGCTGAACCGTTCCTAACCTGCCGGTCGCTTCATTTCGAATTAAGGTGGCATCGAAATCCTTATTGAGTATTACTTCTTTGAAACGGCCTTGGTATTTGTTGAGATAAGGAATCGCATTCCACATGCAGGTATTATCAATGTTCACCAAATTATCTAGGTCATCTGAATCAGTAGTGTAGTAAATGTTTATTTTCTGGAGCAAGTTTTTTCTCAATTGATGGCTCAAACCAGAATTGACAATAATCGAAAAGCCAACCTTCCTTGTTTTGTAACCGGTATTTGAGTACAAATGAAAAATGTAATAATCTAAACTATCCCATGTATTGAGCTTGCGATAAGCGGCTGGTTTCCCTTTTGTCCAAACATCTAGGCCATAGTTCAATTCGGGCAGGTCTGGGTTACTTACAAAAATGTCTCTTAAAACTTGCATTTCTTTGGTCCAAGATGAATCCAACTTAAGCTGTTGTTCCATGTTAATGATATCAAAGTTCAAATCATCGACCACCACGTCAAGATATGAGTTAACCAATTTTGTATCCCGCCAGTCCTCGCGCAGGTTGTCGATGAACAAGGCAATCAAGACCCCTAAAATCGCAAGGCTAAGCTCAACAAGGTATTGTTTGATTTTCATGTATTTGAAGTTTGTATTTTATGCCCCTAAACCACGAGGATCACTAAGGTAGAAATACCGCCTGAAAGCCCCAATTGTGCGCAAGAAATGTTGAATTTAATAACCCCATAAATCGCTATTTTTGTCCCCCTAATTGCCTGTTTTTTTGATTAGCCGGGATACCATTGAAGAAGTAAAAAACCGCGTTGACATTGTAGATGTCATCAGCGACTTCGTTTCATTGAAAAAATCGGGGCAGAATTACAAGGCGCTGAGCCCGTTCAGCAACGAGAAAACGGCTTCGTTTTTTGTGGTTCCCAGCAAAGGCATTTTTAAAGATTTCAGCAGCGGCAAAGGAGGCGATGCTTTCACCTTTGTGATGGAGCACGAGAAGATGAGCTACACCGAGGCCATCCGCTACCTAGCAAAAAAATACGGGGTAGAGATTAAAGAAGACAAGCAAAGTGATGAAAGCCGCGAGCAGCAAACCGAGCGCGAAGGCCTTTATATTTTGATGAACTTCGCCAAGGAGTTTTACAAGAAGACGCTATTGGAATCGGAAGAAGGCCGCAGCATTGGCCTGAGCTACTTTCGCGAGCGCGGCTTCAACGACCGCACCATCGAAAAATTTGAGTTGGGCTACGCGTTGGAAGGGTGGGAAAATTTTAGCAAAGAGGCTATCAGCAAGGGCTACAACAAAGACCTGTTGGAGAAAACCGGGCTGGTAGTAAAAAAGGAAGAGGGTGCAGAAGGTGCAGGCAGAACTTACGACCGCTTCCGCGGACGGGTGATTTTTCCCGTTCACAACATTTCTGGAAAGGTGATTGCCTTTGGCGCGCGCATGATGGGCAAGGACAAAAACCAGCCCAAGTATATCAACTCGCCTGAGACGGAAATTTATCACAAAAGCGATGTGCTCTACGGTTTGTACCAAGGCAAGAACGCGATCCGCAACGCGGCCAATTGCTATTTGGTGGAAGGCTATACAGACGTCATCAGCATGCACCAATCGGGTGTAGAAAATGTGGTGGCCAGCTCAGGTACTGCATTAACAGAAGGTCAGATTAAACTGATCCATCGCTTTACTGACAATGTAACGGTATTGTTTGATGGCGACTCAGCCGGCATCAAAGCTGCGCTGCGCGGCATCGACATGTTTTTGAAAGGCGGCCTTAATGTGCGCGTGTTGCTCTTTCCTGATGGCGAAGACCCTGACAGCTATTCGCGCAAAGTCGGCACTACTGCTTTCCAGGAGTTTTTGAAAGACAAAACGCAGGACTTTGTTTCTTTCAAAACAAGCTTGTATGCGGCAGAAGCTGGTGGCGACCCGATTCGCAAAGCAGAGTCCATCAAAGAGATTGTGGCTAGCATTGCGTTGATACCCGATCCGGTAAAGCGCTCGGTGTATATTCAAGAAACCAGCAACCTGTTAAAAATTGCTGAGCCGGTGTTGCTGACGGAACTGAACAGGATTTTGATTCAGGAAAGACGCAAGGCCGACAAAGACAAGTTTCGTGATGCTGGCCAAGGTGGCGAAGCGCAAGAGGCAGTGGGTGTTGAGCCGGTGCAAGAAGTAAATGATGCTAAGATAGACACGGGCAGCATGGTGTATTACCAAGAGCGCGAAACGATTCGACTCTTGCTGAACTATGCCAGCCAGAACCTGGCAGAACAGAACCTATCTGAGTTTTTGCTCAACGAATTGGAAGATGTAGAATTTTCAAATCCTATTTTCAAGCAGGTTTTTGAAGAATTCAAATCCGGTTTGGCAAAAGGCCAGATACCCGATAGCCAATACTTTTTGCAGCATGGCAACGATGAGATGAAACGTGCGGTGACAGGCTTAATCACCCACCGATACGAAACGAGCCAGCATTGGGGTGACAAGTACAAAATTTTTATCCCCAAAGAGAATGACGTGTTAAACGAACTGGCACTCACCAACGTGCTGCGATTAAAATTTAGGGTGGTGCAAAAAATGATGGAGGAAAACCTAATCGCGGTGAAGCATGCTGAAGAGAAGAGTGACTGGGACGAGCTTGACAAAGCGCTGGAAACGCAAGCTGGCCTGAAACGTGCCGAGAGCGAATTGGCAGGAATGTTGGGAATTGTGGTGGCGAAGTAACACGACTCCAAAAGTCTCAATTCGCCAACCAGGAACTAAAACGATAAATAATTGATTCTAAAAAGTGAAGAATGAAATAGACCTGTTGACGTGTTAATTTTGTACCCGAAGATTCTGAACTCTAACTCCTAATTGAACATGACCGACAAACTGAAAATAGATACCATTGAAGAAGCCATCGAAGACATTAAGAATGGCAAAGTGATAATTGTGGTAGATGACGAGGACCGCGAGAATGAGGGTGACTTTATTTGTGCGGCAGAGTGCATCACACCCGAAATCGTCAACTTTATGGCCACCCACGGCCGCGGGCTAATTTGCGCGCCTCTCAGCGAAGACCGCTGCACAGAGCTCGGATTGGAATTGATGGTGGGTAAAAATACAGCAGTCTATGAAACACCGTTTACCGTTTCAGTAGATTTAATAGGACACGGTTGCACTACTGGAATTTCCGCGCATGATCGATTCAAAACCATCAAGGCGCTGGCAGATCCCGAAACAAATCCCGAAGAGCTGGGCAAACCTGGCCATATTTTTCCGCTGCGAGCTAAAAAAGAAGGTGTATTGAGGCGATCGGGTCACACCGAGGCTGCCATTGATTTTGCAAAGTTGGCTGGGTTCAGGCCAGCCGGGGTGTTGGTAGAGATCATGAATGAGGATGGTTCTATGGCACGCTTGCCTGATCTGGTAAAAGTAGCCGCAAGATTTAACCTGAAACTGGTAACCATCAAAGATTTGATTGCGTATCGGATGAGGACCGAGTCGCAAATCAAGCGCCATGTAGATGTGAAGATGCCCACCCAGTGGGGCGATTTTAAATTGGTGGCGTACGAACAACTGAATACTAATGAGGTGCACATGGCGTTGATAAAGGGCACTTGGAACGAAAATGAACCGGTGATGGTGCGCGTGCACTCATCATGTGTAACAGGCGATATCTTTGGCTCTTGCCGATGTGATTGCGGACCGCAATTGCACCACGCCATGAAAATGGTGGAGAAGGAAGGCAAAGGTGTGGTATTGTATATGAAACAAGAAGGCCGCGGCATTGGGTTACTGAACAAACTGAAGGCGTATAAGTTGCAGGAACAAGGTTTGGATACAGTAGAAGCAAACTTGCAGCTGGGTTTCGATATGGATGGACGCGATTATGGAATTGGGGCGCAGATTTTACACGACTTGGGTATTTCAAAGATTCGTTTGATTACCAACAATCCGAAAAAAAGGGTTGGGCTTATGGGTTATGGATTAGAGATAGTCGAAAATATTCCCATCGAAATCACACCCAACGAGCACAACGAAAAATACCTGCAAACAAAACGCGATAAATTAGGTCATAATATTTTGGGACATTGATGAAGCGTACACTTGTATTATTCTTAGTTTGTTTTTCCGCTGCGACCAGCGCACAACAATTTCCGTTTGAATTTTGGCACGAAGGAAAAATTGTATTAGAGACCAGTGATACCCTGCGTGGACTGGTAAAGTATGACTTGCAGAACGATTTGCTACAGCTTAAAATAAAAAATCAACTCGAAAGCTATACGGCACGCAAAGTTTTATTTTTTGAAATTTTCGACCAAAGTGCCAAACGTTATCGGCAGTTTTATTCGTTGCCCTATTCGCAAAACAACACGTATAACACACCAACTTTTTTTGAGTTAGTGGCCGAGGGCAAGTTAACGGTGCTCACACGCGAGAAGCTTGAGTACCGCACTGTATCAACGGGCTTTTACTATTACGGCAATTATACACGCCTTGTATTAGTCAATACCTATTTTCTGCTAAAACCCAACGGTAAAATAGAACAAATCAACAATCCGCGCAGGCGCGATTGGCTTGATTTGATGAAGAACAAAGAAGATGATGTGGTGGCATTTGCCAAAGAAAACCGATTAGACTTTGACGATAAATTTGAGTTGACGCGCATCATCGAATACTACAATTCCCTTTAACAGACTATGCAAAGACCTTTAATTTTAGTGACCAATGATGATGGCATCACGGCACGCGGCATCAAAAATTTAGTAGAGGTGATGAAAGAGTTGGGAGAGGTGCTGGTCGTTGCTCCTGATGGCCCTCAGTCGGGCATGGGTCACGCGATTACTGTTGGCGACACTTTACGGCTGAACGAGTCTTTTATTTTTGAAGGGGTAAAAGCATATGAATGCAGCGGAACCCCTGCCGATTGTGTGAAGATGGCAAGACACTTTGTGTTGCGTAACCAGCGCCAGCCCGATGTGGTAGTAAGCGGCATTAACCACGGCAGCAACACATCTATCAGTGTTTTGTATTCAGGCACCATGTCTGCCGCAATTGAAGGCGCGATTGAAGGCACGCCTTCGATAGGGTTTTCGCTATGCGACTACAGCCACAAAGCAGACTTTTCGCACACCAATGAGTTTGTGCGCAAAATTACTGCACAAGTATTGAAGAAAGGCTTGCCAAAAGGAGTAGCATTAAACGTAAATATTCCACCCAAACGAATTGAACCTATACAAGGCATTCGCGTGTGCCGGCAAGCCAATGCTAAATGGGTGGAGGAATTTGATCAGCGGTTTGATCCTTACGGCCGCGACTATTTTTGGATGACGGGCAACTTCATCAACTTCGACAAAGCTGAAGACAACGATGAATGGGCGATAGCAAATAACTTCGTTTCCGTAGTACCCTGCCAGTTTGATTTGACTGCGCACCAGGCCATTTCGGTGCTGAACGAAGAATGGGATATCCTAAATTAATTGGGTTTAATGTAAACATGGAAGGTGGTGCCCCTATCCACCTCACTTTCTACCTCAATTTTTCCGCCCAAGGCTTCTACTTGTGTCTTTACCATAAACAAACCCAGACCTTTTCCATCTACATGGTCGTGAAAGCGGCTGTAAAGTGTAAACAGCTTTTGGCGATGTCGATGTAAGTCGATGCCCATGCCATTGTCTTTGACAGAAAAACAGGCAAAGCCATTTTGCCATTCACCTTTCAAATGGATGATGGGCGAAGAGTTGTGTTTACGATACTTGATGGCGTTACTGATAAGGTTAATAACAATGCTGTCGAAATAAGGCCGCACTGTGCGTAGCGATGGAACGTTGATCACGTCTACATCAATATGTGCTCGTGTGTCAGAAATATCTTTTTCTAAATTGATTAGAATCATATCAATCTCTTCCTTCACATTGATTTCGGAAACCACTTTATTGGTGCTCTTGCGCACTTCTAAAATTGTGTTTAGATCTTTCACAATGCGATCCAACTCGCGTGCCGAATGAATAAGATTGCGCTGAATCAATGCCTCATCTTCTTTCGACTGTGTAAGCTCCAACAAATTGCCTAAACCCAAAATGCGTGCAATAGGTGCGCGCAGGTTATGAGATGAAATAAATGCGAATTGCTCCAGTTGGTGGTTGTAATCCACCAGCTCTTTAGTGCGTTTTTGAATTTCGCTCTCTAAAGTTTCATTTTTTTCTAGTAACGCTTGGTGCTGAATTTCTATTATTTGTCGCGCCTCCAGCAAATCTTTGTTTTGTTCGGCTACCATGTCTCGTTGGCTCGAAACTTCTTCTTGGCTTTGTAGTAATTCTTCATTTTGGGTAGCTATTTCTTCTTGCGAAACCTTCAGCGCTTCATTTTGCTGCTCAATTGTTCGAATCAATTCATTTTGTTGATTGTTAAAAATATACGTCAACGTAAGTACAAGAAACTGCAAACCAATATGCAACGAGGCAGTAAGCAGGTTGTTGCCCGTCATGAAAAAATGATCAGGAATAAAGTCTCGTGGCTCTACAAAAACCATGGCTAACACGGTAACCAAACCTATGCCACTCCAGATCCAGGCGGACTGCCCGCTTAACATAACCAATGCCAAAATGGGGATAAGTGTAATCCACGGAAGCACAAAAGAGTGGATACCATTTGATGCCAATGACAAAACCACTACAATTAACCAGCAAATCACAATAAACAAATGAGAAGACGCTCTCAGCGAAAGCCAGTGTTGCCGATAAGCAAACAATTGCAGGCCAAACAAAATAGTTGCCACTACCATCCCATAGCGCGCCATTAAAAACCCGTTGAAGAATGAAAGCACGAAGTAGCCCAACGCAAATAATACAGAAATCAAGATGAACTTGATAAGCAAAACTTCTTGCCTCGTTTCCTTGGCATTTGCAAGGTTGGTTTGCTTGAACAATGACAGCATGGGACTAGGTTGACGTCAAAGTTAACAGACTGGCTTCAAATGACCGAAGCAAAATGTTACTTAGTAACCAGCATGTAAGAAAATAACTGTGAATCTATTTTTATGCACTACTGTTAGTCAGTCCATGTTTTAAGCCGGGTCTACATCAAAAACAACCCGCACATTCCTGTACTCCTTTTTGCTTTTTAGTACTTCCGCTTCTTGACGTAGATACGCTTTGGTTTCACCCAATTTGCCTTGGTCGCGCGCGATTTTAATTGCAATTGATAGTAGGAATTCATTTCTGATTTTTGAAATCATCGGTTCTGCCGGGCCCAAAATACGGGCGTTTGTAATTACTTGCTTGGCGGCAGCGGCAAACTCCTCAGCCATACTGCGCACCAACTTTTTGTCGGTGTGTTTAAACGTCATTTCAATTAAACGGGCGAAGGGCGGGTAGAAGTGCTCTTGGCGGTCGCGCATTTGTTCTTCCAAAAAGCCCAACACATCATTTTTCAAGATTTGTTTGAATAGTGGGTGTTCCGGGTTAGAGGTTTGAATAACCACTTTGCCCTTTTTATTTCGCCTGCCCGCGCGGCCGCTTACTTGGGTAATCAGTTGGAACGCCCGCTCATACGAACGGAAATCGGGGAAGTGCATCATGCGGTCAGCATCAAACACACCCACTAAACTTACGCGATCAAAATCCAAACCTTTGGTCACCATTTGGGTTCCTACCAAAATATCGGTACGTCCGGTTTCAAACCCCTCGATAATGTTTTCGTAACCACTTTTCGAACGGGTGGTATCTAAGTCCATGCGCATCACGTTGGTCTCTGCAAACTGTAGCTTGAGTTCCTCCTCCAACTTCTCGGTGCCATAGCCTAATGTTTGAATTCTCTTTGAGGTGCAAGTGGGGCATTGGCTGGGTAGTTCTTCCTTGTAGCCACAATAGTGGCAGACCATTGCGTGCCGGTATTGGTGGTACGTAAGGCTCACCGCGCAGTTGATGCATTTCGGCACCCACCCGCAGTCTTCGCACTGCACCATGGGCGAGTATCCTCTTCTGTTTTGAAAAAGAATCACCTGCTCTTTGTTTGCGATCGCTTCTGCCATCTCGCTCACCAACAACTTTGAAAATTCTCCTTTTAAAGTTTTGTTCTTGCGCTCCTGACCGAGGTTGGCGAACAAAATCTCGGGTAACTGTGCTTCACCAAACCGCTCGAGCAAAGTCACCAACTTGTATTTTCCTACCTGTGTTTGATAGAATGATTCAACGGATGGTGTGGCACTGCCGAGCAATACTCTTGCGTGATGTATTTGGGCCATCACCAAGGCCACATCGCGTGCGTGGTAGCGTGGGCCAGGTTCATGCTGCTTGTAGGAAGGATCATGTTCTTCATCAACAATGATGAGCCCCAGGTTATCGAAAGGCAAAAAAACAGAAGAGCGTACACCTACCACAAAACGGAACTTGCCTGCAAGTATACCGTTCCATACTTCTACGCGCTCGTTGTCCGAAAATTTTGAGTGGTAAACACCCATCATGCTTCCAAAAACTTTCTTCAGCCGTTGGACAACTTGCGTGGTAATGGCAATTTCGGGCAGTAAATACAAGACTTGATTGCCGCCTTCTAGTGCTCGTTTAATTAAGTCAATGTAAATTTCCGTCTTACCGCTTCCGGTTACGCCATGTAGTAATGCGACCCGTTCATTTTCAAATGCGTGCAAAATTTCGTTGCGAGTGGCTTCTTGTTTTTCGCTCAACAGCAAGGGAGTGGTATGCGCAGGATCATCGAAACCAAAGCGCGGCACTACCACGTCAAATTCCTCCATTATGTTGTTCTTAATCAGCGTGGCCAAAGAAGTGGCCGAAATTTCTTCGTCTACCAGGATTGACTTAGCAACGCCTTTTTGATTGAGTTCGGGATGCGCAAAAACCGCAACATGCTGCAGGTACTTTAGCATCACCGCTTCTTGTTTTGGTTTTGCCGCAAGGGAATCAAAAAGGCTTTCGAGTTTTTTCTTCTCTACCCACTGCGGCTGCAGGCGTACGTGCTTCTCTGTTTTTGGCCTAAATTTTTCACGCACTTGCTCGAACAATAAAATCGCTGATTTGCTGGCCAGCGATTTTAAGATGCTATAAATGCTTTTTGCACCCAACAATTTTGCCACTTGGCTATACGTCATTGTGTCGTTTTTCAGATGGTTGATTACCATCCGTTCACGTTCCGAAAAATCGAAGTTGGTTTCGGCCTCATTGAAAGCAGGATGTAGTTGCACCATGCTTTCGCTAGAAAGCTTTAGACCCGATGGCAACGCTGCCGCCAACACTTCTCCTAATGTGCACAGGTAGTAGTCGGCTATCCACTGATACAGTTTGAATTGTTGCGGATAGATGACCTCCGTTTCGTCCAATAATTCTAAGATATATTTTGCTTCGTAATCTTTGGGCGGCTGGCCGTGTACGGTGACTACGACTCCGGTTAATATCTTTTTTTGACCGAAAGGAACGATCACACGCTGGCCAGCCATGGTTTTGCCAACCAATGCCTTCGGAATGCGGTAGGTGAAAAATCTTGGGATGGGGACGGGCAAGAGAATTTCGGCAAACTCCGTTTGTGCGTCTTCATCAAACAAATCGCCAGACCGTTTCATTCGAAACGACAATATGCAAATTCAAAATGAAATAGACACGTAATTCAAAGAGGTAAGCTTGCCAAAACTGATCTTCTACTTGGGATTATCGAAAATCCATTCCCCCCTTTTTTACCAACAATCCTGAGCGGATTGACAGTGGAGCCAGATCAAAGAGCATCAGGTCTTTTCAACGAACGAGCTTGCCGGTACGGTAAAGTGCGTGAAGGATCCACAAGCAGTCGAGATTTCTTTGGCCCTGATTCTTCGCTTGTTTGTTGGTGCCTATTGGTTCGCAATCCTTTTGCACCTGCTTTTTTGTATGAGGGGACTGGCGTGCTTGCCGCTCAGAATTGTATTCTTTGATGTTAGAGTAGTTTAAAATAACAACCTATCTTGCAGCCCCATTTTTGCTATGAACTTGGATTTAGAACTTCGGCTCGCCATCCGCCAAGCGGTAGAAGCCGTTTTTGGTCAGAAAATTGAAAACGAACAACTGCAACCTACCAACGAAGGGTTTGAAGGTTCGCATACATTGGTGTGTTTTCCGCTGACCAAACTATCTCGCAAATCGCCAGAAGACACCGCTCGTTTGGTGGGCGGACATTTGGTTAGTCATTCAGGTTTGGTTACCCGGTTTAATGTGGTGAAGGGCTTTTTGAATTTAGTGGTTGCCGATCAGGTGTGGGCCAAGGTATTCCAGTCGATTTATGCCGATCAGAATTTTGGGCAGCTACCGCGTACCGGCAAGGAGTTGATGGTCGAGTATTCATCGCCCAACACCAATAAGCCCTTGCACTTAGGTCATTTGCGCAATAATTTTTTGGGCTATTCTGTTTCTGAAATTTATAAAGCGCTTGGCTACACGGTACATAAAGTGCAGATCATCAACGATCGGGGCATCCACATTTGCAAAAGCATGGCGGCATGGCAGCAATTTGGCAAAGGAGAAACACCGGAGAGCAGTGGATTGAAGGGCGATAAACTGGTGGGGAAATATTATGTGGAGTTTGATAAACAATACAAATCCGAAATCAAGTCGCTAACTGAAAATGGCTTGAGTGAAGCCGAGGCGGAGAGACAGTCGCCTATTATGCAGTTGGCTGTTGAATTGTTGAAGAAGTGGGAGGCAAATGATCCTGCAACGGTGGAGTTATGGAAAACCATGAATGGCTGGGTATATAGCGGCTTTGATGTTACCTACAAGCGCATGGGCGTTGATTTTGAGAAACTCTACTACGAATCGCAAACCTATTTGCTTGGCAAGGAAGAAGTTTTGAAGGGAGTAGAAAAGAGTGTGTTCTTTAAAAAAGAAGATGGCTCTGTGTGGGTAGATTTAACTTCGGATGGCCTCGATCAAAAAGTGTTGTTACGGTCAGACGGCACCTCTGTTTATATGACGCAAGACATTGGCACTGCCATTTTGCGTTTCCGCGATTTTCCGAAAATCGAAGGACAGGTTTATACGGTTGGTAACGAGCAAGAGTATCACTTCAAAGTATTGTTTCTCATTTTAAAAAAGCTAGGCTACGCTTTCGCGGATAAGTGCTATCATTTAAGCTACGGCATGGTAGATCTGCCCACCGGCAAAATGAAATCGCGCGAGGGCACGGTAGTGGATGCCGATGACTTGATGCAAGAGATGGCGGAGGAAGCGGAGAAGCAGACACGTGAACTGGGGAAAATTGATGATGCTACTGATGAGGAAATAAAAAACCTTTCTGAGCAAATTGGCCTGGGTGCTTTAAAGTTTTTCCTGCTAAAGGTAGACCCAAAAAAGCGCATGATGTTTGACCCCAACGAGTCGATTCAATTACAAGGGCACACGGGGCCGTTCATCCAATATACTCACGCCCGCATCAAAGCCATTTTGCGAAAGGCGGCTGCCATGAATATCGACCCCACACCCAATGACATGGAAGCAGTACATGATTTGCACGATGCGGAGCGGGCCATTGTTTTTAGGGTTAACAACTATGTGAACAAACTGAACGAGGCAGCTCGTGAATATTCGCCTGCTGTGGTAGCGAATTATGCCTACGATTTGGCGAAAGAATACAATCAGTTTTATCAAACCATTCCCATTTTTGGCGAAGCCGACACCCAGAAGCTGAAATTTCGAGTTGCTTTATCCCAAGTGGTTGCCGATGTGATCAAAAAATCCATGGCATTGTTGGGTATTCAGGTTCCTGAAAAGATGTAAAATAGACGATTTCGGGAGCTGTAGCCGCCAACGTAATTTCTGACCGATCTGCAACAAATAAGCAGTACATTTGTTGTATACAAAAAAATCATTGCCATGAAACTATTCGCTTTATCCCTAATCTTGTTGGTTATGCCCGGTTTATACGATTTTAAAATGAACGCCCTTGATGGCAAGTCGATTGACTTCTCACATTACAAAGGCAAAACATTATTGATTGTGAATGTTGCCTCCAAGTGCGGATATACCCCCCAGTACACCGATTTGCAAAAATTGCATGAGTTGTATGGTAGCAAGGTGACGATTCTAGGTTTTCCTGCCGACAACTTCGGGCATCAAGAACCGGGTACCAATGCCGAAATCGGTGAATTTTGCAAGAAGAATTATGGCGTTACCTTTCAAATGTTTGAGAAAATTTCGGTGAAGGGCGATGATCAGCACGAGCTGTATAAGTGGCTGAAGGAAAAAACCGGACAAGAGCCGAGCTGGAACTTTTGCAAATATTTGGTAAAGGCAGATGGTTCTGTCAAATTCTTTGCTTCAAAAGTGAAGCCAATGGATGAGGCAATCCTAAACGAGTTGAAGTAATTATTTGCAGAGAGGTAGGCGTTACCTCCAACTCATCGCGATATGCAAAAGCGCATTGTATTTATTTTAACCCTCTTAACACTAACAGCTGTGGGCTTATTCTCTTTCTTGCAAGGCAAGCTTCAAAAAACGCAAGCGGTATCCGGCTCCATTTACGATTTCAAAATGAAATCGTTGGATGGAAAAGAAATTGAATTCGCCCAGTACAAGGGAAAAAACCTATTGATTGTTAATACCGCTTCAAAATGCGGGTACACGTATCAATATGAGGATTTAGAGAAATTGCACGAGCTGTATGGCGATAAAGTGACGGTGCTCGGTTTTCCTGCTAACAATTTTTTGTGGCAAGAACCGGGCGGCAACGAAGAGATCGCATCGTTTTGTCAGAAAAATTATGGAGTAAAATTTCAAATGTTTGAGAAGATATCGGTGAAGGGAAAAGACAAAGCTCCGCTCTACAAATGGCTGGAAGCAAAATCAGGTAAATCTCCTTCTTGGAATTTTTGCAAATACATTATCGACAAGACAGGCAACGTAGTCGCTTTTTTCCCTTCCAAAGTAAAGCCGTTGGATAAGGAGATTGTTGATCAGGTTACCAAGTAGCGTACTAGCTAGAGCCTCTAGCTTTTATTACTCACGGATGTCAATTTGAAAGACTGCCCGTTTATTCTCCATATCTTTAGGGAAGGAGGACTGCCAAGTGCCTCCTATTTTTCACCCTAACCAAACTCCGGTTTCACCGACTTTTTGCCTCCGTTAACCTAGTTTAGATATCTCTGCAGGCCCCCCTCCGTTAGTTTTGGTATAAAATTTAAAGGATATGAACGAGCAACCTAAAAAAATCAGCAACAGCGTGTGGGCTGGGGCGATTATCTTGGCTATTGGGTCTTTCTTGTTGTTTGATCGGCTGGATCTACTAGACTTTCCGCGCTGGTTATTCTCGTGGAAGACCTTTCTGATTGCGTTGGGGGTCATCATCGGTATCAACAAAAAATTTGAAGGAATCGGATGGCTTATTTTGATACTTATCGGAAGCTTCTTTTTATTGGATGATATCCCAGGGTTTCCATACGATTTTGATCGGTACGCTTTTCCTGTGGCCATCATGATAGTGGGCGGATTCATTGTCGGTCGCTCGCTGTTAGGCGGTGCATCACGCGAAGCCAGAAAAAAAAACAGTATGAAAGGTGACGGTATACTCACCTTGGACGATGGCGATGACGATTACTTTGACATGACAGCCGTTTTTGGTGGCGCGAAACGCAGAGTATTTTCGAAGTCATTCAAAGGTGGCCAGTCGTTCTGCATGTTTGGTGGCACTGAAATAGATTTGACCCAAGCCGATATTAATGGCACGGTGGTGATTGATACTGTCCAACTTTTTGGTGGAACAAAAATCGTCATCCCCGGCAATTGGCAATTAAAATCAGACATTACCGCAGTGTTGGGTGGTGTAGATGACAAACGCAAGGAATTGGGAGCTTACAGTCCTGATAAAAAATTGGTGCTGACCGGTTTCGCGATGTTTGGCGGAGTGGAGATTAAGAGTCACTAGTCTTTTATTCCATTGTTTGATGGTCGATAGTCCATGCTGACTTCACCATCGACCATCGACAATGGACTTTCTCAAATCCAAACAAAATGAACTGGTACCTCGCAAAAATGGTGTATCAAATCATCAGTGGCAGCGGCAACCACACACCGCAATTTGATGAGCAATTGCGGCTGATTCGTGCGGATGAATATGCTTGGGCGCGTGAGAAGGCGAGTATTGTGGGGCGGTTGCTGGAGCAACACCTACAAAACACCGAAAACGAAAAAGTAATTTGGAGATTTGTGGAGGTGACGGAATTAATTCAGCTTCCTTCATTAGAAGATGGTGATGAAATTTATTCTACCACCCAAGAACCAAATGATGTGAACGAGTATCTTGCGTCAATTTCTGCGAAAGCAGCTATGTGTGTTGCCCAAACCAAAGTTTGACTATGCCATTGAAATCCCGAATAGAAAAATCAATGCCAATTGTACTTGTGGTTTTGGCAACGTTGTTTTTTCAAATATGGTTGTTGGCCACGTGGTTTGGTTTTGATTTAAAATTGGCTGTATTGGATTCATTGGCAACGGTGTCAGCCATTGTGATAAGTGTAGCTGTGCTCGGAGCCGTGTTGAGCCGATACACGCCAACACGCGACAAATTTCTTTTCGCTGGTTTGGTGGCCATCGCATTAAGCGTGGTGTTGTTTCAACTCACTTATCCGGCTTTTGAATACTATGGAAAGGGGAACGAAGTGTACTTAGAGTTTTTGAGACGGTCCGCCCCCATCCGAATTTTTATCGGAATTGCCATAACTGTAATTGCGAGCGCAGCATTCATTTTTTATAGTCGCATCAAAGAATTAGAGGATGCCCAGCGGCAGTCTGCTGTCACGAGCAGCATGGCGCGTGAAGCCGAACTTCAGAAATTGCAACTGCAACTACAACCTCATTTTTTGTTCAATAGTTTGAATTCCATCAATGCGCTGATTTTGGTGCAACCGCCCAAAGCTCGCGAGATGGTGCAACAGCTGTCTGATTTTCTGCGCGCCACATTAAGGCGTGCTGATGAGCAGTGGATTACGCTCGCACAGGAGGCCGACTATCTGCGTTTGTATTTGTCAATTGAGAAGGTGCGCTTTGGGCATCGCTTGGAAGTGCAAATGGATTTGGATGAGCAAATACAGATGTGGCTCATCCCACCTTTGTTGCTGCAACCGTTGGTAGAAAACGCCATCAAGTTCGGATTGTATGGCACTACCGACAAAGTGGTTATCAACTTACACACCCTGCGCGAAGGAGATTCGTTATTGGTTGAGATTTCGAACCCTTTTGATGCTGACATGCAACCCTCTGAGGGAAGCGGTTTTGGTTTGAGCGGCTTGAAACGCAGGTTGTATCTGCTCTATTCCCGCAACGATTTGTTAACTACACGCATCGAAGAAAATAAATTTATTGTAAGATTGATTTTGCCGGAAATGCTGGAAACTTGATCCTAAATGCTGATCACTAGGTACAAAAAATCTAGCATCCGGAATCCAGTATCGATTTAAAAAAATATTTTCGAATTAGCAGCAACTTTTCACCCATGACCAAAGTAATCCTCATCGATGACGAACCCCTCGCTCGCGAAATCATCAAGGCGTATCTGAAGTATTTTGAAGACATCCAAGTAGTGAAAGAATGTTGCGATGGCTTTGAAGGTGTCAAGGCGATTCAAGAACACAAGCCCGACTTGATTTTTTTGGATATTCAAATGCCTAAAATCAATGGCTTTGAAATGTTGGAATTGGTGGACGTGAAGCCTTCCGTCATTTTCATTACGGCTTATGATTCATATGCCATCAAAGCTTTTGAAGCCAATGCAGTTGATTATTTGCTAAAACCAGTTCCTGAGGAACGCTTTCGCGAAGCAGTGTTAAAATGGAAAAGCAAGGTAGCGCCCACGGCCCCACAGCAAGTGGAGAGTGTACTCAATACCATGTCGGCTACTACCGCACAACAAAACCGTGTGGTGGTGAAAACAGGCAGCAAAGTAAAAATCATTCCCGTGCACGACATTCAATATTTAGAAGCCGATGATGATTATGTGAAGGTAGTTACGGCCGAAGGTTCATTCTTGAAAAACAAAACCATGAACTTTTACGAGCAGAGTTTAGATCCGCAACAGTTTGTGCGCGTCCATCGCTCATACATGGTGCAAATCAATCAAATCACCAAAATTGAACCGTATCAAAAAGAAACTCACTTAGCTATTTTGCGCACGGGCGTGCAAATACCTGTGAGTAAAACAGGTTACACAAAATTAAAATCACTGTTAGGAATCTAACCTATGAAGCAAAACACTGTTGATCATTACAAACTGGAACTATCTGTTAAAGCTAAAAACGGAGTTAACTTCATTGCAGCCGCTTCGGTAGTTTGGACACTCATCACTATTGTGTGGACACTTTCATTCAAAACATACGACAAGTGCGTGCTTACGTTTATTGTAGGTGGCGTCATGTTGCCGCTGGCCTTTGTCTTTTCAAAAATATTCAAAACACAATGGACGGTAGAAGGCAATCCACTTCAATCATTGGGTTTGTGGCTAAATTTCGCGCAGCTATTTTACTTTCCTATTTTGATTTTTGTGTTGCTGCGCAGTCCTGAAGATTTTGTATTTGTTTATGTAGTTATTACAGGTGCACACTTCTTTCCCTACGCGTGGTATTACAACGCTAAAATCTACGCCATCATGGCTGGAGTCATTTCGGTGGGCGCGATGTTTTTGGCGCTATACATTAAAGAAGAAAGTCAGTTGTTTTACGTCCCAGCGTTCATGGTGGTGTCGTTAATTGTCACGGCTATTGGCGTCTATGCGGCATATCAAAAAAGCCTCAAACTTTATCAGGGCTAATTGATGACACTTGTGCAATTAAAACCTTTGGTCTATGCTGCTTGCAAAAAAGTGATTGACGAAAGACTGTCTTTGGCACAAGCTGCCATGAACGAAGCACAGGCATCGGCTAACCAAGAAGACAAGAGCAGCGCAGGCGATAAGTATGAAACGGGTCGGGCGATGGCACAACTAGAGCGCGACAAAGCCGCAACACAGGTGGCAGAGGCATTGAAATTGCGCGAAGCTTTCGACCGGATTAACCCCGACAAGATTTTCAAGACAGTAGAAATAGGAAGCTTGGTTCAAACCGATCAAGCTCATTATTTCGTTAGTGTGGCGGCAGGCAAACTTGCAATTAATGGAATTGAGTGTTTAGCAATTTCAACCGCTTCGCCCATTGGTAAGATGATGATGGGCAAGAAAAGGGGCGATTACATTACGTTTAATAAACAAACTTTTGTCATTCGAGAGGTCTGTTGATTCCGTTAGTATATTTGCGCGACTGAAATCAATGAATACAAAAGCCTGGCTCTCCGCTTTCCGATTACGCACTTTACCGCTGTCGCTTTCCTGTATTGGTATGGCTGGTTTTTTAGCTGCGTATGCGAATAAGTTTGATGGAAGCATTTTCGCGTTGTGTTGCATCACGACCATTTTTTTACAAATACTTTCAAACTTAGCTAACGATTATGGCGATTCGATAAACGGGGCTGATCATGCGGGCCGCCAAGGACCCAAGCGTGCCGTGCAGTCTGGCGCCATCTCTTTAGTGAGCATGCGCAATGCCGTGATTGTTTTTATGCTTCTTAGTTTAACAAGCGGCCTTCTGTTACTTTGGGTCTCCTTCGGCACCAACTGGAGAGGTTTCGCCACTTTTTTTGGGTTGGGTTTGTTGAGCATCTTGGCCGCCATCGGTTATACGGTTGGCAAAAGACCTTACGGCTACATCGGCTTGGGTGATGTTTCTGTATTGCTTTTCTTTGGATTGGTGGGGGTGATGGGGTCTTACTTTCTGTTTACACATTCTACCAGTTGGAGGGAACTATTACCTGCCATGAGCTGCGGTTTGTTTTCCATTGCGGTGCTCAACATCAACAACATCCGCGATATCGAATCCGATAGAGAAGCCGGAAAATTTTCTATACCGGTCCGAATCGGCAAGGAGAAAGCAGCGCTTTATCATTGGGCTTTGCTGCTGACGGGCTTGGCCTCAGCTGTTGTTTACACGATTATCAACTATCAATCACCTTGGCAATTTTTGTTTTTACTATCCGCGCCACTGCTGGTTAAAAATGGCATTTCCATTTCGCGAAAGCCATCGCATGAATTAGATCCCTACCTCAAGCAAATGGCGCTTTCTACGCTATTGTTTGTGATTTTGTTTGGCGTGGGATTCCTGCTTTCGCGCTGAAGCGCCCAAAACATCACTACTGCTGACATAGGGTTGTCACTCACGGGTAAAAAATCTCAAAAAAATTTGAAATCTTTTTTTTGGTGCTGACATAGGGCTGTCAGTGAACCCGCGTTGATTAGCATAAATTTTAATCAACTATGGAAATCAAAACCATCTTGTTCTGGCTATTGCTGATTGCGATGGCAGCTCCTTCTGTTTATTTCGGCTATACCAAATTAGTGGATCAGGCCGACAAAGTAGCGCTTTTCAAACGCTTCTGTTATCCGATTTGGTTTATGAAGTTGGTTGGTTTGGGTGAAGTGGCCGCTGGAATTGGGTTATTATTTACGCAAACACGTTTGTTGGCGATAGGCGCATTTGCCTTGATTTTAATCGGAGCCATCGGTTCGCACGTCCGCGCAAAAGACCCTTCCAAAGAAGTCATGTCACCCGTGTTCGTATTCATTCATTTGATCGTCATTTTCATCCTCACATTATTCTAAAAAATATTTATGATTACCGACAACACACCCAAACTCAGGGAATTTCAGCCCATTAATTTTCTTTATTTCCGAACAGAGACCAAAGTTACCGAGCTCATCAATTTTCTTCCGGTGGCAAAGGATTTGTTTAAAGAAGCTGTTCGACTGAACCTACACGTGTCTGGCCCTGTGCATTGGCACTACACTGGTTTTACGGGTGATGAATCTCAAATATTTACGCTAGAGGTAGCACTTCCGGTAGATCAGATTCCTGTAGATTATGATGGTACGTTTCATTTTAAGCGAACAGACAAGTTTAAATGCGTGACGCTGACGCACGAGGGTGCCTGGACGGAAATCCCGAACAGCTATGGAAAGCTGACGCAGTTTATTTCGGAAAAGAAGTTACACCCAGTTGCGGTCAATCGCGAGTTGTATATCAATGCCGACTTTGCCAATCCGGCAGCTAACATCACAGAGATTCAAATGGGAATTAGGTAGTAGACTGTTTCATTTAGTGAAAGAAGGAAATCAAGTTAAAATTATTAACATGAAAAGAGTATTAATCGTGTTGGGCGTGCTGGTTGCAGCCGTATGTAATATGACGATGTCTGCCAATGCACAAACCAAAAATGCAATGAGATTAAATGCCGGATTTGTTACGTCCAAGCTTTTGGAAACAAAGAAATTCTATACCACTGTTCTCAACTTGGAAGTAGTGTTTGAGAATGAATTCTACCTGTTGATGAAAACCCCGGGCGGCACAGATCAAATTAGTTTTCTTCTGCCCAACCATGAAAGTCAACAGCCGTTGTTCAAGCCCGCCTTTGCGGGAAAAGGTGCTTACCTAACCATTGAGGTTGAAAACGTAGATGAAGTATGCAAGCGGATAAAGAAAATGGAAGTGCCGCTGGCATTTGAGTTGCGCAATGAGCCTTGGGGTGACCGTCATTTTGCGATCGTTGACCCAAATGGTATTGGTATCGATATCGTTACCTATTCCCAACCAACTAAATAAGCAATGGCAGTGCTTGTCTTTTCTACGTCAGTGCAATCCATGGAGCAGGTGCAAAGCCTGAAACCCAAGATTGACTCACTCGCAGGTAAGAACCGGTGGAATTTTGCGCTCGATGATATTGACAAAATATTGCGCATCGTTTCAGATGAGATTGAACCACAGCTCGCGATACGTTTGCTCAATCAACACGGTTTTGAATGTCGCGAGTTAAATGATTGATAAATATTAGAAGCCATCTCAAAAATGTTTGTACGGTGTCAGCCTGAGTTTATCGAAGGCGATTTAGAAGCAAAAACAGGTTTCGACACGCTCAACCTGACATCTTCGGTTATTTTGGATATGGCTTCTAAAAACTAAAAGTTATGAAAACCAACCTCACTGCTCAAGTGTCTATTGATTTCAGAGCCCCGAAAGCCCGCGTATGGAAAGCGCTTACCGACCCAACCGACATTAAGCAGTATTTCTTTGGCACCAACCTCGTGACGGAGTGGATAGTAGGTGGCCCAATCCGTTTTGTAGGTGAGTGGGAAGGAAAAAGTTACGAAGACAAAGGTACAGTACTTAAATTTGATCCCCAGAAGATGCTGCAATATGATTATTGGAGCAGTCTGTCAGGCAAGGAAGATAAACAGGAGAATTATCAAATGATAACGTATCGCGTGACGGAGAAGGACGGTATTACTAACGTGCAGATTATTCAGGATAATGAAACGGAAGAAGCACGCGAGCACTCCGAGCAAAGTTGGAAAGTGGTTCTTGAAGGCATGAGAATTCTGGTTGAGAAGTAAGCAAGTGTTTATGGCTAAAAAATTGACTTCAAAAAAAGTGACGATGAAGCCCGGCAAGGGCAAGACTTGGACCGACAAGGTCAACGACACCAGCAAAGTGCATGTGGTGAAGAAACTTGAAAAAGATTTTGCCGATATGCCTGCAGGTGCCAAGATGTTGATTGCCACGCCTAAAATTATTGACGACTACGTACGCCAGATTCCGAAGGGAAAGAGTGGGAGTCTGGCAACCATGCGAAGAGATTTGGCTGTAGAGTACGGAGCGGATTACACTTGCCCGGTTACGTCTGGGATTTTCTTACGCATTGTGTCAGAAGCTGCACACGAGCAAATAGAGAAGGGCACTCCCCCCGGTAGAGTAACGCCCTTTTGGCGGGTAGTGGATGAGAAATCATCACTCAACAAAAAGTTATCTTTTGGCGAAACCTTTGTCAAGCAACAGCGAAAGAAAGAAGGGCTGGTTTCTTAAAACCATTCGCCCAAGGCAATGTACAACTGGAAGGAATTTGGCGCGAAGCCCGCATCAATCACTAAATTGGTATCCGATCGTTTATTGAATTTGATGCGTAACCCTCCGCCAATTCCCGGATTAATTCCATCAATTCGATTGTTCTCGTCTGTGAATGACTGAAAGTTGAGAAAGCCTACACCACCCAAAAAGCCGTTGCGTGTGATGTCAAACCGATATTCTCCCTCTAAGTATAGCATATGCTTTCCGCGAAAGCGAGCCAAAGGATACCCGCGACCCGATCGGCCGGCTGGCTCTAAGTTGGTACTTGGTAAATTGAAGTACGGCACTCGGCCAAACGTTCCCCAATAGAATGCTGACACGGCCACGATTTTTCTTTTGGGATCATCCAATCGAAAATAACGTCTGCCATCCAGGTAAATTGAGCTCCATAAATTGTCGTTTGCCAACCAACTCGGATTTACGCGCAATGCCGCTTGCAGATACAAACCATCCGCGGGGTTGATGGAGTTCTTGCGGTTGTCGTGCAGTAAGTTGAACAATATGCCCGTTGCAGAGTAGGCTGATTGGGTACCCACGCCATATTTCTCGAATTCTCCCGGCTGCCGCGGTTCCTCACTCACGCCCACTGAAAAATTGCGGTCGTAGAAAAAACCAAGTCCACCAAAGAAAGATCCGTAAATCTGTTTGTTGGCCGTTACGTTAAATCGAAAGTTGTTGAAGTTGAGGCGAAACTGATCAGACTCAGTAGTGCTGCTGCCCAGGCCGTAGGCATATTCAGTTAAATTGCTGATGCGCGTTTCTCCGGTAAGGTTCCAGGCATTTTGTGGTGTAAAAAAGTTATACTTCAGCCCAAACCCTTTATTTTCCGAAAAGTCAGTGTAGGGCAAAAAATAAACGGTCGAAAAATTTGTTTTGGGATCTTGACCCCACACAAATGCCGCATTAATGGACGAAACCAAAATCTGTCTTCCACCAGAACGCGTGGTAGTAGGCACCACAGAAAATGCAACTTTCTTTTTGGCTACTTCCCTTGGTTTTGCACTTGGGTGAAAAACCTTTGCCACCACATCCAGCAAATCAATTTGCTGGGGGGCACGCGCCTTTTTCTGCTGCGCAGATGTAACGAAGGGCGTAAAAACAATGAAAAGTAATAATACAAGCCTGTTGAGCATCACACGATCAGGACATTTAATTCATTCTCCAACGAGACTTTTTGGCAAGTTACAAACCCTGAACGATAGATGACGAAAATCATTTTTTAAGCGCACCAAATAGTGATAACTTAACTCACGAAAGGAACGGCAAATTACGACCAGACCTCAAAATTGATAAAACTTAAAACCCTGTAAAAATGAAAGTTAGCGTTCAAAATGTTGGTTTAACTGCCAAGCAACCGTTGTTGGATTTATTGCAAGAAAAGTTAGATAGTCTGGAACGATTCAGTGACCGCATTCAAGAAGCCAAAGTAACCTTGAAAGTAGACAAAGCGGACGACCGCCAAAACAAGATAATGGAAGTGCGTTTGGTCATTCCGGGTAACGACCTTTTTGTGAAGAAACACGGAGCCACTTTTGAAGAACTAGTGCCAAAAGTGGTTGACACCCTGCACCGCGAAATTGTAGATTGGAAAGAACGACAACGTTAATGTTTATGTACCGACAAATTTCAATAGATGAACTAAAAAACTCTTCATTGGCAAAATCCAATGTACTGGCCAATGCCAAAGATGTGATGCAGCGCAAACATGATTTGATTGCAGCGATGGCTTATACCAACACTGAGCATGACGAAGTGGGCATTATCTTACAGCTTGCCAATGGCGAGAAAGTAGAATGCTTAACGGACTTTTTGGAGTATGAAAAACCACTGGTGGAGTGCGTGGCGGGGTAACAGTGCCGGTGAATTGTATTTTAAGCGTTGAAATTTAGTTTAAACAATTTAATTTAGATATGACACGCAGTTTCATTTCCGTTTTAATTGCGGGGGCGTTGGTGTTGGTTGCCAGCCTCTTGCTGATGTATGGCTGTATTTACCTCTTCCCGGGGCTGATGGAGGAGTACTACAACAGTGTTTTTCGTTCAAGCAGTTTTTCAACTGATTGGCTGTTCTATGTGCATCCATTCGTGTTGAGTGGTGCCTTGCTGTGGTTTTGGGAGCGATACAAAACAACATTTGTGGGTGGCGCTGTGGCAAAAGCGATTGAAGTAAGTCTCGTCTATGGCGTGGTCGCGATGTTGCCGGTGTTGTTGCTCACATTTAGCGCCATCAATGTTTCATTTACAATGGTGCTCACGTGGTTCTTCTATGGCATCGTGCAGGCTGCGTTGGCGGGATGGGTGTTTGCTGTTCGCCATTCGTAGTAACGCACTAGGGCTGTTGCTCAATTACCTTCTTCAAAAGGTTAAGTTGCTCTTGCGAAGAGGAGGATATAGCTCCTTTGAAAAGCAAGAGTATCGATTTCCAAAGGATGTTATTGCCGGTTACCTTGTAGTGCGCGCGGATGAGCGTGGTGCCTTCACCTTCGAACACGAACGTATAGTCTGATGTAAGCACATCGTTTGAAAGTTCATACGAAACCGAGTGAAACGGTTTTACGGCAGTGATGCGCTCGCGCATTTCCATCCTCTCACCATCTACAATTACGATTTCATATTCTGAACCCACTGCCAGCGAATCTCCTTTTTTGAGGGTCAGCGACCAAAAGCCCGGCATCCATTGCCCCATCAACGATGGGCTGTGGTAAATTTTCCAGCATTTTTCGCGTGGTGCGTTCACTATCACCGTGTTTTCATATTCGTATTGAGGCATAAAAGCGCCCAAGCTGAAAAACAGCGCAGCGAGGGCAGCAATAGCGAAACTGATGATTTTAAGCCATTTCATAGGGCAATATGCGCTCATTTTCGCATTTGGCCAATCAGTTATTGTAGTTTAAAACTCTTACCATTTAAAACAAAATATTCAACAGTATATAAACTCTATCGAAATTATAGAGTATAATTGCAACCTTAATTGATTGACATGGAATACCAAAGGTTCTTTTTAGGCGACCAACTGACGGCAGAACAGCGGGCTTTTTTTGATGAGTTTGGATTTATCCATTTCAAAAACTTTATCCGTGCCGAAACAATTGATCTGATCATTAGGGCTTCGCAAGAAGTGCAGCAACGTTGGCTGCGCAGCAACGTGGAGAAGGTAAACGGTGTGCCCATCAAATATGGTGCGGACTTGGATGGCAGCAAAATTGTGCAGCGATTTGCGTTCATCAACCAACACCATCCTGTTTTGCACGAGCTATTGCATGACCCACGTTTGCAAGCCTTGCTGCAATTGGTAGGTGCAGGTGCGCGGTTGGGCGAAAATGAAAAAGACGGTATGGTACTTAATCATTATGTAAATGGACCCGGCAGTAAATTCACTCAAATGGGCTGGCATGTAGATGGGCTGCGAGATGTCTTTTACGGGAAGAAACCCGGCCCGATGCTCAACGTGGGCATTCACCTAAGCAACTTGAAACCAGAGAATGGTGGGTTGCGGGTGATACCGGGAACTCATCACCAAAGCCTTTACAATTTGCTGTTTCGAAAGGCACATTTTTTCAACAATGAAGCCGATGAGCAAGAGGTAGCCATTACGCCAAGCGCGGGCGACCTGACTGTTCACGATGGTCGGTTATGGCACCGCGTAGCGAAATCAAGCGTGACAGGGGAGGCGAGCCGCAGGCGAGTTATTTATGTGCCGATCATCGCAGGTAAATACGAACCTAAAAATGAAAATAGCCCAACGCTGCTCTATCAGCGGTTTGCCGGGCTGGTAAAATAAAAAATAGTCTCGTGGCCGAGAGGCGAGGCAGGGCTCTGCAAAAGCTCACACAGCGGTTCAAATCCGCTCGAGACGTCTAAAATTGAATATGAAACTACAACCTGAATGTCCTGTTGATTTTGTATCCATCAACGAAAACAAAGTGCGCATGGTGGCAGCCCAAGTTTTTTTATTGAGTGCCTTGTTTTTGGTTACCGGTTGGGCTGCTATTCCAGCGCTGCTGTGTTACGATTTTTTAATGCGTTCGTTCAACCTGGGCAAATGGAGTCTGTTAGGTAATGCAGCCGAAGTTGCAGTCAAAACCTTTTCGATACAGTCAAAACCGACCGACCAGGCACCCAAACGGTTTGCTGCACGCATTGGTCTGGCGTTTTCTTCGTTGATGTTGCTTTGTTCGATATTTCAATGGTCTACTACCGCAGTAAGTTTGGCCTTTACACTAGTAGTATTCGCGTTGTTAGAAAGTGCTGTTGGTTTCTGTGCTGGATGTTATGTCTATTCTATAGGTAAAAGATTCACGTTGAGCTAGCCACAATTTCTGGTCGAATTAACCGAATTGGTCTGAATAGCCTTTGTTGCCCACGGGCTTCTTTGTGTGAACCAGGTCGCCAAAATCTTTATTTCCAGTTTTGATTATTGGGGCACAATGCCGTAATATTGCACCTCCAAAAACGAACATTCCTCCTTAGCTCAGCTGGTTAGAGCATCTGACTGTTAATCAGAGGGTCGATGGTTCAAGTCCATCAGGAGGAGCAAAACCCCGCAGATTGCGGGGTTTTTTTATGTACGACCGTTGGAATTGTTTTTTCCGTGTTGCCGTGCGATTTTTCGGCTAAATCCCCAAAAACTTTTTTGAAAAACCTTTTTTCAATGACGTCCGTTCATTTACTTTGTAATTAAAAGTACTTTTATAATGGAAAACAAATCCGTCCACCAGGATATCGAGTCTATCCGTCAATTGATGGAACGCTCGGTTCGGTTTGTGTCGCTCAGCGGCCTTTCGGGGATATTGGCCGGGGTGTATGCGCTGATTGGTGCGAGCTTTGCCTACACCCAAATCTATTCGGGCGAGGCTGTGCGCACAGTCACTTACTATCAAGGACATTTTCCAATTGTCAAAAATCTTTTTATCACGGCAGGTGCGGTGCTGGTGGCTTCACTGGCCACAGGTTGGTGGTTCAGCCTTCGCAAATCAAAAAAATTAAATACCAAAATGTGGGACAGCACCAGTAAAAGGTTGCTTGTAAATTTGGGCGTGCCACTGGCCGTTGGCGGGTTCTTCACTTTGATTTTGGTGAACTACGGGTACTATAACCTAGTGGCTGCTGCGGTGCTGTTGTTTTATGGCTTAGCGTTGATTAACGCTAGTGCTAATTTGTATGATGAGGTACGCTATTTGGGCTATTGTGAGTTAGTTGTAGGAGTTTTTGCAGCGCTGTTCCCGGGGTACGGGCTTTATTTTTGGGCCGTGGGGTTTGGGTTGCTGCATATTTTATATGGCAGCTTGATGTACACCAAATATGATCGATAACGGCTGGCCGTGAAAAATCCATTCGAAAATCTGGATAAAATATTGGAGCACCGCTTGCGGTTGCAAGTCATTTCGGTATTGGCTGCCAACGACTCATATGAGTTTACAGCGTTGAAAGAATTGTTGGATACCACCGATGGCAACTTGGCCACCCATTTAAAAGCACTTGAGAAAGAGAAATATATTTCGATTAGCAAGTCGTTTATCGATCGCAAACCCAACACGCGCTACAAAATTACCGAACGTGGGCGTTCAGCTTTTAAAAGACATTTAGATGCAATGGAAGAACTGATCAAGCAACAGAAAAAATAAAAAATTTTACCCTTAAACTTTTAAATACAAAGTACTTTTAAAAATCAAAATTATGGAAAACATTTCAACCCCATCCCTTATCGAGCGATTCAACAATTGGATCAAAGAGTCTGTGATGATCAAGTTGCTCTCTATTGGTTTTTTACTCTTGATATTGATGATCCCCAATTCGTGGATTCAGTCACTCATTAGTGAGCGGCAAATGCGCGCAGAGTCCGTCATCAATGAAATTTCAGAAAAGTGGTCGGGCAGCCAAACGGTTTCGGGCCCGGTTTTGGTCATTCCTTTTTTGAAACGCGAAAAAATTGACAAAGGCAAAGATGGCATTGAAATCAAAGAATGGCGCGAGACGGCTTTTTTCTTACCCGAAAAACTGAATGCCACGGCCAAAGTAAAGCCTGAAATATTGCATCGGGGGATTTTTGATGCCGCGGTTTACCAATCCGAAATTCAAATGCAGGCGACTTTCAATGCGCCAAATTTTGAAAAGTGGAGTGTAGATACGAAAGATATTCTTTGGAAAGAAGCGCAGTTGGTAATGGGCATCAATGACTTGCGCGGCATCAACAAAAGCCCAGCGTTTTTTTCCGGTGGCTTGGAAAAAATTGCCGAACCTTCTAATCAGATTGGCCTATCGACCGAGTTCGCAAATCCAGGTACCGATGGTGAGGACGGTTTGCCAGCCGCTAACTATCATGCGCCCCAAGGCGAACGCGGCAAAGTAGAGAACGGTGTAGTGGTGCCGCTGCATTGGTCAAGCCCGGAAGATTTTCGTGGTGATGTTTCCATCAACCTCGGCTTGAAAGGAAGCACGTTGCTGTATTTTGTGCCCGTGGGCAAAACCACGCAGGCAAAAATTGAAGGGCCGTGGGCAGATCCCAGCTTTACAGGAAACTTTTCGCCCTCCGACAGAACAGTTACCGACACAAGCTTTAGCGCCACATGGAATGTGCTGCATTACAACCGGCCATTTTCACAGCAATGGGTGGGAGAGGGTGAGCGACTATCGGGTTCCGAGTTTGGTGTAAAGCTGCTCATCCCTGTTGGGCAGTATCAGAAAAGCATGCGCACGGCCAAGTATGGAGTGCTGGTGATTTTGCTCACTTTCGTTTCACTGTTCTTAGTGGAAATCATTCGCAAGGTGCGCATCCACCCGTTTCAATATATTTTGGTGGGCGCAGCTTTGATCATCTATTACTCGTTGCTGTTGAGTTTCTCTGAACATGTGGGCTACGATGCGGCCTATTGGATTGCAACTATCGCCACGGTTGTTCTGGTGAGTTTATACGCGATGACGTTTTTACTGAATCGCATGCTGATTAGCGTGTTTGGCGGCCTGTTGACTTTCTTCTATCTCTTCATTTTTGTCATCATTCAAATGCAAGATTACTCGCTGCTGTTAGGAAGCGTAGGCTTGTTTGCAATCATTGCATTGATTATGTACTTCTCGAAGAATATCAAGTGGTATCAGGAAGAGAAGTAATTTAGAAATCTTTCAATTTGAAAATTTGGAGATGGCGCGTTGGCTACATTTTCAAATTTTCAAATTGACTCATTTTCAAATTGAATCTACTTCTTAAAAACAAAATACACAGCCAACACCAAAAACATGAAACCAACTGCGTGGTTCCAGCGAAATGTTTCGTTTTTGAAAACGAGAAGCGAGAAAACGACAAATACAGCTAGCGTAATTACTTCTTGAATCACTTTCAGTTCTACCAGAGAAAATGGGCCGCCATAATTCTTAAAACCAATACGGTTGGCCGGAACTTGGAGCATGTATTCGAACAACGCAACGCCCCAACTTATTAAAATAATAGCCGCTAACCCCAAGTTTTGCGACCAGCTCATCTCTTTGAATTTTAGATGACCATACCAAGCGAAGGTCATGAAGGTGTTCGATAGAACTAGGAGTAGAATTGTGGTGACGGCTTTCATATCATCAAGTGAGCAGCCGGCAGAAAGCAGTAGCTAGTCATTTACCTGCTTACTGCCACCTGCTTACTGCCGACTTATTACTTCACTAGTTTCTTGTACTTAATCCTATGTGGCTGGTCATCGCCCAAGCGCTTGCGCTTGTTTTCTTCGTACTCGCTAAACGTACCCTCGTACCAAAACACTTGCGAGTCGCCCTCGAAGGCAAGGATGTGCGTACATACGCGATCTAAGAACCAACGGTCGTGAGAGATGATCACTGCACAGCCACCAAAGTTTTCTAGAGCCTCTTCCAATGCGCGGAGTGTGTTCACATCCAAATCGTTGGTGGGTTCATCGAGCAACAACAAATTACCGCCTTGCTTTAACGCAATGGCCAAATGCACGCGGTTGCGCATACCACCCGAGAGTTCTTTTACTTTCTTTTGCTGGTCAGTGCCGCTGAAGTTGAACTTGCTCACATAAGCCCGCGAGTTGATTTCTTTTCCGCCAACTAAAATTAGATCTTGTCCGCCCGTGATGGCTTGGAACACGGTGTCTTCCGGTTTCAAGTCATCATGCTCTTGGTCTACGTAGGCGATCTTCACGGTTTCGCCCACAGAGAAATTTCCGGCATCAGGCTGTAAGGACCCCGTTATCATTTTAAACAAAGTGGTTTTACCTGCACCGTTCGGGCCAATGATGCCCACAATGCCCGCAGGCGGCAAAGAGAAAGTCAAATTTTCATACAGCAACTTATCGCCAAAAGCTTTAGCCACACCATTGGCCTCAATCACTTTGTTACCGAGGCGCGGCCCTGGCGGAATGAATAGCTCCAATTTTTCTTCATGCTCTTTTGTTTCTTGGCTCACTAATTTCTCATAGTTGCTCAAGCGCGCTTTGCCTTTGGCATGGCGGCCTTTAGGGCTCATACGCACCCACTCCAACTCGCGCTCCAAAGCTTTTTGCCGTTTTGATTCGGTTTTTTCTTCTTGCGCTAAGCGTTTTTGTTTTTGGTCTAGCCAACTTGAGTAATTCCCTTTCCAAGGAATTCCTTCGCCACGGTCCAATTCCAAAATCCAACCTGCCACGTTGTCCAAAAAGTAGCGATCGTGCGTCACAGCGATGACTGTGCCTTTGTATTGCTTAAGGTGTTGTTCCAGCCAATACACCGACTCCGCGTCCAAGTGGTTGGTCGGTTCATCCAACAACAACACATCTGGCTCTTGCAATAACAATCGGCACAATGCCACGCGCCTTTTCTCACCTCCCGAAAGATGCTCAACCTTTGCATCAGCGGGCGGGCAGCGCAGCGCATCCATTGCTCGCTCTAATTTGTTATCAAGTTCCCAAGCGCCAATGGCATCCAACTTTTCTTGTATTTCACCTTGCTTGGCAATCAGTTTGTCCATCTTGTCTGGGTTTTCCAGCACTTCAGGGTCAGCAAACTTTTCGTTGATGGCTTCAAATTCTTTTAGCAGCGCAACCGTTTCCTTTACACCTTCTTCCACTATGTCGCGCACGGTTTTGCTTTTATCGAGTTGTGGTTCCTGCTCCAACAAGCCCACCGAAAAACTCAAGTCCGAGACAACTTCACCTTGAAATTCTTTGTCGATACCCGCAATAATGCGAAGCAGCGATGATTTTCCAGAGCCGTTTAACCCCAGCACACCAATTTTGGCACCGTAGTAAAAGCCGAGGTAAATATTTTTTAAAACTTGTTTTTGAGGCGGGTAAATCTTGCTTACGCCTGCCATCGAAAAAATTATTTTTTCATCTGCCATAGTGGGTAGTAGCTCGTTATTGCGACAAATATGGCTTTTTTAAGCCAATAGTCCATAGTTTTCGATTTACCCGGCAGCCTGGGCCTCGGTTACTTTTGTTTGAGCTCGTCCATGCAACGGTGGCTATTGACTATGGTGTATTTAATTCTATTTTTGCGGAAAATTTAACCGGGTTACTATGTACTGGACACTTGAATTGGCATCTTATCTGGAAGACGCGCCCTGGCCCGCTACCAAAGACGAATTGATTGACTTTTCAATTCGCTCGGGTGCACCGCTGGAGGTGGTTGAGAATTTGCAGGAGTTGGAAGATGACGGTCAACCTTACGAGAGCATCGAAGAGATTTGGCCGGATTACCCGACCAAGGAAGATTTCTTCTTTAACGAGGATGAGTATTAAGAAAATTTGAACAGAAACATGAGAGCCCTGCACCGCGGGGCTTTTTTGTTAAACCAAGTGTCAAAGACCCCTTCCTACCACAAAAGAGGGGCTTCGTTTCTTATGAACAATAGCTGTGATAATCACTTGCTTTTTTGGGTCATCAATGTAGAAATGGATAATGTATGGAAACACTTTAGTGCGGGCAAATCGAACATTTTTATACCGAATTGGATAAGCAGAGGGCATCTTTCGAATCTTCTCGATTACGAATTCAACTGCTTGGGCAAAACGCAACTCTAGCCCCTCGCTTTTGTCCTTATACCAAGCTTTTGCTTCCTTCACATCGGTCAGCACCTCGTCTAGGTACATGAGTTGATAATTCATCAGCTCTTACGACTTAATTCATTAAGAAGCTCTTGAATAGGTCGCAGGCGGTCAGGATTCTTCTCGATTGCTTCTAGTCGAAGGTCAATCAATTCCTTTTCCCAAGGTTGAACGTCTTGTTCAAGTGTTTCAATATCTGGATAGTTTGCCTTGATTAAAGACCAATCTTCGATAGGTACATAAACCCCTGTTTGATTGCCGTTTTTGTCCTTTAGCACTTGAAGTTTCATCGTAACTAGTTTAGTTGCCTACCAAAGATAATAAATAATGAAATTCCAATAATCCGTAATTTTATCCCATTCAATTTGCAGCAGTATGTTTCAAAAAATCATCGATCAGGTTTCTCGGTTTTTAGTAGGAGGGCTCTTTATTTTTTCCGGCCTCATCAAGCTCAACGATCCTGTAGGCACCCAAATAAAAATGGAGGAATATTTTGAGGTTTTTACCCAAGATTTTTCTTCCCTGTTTCACTATTTTATCCCGTGGTCGTTGGAGATTGGGGTCGCGATGATTGTGCTGGAGTTGGCCTTGGGCGTTGCCATACTCATTTATTGGCGCATGAACCTCACCACCTGGACGCTGCTCCTGCTGATGGTTTTCTTTACGTTCCTCACCGGCTACTCGGCCATTTTAGAAAAAGTTACAGATTGCGGCTGCTTTGGCGATGCGATTAAATTGACTCCGTGGGAGTCGTTCGTAAAAGATTTGATCCTGATGGTTTTTGTGTTGCATCTGTTTTGGCACCGTAACAAATACAAACCTGTACTTCGCACACGCGAGGGTTATGCCGTTGTTATCGCCACGGTAGTGGTCAGTTTGTATTTGGGTATTTATGCCATCAACCATTTGCCCTTCATCGATTTTCGGGCTTATAAAGTTGGGAATAATATTCCCGCACAAATGAAGCCCACCGAGCAACCTGTGATTGAATACATTTTTACGAAAGACGGAAAAGAAGTAAAGTCTACCCAATACTTAATGGAAGGCGGCTATCAATACGTGTCATCTCGCGTACTCAACGAAGATAAAATCAAACCCAAAATCACGGATTACGCTGTGAGCAGCCCTTCGGGCGAAGATAAAACGGACTACACTTTTCAGGGTAATCGGCTCTTGGTAGTGATGGTAGATGTGCGCAAAACTTCGAGTGAGCGCATTGCCGCCATTCGCGAGCTTATCCAACAACTTGAAGGAAAAGTGGACTGCTTTGTGTTGACCGCTTCCTCTGCGGAAGCGATGGAAGAGTTTAGGCACCAACATCAATTAGCGGTGCCCTATTATTATGCTGATGCAACTGTACTTAAAACCATCATCCGCTCAAACCCGGGTATTGCGTTGTGGAAAGACGGCACCGTTTTAGGTAATTGGCACTACAACGATACGCCATCGTCAAGTGAAGTGCTTGAATTGACAACAAAAAAATAATTTGAAAATTATTCAGTTTGAAAATTTGAAAGTGTTATTGCGGAGATTTATGATTTTCAAATTGGTTCACTTTCAAATTTTCAAATCACCATGAAGATATTCCTCATTGGTCTGCCCGGCTCTGGCAAAACTACACTTGGTAAGCAATTGGCAGAGCGCTTGAATATTAATTTCATAGACTTAGACACCGAAATTGAAAAATCAGAAGGCGAGAGCATTGCCTTGATCTTTAAAAGATTTGGTGAAGACCACTTTCGCAAAGCGGAGAGCACCCAACTGCAAAAGTGGGCAAACTTGAATGAAGATTTTGTGATGGCCACGGGTGGAGGCGCTCCTTGTTTTTTTGATAACATGGAAGTGATGAACCAAGCGGGCACCACTATTTTTCTCGATGTTCCCGCGAAGGAAATTGCGAAACGGATTTCAGGTCAATCGGTCAACCGGCCGTTGCTGCTCAACCTTAGCTTTGAAGAGTTAAAAGACAAGATTGAATTTCTGCGTTCGCAGCGCAAACCGTTTTACCGAATTGCCAAGCATACATGCAAAGGTGCCGCTATCACTTTAGCCGATTTGGAATTTGTTACCGAACTTTAGAACGGCACGCCCACGGTGAACATAATTCGGGTCACTGATTTATCGTAGTCGTAGTGAGGCGAAGGAAAATTGCCGATGGCATAAGGAAGATAATAACCCGTTCCGGTTGATTGCACCACCGCCACATCTGCAAAGAACTTAGTTGTGCGGTAGCCGAATCCTCCGCTAAAAGAACTCAAATCGGTAAGTGAATAATTAATTCTGTTCAAAGGCCTGTTTGCATACGGGTTGCCCATCGCATTATAACCTGCCCTGAAACGGAAATTCTTATAGCGATACTCTCCACCTACACGAATGTTAGTAGCAGATGTAAAGCGGGATGATACCACGCGGTTTACGTCTTGACTTGCATCAATTGATAGACTATACAATTGCTCACTGAAGCCGCTGGTGCTTGCATTGTTATAGTTTACCATTTCAACATCTGCAGTGATAAATCCCTTCTTCTGGATGAACACAGTGGCACCAAATGTTAAACGGCCTGGCGCGGTTAACGAGTAGTTGACAGGGTCATCGATGGTTTTTGAGCTCACGTTGTTCAATGGTGGTGGCTTTGGGGCATTCGGAGGAATGAGCGGCCGAGCAGGGTTGCCGAAGTAGTCAAAATTGTTCCACGATGTAGTCATTGATGCGCTGTAAGTGTCGTTGAGTTGATACGAGGTTCCCGTCACGTAACTCACACCAACCTGTAGCATGTCAATCGGTTTGAAAAGTGCGCCAAGCGTTAGGTTTATACCACTGCCGGTGGTAGTACGACTTTCGTTCAGCCTCATGTTGTTGAAACAACCAACACACTGGTTCAAGAATTCGCCTGTCGTTTGTCCTGTAAAATCTTCACTGTAGGTTTTGCTATACTGGTAGCGAACGGACATAATCCCTAAACCCGCACCTAAAAATATCTTGTCCAACAGGTTTGCTCCATATGACAGATTCCATTGGTTTTGTGATCCGCTGGTGTTGATCGTTTCTTTTTGAAATGGTGTACCACCAAACAGATCACTGAAATAGGATGTTCCAGTTGATGTTTTGGGACCGAACAAATAGTTCTCATAGCCTAAGAAAGCAGGCGTATTGACGTTGTCACCTTTGCCAATCGGATTGGTGTTGGGGTCGAACTTAGGATCAAACTGATCTTTTGTATACCCTTCTGATACTTCCAAAAAATAGTTGATGATTGAACTACCATTATTTTGTGCGTTGTATTGCATTGATCCATTGAAGTCATTTACACGATTTAACGTGATGGCAAATGTTCCTCCGTAAAATGGTTCGCGATCTGTGTTTTTGCCAGCACCAAACACAATGCTAAGGCCTGGTAAACTCAAGTTGGTGGAGGATGCCGAGGAATTGGACAAATTGGTAACTAAGTTATTTTGTTGCACTTCATAGGTGGTGTAGTTCCCGAGGGCATTATTGAACGATACAGCAGGTGTAATGCTGAATTCATTGCGGTTGTACATGCCAAGCCCTGCCGGGTTCGACAATGCAGAACTAAAGTCGCCCCCCAATGCCACCTGCGCCCCACCCATTCCCTGAATACGCGCACTACCGCCTGAATTTTGTCGTGAAAAGAGAAGCGCTTGCTCAATAAAATAGTTCTGTGCTTTTGACGGGTTTGAGCCGAACACACTAATTGCACCTAGGGCAAAAACCCAAATTTTAGAATTCATAAATTCTTGTGTTGAAAAAAAGGGAACGATTTACAGCAATTGAATCAATCGCGACCTCTGCGTGAGCCACCGCCTCCGCCACCACCGCTGCTGCCTCCACTAAAACCTCCACCGCCACCGGTTGAGAATGATGATGACCGACCACCCCAGCTATTGTTCGAGTTGCCCCAACCGTTATTGTTCCAATTATTGTTGGTGTTCCACCCATTATTCCACGCATTGGTGCTCTGAGTCGGGCGGGTTTGCCACGCGCTGTTACTATTTTGATAGCTTGGATCGTTGCGCCAACCAGAATTGTAATACTGCTCTGCTGCAACGCGACCGCCTGAAGCTACTCCACCACGATTGTCAGTAGAATAATAACGATCAATCTCTTGATTTCTTGCAGATTGTGCACGAGGTCTATCCACTACAACCACTGCGCTACCTCCGTAGAACGAATTCCAACCCCAGGGATTATAGAACGAGTTATACCCAAAATAAGGATTGCCCCAACCTCCGCCATAGAAGGAGTTCATGCCCCAACCGCCCATGCCCCACGGGCTGTAGAAATTATTCCAGAACATAGAGGAAGGGCTGCCCCATCCCCAGGAATTGCCCCAACCCGTTCCAAAACCTATGGATAAACCGGGTTGATAAAATCCACCCATCCCCATTCCATTCATCATCCATGGATCGTAATATGGGTTCATCATGCTCATGTTATTGTAACCCCATGGCGAAAAGCCCATGCCCATTCCACCCATTCCATAGGGATTCATGCCCCAACGGTTGTAGCCCCAAGGGTTGCCAAAACCATTGTACATGGCATTGTTGTAAGCGCTGTTGTTGCTACTCAGTGCTTGATTCACTGATGTAGGTTGATAGTTCGCACTGAAATAGGAAACATTGCTAGCTGAGGAGTTAGAGCCCACTTTTGCCCCTGATACAAACTCTGGGTTTACCCCTCGTGCCGAATAGCTATCGGTAGGATTGATAACCGGTGCTGACGCCTCTGTTTCGGTAACCCTTCTCGATAAAGAAGCAAACTCTGCCTGATGCTTAGCATTATATGCTGCACGATCCTTGGCGGTAAAATACATGTCGTCAATTTCTTCTTGCGCAAACACGCGCATGCCCATCGCTACCGCTATCAAAGACAACAAAGCTATTTTCGTTTTCATATCTTCAGCAGTTTAGTTCTATTTTACTAACGTAAATCTACTCATTTTAGATGTTTTAAGCGTCAAATTTTGTGCTAATTCTTGCCAAATTCCTCAACAATGCCATTACGGCCTATATTTGCAGGCGGTTTATTAAAAGGGCATTAAAACTTGTTTAAAAATTAGATGGGAAAAGAGATCACAAGCCGAACGCAAGACTATTCGCAATGGTATATTGATTTGGTAAAGAAAGCCGATTTGGCAGAAAACTCTGACGTGCGTGGCTGCATGGTCATTAAACCGTACGGTTATAGCATCTGGGAGAAGATGCAACAAGGCTTGGACAAAATGTTCAAAGATACGGGGCACGTCAACGCGTACTTCCCGTTGTTTGTTCCTAAAAGTATGTTTGAGGCTGAAGAAAAAAATGCCGAAGGCTTTGCCAAAGAATGTGCGATAGTCACCCACTATCGATTGAAGAGCGATCCTGCGCATAAGGGTAAATTAATGGTTGACCCGGATGCAAAATTGGAGGAAGAGTTGGTAGTAAGGCCGACCAGCGAAGCAATCATTTGGAGTACGTATAAAAAATGGATCCAATCGTACCGCGATTTGCCTTTGCTGATTAACCAATGGGCTAACGTGGTGCGTTGGGAAATGCGCACGCGCTTGTTTTTGCGCACGGCAGAATTTCTTTGGCAGGAAGGCCACACTGCACACGCCACACAAGCAGAAGCGATTGCCGAGACAGAACAAATGCTAAACGTGTATGCAGAGTTTGTAGAAACATTTATGGCGGTACCGGTCATCAAAGGTCGTAAGTCAGAAGGCGAGCGTTTTCCCGGTGCAGTAGATACCTATTGCATCGAAGCGATGATGCAAGATGGCAAGGCGCTGCAAGCGGGTACTTCACATTTTTTGGGTCAGAATTTTGCCGATGCATTTGGGGTGAACTTTACCAATAAAGAGGGTAAGTTGGAAAAAGTGTGGGGAACCTCCTGGGGAGTAAGCACACGTTTGATTGGCGCTTTAATTATGGCACATTCAGATGACGATGGCTTGGTGCTTCCTCCCAAATTGGCGCCCATCCACGTGGTGATTGTTCCGATTTTCAAGAATGAAGAAGAGCTCTCCAAGGTTTCCGTGGAAGCAAATTCGATAGCGGCCTCGCTGCGTAAGTTGGGTTACGCAGTAAAGTTTGATAATCGCGATACGCTGAAACCGGGCTTTAAGTTTGCTGAATACGAGTTGAAAGGTGTGCCAGTTCGCATTGCCATTGGTCCACGCGATTTGGAAAATAAAACGGTGGAGGTAGCAAGGCGTGATACGAAAGAAAAAATGGTCATGAAAATTGATGAAGTAGCCGCTGCTATTCCAAAGTTGTTAGATGACATTCAAACTAACATCTACCAAAAGGCACTTACTTTCCGCGGGCAAATGACCACTACGGTAGACACGTACGACCAGTTCAAAAAAGTGCTTGATGAAAAGGGAGGATTTGTGTTGGCCCATTGGGATGGCACCGCTGAAACCGAAGCGGCTATCAAAGAAGAAACCAAAGCGACCATCCGTTGTATACCCTTGGATGCCAAAGAGGAAAACGGAGTTTGTGTATATTCAGGAAAACCTTCCGGCCGGAGGGTCGTTTTTGCGAGGGCATATTGATGGCGTTTAATTTGACTACCTTTGGCGTATGGAGTGGGTTACGATTGCAACTTTGATTTTGATAGGGTTAGTGCTTATTGTGATTGAGATTTTGTTTGTGCCAGGCACCACGGTGGTGGGGTTTGTGGGATTTGCGTTGATGTTAGTGGGGGTTGCGCTCACCTTTCGTGATTATGGAAGCCAAGCGGGTTGGATTGTGCTGGGCGGCTCTGCAGTTGGTTCAGGCCTGATCGTGTACTTTACACTCTCTACCAAAACATGGGAGCGGTTTGCGCTTAACGGTAGCATCAAAAGTCGTGTGAACGAGGGCGAAATTGAAAAGTTTAAGATAGGAGAGGAAGGAGTAGCGGTCTCGTCACTTCGCCCAGTGGGCAAAGCAGAGATTAATGGAAAAATAATTGAAGTGCGAACCGAGGGTGAATATGTTGACGCTACTTCTAAGATTCGAATTCAACGCGTGTCAAATAATCAGATCATTGTAAAACTTATTTAAAATTTAATTTTTATGGATTTCTTGTTTTTAGCTTCGGTCTTCGCCATCATCATTGGAGTTCTGTTACTCTTCTACTACGTGCCCGTGGGGTTGTGGTTTACAGCCCGTATTTCTGGCGTGAAGGTTACAATTCTGGATTTGATATTGATGCGGATCAGAAAAGTACCGCCAAGTGTTATCATCAACTCTGCGATCACGGCAACAAAAGCGGGGCTACAGATTAGCACCCGTGAGTTGGAAACGCACTACTTGGCAGGCGGTAACGTGCCGAATGTGATACGTGCATTGATTTCAGCCGACAAGGCAAATATCAATCTAAGTTTCAAGCAAGCAACGGCCATTGACTTGGCCGGGCGTGATGTATTTGAAGCGGTGCAGATTTCTGTAAATCCCAAAGTGATTAACACTCCTAAAGTAGCTGCAGTTGCTGCCGATGGTATTCAGTTGATTGCCATTGCGCGTGTAACCGTTCGCGCCAGCATTGCGCAGTTGGTGGGTGGTGCCGGTGAAGAAACAATTTTAGCTCGTGTGGGCGAGGGAATTGTGACTTCTATTGGTTCGGCCAAATCGCACAAAGAAGTGTTGGAGAACCCCGATAAAATATCAAAGCTTGTTCTTTCGCGCGGATTGGATGCCGGAACAGCTTTTGAGATTCTTTCAATTGACATTGCCGATGTTGATGTTGGCGCGAACATCGGTGCAAAACTGCAAACCGACCAAGCTGCCGCTGACTTGCGCGTGGCGGAGGCAAAAGCAGAGGAGCGCAGAGCGATGGCCGTGGCGGTAGAACAAGAAATGAAAGCCAAGGCGCAGGAAGCCCGTGCAAAAGTGATTGAGGCTGAAGCGGAAATTCCAAAATCTATTGCACAAGCATTTTTGAGTGGCAACTTGGGCGTGATGGATTACTACAAGATGCAAAATGTGCAGGCAGATACCGAAATGAGAAACTCTATTTCAGGCTCGGGCAAGAGTGCCACTAATCCCAATAAATAAGAAGGATATTTAAAAATGAAAGGCGGGCAGAAATGCTCGCCTTTTTAATTTTCGTTACGGTAGTAGTTATAGTCCTTCGGCAATGTGGAAGAACTTCTGCAATTTGCTTTCACCTTTGCCGTCCATCATCATCACCAGGTAATCGCCTTGCTCAATTTTTACCGAACCCTCTGGGTTCTTCATCAGTTGCCGTTGCCCATTCACCATCTTTACCAAACCAATCAATACCACGTTGCAGGTTTTCTTCAGGTCGTAAAAGGCTTTATCATAAAACATACCTGCATACGGGTTGTCGGGTTTCACCAACACTTGCTTCATGTCGTATTCGTGGTCTTCGTGCGCGTATGCAATAAGTTCTTCGCTGAATACGGCCACATCGGGCTCATAGATATAGCTCGCTAAAAGCTTAGATGAAATCTCGTTTTTCGAGATGGTGTACGTTACTCCCGCGCTCTGAAAAGTGTTTTTCAAATTTCCGTTGTCCAATGTGACAACATACTGAAGGTTTTCGAAATGTTTTCGCAAGTTGATAACATACACCAACTTTTCGGTGTCGTCATTCAAGTTCACAAACACAATAGATGATTGACGAATATTCGATTTTTCGATGAGTTCGAAATTATTATAGTCCGAGTACAGGGCATAGACTTGGTCTTGCGTGTAGTATTCGCGGATGATGTCAATGTTAGAGCGGTCTTTGGTAATGATAGCGACTTGCTTTTTAGCCCCCAGTAAATGACTGATTACAGATTGGCAGAAATCATTCCACCCGATAATCACCACGTGGTTTTTGAAGTCGGTGCCATTGAAGCCTAACATTTTGTTTTCTTGAATTGTACTCATAAAACTTGCAATTTGTCCGATGATAAAACCATAAACACCCAAGCTGGAAGCCAGGAAGATTAGTCCAATTACTCGCCCCCACGAAGTAACAGGAATGATGTCGCCATAACCTACTGTTGTCAGTGTTTCAGCAAGGTACCAAATAGCGTCTTTGATATTCTTCATCTCGCTATTGGGTGATTGGCTTTCGATTTGCAGCATTGTGAAAAGCAATGCACCGTAGCCAATCAATAACAATACGGTGGTGATGACCGCTTTTTTGACATTAAACCTTTTAATGTGAAACCCTGACATGCCAGCAATTTATGTATTTATCAATTCAATTGGTTCAGGTTTTTATTTGTAAGGATCAAAACGCGAAGCCACTTCGCCCATGTTTTCTTTGGTATCTACTAAGATGAGTAAATGGTCGTTTTGCTCAATCAGGGTTTCCCCGTTAGGACTTATATATTCGTTGCCACGATGGATGAGCACAATGATACATTTTTTTGGCAGGCCGAGTTGAACTACCCTTTTACCTATTGCTTGAGATTCTCTTACGATATCAAGCTCTAATAGTGCTCGCTTCGAATTATCTTTCAGTTCCAAATCGATTGGAAATTGTCTTTTTAGCTGAGAGGGAACTGACACATGAAGCCATTTTGCCATCAAACTCAACGTACTTCCTTGCAATAGCACTGAGATCCCCGAAATAAAGAAGACCAAATTGAAAATTGAATGCGCGTAGTCGATCCCAGCAACCAGTGGAAACGTTGCGAACACAATAGGGGCAGCTCCACGAAGACCTACCCATGAAACAAATATTTTTTTGCGATTGTTTAGATCTTTGGAGAACGAAAGGCAAATAAAGACGGCAAGAGGGCGAGCGACCAGAATCAAAAAAATGGAAAGTAAAAGACCTTCCCACATGATTGGAACAATTTGCGATGGGAAAACCAAAAGCCCAAGCGTTAAAAACATAATTATTTGCATCAGCCACGCCCAGCCATCAAAAAATTTAATCAAACTTTTCTTATGAACTACGTTCCCGTTGCCAAGGATAATGCCAGACAAGTACACCGCTAAGAACCCATTACCACCCATGCTATCAGTAAAGGAAAACGTAAAGAAAATCATGGATAAAACTAACACGGGATAAAGCCCCTCCACATCCAGCCGAATTCTATTTAAAGTCAAGGTCATTAAGCGGCCGCTGCCGAAACCACAAGCAGCCCCCAACAACATGCCTTTCAAGAATTTGGGAATCAACAAAATCATTGAGGTATTCGGCTCCTGAACCAGCTCAATGAATACGATCGTTAGAAAATAGGCCATTGGGTCATTGCTGCCACTTTCGAATTCAAGCAACGGACGCAAGTTGCCTTTGAGTCCGATATTTCGTGTGCGTAAGATGGAGAAAACAGCTGCCGCATCGGTGGACGAAACAATTGCTCCAAGAAGCATCCCCGTCAATAAAGGTATTTTTAACAACCAACTGGCAAACCAACCAACGCTGAGCGCGGTCACCAACACTCCGATAGTTGCCAAGGCGATACCATTTTTTAACACTGGGCGTATACTTTCTGTTTTGGTATCCATACCGCCCGAAAACAGGATAAGTGTCATCGCTATTATCCCCAAAAACTGAGTGCTTTTTGGGTCATCAAAATGAATTCCGCCAACACCATCGGAACCTGCCAGCATGCCGATGGCCAAAAACAAAAGGAGGGTGGGTATGCCTAGGCGAAACGATGTTTTACTCGCGACAATACTAATAAACAGCAGCAAAGAACCAAGCAACAAGATATTTTCTAAGCTGATAGACATGAGCCGCTAAATGATTGCTAAGATAGTTTATTCTGGCCCACACTTTTTCAAAGCGCCTTCCACTGTGGGTATTTCGATGAGTCCTTTCTGGTGGCTCCACGTATTGTAGATATACGTGGCAATTTCGGCAATCTCTAGTTCCGTCAGCGAAATGATACCCTTCATTTCCATATTGTAGGCAACGCCATTCACATTGATTGGGCCCTTTTTACCATACTTCATCTGACACAGCACGTCTTCCAAGTTTTTTTCCATGTAGTCGGAGGTATTGAGTGGCGGAAACACACGCCCTAACCCGGCACCATCTTTTTGGTGACAGTTGCTACAATGTTTAACATAAAGTTGCTCTCCCTGCACGTAGTATTGTTGAAACTTAGTATCGTTGGTTTTTGATGGACTGCAGGCGGTGAGCCAAGCACTGAATGCTACAAGCCACGAAAAAATTAAGATTGCAGATTTCAAATTCAAGATTGGTGTCACTCGCGCCTCAGTTTCTTAATATCGCTAATCAATCGGTTTACTTCTTCCTCCAAAGTGCCATCATATTTGCCCCTAATGCGGCCTTTTTTGTCGATGAGCAGAAATGCACCACTATGAATGAATCCATCCGGTTCAGTTTTGTCTTCTATGGCGGTGGCAAAGTAGCTGGTTTGAGCAATCTTATAGATGGAGTCTTTCACGCCTGTCACAAAATGCCAGCGTTTACTTTCCACATCAAGCCTCTGCGCAAAATCACGAAGCAAGGCCACCGTGTCAAACTCTGGGTCGATGGTGTGAGAGAGAATCAATACATCAGGCATTTCTTTGGTGGCTTGGTATACCCTTAGCATTTGCGTTTTCATAATCGGGCAAATGGTGCGGCAACTCGTAAAAAAGAAATCAGCAACGTAGATTTTGTCTCTAAATGTTTCGTTTGTGATGGTAGCACTATCTTGATCTACAAAACTGAATTTTGAGATGGTGTGGTAGACGGTATCCGCGCCAATTACATCTCTTTGACCAAAAATAGGCAGTGGTTTTTCTTTGGTGACACAACCTACAAGAAGTAGGCAGTTTGCAGTAAGCAGTAGGCAGTATTTGGTTGCGGGTCTCAGGTTTGTGGTAACGAGCAACCAGTAACCAGTAACCAGTAACCAGTAACTATTCAACAACAATCTCATCTCCTTCAAAAATCTCTTCATGGTCTATAGCAATTACATTTTGGCCGAAATATATTTTGTTCTCTTTTTTCCGATAGGTTGCCAAAGTTGCCAACGGCTCTTTGCCCGCCATGCCCGTTTGCTGATCGATGGTGGTGAGCACGCAGCGCGCGCAGGGTTTTACGCCCACAAAGCGTTTATTCCCAATGGAGAAATTTTTCCACTGGTCTTCTTCGTAAGGTTGCCCGCCTGTAAATACCAAGTTAGGGCGAAAGCGGTTCATGGGAAGGTGCTGCTCCAAACGGCCGTTCAAATCATCCAGTGAACTTTGACCAATAATTAAAAAAGGATAACCATCGGCCAAGCTTACATGGTTGTTGCCCACACGAAATCTCTCGTCTATTGGTCGTGGGTGGTTCTCCGGGAACTCCACCAGTTTGCAATTCATTCCAAGTTGTTGGGTAAACCAAGTGCTTAAGTCCTGGCTTACCTCATAAACCACCACTTCATCATCCCATACTTGCGATTGTATTGGTGTTGGCAACGGCTCATTTTTGAAAGGTAAAAAAATAGATTCGGCTTTATGTTTTATGTTAAATCCGTTGGGTGCTATTGTAAGATTAAACAGGGCCATTTGATGGTGAACCCGTTGTGTCATGAATTGATGATTATCATCAACCAGCATCCAGCGCCTGTCGTGTTGTAGCCCTTTTTCCATTACCTTCGCAGCATGCACACGGATGCCGCCCATCGATTTAATGGGATAAATCCAGATTTCGGTCAACTTCAATGGACTCACAACGGAAAAATTAATTTTGCGCTAACTTAGTCAAACAGCAGCACAATGGCGAACACCGCAGCACTTTGGTATTTTGAAAGTGTAAACCTCTACAACATTTTGTGTCCTCACAAAGTGAAGTCGATGGCTGATAAGCATACGTTTAATCATTACCAGCGCGACCAGTTTATTTACTTCCCTGACCAGCCCGCCACCCACATTTATATGATCGTAAGCGGGCGTGTAAAACTTGGGTACTATCTGGATGACGGTAAAGAAGTAGTAACGGCCATCCTCACAACGGGAGAGATTTTTGGAGAACTCGCGCTTGCTGGTGAAGAAAAGCGCAGAGACTTTGCACGCGCCATGGAAGCTTGCGTCATTTGTCCGCTGAGTTTGGATGAAATGAAAGCGTTGATGAAAGATAATCATGAACTTAGTTTTAAGATGCTTAAGTTTGTGGGCTTGCGCCTGATGAAACTTGAGAGAAAGCTGGAGTTACTTGTTTTTAAAGACGCCCGCACACGTGTGGTGGAGTTCATCAAGGACACCGCAGCTTGGAAGGGCAAAAAAGTTGGATTTGAAACACTGATACCCACAAAACTCACGCATCAGGATATTGCCGCGCTTACGGGTACCTCGCGACAGACGGTTACCACTATCCTTAACGATTTGAAAGAGAAAAACCTCATCAATTTCGACCGAAAAAGAATTTTGGTGAGGGACTTAGAAGCGCTTCGGTAGCTACCTCAAGTAAAATTGCAACGGCACCTCTTGCTTAGAGCTGTTGAGGCCTTGCAACAGCACCCTGCCCTTGTACTTGTTGAAGAATTCAATCACCTCTTGCGGATCTTTGATGCGCTGGCGATTAATCAACACGATGGTATAGTTTTCGGTCAAACCAATCTGCTTGAAAAGGCCACCTTTTATCTTGTTAACTTTTACACCATAGTCCACGGCCTCAAGGTTGGCACCCAAGTTGGCATCGCTAAAGATGCGCCTTTTAATTATGCCAGTATCACCATTTTTGTTGAGTAGGTTAACCGCAACGGTGGTAGTCTTACCCTCGCGCACGAATGAAATGTTGATTTTATCGCCAGGATAACGGTAGCTTAACTCTTCTTCAAAGGTACTCTTACTGTTAACTTCAACATCGTTGATTTTAGTAATGATATCTCCCTCTTTCAAATCAGCTTTGGCGGCAGCGCTTCCGCGTGATACTTCCCCCAACAGCACGCCTTTAAATTCCTTCACATTAGTAGGCATGCCAAATTTTTGTGCGTTTTGATAATCGTATTCAACAATTTCGCCACCGAAAATTGCCTTTTGCGCCACTCCATATTTAATCAAATCTTCCACCACTTTTTTGGCGATATCAATAGGTACTGCAAACGCGTAGCCCGTGTAAGAGCCTGTTCGCGAAACAATGGCAGTGTTAATGCCGATAAGTTCACCATTTTTGTTCACGAGTGCCCCACCGCTATTGCCGGGATTGATGGCTGCATCTGTTTGGATAAAAGATTCTATCGGAAACTTATCATCCACAATATTGATACGCCTGCCCTTGGCACTGACAATGCCGACTGTTACCGTAGACGATAGCGACAAGGGATTGCCTACAGCCACTACCCATTCACCCACTGCGAGAGCCTTTGAGCTACCGAGCGCAATCGCGGGCAATCCGGTTTCCTTTATTTTCAAGACTGCCAAATCTGTTGATGGGTCGGTACCTACCAGTTCGGCTTCGTATGATTTTTTGTTCCACAATACTTCAATCTTTTCGGCAGACTCAATTACGTGGTTATTGGTTACAATGTAGCCATCAGCAGCGAAGATTACGCCTGAGCCACTACTGACTTGGGTTTGTGATCCACCACCGCCAAACAAGAAGTCCCAATATGAGTAGCTGCCACTTTGCGAGATGCTGTTTATAAATACTACGCTAGGAGTAGCTTTGGTGGCCGCGTAGCTAAAGTCAGTGGTTTCCGTTGGGACTACCGCTGGTTCAACAATATTCGGCCGGTAAATGGTTGACGGTTGATAATCGTTTACTTGTTGTTGGGTTTTGGTCTCTTCGCGCTTTTGTTTTTCTGTTTGATATGCAAAAAAGGCATACGCGCCTGCAATGCCTGCCAAAAATCCGATAACGAGCGTTTTGAATGAGTTCATATAATGTTAATGATTGGAATTTTTCCAGGCACAAAATTAGTGCCGACCTACCAAACGCAAAAACGACCTGACAAGTTGTTGGGATGTTGGCAGAAAAAGGCTTCATTGTATTCTGACCGCTATATTTGCATTCTATGGGAATCCGCTCACTATTAGCCAAGCCATTTGCTGCATACATTGATCGCCAGACAAAGGAATGGTCTCTGAATGCCGTACGTTACCAGCAACACGTCTTCCAGTCGCTTGTTGCGGGGGCAAAGTCAACCCAGTTTGGCCGTGATCATGGTTTTGCAGACATCAAAACATACGATGAATTCAAAAAGCAAGTTCCCATTCGCGACTACGAGGTGTTGAAGCCATATATCGAGCGTGTGCTACATGGCGAAGAAAATATTTTATGGCCAGGCAAACCTGCATACTTTGCAAAAACGTCAGGCACTACTTCGGGCACAAAGTATATACCAATTACAAAAGAATCCGTCCCGAACCACATCAATAGCGCGCGCAATGCTTTACTCAGCTATGTGCACGAAACCGGCAACGGCAGTTTTTTGGACGGTGGCTTGATTTTTTTGTCGGGAAGCCCCGAGTTAAATGAGAAAGCAGGGATTAAAACAGGTAGGTTATCGGGTATTGTGAACCACCACGTACCCCAGTACTTACGATCTAACCAAAAGCCCACCTATGCGACAAACTGCATTGAAGACTGGGAAACCAAGTTGGACAGAATCATAGAAGAGACCGTCAATGAAAACATGACGCTCATCAGTGGCATACCACCCTGGGCGCAAATGTACTTTGATCGCATCGTGGCAAAGACGGGCAAAAAGATAAAAGATGTGTTCCCGAACTTTTCGATGTTTGTTTACGGGGGCGTGAACTTTGAACCGTACCGCGCCAAGCTGTTCGACACCATTGGCAAAAAAATCGATTCGATTGAGACCTACCCGGCCTCTGAGGGCTTCATTGCCTACCAGGATTCACAGCGGCACGAAGGATTATTAATGTTGTTGAACTCGGGCATTTTCTTTGAGTTTGTGCCTGCGGAAGAATATTTTAACGAAAAACCTACGCGCTTGTCTATTGGCGAAGTTGAATTAGGAAAAAACTATGCGCTTGTCATTAACAATAATGCGGGGTTATGGGGCTACTCGATTGGCGATACCGTCAAGTTTGTATCAAAAGATCCGTATAGAGTGGTAGTGAGCGGGCGTATCAAACATTTTATTTCTGCCTTTGGTGAACATGTAATCGGTGAGGAAGTAGAGAAGGCCATGAAGTTTGCGATGCAAAAATTTCCGGAAGTGGGTTTGGTAGAATTCACCGTAGCTCCATATGTCTCGCCACCCGAAGGAATGCCGCATCATGAATGGTTGATTGAGTTTGCACAGCCTCCCCACAACATGCAAGCATTTGCCGTGGAGTTGGACGAACAATTGCGCAAGTTGAATGTTTATTACGATGATTTAATCACGGGCAACATCTTGACGAAACTTAAAATCACATCTCTGCAGAAAAATGCTTTTATCGAATACATGAAGTCATTGGGAAAACTGGGCGGGCAAAACAAAGTGCCGCGGTTAAGTAATGATCGAAAGATTGCAGAGGAATTGAGTAGATTTGTAGCATGATCACCCAACACCAAAAAGAGATATTACTCCAACACCTCAAGCCATTGAACCCAACCAAGGTTGCCATTTTCGGTTCGTATTCACGTGGAGAAAATCGCGATGGAAGTGATCTTGATGTTTTGGTTTTCCTGAACGATTCACACAAGGTTTCTTTGCTTGATTTAGCAGGAGTTGAATTAGATTTATCGGATGCGCTTGGAATCAAGGTTGATTTGGTTACAGAGCGTTCGCTAAACCCATTGGTTCGCCCATATGTGGAAAAAGACCTGCAATTTGTTTCTTGATGAAAGACGATAAATTGTACATCGTCCATATGCTCAATTCAATCACCCGAATCGAACAGTATGTTCATAACGTTTCAGAGTCGGATTTTTACGCTAACTTCTTGATTCAGGATGCCGTCATTCGAAACATTCAAATCATCGGTGAAGCCTCAAAAAAAGTTCAAGATGCATTTAAGCAGAAAGAGGCTCACATACCTTGGCGGAAAATTGGAGCCATGCGCAATAAAGTAATTCACGAATATTTTGGGATCGATTTGCCTTCCGTTTGGCAAGTAGTGACCGTTGATATAATTGAGTTAAAAAAGCAGTTGACTGATCTGCAAGTTTAATTATCATTTTTCCTCAAGCCTCAATCCTTAAATAAATTCAAGTTTTCAGTGCTGTCCGAAAAAAAACACATCGCCATCCTAGGGTCCACCGGCTCCATTGGCACACAGGCGCTAGAAGTAGTTGCTGCCCATCCTGAAAAATTTGAGGTAGAAGTATTGACCGCGCAAAACAACGCGCAGTTGTTGATTGAGCAGGCACGGCAATTCAAGCCCAATGCGGTTGTCATTGCCAATGAAACACTTTACGAACAGGTAAAAGGCGCTTTGCTGCCGCATGATATCAAAGTGTTTGCAGGCGATAATGCCATTGCCTCTGTGGTGCAAATGGATGTGATTGACATTGTGCTTACCGCCTTGGTTGGATACTCGGGTTTACAGCCCACCATCAAAGCGATTGAGGCCGGTAAAAACATTGCGTTGGCGAACAAAGAAACATTGGTAGTGGCGGGAGACCTTATTACTCGCTTGGCACGTGAAAAGGGGGTGAACATCTACCCGGTTGACTCTGAGCATTCCGCTATTTTTCAATGCTTGGTAGGCGAATTTGATAACCCGATCGAAAAAATAATTTTGACCGCCTCGGGCGGCCCGTTCCGTGGAAAGAAGCGCGAAGAGCTAATGTCGGTAACCAAATCACAAGCTTTAAAGCATCCCAACTGGACGATGGGCGCAAAAGTTACCATTGATTCAGCCAGTTTAATGAATAAGGGGTTGGAAGTAATTGAAGCGAAATGGCTTTTTGGGTTGAAAGCGGACCAAATTGAAGTGATTGTCCATCCTCAATCCATTATTCACTCACTCGTGCAGTTCAGAGATAGTTCCATTAAAGCGCAACTTGGCTTGCCCGATATGCGTTTGCCCATACAATTTGCGCTGGGATATCCCGAAAGGCTTAACGCTGACTTTCCACGATTTGATTTTTCGAAGTATCCAAGCCTTACATTTGAAAAGCCTGATACGGAAACTTTTCGTAATCTTGCACTCGCTTTTGAGGCCTTGCACCGAGGTGGTAACATGCCTTGTGTGCTCAATGCCGCCAACGAAGTAGCGGTAGAGGAGTTTTTGAACGATAGGCTAGGTTTTTTGCAGATGAGTGAGTTGGTGGAACAATGCATGAAAAAAATCAGTTTTGTGACCAACCCAAGCTTGCAGGATTATATCGAAACCAACCGCGAAACTCGGGCGAAGGCGAAAGAAATTACAAAACAACTTTGACGAAATAGTCTATGGAGGGTATGATCATGACGGCTCAGCTTTTGTTGAGCCTTTCAATTTTGATAGTGGTGCACGAGTGGGGTCATTTTTTTGCTGCCCGCATGTTCAATATTAAAGTCGAAAAGTTTTATCTCTTTTTTGACTTCCTCTTTCCCATGGCAAACGTGTTGAACTTTTCGCTGTTGAAGTACAAGAAAGGTGACACCGAATATGGCCTTGGCTGGTTTCCGTTGGGTGGCTATGTAAAAATAGCCGGCATGGTAGACGAGAGCATGGACAAGGAACAAATGAAAGCTCCGGCAGAACCTTGGGAGTTTCGTTCTAAGCCAGCATGGCAGCGCCTGATTGTAATGATGGGCGGAATCATTGTGAATGTTGTGGTGGGCATTATGATTTTTGTGGGCATTACGTATGTGATTGGCGACATTTCACTTCCACAAGCGTATGTGAACACACATGGCGGCATCCATGCTCACGAACTAGCTCAGAAAATTGGATTGAAGACAGGTGATAGAATTATCAAGATCAATGGAAGCGAGTTTCAGAATTTTGATGATTTGACGAAGCCGGATTTATTGTTGTCTGAGAATGCTAGCTATACCGTATTACGCGATGGCAAAGAAGTGAACATTTCCATTCCGGAAAATTTTGTAGAAAACTTCAATTCAAAAGAATCGGCATCTACATTTTTATCTTTCCGGATGCCGGCAGTGGTTGGAAGAATTTCGGATAAAGTTGAATTTTTCTTCAATGACAAGGGGGAGATCTACGAGTCGAAGTACGCGCAAGGTTCGGTCGCAAAGAAAATTGGCTTGCAAAAGGGAGATCAAATTGTGGAAGTAAATGGAGAGCCGATTATGTATTACGATGAAGTGTCGGCTATCATCAGAAGTAAGCCCCACGATTCGCTTTCGTTGAAGATCAAACGTGGAGAGCAAGTTTTGACTTTTAAAGAGCCGTTCAAAGATCAAGCGCAAATTGGGTTCGGTCCGATGGGGCCAGCTAAGACTGACTTTGTAACAACTAAATATGGGTTTTTCGAGTCAATACCGATGGGCACTGCGCGCGCCTTTGGCGTGATTTGGCTACAGATAAAAGCTTTTGGTAAAATCTTCTCCGGCAAAATGTCGATTACAAAATCCCTTTCAGGCCCGGTGGGTATGGCCCAAATGTATGGGGGCGAGTGGGATTGGGAACGCTTTTGGCGAATGACCGGTTTGCTTTCGATGGTATTGGCGTTCATGAATTTCTTGCCCATACCCGCCTTAGACGGTGGCTATGTGATGTTCTTGATGTACGAAATGATTTCCGGCAAAGAGCCATCTGAAAAGTTTTTCGAAAACTCGATTAAAATTGGTATGGCCATTCTGTTGATCATTATGGCATTTGCGTTTTACAACGACTTCACGAAATAGCTTTTTCGATTTAGTTATCAATCAGTTCAACCCCTTTCTAAAGTCCAAGGGAGGCTTGCGGTCGCCAATCAATGATTTGTATTTGAATTCGACACCTGTTTTTTCGTTCAACTCTTTTTTGGCCTTTTCACATAACTCGGGGTTATTGAACAGGTCTATTCCCGTAAGCGCAATGGTCTTTGCCGCGTTCATCATCGCCTTCAAACCGATACTTGTACTTCCCGTGGCAACGGCCTGCCAACTGTGCGCAGGTGCGCCCGGCACCCAGGTGGCGGTACCTAAGCCTGCAGTCGGCACTACCCAGGTAATGTCGCCTACATCGGTAGAAGCTGGGAAAAAGCCACCCAGTGTAAATGGCTGAATTTTTTGCGCCTCGGCTAAGTCAGGTGCTTTGAAGGAAAAACTGCTCTGCAATTTTTTAGCAAACTCTAGTTCGGAGGGTGAATAGTTTATACCACCTACTTTTTTCAGATTATCGAACATCAATTTTGACAACGTTTCGTTTGGCAACAAGTTGAACGAGCCCGAAATCACTTCATACTTCATTGATGTTTCGGTGCCATTGGCTGCACCTTCGGCACATTTCACAATGCGATCCCAAATTTCTGCTACTACCGCAGCATTGGGGTGGCGCACCATGTATTCTACTTCGGCAAACTCGGGCACCACGTTGGCGGCCAATCCCCCTTTGGTGATTACGTAGTGGATGCGCGCATCTGAGGGCACATGCTCGCGCATCATGTTTGTCATGTAGTTCATTGCTTCTACCGCGTCTAGCGCAGAGCGGCCCTTCTCCGGTGCAGCGGCTGCATGTGCGGCTTTCCCATAAAACCGAAACAATGTTTGTTTGATGGCCATACATGATTCGGGGCTGGCATCATTCGCATTAGAGGGATGCCAGTGTAACACGGCATCTACATCGCTGAATAAGCCATCGCGCACCATGTAAACCTTTGCGCCACCACCTTCTTCGGCCGGTGTGCCGAATAGTTTGATTGTACCTGATTTTTTGTTTTTCGATAACCAATTTTTTAATTCGATGGCAGCTGCCGATGATGCGGTACCGAAAAGGTTGTGGCCGCACGCGTGCCCCGCTTTGCCTTCGATTAAAGCCTTTTTAAATGGCACACTGTCCTGCGAAAGCCCTGGCAGGGCATCAAACTCTGCCAAAATTCCGATCACCGGCTTACCCGAGCCATAACTTGCCACAAAAGCTGTAGGCATTTCAGCTACACCTGCCTTTACCTCAAAACCTGCATTTCGCAATGTTTCTTGTAACAGCGCGCTGCTTTTTGTTTCTTGAAAACCCAACTCTGCGTTGGCCCAAATCTGCCTGGCGATGGCAGCATAAGCAGGGTATTTTTTCCCGAGTTCTTGTAGCACAAGTTGTTTGTCTTTCTCGCCTGTTACTTTGAGATTTTGGGCAAGCAACGAAGAGAGGTTTGACAAGAGAAAAGCAAAGGCGATGCAGATGGTTTTCATAGTGTGTCGGAGGCGTTTTTCTTGGAAAGTAGTGATGTTTGATGAGTTTTGAAAGCTACATTTCAAAGGAAATCGACTTTGCATTTTTGAATGGCAAATAGCTAGTGTGGCCTGTTACCACTATTTTTGAAGTTGGATATAGACTTAATGTGTTGTACGCGATCAATGGCTAGCGCCTTGTTGAGGAAATTGATGAGCACCGTCTCAGTGGCTTTAGGCTGCAAGCCTCAAGCTTTAAGCGCTTTGAACGAAGCAATTTGTAGTTGGTTAGGTGATAGAAAGCTTGTGGCGTGTAGCATGTGCCTTGCAGTCACATTACTCGCCAACTTGCAAGCGCCCGGCCAAACCGCCAATAGTTGGATTAATTTCAACCAGCAGTATTATAAAATACCAGTTGCCAAAGATGGCATCTATCGCATTACGTTTTCGGATTTGCAAGCCGCGAACTTCCCTGTAGGATCAGTTGACCCGCGATTGATTCAAGTTTTTCACCGTGGCGTAGAGCAGGCGATTTTTGTGCAGGGCGAAGCTGATGCGGTGTTCAACACCAATGATTTCATCGAGTTCTTTGGTAAGCGCAACGATGGCACCCTCGATCAAAAGTTGTATCAACCTGCATCAGCCCAACTAAATCCTTATTACAATCTCTACAGCGACACCGCAGCATATTTTCTTACTTATCGTCTCATACCACCTGCAGGAAAGCGAATGGACCTTTTCTCTGAAGTGAATGTCACCAACATACCAAAAGAGGTGAGCCACAACGAGCAGCGTATGAGGATAGCCGCTGATTATTACAGTGGCGGTTTTAAACAAGGCGATGAACTACAAAATACTTTTTTTGATCAGGGCGAAGGTTGGGTAGGCCAACCCATTCGGCAAAATGAGTCGGTGGACTATGTGATTAACTTGGTTACGAACACAGTGCCTGGCTCAGGCCAGCCGCAATTGGAACTGCTGGTGGTTGGGATGGATGGCTTTCCACACGTGGGGCAAGTGTTGGTAGGCAACAGTTTGCGCAATGTTGCCAATCTTAACTTTTTCGGCTACGAAAAACAGCTTATCACAACACAACTACAATGGAGCGACATTGCTGCGGATGGCACCCTCGCTATTCGCATCTCTGCATCAGCAGCGGGGAATAACCGCTTTCAGATGAGTATGTGTTATGCCATGGTTACTTTTCCTCAAAGCTTCAACGGTACGGCTGTTACAGAGAAGTACTATTACGTCAATCCTAGCACGACCAACAAATCGTATATCGAAATCGACAACCCGGCACCTTCGTTGCGACTTTGGGATGTAACGGACAAAGACAATGTGTACATGGTGGGCACGCGGCCTGCCGGTAGTGCGGTAAGCGCAGTATTGAATAACGCGTTAGCACCTCGAAAAATTTTTGCAGCAAGCCAAACCAATTCAACTACCGTTCAACCCATTTCCTTTCGCAATCTGGCGGGCAGGGCATCTAATTTCATCATCATCTCAAATAAGTTATTGATGAAGCCAGGCGGTGGTTATGCCAACCCTGTGCAGGCATACGCAGCTTATCGCGCCAGTGTGCAAGGCGGCAGTTACGATACTTTGGTGTTGACGATGGACCAACTTTACAATCAGTTCAACTACGGTGAAACGTCTTCGTTGGCGATCTATGAATGCATGAAATTCTTGGTCGCGAATGGTAATCCAAAGTTTTTGTTTTTGATAGGAAAGGGTCGCGACATCAATGGCTACTCTGCTTATCAACGCAAAACTCCTCCAGTTGGTGAAGTGAAAGATTTTGTCCCTTCGGCTGGTATACCCGGTGCCGACATGGCTTTTACCGCAGGGCTTGGCGGAACTACGTTTGATCCAAAGGTGCCGACCGGGCGATTACCTGCGATCAATTCATTGCAAGTGGCGAACTACCTCAGCAAAGTAAAGGAAACCGAAGCTGCCCCTATAGCTGAAACTTGGAAAAAGAATGGATTGCATTTGAGCGGAGGTATTCAGCCTTTTGAGTTACCGTTATTTAGAAGTTATGTGGACGGATTTAAACAAATAGCACAATCAAATTATTGGGGTGCATCGGTTGCCACCATCAGCAAACGCGACCCCAATCCTGTGCAGTTGATCAACGTAGCAGATCAGGTGAATAAGGGTGTGAATATGATCACCTTTTTTGGGCACTCATCGCCCGGCACGATTGATATTGATATCGGCTTTGCATCAGATCCGGTGATGGGATATAACAATGCAGGCAAATACCCGGTGTTTTTGATTAACGGCTGCAATGCGGGTGCATTTTTTCTTAACGGAACCTTATTTGGCGAAGATTGGATTTTGTCATCGAACAAAGGCGCGAGAAATTTTATTGCGCACACCTCGTTTGGTTTCGCCAATACGTTGAAAGCATACTCTGAACTATTCTATCAGGTAGGTTTTGCGGATTCGGTGTTCATACAACGCGGATTGGGAGAGGTGCAGCAAGAAGTTGCCAAGATTTATTTAAATCTGTATGGCAATTCAATTTTCAGCGTGACACAAATTCAGCAGATGATGATGTTGGGCGATCCGGCAGTGAAATTGTTTGGGACCGCGAAACCTGATTTTTCGTTAGATAATAACTCAGTTATTTTGCAATCGTTGGATGGTACGCCTGTCACCGCGTTGAGTAGCAATTTTGGTTTGAAGATTATAGTGAAGAACGCAGGCGCTACTACTGGCAAGCCTTTGCCGATTCGTGTAATGCGAACCTTCAGCGATAACTCAACTATCACTTACGATTCAATTTTTCCGAGCACGCGAAACCAGGATACTTTACTGTTCAAGATTAAGCGTGACCCACGTGGTGGAGGTCAAAACACTTTTACCGTTACGTTAGATCCTACCAACACCATTGCCGAAACCAACAAACTCAACAACGCCACCGTCTTCACTACGTTGATTCCCAGCAACGCAACTAGAAATTTGTTTCCGTCCGCATTTGCAATCGTTAACTCAGCCTCCGTTAATTTTTTGTTCCAATCGACAAACTTGGTAAGCGATAAGCGAGACTTTCGCTTTGAGTTAGACACGACAGCAAACTTTTCAAGCCCATTTCTTAAATCAGCCATTGTGAACGCAAAAGTAGTTGCTAAAACATCTTTGAATTTACTGACACGCGATTCCACTACCTATTATTGGCGCACGCGTTTGGATAAACCCTCTTCAAGCGAAAGCAGCGAGTGGAATACCACTTCATTTACTTATATCAACAACGGCCCTGAAGGTTGGGGGCAATTTCAGTTTCCGCAGTTGCTGGAAAATGGTGTAGAGGGAATATTAAAGGATGCGCAAGAACGAAAACTCAAATACTTGGAGACTGTGATACCCGTGTCTGTTACTGCTTATGGTAGCAATTACACTCCGAGTACTACTACATCGGTAAAGATCAACAACATCGAATACAATTTGGGTACCCAGGGGCAGCCCTGTCGAAACAATACTATTAACATGATTGCTTTCGATAAGAACACGGGCGTTCCCTATGCGGGCATACCGTTCAATTTTCAAGACCCGCGCACGTGTGGGCGCGAGCCACAGGTGATCAACAGTTTTGCCTTGTCGGAAATGGAATCAGCGGTAGGAGATGACTTGATTGCGGCTATTTCAAATTTGAACCAAAGTGATTCAGTAGTACTATTTTCAATTGGCAACCCATTGTATTCAACTTGGTCGGCTAATTTGAAAAATAAACTTACAGAGCTTGGAATTGATCTTTCGCAATGGTCTGCACTACAAGATGGTGAACCGTTAGTGATTTTTGGTCGCAAGGGTGCAGCCGCTGGCACCGCCCGGGTTTTCCGCACGGCTACGTCACCAGCTGTTCAACAATCGTTGGTGGTGAATCGACAAGTATCGGCTCGTTTTTCAAATGGCATTTTGAAGTCGCCATTGATTGGCCCCGCGAACAAGTGGTTCAACTTCGTTCCTCAGATTACGCAGGCAGCGCCAGGGGATTCATTTTATTTCCAAGTATATGGTGTGGACTTAAATGGACGGGAGAGCTTACTGTTTGACAACATCGTAAATGCTACCTCACTCTCTACTGTCGATGCGAGTAAGTATCCATTGCTTCGAGTGGTTTTAAAAATGCAAGACCTCATTAACCTCACGCCCGTTGAATTGAAAAAGTGGTTTGTAACCTACGAATCGGTAGCTGAAGGAATTTTGGTCTATCGCGGAAACGTGAGTCCCTTTACTGTGCAAGAGGGGCAGTCGGTATCACTTGCCTTTGCTTTTGTCAATATCTCTTCAAAAAATTTTGGAGGCCAAATTCAAGTCGATGCCCAGGCAGTTTCTCAGGCTGCAAACCTACCGCGCCAACCGATGTTGGTGATAGCTGCACCCAAACCTGGCGACAGCACAAAATTTGATGTACAGTTATCGACCCGTGGAAAGGTGGGTATAAATGATGTGTCAGTTTTTGCCAACCCGCGCGTGCTTCCAGAAGTTTACTATGACAACAACGCGTTGTTGTTATCACAGTTTATGAATGTACAGCGCGACAACACACCGCCAGTGTTGGAGGTGTTGGTGGACGGCCGCCAATTGGTGAATAACGACTTTGTTTCACCCAATCCAAAAGTGCTGATTGTATTGAAAGATGAAAACAAGTTCTTATTCAAATCTGATACTACGGGCATAAGCATTTTTTTGAAGGCAGATTGTGCCAATTGCAGTTTTCAACCGATTTATTTTTCAAGGCCTGACATCAATTGGTCGGCAGCGACCGCGCAATCTGAGTTTACCGTAAACTTTAATCCGATTGCATTAGCGGCAGGCACTTATTTGTTGCGCGTGCAAGCGCAAGATGCCTCCGGCAACAGCGCGGGTAGCCGACCCTATGAAGTGACTTTTAGAGTTGCAGAAGTGAATGCGTTGGAATTGCGTAGTGTATTTCCCAATCCTTCGGGCGATCGCTTTTACTTCAACTTTATTCTGAGTGGCAGCGAACTACCCTCCGAATTTTCGCTCCAGATTTTTACACTTGATGGACGAAGACTTCAGACGTTTGCCACCCAAGATGTTGATCTCTTCCGAGTCGGCATTAACCAGTTAGCTTGGGATGGCCGAGATGAAGATGGAAATGCCATGCCCAACGGATTTTACATCTACAAGCTCAGTGTTTTGGTGGCCGGTAAAAACTACATCCAACAAGGAAAGCTCGTTTTGGCTAAGTAACCCGAAAGAGTTTTTGTTGAAATTTCTCGACCAACTTTGAAACTTTATTCAACGTTATTCGTGATATTTGAACTCAATAATTTTACAGCCGATGAAGCTTGCATTCTAACATTCCCATTTGGCAATCCAAATTTCTTTGGATGTGGGATGTTATTCAATTTCTTGCCGAAACTTTAATGGTGGCCCCGATGGGTCATGTGTTACATTATTTTATTCAAACCAAATGACAGCTTCAACTCAAAAAGATTCTATTTTTCGATTATTCATAAAGGCCATAAAAGGTGAAGAACAGAACTTCACCGAAGGCAGCATCAATCGTGCAATTTTTCTGTTGGCGATTCCCATGATTGTGGAGATGGGCATGGAGTCCATTTTCGCGGTAGTGGATATCTTCTTTGTTAGCAAACTCAATAGTAGCGATGCGGTGGCTGCGGTCGGTTATACCGAATCAGTTCTTAGTATTTTGTATTCTTTGGCCATGGGCTTGGGCATGGGAGCTACCGCCATTGTAGCACGCAGGGTGGGCGAAAAGGATTTTAAAGGAGCAAGCATCGCTGCAGTACAGGCAATCTATCTTGCGTTGGCTATTGCTTTTGTGATCAGCGTGATTGGTTTTTTTTACTACAAAGAAATTTTGGCGTTGATGGGCGCCTCGCAAGCGGTGTTGAATTCGAGTTCCGGTTATGCCTTTTGGATGTTCACAGGTAACTACACGGTTACACTTCTATTCTTAATCAACGCAGTTTTTAGAGGCGCAGGCAATGCCGCCATTGCCATGAAATCACTTTTGTTGGCGAACATCCTCAATATGATTTTGGATCCCATTTTTATTTTCGGTTGGGGACCGATTCCTTCCATGGGTGTAGAAGGTGCCGCCATTGCCACCAACATTGGCCGGGGCGTGGGCGTGCTGTTTCAATTGTACTTTTTGTTGAATGGCAAAAGTATCATCAAGCTAGGCATCGATAAGCTTGCTATCAATGGCGCCATTATTTTGAATGTAGTAAAGGTATCGGGCGGTAGCATTTTACAGTTTATTATTGGCTCGGCAAGCTGGATTTTTTTAATGAAACTGATGAGCAACTTTGGCGACAATGCCGTGGCTGGTTACACCACCGCGATACGGATTTTCATTTTCACGCTGTTACCCTCGTGGGGATTGGCTAACGCAGGCGCTACGTTGGTGGGACAAAACTTGGGAGCCCAACAGCCCGAGCGGGCAGAAACTTCTGTGTGGCGAGCGGCTTACTACAATGCATTTTTTATGGTGCTGGTAATGATTTTGTTTTTGACAGCAGCACCGTGGATCATCGGGATTTTCACACAACAAGAAGAAGTGTTGGCCTATGGAGTACAAGCCTTACGATATGTTAGTCTCGGTTATGTATTTTATGGTTATGGCATGGTGGTGATGCAAGCGTTGAACGGAGCGGGCGACACCTACACGCCAACCATTTTAAATGTGCTCGGGTTTTGGGTGTTCCAAATTCCGTTCGCCTACTTTGTTGCCATTGAATTGGGCTGGGAGGCCAAAGGAGTTTTTATTGCAATAGCCTTGGCAGAATCATTGATGGCCGTGGCTGGGATTATTGTTTTCAGAAGAGGCAAGTGGAAGGGTGTAAAGATTTAAAACTGGATGCTGGGTGCTAGATACTAGATGCTAGTATCTAGTGTCCGTTATCCACGTGTTAATCTGCTCCTCTGTTAAATTGCTTCCGCAGAGGATGGTGGCGACTGTTTGATTTGAAAACATTTTTTTGTTTTCTAAAAGTGCTGCCACCCCCACAGCGCCTGAAGGCTCGCTTAAGATGCCAGCCTGTGTGTGCAATAACTTCATCGCGCGGATGATAGTTTGCTCTTGCACCAATAGTGCATCATCTACCAACTCTTTCATATCAGTCAACGCCTGCGCCACAGGAAGGCGCACGGCAATGCCATCGGCTATTGTGCTCACTTTTTCGTGCGCTACCAGTTTTCCTTGCTGCCAAGACTCCACCATGGCCGGAGCCCCCGCTGCCTGCACCGCAATCATTTTTGTTTTTGGGCTGCGTTCTTTTATTATGCGAGCTAATCCATTTAACAGTGCACCGTTGCCCAAAGGCACCAGCAATGCATCCAACGCAAAGGGAAGCTTCAACAATTCCAAACCCATCGTGCCAGCGCCTGCCAATGTTTCAATATCGTTGCTGTCTTCTACAAAGCGAACATTGTTTACTGCCGCTACCCGTTTAGCCTCTTGCTTAGCAGTGTCAAAGTCGTCTCCAAACAAAATCACTTCTGCACCCAAATCTCTCATGCGTTGCACTTTAAAAGCATTGGCAGTGGTGCTGGCATACACGGTGCACTTTACTTTTTTCTTACGACAGGAGTAAGCGACAGCTTGGCCAAAGTTTCCGGCACTCGCACAGATTATTTGGCTTTCAGTAGATTTATACAATAACCAATCAGCACCACGCCCTTTAAAAGAACGGATCGGGTTCATCGTCTCAATCTTCAATATCAAACGACAACCCAAATGCTGACTCAATGGCTCACACTCATATTGAGGGGTGTTCAAAAAAACCGGGTCTATGGCGCGATGCGCGTTTTCTACTTCTGTAAGTGTGAGGCGGTGTGTCATTCGTTTCCGGTATTTTCTGCCAAATTTATCCGATTAGCCTTTTGAAAGAATTGACGTGAGCCCTTTTACTAACTCATTGAATTTTGAATGTGCATTGTTACTTAAAACGATAATCGTTTTGTTTTGGTCAATGAATCGAACGATGATGGTTTTGTATCCGGGGTTGTCGCCATTGTGTGACACAATCCGTCCTAATTTTGAGTCATTCTTTAAGTCCCAACCAAACCCATAGTTTGAGGTTGAATCATTCTTCAACTTCATCGGAGAGAAAGCTTGCTGCTTGGACGCGTTCGTTAAAATTCGCTCTGAGTACAGCGCTTGATCCCATCTTAGTAAGTCTGTGGTGTTGGAACTAATACGCCCCGGACCTTTTCGATTACCCAACCAAATGGTATAGTTGGAAGAAGGAAATGAATCGGCTCGCACATAGCGCTGCATATCGTCAACATACAGATGCCCCCAAGCAAAATTGATGATGGACTTTTTTTCATTTAAGGTGCGAATGTTGGTGGATGTCATTAGCAATGGTTGAAAGATGGCTGTTTGGCACATCTCAATAAAATCACGGCCACTTGCCTGCTCTGCTATGCTGGCAAGTAACACGTACCCTGTATTACTGTACTCGTATTTCTCACCCGGTTCAAAGCGTTTAGCAGGGTGATACTTGATGAGGTATTCAATGATGTCATTGTTGTCGGCCACCTTTGATTTGTCCCAATGGGCATCCATAATTGCTTGGTAATCGGGCAAACCCGAAGTATGCGTCAGCAAATGGCGGATAGTGATGCCGGGGTAGGGGATACCCTTCAAATATTTATCCATTGGTTCATCATAGCCCAATGCCCCTTCCTGCTCGAGCAGTTGAATGATGGCTGCAGTAAACTGTTTAGAAACCGAGGCCAATTCGAAAATGGTTGTAGTATCGTTGGGCTCTTTGGTTTCAAAGTTGCGATAGCCGAAGGCTTTGTGATAAATCGATTTTCCAGAGTCGGCCACCAACACCACGCCTGAAAAGTCAGGCACTGATTTCATGATCGAATCAACTTTTTCAACTAGAGACGCTGGTTTTGGATGCGGTTTACAACCCCACCAAAAGATAACAGTCCACAAAAGAATCAATGGAACAATTTGCCTCATAGCATTTTTTTGAAGTGAAGATAATGGAAAGCCGTTAGAACTTTGTAATCTGTTGCAACGCTTCCTCCACCGAATGCACCGGGAGTTGACACACTTGATTGCGACACACGTATATGGTGTCCCGCATTGCTTCGCGATCTTTCAGCAAAGCAAGTTCACTTTTTGAAGTTGTGCCAAGCGTTACCGCGAACGGAATAAAATGTTGCTGCAGCTTCGCTCGTATTTCATCGGCTTCTTTGCCCACTATCACTACTTCTGCCAGGCCATTCACCATTTCCAATGCTGTTACTCCCCAGTGCGACATGTATACCGGTTCAGATTCAATCAAATGCGCCAGGCGATTTACCATTTGTTGTGCCAGTTCTTTCCATTCTTCTCGCGCCAGTAGCGTGCCAAGGTGGAAAAGGTTTCGCGCCATCACTGCATTGGATGAAGGGATAACGTTATCAAAGATTTCTTTTTTTCGCGCAATCAACAACTCGGCTGAATGAGCAGAGTAAAAGAAAAAACCTTCTTGTTCGTCATAAAAGTCTTTCGTCACTCGCTCCGTAAAGAAACGAGCTTGGTCTAAGTATTGCTCGTTAAAGGTAACTTGATAAAGAGCGGTATAGGCTTGAATTAAGTAAGCGTAGTCATCTAAAAAGCCGGGGGTTGCCGAATGTTTCCCTTTAAACGCTCGATAAACCACACCTTCTTTCGTGATTTTCTGCTCGATGAATCGGATGGCGTTTTCGGCAAGTTTTAGGAACTGGGCATCAGCAAATGCGCGATAGCAATCAACCAATCCTACAATTGTCATCGCATTCCAACTCGTCAATATTTTGTCGTCTAATCCGGGCCGTATTTTTTTCGTACGGTATTCAAAAAGTTTCTGGTTGATTTCATGAACACGGCCTGCCATGGTTGCGTCTATAAATGTTTCGTCCGAACGAATCAAAATATTTTTTCCATGCTCCCAATTTCCCGTTTCGTCAATCTGATAAAACTCAGCCGCTACTTCTACATCGTCACCGAGCGCTTCGTTCAATTCTTGCCAAGTCCATGTATAGAATTTTCCTTCTTCTCCCTCGCTGTCCGCATCCAGTGCCGAGTAGAAGCCGCCTTCCGGATGCATCATTTCACGCTCGAGCCATGCTACGGTTTGATAGATAGTAGATTTGTATTCGGGATCGCGGCTTAATTGGAATGCTTCCGCATACAGCGTGAGCAACTGGCCATTGTCGTACAACATTTTTTCGAAATGAGGAGCAAACCATTCGCCATCTACCGAGTAGCGCGCAAATCCGCCACCAATTTGATCATAGATTCCGCCTTGTGCAATGCGCTTCAAAGTGAGGTGAAGCATTTCCAACGCTTGCGGTTCTCGTGTAAGCTGATGGCACCGAAGCAGTAACAGCCAAGTAGACGGCATAATAAACTTTGGCGCTTTGTCGATACCGCCCCACGTAAAGTCAAAACGTTTTTGTAAAGTGGCCAACATATTTTTGGCGAAGGACGGTTGAACGGGCGCTTCTGCTTTTTGAAATCGTTGCAGGTCGCTCACGTTCAAGTGTGTACCTAATTCATCGGCCGATTTTTCAATGTCTATTCGTTTCTCTTTAAAAGCTTTACTGATTTGGATGAGTAACTGAGCCCAATTTTTGGGCGGGAAGTAGGTACCGCCAAAAAAAGGTTTTTGTGTGGGAGTGAGAAAAACATTTAATGGCCAACCACCATTTTGCCCCATGGCCTGCACTGCTTCCATGTAAATGTGGTCAATGTCGGGTCGTTCTTCACGGTCGAGTTTAATGCATACAAAATGCTCGTTCATGATGGCGGCAATGTCTTTGTCTTCAAAACTCTGGTGCGCCATTACATGGCACCAGTGGCACGATGAGTAGCCGATGCTTAACAAAATCGGCTTATCTTCTTGCTTGGCCTTCGTCAATGCTTCTGTGCCCCATTCATACCAATCTACCGGGTTGTGCGCATGTTGCAGCAGGTAAGGCGAAGTGGATTGAAGGAGACGATTGGTGTGGAGCATTTGGTGTTCCTTTTGGATTGAAGAAAAATCTTAAGCGATGAATTGACAAATAATGCTCAAGTGAGTTGCTTTTCAAGCACAACAAACTCCAACGTTTGTTTTGGAATCCCCCACCGCGTGTCGGGCACTACGAAAGGTTTGCGCTCGCCCGTAAGTTGATAACCATGACGAACATACCAATCAATCAACTCTTTTCGTACCGAAATCACGGTCATCATCATGGTACGAATGCCAAGAGACCTGGCATGTTCTTCGCCCGCTAGTAGCAACTTCTTGCCGATGCCCTTGCCTTGTGTATTGGGCGCGACTGATAACATGCCGAGATACAATTTATCTTTTTCTTTCCGTAGCTCTACACATCCCAGAATAAGGTTGTCTTCTACATATTTAAGTATCGTGGTATCTGGTTTTGCAAGCAAGTCGGCTACGGCTGCTTCATCAATGCGTGTGCCATCCAGCAAATCGGCTTCGGTGGTCCAGCCTTGCTTAGAGCCTTCCCCTCGGTAGGCGGAATTTACAAGTTGATTGATGGTGGGCGCATCGGTCAAGATTGCTTTTAAAATTTGTGCTGACATGCTTCAAATATATTACTTTGCACATTCTGTTAATAATTCATGGTTCACGAAATAGATCTCTACGCAATCTTCATTTTCTTAGGAATTGTTCAGGCGGTTTTTCTCTGCCTGTTTTTCTTTTCGAAAGAAAACAGAAAGGTGCAGGCTAATTTCTTTCAGGGATTGATGATAGCCGCGTTGGCCGCTTGCTGTTTTGAGATTTTGCTTTGTTACACAGGTTTTATCGTAAATGCACTGTGGCTGGTAGATTATTCCGAGTCGCTAGCTTTTTTGATTGGCCCCTCGTTTTACTTGATGGTTGTTTGCCTGATTGATGGCAAAACGGGAAACAAGTGGTATTTGCATTTTTTACCCGCAATAGTTTGGTTGATACTGCAACTGCCTTTCTTCATGCAGGGCAATGCGGTAAAGTACAATGCATGGATTGGAGCCTATCATCCCGCAGGGCTTTCCTTTATGGATGTCGAGGAGGATTTTTTCAACCCACCTTATCATTCGCATTTCATCTTAACTCACATGACGATTTATGTTTTGTTGGGTTTTTGGACGATTCTTCACGCATTCAGAAAGAGGAATCAATCATTTTGGAAAACAGAGCAGGAATCATTCAAGAAACTCCGGTCATCGCTGCTGCAGGTTTTGATTGTTACTTTAATCATTCTTGTGGTGAAGCTCATCAATAAAGATGATACGGGCGACCACCTGTTTGCTGCATACATGACAGTGCCGATTTACCTCATCAGCTTTCAAGTAGTGCGCCAGTCGGGATTTTTCAAGCAACCCAATCTTTCGGAACCGCAGAAATACAAAAGTTCCTCTCTCTCTATGCAAGACCAGAAAGCAATACTTGAAAAATTGTCAGCCTTGATGAAATCGGAGAAGCCTTTTTTGAGGGCGGAGTTTTCACTTCCCGACCTAGCCACTCAACTCAAGATTTCCACGCACCAGCTTTCGCAAGTAATCAATGAGGGGTTGGGCAAAACCTTTTTTGAAATGACCGCTGAATACCGCGTAGAGGAGGCCAAGCAATTATTGAAAGATCAACCCAACATTAAAGTCGAAGAGATTGCAGAGCAAGTGGGTTACAATTCGAAATCGTCTTTCAACACAGCATTTAAGAAACTGACGGGCAAAACACCAGGCGAGTGGCGAAGCAATTGATTGTTTTTTTATGAAATTTGGTTCAAAATAATCTTTATGAAAGTGATTCTTTATGTATCAGGGACGCTGGCGTGTATGGCCATTATTTTTGGGTCGCTTTTCAAAATACTTCACTATCCGGGCGGAAACGAGTTGTATATGATCGCGGCAGCGATTTTAGGATTTGTTTATGTGCCCCTCTTTGCCATCATGCGTTTTAAAAAAGTAAGCTAGTGGATGCATTGAGGGCTCATCTTTATTGCCAAAACCGTTCGACTTTATAAAATCGGCCTTCTAGCCGATAAAAACAGCCTTACTACCGTAGGTTCTGCCCGTTTCTTTGCACAAACAAGAAACGAATATGAACCAAGGACTAATCATTTCTAACGGCAGGGCTCACGACCTCGACTGGCTGCGAGTCATCGCCATCGCCATCTTACTTTTCTTCCACACGGGCATGTGGTTCAACCATTGGGGTTGGCATGTGAAGAATAATGAACTGACCTACTCCTTTCAATATTGGATGGTGTGGTCGCATTACTTTAGAATGCCATTGCTCTTGTTCATCTCAGGTGCGGGCACATACATTGCTCTGGGCAAACGAACTCCGGGCCAGTTTCGCGTGGAGCGATTGAAGCGTTTGTTCATTCCATTGATTTTTGGGATGTTGGTGATTGTGCCTCCGCAGATTTATTATGAGCGGATTGGCCAGTATGCCAGCTACTGGGAGTTTTATAAAACCGTTTTTCAATTTAAGCCATACCCAGAAGGGGGCAGTTTAAGTTGGCATCACTTGTGGTTTATTTTGTATCTCTTCATTTATTCATTGTTGGCTTTGCCTTTTCTGAAATATCTTCGTTCGCCCAAGTCAGAAAACTTTAAGCAAAAATGTCAGTGGTTGTTGTCATCACCGGCCGCGTTGCTTTTCATTCCTTCCATTTTGATTTTGAATAGTCAGTTTCTGTTACGACCATTTTTTCCAGAAGAGACCCACGACCTCACACATGATTGGGCATTCTTTGTTTTTTATTTCTGCTTTTTCCTAATGGGTATTATTTGCTATTCCATCCCTCAACTTTGGAAAGCCATCGGCAACAACCGAAAATACTTGTTGGTGGCCACCATCATTTCACTGGTTCCTTTTTATGGTTGTTATTTTCACTTTCGTGGATTGATACATTTGCCGTGGGATGAAAGAACAATGGAAGATTTTTTTAACAGAACCGGAATCTTCGTAAGCTGGTTCACTGTCATTACCATTATCGCCTATGGCCAGCATTATTTGAACAAGTCACACCCTTGGCTTTCAAAAATCAGTGAAGGACTTTACCCGTTTTATATTTTGCACCAAACTGTGATCATCGCCATTGGCTATTACATATGTCAACTCCCGTGGTCGATTGCAGCCAAGTATTGGTCAATTTGCTTTCTCACATTGGCGAGTTGCCTGGCGATTTATGTTTTATTGATTCGACCCTTTAATGTGATGCGATTTTTGTTTGGGATGAGACAAAAACGACCTAAATATATTATCTTTAGTAGAGTTAACAGAAAATAAAATGGAAAGGTTGTTGTGTTTGGGTATTTTGTTAATCACGGTAGTTGCAAAAGCATACGCCCAACCGGTGGGACAACTCAATCGGGAAAATGTACCAAGAAATACCGTCATTGCTCCAACAGCTGATGCGAGAATTGAAAAAAATAGGAACGTTGTTTACTGCTCATCGTTTGAAATGAGTTGGTACAAACTTCGGGATAGTATAATCAAATCTCCTATCCAGTTATCAAGACCAGTGGAATGGGTTAACAGTCTAAATGAGAGCAATAACAAAAGCGTAAGTAAAGAATTTGTTTGCTTAGGCGTTGGTTTTGCTAGAGACAGTGTTCAATCAAAATTTCAGTCTCAAGTTTTCAAAAAATTTAGCTTGAGTTTCAAACCCAAGACTTCTGGTAGTCCATTCGATATTTGCGCGTATTCATACCTTAACAAAAAGGTTCATTTTTTTTCGGAACTAGATGAGAGTTTTTCTGGTGAAAAGTTGCGATTCATGGGTGACAAGTCTGTCAGTTTCTTTGGACTGAAACACCCTTGGCGTAATCCAGTATACCGTAGTAAGCTAAGAATCTTTGATTATCGCAACCCAAATGACTTTATCTTTCAAATTGAAACTGATAATGATTTTGATGAAATCTATTTTGCGAAGGTAGAGCCGAGTAAAACTCTTATAGAAACATATTTGACGGTTATGAAACGGGTAAAAGAGGGTCATTTAGAATATATGCAGGACAATGACAACATTCGAATCCCACATATCGACTTGAATTTTGAGAAGGAGTTTCAAGATATTACAGGATTGAAATTGTTGAACAGGGGTTTTGAGAAATACACAATTTCGGATGCCACACAGGCCATAAACTTTTCTTTGAACGAGTCGGGCGTCTCGCTCGAGTCGGTTTCCGAGCTACGGGTACTTTTCGCTATTCCGGAACCGCCAGTAAAGAATCTTGTTTTTGACAAGCCCTTCCTCTTGGTTATGAAAGAGAAGAATCAGCCACAACCCTATTTTTTGTTGTGGATTGGCAATTCGGATCTAATGCGTCTCGTGGTTGACTAGGTTGCTCTGGTGAGTGCCATTGTAATTGTTGGCCTGGTTGTGCTACCAATAGGTAAAAGCTGTTTATGCGTCAAAAGAAAAGGTCAAAGATTTTTCAGATTGCTGTGGGGATGGTTTTGGGCGGTGGGATTGGTTTTGCATCTGCATACTATGGAATGAAGGCGGGCCGAGAGTTGCCAGATGAAGTCCTCTTGAGTTGCGGCATTGCAGCAATCCCCGTTTTCTTTTTCGTGATTGGCTTTCACGAGTTGGGGCACGCGGTTGCGGGCATCTCCCAAAAATTCGAATTCAGAATGTATGTTATTGGCCCATTTCTCTGGGAAAAAGAGCAGGACGGTTGGAAATTTAAATGGAATAAGAACGTGAACACCGCAGGTGGCATGGTGATTTGCCTTCCTACCGGCACAGATAACTTAAAAAAGCGTTTCCTCATTTATGCAGCAGGTGGCCCTGTAGCAAGTTTTTTGTTGACGCTTTTTGCCTTTCTTTTATTCAAAATGTCAACACCGGCAACCGTTTCCTATGTGTTTGTAATGATCGCGGCAATTTCATTTTTGATTTTCTGGTTAACGGCTCTGCCGTTTCATGCAGGTGGCTTTACGTCTGATGGTGGCAGGATTTTGAACTTGCAACGAGGAGGAGACGTATCGCGTTTTGAGCTGTTAATCTTGAAAATTGTTTCGGAAACAACAGGTGGGCTACGGCCGTCACAACTTAATTGGGCCGAACTCGAAGAGGCGAGTGCCCTGGCAAAAAAACTGAATGCGCCTTTTGGGGCTTATGTGCACGGGTATTTTCATCAAGCTGCGTGGGACAAAGGCGATCTTGAAGCGGCCGAGCAACATTTGTTAGATTATGTTAACGAAATTGATGCAATGCCAGATGGTATCAAGAACGTAGTTTGGTGCGAAGCAGCTTTTTTCTATGCGTTTGCAAAACACGATCTCGACAAAGCGTTGTATTGCTGGAAACAGTTTAAACCCTCAGCAATGGTGCCGAAGGCATTGGTGTTGGCTACCGAATTGGCTATTGATCGATTAGAGAATAACCGTACCGCTGACTACGCTAAACTCGAAATTGCCCTCGGTGAATTACCCAACATGTTGGATAAAGGAGCTGCCATCGTGCTGGCAGAGAGGCTCTAAGTATTGAAATCTGACCGTATAGTTGCTGCCTAAGCTTAGTTTGGAAATTAGAAGCATAAAAAAAGCTGCCCTTGCGAGCAGCTTTTCTTTCTTTGTGCAGGAGCACTATGCTTTTGCTGGTTTCAACTCTGGCTTTGCCTCTTCCTTCTTGTCGAAGTCAATCACAATTGGTGCGGCAATAAAGATGGACGAGTAAGTACCGATCACAATGCCGATGAACAACGCAAATGAAAAGCCTCGCAATACTTCGCCACCGAAGAATAGCAACACTACTACCACAATCAATGTTGTGCCTGAGGTAATGAGCGTTCGGCTCAGCGTGCTATTGATCGCATCGTTAAAAATCTGCTTGCGATCGTGCGATGAACCGAAGTTGATAAACTCACGGATACGGTCAAAGATAATTACCGTGTCGTTGATCGAGTAACCAATTACGGTCAGCACCGCTGCTACAAACACTTGGTCAATTTCAAAAGAAATACCAATCGCACGACAAATACCGAAAGTAGCAAATACAAATAACGAATCGTGGATCAACGCAACAATCGCACCTGTGCTGTATTGCCATTTTCTAAAGCGAACTAGGATATACAAGAAAATTGCGATAATAGAATACAAGCCTGCTTCAAAAGCCGAATCTTTGATATCATCTGCAATGGTAGCGCCTACTTTCGAGGAAGACGAGATTGCAAAATGTTTGTCATCCACAGTGGCGTCATTTTCAGCGTACTCAAGGCCGCTGAATTTTTTCACACCTTCAATCAAGGCAGCGCGCACTTTATCGTCAGCTGCATCTGTTTCGTCATCGATCAGGTAAGAAGTGGTCACCTTCATTACACGGTCGCTGTCAAAGTTCTTTACTTCAGTGCTTGAGTTTTGGAAACTTTGCGCAAGTGAAACCCTCATGTCAGTCGCTACTACTGGCTTGTTGAAAGTTACCTTGTATGAACGGCCGCCTTTGAAGTCTACACCTAAGTTCAAACCTTGTATCGCAATTAATACAAATCCAATTACAATTACCGTGCTTGAGAAAATGTAGGCGATTTTGCGGTTACCGATAAAGTTGAAGTGCTTGCGCTCGCGCACACCGCTGGCCAATCCGGTTTCAAAACTGATTTTCGATTCTTCGCCTTTGCGGGTCATCCACTCAATGATGACACGTGAAATGTAAACTGCTGAGAAGAATGAAGTGGCGATACCGATCATCAATACCACAGCAAATCCTCTCAATGGCCCTTGTCCAAAAATAAACAAGAACATCGCAGTCAAAAACGTTGTGATGTTAGAGTCGAAGATAGATGAGAACGCGCGTTCATATCCTTTGCGGATGGCATCGAGTAATTTTCGGCCTTGGCGTTGCTCTTCCTTAATGCGCTCGTAAATCAATACGTTTGCGTCTACTGCCATACCCATGGTAAGCACGATACCTGCAATACCCGGCAATGTGAGTGCAGCACCAATGGTAGGCTGTGCCAGAATCCCCAAAATAAAGAAGATGTTGAACAGCAAAGCCAGGTTAGCCACCCAGCCGCCTTTTGAGTAATAGGCTACCATGAAGATGACTACAATGGCCAAACCACATGCCATAGAGATGAAACCTTGGTTCTGCGCTACTTTACCCAGCGATGCACCCACGATCGCGCTCTCCACAATACGAGTAGGAGCGGGCAATGATCCTGCCTTCAACACGTTCGCCAAATCTTTTGCTTCTTCGCTCGTGAAGTTTCCGCTGATTTGCGAGTTACCATTTGGAATTTCGCCATTTACGCTGGGAGCAGTATACACATAGTTGTCGAGTACAATGGCAATTCTTCCGCGAGGTTGTTTTGCAGAAGCTGCAGCCGTCACCTTCGCCCATACTTTTGAACCAGACGCATTCATGGTCATGCTCACAGCCGGGCGACCAAATTCATCGCTGGCCAAACGAGCATCATTGATTACTTCGCCACTCAACAGCGGCTTGCCGCTTCGGTTCGCAGTCAAAAAGTTTAACTGCAATAGCTCGGCACCCGGCACGGTTTGGTTGTCTGCTTTTACATCCCAGCGTGCAAATATGTTTCTGGGGAATAGCGCCTTGATGTCTTCACGCTTCAATATTTGGTTGATCGCTGAAGTGTCTTTCAGGTCATAGCGGAATGCCATGGGCGGATTGCTCAACGCAAAAAGCGGAGAAGTAGTAGCTGCACGCAATGAATCTAACTTGTTGGTACCGCTGCTATCCACTTTGCTCAACGCTTGTTCAAGCGCAGATTTGGTGGTACCAGTTTTTGCCGCTGCCTTTTCTGGTGCAGTCGTGCTCGTGCTACCTAAATCGGTAGTTTTCTTCTCGTTTTGTTCTTTGATCAACTTTTGGTTAATAGCCGTCAGTGCTGTGCTTAATTGCATATCCATGGCAGGCTCTACCACTTCCCAAAACTCTAAGCGAGCTGCGCTTTGCAATAATTTTCGCACGCGCTGTGGGTTATCGGCTCCGGGAATCTCAATCTGAATACGCTTGGTGCCTTGCAGACGTTGAATGTTGGGTTGTGAAGTTCCAAACTGATCGATACGCGTCTTCAAAATGGTGAATGATCGTTCAATCGCGTTTTCAATTTCTTCATCTAAGAACTTTAGCACCTTGTCATCGGCATCAGTAATTTTCACACGCTCTTTGTTAGCCGTTGACGCAAACAAAGGAGCAAGCTTTGCGTTGGGATTCGCTTCTTTATACGCTTGGTAGAACAGACTGCTGTAGCTGTCGGTGCTTTTCTTTTCTAGTTCATTGGCCTTTTGCAATGCAGCAATAAATGCAGGGTCTTGGTTGTTGTCGCTCAACCCACGGATGATATCTGCAGGTGAAATTTCTAACACCACGTGCATACCGCCTTGCAAGTCAAGCCCAAGGTTTAGCTCAGATTCTTTGATTTGCTTGTAGGTGTACTCAGCACCAAACAGGTTGAGCACGGGCTTGTTCCAGAGCGAATCGAGGTAACGTTGCTTCTTGGAAAGATCAACCGATCCATCTTTTGAAGTGGCATATTTGATGGCATCTTCGCGGATGCCGCGCGAAATAAATGTGAATGACAAGTAGTACAAACACAACAATGTGATGAGTACGGTGAGTACTACTACGACTCCTTTGTTTTTCATAAAATGATGAGTAAGAAAATTGAGAATTAATAAATAGATAAACAGAAGACAACCCCCAATACGGCAGATTGTTGAACTTGAGAATTAAAGGCTACAATTAGGGCGCGTTGGGCGAGATAAATGCCCGGAACAGTGTTTTGAAAAACTGAATGGTGGTTTTACGCACCACCTGTGAGATTTTTTCAGGCTTAGGGCTAGGCGATATTTCGTCAATGATGCCAGGGGTATGCGATTGCACAGCGCCACCGTTGGTGGGGTTGCTCAAATCAGATGGCGCGCTTACAACCGTCTTGCTATTGGCGCCCGTCTGCTCGGTCCCTGCATCTTTCTTTTGTGTGATGTGCGTTGGCTGATAAAAAGATTGGGTCAGCACAATCACAGCTACGGCCAATATGCCAACAGCCATTGAAATATGCCTTTTTACCTCTTTTTTCATTCTTTTTATTCGCGGAAGCACGGCAAAAGTAGGGATTCGTGGATAATTTACAAATGCACTCTTTTTTCTGCCTATCAGTATCCCAATCGAGTGAATAATTACAAGACTTTGTCGATATAATTTTCCTTTCAAAGTCGTTGTTAAACCAAGAACCAAAAACTGCGTTTATTTCCCTATTTTCGCCCCTTCATTTCCAATTATGAAGTTTCAAAAGATAAACAACATTACCGGTTGGGCCATGTTTGCCGTGGCCCTGATTACATATTGGCTCACCATGGAGGAAACCGCCAGCTACTGGGACTGCGGTGAGTTTATTGCGGTATCGTATAAGCTACAAGTGCCACACCCACCAGGGGCACCTCTGTTTTTGTTGTTGGGTAGAATGTTTTCCTTTCTCGCGTTTGGCGATGTCACCCAAGTGGCCTACTGGATCAACTTTATGAGCGTACTGGCAAGCGCTTTCACCATTCTGTTTTTGTTTTGGACCATCGTGCTATTTGGCCGCAAAATGATAGGCAACCCGGCTGAGAAAGACCTTACGGAAAATCAAATTTGGATGCTGATGGGCGCAGGTGCCGTTGGTGCTTTGGCCTACACCTTCTCCGATTCATTTTGGTTCTCTGCAGTAGAGGCGGAAGTCTATGCGATGTCATCTTTCTTTACCGCGTTTGTAGTATGGGGCGTATTAAAGTGGGATGTAATTGAAGACGAAAGTAAGGCCAATCGTTGGCTGTTGTTGGTAACCTACATGATGGGTCTTTCCATTGGCGTGCACATGCTTAACCTTGTAACGGTGCCAGCCTTAGGTCTGATCTATTATTTCAAAAAATTCAAACCCACGTTTTGGGGTATTGTGACTGCGTTGTTTATCAGCGTTGCCATTGTGTTGTTCATCAATGATTTCATCGTGCCAGGCTTGCCAACCATAGCGGGCGTATTTGAACTTTCGTTTGTAAATACTTTTGGCCTGCCGTTCGGTTCAGGTGCTTTGTTTTTTACCTTATTGCTGGTGGCCGCGCTGGTGTTTGGCATTCGTTATACCCAGAAGAAGAATTACACGGTTTGGAACACCTTTTTGCTTGCTACCACTTTTGTATTGATTGGCTATGCCTCTTACACCACCATCTTGATCCGGTCGGATTATGATACGCTCATTAATGAAAATGCACCCAAAGATGTGATGAGCTTTGTGCGTTACCTCAAGCGCGAGCAATATGGCAGTCGCCCATTGGCGTATGGTGCATACTTCACTGCACAGGTCATCGATTACAAAGAAACCGAAACGGTGTGGACGAAAGGAAAAGACCGTTATGAGGCAACAGATAAAAAAATTGAATATGTGTACGATCCTAGCCAGATGACGATTCTTCCGCGTATGTGGTACCCCGAGGGGAAAGATGCATATGAGAGTATCATGGGTTTACAGGAAGGACAGAAGCCCACATTTGGGCAGAACCTCGCGTATATGTTCAAGCACCAAATTGGTTGGATGTATGGCCGTTATTTCATGTGGAATTTTGTTGGTCGCGAAAGTGATGAGCAGGGAGCCGATTGGTTAAGCCCGCTCGATTCGTTTAAAAAAGTACCACCGCAATTGGCTGAAAACAAGGGTCGCAACAACTTCTTCATGATCCCATTCATTTTAGGATTGGTGGGTATGTTCTATCAACTCAATAAAGACACACAAAATTTCTCGGTAGTAGCACTTTTGTTTATCATGCTTGGTGTAGCAATCGTGATCTATTTGAACTCACCACCTACTGAACCGCGCGAGCGTGATTACATCTATGCGGGTAGCTATTATGCCTTTGCGATGTGGATTGGTCTTGCAGTAATTGGGCTTACAGAAATTTTCCAGAATATTTTCAAAACCGGTAAAACAGCTGTTATCATAGCCACGTTGGTGGGCTTGTCTGCCCCTGCATTGATGGCAAAAGATGGCTGGGATGACCACAACCGTTCTGATCGCTTTTTCTCGGTTGATTCGGCCACCAACTATTTAGATTCGTGTGCGCCAAACGGCATCATCTTCACCGGTGGCGATAATGATACTTTCCCACTGTGGTATGCTCAAGAAACAGAAGGCTTTCGTGATGACCTACGTGTGATTGTTTTGAGCTATTATAACACTGACTGGTACATTGATCAAACTATGCGGAAGGCGTATAAATCTGAGCCGTTCAAATATTCTCTTTCGCTCAAACAATACCAACAAGGCGGCCCGAACGATTATTTGCCGTTTGCTGATTTTAAAATCCCGAGCATTGATGCAAAGCAGTACATCGAGTTACTTGCCAAGGACGACAAACGGTTGAGAGATGGCGGCCGCAACCTAGTGCCCAGCCGTGTGTTCACGCTGAATGTTGATAGACAAGCCGTGTTGGCCAAAGGCATTATTCCTGCAGGCATGGATAGCCTGGTGGTAGACCAAATGCAAATCCGCATGACTAAAGGCGGTCTTGAAAAGAAAGACCTCGCCCTGTTGGATTTACTGGTAACCAACAATTGGGAACGTCCGATTTATTTGAACCATACTTCTATGGCGCAAATCAATATCGACTTAAGTCCTTATGCCGTTCAAGAGGGCAATGCTTACCGCATATTGCCAGTGCGCAACCCACGCAAAGACCGCGACTATTTGGTGGACACTGAGCGTAGCATGGACATTATGATGAATAAATTCCGTTACCGCGGATTAGACAATCCTAAGATATACTATACCGAAGATTACCGTGGTTTTGTAGTTAACCACCGCAGTTCATTCAATGCCTTGGCGCAAGCACTGATTGATGAAGGTAAAATGGAAAAGGCGGACAAATTGCTGATGTTCTCCCTGGCCAAAATGCCTGATAACGTGATTCCATACGATCACACCGCACCTGAAACGATTGACCTTCTGTTTCAGGTGGGCGAAAAAGACAAGGCCATAGAAATGGCCAAGGTGGTGGGCGACCGCGAAATCACGATGGGTAACTACTTGATGGGCGAAGGTCGCGGCATTTCAGACATGCGTAAGAGCATTTTTGTGTTAAATGCGTTGCAACGCACTCTCTACCAAAATGGCGAAAATGACTTAGCCAAAAAATATGAAGATGCATCTGAGGCGATGATGGCCGCATTGCAAATCAGGAGTGAGCGCGGTGATCGATAAATGACATAGTAGTTAGTTATAGAAAAAAGCAGTCTTAAGGGACTGCTTTTTTTATGAACTAAATTTGGAGTGAATGAATCACTTCCTCACTTCAAGGAAAAGATCAAGCGCGTTTGTAGCATCTGGTTGCAAAAGATAGTCGTGATGGGTGATACTTGATACCAAGTCGTTTGCTTGACCTTTCAGTCCGTTGCGGTTTCTTCTGTTCAAAATTTCGTAAGGTAGGCGTAGCATCCAGGCGGGCAGTCGATGTTGCAGGTCCAGCACGTCCCACCGCATTATGCGGTCTACCGCTTGTTTGTTTTGCTGGTAGTAAGTCATCACTTTGTCGTTGCCACCTAAGCCCTTCATCTGCACTTCTGAGAAATATTTTTTCGCAATGCCGGCAAGTTCTACCCCAGTGTATTCTCGTACGTGCCAAGGGTTTCGCGAAAGTGACATGGGCCGGTTGGGTGTGGTGATTAAAGCGCGGCCGCCAGGTTTTAAAACTCGATGTATTTCGCGCAAATAAAAATGGTCATCCTCAATGTGTTCAATCACCTGAAAACTCACCACCCAATCGAATGCATCATTAGCATAGGGCTTAAATGGCGGAATGAAATCGGACGTGAACGCCACCTGCGGGTACTTGTTCTTCAAGTTGCCAATAATAGCATCGATCTTATCGATGGCTGCTAAAGACTTTACTTTTGGGAGCAGCCAGTTAATGCCGCGGCCTTCGCCACAGCCCACTTCCAACACATCGCCAGCTACAAGTTCAGCGGCCAGTACATAGGCTTTCAGCAACCGCTGGTGGATGGGGTTATCAGAGGGCAATGAGTCAGAGGCGATTTCGGTGGTGAATACAGACATAAAAAAAGTTGTCGGCAAAAATAGCCGAATTGCCTAAATTTAACGTTCTAAATGTTGAATGCATTTAGTAATCGTTTGGAGTTATGAAGAGATTGATGTTTGTGGCCCTTTTGGCCAGCGCATTGTTAGGGCATGGCCAGGCCATTACGGGTTTGAATTTCAGCCATTGGTACAATCCGCAAAACGAAGTTGACTTACAGATAAAGTTGGTGCGCGCGCCCAATCAGTTGCTCATTCATTATTCGCTGCGTTCCTTGAACCCGGGTATTGAGCGCTACTCCATTCAGTGGGAGAAACGTGCTGCATTCTCTTCGCGCGAAGTGGTGCCAGTCAATGAGAAGGATTCCGTAGTATTCTCAAACACCAACCTGCGGAAAGGAGAAATTACATTTGACATGCCGGCAAAAGCTTGGTTGTTGCTGGCGAAAGTGGTCAACAACGAAACGCAAAAAGCCTGGTACTACTTCCGTGTAATGGAACCAATTTACCCCACCTCCGGCTGGATCACCGGCAACGAATCATGGCTCACCGATAACTATTTACAAACAGGCAAGAGCTACACCATGCAAAATGCCACGGGGAAAGTTACCTATGTATCATTCTACAAGCGCGACTTTTCACCGCCACTGCCACCTTTCTCTGAAAAGGCTTCGCCTACCGATCAGTTTTTGTTTTACGATTCCACCTTTCAGTTAACCCAGGGTAGTACGTTCTCGCCAAAGCGCGAAGGTCTTTACTTGTTTCAGCAAGACACTTCGGCAGCAGAAGGATTTGCCTTGCGGGCTAACGATCCCAGTTATCCAAAGTTAGTGAAGATCGAGGATTTGATTTGGCCACTGCTATTTGTTACCACGCCCGATGAATTTAAAAAACTGGTAGAGGCGAAGAACGACAAACCCAAGTTTGACAAAGTGATATTGGACATTACCCGCGACAAAGACCGTGCGCGTAATTTCATGCGCAGCTATTTTCAACGTGTAGAATTGGCCAACCGCTATTTTTCTTCTTTCAAAGAGGGCTGGAAAACCGACCGTGGAATGATTTACTTGATTTTTGGAGTACCGGACGAAATCTCTAAAAACCAAGGAAACGAAGTTTGGTACTATCGTGGCACTAACTCACGCTTCACTTTTGTAAAGGCGGGCAGTATTTACGATGCTGACAATTATGTCCTCCTTCGCGACAAGCGATTTATGGAAGCATGGTATAGCACCATCGACTTGTGGAGGAAGAGCCGCTTCTAATAAAGCCATTCAAGCGAATCAAATATTCTACTACCTTCGCACCTTAACTTTTCTGTAATCAAACCATCATAAAAAACATGAGGAAGTTTTACACATTTGTTGTTCTATGCATTTCGATTTTTTCAAATGCACAAGATGCTACTGTCAGCAAATATGCCGGCATTATTACTGAGCCCGAGTTGAAAGACAATCTTTCGATTCTCGCCTCAGATGCATTGGAGGGCAGAAAGACAGGGACCCGTGGCCAGAAGATGGCAGCGGCTTTCATCAGTAATTATTTTAGCGAGCTAGGTTTAGCGGGACCGGTAAATGGCTCGCACTACATGCCCGTTGATTTGTATTCGGTAAAGCCCGGTGATATCTATGTGAAGGCGGGCGCGACAAGGTTTTCTAACTTTAGCGAAATCGTTTACCTGGGCTCGGCAGACAGTGGCGGAGAAGTGGCTACTGAAGTAGTTTTTGCCGGCAACGGCACCGAAGCTGACTTGGCGTACTTGGAAGTAAAAGACAAGTCGGTGGCGATTATTACCGAGCCATTTTCATTGGGGCTTTTGTCTGGCTTGCGCAAGTTGGCGGCTGCCGCCCGCGACAAAGGCGCGAAAATGGTTTTCTTTATTCCGAAAGGCACAGCAGAAGAATTTAAAGTTCCTGCTTCACAGCTGCAAGGTTATTTGTCTGGAGGAAATCTCACCTTAGAAAAACCAAATCCAGACAACCCGAACAAAGGAGTTTTCTTTTTGAATCCCCTAGCAGCCGAAAAGATTTTTGCAACCAACTTGGCTAAGCTTGAAGAACTTGCGAAAGAGGATGTCGCCAAAAAGAAATTGAAAAAAGTGAAGGCTGCAAAGCTCAGCTATCAGGTAAATATGTCGGTGGCCAATGTAAAGTCTGAAAACATCTTGGGCTTTATGGAAGGCACCGATAAGAAAGATGAAGTGGTTGTAATTACCTCGCACTACGATCATATCGGCAAGAACGATGGCACGACAGGCGACCAAATTAACAATGGAGCAGATGATGATGGTTCGGGCACAGTGTCGGTGCTTCAAATAGCAAAAGCATTTGCGCAAGCCAAGAAAGATGGCAAAGGTCCCCGAAGAAGTATTTTATTCATGACGGTGACGGGCGAGGAGCAAGGTCTGTTTGGATCAGAGTACTATTCTGAACATCCTGTGTTCCCATTGGATAAAACGGTCGTAGACATCAATATCGACATGATTGGCAGACGCGACCCTGAGCATAAGGGTAAACCAGATTATGTGTATGTGATTGGTTCAGACAAACTTTCAAGCGAACTCCACGAGATCAATGAGCGCAACAATAAGACATATGAGAAATTAGACTTCGATTATTTGTATAATGATGAGAAGCACCCAACTAATTTGTACAAGCGTTCTGACCATTGGAACTTTGCGAAGAAAGGTATTCCGATTGTGTTCTTCTTCGATGGTATTCATGAAGATTATCATCAGGTAACAGACGAGGTGAGTAAAATAGAATTTGATCTGCTCGCCAAGCGTGCGCGCACTGCATTTTACACTGCGTGGGAAGTGGCCAATCGCGATAGCCGACTAGTTGTGGATAAAAAATAGTGTGAAAATTGTAACAACCAAAAAAGCCAGGCCATCAATGGTCTGGCTTTTTTGGTTTCCCATGGCCATCTTCTCAGCTTTGTCAAAATCTAAGAATTGATTGAAATTAAAAGTGCGTTTGGTTGAGGTCTTTTGAATACTAGTTCAAAATAGAAAAAAATTACTTTAAATTGTTGATGGAATAACTCTTTGAATATGCAACAATCAATAGTCACCACTTTGTTCTTGCCCATAGCCTTAGGCATTATCATGCTTGGCTTGGGGTTGTCGCTCACGCTTGAGGATTTTAAAAGAGTAACAAAATACCCCAAGGCCATCACCATTGCGCTCATTTGCCAGATGTTAGTGTTGCCTATAGTGTGTTATGTGATTGCTCGCTTCAGTGGCCTAAGTCCCGAAATGTGCGTAGGACTAATGCTGCTGGCGGCCTCGCCAGGTGGTGCTACCGCAAACTTGTACAGTCATTTGGCCAATGGTGATGTGGCACTCAACATCACGCTTACAGCTGTGAACAGCATACTCGCATTGCTCACATTGCCATTGATTGTCAATTATTCTATGGAAGTGTTTTTGGGTGCGGGTCAATTTATTCCATTGCCTTTCAGCAAGGTTATTGAAGTGTTTGCAATTGTGCTGATGCCGGTTTCTATTGGTATGATTATCAAAAACAAAGCACAAGCCTTTGCAGCGAAGATGGACAAACCTGTGAAGATTGTTTCTGCCCTGCTATTATTGTTGATTATCGTTTCGGTAACCGTTCGCGAGAAGCAAGTGTTAATCGATCATTTTGCAAGCTTAGGTTGGCCGGTGCTTGCTTTTAATGTAATGAGTATGGCGGTTGGCTATTTTATTCCGCAATTATTGGGAGTAAGCAAGCGTCAGTCTGTAGCCATTGGGATGGAGATAGGCATTCACAATGGCACGCTGGCCATCTTCATTGCGCTCAACGTAATTGGTAACTCAATGATGAGTGTGCCGCCTGCACTTTACAGTTTGTTAATGTTTGTGACCGCGGCAGCGTTCGGTTTCTTGGTCAACTTAAGAAAAGAAAAACAACCAAATTAGAAGGGCACATTCACATGCCGTTCGGCATGGTAGGATGAACGCACCAACGGCCCAGACTCTACATATTTCAAACCGCGCTTCAATCCTTCTTCTTTGTACATGGCAAAAGTATCGGGGTGGATGAATTCCGCGACTTCTAAATGCATTTTGGTGGGTTGCAAGTATTGACCAAGCGTCAGGATCATCAGGCCATTGGCCACTAAGTCATCCATTGCTTTGAATACCTCTTCTTTGGTTTCACCCACACCCAACATAATGCCCGACTTGGTGCGCTTGCCGGCTTCGCGTGTGCGCTTAATCTGTTCTAAACTGCGCTCGTATTTGGCCTGTGGTCTTACCATTCGGTAAAGCCTCCCCACGGTTTCCATGTTGTGCGAAACCACTTCTTGGCCACCTTCAATCATGCGATACAGCGCATCCCAATTTCCTTTCGTGTCGGGTATCAATGTTTCAATGGTTGTAATGGGGCTCAACTCTTTTGTTTGCACCACCGTTTGATACCATATTTCTGCGCCTCTATCTTTCAACTCATCGCGGTTCACACTCGTGATCACCGCATGTTTCACGCCCATTTTTTTGATTGACTCCGCCACCCGCCTTGGCTCATCGGTATCATATTCAGTGGGCCTGCCCGTAGCGACAGCACAAAATGTGCAACTGCGCGTGCAAACGTTCCCCAAAATCATAAAGGTAGCAGTGCCTGCACCCCAGCATTCGCCCATGTTGGGGCAATTGCCGCTTTCGCAGATGGTGTGGAGTTTGTTGTCGTCTACCAGCTTGCGTACCTTGGCGTACTCGGGGCCAACGGGCAACTTTACGCGCAGCCAATCTGGCTTGCGTTTTCTTGTTTCTTCAACTGATATGGTGGGTAGTTCGATCATTGTTTGATACTAGATTCTGGATTCTGGATACTAGCTTTGGCCAGCATCTAGCATCCAGTATCAACATATTACTTGCCAATTAGTTCCTTGTATTGGGCAGCAGTTAACAAAGCGCTCACTTGCGCTGCATCTTTCAGCTCTATTTTCACCATCCAGCCATCGCCATAGGGGTCGCTGTTTACTTTTTCGGGGGCGCTTTCAAGCGATTTGTTAAACTCAACCACTTTGCCTGCCACAGGCATATAAAGATCTGATACTGTTTTTACTGCTTCCACTGTACCAAAAACATCGTGCTGACCTACTTCTTGGCCCACAGAGTTGATGTCTACATAAACGATATCGCCCAATTCGCCTTGCGCAAAATCGGTAATACCGATGGTGGCGATATTGCCTTCAACTTTAATCCATTCGTGGTCTTTGGTGTACTTTAGGGAATCAGGTATGGTCATGGCTTGATAGGTTTGTTTTTTGAGTCGCCAAAAATACTAACAAACTGGCCAACTCCCAAGAGGCAAGCCCTGGTCAATCGGCAGCGTGAGAATTGTGTTGTGGCCGGCAAATCCTTACTGGAGATTGAACACAAGTTTAAACCCGATGCGGGTATTGCTCCGCGGGAAGGAACTCGTCACCAAAGGTTCGTTGGTGCTGTGTTCTGCGTACAATTGAATGCGTACTTTTTGGTTTACCTGGTAACTTAAATTAGGGCGCAACTGGAAATTGATATTACCATTGGTAACCGTGGCTACATCATCGATCCTTCGTTGGATGGTTTGCGTGTTGCTTAACGTAATGTTGAACAAAAATGTAACATCGTTTTTCAAGGTGATGGTTCGCCCTTGATCTTTAAACGGCAATTTCATGTTGTTTTTGGTAAAGCCCATTTCAAAGCTCCAGTCTTTGCCCAATTGCTCGGTCACTTGCGCGTTTGATACGTTCAGCGATATGTCGCGCTTGGTCTTGTATTCAAAGCGCAAACTGATTTTGCTTTTGGTGCGCGCATTGATGCCGATGAGCGGTGCAAATGTTTCACTGATCATCACTTGGTTGATCACATATACCGGTATCAGCAAACTGGAATCTGATGTGCTGGCGAGACTGCCAAAGTTTCGGCCTGTGTTGTAGTCGGTGATGCGCGAACTTAAGCGTACGTCTACATCACTGCCTCTGCCTTCGGAGTAACGCAATGAGTTGGTATAGTTCACCACGGAATAATTTGATGTGTACGCGTGGTTAATTGTTACAGACTGAAATACGTCCTTCAATGCGCTGATTTTAGTAAGCCCGTTGTAATCCACTCGCCAGTTCGGCAGCGGTATGCGCGGAAACGGAGACAGGCTCACACCATCTACCGAAGTGCCGGAATAAGCTGCTATGAAAGCCGGTATTAAAACATCTTGTGATCGTTGGTTCACCTCCGTTACGCCACCAATGCGAGGAAACCTGGAACTGAGTATTCCGATGTTAGTTTTAAACTGTTCAAATACATCTGAAACCAAATTTGAGTTGTTGGCAAAAGCGGTATTGATACTTAGGAAAGAGATTCTGTAGCTACCTGAACGTGTTGGACTCAAGCTTTTATAAACCCCACTGCCACCTGTAGTATCTCTAAAGATTTCTTGAAAGCTTGAGTTGATGTTACGCCTTGCATCCAACTGTATTTTCAAATCTGTCAGCGGCTCTAGATTCGCGCGCAGCGCCAACTCCTCCGTTTGGTTTTGCGTAAATGGATTGGTCAGGTTCTTGTTGCGCGTAAGCCAGCCGTTGGCAGCAGCCTTTGCCGCAAAGTTGGGGTCTTGCTCTCCTAAAATAAATCCCCAGCCGGGCGAGTTCCAGTTTTGATCCATACCCAGCAGGCGCGGAGCTTCTGTAAATCCGGGCAAAATGGTTCCTTCTGTAAGCGTGTAGTTACCATTGATGGTGCGCACAGACATAAGCAATCGCGTTAACAGGCGAACGCCCTTGAGTTCGGGTGGCCTTCTGACGGTGTCTGGTTTTGCTGGTTTGTTTTTATCGGGTGGCGCTGGTGGCCTCGGTGGCGTGTTTACCGTTTTTAAAAAACCAATTTTGTTGTAGAGCTTTACCATGTCTATACGGCCGGTGAGCGCTTGCGTGCGGGAGTTTTGAATGATATTTCCCAGTTGCAAAGCCGAAGTTTTTTCGAGAGGGCCCGCGCGATAATTAAAGCCTGCATTGTATCGGTAATCGCCACCCAAAAAATTGGTGGCAGGAATTTTTTCGAAGGGCAGCGTGTAGTTGGCCGTTATGTTCTGATCAAAGTTTTTGATGCGGCCCAGCTTCTTCAAATTGTTGATCACCACCCGCATCGAGTCCGGGTTCGATAAGTCGCCAAAGGGTTCGTCTATGATAGCGTTGACTGTCGAGTTATAATCCAAGGTGATGGATTTTGTGAGGCTCCAGCGTGCCGTATAGTAACGGTTGAAGACGAAGAATTTTTGGTAGTTGGGTTGATTGATAGGCGACAACACATCGCGCACCGAATTGCGATAGGTGATTTCGCTATACGAGCGATCGAGTTCCCAACGCACCGATAGTTGTGTGGGCATGGGGTTGAAGTTGAAGTCGGTGATAAATTGTAGCCCCTTTCCCAACTTCAAACCTTTAAATGGTTCAAAGCCCTTGAATTTACTTTGGTATTGCCACGCGACTGCTCCTTTAATGTTGCGCCTTACGTTGGTGAGTAGACTGAAGTTGGTTTGGGTTTGCTCTCGATAGGCGTAGGTAAAAGAAAAATTTTCGAAATCGTAAATGTGCTGCTTGGCATCTTTCTTCACTTTCACCTTGCGCACGTTGGTGAAGTTAATGCTCCGTAGGTACGTTCGGTCTTGAATCAACTTCAGGTAGTTGTCTCGTTCTGTATCGGTGTTGAATGATTTCAGTGCTGCCGCCAGCCGCACGTCCGGGTTGGCAGGGTCAAAGTTCGGATTGATGATGTTGCTTTCGTAACTGAAAAACATTGGGATGCGCAATCCCAATTTTGAGGGCAACAGCTTGTCTACATTTAAACTGCCTGAAATATCAAATGTATTGGTTTCGCCACGCGCACGTTCTGCTATTTTTGATTGCACACCTCCAAACCCAAAGCCGATGTGCCTAAACGAACCGGTGATGTTACCAAGGTCAGCAAGTTTGGCGTTCACCACCACATTGCCCGCCCATCCGGGGGTTTGATCGAATTCAGTTAATCGCAATTCATTGGCCCATAGACACACGCTATAGGGTTTCGTATCATCGCTGCGTGGGTTGCGGATACCGATCATCATCAACCGCACTTGCGCCAAATCGGGTCGGCCCACCAACCGTATGCCGTGTTTGCCCACAATTTTTGCGCCCCCTTGCGGGTAAGGTGCAGCGAGTGTAAAGCCTTCGCGGTCGCGTTGTACTTTCAGCGCGTACAACTCATTTAGATCCAGATCGATTTGATTTTGGTCGGGCCAAACGTCTGATGGCAAACGCGTGCCACCGGGTGTGATTTTCAACGGGAGTTCAATTTCATAATAATTTTGGTCGAAGTCAGTACCCAAACGCAAAAAGGCTTTCAGTTGGTTATCGGGTATTGCTTGTGGTGTATTGCTGTGTGCGCTGAGGAACATTTTGATTCTTCCGTAGTTGAAGAAATCCAACTGAACGTTTTTGTAAACCGCACGTGAATCACCATCTGCCAAATCCGTCACGCACAATTGTACAGATTGTTCATTCAATCTGCGCTGCTGCACGCTGGTGATATCTCTGTCACGTCTCAGCGGCTCCACATAGCCAGGTTTTTGATCACTTGGTTGGCCGTTGTCTTCAATGTTGACAGCCGATACCGTGAAGTTATCGAGGTTGGGTTCTTTGCCCTCGCTGAGGCCACGTTCTTCTAAGTTTTCGGTGTAGCGCCTCCAACGGTTGCCGACTAATCTGAAATTAGCAAAGCGCAGCACCACCGGCTCTTGAAATTCGGTTAAGATCATTCGCGCATAGCGAATAGATTTGAACCCGTTGATGTCGCCCACAATTGATTTGAAATTGCGAACCGGTATTCTAAACAGATACCATGTTACAGCATTTGCGCCCTCGTTTTGAAATGCTTGTGGTGAAATTTTGTCTACAATAAATCCTTTGCCTACGTCTAGCTGGTTCGGTGTAAGGTCTAACTCGTACGTATAATACTCTTCCAAATCACTTAGCGTATTGTCTTGGTTCAAATCTTCATTGTCGGGGAGGGGGCTACCCGATTGCGCGAAAGACTGGCCTGGCGTTACTATCGGAGAGTTGCCCTCTAAGCCGTTGATATTTTTGTAGCGCTCCAGAATCTTCGCATCATTGGCATCGTAATCGGAACCTAAAAAGTACTTGAAGTCGTCTGAGGAGGGATCCGGATTATTTTGCCCCACGAGGTTTCCGAACTTTGCTTGCTCATCGGCATTTTTCAATCCATCGGCACCCACATCTTGGTTCGCCCGCGAGTTGGCATCTGCATCAAAAGCGTTGTTCACAAATTGCTGATTGGTAACGCGGCCCCACGCTGTCTCGGTTAAGTTGGTGGTGCTGCCATCTTTGGTCAAGCCATTTTCAAACCCGTGTTTGCCATCGCGGGCCAAATCTTCCGAAATACTTCCTAAATGAAAAATCAGTTTACCACCTGTTGAATTCGATCCTCGTTTTGAATTGTTGACAATCACCTCCCCATTCGGATTTTGAATAAAAGGGTTCAACATCCAAAACTCGATGTACTCAACATTGGCTTTGTCGAAATCTACTTCGTTACGTATGGCGGTGGTGATGCCGCCCCAATTATTTTTAAATGGTTGGGTGTCAAAAAGTGGGTTGTAGTTGTAAGGCCCCCGTTCATCAGGAAAATAGGCCACGTCAAAAACGGGTTCATAAAAATTTCCAACAAAAGGATCTTTGAATGGGAAAATCTCTTGCGGCAATACCGGGCGTGTGTAATGATTCTTTAAATCTTGCTCGGTAATATTTGCGGGTTTAAAACTTCCACCCTGTCTATAAAACAAATTATCGACCTGATACCAAGCTAATTTCGCGCGCCTGTAGCCTGCCTGTAAGTCAAAGTTGTTGCCAGCCGATGTACTCACTGCACCGTTGGCCAAATCGAAACGTTGGTCACGTGTGGGCACTGCGGCCAATTTCCAGCCTTGTGGCGCCAGCAGACTATAAGGAGTAATGGTGTTTTCAAAATCATCGATGAAAGAAGTGCCTTCGCCATCCACAACGTTAGAAGTGCCCGGTAACAGTTGCGCAAATTCGGCATTGACGGTGATGGTAGATTTTTCTTTCGTTTCCAGGAATGGCAAGGCATCCACCATTTTGGTAAGTATGCGTGAGTCTTTGCGCATGTTAAAGTCTAAACCGTACTGGATGTTGCGTGCCGGCTCAGCGCCAATCAAATTGCGACTGATGAGCGGGCGCTCGTTGTAATACAAAAATGTACCACCCAGGTTGATATCGTCAGTGAGTTTATAATCGAACCGCGTGCCCAACAACGATCGTGTTTGAAAGGCAAATGGGTCTTGCTGTTCGTAGGTGATTTCAATGTCTTTTCCAGAAGCTAAGATGCCATCGTTAAGGATGGTTACTTTACCAAAAGTATAGTCAACAGAATAATCTAATCCTTCTCGCAAAGGTGTGCCTCCCGCAAAAACTTTCACTGAGCCCTGGGAAATATTGAAACCTTGTATAACAATTTCTTTTCCGGCACCGGCACGAAATGAGCCTGTGATAAAAAATTTGTTTTTAGTAGCGACTAGCTCTGCCTCAGCTTTGGTGGTATTGTACAACGTGTCGTACACATACTTGGTCACCAAGTTGCTTTCCAGGGTTAAGTTGTTTTCTTGCCGAAACAAATTGCGCAGCGGTTTATTTAAAGGTTCCAAGAACGGAAAAATGATCAAGCCGTTGGCCGTGTTCACTGTAATGCCCTCTACAAAGTCGAAGTTGCCATCGGGTTGCGGGTCGTTGTAGGGATTTAATCGATCCAAACCCATTACTTGCACCAATTGGCGCGAGCGAGTGATGACACCGTCTTGTAATTGTGGGTTATCAATACCGGTGCGGTCATCGCGATAGATCACGCGCAGTTGAAAGCCATCGCGTGTAAGCTGCGTTACGTTTAAGCTATAGATGTTTTTCATCATCAACTTCCATGTGGGAAGGATGACTCCATTGCGATCTTTTACCGCAATCTTTCTTGGGCGCAAAAGTTTTAAGTAGACAACATCTTTGGGTGGTTTGTTGGTGTAATCTTCACTCAACTCGCCCACTTTGTACACGCGTCCTTGGTAGGTGTATTCGAAGGCAACCGCCAAAGCCTCATCGTTTTGTAATTTTCGCTGCAACGTGATGTAGCCCAACTGTGCGTTGAAGCTAAACTCAGTTGTTGCCAATTTTCGTGCGCTAGTGATTTTTTCGAAGTCTGTGCCGTTGATAAGCGAGTCGCTGGTTAGTAGTTGATTAATGCCGTCCGAGTTGGCGCTGATTCCTTTCAGTTTGTTTTCGAATAGGTCATTCGCCCCGTTATCTGCGGGGACAGCAAGTGACCCAAATTTTGATCTAATCCTTTTGCTATAAATTTTATCTGATTCGCCAGCATCCATAAACGCAACTACATCGCGGTTGGTCTGCGTGTCGTTTTGTCGGTTGATGCTGTAAACCTCAATTCGAGTAATGTTGATGCCAGAAGTAATTTGCGGCAGCGTACTCAACCAAGTCTCAAAATTATCTCGGAAAAATTGGGCCAAAAAGAAGTGACGGTTTTCATCGTAGTTTGAGCCGACAATTTCGAATGGGCGGCCTTGCGTAGTGCCACTAGCATTGCCCGGCACCTTGATGGCCGATTGCTTTCCGCGTTGTGTACTGGCAATCGCAGTGACAGTCATCTTACCAAATTGCAATTGCGCTTTGATACCGAATAAGTTTTGGGCACCCCGTATCAAACTGTTGTTGAGCGGTAAGCTTACGTTTCCAATTTCCAATTTTTTCAACAGGTCTTCTTTAAAGCCCGTGTATTCCACCTTCATATTGTTTTGAAAATCGAAGGAGTTGTTGTTGTCGAAGTTAGTGGTCACCTTTAGTTTTTCGCCCACCTTGCCTTGCACTTGCAAACTGATCTGCTGGTCGAATTCAAAACCACCGTTGGTTTGTTGGCGAATGGGTATACTTGGGTTCTGAATTTTTTGGAATTGTGCGCCTAAGTCGAGTGTCACAAATCCACGTGGTATCAATTCCACATAACTGCCGCCAAAAATTCGGTCAAGGATCGGGCTCACATACAACTTGGGCAACAGGTTGCGGCCACTTACAGCACTTTCGCCATCCAACGCCAGACTTTTGTTTTGCCAATAGCTTTTTCTGAACTGCGCATCTTGCTGTTGACTAAAATCCCTAAACGACATCGATGACGCGGGGCGGTAGTTGAGCTTGCCAATGCGCTCACGTATGTTGTAGTTGAACCCAGTATCAATCTGTAAGTCTACCCCAAAAGATTTTGGGTTTTTGAGGTACAGTGGAGATTGGGTGGAGTAGTTTGAAAACGGGTCGCCATAGCGGTCGTTTAACCGGTAGTTGGGCAAATACGGGTTAATGGTTTTGAAGCGCGCAGAGTCGGCTGGTTTTGTCCGTGCGGTATCCGTGCGCTGGGCATAGGCAATAGTGACGCCACCGCCTGTCAAAAGGCAAATCCCCAGCGCAAGGCTGTAGCTTAGCTTTCGAATAATTCCGATCAAAACTGTTTAGGCGTTTTTTAATGCTTGCTTTACCAACTCCTCCAAACTAACGTTGCTGCCCACTCTTTTTAGCACAGCATCCACACTCTTTTCCGCGGCTGGTTTGGCAATACCCAAAGTAACCAACGCAGATAACGCTTCTTGCCGTACCGTATTGCGCACTACCCCGGTATTTGCAGCGATTTCTTCCCCTTCTTTTTTCAGCTTGTCGCGCAGTTCCAAAATCAGCCGTTGAGCTGTTTTTCCCCCAATTCCCTTTACTGCCTGCAGTGCGGCAGCATCTTCGCGAACGATGGCTTGTTTGAGCTCATCGGGCGGTAGGTAAGACAAAACCACCAAGGCAGTGCTTGGCCCCACACCATTCACAGAAATCAAGTGCGCAAACATTTGCTTTTCTGCTTCCGATGCAAAACCATACAACACTTGGGCATCTTCGCGCACGTGAAAATGCGTGGCCAGCTGAATATCTTCTTTGTCTTTGATCTCGCCAAAGGTGTTGAGCGAGATATGTACGTGATAACCGATGCCGTTTACATCAATAATCGCATAAGACGGTGCCTTGTAAACGAGCTTTCCCTTTAAGTACGCAATCATGCCAAAATATAAACATGAAAAATACTAAAATTAATTTGAAAATTCGATGATTTGCCAATTCGATAATTTGTTGATTCGTTGATGAGAAACTTCTTTAACGATAGCAACAACGAATCACCGAATTAGTGAATCACCAAATTATCCGAGGTGCTCGTTCCGCTCATGCAGCTGTGCATCCACCACCGCAATGGCCGCCATGTTTACAATGTCGCGTATGGAGCTGCCGATTTGCAAGATGTGCACAGGTTTTTTCATGCCCAACAAGATCGGACCGATGGCTTCCGCACCACCAATCTCCATCAATAGTTTGTACGCGATATTGCCCGAGGCAAGATCGGGAAAGATTAGTGTGTTAGCGCCTTCTTTTGCCAATGCACTGAAGGGATAAATTTCCTTTTGCAAATCTGTATCGAACGCTACGTTTGCTTGGATATCGCCATCCAAAATCAACTCGGGGTATTTTTGTTTTGCTAAGCGAACAGCTTCTTGCACTTTCTCCGGTACTTCTCCTTTGCTCGAGCCAAAGTTAGAGTAAGACAAAACTGCCACACGTGGCTCAATATCGAAGAACTTTACCCCACGTGCTGCCAATCCAATGATACCCACTAACTCATCTGCAGTTGGGTTTACGTTTACGCTGCAATCGGCAAAGAAAAATGTGCCTTTCTTATTCATGATAATGTACATGCCGGCAACACGGCTCACGCCTTCTCCCATGCCAATGATTTGCAATGACGGCAAAATGGTTTTTGAGTAATCCTTGGTTAAGCCGCTTACCAACGCATCCGCCTTCCCGAATTCCACCATCATGGCGCCAAAAGTATTGCGATCGCGCATAGCACGTTCAGCTTCTTTTGCAGTAATGCCTTTGCGTTTGCGTTTTTCAAAGTAAGCCTTAGCGTATTGGGCTGTCAGTTCTTTCTCTTCACGCGGATCAATGATTTCACATTGGCTCAAGTCCAAGCTGTGTTCTTTGATGAGACGCTCGATATCAACTCTGCTGCCCAGCAAAACGGGTTTGGCAATCTCTTCGTCTTGTAAAATTTGCGCAGCCTTCAAAATTTTATGATGATCTGCTTCTGCGAATAGAATACGTTTTGGTTTTTTCTTGGCGAGGTCGATGATACGCGAAGTAAGTTTTTGATTGATGCCAATACGCTTGAGCAAATCGTGATGGTATTGACCCCAATCTTGGATGGGACTTTTGGCCACACCTGAGTCCATGGCAGCTTTTGCAACGGCTGGCGAAACGGTGGTAATCAACCTTGGGTCGAGTGGCTTTGGAATTAAGTAGTCTCTTCCAAACTGTAGTTTGTCAGTACCGTATGCTTGAAACACAATGTCGGGTACAGGTTCTTTTGCAAGTGCGGCAAGCGCGTGCACGGCCGCCAACTTCATGGCTTCGTTAATTTCAGTGGCGCGTACATCCAACGCACCTCGAAAGATATAGGGAAAGCCCAACACATTATTCACTTGATTGGGATGGTCTGACCGGCCGGTGCCCATGATGATATCCGGCCGAGATTTTTTCGCCACGTCATAAGCAATTTCCGGGTTGGGATTTGCCAACGCAAACACAATGGGGTCTTTCGCCATGGTGCGTATATCATCGGGCGTAAGGATGTCAGCTACTGACAGTCCCAGAAAAACATCGGCACCTTTAATGGCTTCTTGCAGTGTTGAGATTTTTCGATCAGTGGCAAATTCAAGTTTGGATGCATCCAACCCTTCACGTTTTTTGTGAATGACGCCTTTGCTGTCGCACATGATCAGGTTCTCTTTTTTCAAGCCTAGCGCCAGATACAGTTTGGTACAAGATACGGCAGCAGCACCGGCACCGTTAACTACCAGCACAATATCACCCATTTTCTTTCCGACTATTTCCAATGCATTGATCAAAGCGGCACTGGAAATGATGGCTGTGCCGTGCTGGTCGTCATGCATGATTGGTATATGCATTTTTTGACGCAGTTCGGTTTCGATCTTAAAGCACTCGGGTGCTTTAATGTCTTCCAGGTTTACTCCTCCAAAAGTTGGCTCCAGTGCCTTCACAATTTTGATAAAGGCATCGGGGTCTTCTTCGTCAATTTCAATGTCGAAACTATCGATGCCAGCATATTTTTTGAACAACACTGCTTTTCCTTCCATCACCGGCTTGGCAGCTTCCGGCCCGATATTGCCAAGGCCCAGTACGGCTGTACCGTTGGAAATTACCGCTACCAAATTTCCCTTGCTCGTGTACTTGTAAACATCTTCTTTGTGTGCCGCAATTTCTTTGCAAGGTTCTGCCACACCGGGCGAGTAGGCCAATGCCAAATCGAGTTGTGAGCTTAGTTGTTTGGTAGGGGTTACTTCAATTTTGCCCGGTTGCCCCTGTGTGTGATAATCAAGTGCGTCTTGCTTACGGATTTTAATAGACATGATGTAGAAATAAGAGGGAAAGGTAATGAGATTTTTGTTTACTCGTTACCACGGATTCATAGATTTACACGGGTAGCGAAAATCTTGATATCATTGGCCAACTAACCAAGAAAGCTCTGTTGGGGCAATAAGACGAGGCGCAAAAAAAATTAATTCGCTTTGAACGTACTCAATATCGTTTCCAACTCACGCATGGTTTCGCGCTGCTCGCGACTGGGCGCATATAGGAATGCTTCCACATAATAGAGGTTGGTTTGTTTTGCATCGGCCACTGTGTAAGACATAAAAGGGCCACCCATGCTCAGGTTGTTGGTTTTCCATAGACCAATCATTTGTGCTGCATAATTTCCATTGAGCGGACTGGTTGACACACGCACTCGTTTTGACGGGATTCCTGTCTCTGTCACCAAAAACGAGTTTGGTTTGTCTGGGTCGCCAAACAAATATTTTTGACAAATGGTATTTCGTAAAGCAATCAAACTATCGCGGTCAAATTGCTTTTGGTCTTTGTATGGTTTTCTGTAAACAAAAATGTCGCGGTCATCTTTCTTGTTGAATTGCCTTACCCAAACAAACTCATCATTGTTCATTACAATTTGGTATCCAAACGGAATCTGAAAATCAACACCCCATTTCTTTTTTAAGTTTTCACTCAATCCTTTCAAGCTACCCGCTTTAAAAAGTTGTTGGGTCAACCGCTCTTGCTCTGACTTATTCAAAGTGGCCACCAAGCGTGCTGCGTTCTTTCTGATTTTTTTCATCAGTAGTTCTTCACGCGCGCCTACCAAGAAAAACGTCTGCTGTCCTTTTGCAAATTGGTTGGTGACTGCTTTAAAGAAAAATGAAGTGTCCGTCTTAATTTTATTGATCGATTCAGCCGTCAACATTCGCTCCACCCGATTGGCACCAGCACCAGACTGGTCTAATGTTACTGCATAAATTAAATTTCTTCGCAGCTTCAGAGTGTAATTCAACTTGCGAGGGTCAACCCAGTGCATTTTAAAGAGCGGCTCGGGGCGATTAATCACCAAATATTCAGACCGGAAAATAGAGTCGACCAAGGTACCTAACGGACCTTTGTATTGGGTAGAGTCCATGATCAGGTACACATCGCCAGAGATGCCAGTGGCGCCTGGAAGCATTTCTTCTTTTGAGCCATCGCACGCGAAGAAGAAAATGAGGGGCAAAGCCCAAAGAAGGTTTTTCATAATTTCGAAAGTACAGCCTTAGCTAAGTGTCTAACACAAAGAAAGCAAAAACGTCACACTTTGAATTAGAAATATTCCAAGGGATGCCTGATTGTATCATCATTTTTTTCCCTCACCCTAACAAGTGGTTCCATTCGCACAATCTATTTCACCCCTCTCCCGCGGGAGAGGGGAACATAGCGATTGGTAACCGGATAAGTTTTTTGGGGGTGAGGGAACTAGGTATCAGCCAATAATCAACTTCTGCCCCGGTTGAAGCTTGCTGTTCTTGAGGTTATTAAGACTTTTGATTTTCTCAACAGAAATACCTGGTACCTTTTTAGAGATGTCCCACAACGTGTCGCCAGGCTGCACGATGTACGTCTTTGAGTTTGGGGGAATGACAATCGAAGGTGTTAACCGCGAAGCCAAGGCACCGGGCTTATATGTCCATACATTTAACCGTTGCCCCACACGTATGGTGTTGCCGTGGATGGCATTCCACTTTTTCAAATCATTTACGCGCACGCCAAAACGAGCCGCAATCGACCCCAGCACATCGCCTGATTGGACTCGGTAAATCTGAACTTCGCGACCGTAGGTAGTGCCGTAAGAATTTTTTGCCAGCGCTTCCAACTCTTGCTTACCAATTTTTGATGCGGAGTCGAGGATGGTTGCCCGGTTGCCAGCCAAAGCCGCCTTTGACCATACGGGTACGCGCAATGAATGTGTCTGACCATTATCAGGCAGGGCACCTCGTAACACGGCAGGGTTCAGCAACTGCATATCTTCCACACAGGTGCCGGTTAGAGAAGCAAATGTTTTGAAGTTCAAAAACTGACGAACCTGAATCGTGTCATGCGGGGGCACTTGTTCGCGCGCCATTTCTACCAGGTTGTGTTCAGGCGCATAGTTCATGGCGTAAATGATGGCGATGAATTGCGGCACATACGAGCGTGTTTCGCGCGGCAGGCGGTTGAACACTTCCCAAAAAGTTTTCTTGTATCCCGATTTGCGGATAGCATATTTTACCGTGCCAGGCCCCGAGTTATAAGCTGCCAGCGCCAAATGCCAATCGTTGAACATGGAATACAGCATCTGCAAATAACGACACGCGGCATCAGTTGCTTTTTCCGGATCCATGCGCTCATCAATATACCAATCGCTGCGCAGCCCCATGTAGTGCCCTGTGCCCGACATAAATTGCCATAGACCCACCGCCCGCGCGCGTGAAGTAGCGCGTGGATTTAAACCCGATTCAATAATTGACAAGTATTTCAACTCATCGGGCAAACCGTATTCTTTTAACTTTCTTTCAAAGATGGGGAAGTATAAATCTTTTCTGCGTTGCACCATGCGGGTGTACTCGCGGTCGCGTATTGTGAAGTAATCAATAAAGCCGTGTACGCGATTGTTATAAGTGAGTTCGATTTTTTTTTGCAAACAGCTTAATCGATCGGCAACTAATTCAGGTGTGGCATCGGCTGGAATAAATTCCACATCAGTAGGCAGCTCAAAATTCGCTACAGTATCCAGTGGCTTCACCAAATCTTTCGCCAATAGCGTATCCTTAAAGACAATTTCTTGCGAAAATGCTCCGGTGCTACAGATGATTAATGCCCAACAGAATGTAATCCTCTTCACTTTGCTTTCAACGATTAAACTCAAAAAATCAATAAAACGGGCAATTATACCCAGAAAACGAAGCTTAAAAAATCAATTATCACGCCAAGTTCATCAATTGTTTTGAGAAATGAAACAGTTTTGTTTCCTCAAAATCATCTGCCATTACCTGCACGCCCATGGGCAATCCAATTTTATCGGTACCCAACGGCAGCGAAATGGCTGGCAGCCCCGCCACATTTGCTTGAACGGAAAATAAGTCTGCCAAGTACATCTCTACCGGATTGGTGGAATGTTCGCCCAACTTAAATGCTGTGGTGGGAGTAGTGGGAGTGATGATGAAGTCATATTCTTTCAGCAACTCCTTCAGCTTTTCGCGGATGAGCCTGCGCACTTTTTGGGCTTGGTTGTAGTAGGCATCGTAATAGCTCGCACTCAACACGTAAGTGCCCAGCAAAATTCTTCGCTGCACTTCTTTTCCAAAACCCTCGGCTCGCGTTTTTTTATACATCGATTCCAAATCGGTGGTGTTGGGGCTGCGGTAACCATAACGAACACCATCGTAGCGCGACAGGTTTGAACTCGCCTCGGCAGTAGCCAAAATGTAATACGTTGGCAGCACGTATTCATTCAGCGGAAATTCAATACCCGCTACAGAGTGACCATCTAATTTTAATTGGTCAAGCGATTTCTCAATCGCAGTTTTTATTTCGGGTTGCAACGCGGGCGATTGCAACGTATCGCGCATGTAAGCGATGCGATATTTTTTTTCGCTGGCCGCGGATAGTAAACTCGAAAATGCTGGCACAGGGGTTTGCGATACCGTGCTGTCATATTCATCTGCGCCAGCAATCACTTCCAGCACCAGCGCAGCGTCTTCAATATTTTTCGAAAAAATGCCAATGCAATCAAACGAAGAGCCATAGGCAATCAACCCATGCCGCGAGATGCGCGAGTATGTGGGCTTCAACCCTACAATGCCACAAAAGGCTGCAGGCTGCCGCACCGAACCACCCGTGTCAGACCCCAGCGATACTTGGCACATATCGGCCATGACGGCCACGGCTGAGCCACCCGAAGAGCCGCCCGGTACGCGCGTATTGTCAATGTCGTTGAGTGTTGGTCCAAACGCAGAGTTTTCATTGGACGAGCCCATCGCAAATTCATCGCAGTTTTGCCGGCCGATGATAATGGCATCGGCATCGAGCAATCTCTGCACGGCTGTGGCATTGAACTGCGACACAAAGCCGTCTAAAATTTTACTGCTGGCTTGCAGCGGGTGATTTTCATAGCACAGCACATCTTTCAGCCCCACTACAAGGCCCGCTAGTTTACCTGCATTTCCCCGATTGATTTTTTCGTCAATAACCGCTGCCCGCGCCAATGCCTCATCAGCATACACGCTTAAGAATACGTTCAGGTGTTTTTTGCTTTCGATGTTGGCCAAATAGTGTTTGACCAACGCGGTGCAGGTTATTTTTTTTGAATGGAGGTCGTGCTGGATTTGCGCAAAGGTTGCGTACGCCTTCAACACTTATTTTTCGTCAATCTTGGGCACTTCTTTGCCAGCATCGTCCACTTCCTTCTTCACGTCCTTTACGGCATCTTTAAACTCGCGGATGCCCTTGCCCAGTCCTTTTGCAAATTCGGGTATTTTTTTGGCGCCAAAGAACACCAGCACAAAAAGCCCGATGATGAACCACTCCCAACCACTTGGCATTCCAATCAAAAATATCGTCTCCATAAATAGTTTTGTATTAGGGCTGTAAAGATACAGTTTATTGGGGGAAAGAAAAATGGGGTGGAGCGTTTGGCGGTTTACCCACCGGAGTGTAGCGGAGGCGGATAACCCTTTGCCAGCCATCTTCCGTAGCCGTGGCACGACTCTAAGTCGTGCCACGGCTTATGCCGCGCGTCCTCCGCCACTGCCGGGGTATCCGCTGCAATCCTTGCCGGAATAGGACGAATGTGATAAATTGAAATTTGTATGAGCAAAAATGTGAGCACAAGGCGAAATTTCGATTTTTGATATTTATGACAGCAACAACAATCATTACACTTCTTTCAATCGTTTTGCCATTAATTGGTGCAGGAATAGGCTATTTGATAAAACAGAATATTGAAAAGAGAAAAGAATTACTAAGCGATGTTCACAAAGAAAGACGGGAGCTATACCAACATTTCGTTAATCTAATCATAGATATTTTTGAGAAAAGTAAAGCCAATGAAAGCATCAGTGGCGATGTAATAAATAAACTTTATGAGTTTTATAAAAAGTATATTCTTTATGGTTCACCAGGAGTCATAAACGCGTTTGCGGATTTTTTTCAATATATCTACGCCACAAATGAAGGCCAGGAGAGCAATACAAAGCGCATGCTAGAATTGTTGTCAAAAATAATGTTTGAAATGAGGCGGGACTTGGGACTCGAAAACAAAGGCCTTGGCCATAATGGCAGCAAGTTGTTGAGAGCTATGTTTTCAGATTATAATAAGATCATGAAAGTTGAGAAAACGCCAAGCGGGAGATAACTGAATGCAAAATTTGTATTTCATGAAAAAAAAGTCCATGAAAGTATCTAAAATTGGAAGAAGAAAAATATTTGAACAGATCGTTATTTCTACACTAACTGCCCTATTGGCAGCAGTATTGTCTATAATCGGATTTCATTTCACGTCCAGAATCGAGGCTGAAAACGATAGAAAACAAAAGCAGTTTGAGTATAAAGTGGCAGCGTATCAAATATTTTTAGGTTCGGTTAGTCGGACACAATCACCAATTATTGCAGAAATCCTAAGTATTGGCGAATTAACTCAGCAGGTTGCAACTGATTCTCAAATTCAAACCCTAGAAGATAGTTTTGAAAAATTAGTTAAGCTTAATCATGAATATCAAATTTCATTGCAATTAAATAATGATTTTAACATCTTAAGATTGCACGGAAGTGAAGCAGTTTTAAGAAACTGTGACGACATTCTAGCTGTTTTGGCATTGAGAGAATATACCGTTGACTGGAAAAAATATCCAACAGAACTACAAACACTTCATAAGAATTGGTTAGAAATCCAAAAGAATGGAATGGCTTATGGTTGGGATGCTAAAGTTAGTAGTGATGAAAGGCTAATGTTCGTACTTTTAAGTTCTTTATATCGAAACTTGTTGGGTCAACTGAGAAGAGAAATACAAAGTTAAAATCAGTTGAAGCTCTCGTTACTTGGTTAGGGTAGCGTAAGAAATTAGTCTGTTCTACCCGAAAGTTGAAAATCCCCAAGCATGCGCCTGAGGATTTTTATTTCACCTAATAATTAAATCTACCTCTTCGCCACCAGGCCCTTGGTATTATCGTTCGAATGCCTATCAATCAACTTGTGCAGCGGGTCAATGCCGGCTTTGCGCGGTTTAGCTTTCACCAAAATCTTAAACTGGTTTTGCTTTTGCGTGATTTTGTGTTTCTTCAAATACAGCAGGCTGTCTTTACCCGCTTTGTTTTTGCCGTACACACCCACATCAATCCAATCGTTGATGGCAATGGGCGTTTCGATGCCGGTGCTATCGGCACGCAATTTTTCTGCAGATGCATACACCGTTACCTCAAACTCGTTCTTGCTTTTCTCTTTGTAGAATGCAGAGTCGGTTTTGTTTTCAAAGAGTGTGATGGTTTCAAACATATCTTTGATGAGGTATTGTAAACTATCGGGTGTCACTTTTCTGATTTCTTTCAGCAAGTCAGCAGAAGTAGGGTAGGGGGCATCTTTAAATCGCCACGTTTGGTTAAACCTGCGGAATGCCGCATTCACGCTGTCTTCGCTGATGTAATCTTGCAGAGCAAAGAATATCAACGAGGCTTTTTGATAGTGAATGTATCCCTGTCCTTCCACCAACTCTAATGGCTGCTCTTTTTTGCGCTCGCCCGCGCGACCAGATAAATAACGGTCTAGTTCGTATTTCAAATAGCGTTCAATGATTTCGGGCGTAAACTTGTGCTTCAACACCATTAACGCAGAGTATTGCGACATACTTTCGCTCAGCATCGCATTGCCCTTCACGCCTGCTTCCATCACCTGGTGGCCCCACCACTGGTGTGCCACTTCGTGGGCCGTTACGTAATATACATAGTCGATGTCTTTGTCGGGGTCATCTATTTTGGCAATGAACCCAATGCCTTCACTGAACGGAATAGTGTTCGCAAACGACTGTGCAAAGGTGGCGTAGCGCGGAAACTCCATGATGCGCACCTGACGGTATTGGTATGGGCTGAAATGCTTGGTGTAATAATTCAACGCGTCTTTCATGCCCTCCATCATCTTATCGAGATTGTACTCGTGACCTTTGTGGTAGTAGATTTCCAGATTTACATCGTTCCACTTATCTCGCTTTACTTCATAGCGTGCAGAAATGATAGAGAAGAAATTGCACATAGGCGCGTCCATCTTGTATTGAAAATACTTGCGGTCTTTTTCTTCCCATGATTTTTGCAAATATCCTGGGGCAATGGCGAGTTGGTCTTTGTCCGTGCTCAGCACAATTTCAAAGCGAACGTGATCTGCATCATCGCCAAATAAACTTTGCGACAGGCCGCGCGGGTCGTTGCGTTCCATCATGCGTTCTTTCTCAGGGAGCTTTTTCTCTTTGCGGTCGTTGTCATCGCTCATCTCATAATTTTCATTGTAGCCCAGCGAAGGCAGATAGGTGTTATTGAAAAAAGTTCCGTTGTAAATCACGCTGGTAGTCGATGCATTGTTATCCGTAAAACCATTCGTTACAAACGAAGTTTTGAAATTCATTTGCACGCTATCGCCTGGCTGCAACGGCTCGGCCAATTGGTAGATGGTGTATTTGAAACGGTCAAACTTTTCCTTGACACCAAACTTGCGATTGAATTCCAGTTTTTCAGTTTTGATGTAGTTCAGCGCATTTTCTTGTATGTGAATGTCTGAGATGGGTTCATTGGTTTTGTTTTTCAAAATGAAATAACCTTCGGCCGAATAATCTCTTTTTGATGGATACAAATCCACCTTCAAGTTAACATCGGTAATCCGAAGCTGTGCAATAAACTCGTATTTCTTTAGCGTCTTTTCATAGTCGACTTGCAGACCCTCGCGGCCATCTTTGTTGGTGTAACGGTTGACTACATTGGTGTTGTAGTAGATGTAAAAGCCTGACGACAAAAACACGGCCACTGCGCAGACAATCAATGTGACCAATTGTTTTGATAACCTAAGCTTGCCCGCCTTCCAGCGCATGGAAATAACATCTTCCGATCCGCGTGAGGAGAAAACAACGGCAATCCCAAATAGCAATACCACAAATGCAAACCAATACACCTGAAACCAACTAAATGGTGTAACAAAGTGGCCATAAACGTTCATGTCTGAATAAGTGCCGAGGCTGCCGCTGCCAAACTGAAACAGCGGATGTTCTAATCCGATTTGGCCAAAGAATGATACCAAAATGAAAAATGCTACGGCCACTGCGAAGCCCAAAAATTTGTTGTTAACCATTACATGAATGAACATCGACAACATGGTGTACAGTACTAAGAACGCGAGGGTTTCTGTGTAGAGGGTGCCGATGTAGATGCCTAATTCAAAGTTGTAGTAGCCATAACTGATTTGTACCAGCATGCCTGCAACAATCAATCCCGCTATCAACACAATGTACACCAACAGCATGCCCAGGAATTTTGAAATCAGCGCGATGAAATCGGGCATCGGCATCGCATCGATAATCAGGTTGAGATTGACAGCGCGCTCTTTCCAAACTAGTTCACCCGAATACAAAACTGCAATAATCAAAAAGAACAAATTGAATCCTGATAGAAGACCCAATATCGTGTAGGTAGTTGGGTAGGAGCTCGTGCCAAAAAGTTCGTTGAGGTTGATGGCATTTACAAAGAGTAGTAAGATGCCCGAAATCACAATGGCTATGAACGGGATTTCTTTGAACACCATTTTGAAATAGAATAGTGTAAGTTTCACCAATTGACCAATATGCGTTGATAAGTTGGCAAATTGTTGAGCTACGGGTATTTTTGTTTCTTCGGGTTTAATGCGAAGTGCTTCATCTTTCACCGCGCGCGGACGGAATACGGAACTGCGCACCACGTTAAAGCTAAATGCAAAATGGTTGATGATAAGAATGACGATACCTACACCCATCCAAAGCAGGCGGTTGTATAAAATGTACCCGTCCAATGGAATCTGTAGCGAGTTGCGTTCGCCCGGTGTCCAATACTGAGTATAAAAGCTGAACGCCCGCACGCCAAACGGATCGCACAAAGCTGCGATTTCTTTTTGCTCTAAGTCGCGCAGCAACGAACTGGTGCCAATGTACAGCACCAACAACAAAATGCCTTGCGTATAAATCACAATCGACTTGCGACTGAGTGCACCACTGGCAAAAAAGATGGCGCCTGTGAAGAACATGTTTGGCACTACAAAAATGAAATAGGGTTGCCAATAGGTAGCGAGGTTAAAGGGAAGTAATCGGTCAGCCTCACGCATTGGCCAAAGGTCGCCCAACATAAACGCGATGGGCAAACTGGCCGCTACCAATAACAATACAACATACGACCCCCAAAAGCGGCCCATGAGGTAGTGGAATTTTTTGATGGGTGTACTGAATAAAATTGCCTCGGTATTGTGCTCAAAATCGCGCAGCACAGCTACGCCCATAATGGCAGATGAAATCAGCGTCATGAAGAAACCCATGATGGCAATCATTTGACCGATCACGATGGGTGCATTTTCTTTTACTTGGCCAACGGCCCCACCAATTTGCACTACATCCGTAGTCACGGCTAGAAAGCAAAGCAAAAACATGATGGCGAAATAGATGTAGTTCGCGGCACGCGCTTTTCGATACTTGAGTTCGAAGAGAAAAATATTTTTAAACATAGTGACTGTTTTATCGGTTAGATGAAATTATTTTAGTCTCCCTCACCCCAGCTAGTCTTACCTGTGTGCTGATGCGCTGCGACCCCTCTCCCGTGGGAGAGGGGATACATAAATTTTGCGGTTAGCAAATCTTTGATGGGTGAGGGAAGGGTCATACGTCATTAGGCCGCAACTTCTTTTTGCGTATTTCCAAAAATGTGCGTGAAGTACACATCTTCTAAATCGGCTGCGGTACGAGTGAATCCCCCTTCGGGTTGTTCATGGCTCAACACAGAAATCACCGGGCGGCCACCAATCAGTCGCTCAGAAATGATTCTGAAATTTTGACGATAGCTCTCCAACTCTGCCTTTTCGATGGTCTTAGTCCATACTTTTCCTTCTACCTCAGCGATCGCATCCAACGGGCTTCCCTTGTACAACACTTGTCCTTTGTTGATGATGGCCATGTCTGTGCAGAGTTCTTTCACATCTTCTACAATGTGCGTTGAGAGAATCACGATGGTATTTTCTCCAATTTCTGAGAGCAAATTCAAGAAACGATTTCGTTCCGCTGGGTCAAGACCAGCCGTGGGCTCGTCTACAATAATCAACTTGGGGTTAGCAATTAAAGCTTGGGCAATCCCGAAGCGCTGCTTCATACCACCTGAGTAGCCTCCTAAATTTTTGTTGCGCGCATTCCACAAATTAGTTTTGTGCAGCAGCGCTTCTACCAATCCTTTGCGTTCACCTTTGTTGCTGATGCCTTTGAGTACAGCCAAATGATCAAGTAATGTGACGGCATCAATTTTTGGATACACACCAAATTCTTGCGGAAGATAGCCTAATATTTTGCGCACTTCTTCCTTCTGTGTCAATACATCAATGTTGCCCAACGAAATACTCCCACTATCTGCTTCTTGTAGCGTGGCAATGGTGCGCATCAGAGATGATTTACCGGCTCCATTCGGGCCAAGTAAACCAAACATTCCTTTGTTGATTGTAAGTGAAACGTCTTTCAATGCTTGCACTCCGTTGGAGTAGGTTTTGCTGAGATTTTGTATGATTAGTTGCATAGTGGGGTAGATTTTCTGGGGTTAAGACGGCTTTGATTTGATAAAGTTTTTCGTAATCTAAAAAAAATTAACGGCTCGGTTCAATTTTCACCAATTGGAGGATTTAGTTGGGTATGAGCAACGGAAATTACACCCACCGAATAGATTTTTTACAATGTTTAGTGTCACGCCAAACCTTGCACTCTTTTTCAAGTGAAAAGAGATGGTAAGCGTCAGAATCCCAGACTAAACGTGGCCCTAAAAAACAGGTTGTTGGTTTGCTTTTCAAATTGGTAAGCTCCGTAGCGGTAAAACACAGCCGCACCTAAACCGAAGTATGCCACGTTAGCATATTTGAAACGAAGCAGGTTGTTGAAGCCGGTGCCGGATTCAAAAAACCCTTTGTCAAAAGACTGCAACGAGATTTGCGAACTGGCATGGGCATTGGCATTGTCAAGCCAACCGATACCCGAAGCGTGGTAAACCACCCACTCAGGCTTGCTATACCGATTATCATAGAACACATTGCCAAAATTGTGATTGAAAAAAACAGAGGCGTAACGCGAAGCGGCAAACTCATACAAACCAACGGTTTGAAAATATTCGTCAACGTAAATCGCTTGTGTTTCTTGTGCGCCCCTGGCATTGTACAACCGGCCATAGGGGGCAACACCGTCCACCCAGCCGGCATGAACAAACAACCGCGTCTTGCCTTTTGGTCGGTGCTTGAACTGAAACCTAGAGGAGAAATCCAGCCGTTGGTAATCAAAGTTTTGCGCGTCCCACACCTGTATGCTCCTTGCGTAGCCGATTGATACCATCGGCCACTCTCTGCCCAACAGTACTTTTTTACCAGAAATCTGCATATAGTTTTCACTTCCCGAATAACGCAGGGCCAAGCCTGTTTCGCCAATGGCAAAGCGATTGAGTGTCTCCCCGTTCAACGTGAGGGTATAATCGTAAGTAGGTGTTATGTTGTTTTTCGACACAAAGGCTGAGGCGTGTACCCGCGGTAGTACACGGTAACTTACATCTACCCGGTACGATTCGATTTTATCGAAGCGTTCGCTCACCAGTCTGCGCAGACCTTCGTTGGCATTGGTAAAATCGCGCTGTACATTTTGGTGTGCATAACCAGTTTCGTAGATATCGTTGATGTACTGAAATGTTACCCCAAAATCGCGGTTGGGATTGAGGTTGAAACGCACCTCAGCACCATACTTCCATTGCTGGTCTTTGAATCCATACGCACCATACCCGCCTACACGCAGCCATGTCAAAAAACGGTTGCTGGTGTACAAACCACCGCCCAACCGAAAACCTTCATATTGATTGATGTGCACCAATCGCGTCAGGTCGAAATCGAAAGGTCCAATAGGAAGAGCGTTGGTGGCAAGCGCTTCCATGGTTTTGTCCAGCCATTGAAATTTCTGCATTGCAGAGTCGATGGTCACGTACGTCTTGGCCTCCTTTGTATCCAAAGGTGCAATTCTGAATTTCTCAATGTTTGCTTCATTCAATACTCCGGCAGGGGGTGAGAGGTCAACTTTGATGTCACCAAACTCCGATTTGTTTAAAGCAGGGTTGAATTTAACATCTTTGATGAAGCTGCGGTGTTGCGCAATAATATAGCTGCCAAATTGCTTCAAATTGTAAAAGTCGATGTCCGTGTTAAGCTGTGCGGGAAACCATTGGCCATTAACCTGTTCATAATTTTGTTGAATGCGGATACCGGTTAAAGCAAGCGAATCCGAAGAGGATGCGATGATATTTTTGATGGCCCAGCCGTTGGTGCTGATGCTCACCATTCCCTTAAGGCCGGTGATGAGCTTGCCGCGCTTGGGTTCATATTGAATCACATACACTGTATCGTTTTCAATGTAGGTGGTGTCGGTAAGGTAAAATTCGTAGCGTTGCTCTGAGTTTTTGCTGATGGGGTTCAAGAAATCCTTTCCCAACAGTGAGATCTTGTCATTGTAAAATGAAAAGGGTTGGTAATCAGTCGCCACGTTGGCAAACAGCGGACTTTTAAAGCCTGATGCTTTAAAGCCGATGAGTGTTTCTTTTTGACGACCGGGGTTAATCACTTTTTTTTCGGTGACTGATTCCGTCATAAAGAAGTGGATGCGGCTACTGATGCTATCCCACTGCAATAGCTCTTTTTGCTTTTTTGTTGCAGCAATTGATCCATTTCGTAAACTGTCTACTCTTTTTTTGTAGGGGTCGCTCATCTCGCTGGGTTTGATGATGAACTTGTTGTAAGAATGATATTGGTAGCTTTCTAAGTTGTCCGGATTATTACGGCTTTTATTTTTTACGGCATTGCGAATAATGCGGAAGGCCGGATTTTCTCCTGCTTTCACAACTACCTCACTCAACACCATTTCGCTTGGCTTTAGTTTAATCACACGATATTTGTTAAAAAATGACAAAGGCAATTTTGTTTTTTGATAGCTCACGTGCGAAATGGTGATGGCCTGCTGGTAACCTGCAGGCACAGAGAGCTTAAAGTTACCTTCGATATCTGAGGTGGTGCCGTGTATGCCATCAGCCAGCACGATGTTCGCAAAGGCTACTGGCTCGCGCTTTAGGCTATCGACAATCTTGCCCGAAATAACTTGGGCATAGCTTGTGGTGGCAAAAAATAAAAACGGAAGGAAAAAGAATTTTTTGGTCATATATGTGCCTAATCAGTAGCAAGTGAGGCTACGACATTACAGCGTGAAACGGAATTAATTGGAGTCGGTTTTGCATTCGCAAGTCTGCAAACAGTGTTGTTCATTTCGTTAAAGGATTTCCGCAAGAGCGAAGCATAATTTCAAACATTTAGGGCGTAACTTCACGTTAACTTGATACACAATATGAAATTCGCAGTTGCCATTGTAGTTAGTTTGTGCATGTCGCTTTTTGCGCAAGGGCAATCTAACATCGTCTACGGCTCAAATAATGGCACGTATCTTTCGATTTTCAATACAAAAATCTACTACGAAGAATATGGCAAAGGCACACCGTTGCTGCTGCTACAGGGCGGTATGGGAAGCATTGCTGATTTTAAGTTGTGTATTCCAGAGTTGTCCAAGCACTTTCGCGTGATTCTGCCTGATACGCCAGGCCAAGGCCGCTCGGAATTGGCGGATAGTATGAGCTATCCCTTACTGGCGAAATATATGGCAGCCTTGATAGATCAACTTCACCTTGATGGTACTTACGTAATGGGTTGGAGTGATGGCGGTATCATTGGGCTTTTGCTAGCCGAGGGTAGGCCAGATAAAGTAAGGAAAGTGATTGCCGTTGGGGCCAACTATAACTTGGCAGGCACAAATTTGAAAAATGTTAAACCCGCCTCTTTGACAGATTGGGAGAAGAAAAGCAAGAACTGGATTGCGAACTACCAGAAAGTATTACCCAGAGATTGGAAGAAATACTACCGAGATGCGATGCATATGTGGTATCAGTCCCAGTATTTTTCGCCTGACATTTTGAAGCGAATCAACATACCAGTGTTGATTGCACAGGGCGACCGTGACCTTATACGGATTGAACATGCGCTGGAAATGCACCGCATGATAAAAAACAGTCAGTTTTGTGTGTTGCCCAACACTTCACACGCAGTGTTTCGCGAAAGGCCAAAACTCATCAATCAAATTGCGGTTGAGTTTTTTTCTCACTAGCCGTCAGGCGGCTTGATCAGTTCTTCGCGGGTGTAATCACAATGTTCCGATATTCAATCGGGCCGTGGTCGCCTTGTAAAAAAATGGGTCCCGGCTCGCCTTCTTTGCTATCAATGGCACCACCTGTAATGCCGGGAATAATTTGATCGCAAATAACAGTCACATCATTAGCGACTACTGTAACGGTTCGTCCTACCAAGGTAATGTCAAATGACTGCCACTCGCCTGCATCTTTTGCTACCATGCGGTTGGGTTGCAGAAATCCGTAGACGCCACTAAACTGGTCGTCCCACGCTTCTAGCCCTTTACTGTCGGTTACTTGCACTTCGTAGCGGCCGCGCAAGTACACACCACTGTTGCTTCCTTTCGGATAACGAAACTCTATGTGCAGTTTAAAGTCTGTAAACTTCTGATCAGTAAAAAGATTGGCGCCTGATTGTGGACTTTTTAACACGCCATTCTCCACTATCCATTGATTTTTTCCCTCCGCATGCCAGCCTGTCAAATCCTTTCCGTTCAGCAATTGAATAGGAGTACTCCATTCGATTGGCTTTTCGCGCAACAGTGCAGGTGCTCGCACTCCCACAAACGAAGACTTGTTACCGTCCACGTAAGTCATTGTGCCATTTATAATGTTGTCGTTTTCTAAACTTCCTTCAAAGTCCATCCAACGCTCGCCTTTTTCCCACTGTGGTGGGATAGAAAAATAAAACTTGCCGTCTTTTAATTTCACTTCAGCAATGGGGCGGGCACTGCCAAAAGCATATACAAATCTGCCTACCAGGGTATTGTTTCCCGAATGCCGCACTTCCAACCATGAAGGCAATTGTTGTCCGTTTTTTGTAATGGTTAAATCCCAGCGACCTTCTAACGGTGTTTTGATTTGCGCGTCAACAAGGGTTGTTATACAGCATGATATCAATAGCGTAAAATACCACAAAGAAGACTTCATAGTTGTAAGTGGATTAAGACTCTAATGTAGTGATTTAAGGCTTAACCAACATTTTTGTTGACCGCCACTTGCCATCAAAATATCTGACAACGTAGATACCCATCGGAATGTCGGCAGAAACCTTTTTTTGTTCTTGATCTTCTTCTACAGAGGTGGATACTGGCCGGCCGGTTACATCCACAATTGAGATTTGTTCGGCAGCGATGGGAAGGTAAAAAATGCCGGTATTTGGATTGGGATAAAGCGCGGCAACAGGCTCGTCTGCGACTGCCACCGGTGGCGGTGCCTGCCCTTTGCGGATAAACACGGGCCGTATCATCAAACTACCTTTCAAGTCTTTGTTCTGTATCCAATCTCCCGAACTATTGAAAAACATTTTACTGCCCGAGTCAAAACTTCTATCTAAACCAACCGGAATAAGTGCATTGGATAGTAAGCGCCAGCCAATGTAAAACTTGCCTTGCACAGTTACCGGGGAGGCCAGGTTTTCCCTCACAAAAACATTGTTGGTCGATCTTTTGATTTGTGTATTCCTCCGATACAAATAATCGGTCTCCTGGCCGGTGAGGGCACCCAGCACATGAAACTGGACTGATTGGGTCGACTCATCGCCAAAAGGGGGGAAGTAATAATCGAAGGCAATCAAAATATCAGGGTCAGGCGTTTTTAGATTGAATTCATACGCGAGTTGCGTACCAATGCCATTGATACGTGCCCCATATTCTGCAGTTCCGTCATCGTAGGCGTAGTAGTCATCTAAAATGTAAGTTGCACGAGTGGTATCGTTTCTGCGGAAGTCGATTCGTTTGTAGGCTACAGTGTCAAAATCGCCATCATCTTGGCTGCCATCGAATTTTTTAGGAGTGTTGTCGCCTGGCACGATGCTAAACTTGAAATCAAAAACCATTTTTCTTACAGCTGTATCAATGGAATTCAATTCAGTGGTTGGTAGTGATGTGACTTCAAAAACCAGAGGTTCATTATAGAAAAGTATTTTATCGGTCTTTTCATTACTAGTAAGTTGAATGTTTTGGATGTTCGAGCCGTTGAAAACGGTTCGAGTAATTTTTACTGATGAGCTATATCCAAATCCTTGAGAGCTTGGATTTTGTCGATTAAAGATTTGATCTTTTCTTCGATTAGTGATGGTAAAATGCGGTTTTTGTGTCAATGATGCTGGACTTAACTGAAAATGTTTTACGGGGATTGATTGAAAATCAACAAACAAAGAAGAGGCACTCGCAGAAATTGCCCGATCGGGGAAGTCTTTATAGGGCAACTCAATAGGTGTTGGTGGTTGATATAGCAAAGAGCCATTGCTCACATACACATAATCCACATTCCACGTGTCATAAGGGCCAGATAACCGGCCAAAGTTTTGAAATCGAAATTGAAACTTGGGGTGAAAATACTTGTCGTCAAATTTTAAGCGGACAGTATCGAATTTTGTTTTATCCAAAGTGCCATCATTTTCTTTCCGCCACACTTCATTCCAAATGCCATCCTTGTCTTTAAAGTACAAGTACAAAACATCACCTTGGTCGGGCGGCTCTCCGTTCCCTTGGTATTGATAAAAGAAGCTCATGAATACATTTTTTCTGTTGGCTTGGGCTACCAAGTCCATGCGCAAGGGGCGAGAGGTGAGCCTATCGGCAAAGCCTTTTGCCAAGATGTCGTTTTTTGCATAAGGCTTTCCCAAAGAATCGTAGCCATCAAAAGTAGCCACGTAAATAGATGGTGGGTTGATACCCATGTGGTCGTTCACCCACACGCGCTGGCTGTATTCCCATAGCGTGTCGTTGGGGTACGCAGTGTTGCGCTGACCGTCAAATTTGTTCAGCGAAAAGTCGTCCCAAAAAGGCAGCAACATGGGTGTAAGTGCCGCGCTGGTGCGCGCGTTGGGCATCTCTTTTTTAAAGCTGGTGTTGGGCGGTGGTGTGCGCCAAATAGGTGCAAGCTCTATTTGGCAATATGCTGCCTGGACTGTTAGAATCAAAAATAGTATCCGCCCAACAGAAAAAACTTCTGCGCGCCTTTGTGCTTTGATGGTTAGAAGATAATTCCTCAAAACAAATCAATTGTTGGTCTCTTCATCCTCTGCCTCGGGTTCTTTGTAACCCTTGGGTGCAATCCACAAATCGATTGGGTAACCAATGCGCACCGAATCGCCCGGCAGGGGGAATTGTTTAAAAACGAATGGCACCACGCCTGTAGTGTCCACACCATCGGGTATTTCCACTTTGCCCAAGTGCAAGTTCCATCCTTCCAGTTTAAGCATGGCTGTTTTTAGATTGTCGCCTACCAGATTACCGACAACAAAGTCAGCGGCACCACCGCCATCGCCCACAACCAAGTCAATCACAGATCCTTTGGGGATGCGTGTGCCCGGCAAAATTGGCCTACCATTGTACAGTACCTCTTTCACCCAATCGCGGAAGGGGTCAGGCTCATACATCAAACGGCCTCGTTTCAATTCGCTGCTTTTCAAAATCATTTCGGCATTGATCAAACCTTTTTCTGAAATGTCGGGCATGGGTAATGAGGGTGGGGTGGCTCGGTTGATAGACACATAAATGGTGCGGTCTTTTTTTACTGTTTCGTTCGCTGAGGGGAACTGCTTGATGATTGCAAGCGGGTTTGCATCTTCGGCATAGGCAGAATCGTTGACGGCCACACGCAGTTTAAAATCCTCTGCACGCCTGGTGGCCTCCTCCATGGTGAGGCCGGTAAGGTCAGGTACTTTGATGATTTCTCCATGGTTGGTAACATTGGGGAGGTAAATATAAAAGTACACGATGGCTACAAAGCCCAGCACACCAAACATGATCCCCCACAACGCTAACAAGCTGCCAACTGAATTTCCTTTCAAGATTGTTCTTAACTTCATATCAAAATTTCAACGCAGAGTTAAAACTTCTTTCGGCTCGCTTCGATTTTTCAAAACGCTCGAGCGCAAACCCAATCAGCTTTGTGATGAGGTCTGTAAATGAAACCCCGCGTTCGCGCCACATCATGGGGAACATGCTGGAGTTGGTAAAGCCGGGGATGGTGTTGATTTCATTTACGTAAACATCTCCGGTTTCGGTCAAAAATAAATCTACCCGAGCAAAATCTTCACACGCAAGGCTTTGGTATGTTTTGAGTGAAAGCTGTCGGATTTTCTCAACAGCAATTGAATCAAGCTTGGCAGGCACTTCAATTGAAACCGCCTTGTCATCCACGTACTTCGCATCGAAGGTATAAAACTCGTACTCCTTGCTGATGACGATTTCGCCCGGGAATGATGCTTGTGGTGGGTAATTGCCCATTACCGCACATTCCACTTCGCGACCTTTAATGAATTTTTCGATAAGGATGCAATCGTCATAACGAAAACCTTCTTCAATAGCCGTTGCAAAATCGGCTTCCGATTTTACCTTCGAGACGCCCACCGAAGAGCCGAGGCTCGCGGACTTTACCATAAAGGGTAAACCTAGCTTTGCGCGCACGTCTTCAAATGTTATCTGCTGTTTCTCAGAAAAGAAAAAGTAAAGAAAATCCGCCACCGGTATACCCGCTTCACTTAGCAAGCGTTTGGTCACCAGCTTGCTCATAGACATAGCCGAACCCAATACGCCCGTCCCTACCATTGGTACATCTAAAGCTTTGATCAACCCTTGAATGCTGCCGTCCTCTCCATCTGTTCCATGCAATACGGGGAATACAACATCAGCGCGCACTTTTCTCCCAGTATCGCTGGTCAAAAAGAATTGTCCGGGTGTTAATGATACAGAAAGTAGTTCGCCTTTTTCGATTTCCTTTGATACCTCGCGCACGAGGTGCCAAGTGCCAGAAGTGGAAATGCCGATCAGCACAAGCTCGAACTTTTGCTTATCGATGTACTCGGCAATGTTGCGGGCGGAGTTGATCGACACGCCATGTTCTACCGATCGGCCTCCAAAAAGAATGGCTATTTTTTGTTTTGTCATCCAAAAGAGAATTCAAACGGAAAGATAGCAAAAAGCTATGGACGCAAGTACCCGGTTTCGTTTCACGTGTGGGTAATAACGAATCACAAAGCGTTTTCGTGCTCCTGCCACTTCGGGCTTCTCGTTGGCTCGTCCAAACCAAGAAACTGAGCAGTCCAAATTCCCCAACTGGGTAGTGAAATTCAATGTATTTGTTTGACCTTGAGGCAGTTCAAAACTATTTGCTATATTTGTTTTGGTTTTCAATTTTTTAAACTTTTCCTCGATCATTTTTTTAACTCACTTAAAATACCACATTATGAAAATCACACCGCTGGAAATTCGGCAAAAAGCGTTTGAGCGCGTGCTGCGCGGCTACGATAAAGACGAAGTGAATGCCTATTTGCAATCGCTTTCGCAGGAGTGGGAGCGTACCCTCGATGAAGTAAAAGAAGTACGTATCAAATACGAAGCTACCGAACGCGAGGTAACCAAACTGCGTGAAGTGGAAAGCTCGCTTTACAAGACACTGAAGACAGCCGAAGACACGGGCGCCAACGTAATAGAGCAGGCCAATAAAACTGCCGAGCTTGTATTGCGCGAAGCGCAAATGAAAGCTGATGCCATGCTAAACGAGGCCAAGGCAAAAGCCAAGAATACGATTGAAGAAGCCGAGTTTGTGTCTAAACAGATGCTGGCCGAGATGGAAGATCGCCTGAAGATGTTGGGGCAGCACTATAAAACATTGGAGTTACACAAAGATAATTTGCTTGCCGATATGAAGCGTTTGGCGGGAGAGACCATTGACCGTGTGGAGCGTGCCAAAGCTGCTGCACGTGAGTTTGATCCAGATCAGCACCTTGCATTGGCGAAGCGTGAAACCAAAAAAGCACTGTTCCCCAATGCAGAGTTAGAGCGCGAGATCAAAAGTTCAATGGCGTTGCCAACAGAAGAGCCTGAGCAATTGAAAGTAGAAGTAAAAATTCAGCGCTCGTTTTTTGACGACATTCAATGACGGGCAAAGTAGTGTTGGAAGGACTCGAGTTCCACGCCTATCATGGCGTATATCCGCACGAGCGCTCTTCAGGCAACAAATTTCAAGTTGATATTTCAGTTGAAACTGTTTTTTCTGATTCTGCTTTTCGCGATGAGTTAGAGGGAACCATCAACTATGAAGATTTGTACGCTATTGTGAAAGCCGAAATGGAAAAGCCCTCGAAGTTGCTCGAGCGCGTGGGTCACTCAATTGCTACCCAAACATTATCAGCTTTTTCTTCAGCACAACAAGTGGAAGTAAAGATTTCAAAGTTTAACCCACCTATTGGTGGAGTTTGTAGAATGGCAAGTGTGGTCGTGAAGAGGGAAAAATGAGTTTTTTACCACTAAGGCACTGAGGCACTAAGGGTTTTTAGGCAGTTCTGAAAAATATTCGTTGACCAACGGAATCATTGACTTAGTAATATTATCTGTGTGGAAGTTGATTAGCAGTCCTTTTGGTTTTTGCAATAACTTCATATACGATAGTAATTGTGCTTGATGAACGGGTAATAATGTTTCAATGGCCTTCAGTTCACAAATGATCAAATCTTCCACCAAGACATCTAAGCGTAATTCAATATTGAGTTCCCGCGTTTTGTAGAATACTGGGATTCTTACCTGCCGGACGAAATTTAGTTTTCGATGGTTGAGTTCTTCACAAAAGCATTCTTCATAAATACTTTCCAATAAACCAGGTCCAAGTTGTTTGTGTACCTCTATTGCGCACCCAACGATTTTAAAGGCCAAGTCGTTGATTTGATTTTGACTAGTCATCCTTAGTGCCTCGGTGCCTTAGTGGTTTAAAAGGTTAATTATTAGTTGGCTTCAACTGGCCTCTTAGCAGTTTATTGTAATCTTCGCATTCCAAATAGCCCTTGGTTTTACAATAGCCGCAGGTAGAATACTTAGTTCCCAGATAATCTTTTTTCATTATTACGGTAGTGCCTTTGCATACGGGGCAAACCACCCGGCCGCTAGGGCCGCAGTCAATGGTGTAGTCGCTTGAAAGTACTTGCTGTGCTAGCTTGGCTTCTACTTCTTTTTCTTTCAGCAGTTCTTCTTCGGCCTTTTTTAACCAGGTAACTGCGTCTTCAGAGTATTGACCTCCAGTTCCCTTCAATTGAATATACTTGTTAAGCCAATCTACTGATTGCTTGAAGTTGCCCATGAAAAAAGAATTTCTGCCAAAGTGGTACGTGAGATCGGTTGGCACCGAGCGAATGGCTTTAAGAACTCTTTTGAACCGTGCATCGGCTTCTTCGTAGCGTCCTTCTTCCGAAAGCCGCACAGCAGAATCAATGGCCATCGTCACTTTTCGTTGGCGGTCAATTTGTTTCTGGGCTTCAATTTCGCGCAGCTTTTCTTTTTCAGCTTCACTTTGGCCAAATGCCATCCAGGCCACCAAGGCAAATAAGTAAGTAGTAACAATTCTTTTCACGCAATACCTTTTTTTTATGTCGATAGCCGATTACGGTGATGGATTATCGGCATTTGATAGTTCTATTCGAAATCACTTTTTTTCAACGCCAGCCACTCTAACGCAGAATTCGCAAAAATATCTTCTTTCGTGGCCCGTGGCAGGTTCATGTCATCAATAAACTTGCCAATTTCCAGGTCACCCAGCGGAAATGGATAGTCTGAGCCCAGCATCACTTTTTTTGAGCCCTGCAGCTTGAGTACATAATCCAACATCATGGCATCGTGGGTTACGCTGTCTACCCAAAACTTACCCAAATAACTCTTTGGGTTTACGTTGTTATCAATGGCCACCAAATCGGGGCGGCATTCAAATCCGTGCTGGATTCGGCCAATAGTAGGCAAGAATGAACCGCCTGCATGGGCAAACATAACCCTGAGTTGAGGTAGTCGCTCAAACACCCCGCCAAAAATCATCGAACAAATGGCACGCGAGGTTTCTGCAGGCATGCCTACCAGCCACGGCAGCCAATAGCGCTGCATCTTTTTTTCGCCCATCATATTCCACGGGTGTACCATCACGGCTAGGCCTAATTTTTCGCAAGCCTCGAAAACGGGAAAGAAACGTTCTTCATTTAGGTTTTCGTCATTTATGTTGGAGCCGATTTGAATGCCGCGCAATCCGATTTTTTTGATGCGCTGACATTCTTGCACAGCCAATTCAGCATCTTGCATGGGCACCATGCCCAACCCGATGTACTGTTTGGGATATTTCTTTACGAGTTTGGCAAGATGGTCGTTCAGAAACTCAGAAAGGGATAAACAATCGATAGGCTTTGCCCAATAGGAAAACATTACCGGGATGGTACACACCACCTGCACGTGCGTTTGGAATTGTGCATATTCTTCAATGCGTTCTTCAGCATCCCAGCAATTGCTTTTTATTTCGCGGAAGAACTGGTTGCCGCGCATCATTTTTGCAAATCCCTTTTTGTGATGTTGCAAATAGATGAAATCGCCATAGCCAAACTTTTCGCTCCAGTTGGGCATTTTTTTGGGCAAAATGTGCGTATGGCTATCGATTTTTAGCATCACTCAATACGCTTGAATTAAAACATCAGTAGGGATATTGAGTTGTGCATGCAATTGACGAATCATGTCGAGCGATAGCTTTCTTTTGCGACTCAAGATTTCGCTTGCCCTACTTTTTAGGCCTACCACCTTTGCTAAATCGCTCTGAGAGTATCCCAGTTGCTCCATCCTAAACTTGATGGCTTCTACCGGATCTGGCAAGTCAATTGGAAATTTTTCATTTTCATATTGCTCAATCAGCATACCGAGTATTTCAAGCTCATCGCCTTCGGGAGTTCCTTTTCTTGCGTCAAAAATTTCGTCCAACCGCTCAAGAGCTTGCTGGTAATCTTTTTTTGTTTTAATGGGTTTCAGTCGCATATCAAATTTTTTTAGCATCTATTCTGTCATATTCTTCATGCGTACCAATAAATCGAATCCACACCATTTGATATTGAAAGTTGATTCTTACCACCAACCGGTATTTGTTTCCTTTGATGTTGAAAACTACTCGGTTAGAAGGGAGAACACTAGCACTCGGGTACTCTTTTTTGACATCGTTAGCGTTTCGCCAAGCGCTTTTACCGGCCTCACGGTACCACGATTTCAATTGTTGTTCGCAATCTGCGTGTTTACGCCAAAACTCCCGCAATATTTTTTTCGCAACTACCCTCAAACAATTATTTGCAAATATACTGAAAAGTTCCCGTTATGGGAAGCATTAGATGCTGAAGCTACCACTTGATCAATGCCGAAGCCCACGTAAACCCGCTGCCAAAGGCTGCCAGACACACGATGTTCCCTTCTTGCATTTTTCCTTCGGCCCAAGCTTCGCTCATGGCGATAGGTATTGAGGCTGCGGTAGTATTGCCGTAGCGCATGATATTGTTGTATACCTGATCATCGCGCAAAGCAAGTTTCTCTTGTATGTATTGACTGATGCGCAAGTTTGCCTGATGTGGCACCAACAAGTCGATGTCTTCTTTTTTCATGTTGTTTTTTGCCAACGCTTCGTTGATCACTTCCATGAAGCGAACCACTGCATGCTTGAATACTTGGTTGCCATTCATCACCACCTTGAAGCCGGTAGTATCTAGTATTTGGTCTGCCTGGCGCTCGGCATGCGGACGGCTACTTCCCGGATCGCGCACGTACAACTCTTCTGCAAATCTTCCATCGGCATGTAAATGGGTGCTCAATACACCCGGTTTATCGCTGGCCTGCACAATAGCCGCACCTGCTCCATCCCCAAATATTACGGCCGTGTTTCTTCCTCTTGTTGTGATGTCCAACGCAGTTGATTGAATTTCTCCGCCCACAACCAAAATGGTTTTATACATGCCCGACTTGATAAACTGATCGGCCACCGATAACGCGTAGATGAACCCCGAGCACGCATTTTTTATTTCAATCGCGCCAATGCCTTCCAATCCCAACTCCCGTTGCATGATAACGCCTGACCCGGGGAAATAATAATCACTGGTGATGGAGGCGAACACGATGAAATCCACGTCTTTTTCGGTGAGATTCGCTCGTTTCAACGCCATGCGCGCAGCTTTTGCACCCATGTTGCCAACCGTATCTACAGCAGGGTCAATCCACCTGCGTTCTTTGATGCCCGTGCGTTCTACAATCCACGCATCGTTGGTGTCCATCAGGGTGGAGAGATACTCGTTTGTGATTACGGTGTCGGGCACATGGTGGCCAAGGCCCACGATTTTGGAATATGGCATAACAGGATTTTTTGCGGCCGCTAAATTAAGGAATTGTTACCTAATGATTGTTAGGTTTATCAGCCAAAAGCGATGAAACTACCTGTTAATCAATTGCCAAAGAAAACCCGCTTGGCGGATAGGCTATTGCCTATTTGTACCTGTACAATGTAAACGCCTTGCGAACGCTCACCCAGCTCAATTGGGTAGGTTTGGTTCAGAACATCGCTGTAATTGAACGTAGAGACTATTTGTCCAACGGAATTGTAAATGGCCAACCGGACATCTGCCCTGGCGTCCAAATTGAAGGTTACTTTTACGCCTGAGGCAAGGCCACCGTAAATGGAGTACAATTCATCTGGCACAATAGGGTTAGCGTTGCTTGAGGTATAGAGATCAATGTTATCTAAATAAAGGTTATTGCCATTGCCGTTGGTCACCACAAATGCGAAGCGCACCTGTTCTTGACCTGCGTAGTCGTTGAGGTTAATATATTGTTTACGCCAATCAGAAGGCGAAGTGGGCACCCAGTTAGCGTTGTTAATCTGTGAAGTAAGTCCACTGCCCGACTGATTATACAACACGCTTGTGAAAGTCAACCCACAATCAGTAGAAGCTAATAATCGCAATGATTCAGATCCTGTTTGAGCCTTGGCGTAACTGATATTGAAAAAAAGACTCGCCTGAGATGCATTTCTGAAATCAAGCACTGGGCTTACCAACCAAGATTCATCACCTCGTTGACCGTTCGTAAAACAGTTGTACACTAACGAATTCTTATAATTGGTGGACGTGAGCTGCCAACTTGCCTGTGATGGTTGGCTTAGAATGGTCCAATTATTTTTTGTGTCGCTATCAAAACGTTCGCGTAATGGAATAACATCTCGTTGGGTATTCAGCACTACTGTTTGATTAACATTGTTATTGCTCAACACATTGTCAGCGGTGCCGTTAGGCTGTTGTACAGAGATTGAAATACTATTGCTGCCGTTTGATAGATCGATGGGATTGATATTGAATATCTTTTGTTCATTGATCGCCAATGATTGATTGAATGATTGCAAAGGTAAACTTTGGCCGTTTAACACAATTGCTGCAGAAAAGCTTGTGATGGGTACATTGCCAATATTTTTTACCAGCACGGTGGGCGAGGGGTCGCCCACGCAACTGACGGGCGAAGGAGACAGCATTTTAACTAACGCCACATCGAGCCAATTTGTGTTGACGATACGCACGTTGGTAATGTAAAGGTTGTTGCCGTTTGCGTTGGTCCCTTCAAAAGCAACTTGAACCGATCCACCCAAAAATCCATCGAGCGGAACGACCTCTGTTACCCATTGCGCATTGTTTAGCGGTGTGTAGTTGTTGTAATCAAAATCGGTTGTAGCCAGTTCATCATCTGATTTCGAAAACAGTTCAACTGCGTTAGTGAAGTTGCAATTGGTGGTGGCCAATACGCGCAGTCGCTCGCCAGTTACCCCCGGGTAAGGTGCATAAGCTCGTTCAAAGATCAAGGTAGCCTTAGTGCTCGAAGTCAGGTCGATCACCGGTGACGTTAGCAAATCTGTTGCGCCTACTTCTGCATAGTCATAAAAATCGAGGTAAGCGGCCGTTTTTCCGCTGGGCGTGGTCACCGTTTGCCAAGTGGTGAGGCCATCAGGATTCACAATTCCCCAGTTACTTTGGCTGGCAAAGGTTTCGAACAACGGCAGGGAAGAAGCAACGGTGGGAGCGCTTGCATTAACAGTTCGGCTATTATTTTGCGCGTTACCATCGCTGGTTCCATTCGTTTGAAGAATGTTGAATGTAAAAGTTGCATTTGCCCCAGCAACCAGTGAGACGGTAGAGAAGGTAATAATTGTCTCCTGAGCAATCAATAGGTTGAGTGATGGTGAAATTGTTTCGATAGGTGTGCCATTACGAACAAGTTGAATTTGCGCAGACGTAATTGCATTGGTGCCATAGTTGCGTACTTGAATGGAAGGTTGAAAGGATCCTGCACATTGGGTAACCAATGGTGCGATAATGTTTTTAATACCCAAGTCGTTGGGCAACGTACTAGGTGGTAAACTACCGGCCGACAATAATAGACTTACTCTGCGCGGACTGTTTTGAAGTACAATAGACATGCGGCTTACTTGCCCTTGCGTAAATAAGTTCATGCACGCATCGTTCGTGTAGTCGAGGTAGTTTTGAAACATGCGTGGCTGCTGTGGCGATCCGCAATCCAAGCGTGGGTGCGAGGGGCAACCCGAAGTGCTTGCGCTTTGAGCAGGTGTGTCTGATACAAAGTCTGTGGAGGTACAATCACTGCCATCTCCCCAAATGTGGCGCAAGCCGAAAAAGTGGCCCATCTCATGCGTTAGTGTCCTGCCTTTGTTATAGCGGGAGTCCAAATCAAATGGCCCATCATCTATGGTGCCAAACTCTCGATAGTTGATTACAATTCCATCCGTCAGCCTTTCGTTTGATGATCCCTCCAAACCCGGTAAAGTTGAAACTGGGAATTGGGTGTAGCCTAAAAATCCGGTGAGGTTACACACCCAAACATTGAGATAGTCTTCGGCCGGCCAATAGCTTTGAGATTTTAACTGAAAATTATCTGAAAGGCTCCAAGTGGTTTTTGTTCCTTGCACGCGCCTGATGCCATTGGTTGCGATGCCGGTTGGGTCTTGCTTTGCGAGCACGAACTGAACATCAAAACTGCCGGCCACGGATTGAAAAGCTGTGGGCGTGTTGGTGCGATCTGCATTCAAGCGGTTGAAGTCGTTGTTCAAGACATTGATCTGTGATAAGATTTGCGCGTCAGAAATATTGACGCCAGTGCCAACGGGTTCACCGTTGTGCACCACATGCACCACCACGGGAATGATAAATGTCGATTGCGTTTGGTTCTTGGCTTGTGTTTTGAGTTTTGATGCGGGAGCCATGTGGACTCGCTGTATCCAATCTTCGAACTGTTGCTTGGTTTCGCGCTTTGGGTTGCCTTTTGCAAGTTGCGTTTCGTAGGCCACCGTGCCGCAGCGCTCTTGTGCCCACAGGGTTTGCAAGTTGCAAATCAACAGCGCAAGAAGAAAAAGATGCTTCATCGGCTTGGCAAGATACTTTACAATTCAGAACAAAACCATTAGAAGTTTGCTCAGGCAAAATGGTTTAATGTTTGATGTGCGTTGGGTTGAGATTGGTAACCTAGTTCGCAGAAAGGTTCACCACTTCTATAGACTGAATCTCGGGCACAGCCTTTTTGATGGCTTCTTCCACGCCTGCCTTAAATGTCATCGTAGACATAGGGCAACTGCCACAGTTGCCGACAAACTCGAGTTTCAAAATATGATCTTGGTTGAAGCTCAGGATTTTTACATCCCCACCATCCGCCTGCAAATACGGTCGGATGGAGTCTAGCGACTCTTCAATCCGCTTGGTCATTTCGTCAAGCTTTGTGGTGGTGGCAATCATGACAATACTTCAACCTTTTTGCTCGATGCAAAGTTAGCATTTCTGATGGCAACTTGACGTGCTAAATTTTCACCCAATGTTTGAAAGGCTTCCGCCATCGGGCCGCCTTTCATTACCGCAGGCAAACCACTGTCACCGCTTTCGCGGATACCTTGCACCAAAGGAATTTGCCCCAAGAATGGGACGGCATATTTCTCTGCAAGGTTCTTGCCGCCATCTTTGCCAAAAATGTAATATTTGTTGTCGGGCAACTCTTCAGGCGTAAAGAATGCCATGTTTTCTACTATACCCAACACCGGCACATTGATGGCAGGTTGCTTAAACATGGCCACTGCCTTTACGGCATCTGCTAAGGCTACTTTTTGCGGTGTGGTCACAATCACGGCTCCGGTAACGGGCACTGTTTGTACCAGTGTCAAATGAATGTCGCTGGTGCCGGGCGGCAAGTCGATCAACAAGTAATCCAATTCGCCCCACTCGGCATCACTGATAAATTGCTTCAAAGCAGAACTTGCCATCGGACCACGCCACACTACTGCACTATCGGGCGGTGTCAAAAATCCGATTGAAATCAACTTTACCCCGTATTGTTGCAAAGGTTGAATGACATTCTTACCATTAATGTTTTTTACTTCCGGCTGTTCGTATTCACAATTGAACATAACAGGAATCGAAGGCCCGTAAATGTCTGCATCTATTAACCCCACTTTCGCACCGGCTTGCGCCAGCGCTACTGCCAGGTTGGTTGTTACAGTAGATTTGCCTACGCCACCTTTGCCAGAACCTACTGCGATAATATTTTTTACACCCGGTAATAGCGGAGCATTTTCACGACCGGTAGTGACCGTGGCAGTCATCCGAATCTCAACTTTTATATTTTGACCGAGCGCATTTTTAATTGCCTCTTCACAGTCTTTCCTGATTTTTTCTTTCAGTGGGCAGGCGGGCGTGGTAAGCACCACTGTAAACGAAATGATTTGGTCGTTTACCACTACATCCTTAATCATCCCCAACGAAACCAAATCGCGTTTGATGTCTGGATCGTTTACTGTGCTGAGTGCGCTAAGTACCTGTTCTTTTGTGATCGCCATAGCTAACCTTAAAACCGTTTTTCCGAAAATAGGTTCGCGAAGCTAGGGAAATAATTTGTCTTCGCGAATGCGTTTGTTATTGTGAATTTGGGCTGCGTTAGTTAGATGATGCCGTCAAATACGTTGTGATTACGAATTACGAGGAATCTTTTGTTTGTGTTTGGATTCGATTGATGAAAGCTCCCTTGTGCCTCGGCAAGACAAAAGTATACTGGCAATAAATTGTTACATCACCATTTCCCCTTGATCACCTCGAGCATCTCTGCATGAACGTGACCTCCCGCGCACAACTCCCCGCCAAAAAGATAGTTTGCTCCGCCACTAAAATCCGTCACTTTGCCGCCTGCTTGCTGCAAAATAAAAGCGCCACCTGCCACATCCCACGGCTTCAAGTTGTACTCAAAAAAACCATCCATTCGGCCACAGGCCACATAAGCCAGGTCGATGGCTGCGCTGCCAAGTCTACGAATGCCGTGGGTTTGTTCCAAAAATGTTTTGATGATCTCGAGATAGTTGTCTTTCTTCTCGGTGTGGTAGTAAGGGAAACCAGTGGCCAATAAACTTTCACTTAAATTTTTTATTGCAGAGACATTGATGACACGCTCGTTGCAATAGGCTTTGCCATTTTCAATGGCGTGGAAACACTCTTGGTGACTTACTTCATGCACCACGCCCAGCACTGTTTCATTGTTTCGCAGCAAGCCAATGCTAATGGCATAGATCGGAAGTTGATGGAGGTAGTTGGTGGTGCCATCTAGTGGGTCGATGATCCAAAGGTATTCGTTGTTGCCCACGGAGTCGGTCCCTTCTTCGCCCAAAAAGCCAGCGCCCGGCAATATCTCGTTCAACGCGTTCACCAGCTTTCTTTCCGATTCTTTATCAACATAAGAAACCAAATTGCTGAAGCTGCCTTTCTGCTCAATGCGCGATCGGTCAAAGTTCTGGTTTTCTTCATACATAAACCGACCTACTTCTTTGCACAGGTCAATCACCTGACTTTCAATTTGCGCGAGATTCATTTCTTTTTGGTCTTTGTCTTCACCAGTGCCAATAACAGAATTACAATGGAGATCCACGCAGCCGTGCGACTTACGAGTTCACCCTCTTTGCCGTATCGGTCGCTGCTTGCCTGTCCTGTTTCGTATAACGTAATCATCTGCGAATGGTTGATGGTGCTGTGGTTAACATTGAGTGAATAAACCACCGGGCCAACGAGCAACAACAAACCGGCTCCCACCCAATACCAGTTGATGCCGCTGTGCAATGTGCCTAAATAGAAAAACAATCCCGAAAGTAAAATCCATAGCGAAATTCCTAAATAGCCCGTGTAGTATGTCCATTGGGTCCATGTTGGCTTTAGGGCCAGCACATCGGCCAAGAAAACCACATTGTTTCTCCACGGCAATTTTAGCATCAGGTATTCCAGCGCCAGCCAAAAAAATATGATTGTGAATTTTCCCAGGCGGTCGCCCAGTTGCTGATGCGAAAAATTGAAGGCCAAGAATGCCAACGCAAATACAATGGCCTGCACCATGGCAGCCACCAAATTGTTTGGGTCAAAATGATAAGCTGCAAAGATTGCCACTACCAGTGCCAGCAAGATAAACTCAACATGTGTCCAAAAGTGGTCGTTGTTTTGAACTTGGTCCACCAAAGCAAACAAAGGAGCAAATCCGAAAACAATCAAAACCGGGAAGGACTTCATCCACCAACCGGCTGCCAACAAACCGGCCGCTGCTACAAAGAGCACCCAAGGGGCAACATGATTATTCTTTTTTGCCATCGATGACTACAACAATTTCTCCTTTTACTTCTTTTGACAGAAAATGGGTAAGCACCTCTTGCGCAGTGCCCGTTTTTGTTTCTTCAAACATCTTGGTCAGTTCGCGTGAAACAGATACCAACCTTTCGGCACCAAAAAATTCTACAATTTGCTCAAGCGCCTTTACCAACCTGTGGGGCGATTCATACAAAATAATGGTTCGCTCTTCTTCCGCTAGTTTCTTCAACAATGTTTGCCTTCCTTTTTTGTGGGGCAAAAACCCTTCAAATACAAATCGATCGCTGGGAAAACCCGAATTGATGAGGGCGGGAACAAATGCAGTAGCGCCCGGTAAACTTTCAATTTTTAGTTCGGCACGCAGGCATTCCCGCACCAACAGAAAGCCTGGATCTGAAATTCCGGGGGTACCGGCATCGGTAATCAAGGCCATCACCTCACCATCTTGCATTCGTTTGATCAATCCGTTCAGTGTTTTGTGTTCGTTGAAGATATGAAAGCTCTGCAATGGTTTTGAAATCAGGTAGTGCTGTAGCAATTTAGATGAGGTGCGTGTGTCTTCTGCTAAAATTGTATCAACTGATTTTAGAATTTCCAACCCTCGCAAGGTGATGTCGCCAAGATTGCCAATGGGGGTGGGGACGAGAAAAAGGGATGTACGACTCACTTATTAATTTGAAAATTAATCAATTTGAAGATTTGAAAATCTTAGACCAGGATCTTTCACTAGGTTTTGATTTTATCGATTTCGCCAGCAAGTTGATGATCTTTATCCGTAACGATGTCGCCTGCATCGTGGGTATTCAGTTCTATCGTCACTTTGTTGTAGACGTTGGTCCAAAATGGGTGGTGGTTGTGTTTTTCTGCCAGCAGCGCAACCTTTGTCATAAAGCCAAAAGCCTCAATAAAGTCTTTAAACACAAAGCTTTTGGTGAGTTTATTGTTTTCGTGCTTCCACATAGGCATTGTTGTTTTGGGTAAGGTAGAAAAAAATCAAGAAACCTTTATTCTAGGCACTTTTTGCATCAATTGAAAATCACATTTCTTTCGAGAATGGTGCTCAATGTCTTTGCATCTATTGAATCATAAGAGACATTTAACTTTAATTTTCCGAGAGGCGAGAAAATAGTATCAGAAGAAGTTGTCGATGGAGGCCATATTTGTATGAATTTTGACCTCACTTCGCTGGCAGGAAGCTTTGACATGTCGCCAACAATTTGCAGACTGTCATTTACAAAAAAAGCATCTATTGGTTTTGGCCATTCCTCATAAGGGGCATTTGAGGTTTGAATGAAATCATCAATATCAAGTTTAAGTTCATCGCTTTCAAGAACAAGAATAAGATACTTGTGGTAGCGATGTTGTCCTCTGATTTTAATGACTTCATTCACTGAATTCTTTACCTTGGCTGCTTGCCATTGTTCAATTCCGAGCATTACATAAATGAAGACCAGCCAACAAAATAATCCACACACAAAGGCGAGCGTTCGCTGCCTGCTTTTTTTTGTGTAACCTTCGCTGGCTAATCCCAAGTCGTCAAAAATTGTAAACGGAAACAGCAGTACAAAATTAATCCATTCGAGCCAGCCGAATGATTCTTTAGCCATTTCAGCTTCTTCAAGAATTTGCTCATTGTTGATCTTTGATTGTAGCTCAGAAACGATTCTCGTGATATCAGATTCGCCAAATCCGCGTTTTTGCAATTCAGATTTTGCGGCTTGAACCACAACTTCTTGAAAGTAATTCTCTTCAACAAGTATTTCAAAAAGCTCCTGATCGCTTCTGTCGTTAATTGGACGGGTGGAAGAGTCCATGTTTTTATAAGGCTACAATGCCTTCAATCTTTGAGGCGGATTGATAAATTTCGATTACAGCATCAGATGATTGCATCATTGCTTGCACCGTCACGCTTATGTACTTTCCGTGCTTCGAAGGGCGTTGGGTGTAGCTGTGGTTGGGAAACAATTCAGTAACCTGTTTCTCTTTTCCAGCTGGCACGATAAATTTAAAAGTGTACAAATCAGGCCACGCGTGACTTTGATCCAGTTTTTCTTTCAGCGATTGTACCCAGTCTGCCTGCATCTTGTAAAGAAAAAGGCTGACGAAAAATCGTCAGCCCATGTTAATTGTTTTTTTTATTGCTATTAGAAGAACAAGTAACGCTTGTCTTCAATTTTAGCGGCTTCTTTAATGGCTTGCGAAATGCCAAACGAAGATTTACCGTTAAGATTTTGCAATAACTGATTTTTGAACAAGCTATAGTCACCTACCTCGGGTGCGATGGTCTTATTCTTTGTTTCAATAATCAGCACCCCGTTCTCTCCTGCAAAAGCGCGCGAGCGTTTGCCGTTTTCTAGCGAAAATGCAACGCCTACCGCTTTTGGTTCAATTCCTACCGAAGCCAATGAGTTAGAGTTCAACTTAATGTCGCTGGCAGAGTTAACGGAAGCATCGCGGCCAAAGGCTTGTGCAATTTCTCTCAATGTGCCTTTTTGTGCATTTAGCTTTTCAATGATCTTCTGGCCTTTCAATTCACCTTTTACCAGAGGGGTGATTTCTTCTTTCACTTTTTCGAATGGCTTGTAACCTTCGTCCATTTTTGCGGTCATAATGGCCACCACGTAGTTATCGTCTTGGTCAAACACGTCAGATACCTTGTCAACTTTTCCATCGCGGTATAACCAGGTTACCATTTGGCGGGCCTCACCCAAGTTGCCGATGCGTCTGTCAGATGCTGTAAGGTCATTCGCCTCTTGCACGAACAGGTTCTCTTTTTTCGCCTTTGCTTTGAATTCATCAACGCTGGACAACTGTGCACCGAAATTTTGCGCCTTTATGAAGGCTTCATTTTGCGTTTCATCGCTGGGGGTGATTTGCAGCTCGATAGTGGCAACAGAATATGTAGTATTGTCTTTTACGGCTGTTACTTCTATGATGTGGTAACCGAATTGCGTTTCAACCACATCGCCCAAAAGGCCAGTCTTTTTTGCATCGAACACAGCTTTTTGGAAAGGCTTCACCATTTGGCCAGAAGAAAACCAACCCAAGTCACCACCGCGAGAGGCGGTACCATCTGTACCAAATTCACGAGCCTTTGCAGCAAAGCTGGCCCCACCTTTTATTTCACCTAGTATTTTGCGCGCCTTTTCTTTGGCTGTTTTCTTCGCAGCATCGCTTTCATTTTCCCATTTGATCAAAATGTGACTTGCCTTTGCATAGTAAGTTGTATCGCTTCCAATCTTGGTAACTTTGATCACCTTGTAAGCACCGTTGTCCAAAAATGGACCGATTACTTTTCCTGCTACCAAGTCAGTCGTTTTAATGCTCGCTGGCAAAGTAGACACATTGTATTTGTTGAATGCGTCCTTGCCTTCGGTATTTGAAACAGCAAAAGTTGAGTCGTCTTCTGAAGTCTTAAAGTCAGCAGCAAACTTTTGGGCATCGGCTAAAACTTTTGCCGAGTCCGCTGGCGATGCAACTACCGGGAAGGTTACATAAATCATGCTACGAGACTCAGCAGTCTTGTATTTTTCTTTATGCGTGTTGTAATAATCTCGCAACTGGCTATCAGTTGGGGTAACTACCGTATCGCTGATGGCATAGAAAGGCACGTATAGATATTCGGCCTCTGCCACATCGTTTTGCAAATGATAATCGCGTTCCGCTTCTGCGTTGGTAACGTAGTTGGTCTTGATCAATAGATTTTCATATTTGATACGCTCGCGACCCAACTTCAATTCATCTTGGAACGTAGCCCAACGGTAGCGCATTTCTTGCCACTGTGCGCGCATTTGGGGGTTACCAACCGGCTCGGGTGTATTGAAGTTATTCAGGTATTCAACTACACGCTTACGATCGAATTTGCCGGTTGAGTCAGTAAATGATTGCTTTAAGTTTTCATCTACATTTTTGCCCTGCACCATGTCCCACACCTCATCGGTGCTCACTTGTATGCCCGTTTTTTCAAACTCTGGCCTGATGGCATGTTTTACTGTAAGCAACTCCCATGCTTGGCTTTGCAAAAGGGGCTTCTCGCGCTCACCTGGCTGGCGCTGAAAGTTCATGATATAGTTGTTTTCGCGCTCCTGCACCATGGCTTGGTACTCTTCGCGCGAAATGCTGTTGCCAGCGATTTCGCCTACCGAATCGTCCTTTTGGAAAATTGAGCGGGGGCCATTGCCAAATAAGTCGTTTAGAATAAATGCTAAGATGGCAACAGCGACAAAGCCTACCACCCATTTTGTCATCTTCTCACGTAAAGTTCCAATCAATGCCATAGTCAGTATGAATAATTCCTGTTAAACGTTTTTTAGGCCACTACGCCCATTTTAAAGAACGGCAAATTTAGCCTGTTAAATCAATTCACCAAAAGGCAAATGGGAAATAATAGCGCTGAAAATCAAATGGTTAGAACTGCCTCGGTCCGGGCTTAAGTACCTGGTCGCGTTTTACGATTCGGGATTGTTGACTGCCAACTTCACCACATCAATGCGCTTGTTTTCTGTTTTCTCTATGGTGAACGAATGACCCTCAATCAATACGGTGTCTCCCGTTTGCGGAAAATCTTCGGTGTAGGCCAAAATTAAACCGGCCAGCGTTTCATACTCTCCCGTTGGCAATTGCAATTTGAATTTCTCGTTCAAATAATCAACTTCAAGCCGGGCGCTAAAGCGGAATGTTTGCGCGTCAATCTGCGTCTCAATCAAGTCATCATCATCATGCTCGTCTTCAATCTCGCCAAAAATTTCTTCGATTACGTCCTCCATACTCACGATGCCGGATGTGCCGCCAAATTCATCCACCACCAATGCAATGCTCTTCCGCTCTTTGATCAACTGCACCATCAAATCGTTGGCCATCATGGTTTCTTGCACAATGGGTATAGGGGTAAGGATGTCTTCTATGCGGCCAGGGTTTTTGAATAATGCAGCCGAGTGGCAGTAGCCGATTACATCGTCAATGGTTTCTTTGTAAATCAAGATTTTGGAGTGGCCACTTTGCACAAATGTCTCCTTTAGTTTTTCGATGCCGTCTTCTGCGCTGATAGCCGTTACTTCGGTTCGAGGTATCATGCAATCGCGGATGCGAACGGTTTTAAATTCCAGGGCATTGGAGAGGATTTTTTTATCCAAGTCAATCTCCTCGTCTTCATGCCGAACCTTCATCATGTTTTTAAGGTAGTGGTTCAAATCAGTGAGGCCGAACAAAGGTTTTTCCTCTGAGTATTCAATGCGCAAAACGTGAATGATGGTTTGCTTAGAGAGGTAGACGATGCTGAATGTAAGTGGAGCGAGCAATACATAAATAATCCGAAATGGGACGGCCAGCGCTGCCAGCATGGCGTTGGGATTGATGAGGAATAGGCTCTTGGGCAGAAACTCAGCTGTAAACAAGATGAATAGGGTGGAGATCAATGTTTGGAATGCCAGCACATAAACTTCATCGTTGAGGCCTGTGGGTAGGTTTTCAGTCAGCCAAGGCTCTATCAACTGTGCCATGTAGATGCCAAAAAGCACCAATGCCAACGTGTTGCCGATGAGCGTGGTGCCAATAAACCGCGAAGGGTTTTTCATGAACTTTGACATGATTTCGCCCCACAAAACACCCTGCTTGGCCTGTAATTCTATTTGTAATTTGTTGGCCGACAAAAACGCTATTTCGATTCCCGAAAAAAAGAAGGAAAAAACCAGCGTGGCAAAAATCATAATGTAGACGGAATCCATCGGCTACTTTCGTTTGCGGTAATTGTAAACAAAAAACAAAATCAACGAAAGCATGATCGCCCAGTAGGCATGCCCGATACCCAGCGTCATTACCTCATATATGCCAATGATGACAAAACCCGCTGCCAGAGAGAGCAGCACTACATCGAGCAGTTTCATTAGGCTGCAAAGATAACGAATTTGATTTTAGGAGCCGGAATTGAAAATTAACGGTTGGAAGTTAGAAGTTCGAGGATAAAAGTTCGAGAAGCTTTGCTACAACAAACAACTAATCACCAATAGCAAACAACGACTACTGATCTTTCACTTCCATCGTGCCCGTAGGGTTCTTGAGTGTATAATACGACATGTCTTGGGCGGCATCCAAACCCGTACCATAGGCAACATCATTGAAATCACGGATGGTCACAAATTTTTCGGTAGAGATTTTTTGCGTGCCGGGATACCAAAACAATTCTTCGGTGTTGAGCTGCTGATTTTTTTCGATGTTCTTCACTTCCACATCTCCGCGGCCGCGCCACTTGTTTTCGATTTTGAAATAAAACGCGCTGTTGGCACGAAGGGTAGAAGTCAAGTTTCCGAGTGTGTCTAAAAATTCTATGTACACACCTTCAGGAAATTCGCGGTCGCCATTTTGAAATTCAAAAACAGTTTTGGCTTTGAGATAAGCCTTCACGCGGTCTTTTTCGGTGGTATAGGTGGTAAAATCATGCGCCACGCGCAGTGGCCCGTCATACACTTGTGGTAACGCTTTTTCTTTTTTGTTGCAAGACAAAAAGAGCGTGGCCAGCGCCATGGCGGCAAAGCAAGAGCATAAAAAAGTTACCCGTGGCTTCATGTTAAAAAAAGAAGGCTGACTTTGCAGCCAGCCTTTTTACAATCAAATACTTTACCAATTATTCTTTACCGCGTGTGCGTAGTGTTACAGTTTCACCCACCCAGCAATGGCTGATGGTTTTCTTTTCGCCTTCTTTCCAGTTCAATTCAAACAATTCAGTGACCGAAGGGAACTGTGCGCGGGCAGCGTTTATTTTTTGTTGGTTGCCAGACTTTGCATACATATCGAAGGCAGCGATATATACTAAACGGTCTTCTGCTTTTGACTTCATCTTCGCGCAATCTTTGCCTGCGTTCATGTACAAGTCACCGATTTTCTCATAAGCATCTTTATTGGTAGGGCTAGCAGCTAACGCTTGACGGAACAAATCACGAGCAGCAACCGGGTTGCCATTTTTTGCCTGAACCGCTCCAAGTAACACCAAGATTTCAGATTTGTCCTCAGCGCCAGTACATAGAGTTTGTGCCTCTTTAAAGAATGACTCAGCCTTAGCCAAATCAGTTGCAATCATACGCTTACCTAAGTTCTTTGCCAGGCCGCAATCTTTTTCCACTTCGTGGATGGCCAGGGCCGCTTCTAACCAGAGGGGATCGTCAGCACAATTGTCCTCCAACATAAACTTGAAGATCTTCTTAGCGAGGGCAATATCCTTAGGGTTTGCCTTGAATTTAGGTTCGAGGTTTGCCTTTACAAACTTGCAATCAACCTTTACCATTTTAATTAGCTTGTCATCTACATTGGCTTTGATCTTCTTATACTTTTCGATACCAGCCGCGTTGTTTTTCTCAGTCTCCACTTTAAGCTTTGCATCGATAACTGCGCTTAGCTTGTCGTAGCGATTCAAAATCTGCTCTTCTGTTAAGGAACCTTTGTTGGTTAAGAAGTTGACATAAATCACTGAAATGTAAGCTTCTAGGTTATTATCATTTACGTTGTTACCACTGATTTCATATACACGATCAAACATGGCCAACAATTCGGGTGCCTTTTCTTTGTTGTTGATGTTGTACTTCACAAACGCACCAGCTTTGCGGTTGAGTACGTTCACTTCATCGCCACAATTTTGCAAACGCAAATCGTAGATGATCATCAAAGAGTCGATGAACATCTTCTTCTTAGTTGCGTCTGTTTCTTTTGTCGCTAAACCATCATAGATTGTCGCTCCGTCTACATATAACTTTGTATTCCACTTAGGGTTTTTAATTAGCATGTAGCGGACAGCACCGCGTACTTTCAAATCGTCAAACGCGGAAGCTCCAGATTTAACGGCATCGCTAAACACCGCGACTTTTTCTTCTTCTTCTTTTTTGTTTTCACCCCAACCGCCCTTGCACTGTGAAAAAGCGCTTGATACGGCCATCGTCAGAGCGAAACCTGCTAAGGCAAATTGTTTCAATTGAATTTTCATTTTCATTTTATAAGTTAATCAAACTTCCTTTTTATAAACCAACGATCATTAAAAGTCATGCCAAAGTAAAATTTATAATAATCCTCTTCAATGCTGTTTTCTACTATGCTACCCCTTTTGCCCAATTTCAAGCCAAAATCAAGGGTTGACAGCCCCAGCGGCATTGAGAGGCCAAATGTAATGCCTAAATCTTTTACTTGGTTACCGTTTACCAGATAAGGATACCTTTCGTAGCTGCCGCCCACCCGGTAGGTCATTCTTTTCAAAAAATTGCTTAATCCGGTGGGGTCTGGGGTTATTTCGAACCCTGCACCTGCCCGAAGGCCTGTGGTCGTTTGAAATGGCCTCGAAAAACCAGCCAGCTGATTGTAATCCATAATTTGCAGGTCTGTGGCAAACGTCCAGTGGTTCATTCGCCCAAAAGAAAGACCCACGCCATAAGTTTGAGGCATGACGGCAGACCCGCTGGTGTTGGCCACGGTGGTAGAATCAATGATGACGCCTGTAATGGACCTACGATCAATCCGCTGTGTGGTTTGGGTGTTGATGTCGGTGCGGAAATCATAAATGAAGCCTAATGATACTTTGTAGTTCTTTTTAAATAATGAGTCTTTTTGAAGTGTCAGCCCGGTTGAGAAACTGAGGTCTTTCACATACGTGCGCTCATACACCGAAGGGAAGAACGTGACCAAACGATTGACTGCCAATGTTTGCGCGCTTTCAGAAATGATTGAGCTGAATAAATAGTTAACCCGAGCGCCCACTGCCACATACTTGTTGATTCGAACGCCATTTGACCAATAAAATTGGTTGATTCCGCCCGAGCCTGTCTCCTCCGAAAAAACTGATGTATTTGAGCCGATAACGTCTTTCGTTGTGTTCAACTTGTAGTTGACGCCTGAGTAAGGCATCAACCCGATTGATGTGGTCCACTTACCCGGTTTAACGGGAAAGGCCATCACCAAATAATTAAGATTGCCGCTACCGTTTTTTAATGAGTTGGCGCCATCGTTGATGGTGCGGTTCTCCAATTGCATGCCCGCTTGAAAAGAAACTACGTAATTATTTACTAACAGTGCCGGGTTCATGTTGTTGATGTACCAAGGGTTGCTGTTGCTGATGCCAACACCGCCCATGCCTTGGTTTTGTGCCAGACCACGATTGTACACATCTCCCCACCCAAAAGTAGAGAATGGGCTTTTTGCTACCTGGGCAAAAGCACCAGCGGAAAGCAAAACCCAACAAACGAGAAGGAAAATCCTTTTTTTAATCTGCATTATGAAGCAAAATCCGGTTCAACCCAATCAAAACCAATTCGGGGGCTGCAAATATGGTGTGTTTCAACCTGTTTTCAAAAAACAGGGCATCGCCTCCACCAACAATTACCTGCATGGCACCTTGCTGCTGCTGGTAGCGGTCAATGATGCCATCCACTTCGGCCAACAATCCGTGCCATGCACCGCTCTGCAACGCATGCTCGGTGCTATCGCCCACCAAAGCAACTTCACGATTTACATTGACTAACGGCAAACGGGCGGTAAACGTGTGCATCGCCCTCAATCGCATTTCTAATCCGGGTGAAATAGACCCGCCAAAATAGTTGCCTTCGCCATCTACCCAGTCGTATGTAATGCACGTGCCGGCATCAATTACCAACGAATTTTGATTGGGAAACATTTCCCACGCACCACAAGCAGCAGCAATGCGGTCGACACCGAGCGTATGTGGTGTGGTGTAGCGAATGGTAATGGGTAGTGGCAACAAATGCGAAAGCGTAATTCGCATGTCTATCGCATTCACGCGGTCTGCAACTTCGTCACCCGAAATGCCAACGGAACTCACAATCGCATTTTTAAAAGAGCGCTGATTCAAAAAAAGAAATAGTTCGTCTTTCGTTTTAAACGAATGTTTTTCTTTCAGCGCCTTGCCATCGAAGATGCCGACTTTGAAGCGCGTGTTTCCGATATCAATGACAATGTTCATGCGTTGGGTTTAGGTTACCTAACAATCAGTAGCTTTTTGTCGAAGGTTATTTGTAATCTTGCACCGCTAATTGTTATTCGATGCAAAATTTGCTACAAAAGTTTGAAAACAAACGTCCCGAGATTGTTTTTGAGTGGAAAGACAGCGAAACCGAGGCAGAAGGGTGGGTGGTGATCAATTCGTTGCGCGGGGGAGCCGCGGGAGGCGGAACGCGCATGCGCGTTGGGTTAGACAAGCACGAGGTGGAATCGTTGGCGAAAACCATGGAAGTGAAGTTTACCGTGAGCGGCCCACCGATTGGAGGAGCAAAGTCAGGAATCAATTTTGACCCAAATGATCCGCGCAAAGCAGGAGTATTGCACCGCTGGTATTCTGCCGTGATGCCATTGCTCAAATATTATTATGGAACGGGTGGCGACTTGAATGTGGATGAAATCCATGAAGTGATTCCGCACACCGAAGACGTAGGCATTTGGCATCCCCAAGAAGGCGTTTTTACCGGTCACTTCAAGCCGAGTGAACCGCAAAAAGTAAATCGCATCGGGCAGTTGCGGCAAGGTGTTGTAAAAGTGATTGAAGACGGTGCGTTCACGCCCGACTTGAATAAAAAATATACCATTGCAGATATGTGCACTGGCTACGGTGTGGCCGAAGCCGTGAGACATTACTACGAATTATGGAACGGAAAGCTGACTGGAAAAAAGGCTGTAGTGCAAGGGTGGGGCAACGTGGGCGCTGCCGCTGGATTTTATTTGTCGCAAATGGGTGTAAAGGTGGTGGGCATCCTGACGCGCGAAGGCGGTTTGATTAACCAAGCCGGTTTTAGCCACGAAGAAATCTGCAAGTTGGTGGTGAACCGAGACGGCAACAGGCTAGTAACTTCTGACTTGCTCCCTTTTGATGTGGTGAATAACAAAATATGGGATCTGGAAGCGGAGGTTTTTGTTCCGGCAGCTGCATCTCGATTGGTAACGAAAGCGCAAGTGGACAAGATGATTGCTTCCAAAGTGGAAGTGTTTTCGTGCGGGGCCAATGTGCCATTTGCAGATCCTGAAATCTTTTTTGGACCAACAGGCTTGTATGCCGATGAAAAGATTTCCATCGTACCCGACTTTATTGCAAACTGTGGTATGGCCAGGGTTTTTGCATACTTCATGCAGTCAGAGGTGCCCATGGATGATGCTGCTATTTTTGGCGATATTTCGAAAACGATCAGGGCTGCATTGGAGAAAACGAAAAAGGTTAATCCAGGCAAAACAAAGATTGCGCAATCGTCATTTGAGATTGCGCTCAAACAATTAGTGAAATAAAACAGACCAACGATTACAGTCTAGAAATGAAAAAACTTTTGATTCTTACCGTGCTTTGCTTTACCGCCTGCACTTCGGCACAAATCAATCAAGCCATAGGCGATGCAAACAAGATATTAAATACCGAAAAGCCATTGACTACCGCAGAAGTTGGCGATGGGTTAAAAGAAGCGTTGGAAAATGGTATTTCTAAAGGTGCGGACCTTACTTCGCAGTTAGATGGTTACTTTAAAAACCCGGAAATAAAAATACCGTTTCCACCAGATGTAAAAAAAGTAGAGGATAAATTGCGACAAATTGGTTTGGGTAATGAAGTGGACCGCTTCGTGATGACACTCAACCGTGGTGCCGAAGATGCTGCCAAAGAAGCGAAGCCAATTTTTATTGCTGCCATCAGGCAAATGACAATCGAAGATGCCTGGGGAATTTTGAAGGGCCAGCCTGACGCAGCTACCCAATATTTGAAGCGCACTACCACGGCACAATTAAAAGAAAAGTTTAAGCCGGTAGTACAGAACTCGCTGAACAAAGTAAATGCTACCAAGTACTATGGCGACATTGTGAACAACTATAACAAGATTCCATTTATTGAAAAAGTAAATCCGGATTTGAACGAGTATGCCACTGATATGGCCATTCAAGGTTTGTTTACCATGATTGCCAAAGAAGAATTGAATATCCGCAAAGACCCCGTGGCAAGAACGACCGAGCTATTGAAACGTGTTTTTGGATCGCAGAAGTAAAATTTTTAATCATTTTTCTCATGAACTTATTTGAAAAACACCAACCCACTTTAACAAAGGCCATTGAAGCTTTGCATGCGCGGACTTTCTTTGCAGCGTTTCCAGAAAATCCGGCACCTGCCACTTATGGCGAAACAGCCGATGCCGATGGACAAGCAAAGTTCAGAGCATCACTTAACAAGAAGTTTGAAGAACTGAAACAAACATCTGCAGAAGGCTGGGCGGGGCAAGAAGAGTCGCCTTATTTACAAGAGGCATTAAACATTTCTTATCCGACTTTTTCAACCGCTTCGTTGGTATCAAAATCGAAGACGGCATTTCATCAGTGGAGAAAAGTATCGGCCAAAGACCGCGCAGGTATTTTAATGGAGTCACTGGAGCGAATCAAGTCGCGCTTTTTTGAAGTAGCCTATGCCACTATGCATACCACCGGTCAGGGTTATATGATGGCGTTTCAGGCATCGGGGCCACATGCAGCCGACCGCGCGTTGGAAGCAATCGCTGCGGGTTATGAAGAACTGAATCGCTTTCCGGAAAAAGTACTGTGGGATAAGCCGATGGGCAAATTCAACATACAACTAAACAAAGAATGGCGCGCGGTGCCAAAAGGAATTTCCGTAGTCATTGGCTGCTCTACTTTCCCTACGTGGAATTCAGTTACCGGGATTTACGGAAGTTTGATGACGGGTAATTCGGTGATTGTAAAACCGCATCCTGGCGCAATTTTACCTATTGCCATTTTTGTGGCGGAGATTCAAAAAGTATTGGAAGAAAACAAGTTGGACGTAAACATCTGCCAGTTGGCAGCAGACACGTTTGATAAGATGATTACAAAAGAATTGGCCGAACATCCCGATGTAAAGCTCATCGACTTTACCGGTAACTCAGCGTTTGGCAGTTACCTTGAAGGGCTGCCGGGCAAAACAGTGTTCACGGAAAAGACAGGCGTTAACTCTGTGATTTTAGATTCTGCCGAAGACATTGATAAAGTGGCTGCTAATTTGGCGTTTTCGGTAAACCTCTATAGTGGGCAGATGTGCACGGCTCCTCAAAATTTTTACATTCCTGCTAAAGGAATTGAAACACCCAACGGAACGATTTCGTTTGATCAGTTCGCTGAAAAGTTTGTCGGCAACCTGAATGGTTTGATTGACAACCCCAAGGCAGGGCCGTTTGTATTAGGTGCGGTGCAAAACAAAAAGACCAACGAACGGGTAATCGAAGCCGAGAAACTTCCCGGCAAGGTTTGGTTGAAGAGTAGAGCCTTTGAGAATCCGATGTTTAAAAATGCTCGGCTGGCCACACCTGTGGTAGTGGAGGTTGATTCATCGAAGAAGGAGATTTTTAGCAAAGAATTGTTTGGCCCAATAGCGCTCCTCATCAAAACAAAAGATACGGATGAGTCAATTGCATTGGCGCAAGAAATGGCGATGCAGCACGGTGCGATTTCATGTGGAGCTTACACGACAAATTCAATTGTAAAGGAAAAAATTGCTGATGAGATGGCGCTGGCAGCAACGCCCGTATCATTTAATTTAACGGGTGGGATTTACATGAATCAAAATGCTGCCTTCTCTGACTTTCACGTAACAGGAGGCAATCCATCAGGTAATGCTTCGTTTACTAACCCCGAATACGTCACAAAACGTTTTACTTGGGTGGGGCATCGTGAGCCGGTGAAAAATTAGTATTTTTAACTTATGAAACTTGAAGACCAAGTGAAACAGTTAACCGAATTGATGGCTGACCTTGTTCCAGTTGTGGACAAATTAGCTATTGGCCAAGAGAAGGTGGACAGAGCAATTGGGCAACTAATTGACTCGCAAGGGAAGACGAACCATGAAATGTCCGAAATGAGGCTTTCTAACATGCGCCTTGCCGATGCGATAGAGAGGCTTACTATGAAGATTGATAAGATAGATAGTTTCGAGGAAAGGCTAGCGAGGCTTGAGAAGCTTGTGATCAAATAGCTACTTCCTCAAGATTCAACGGTTGAGAAGTACCAATAGCCTTGTTTTAATTCTTTAAGAAGGTATTTGAAATTCGTGAGGTTGCATCCATTGTGATGCAACCTTTTTTTATGTTTTGCAGTCTATATGCAAAACTATTTTTCTATGCTTCGAATATTTCTTTCTGCTTTACTTTTTATCTTTTCAGTTGATGCCATCGCTCAAGGAGTTGGTATCCCTTCTAAAACCAGTGGCATTGGCTTTGGCAACCTGCCGCGCTTCAGCGGCATACGATTCAATTTTGCAGATAAGCGTGTTAAAAAAATAAGTGGCATCAACGTTACGGTGTGGCAGGCCAAACAAGATTCATTGCAAACCGGCACCATGAGTGGCATATCGCTCGGCCTGCCGTTGGCAATGGGTACTGATTCGCGCAGCGGCATTACGCTGGGTGCATTAGGCGCGGGGGCGCGGTCTCAGATGACAGGCGTTAATGTTGGAGGCTTGGGTATTGGCGCAGGTGGCAGCATTAAAGGTATTAACCTGGGTGGTCTTGGCATTGGGTCGGGTGGAGATTTGAAGGGTATTAACATAGGTGGCTTAGGTGCCGGCAGTGGGGGTAATGTGTCGGGCATTAATTTCGGGGGCCTCGGCATTGGCGCTGGTGGCGACTTAAGCGGTTTCACTTTCGGTGGTTTGGGTGCAGGAGCTGGCGATGATGTGAAGGGCATCATCATAGGTGGCCTGGGTGTTGGTGCGGGTGGCGATGTAAAGGGATTGAGTATTTCTGGTATCGGTTTAGGTGCGGGCGGAAATTTAAACGGAATCAACATTGCAGGCATTGGATTGGGTGCCGGTGGCAGTGTAAGCGGCCTGGCTATTGCGGGCGTTGGTGTAGGCAGCCCTACTTTAAAAGCTATCGTTATTGCTCCGGCAGTTGCAGCAATTGAAGTGAAAGGATTGGTGATTGCGCCCGCCTACTTGCAAGTGGGCAGTAAAAATTCAAAGTGGGAGAAGAGTGGAGTAAATGATCCTGTCATCAAAGGCATAGCCATTAGCGCCTATAATAATATTCGTGGCGAACAAAAAGGTTTAACCATTGGCGTGTTCAACTATGCCCGAAAGCAAAAAGGCTTTCAGCTAGGTATTTTGAATTATGTAAAAGACAACCCAAGAGGTTTAAGACTCTTGCCAATTTTCAATACTCGGTTTGGCAAGAGGAGCGAATCTACGGACTAACCAAGTTCACCGAAAAGTTTACATACAACGCATTGGTGAGCGTGTTCTCAAACAAATAGGGTTGGTCGCCAAATCCGCGAAAAAATTCCTTATCGTCTACATTAAACCGCATGTTGTAGCGTAAGCCAGCTTGCAGCGAGAACCAAAGAAAATCTTTGATAGAACGCTCAAACGTAAATCGGATGCGCAATTCACTTCTGCGAAGTTCCAAATTGTTGATGCCGGTGGCAAATTCGTTTCCTCGGTTGCGCATGAGGTAACTGTTGCCTTCCAACTCATAACCAAAAAACGCAAGAGTTCTGGAGTTGTAGGTTCTGCGTAGGTTGGCGCGTGCAGGAAAGAGCGCTTCCACGCCCCACTTTCTGCTAGGGAAAGTATAGTTGTATAAAAACACTGGCAAGTAGTTCAGTTCACCTATACGGTAAGTACGAGCCAAGCCAAAACCATATTGCAGACGGTCGTGTTTCTTCCAACCATAAATAGCAGTGGCCGAAATCTTTGCTGTATTCAGGGATTGAAAATTTTCGAATGAATAGTTGCCGTTCAAATCAGCTGAGCCGTTGACAATTAAGAAATTCACTTCGTTGAACGGTTTGAACAAAGTGAAGTTAATGCCCATGGTGCGTAGCCCGTACGCTTGCAGTGACTGTGCCAATGGGTGCGCAGCCCCATTGCCAAAGCTGTAGAAATTTTCCCAATAAGTTGCACCCAAATTCAATAACACATTTGTCTTTGATATCACAGGTGCATTTGCCGCAATCCGCAGGCCGTAATTGTTTTGGTTGTTGATTCCTTGCGGAGCAACGTTGCCCACCGCACCTAAGTCTACCTGGTAGCCGCTTTGAAAATCGTAGCCCACCGAAATCAGCTTGTTCGGGCTCAAGTCGAAAACTTTTGAAGTACAAAACCGCTTGGCGCCACCGGCCAATTCTGCTTCGCCATACATGCTGTAGTCTTCTACGGTGTCAGCCTCTTGTGCAGATACGCTATTTGCCGCTGTCAAAACAGTCACCAACAAAATCCATTTCATGGGATGTATTTTTTTGATTGGAAATCCTTCGCTTCGCTCAGGATGGGTGAATTATTTTTTCTTGAGTTGCACGCGCTTCCATACATCGGTGCGGCCGAAAAGCGAAACACCGATAAAGCCGCGAACGTCCAATGTGTTTTCATCGGTCATCTTGATGGTACAGCTGTAAGTGCTGCCATTCTCAGGATCGTATATGGTGCCTTCTTCCCACGTTTTTTCACCAGCAAAAGAAAAATCTTTTAACAATTTATAGCCAAGCAATGGCACAGTCCGCAATTTTTCGTCCGGATTGTTCTTGTCTACTTTTGGTTTGCCCTCTTCGTTGAGCGGCTCCCGCAGCCACACCACTTTTCCGAAGAATTTTTCGCCCACTTTGTCAATTTTTACACGGGCTTTACCACTGCCGGTTTCCCACACGCCTAGTATGGCATCTGATTCGGCTTGGCTGAACGCTAGCGTTGTGGCAAAAACGATAATGTTTAAAAGAAATAGCTTTTTCATGGTTTGGGGTTTAACATTATTACCCATCTAACAGTAATACTTTCAGAATGTTTAACCCGGCCAACTATTTTTTTTGTCTCCCAATCTGAAGTTACCGCCAAATGGACTTTAAAGCCCAAGCATTTTTGATCGAGGCATTTCCAAAAGCGGTGATAGAGTACATCTGATTTGGCAGATAAAACTGCTCGCACATGGCCACTTCGCCATCGTTCACAAAAACTTCTATGATGGAGTGATCCACAAAAATTTTTAGTTTGGTTTTTCCAGACTGCAATGGTGCACTTTCTATGCTGGCAAACTGTGGCTGAAAAACTGTGCCTTGTGACTGGCTTCTGTCGATGTACACGCGACCATTGTTCACGCCAACAATCAATTGTTTGCCGGTGTTGTCCGTCACTTTTATTCCTGAATGTGCAGCGCTGTCTATCTGCAACTCGATTTCAATTGTATTATTGATGTCATTAAAGCTTTTCAATTCAGACTCGCGCAGCGATGAAACGTCAATTGGCCTTTGACGCAACTCAAATTGCCCAGCTCGTTCTTTCAAAGATAATTCGCGGGGAATTGAAAACGCTCCGCGCCAAGGTGACGTGGGTATTTGGTTTCCGTAGGTCCAATTGTTTACCCAGCCCAGCATGATTTTTTTGCTGAGGTTGTTAAAGGCGATGCCTGCATAGAAATCTTTACCAAAATCCAAATAGCGCGTTGAATCGTCATCTGCTTTAAAAGTATTTCCATCAAACGTTCCAATAAAATACTGCATGCCCACAAAGTCCTTTCCTTGCGGATGACTCCCGGAGAGGGATAGCACCCATTTTGTTTTTTCGGGATCATTCTCAATTGGCAGTTCATATAAATCCGGGCACTCCCAAATCCGTTGGCGGTCGCCCGCGTTGCCAAACTCGCTCATTAGTTTCCACTCTTTCAAATTGGTAGATGAATAGAATTGCACTTTGTAAAGGTCGGGCACCACCAATGCCATCACCCATTTTTGTTGCGACTCGAGCCAAAACACCTTTGGGTCACGAAAATCTTTTCGTTGTATGTCAAGAATAGGATTTTTTTCGTAGTGCTTCCAGGTTCTTCCTTTGTCTGTGCTGTAGGCCAAACTTTGATGCTGCACAACCGCCTCATTATTCTTATGGACGTGCGAGGTGTAAATCGCAATCATAGCGTTGGTGCCAAAACCAGCAGTATTTTCTTTATCAATTACCACGGTGCCTGAAAAGATCATGGTGCTGTCGCCTGTCGCGGCATCAAGGTATTCTTCAATGGCTAGAGGCAGTTCTTCCCAATGCATCAAATCTTTGCTAACGGCATGCCCCCAACTCATGTGGCCCCACGTATCTCCGTAAGGATTGTATTGAAAAAATAAATGATACTCACCCTCATGGTACACTAAACCGTTGGGGTCGTTGGTCCAGTTTTTAGCAGGGCTAAAATGGATTTGCGGACGATATTGCTCGGAGTATCGTGGGTCTGCAACTTGTTCTTTTTTGGACGCGCATGCCATGACCAGCGTAGCGAGAATAGCCCAATTGAAATATTTCATGATTTTTTTTCTTGTAAAACTAAACTGGCGGAGTTGATACAATACCGCAGACCACTTGGTTCGGGGCCATCGGGAAAGACGTGGCCCAGGTGTGCGTCACATACATTGCAAAGCACCTCAACACGAATCATTCCGTAGCTGGTGTCTTTGTGGTAGGAGATTGCGTTTTCTTGCACTGGTTGTGTAAAACTTGGCCAACCTGTTCCTGATTCAAACTTTACGCGTGAATCAAATAATAACGAACCGCAACAAACACATGCATACAAACCTGGCTCGTGAGCCTCGCAGTACTCGCCTGTAAAGGCGCGCTCGGTACCTTTCAGCCTAGTGATTTGGTATTGCTCGTGTGTTAATTGTTTTTTCCATTCGTCATTGGTTTTTTCTACCCGGTTGGGTGGGGAAGGGTTGCCTTTGTTGGCAAAACTCAGTACGTCACTCCATTTTAGCATAGGCGGTTATGTTGAAATATTCTTGCATTGAAAGATACGTAAAAGTTCGGTTGACTCGTTCTCAATCCATACCTCAACTATGAGATTGTTCTTCTTTTCACTTTGCGTTTCGATAAATTGCTTTAGTCAGGGTATTGAAAAGACTAGGTCGCTGCAAATTTCCATTGCTCCGTCCTTAGGTACCAACGGTCTGCAACCTGGAAGTTTCACCAATCAATTTTCCTTCAACCTCACTTCTGGCTATTCCTCCAAAAACTTGGCTTTTGAAATCGCAGGGATTTCAAACCTGAACACGAACGGCACGCGAGGCTTGCAAATTGCGGGGCTTGCCAACATCACTGGGGGAAACGCGTTCGGTGGACTTTCAAAAAAAGAAGTCGATCAAAAACTAAAGAGCGGGTTTAATTCGCACTTGGCGGGCGTTCAACTTTCTGGGCTTACCAATATTGTAGTAGACGAAGTTTTTGGAATGCAACTGACAGGCGGCATCAATCTTGGAAAGAACACAATGTTCGGCACGCAGGTCGCAGGCATTTCAAATATCGTTTACAAATTTTCCTTTGGAGTTCAGTTGGCAGGCCTTACAAATGTTTCAGTCGCTTCGATGGATGGAGTGCAAATCGCTACTTTGGCCAATCGCACCGAAGGTGGACTTTATGGTTTTCAACTCGGTGCCTTCAACCATGCGGGCTCTACGGAGGGGATCAACTCGTTCGAAAACAAAAATCCTTGGGGCGTGCAGTTGGGGGTGTTCAATTTCGCGGAACGTATGAATGGATTTCAAATTGGATTGGTGAACTGGGCCAAGCGCTCGCAAGGCACACAAATTGGGCTGATTAATATTTATAGACGCGGAGGTCAAGTCAATACCCGAGACGGCACCGCAGTGGGGCTACTGAACATTGGCGACTTGGGAAATTTGGCTGTTTACTCTTCGGAATTATTTGCGCTTAACTTTGAGTTTGCTACCGGCAATGGAAAGAACAAACGCATTATGTTGGCAGGTCGAAACGCGTATTGGGTCAATTCTGTTACTTATTCTCGCTTGCCATTTTACAAGGGAGCTTGGGCAATGGGTTATGGAGTGAAAAAAATGTTTTTTAACCGCTCGGAATTACCAGGCATGATGGAGTTCCGATTCTTGAGCTACGGCATGGATTTTCAGCATGTGAGTTTTGATAGCGATAACCTGACGAAATCCTTGAGTTTGCTGTCGCGTGCTAAAGTTGAAATCGGCACACGGCTGGCGCCCAAGTTGTATGGCATTTATGTTTTTGGCGGACTTACTTACAACTGTTTCTGGACTGATGCTGATCGCACGCTTGCACCTGCTCTTTTAAAATGGCAAATACAAAGCAATAATCAAACGTTGGAGTTTTGGCCGGGATTTATTTTTGGGGTGATGATCCACGGGTAGCTCTTGATTGCTAAAATCAATGAATTTGCTACCGCACCTTCACTTTCCTTACAAGTTTTGAAAATAGGGATGGAAAGAAACGTTTCACATACACGCCAAAAACTTCTTTTGCCCCGCCAATATAAACCTCTTCTTTTTTCGACTTGATCGCACTGACAATTCGTGCGGCACAATAGTCGGGAGCCAGCCCTTTGTCGGTGGTTTTGTCCATTTCATTCAATTTCGATCCATCGCCCGTCACAGCATTTAATGTGATGTTGGTGCGAATCCAGCCCGGGCAGATGAGCGTAACAAAAATATTTTCTTTCCAGACTTCCGCCCGAAGCGAATCAAAGAAACCATGCAGCGCGTGTTTGGCTGCAGCATAGCCCGAACGATACGGAGTACCGATGAGCCCCATGACGCTACTGGTTACCACATAGTGACCACCTTTTCTTTCCAAGAAATGTGGGAGTAAAAATTTTGATATAGCAACCGTGCCAAAGTAGTCCACCTCCATCAATTCCCTGTCCACTTCCAACAACGTATCTTTTGCCAGGCTGCGCTGACTGATGCCGCCATTATTGACTAGAATATCTACGTAACCGAAAAACTGAATGGCAGCTTGGGTACTCAATTGCAAAGTATCTGATTTTGATAAGTCCAATGGCAGGATACGTACATTGGGCTGCACCGCTGCGGGGCAGTTTCCTTTTACCCGTTCCAGTTCTTCTTTTCTTCTGGCCGACAGAATCAGTTTGCAGCCTTCTTTGGCAAGTGCGTACACAAGCGCTTCGCCAATGCCAGACGATGCCCCCGTTACCCACACAACTTTTGATGTAAGTGACATGCGTTACACGGTTTTAGTAGTGCCAAGTTTTTTATCTTCGGCATACACCCAAATGGTATAAATGCCAATGGCTGTGCCGATGGGAAACGAGAAGAGTTTGAAACATCCCAAAATCAATAGTAGCGTGAGCGCCCAACTCTTTCCCTGCAACAAAGCCGCGCCACCCACAACCGAAGGAATAGAGAAAAATATGATGACAATTGCTGCAATGATATTGATGAAAGGAACAAGCCAATCAAAAACCCAACGCGCGTTTTCTTCTGCGTTGTCTGCAATGAAAGGGATGAGTGAAGAAATTAACACACTCACTAGTAACATGACAATGAATTGCAACACACCTGTGACGATGTACAGAATCCCGACTACACGTTTATGACTTTCCATAATCTAATATTTAGGTTCGTTTATCGTATACAACAAAGTCAAAAGCATAGGCATGCCGCTCGTCTTTTACGTGATGAATGCGTGAAGTTTCTCTCCACTCTGATTTAGCGAACATTGGGAAGAAAGTGTCGCCAGCGAGTTCGGTTTGGATTTCGGTTAGGTACATCCGCTGTGTAAGCGGGAATCCAAGTTGATAGATTTCGGCACCCCCAATGATAAAAAGTTCTGTTTCGTTATTTTGTTTGGCGATGTTAATTGCATCTTCCAATGAATTCACCGTAATGCACTTTTCTGCTTTCCAATCGGCTTGACGCGTCACCACAATATTGGTTCGGTTGGGAAGAGGTCTAAACTTTTCTGGTATCGAGTCGTAGTTTTTTCGACCCATGATTACGTGATGACCCTTTGTAGTTTGCATGAAATACTTCATGTCGTCAGGCAAATGCCATGGCAAGTCGTTGTTCTTACCGATGACATGATTTTTCGTGAGGGCGGCTATCAGCGAAATGATCATTGAGTATAAAATAGAAGTTAATACGAAAGAGAGTTGGAACTGCTCGGAATATTCATTTTCAAATTTTCAAATCGCGACATTTTTAAATTAAATTTTGTTTCCTCTAAAAAACTCCTCCACTTTCATACGCTTTTTGCCTTCAGGCTGAAATTCGTCTATTGAAATCCAACCATCGGCAGTTTTAATGTAAAGATAACTTTTGTTGTCGGTTTCGTAGCCACCCAATGCCAACTGGCTACTGCCAGCTGCCAACTTTGAACTGCATCTAAAAATCTTGTATTGCTTCCCATTAATAGTCGTCCAAGCGGCAGGGTATGGGCTTAACCCTCTAACAAAATCGACAATTCTTTTTGCGGACTGGTTCCAATTGATTTCACAGGTCTCCTTAAAAATCTTGGGAGCGTGTTTGATTTCGATAGTTTCTGATTGTGCAACCGATGGGTAATTGCCTTGTGCAATGGCCTGTACTGTCTTCAAAACGAGCCGACCGCCTCTAGCCATCAACCGCTCATAAAGCGAACCTACATCATCTGATTCAAAAATGGGTTCCGTTTCTTGGAAAATGATGCTGCCGGTATCAATTTCGTGTTTTAGGAAGAAAGTGGTGACACCCGTCTCCCTTTCTCCATTGATAATTGCCCAGTTGATAGGCGCGGCACCGCGGTATTGTGGCAATAAAGATGCGTGAAGGTTGAATGTTCCGAAAGCAGGCATCGCCCACACTACTTCCGGCAACATGCGGAACGCGACCACGACTTGCAAATTGGCTCGATAGGATTTTAGTTCTTCAATAAATTCTAGTGATTTTAAATTGGTGGGTTGAAGTACGGGAACGTTGTGCTTCAACGCACATTCCTTTACAGGTGAAGGCATCAGTTTTTGCCCGCGGCCTTGTGGTTTGTCGGGTGCCGTGATAACAGCCACCACGTTGAATTTATGTTCAATCAAAATTTCTAATGAAGGCACGGCAAACTCGGGTGTGCCCATGAAGATAATGCGGAGGTCGTTCATGGCTGTAAATATCGCAATGGTAGAACAAAATGCACCCTTTGTTTTACTCCCTCAATTGTTTTCGCATGTACTTTTTGCAAATAGGGCATGTTTGCCATTGGTGACCGCGTGCGGGGCAGTATTCTCGGCCAAAGTAAATAATCTGCAAATGTACCTTGTTCCATTTTTCTTCCGGTATCAGCCTTTTTAAGTCGTGTTCGGTTTGCTCAACGCTTTTTCCGTTGGTGAGCCCCCATCGGTAAGCTAGCCGGTGAATATGTGTGTCAACCGGAAAGGCTGGTATCCCAAACCATTGGGTCATTACAACCGAGGCCGTTTTGTGACCAACTGCGGGTAGTTCTTCCAATTCCTCAAAGGTGTTAGGCACCTGGCCATTATACTTTTCAATTAGAATTTTTGATAGCCCATAGATACCTTTTGATTTCATTGGTGACAGCCCGCAGGGTTTGATGATTTCGCGAATTTCTTCCACTGAATGTTTGACCATGTCAAACGGGTTATCAGCCATCGCGAAAAGTGCTGGCGTGGTTTTGTTCACTCGCTCATCGGTGCACTGCGCAGAAAGCAACACCGAAACCAAAAGCGTATAAGCATCTTTGTGGTGAAGGGGTGTTGTAACTGTTGGATAATGCTTATCGAGAATTTTTAGGATGTCGGCTACTTTATCAGATTTTTTCATTGAATCAGAACTTGGGACTTTGGCATGATAACTTTGGCTCACTGTACTGATTACTGAACACCAAAAGCCGATTACTGTTTTGCGATTATCCGAATACGCTGTTCTCCCTCTGAATCGGGAACAAAAAGCAACAAGCTATTTTTCTTGTCGAACGAAAGCTTGCCGGCAGTGTGTTGTACTTCAAAGCCTTTTCCATAATGAAATTCCGGAAGAAATATTTCAGTGGGATGAGAAGTGATTTTGTCTGATTTGAATTTCAAGTAAAACTCCTGTTCATCCTTGTTAAAAAAGTATTCGAGCGGCTCACCCGCCACCTTGAAAGGGTAGGCACGCAGCGCAGCCGCCAGTGCCCGTCCACCCGAGTTGACATCGGATTTATTTTTTTGCTGCGAGGTGCTAAAAATAGATAAGTCTTCGCCATTCCAATTGTCTCCATGGGTGTTGTTGTTATCGGCTGTGTAGTTCCACAGCGTATAGTTCAATTGATTGGATTCCATAGCGCGAAACGACCGGTCCAAACAATCTTCTTGATCTCGAAAGTCATTGTTCGAAAATGACTTTTTGTTTCCCATATCGAAAGGAATGCCAAACTCACCTACAAGGGTAGGTTGCTTGCCCATGGTCTCCAGCGTTTCATCTTTAAAACCTTTCATGGTGCCGTGAAATGTTTCTCGCACTGCGGTTTTCCCAAATACCGGTTTTGCTCTTTTCACATCCAACCCAATCCACGAAGAATACTCTTTAGTGAGCAAGGTAATAGCATCGTACCAATGGCCAGCGTTAACCATTTGTTTACTTTCTTCAGCACTAAACTTAGGCAGCTCCTTCATCAAGGCAGCTTCTACAAAAACGACCCAAGAGGAATCCACTTGATGAATCGCTTCTTGGTACTTTATCACAAATGGTTTGAAGTAGTGTGTGGCATAGTCAACTTTTTTGCCATCGCGCACACCAAAGTAATCTGCTTTTAACAATACCGGCTTTTGTTGTGCATCATACCCCCACACGCCTGCGTTTTTCCAAATGTCAGTATCTGCCTCTTTCCAAACGGAGATTTTGTTTGGGTTTATCTGCACTTTTCGTTTTTCTTTTGGACCCGTGGCGCCAAACTCGAATTCGCGCACTTCCACAGAGTTTCCTGCACCCGCTACCATGCCTTCAAAATAATTGGGCGTTACGCCATTGGTGAGCAAACTGTAAGAAGCAAGATTTTCAATGCCGATGTAGCCAACACTTGGCTCATTGAACGTATCAAAGCCAATGACATTCGGCAATCCTTTTAACTTCAATGCCACTTGTTTGATGGCGTTGATATAATGTGTTTGTAAATAATCTTGCGCAGATAGGCTATCTATTTTTACGTGTGGAGCGAAATCGTTTCCTCCAAAGAACAGTGTGAACATGGTGGCGGCCGCGAGTTTACTGTAGTTGGTAGGCCATATCATTTTCGGAAAAGGGTCACCTTCCACGTTGTGTAAAATAGCTGCACCAGCTTCATTGAACTTCAGCGGATCTAGCCCAACTTTTTCGAATGTCCAGTACGGTGCCCCATCGCCTCCGGAAAACCGGCTCCATACGTCTTGATGTGGATCGATGAATACGTTGATATGATGCGCGCCCGCCTTTTTTACAATCGCTTGAATGTAGTTGAGATAATCCTCATCATATTTTCCGGGACCTGCGTGTTCGATGGCTTCCCACGTCACCAAAAGGCGAACAAAACGATAGCCCCATTGGTGCAAGCGTTGGAAATGCGCGTCAGCTTCGCTTAGCGGAAATGGCCTGCCGATGAACGAAACCGTATGAACCGTTTCGTAAAACTTATCTTTTTGGTGGCTCGGGATATTGGGTTGGAATGGCAACTTGCTGCTGCCCCCCAGGTTGATGCCGTGCAAGATCATGGTGCGACCCGCGGGATCTTTAAACCAGCCGTTGTTGACCTGAATATTTTTTGCAATGCTATCACCCGATACCAGAATTGCTTGTGCCGCAGGAATGTTTTCACTTTCGGTGGTCACGAGTCCCTTTTCATCAATCGATGGATAAGGTGAATCTGTAAACAGGTATACATAAATTAGAGGAACGACAATGGCTATTGCGATGGACACGAATTTCAGTATCTTCTTAAAGGTCTTCATAGTTCACAGATATTACTTTATGCTCGTTGCTGGATACTCGTCATCGTTCGCTGATGTACTGCTCACTACTGTCAGTTATACAACAAATACTTTACCCGCATCTTTTTGTACTGCTCCAAGTCCTTTTTCCAGGTGGCTTTGATTTGGGCTTCGCTCATGCCTTGTTTGATTTGTTCGCGCACCATTTTATTACCGACCAGTTTATCAAAAAACGGAATAAAGAATTTTTCCTTGTCGGGGAATTGATTGTATAAACTGATGAGATGCTTGAGCGAAACTTCTTTCTTCACCCTTTCTTTTTCTAGGTTGATGCCATAACAGACTTTGTTTTCATGTGGTGGATTTTTGGCCATGCCCTGAATGCTGCTGGGCGTGAATTGAAACGGTTGGTTCTTTAGATCGGGATGACCAATCCACTCAAACGGATGTTCGGTACCACGACCTACACTCAGCGTAGTGCCTTCGAACAAACACGTTGACGGGTAGAGCGCTACTGTTTGATCGTTGGCTATATTGGGCGAAGGCTTCACGGGCAGCGAGTATTGAGTAGCATGCGTGTAGTTTTTCATTTTGATGATATAAATATCACAAATCACTTTTCCTTCCAGCCAGCCTTGGCCGTTGATCATCTGTGCATATTCGCCAACTGTCATACCATGAACAATGGGCACCGGGTGCATGCCCACAAATGACTTGAGCGACATATCCAACAAGGGGCCATCCACATAGCTGCCATTGGGGTTAGGCCGATCAAGGATGATGAGTTTTTTCTTTTGTTGCGCACAAGCCTCCATCAAATAATGCATCGAACCGATATAGGTATAGAAGCGCGCACCCACATCTTGTAAATCAAAAATCACAACATCTACATCAGCCAATTGTTCGGCCGTGGGTTTTTTGTTGTTTCCGTATAGCGAAACCACGGGTAAATTTGTGCTGGGATCAACTCCATCTTTCACCTGCTCGCCTGCATCGGCCGTGCCACGAAAACCATGTTCGGGCGAAAATATTTTTTGAATGGTGATGCCAGTTTTCAAAAGGGTATCTACCAAATGTGTTTTGCCAAGTTTGGAAGTATGGTTGACCAGCAACGCCACACGCTGTGATTTTAACTTGGGAAGTAAAATATCTAGCTGGGCGGCACCAGTGATGATAGGCGATTTTGGTTGCCCCACTGCACCGAACCATGCGATACTGATCAGTAGCCATATGATGACACTAACCGTTTTCTTCGGCACTAAAATATTTATCAAAGAGCCAATCATTTTTCTTTACTTTGTTGTGTATCAAAAATACTCTATTCTTTGAACCTTTCTTATTTCATTGCTAAAAGAATACGGAACGCTGCGAGTGGTAGCTTTTCTGCCATCATCCATAAAATTGCTGTGGGCAGTATTGCCATCGGATTAGCGGCTGCCATTGTTTCTTTTTTGGTAATGCTGGGGTTTCAAACTGCGGTAAAGGAGAAAATCTACCGGTTTAGCAATCACTTGTTGATTACGAAATTTACAATGAACATGGCGGTAGAAGAACAACCTTTCGATTACCGCATCCCCTTGTATCAGCAACCGGAAAAATTCCCTTTTGTTAAACACGTGCAAGAGTATTGCCACAAAGCAGGGTTAATCAAGGCCGATGATGAAGTACTGGGAGTGATTTTCAAAGGTGTGGGCAAGAGCTTTAATGTTTCGCGGTTTGCCGAAGCAATGGTTGAAGGAAGATTTCTTCAGTTCAATGACTCGAGCTATTCTCGCGAGGTAGTGTTGAGCCGGATTATTGCCAATAAAATTAATGCCAAAGTGGGTGATGACATAGTGCTGCATTTTTTTCAAAACCCTCCGCGTGTCCGCAAGTTGAAAGTTGTTGGTATTTATGAAACCAATTTGTCTGATTACTTCGATGGCAAGGTATTGATTGGAGACATCCGTATGGTACAGCAGCTCAACGGCTGGGAAAACCACATGGCGGGTGGATTGGAGGTTACGATCGACTTGGACTACTTCAATCGATTTGATTTGTTAAAAAATGAGATGAACAACGATACTTATTCATTGACAGATGAAGTAGGGGCAGATAGTATCGTGATTGAACACGGCAACAAGGGGGCAATCTTTGGGTTCGATCAAGACAAGGCTGCACTTGACGAGGCATTGCTACAGATCGGGGAGTCCATCGATTACGACCTAAACATAGAAACAGTACGCGACAAGTTTATCAACGTTTTTGAATGGTTGGATTTGATTAAGCGGCAAGTAAAAATACTGCTTGGGATTATTTTATTCGTTATTTCTGTGAACATGATTTCGGTTATCTTGATTTTGGTGATGGAGCGCATACCAATGGTAGGAATTTTGAAATCCATGGGCGGAACCGACAAATTGGTGCGCACGATTTTTATGTTCAGCGGCAGCAATCTGATTGCGAGAGGCTTGCTTTGGGGTAATGCGATTGGCCTGGGGATATGTTGGTTGCAATACCAGTTCAGGTTTTTTAAATTAAACCCCAGAGATTATTATGTTAGTTTCGTGCCGATTGAGTGGGATTGGGCAACGGTATTTGTTTTGAATGTACTGGTTTTTGCCACCGTGGTGGTAGTCTTGTGGCTGCCCACTAGGTACATTACAAAGATTAGTCCGGTGCAGGCAATACGATTTGATTGATTTTATTTCTTCCCTAAGCTGAAGTCAAACTTGTCAGGCGTGCCTTTTACGCGCACGTTCAAAAAGCGCACCCGTTTATCATTCTCTCGGTATTGAATAGCATCGACTTGCTCAGGGTCAACTTCTTCCTTGTTTTTTCCGCCAAAAAGCGCACGCACGCCCACTTGGGTTACTAATTTCCAAGGTATGCGGATGAGATAATCCATTTTCAAATCCAGCGACTGGCTGCCTTGTAGTTCAATGAAGCCCAACGATGAATTGATTGTCATCGCGGGTATGTTCAACACGCCATTTTTTAAGTCTAGGGTGTTTTGAAGAGTATCAAAACGAACCCGGTTGATATTCTTGTCTTTAAAGTAACCGGCCATTGCTTGCAAAGGCGCAAAGTTATTGAGGCTTCCGTTTAAGATTTGAATGTCCATGTGTGCCTCGCCTTCATTCAAAATGGGTGTCAGGTCGGGGTGCACGCGTATCATGCTGTTGACGGTGCCAGTTAGCTGGCCATGGAGGTTGTTGCTCACCAAGGCATCCTGCCCGAAGTTATCGAACTTGAACAGCAACTGATCGAGATTCATGTTTTCGAACTTTGAGTTTGACTTCAGGTAAATCTTCTTGGGGTCAGATCCGTTGAAGTATCCTTTCATTGCAAGTTTGCCACCTGCAGTGTTGAATTGAATTGTATCAAAATACAGGTAGTGGTTTTGCTGCATGCGCAGCGCAGCTGTCATTTGCTCCAATAAGATGTGGTGATGTTTGATCTTACCAATTTCAGCATTGAATTGCATATCGGTAAACGGTATTTCAAAGATATTGAAGGCCTTAGCATGGTCGGCCGAAGTCTTAGGTTGCTCCAAATCGAAATTGAGCAGCTCATCTAAATTCAGAAAACCGGATTGAATAGAGAATTTATTATCTCGTTTTTTCAGTTCTTGATTTTTGCCTGTGTAAAAAGCTAGGTTTATGTTGAAATCGCTTGTGCCCATTTTGGCCGATAGATTTTGTACTGTCAGGTGTTCATCTTCAAAATGAATGCGGCCTTTCAGTTGTTCAATTTTAAGAGGGTGAACGCGCAATTTACCTTCTACTTTGCTGATCAGTAAGTCGGCCGATTTGAATTGGTTGTTAAAATACAAATCGGTGTAACCATGCAGGCGAACATCTTTTATTACTTCATCTTGGTAGTCTTTCGGCAAGTAGCTCTCGCCCTTGTAAGTAAGCAGATTGTGCAGCTTCAGTTGTTGTGAAAAAAAGTCAAATTCAAAACGAGTGTCACCTCTCTTAATGGAGTCGAACCACAATGCGTAGTTTACCAGCTTACCGTTGAAATGAAAATCAGATTGGTCAATTTGCCCGCTAAAGTCTTTCATTTGAAAAGAGCTGTCGGTTATGATGATGTCAGCGCGTAAATCGTGCAGGGTGTGCGGGTAGCCCTTCAATTTAGCATGTAAGTCATCAACATAAAATTCACCCAACGGTAATGGCGATTTCTTTAGCTTGGCGACAGACGTAGTAAAGCCTAGTTTTACTTCATAGTCACCCAATTCTTCATCGATCGATTTTGCTAGCGCGGTATCTGCCGTGGCCAACGCATTCAATAGTAGTCTGTTGCCCTTCACATTTAGCCGCATTGTGATGTCTTTGTTAGGCTTGTGAAAAAGCGCGGGTAAATCGCTTACCATGCCACTAAATGAAATGTCTGACTGGCCGACTCTTATAGCCAATGAGTCTAAGGTAAATTTGCCTTCTTTCATTTGCGCGTGAGCATTTATCTTATCAATTTTTATCGATTGTTTTGGTAACGAAAATGAAAGGTCTTTAACTATCAGCTCGCTTTCAATTCCTTCCTTCAGTCGCACCAGCGAATTTTCTGGTGCTTGAATATCCACCAGTTCATTGAAGTTCATATTCAACTGAACATTGCCCTTTAGTTTTTCAATTTGCTGTAATTGCAAAAATGCTGCGAGGAAATCCAAATCGAGATTGGACGTAAGGCTTACGGCCACTTGTGGGTTAGTAAAGTCGCGCATGAGTAGATTGCCTTTAAACTCCCCACGATCTGGGCGGAAGGAAAAGTTTCGGAGTTCAAAAACAGATGTTCTCAGCGAGCGTTCTGAGCCGTTTGTAAACGATCCGGTGATTTGAAGTTGATCGATTGATTTTTTTACCTTCACATTTTGCACGAGACCATCGGCACACCCAAATTTAAAATTGATTTGCGGCTGTATTTCTTTGGTGGCCTTCCCACGAATGGTTCCTTCAAAGAAGACTTTTCCTTGGTTGCTGTATTGATTGATAATGGATGCGGCTTCTGGTGGTGCTAACGAAGTGAAGAGGGTAAAATCTGGTTTCTCACCTTTTATCATCAAATCGAAATCTGGTTGCTGTGAAAGCACAAGACTGCCGAACGCGGAAAATCTTGCTTCCTCCAATCCGAGATGACCTTCTGTGATGTTTAACTTTTGGGTTGTACTGTCAAAATCAACGTCAGCCTCAAAGGTTACATTCTTATCGTGGAAGAACGTTGGTTGTCCGGCTTTGAGAAATGTAAAAACCAAAGAGGTGTTAGTCTTAAGTTCAAGATGACCCTTTTTGGCCTTGAAGGAAAGTTGAACTTTCCGTAGGTGACTTCGGTATTCTGTAGAATCGATTTGACGCGCAAAGCTGATATTAAAGTCTTCCATCATCAACTTCTTCAGATGAACTTGGAACTCATTATCAGAAGAATTTGACGTTGTTGTATCACGACTTATTTTTTTCGCCATCAAAATATTGATGTCACCATTGGCATACTGCACAACATCAACGTGACCACCTTTTACATCGATCAGTTGTACATCAAAATTCGATTGCACTAAATCGAGCCAACTAAATCCAAGGTATAGGTCCTTTATCTCGTAAAGTGGTTGAGTGGTGGTGTCTTTGGTAGCAAAGAAACGCACCCCTTTTAAATCCAAATCCAAATAGGGAAAATCATGGAAGATCGAAACTTGACTGTCGGCTACCTGAAGATGGCCTTCAAAATTCTTGTTCGCTTCAGTAATTACCCATTGGGTTATTTCTTTTTGCTTGTAAGATAACCCTACGAGGCCGATTGCCAGCACCGCAAACAGGATTGCCGCGGCCGCAATAAGAAATTTCCAGAGTTTCTTCATGCAATTCAATAAAAACAACGACAAACGCAATAAGTTGAAATGAAAAAAGCCTTGATTATCAAGGCTTTTTTGGTGATCCCGCTGGGATTCGAACTCTTCCGATAACCTATTTAATTTCAATTAGTTACAACAAGCAAAACCGATTGGTCACAGACTTGGTCACAAGGCCAAATCGATTTTACACCACACACTTAAAGAACGATTTCTGGTAATAAATATAACGAATTGGCTGCACATGCGAAAGCAAAATCGTTCAAATCGAATCAATGAAATGGACGACTACATCAGTCCTTCATCCATCAACGACAAATATCCTTCGGTTGTGACGATGATGTGGTCAAGCACTTCGATGTCGAGTAGCTTGCCACCTGCCCGCATTCTGTTGCTCAAGTCGATGTCAGCTTTGCTGGCCTGCCTGTTGCCCGAAGGATGATTGTGAGCCATTATCAGACTACAGGCATTCGCTTTGAGAGCTGCCGCGAAAATAATTTTGGGATCCGCGACTGTACCCGTGTTGCTACCCGTTGAAATGTTTACAATGCCCAATACGCGGTTAGCGCGATTGATGAGCATCACTCTAAATTCCTCCACAAACTCTATTTTCTCATCATCCCAGGTTTGCAGCAGGATGTTGAAAGCATCTTTCGATGAGCAAATTTTTGGCCGCTCAGAAGGCTTGACATTCGTCTTGTAGGAGAGTTGAATCTCAGCGACCTGAATGCGATTTTTTTCTTGTTGGGTTTCCATAAGCTTGTTGATTTAATTATGGCACCCATTGGGGTTCGGGAGGAATCAGCGCAAGGAGGAACGGAATAAATGAAGGCAAGGCGGGCGGCACGCGTTTATGCCGTAGTTCCTTGCCAGCGTATTCCGATCGAACCCTACCTTTGTGACAGAATTAAAAAGACATGGCCCTTCAGGAGAGGACATTTTTATTTGATGGAGAAACATACCCACACGACTATTTGTGTAACTCGTGAAAGCCACAACAAGGATGGATCCAAATGCAAGAGCCAGCGGAATTTTATTCCAGCGTGTAAGACCTAAAGAACTTGATTGAACCAGACTTTCAGTAGCACATCGAACGCTACCATCATTGCTTCCCATAAGCCGCCAACGAGCACGGGCTGGAGTCGGGTCAAGGGTGCCGATACAATAAAAAATCAACCAAACTATCCGGCACTCGTCTTGCCCTTGAGGCGACTCCCGCCCGGGGTCACCTTTGCTTATGGGGAGAAATGTTTCCAGAAAACTTAGGGGCGGGTGAAGCGAAGGAGGCGGAACGAAGCGTAATGGAGTGGTGCGGCCTTGCATGGGTGAGCGCAGATGATTGTGGTCAGGTGCAGAGGTGTGTGTGCTTGGATGCTGACTCAATCATGCGCTCTTGCATGGGGAAGCCGAACCCAACGAAATGAAACGTAGTGCAGCCGACTGAGGTTCACCTGCCCCGATTATTTTATTGTGGTTTCGAGAAGCAAGGCATGCGACAGGCTGCGTCACCTTAAATAAAAAATACGGACGCACCTCTGGCAGCACATCTGTGCGCTACCATTCGTCAAGATTACACTGGCGCACTATTGTGCTGGCCTGTCGCATGCCTTGCACACATCTTTAAAAAAAAGAGCCTGATGATTTTCAGGCCCTTCCTACTTTCCTAAACGCCCACTCCTCGTTTTTTCTTTTTCGTTTGTCGGGGCGAGTCGTCATCATCTTCTACTTTGACCGATTCCTTTTTGTCTTTTGACTTGTCTGGCTCCTGCTTGGTCTCCTTGCCTTGTTTTTCATTTTGCTGGTATTGCCGTTTCATGTTCTGGTCATACACATCCACACTTTTGAATTTAGGATTTGCTTCGATGTGCATCTTTTGCTCTTGCCCGTCCTTCATCATGGTGACTGAGGTTGTATTGCCTTTTTCCAATGACCGCATGATGCGCTCCTTCAGTTCAGGGTTATTCAGTTCTTTGATGGGGTGCTTCGCCAACACTTTGTCGAGGTCGTAACCATATCCTTGGTGGTACTGTTCGACTTTGAAGTTGTTGTTCTTATCCTTTTCCCCTTCCAAGTCGAGTTTTACCCACGCGTTAAAGGGCTGGCCTTCCTTCGTTGTCAAGTCTTTGTTCACGCTTCGGCCTGACAAAAGATTGTACGCTTCCTTGGCGGTGATGCCGTGGTTTTTGGTGATGTAGAAGGTCTGCGTTTTGTCTTTGGTTGGGTCGTCCTCGTTTTTCAGCGTGGCATGATAGCGATTCAGGAAGTACATGTCACCTTGGTCGCCTTTGCGAAAGTCGATGGTGTAGGTCACCTTTTCGGTTTTTTCTCCGCGCTTGAATTCATTCTCGGTGTTGAGTTTGAAGTCAGCGGGTTGCTTTTCGATGTTTGCCTTCAAGTCACCTTCCAGCTTTTCTCCAAAGCCCAGGTACTTGAGACCATCTCTCAGAAATTCAAAATTTTTGATGTTCATAGGATTTTTTATTTAACGTTTACTTAAAAGTGATTTATGAATACATCAAGGCAGTGCACGTGCCTTGACGAGTGTGCGATTACTGATGGAAAGAGCAAGATGCCGTCCCCCGTTGTGCTCAAACATTTCTATCACGAGGTGCTTAGCATCTGGTATCGTGAACTTGTCCACGGCAAATACCCAGTCGTTGATGGACTTCCCTTTGATTTCCACGGGAGTGGCATTCACAAAAAACGGTTTGACTTCCACCTCTTGAGATGCCGTGCGGTTTACCTTCTTATTGTCGCGGATGTAGAAGCGCAGGAAATCAATGGTGTAGTTAATGTTGGATGTGTTTTTCCCACGTAGGTGAAAGAAGATGGTATTGTCTTTGATGAAAATGCTTTTCAACGCCAGTGCTACTTTGTATTTCCCCGTCTGTTGAAACCTAATCGACTTTCGACTCGACAGGATAAACTCCGCATATCGGTTGAAGTCATCTTCTGTCATTTCGTTTTCAAATACAATCGGCTTCTCGTTGTCGTTGCCTTGTTCCGCTGGCATCTGGAAGTTTAATGTCTTTGGTTCGTCCACATAGTTGACTGTAAATTGGTGTAAGACCCCATCTGCCGTTATTACGGTAAGGCTCGTTTCAGGAAAGCGAATTCGTCCGGCTTTCACTTGCAGCACGTTGCCCATGCCTTTGGCTTTTTGTGCCAGCAAGTCTTTGCTTCCGCGGTCAACATTCTTGATGATGGTGGGGAAAATGAGGCTGGATGTTTTGTTGAATGTAACCTCCAGCGGATAGGTGCGGATGTTGTCTTGTGCTGTTGCAACCACTTGTGCGGCCGCGAGAACGATTGCGAGGAAGATTGATTTATAGTGATTCATAGTCATGCTGATTAGTTTCTTGTTTCTGGATACTGGTTTATGATTTTCAATTTATTGCCGAGCGTTCTTGTCCTTCAATAAGACCTGGTAGCCTGCCTTCACTGTTACTTTGATGAGTTTCACTTTTTTACTGAAAAGCCCTTTTGCGGCTTCCACACCTGCCGCTGCGGCCTGTGCGCTGAGCGATGGGTCCATCGTCATGAACTGCATACTTTGAATTGCCTGATTGGATGACTGCTTGGCGGCATCACGTGCGATGGCACCGGGGATGTACAGGCCTTCCATCCCATCGAGGTCGTAGGCGGAGAGTGCCACGGGAAACAATGAGTTGTCCACACGAATGGAGTTGATAGCGATGGTGAGTCGTTCTTCGTTGATAGCAGCCGTGCCGTAGATGAATTGGTCTTTGGAGATGAGTTGTCCGTTGATAAATATATCCGATGTGAGGCGGAGTTTGACGGTAGCGCCTGCCACCAGTTCTTGTGTGTCGTGGATAACGGCCGGGATGGCGTTGGATTCGGCTTGGGCATTTGACTCTTCTTCCAATCCATAAAAACTATTTTCCGAAAGCGCGATGGTGACAGTCGAATCATTTTGCGGTGCGGATGATGTTGGTGAGGGCTCCAGCGTAGTGATTGCACTACCTGATGGGGTTGAGCTCACCGGGAAAACTTGTTCTTTGTGCTGAACGCTTTGCTCACGGATGCGGTCTTTCACGCGCTCCGGATGTTGGATGTCGAGAATTTTATCAAGCACATTGTTCATCTGCGCCACTTCAGGGTCAGGTTCGTCTGACTTGGCCATCATTTCCATCATGCTTTCCAGTTTGTTGACATCTTCTTTAAACTGTTCATGTTCTACAGGCGGAACCATGTTTTCCTGTTGCGCTTGCAATTGCGAAGTCGGTGATGTGATGGGTGCTTTGTTTAGCTCACGATAAATCATTTGCAGTTTTTCGTTCACCTTTACTTCGTTCGGGTCCATGTCATGCGATGCATTCATGGATGGCATGGTTGCGCTTCCGAACAATGGGTCTTTGTCTTTCTCTTCGAGCACCATGGTGTTGAGTTCGAAGTAGGGGTCGTTTTCTACTGCTTCGAGCAAGTCTGCCGAGTCACGCTGTGAGGCTTCGTAGAGACTGAACTTGTCTGTTTTCTCATCGGGAGAAAAATGGGCGCTGGGGAGTTCGAGGTTGAGACCCGTATGCATGTTCGCTACGGCTTGTCCGGGTACGGCCTGGCCTCCACCGAGCGCCCAAAAAATCAGTGTGAGAAAGGGCATGGTGAGCATGGGCAATGCCATTGCCAACTTTCTCTTTTGCAGGAATTGTTGCGAATGTGTTTTCATAGTTGTTATGGTTTTAATTGTTTGCTCTTGAGTGGCAGAAACTGAATTTGCTTGTCGTATTCCATGAATTGGTTGTAGGACAACGGCTTCCAGTCTGGTGACATTTTCCAGCGTTCGTTGCTGTAAGCCGGGTTTTCATTCTTAAAGAAGTTCCCCCTCCTGTCCATCGCCACATAAAAGGCTTCAAACTTTCCATTGACTTCTCCTTTCATTTTGCCAAGGGGAATCAGTTCGGTGGTGTCGGGCTTTGTTTGCATCGGTTGTTGTGTCAGTGGCTTGGTCATAGATTCAAATTTTATAGACGTATCGTTTGATGGCATAAATCCCTGCCTTAGTGAAAGCAAGCAGAAGGCAGCGATGCAGGTGCCGGTGCTGAGCAGTGTTGTTTTCTTTGCTTGCATCGAAAGGCCGTTGAATGCATGGTTGAATATTGTTACACCGCTGCGGAGTTTTGTGTTCGCCTTCTCTTTCCAGCTTGTCGTTCCCGATTTTATGTCGTCCGTTGCCATGCGTTATCTGTTTTCGATTTTCAAATCTTTGTTTTCGAGGGTATTCCATTTCTCAATCAGAAAGCCGTGAGGATTATGGTCGGAGCGGCTGACGTTGCGCAGGTAGCCTTCAGAGATGATACTTCGTGTGACGATGGAAGACGTACGAATCAGTTTCTGCTTTCCGTGGTAGCGGAAGTAAAAGGGGTATTGGTTGATTTCGATGCGGATGCTATCGGACGTAATCTCTTGGCTGATGTTGCCGGAGATGACATTGGAATAGTAGCGGCTCTCTTTCAGATTGTCGTATTGACGCTTTGCAGAAGCATCGGCCAGGTAAAGGGCTTTGGTGATGTTTGCTTCAATGACTTTTTCGTCCGGGTCTAGTGTGAAGAAGTAAAAATGAAACATCTTCACGTGGTCGCGTGCTTCCACAGGGATGTTGTCCTTCCGTTCTGCCGACCATGCTTCGAGCGCTTTGCCGTTGGCGAGGATGTAGATGCGGGCTTGTGTTTCACGTACCCACTCAAAACTTTTGTACATCGTGTACCCGCAGATGGCCACACAGGAAAGGATGATGACAATCGTGAAGAGCCGCATGTGTTTGAAGGCGGTGTCGATATTTTTAAGTTGGGAGAACATGGTGGTTGCTCGTTACTGGTTTCTTGTTGCTGGTTAATTCATGATACTTCAAGATTCGCCCGATAGTTTTTTGTGCATGTAATGGTCGGTGCCCATCGTATTGGTATTGCTTGACTGTGCGCCCGAGCCACTCATCGCTGTTGCTGCGGATGTCAGTACTGCCCCCGCGCCTGCTACTACTGCTGTTGTGGCCGTGCGCGAACCGCCTGTGAAGAAGTTGGATGCTTTATATAATAAGGCGTTGCCGCCGCCTGCGTGAACGATGTAGCCCGCCACGCTTGGCACGGTGAAATACCCAACAATGCCGATGACCAGAAAAATCAGGTAGGCGGTGTCGGTTGCACTGAAGAACGTGTCGCCATATCGCAGCACTTGTTGAATGTCCACGCGCAGCATGTTCTCCTGAATTTTCCCGATGATGCTGCCGAATATGTTGGCCACGGGCAGCCAGAGGAAGACGTTGATGTAGCGTGCCAGCCACATGTGCAGTGTATTTTGAAATCCATCAAATACTGCGAAGCCGAATACCAGTGGGCCCAGGATGGCGAGGACAATCAGATAGAATGTGCGAAGCGTGTTGATGCACAGGGCAGCCGCTTCAAAAAGTATTTGTAGTACTTCCGACATCCATTGTTTTACAGAATTGCGGAAATTGTACGAGGCTTTTGCCATGGCGAATTTGATGTCGTTGCCGATGCCATCCAGCGGACCTTCGCCTGTTCCGTTGGGATGCGTGTACTTGTACCACTTGTCGCGGTCACCATCTCCTGAGGGGCCTACAAACATTTGCCATGATGGCGTTTTTTTGATGGCATCCTCTTTCAACTTCAATAAGTAGGCAATGGCATTGTTGGTGCCGGTTACCATGGCGGCTGTTCCCGTGACCGTTGGTTTAAGGATGCCATTGATGACGGCTAGCACATAAGGGAACATCATGATGCAAAAGCCCAAGACGAAAGGGCGCAGCAATGGATAGAAGTCGATGGGTTCTGCGTTGGCCAAGTGCCGCCATACCCGCGAGCTGGTGTACCATAGTGCCGCAAACCCGGCCAAGCCCCTGCCTACACTGATAAGGCGATAGCAGAGTGGAATCATGTCGGTGTATAGTTGGTCGAGTACCGAATGCAGGCTTTGGATTTCGCCTACAAAGGTTTGAGCGGGTGCGGTGAGCGGCACAACTAGTAACGTAACAATTAGCCACCGACTTTTGAAAAAGAAATTATTAGTTCGTGCCATACAATTTTTTTACAGTTTGTTGGTCGTTGTTGGCGAACGCACGTTGGATGGCGAGCAATCGCGTGTCGTTGTTGAAGCCGCGCAGGAACACCATGCGGTTTTCCATGTCGTAGAAAATGTTGTCGATGGCTCGCATGCGTTCGTCATCGCTCATGCGAAGTTTTGTGGCCGTGATAATCATGGCCAGGTCATCGAGGTTTCTTACGCTTGCCTGAATGACAAAGCGGTACACACTCTCGATGTAGAAGATTTCATCGATGGTGAGATTGGGGTCGTTCTTAAAGCGGCCCCAGGCGCGTCTGTACTCCTGCATCAACAGCTTTTGATATTCGATGATGAAAGGAATGCGTTTGTAGTTTCGCACGGAAGGGTTCACTGCCATCAGGCCATCCAAAAATGCCTGGTGGATGGAGTAGTCGCCTTCGGCAATTCGTTTGATGGTGGCGTATCCCTTGTCAAGGATTTTGTATCCCATGTACATGTTGTCGAGCATCTGCTCCAGCGTTTGGAGTTTCTCCCAGTTGAGAATGAGTTGCTGCGTTTCGTGCGCTTGTGCCCGCAGTTGGTTGTCATGCAGGGTTACCGAAACAACTAGTATCAAGAGTGATATTTTTTTCATGGTCGTTGCGTTACAATTTTTTTCGAAGCTCTGCGTCTCGTTTTTCCTTGCCTCGCATGGCAGCCAGTGCGAGGTTGTCATTTCCAAATGCCCGCACAAAAGCGTACTTATCGCGCATGTCTGTATGGAGGCGGTCAATTTCTTTCATGCGTTGGTCATCTGTCATCTGTGAGCGTCCATCGCCAATCGTTTCCATCAGTTGTGCCAGCGTCAGGTCGCATGATTTCATCATGTTGGTGTAGCAATAACCGAGGTAGTACAACTCCTCTGCGGTGAAGTTGCCATCCCGCCTGCACCGGTCGTTGCTTTGCTTGAAATCGCGAATGATGTAGTACTGATAGGCAATGATGTCCGCTACTTTTGCCGAGTTCCTGATGTGCGGGTTGACGTTGTTCAGTGAACTGAAAAAGTCACGATGCAGATTGAAGTTTCCTGATTTAATGTTGTCGATGGTGTATAAGCCCCGTTGCACAACCTGATATCCTTTCTTCAAGTTGTCCAGATGCACTTTGAGGGCAGCAATCTGACGGGCGAGGTATCTGCGCTGCGTTTTCTTCTGACCAAACCATTCGTCCCAGTCGGGGAACTGAGCACTACAAGAAGTAGGCAGTAGGCAGGGGGCAGTATGCAGGAATATGATAAGGAGGAAAGTGATTCTCATGATTGAAACTTGTTAGTTGATTCCATATAGTTTTCTTACTGCTGCGATTTCATGTTCGCCTTTGGCGCGGTTGAGGCTCAACTGAATATTTTGGTTGTTGAACTTCTTGAGGTCGGCATAGTTTTGTTCGATGCCATCGCCCGCCTTATTGATAATCTCCAATCGTTTGGCATCGCTCATTTGTGTCTTGAATGAATTAATGACCATCATCAATTGCTCGATATTGAATACACTATCATCGATGATGCCTGTGTAGGTGCGGTACATGTAATCAATTTCCATTTGAGTGAAGTGGTCGTCCTGACTCACCAGGTTCCAGGTGCGTTTGTATTCTTGCACCAGAAAAACTTGCCGCTCCACAATTTGCCGGATACGCTGATAGGTTTGCAGCGTGTTCCGTATGCGCCACAGCTCGTCAAAATATTTTTTGTATTGCTGTCGCTGTTTGTCTGTCCATTGGGCGATTTCCGTCAGTTTCAGTTGATTGAGTTTGTTTTCAATGACTTTCTGTGCATTCTGTAACCAGATGGTTTTGGTTTGAATGCGTTGAATCATCAGGTCAAATGCTTTGATGACCCAGATGACCGCTTCTTTGATGATGGCTGCGATGGGTATGGCAGCCTTGGCCTGTTGCGTGGGTGCCGCTACCAGGATGCAGAAGGTGGCTATCATGCAGGCGGCTATTATTTTTTTTATTCTTTTCATGGGCTTCTAATTTTTTGATTGCATTTCGCGGGCGAGTTGGGCAATGCCTTTGCGCATGTCGCCAAAGCGTTGTGCATATTGTTGAACTTTTATTTTTTCCGATTCCTCCGTGGTATAGGCTAAGTACTCTTCCAGCGATACTTCGGTCGCATATACTTTTGAGAGCATCCCACCCAGACTGATGAACACTTCTTTGTACTTGCGGGTGGGGTCGTTGCTTTTGTTGATGGAGAGGACCAAGGCCTTTTCTTTTTCTGTCAATCCCAATAATTGTTGAATGGAGTCGAACTTGTTTTGGTATTTGCTTTGGTCGAGCAGGATTTTGCAATCGGAGTTGTTGATGATAGCCTGCTTGACCACAGGTGAGCTGATAATATCCTCTACCTCCTGTGTTACCACGATGGCCTCTCCATAAAACTTGCGCACCGTTTTGAACAAGTACTTGATGTATTCGGCCATGCCTTCTTTGGCGATGGCTTTCCATGCTTCCTCAATCAAAATCATTTTGCGGATGCCTTTCAGCTTGCGCATCTTGGAAATGAACACCTCCATGATGATGATGGTGACTACGGGGAAGAGGATTGGGTGGTCTTTGATGTTGTCCAGTTCAAAGACGATGAATCGCTGCTGAAGCAGGTCGAGATTTTCGGTGGCGTTTAGTAAGTAATCAAACTCACCGCCTTTATAGTAAGGTCGCAGTACGTAGAGAAAGTTTTCCACGTCAAAGTCTTTCTCTTTGACTTTGTCCTCTTTGAGAACCTGCACAAATTCATCGCGTAGAAATTCATAGAAGGTGTCAAAGCATCGTTTGGAAGTGCTTGTCTTTTCAAAGTACATCTTCAAGGCAATGGACAGCGCGACATATTCTGAGCGGTTGAAGGTCTCATCGTCTTTTTTCCAGAGAGCGAGGAGAAGCGTTTTAATGCTTTCTTTTTTTTCGGTATCAAGAGTATCGCCTTCGCCAATATGGAACGGATTGAAGCGGAGCGGATTGGATTCGCTGTACGTGAAGTAGTAGCCGCTTACCAAGTCGCAAAGTCCTTTGTAGGAATGGCCAACATCCACCAGCACGATATGCGTGCCTTGTTCATAGTAAGAGCGCACCATGTGGTTGGTAAAAAAGGATTTGCCACTGCCACTCGGGCCAAGAATGAATTTGTTACGGTTGGTGCAGATTCCTTTTTTGATGGGCTCGTCCGAGATGTCCACGTGCACGGGCTTCCCTGTTAACCTGTCGCCCAGACGAATACCTACAGGGCTTAATGAAGATTGATAACTTGTTTCGAGATTTAGAAAACAGGTAGCCTGTTCGGCAAACGTATCGAAGGTGTCGTTCATGGGGAAGTCGGCTTCGTTGCCAGGCAAGCCTGCCCAGAAGATTTGGGGTGCTCCGTCTGTTTCCTGTTTGGCGATAGCATCCATTTGAGCCAACGCGGAGGACACCTGCGTTTTCAGTTCCTTTAATTCAAGGCGATTGTCCGTCCAAACCAATACGTTAAAGTGTGCCTTTACGGGAAGGCGCTGGGACGCAATGGCTTCGTTTAAAAAGTCATTGGTTGCATCACGGCTGATGGCGTTCTCACGCGAGTACGTGCTTAGCGATTGGAGGCGAAGCCGTTTGCTTTCCAGTTGTTTGATTGTCTTTTGTACATCACCCAAAAAAATATATTGGTTATAGATATGATTGCAGGGCAGCAACTGACCCAGGGGCGAAGCAAAGCCCACACTAAACTTGGTCTTGTCGGTCGAGTACTTGTCGTAGTTGATGCGCGAGCCGCATAGTGATGGCAGGTCTTCTACATCGGCCAATGAATACAATTGGCAACCGTTGTCACCAATCCTGAATTCATCTCTAAAGTGAATGTCGCGGAGGGTTGAATGCTCGTGGTCTCCTAAAAGAAAACAGAAACGTTCCAAAAGCCCAGTCCTTGTCTCATTACCAACTAATTCTTCATCCGTGAGACGCTTCAACTTCATGAAGCCGCTGTCATTGAGGATTCGTTCCATTTGAGCGGCCTGGTCGAGAAACTCCTGTAGTTTTTGCGGCTTGATGGTCTCCTCGGGAACAATGCTACTACTGAGCAACGATGAAAAAACTGAACTGGAAGGCTTGCGGTTGGATGCCTTGCGCGTGAGCATGATGAAGCATTGGTGTTTCAGGAAAGGGCGTTCATTAAAGAACCGTTCACTTGACCGTGAAAGGAATGAGCCGCCTGTCGCTTCGAAATCTGCCTGATGTTTAGAAGAGAAAAACCAATCCTGCTTGTGGAAGATGCTGTTGGCCGGTAGCGTTTTGATGACTTTCACTAACACCTGATGAAAAGCCTCATACTCCTGGTCGGACAGCGTGAAAATTTCCGGCAAGGTGACTTGATACGCCAGCGTGGCATCGCCTTGTTTTGATAAGATGCAGTCGTGTTCGACTTTGTAGATGGGAAAGATTTGTTCGAGTGTCATAGGATGCCGGTTTCTGGTTACTGGTTCTTGGAAGACATTTTTAAATTCAGAAACAACTTGCGCGAGGAGGCTTTCAGGAAAGCCGGGAGGCTGCGTTTGGCCATCTTTTTTATCAGGCCGTATTGACCGTAGGTGTCGCTCATGCGATAGACAGTCATGAACAATGCAGTGCCCAACACACCCGTGATGCCGAGGCATACGAACATGTTCACTCCAATTATATAGAGTGCGGCAAAAAGAATGAGCAGGACAATCAGGCCTATGGCCAAGTAGGCGATGTATTGGGCTTTGAGTCCTTTAAACTCAATGGGCTTGTTGATGCCCTTGTTGATTTTGTAGATGCTAGACATAAGACACAAGACATTAGATGTGAGGACTTGAGACCAAAATGATTCACTCAGGCGATGCCAGTTTGAGCCAAGTGAGGTTTACAAACCGAAGAATGACCTCAGTACTGTTGCTACAATTACTAAAAAGACACAACTGCCAAACCAGGCGGCTGCTACTTTGCCCGTGTCGGGGTCGCCACTGTTCCATTTCTGATAAACTTTGATAGCGCCCACCAATCCGAGAATGGCACCTATGGCATACATTAAATTCGTTCCCGTGGCGAAGTAGCTTCGCACACGCATGGTGGCTTCGTTAATGCCTGCGTTGCCGTCTTGTGCCTGTGCCGGAATAAATAGCGTGAGGTAGTACACCAACAGCGCGAGTGCCAAGGCCTTGCCTTTGTGGAGTAATCGGAGGATTGTTTTTCTGTTCATGTGATTTGATTGGTTTTGATGGTGAATGATTTCATTATGGATTTTGCCACCACTGTTTGACTTCGTTTAGTTCGATATCGAAGTGGCAGTCGTCTTTACAAGTGGTGTGAATGACAATGGTGACCGCCTCCCGAAAGGGGCTGTCCCGCACGTTTGGATAATGTTCGAGCAAGGATTTAAAGAGTGCGATGCTTTCTTCTTGAGGGCTGTTGTTTTCCGCAATCATCTCCGCCAGCGTTTTGATTTCCTGTAAGAGGTCGGCTACGGAACCTGTAATGAGTTTTGTGTCAGCAGGTGGTTGACTAACTTCTTCGTCTTGCGTGGCAGGGCCGAAGTTCATCTCGTCCGCCTCCACGGTTTGTTTGCGGATGGGGCGAATCGGTTCGGGTTGTACTTTGCCCATCAGGTTGGGCAGGGACGGTTTTGATTCGGGTGCGGTGGTTTTTGTCTTACCGCGATTATTGACCCACGCTAAAATTTCGTTGTGGTAGAAGATAATTGTGGTGATGAGGTAGTAGCTGCCTACTAGCAGGCTTGCTGTCGTTAAAAATTGTTCCCATGAGATTGCGTTGAACATAGCCCCGGTGGTTAATTGCCGAGACGAAGGTGCGCGGTGTTACACCGTTGTGTTCACAAGTTGGGGGGAAGTGGGGTGAGATTTTTTTTTAGGTTACACGGATCCACTATGAGCAAGTTCCAACGAACCGATTATAGACAGGAGTTGTCAGGCTCGAATATTCTAAAAAACCATTAAACCCTTGAGAGTCCAAAATTCGCCCTTAACTGATTTATAGAATCAATTTCGTATGCAAAATAATTTGAAGGACTCGACTGTGCAGTGCTCCAGGCTTCGTTCAACAGGCAAGAAATCGAACTAACGCCTTTGTTGAGTAATTCGGTGTGAGATGCCAAATCTGCATTTTGATAAAAAGTGTAAAACTCCTCAACAATATGCTGTAGCAATTTCTGGGGGTACAGAAGAGAATAATCATTTGGTTTAAAAACTTCGGTGTCCTTTAAGAAAACTCGCCAGGCAGTTTCAACTTTCTTTTTATCATCATCCAGTCCCAATTTTTCAAGCATTAAAATTATTATCCTCATCCTAGCCTCATCTGCTGGGTGCGACTGAGAGTACTCAAATATTTTTGTTGAGCCATGACCAGTTGAAAGTAATTTTAGATTTGTCCACGCATAAGATGCGCCAGTCATATAAGTTCCTACCAGGTCGCAAGTAAACTCTTCAAGCCAAGACTCTTGCCACAGATATCTGGCCAGTTCTAGTACTTCTTGAAAGTGTGTTGCTGTACCATCATCAATTATCCTTACAATTTCTTTTGCGAAATGCTTATCGACAACTATAGCTGAAATTTCACAGCTTTTACCGCCAAACATGGAGTGGAGTAAATGCCCAATTTCATGATACATATCAGGCAAGTTCAAGAGGCTATGTTCTTCGCCTGAAGGCAACGCTATTATTTCGAAATAAGGCACTGCCCAGTAGTAATAGTCATGGTTGCTAATAGTTGAAACTATCGGAGGCAGCGCATTTATTCTGTGTTCCGAATAAATTTGAGATATTACTTGATAGAAAAATATCTCAGGGTCCTTGTAGTTCTTAATTGCTAAGTAGCGATAAGAGTGAATCGCTTTAAACTCGCGATGAGCCCTATTGAATCTATAAAGATTATTGCCTGAAAAAATGTCCAATTCTAAAACACCACTTTCTAAAGCACTTTGTAGCTCACTACGAATTGAGAAAAATTGGTTGAGTGTGTCATCGATAAATCGATCCTTAATATCTTGGTGATGCATCATGCCCTTAATGTCGGCTACGACAACATCAATTCTATGCAACAAGTCAGCATATAGTGCTTTTATAAAATTATTCATCCTCTACTTGTCCTTAGTTTCCTGAAAAGAACGGCTGCTTCGTTATCAAGTATCGAAATGAATTTATCAATATTGGCAAGATCCTTTTCGGACAAGTCTTTGCTGGATTTGAGCTTCGCTAAGGTATTAGCAATTTCACTCTTGAAAACCACATTTTTTAAAATCTGATTTTGAAACAAGGCATTGTCCATCAGCTCGTACAGTTCATTCTTTGTATCCTGCTCCTTATAGAAATTCTCAAGCAGAGTGAGGATTGCCAAAAGCAACGTGTTTGCTTTTGTAAGCTCATCTTCTGTAACCGCTAGCTTTGGATGCTTATCTGTATACTCTTTAATGGTCGAAACCCTTCTCCGCTTCAAGGTAATCACGGAGTTATTCAAATCGTTGGTAAGATTTGAGACTGAATTATATTTTTTATATAACAGGCTAAAGTCACTCATGGCTCATGGCGGCTAGTTTAATGATAGTTGAAGTGTCTTGATTTCTTTTTCCTGTGTAAATGCGAAATCATACTCATGTGCCACGTCTCTAATCAACGTATCAATTAGCTTCAATGGTAATGGTAGTGATGTTGGCCTATCAGGTGATGAAAACGTAATCTGAGTTAGACGAAAAATATCTTCAAGTGTCTTTTCAAAATCAATATCTCCCGAAGTAAAAGTAACGTGAATGGGTTTAGATGACCCTGGAACAAAGTAAGGTGCACCTGTATTAAAGATAAAAGCATCTTTCTTGTTCATCATAAAGTAGGTGCCGCAATCAGGATTGCTTAGTGACCGATAATTTCCATTGAATGCTGCCGCTCGAACCGGAACAGATGTAGATTTAGCCACATCAATCACACCCGTTTGAACGACTGCCTTATCTAGCAATTTGGCATCAGAAAGTCTTTGCATCACATCGCACAATGCTTTCTCTTCCTCGCCATAACTAACTCCGTCTCGAAGAATTACAATGCTTTTAGGTTTATTGTCCTCCACCGACAAGTGTCTGGAGAGTACAGCATAAATCTTATCAGCGATTACTTTGTAGTTTATCTTCTCATTGCGAAATGTGCCTGTGCCCTTTGAGACCTTATCCACATCAAAGACTATTTTTTCACCGTTTCCGAAAAAAAAGCAGAATCCGGCATAGAATTCGTGAGCGTCAATTCCTATGTATAAATCATGATTGAGATTGTGTGCAAGAGCAAATGGCCATTTTTTGTTTATGATGAGATGCTCAAATAAGGTATTGGTTTGATAGGAGATAAAGTTTCTCATCAGTCCATCTGGAACAGCGTATGAAAGCGGATACCGTTCATTAACACCCAACTTTAAATAGCGTTTTAAGCTAGCCGCACTAACGCACTTTATTTTGACAGTGTCAAATAGTTCCTTTTTAATAATCTTGTGTAAGGATCGTACAAACGATCCATCCTCACCGCTGCTCTCTGGTAACACAAAAATTGCACTACCTCCGGCCAGCCGATTCTGTTCGATATATCTTTTTAGATCAGAAAAGACCTTATGAGCAAAAGGTGCACTTTTGGTTGAGTACTCGTGGATATTAAAGCCTGGAAAATGAGGAGCAATGTTTTTCATCCCTTTGTCAAAATAGTACTTAAGTGTTTTTCCAAAAGAGAGAGAAACACTATCTGGAATAAATAAGTACTGATTTGTAAATGGGCTCTCCGACAGAATGCCATTTCTAAAGACAAATTCTCTTCTCCTTTTAGGAAAGGTATCAATTGGTTTACCATACTTTACGGTACCCTCGTAAGGATTAAGCACAGCATTCTTACCGTACTTTAATGTAGGCAAGTCAAAAACCTTACAGTCCTTTTTATACGGCTTTGCGCTAATCTTTAAATCAACGCCATTGAATTTGAGATGGTTAAAATAATTTGAAATGAAGAGTTCTGCTTTATAGAAACGTTTATTCGGATCATTGATTGAATTTCTATGCAAGTCATCTTCCGCAAAGCGAATTCGTTTTGCCAGGCAGGCCGCGCTAGCAAAAGTACTTGCTGGATTTGACGGATAGGAATAAAATAAGGTCTCCGAGTTTTTATTTAGTGGCGCTTTAAACTTAGCGTTGGCATATTTTCCGTCATGGGCTATATAATCATAGACCGATACATTTTTTTGATTGATTAATATCATGTGTTCTGAAATAGACCCACCGATTGATTTCCCTTTTACAGTGTACCAATCATCGCCATTCAAGTAGAGAAAATTTCTATTGGATACTAAATCATTGTGTCTTTCCTTTGGGATTAGTTTCAAAAGCTCAGACAGCGTTTTCTTATCAGCATAGCGGTATGCCAAGTCAAGACAGATAAATACATTGTCTTTATCCGCTGCAACAATCTTAAACTTGAAACCTTGGTAAATATCAGTTTCAATTTCACTGGAAAGAGGTAGAGGAGTTTTCTTTAAAAAGGTATTTATTCCAGCATCCCAAAGATTCCTATTCTTATTTAACTGCCAGTTAATAGTACTGTCCAAAAATTTTAAAGCCAAATCAAGATTCTGATCATCCAAAGTTTTGGCGTTCAACTGAAACACGCCCTCTAATGGCGTCAATATCACATTCATTGGACTTCCTGTTATAGTCTCTTGCTTTAGTATGGCATCGCCTTTCACGGCAACATATCTTTTGTTCTCGTGGTAGGCAGTAGCAACAACTCCTTTTGTGGAATAAGCAAGGTGGTTAAGAGCATTGTAGAATGCTTTGTTCAACAATTTGGCATCATTGCCCACTCCTTCAATTTTAACATCGACTAAGCGATATTGAAAATTAAGCTCAGACCAATTGTTGATGCGAAACCAATTTATAATATTCGTTTTCATCGTATTTGAAATTATTTTTAATTAAGTGAATGCACAACGGCTTGAACTTACAGAACATGCACGTTTCTCTTTTGTCCGTTGTGATGTAGTCTTCAATATTCAGTTCATCCCATTTTCTATTTCCTGAAAGCTGCTCTTGTTCATCCTTGAATTGATAGACATAATCCAATGCTCCGGCTGCGCTTTCTTTTGTGAATGAATGTTGTCTCTTATTGCCATTCATCAGATTAATTTCAAACAGTGAAAAGTCCTCCAGTTTGGGTAGGGCCCACTGTTTTTCAAGATTGCTTTTCTTGATATTGTGAAATGCAACTATGCCAGCAAGGTATAATTGCTTGGAGTAGTCGCTGGTATTGCTGTCTGACACTTTCCAATCGATTATATGAATCGCCTTATTCTTATGTCTCACCAAGTCAATTTGAGGGTTTAACTTGATTCCTTCGAACTCATAGCTCCAATACTTAATATCGGTTTGCAAATAGTTCGAGGAAACTAAATACTCATGCAACGTTTTTCCTTCCTCAGGACTTGGGTATTGTGGTACTTGCAGAATTATTTCCTTTACAGTTGAGTATATGTTAAGAACATCTCCTTCAACATACGGGACACCACATTCGTGGATATCCAATATTTGGAAAGCATCCCCCGCTTTCGTTTTAGTGACCGATTTGTCACGATAAAGGTGTTGCTCCGAAAAAGCAAACTGCCGTTTTGCTATTTCCACAAGTTCATCTGCAAGGGCTTTGAAGTCAGGATTCTTTTTATCCTTATATAGTGGAATTATGGTTTTGCTAAAAAAATTATCGATCAGAGTACCTTGCCACATTTTGAGATTTTTCGATTGAGCTAACTCGAATGCTTTCCTTCTGACAGGATGAGTAAAATGGAAATCAGATAATTCATAGGCAAAGTAGAATTTCCTATGGCATTGTCTGAGGGCTGATAGTTTTGATATGCTCCACTCCATTTTACTCTCCTATTAGATTTCAGTGTATAACTCAGATAAGCGTTTGGTGTATTTGTCCAACGCTTCTTTGTTCTGGTATAAATAGCTTTCATCAGATTTCAATCGCGCCACGTCAAAAACACCAGTGTTGTTAGACATTCCTTTTCGGAATGAAGGTTGCGCTTTCACTGGAACTGTTAAAAACATCTTACTCTCAGCACTCAACCTCTCAAAAGTAGTATCAATGGCTAGTTGCGCCTTTTCTAAAGAAACATTTAAGATTTTTAATAGTTTCACAAGAGACTTCACGGGTATACTATTAGTAAAAACCATATCAGATTTTATATCTTCCAAAAGCGAAGCCGTCAGCCCAGTATTAGTTTGTAATTCGTTAACATCTGCGCTACTGCTTGCCAAGGCTTTTTGGACCAGCGAACCCAATGTATCTTTTGATAAAGATTCAGTTAAAGATGAAATCAAAGTATTTACCTTCTCTTGAGAGAGGGTTGAACTGAATTGCTTTGCAAAGACGATCTCCGCCTCTTTGTCTGAATTATTTGAAACAAAGTTCTCCTGACCTTCTTTTGCGATGTACGCCATTAGAAAATTTTCGAATGGTTTTGTTTCTTTATTTTGTTTCATTGTGTGTATCGTTTAAGAATTCCAATGTTTTCTTTTGCAATTTGGCCTTTGCCCGGATGAACTTTACTTTTAGTTGATTGTTTTCAATGTTCAGCATTACTGCAATTTCATCATAGCTATAGTTATTCATTCTTAATAAGAGTAACTCCCTTTCCACCTCGCTTAATTGTTGCAACGCCTTCTGCATTGCCAAAAAAAGTTTGCTGGTTCTCGAAGAGTTGTCATAAGGATTGATAGATGAAATTTGTTCTATTACGGGTTTGAAAGATTCAAGCTTGAACTCATAGTCCTCTAGCTCTTTTGCTTCCTTTTCCCAATCATTCAAGTCAACGATTTGGAATTCCTGTTCTTTACTTCTCTTGCGTCTCAGCAACTGAAGGATATTGTTCTTATGGATTTTGAAAAGCCAATTCGCAAAGTGATTTTCTGAACTGAAATCATATCGTGTTATGACCTTTCCTACAGTTTCCATTGTCTTATACAGAACATCATACCCTTCATCTTCATCTATATGAAAATGAGTTACCGAAAAACCGAAAAGCTTTTGTCCATACCCTTCAAAAAGGGCTTTAAGCCCTGTATTGATACTGGTTTGAAATCCTGATATTACTTCTTGATATTTCACTTGTTAGGTTTACTTATCTGTGGATATATATGCTTCGAGGTTACAATTTAATTTAAACGCCTGAAAATCAGGTTTTTAAATCATTTGATAAGGCCCTTAGTCCCTCAATGGAAATGATTGGCTCTTCTCTTTGTAGTTTTTATTCGCTATCTACTACAGTAGTATATCGTGAATGTAAGGTTGCAAAAAAACTGCTAAATCCTTCGGTCTATTATCCTTCAATATCACTTAAACCCCAAAAAACGAGGCTTATCCTATGCTGAAAGGTAAGGCTTCACCGACTTACTCGTTTTTTTGACTCCCGTTTTGCTGGTGCCCCCTTTAGCGGCAACTCCTCCTTTCCCGCAAACGCTTTCTCCAGCTTCACCGACAGGTGTTCGATTTTAGTTTTCATTTCCGTGATGAGGTGTTTGTCTTTGAACTCGGCCTTCAGTTCTTGTTGATAGGTAGCGATTTTCCTGTCGCAGACTTCGATGGCTTCGCGTGTGCTTTCAATGACTTTGGGAATGCGCTTGACGGAATCCAGAATGTAGCGTCCCGCTAAAGCAGGATTATCATTGAGTTTTCCATCTGCATAATTATAAACCATTCCGCTTGGTCCGGTAACAAATACTTTCTGCTGTGCTCCGTGGTAGCTTAGCCTAAAGTCACATACTGAAGCGAGGTGAACATCTCCTTTGGAATGAACTGCCTGTTTAACACTATCCAACAAGAGTTGACCAGCTTCTTTTTTATCCTCGATAAGTTTACCGTTTATGAGTATTGGTAACTTTTCAAGGTCGTACGCTTGCAATGATTTGTTATCTATTTCCAATTTTCCTAGTGCCACTTCCTTATCGGATTTCTCTCGTTTGGTAAGGGTTGTATAAAACTCTGCTTCCGATTTACGTTTCAAAAATACCTGGTAGGTGCGCTCAAGGTCGGCTACCTTCTTTTCAAGTCTGACTTTTTCCAATAAGTCGGTGTTGCCGCTGAGCAAGGCCACATACTCGCCAAAGTTCATGCCGCCCTCTTGATCGAACGCGCCTTCGTCAATCTTGCGCTGGTCGATGGAACTGTTTTTGATTTGGTTGATAAATCTTTGTTTGTTGGAAAGGATGTTGAACTGGTACGCATCCAGCGTGCGGTTAACGGCATACACATAGTTGCGCACAACGTTGTTGCGATGTTCTTTCGCCATCTTGTTCCCTTGCCGTCCGCCCCGGCCTGTTCGTTGTTCGAAATCACTGGGCCGCCAAGGAATATCGAGATGGTGCAAGGCAATGACGCGCTCCTGTACGTTTACCCCAGTCCCCAGTTTTTTTGTACTCCCAATCAGCACCCTCACGTCCCCCGCGTTCACTTGTTTGAAAAGTTCTTCTTTCTTTTTCCGGCTGTCGTGGTCGTGGATGAATTGAATTTCTTGTGGGTCGATGTCATGCTTCTCCACCAATACCCGTTTTACTTCTTCGTAGATGTTGAACCCACTGCCGGCTGGGGTGCCGAGGTCGCTGAAGACTAATTGTGTTCCACGATAGGGTTTGCTATCGTTGTACTCATCGGCCACGGTCTGGCACAGTTTGCCAATCTTACCTCCTTCTTCAAAGCCATAGCTGTGCGAATTGATGAGTCGCATGTCGATACTCATTTTCTTGGCGAGGTTGGTGGCAATGAGCATAAAGGCGTTCATTTCCTTTTCGTTGAGTGATAAGTCAACGTAGGCGGGGTTTTTTGTTTTGGTAAAGCTGATGAGTTTTTGGGTGTAGGCCTGCTGCGCTTCCGTTGGTTCCATGTTGACGACTTCGTGGCTCACTTCCGGTTTATCAATTTTCAAGTTGTGGTCGTTGACTACGTGCGTAATCTCTGCGTAGAAGCGTGCGAGTTCAGGTACTTTGATAAACTCGCGATAGCGTTCTTTCATCTTTAATTCGTTGGTGACGGAGAATTCGTAGGTGGCCGACTTGCGTGCATACATTTTTGCCCACGCATCGAAGGAGTTGATTTTGAGTTCGGCCAGTTTGTTGGGTCGCAAATATTTGAACAACAAATAAAGCTCTACCAAACTGTTACTGATAGTCGTACCTGATGAAAACGTTGCCCCGCGGTCGCCTCCCTTTTTCTTTTGGATGGTGCGGATGGCGAGTTCCAGGTTGAGGGCGCGTTGACTACCGGAAGGGTCGCCCAAGCCAGCTACCTGCTGGTGGCGGGTGGTGAAGTGCAGGTTTTTAAACTCCTGGCTTTCATCTACGAAGATATGGTCGAAGCCCAATTTGTCGAAGTCGTAGCTGAACTTGTCTCGTTGAATGGCGGCTTCCGTCATCATCAATCGCACGCTTAGGTTTTGCTTTCGGCTCTCCAATCCTTTCAATACACGCTTTGATAAGGAACGATTATCAGAAACCGCTTTGAGGTCATCATTGAGATTATTGAGTTCTTGTTCGAGAATTTCTTTTTTGACTGCGTTGGACTGTGGGATAGCCATGAACATATCATGGGTAATAATCACCGCATCCCAATCATTAGCCACAATACTGGCGAAAATGCGCTGGCGGTTTTGTTTGGTGAAATCTTTTTGTGGGTCGGGTGCGAGGATGTTTGCCTCCGGGTAGGCCTTGCGGAAGTCTTTGGCCACATCGGCCACGTTGGCTTTCATGCAGATGATTAATGGCTTTCGGGCGGTGCCGAGCCTACGCATTTCCATGGCGGTGGATAAGATGACCAATGTTTTGCCTGCCCCCACTTTGTGGTCGATGATGCCTCCGTCTTGCTGCAGCAACATCCAGATGGCATCTTTCTGGTGAGGTCGTGGCGTGAAGTGTGACAAGCCTTGGAGTTTGAGGTGTGCGCCATCATAGTCGCGCCTCACGGAGTTGTTGATGTCGCGGTTGTAGATGGTTTCGATTTGTTGAGCGACTTGTGGGTTGTCGTTGATGAACTTTTCAAAGGCTTCTTTTACTTCGCGGATTTTCATCTCCACGTTCTTCATACCGTCCAAGTCAGGTTTGTATAGGGCTGGGTTGTCGGAAATTTTTATCTGCAAATAGGGTTGTGTGTCGGCCATGGCATACTCCATGATTTTGCTGCCGCCAATCTTGCCGTTGTGTGTGGTGGCGGAGTAGGTAATGCTTTCTTCATTGCTGTAGCCCTTCACGTTTACCAGAAAGGTATCGGTAGATTCAAGGTATTTTACTTCCGTAAATTCTTTGAATAGATCTCGGGCGAAAGCTTCATAAATGTCATTGGGTATCCATCGCTCACCAATGTTTATGTCAATAAGCTCGCGTTTGAGGAACACCGGCTGTACTTCCCGAAGTCTATCGAGGTGGCGTTCGATGTCCGGGTCGCTCAACTCGGGAGTGTGGTTTCTTTCCTCTGTGTTTTGTCGGAGGCGTTCGAAGGCTGAAAGTTTTTGTACGATGTTGCCGCTGAGGAATTTGTCCTTCGTCACAAACGGCTCTGCCTTAGAGTCAAGATTTCTAAAAATCAATTCTTCATTCAATCCTTCGCGAACAACTTCATCCCGATTTTTCATCATCAGCGCGGCTATGTATTCGATGTTGACTCCATTGTGCGCATTGAGTGACATCAGCAAAGCATCTTTAAGCGATTCCGGTCGTGTAATCGAAGCAGGTTTGTTATTGACCTGTTGATTAAAAATGTCCGCCTTGATGTAATGACTGTTGATTTGCTTTTCGAGCGCTAGAAGTTTGAAGCCTTCCGCATCGAACAAACAAAGCTTACGATTTGGTATACTGTTGATATTACCGTAGCGGAACGTGAACAAATCGTATTGACTATTGAGTTCTTCCCGTTGCCGGTTCATTTCTAACACTTCGCCCTCTTGTTCTGATTTTACTAACCGATTGAGTGTATTGCGCATCCCAGATAGGAGATAGGTACGCTCCACGTCCTTGATTGCCTCTACGGGAGTAATGATGCGTTTGGATCCTTGAAGGTCAATGGCAGCCACTTTACCTTGATGGATGATCAGGTTTCCGGGTTTCAGGATTTCATAGTCTGGGTGATTGGGTGGTAACATAATGATCTTGCTCTCATCTTGTCGGCCTAGGTCTCGTGGTTCGAGGTCTGGTGGTTCAACTGTGCGTAGGAGAGATTTGATATCGGGCTTTAGGGATTGCGAGAGGTAGTTGCCAATGGCATCTGAAAGTTCACGCTCAGTCCAATTCTCAAAGGGTTTTACGTCTAATGCATCGCCCCGATATTGGCCTCCGGCAATTACTTCGCCCAAAATTTGTTCAGATCTGTTTTTAAAATATGTATTGATGTTTACTTCTACAGAAAGGCCTTTATCATCCGGCACTTGAATTTTTTCGGAGGTAATAAATTCGCGCTCTTGCGGACTAAGGTTTCTCTTGATTGTATTTTTCCGTAACACAATAATGTCGGTAACCGGTGAAGTGCCAGCCGACTCAAATGCATTGTTGGGCAAGCGAATGGCCATTACTAAGTCTGACTTTTTCATCAGGTACTCACGTATTTCCTGATTGGTCGGACTGTCAGCTACGCCCGTGGTCGTGATGAAAGCAAGCAAACCTTCGTCCTTCAGGTTGTCAAGTGCTTTCACAAAGAAGTAATTGTGAATGCGCGTGGTGGATTTGATTTTAATCGGCACAGCCTCTCGAAACATCGTATCGTCAAATACATTCACCTTGCCGAAGGGAATATTGCTGATGATTAGGTCGAACTTTCGATTGGGAAAATCCTCGAGGCCTGAATGAAGTGCTTCAATGTTCGGATGTTGCCATTGCAGAAATTTCGCGGATAAGAAATCTTTTTCAATGGCGGTAATGCTGGCTCGTGAAAATTCTTTCTTCAGCGTTGTGATAAAATTACCCGTACCTGCCGAAGGTTCAAGTATCGACCGGATGCCAATGGTATTTTCTTTGATGGCATTGACAATCGGCTCCGTGATGAAGGGTGGCGAATAAAATGAAGACAGGGTGGCATTGCGCAAGCTTTCCAGAATCTGTTTGTGTTTATCAGGAAATTTTTCTTGAAGTGCAGCATGAAATTCTTGGACGAGTGGTTGCATGCGCAAGTCTTCCTGCGTCCAAGATGTTTCGTCATCCATTGGCAACAGAAGTTCCTTCAATGCGCCAAAACCCGTGAATGAAGTTAATTCAACTGTTTCTTCTGAGCCAAGGCTTTTTAGTGTGCGAATCACGCTTTGGTAAGCATTTCGTCTTTCCTGGCTATTCATCCGAGATTCCAGCTAGGCAGGCTTTCAGAGCGATTTCCTTTGCAGCCAACTCATCACACCCAACAAGCAAAGCACAGTCGAGCTCTTCTAGAAAGATGTCTACGCGGTCGCTTACAAAGTCATCTTCTGTTTGCCCGTCAAGGACTTCGTGTTTTCGATTGGGTGTCAGTTCATTCAACTGTGCTAGGATAACTGTAGCGATCGGAAGATCAAGGTTGGGGATGTCAATCATAAAGAGATAATTAGATGTGAGACATTTAGTTTGGGAGAGACTTAAGAAAGTGGACTTATTTAGTTCGTTATTCCAATTCGTGAATTCGTTGCTGGAATTTTTCTTTGAGTTGGTCAAGGAAAACCGTTTGGTTGATTTTCCGTTGGCGGATATCCTGAAAGACACGGTAATAATTGCCTAGGCTCACTTGAAATATCCGTTCAAATGCTTCTGCTACGTGTTTAAGTCCCGCCTTACCATCATTGAAAACATTCGCTGCATGCAGGGCATACAATAATTCAATTAGGCTTGTCTTTTGAGCTGTCCAAACTAGTTCACTTGGTTCATGATCTTTTTTACGGAGCATGATTTCAAAATTGATAAGGTCATTGAGCCGGTGACTGGCGAGGTATTTTGACCATACGTACGCTGGTGTTTCTTCTGGCAGTAATTGATTGGGTTTGTTGGTAAAATAGTAATCATCTCTATCCGTTGCACCAGAGCGACAATACTGAATTAACTCCTGGTGTTCCAAACAGAACCATTCAAGTTTTTTGCGGAATGCCTTGAGGTGAGCGATTTGGTCACTCTTGCGAAGCGGTTCACTGGAGAAAATACTGACCATATAGCGATAGTAGATTAGGAGCGAAAGAAATTGCGGAAAAACTATTTTGTTGAACTGTATACTATTTTGCGTCTCTCTACCAAATGGAAGAGAACCTATTACTTCTTTCACTAATTCATAACTGGCTACGGCCTGAAGTAATTTGTTTGTTTGGTCACGTTGAATGATCCCTAGTTTTTTATTCAAATCGACCAAACGATGTTCATAATTTTGCTCGTTCTGTTTCATAAATTAGGTGAGTTTATCGTCAATGATTTCTTTTATATCTTCTTTGATGCGGAAATAGTTCTTCTGAATTTCTTCCGATGTGATGGAGCGGATGGCCGGGATGGGTTGGTAGCGGCTTTCTTCCTGCTTGATGGCTTCGTGGTCGTTGATGATCTCCGCGTGAAATGTTTTCAATTCAATTTTTTGTTGCGGGTCATCGGCTACTGTCCCCACAAATTCACCCGATGAAAGTGAAGCAATCTTTGAAGGAGGTATGGCCGCCTCCAGTTGGGTAGAGCGGCTGAAGGACGTGTCCGCTGCGTTGATGGAGATGCTTTCGCGTTGCTGAACAATTTTCCCAAAGCGTTCTGATAGCAGTTTTGACGTCTCGCCCACCACTTGACCACTGATGACGTTGCCTACAATGTTCATGATGACTTCCGCCTGGTCACGGCCATAATCTTTTTTCAGCTGGCTATAGTCCTGAACGGCCAAAGTCGTGGCCACTTTGTTGGAGCGGGCGGTGGCAATGAGGCTATCGATGCCGTTGAAGTAGATGGTGGGAAACTCATCGAATACCAAACTGCTTTTGAGTTGGTTCTTTTTGTTGACTAGTTTGATGACCCGGCTTATATATAAAGAGAGCACGGCCCCGTATATCTGCTGCTTTTGCGGATTATTGCCCATGCACACAATTTTGGGGTCATTGGGATTATTGATGTCGAGGGTGAAGTCGTTTCCTGACAAGACATAATAAAGTTGAGGTGAAGACAGCCGGGCCATGCCGATTTTGGCACTGGCGATCTGACCTTCAAGCTGTTCCATCGCTTCGTTTCGGAAGGCCGACTCGAAGGGATTGATGAGCACTTCAATTTCCCGTTCGGTACGCAACAGCTTGAAAAGTATTGGGTACTCCAACTGCATCAATTCGATGACGTGCGGGAGCGTGCAGCATTTGCCGTTCTCATATTTGCGCAGGAACCAGATGATGGCGGTAACGAAGTTGATGGGTGATTCTACGAAGAAGTCGCCTTGCTTTTTGATCCAGTCGCGGTTGAGGCCGAGCATGATGGTGCGTGACGACTCCGTGGCATCGGTGATGTCTTCCATCGTAGCCGGGTCGAGCGGATTGCAGCGGTGCGAACGGGAAAGGTCTTGAAGGAATTTTTGGGTTGTGCTGAAAACTCGTCTACGCGCCAACCCTTTAAGGAACACCTGCGGCAACAGTCACTACCGAGGCGGCCTGTGGGTTTCGAAGTAGTGCAAACTTGCAGGGGTATTGCAAGCCGATGCTTCATTTGAAAAAGCAAACGCTATTGTAAAGTATGACGAAGGCCAAGTCTCCTTGTTGGAAATTGAACAAGCTATAAATGGAACTGGTTACAAGGTCATTCAGGTTGTTCAAAGTCCAGGTCATAACTGATCGATTATACTTTCAACATCCGCGCATTGATGGCTACTACTACAGTACTTACGCTCATCAACACGGCACCCATGGCAGGACTAAGCATAACTCCAAAATTGTACAACACTCCTGCCGCCAATGGTAAGGCAATCACGTTGTAGCCGGTAGCCCACACCAGATTCTGAATCATTTTCCTGTAGGTGGCTTTCCCAAACAAAATAAGATTCACCACATCTTTGGGGTTGCTGTTTACCAGCACAATTCCAGCGGTTTCGGCCGCAATGTCAGAACCAGAGCCAACAGCAATGCCGATGTTAGCTTGGGCGAGTGCGGGTGCATCGTTTACGCCATCGCCTGTCATGGCTACAAATTCGCCCTTCTCCTGAAGTTCTTTGATCTTTTCCAGCTTCTGATGAGGGAGTACTTCCGCCATAAAGCCATCCATGCCCAGCGATTCACTCACCTTCCTGGCTACTTCTTTGTTATCGCCTGTAAGCAAAAGTGTTTTGATGCCATTGGCACGAAGTGTTTTAATGGCTTCGGGCGATTCTTTTCTGATTTCATCAGCCAGCGCAACCACACCCACTACGTTATCTTCGATCAACACAAATACAACTGTTTCAGCCTCGCTTGAAGCCGGTAGCTGTATGTTTAAATTTTTCTCCTTTAAATATCCGGGGCTTACTACTCTCACTTGCTTTCCGTTCCACATTGCCTGTATGCCTTTTCCTGTTATCGCATTGAAATCGCTGATAGCAGGCAACGAAAGTTTGAGTTCCTTCGCTTTCTCCACAATACCTGTTGCAATGGGGTGTTCCGAGTTTTGTTCAAGCGCTGCAGCAATAGCGAGTACTTCATCACGATTATACTCTTCGCCTAATGAATCAAATCTCACCACGCTAAATTTTCCAACCGTTAATGTGCCCGTTTTATCAAATACCAGTGTTGTAATCTTTCTTGAGTTTTCAAAAGCGGTTCTGTTTTTAATCAATAACCCGCTCTGGGCACTAATGGCAGTTGAACGTGCCACAACCAACGGAACAGCCAAGCCCAACGCGTGGGGACAGCAAATGACAATCACTGTAACCATCCGCTCCATCGCGAAAGCCAAGTCTTTGCCAATACTAAGCCAAACAATGAAGGTCAAAGCACCTGATACCAATGCAATGATGGTAAGCCACCCTGCGGCTTTGTCAGCTAAAAGTTGCGTTTTGGATTGGCTTTGCTGTGCATCCTGAACCAGCTTAATTACCTGCGCGAGGTACGAGTCTTTACTTCCATGCGACACTTCTACTTTGAGCGATCCGTTTCCATTGATGGAACCAGCAATTACCTTTTCGCCTTTCGACTTCTCCACTGGCTTTGATTCACCTGTGAGCATAGACTCATTCAGGTAACTATTGCCTTCTGCAATGATGCCATCAGCGGCAATTTTCTCACCCGGCTTAATGAGAATAATATCCCCGGCTTTTAGGTCTTCTGTCTTCACTTCCGTGATCTGCTCGCCATGAATGAGGTGCGCTTCCGAGGGCATGAGTTGCACCAACAGCTCCAATTCGCGCGATGCACTCATAATGGATTTCATTTCAATCCAGTGACCCAACAGCATAATGAGAATCAATGTTGCCAACTCCCAGAAAAAGTCCATGCCGGGCAAACCCATAACGATGGCTACACTGTATACATAGGCAACAGTAATCGCCACCGCTACCAGTGTCATCATGCCAAGCGATTTTGATTTCACTTCATCCTTCAAGCCAATGAGAAAAGGCCATCCGCCATAGAAGTAAACAACAGACGAAAGCAGCATGAGCAAGTACGAAGACCCTGCGAACATCCAGTCTACCCGTAGCCAATGTTGAATCATGGGTGACAAAGCCATGATAGGTATAGTCAAGACAAGTACTATATAGAAACGCTTTTTATAATCTTCAATCATCCCGGCATGGTTTGCATGGCCTGAATGGCCCGAGTGTTGGTGCTCATGCTCCGAATGTTTTCCAGCTTTCATGTGATGATGTGCGTGTTCACTTTCCCGACTGGCATGATGTTGATGAACCTCATGTTCACTCGTTGAATTTGAAATCGGAACCAAATCCATTCCGCACTTCGGGCATTTGCCAGGCGCGTCTTTCACCACTTCGGGGTGCATGGGGCATGTAAACTGCTGATCTCCGTGTTGATGTTTCATGATGATAAAGTTATGGATGGCCTATTTTTATTGTCCCTTTTTTAATTCTTACTTCGTCCAAATGCCCCATCTTCTGTTTGTCAGACGTGATCAGGTGCATGTGCAGGTAAGTATCATGGCGTGTGAAAATTCCTTTGTGTGCCGTTGAGAAAAATCCAACCACATCAACTTCCCGGTTTGTCAATAGAAAATTCTTTTGTCCTTGATGGGCATCAGCCGGGGAATTTACGGTTAATCCTTTCGGTAGGTTTACAATATGGATGGTGGCCTGTTCAACCTCACCTTTAAATTGAAACAGAAAAGACTGATTTACTTTTTTGGTTATATGCTCAAGTAATCGCTCCAACTGGTTAATGGATTTAACGCTGTCAGGTAGCATCACTTCCATCCAGTTAGTAATATTTGCGTAAGCAAAAAAAGGAGCTTTTATTGCATAGGTTTCTTCCACTTTCATTGTTGAGTCATTCAGCACCGTTGATTGGTAAGCCCTCCCATCAACAATCAAAATTTCCCCTGCTAAGTATTCAACAGGGCCAAGCCCGAACAAATGATGTTTGTTCGACAAGGTATCCAGATCGATGTTCCCTGAAAGCTTGCCTTTCCACATTACATCCCTCATTGTTCCTATAATGTTCACGTCTCTTCTTCCTTCCTGAGCAGTTGCATTGTTACGGGTGAAAATTGAAATGAATACGCATAGAATTGCTATACAAACCCTCATCATGTTGCTACTTAGTAATTGCTACCAACTTCACCCTTATATCCACATCATCGTAAACAAGTTTATCACCCAGGTTTTCGAAGAACGATTGTGAGCCAAACTTCACTTCATATTTACTTCGGTCAAACACCAGCGTTGCTTCGGCAATGGTTTGATTGTTCACCGTATTCAGTTTAGCCGTGAACGTTATTGGATTTGCCTTCCCTTTAATGGTAAGATCGCCAAGTACAATGTATTCGGTTGCCGATTTGGGCTCTACCTTGGTAATGATGAATGATGACGTTGGAAACCGTGTCACGGAAAAGAAGTCTTCCGACTTCAAATGATCCACCAACCGCTTGTTTGATTTTTCATCGGTAATGTCAGCACAGGTAATGCTGGCCATGTCCATTTCAAAAGAACCACCGCTTAGCTTGCTTTTAGTGAAAGTTAGGTGGCCTGATGACAGTCGTATTTCCCCGTAGTGCTCACCTCCTAATTTTTTACCTGTCCACTCCAGTTTACTTTGTGTTGGATCAATGTCCATTTTTTCAACACCCGTTTTCTGTGCCTCTGAAGCAAATGACAGAGACGTAAGTAGCGTGACAAATGCAAGTTTTCTCATTTTACTTTTTGCCAGTTTTAGTTGCCCACTCCGCACGAAGTTTTTCGTTTGCTGTAATAACCTGGTCAAGTTTCTTCGTTGTAGCCAGTTCGGTGGATGCTTTCAATGTCTTGAGAGCTGATGTGTAGTCATTCATAGAGGCTTCAATTTTTGCTTGCAGTTGAAGATACCCGGCATCTTGCGCTTTGCTATTAGCGATTTGCACCCAAGCATAGGCCTGCTTCAAATCTTTATTGTTGTTGAAGTAATAAGCGCTGGATTGATAGAAAAGACTTGCTCTGTCTTCCTTCTTTACATTAATACGATCATTGATTTCGGCCATCACCTTTTCGTCTACATTCATTTTAATGGTGAGTTTCACCTCCGTATTCTCCCACAGTAAAAACAAGCCAGCTTCTTCTCTGGTAAGATTATTTACTTCAATGGTAAATGTTTCGTAGTACCGTGCCGATTTTTCAGGCTTTGCCGTAAAGCGCACCAGGTCTTGCTCCTGTGCGTAGTCGGACGAGCCGTGCATTTCAGCAACCTTGTTAACTATGATTGTCCACTCATTTTGATTGGGAATAGTGAAGAAGGAGTAGGTGCCTGCTGGAATATCATTGCCGTTTAATTTCACATCTTCCGAAAAACGAATGGTAGTGGCATCATGTGCACCGGTGCGCCATAGCTCTCCGAAGGGAACAAGCCCGCCAAAGATTGCCCTGCCACGAGCGCTGGGGCGTGAGTATTTTACTTCCACTTCTCCAAAGCCAATCTGTTGTTTAAATGTAGCATCGGGGCTGGCATTAGGCATATTAAGTTGTGCATGGGCAAACCCTGCAAGACTTATCAGGAGGGCGACTGTTGCTATTTGTTTCATGATGATTCTACTTTTTAAGTTTGAATTGAAAATTATAAATTGAGTGAGGCCAGTTTAATAGTCTTTTCTTTTGAATCAGTCCAGGCGAATATAAGTTTGTCACCCGACTTCGTCATTTGAGGAAAGCCACTGGAACGTGACTCAGATGATGTGGCCACGGTGATGGATGGCTTCTTAGTTCCATCACTCCGGACTTCAGCAACCTTTACTTCGGTTCCTTCCATCCAACTTATCATAGCACTTTGTTCGTCTAGTAATACAATGTCAACTCTGCCAATCGGGCTACCTTCATCGACCCGAATTGCTTTCCCGAACGTTTCCCCTCCATTATTGGAGAAAATCACATTCACCTGAGCCGAATCGGATGCCATTGTAAACCAAGCGGTGGCAATTGTATTTCCGATAGCCGAAACTCTTGGGCCGTTTACCGGACAGCCAGCGATTTTCCAATTGTCATTGTTGATGCTCTGAGGTGCAGTCCACTCGCCATTCACCAGGCGTACAATAGACATATCGCGAATCTCTTCATCCGAACGGTCGCGATACACTACTACTGGCCCAGATGCTGTTATGGCAGCGCTTGTCTGGCAGCAATCGCACGTTCTCTTGTCAAGTTCCCACTCATCAAGTTTATTTCCATTTGAGTCAAGAATGGCCGCCCGAAGGCTCATCTCTCCATGATGACCATGATCCATATTTTCCATCCCCTCCATCACAGTATTGCGCCCGTCCAGCCAGGTAACAAAAAACTTGTCTTCATATGGCACTAACGAAACAAAGCCATGCTCCGCCTGCTTGCCATCATCGTGTAGAATTTTCGGATTTGCCCAAGTGGATTCAGCCGATTGAGAGGTCGTGAATTTTACATCGTAAGTAAATTTTCCATCTGCACTTCTATCGAGAAAGTGAGCGATGAACCCATCTTGATTCCTCGCCATCATGGGATAGTCTGCCCAATTCACAAACCATGAATTGCCCGAGGCAATAGTTTTCGGTGTCGTCCATTTACCATCGATAAGGCTGGCAAGTTTAAATGTTGACTCTTCCCCCTTTTTTTCAATCCAGGAAAAATAGACGATGCTGTCCTGGTAGGTAAAGAGAAAGGGCTCCCCACTTTCGGCCTGAGCTGGGGACTCAAGATGAGTTATCGTTGATTGTTGTGCGGCTTCTTCCGTCTTGGTTGAACAAGATGCCAGTAATCCTATCGACAAAGCAAAAAGAGATATTTTATTCTTCATGGTTTATGATTTTAGTAATGAGTTCAATGTTTGCTGGTTCGTTCCATATTCGAGTTCCGGTCTCTGAGAATTTCAAGACACCCTCAGAATCAAAAATGTAGGTGGTGGGTAAGGCTGAGATTTTTAGCTCTTCCATGTTGTTCAATTGTACGTACCGAAAATCGTAGTCATGTTTTTTTGAAAAGCGTGTGATTTGGTCGAGTTCTTCATTCGAGGCGAGTAAAAACACAACGTCTTTACCCTTCATCAGGGTTTGCGCTTTTTCAATGGATGGCATTTCATGAATGCAAGGCCCGCACCAGGTTGCCCAGAAATTGATGAAGACCACTTTACCCTCAAATTCGTCCGTGGCAATACTTTGTCCGGTGAGCGTTGAAAGCTTTACATCTTCAAGGCCGATGATGCCGTCATTCTCCTTTTTCGAACTGCAATTCGAAAAGTAAAATAACAGTACCATTATGGTGATGGAGCCGTACTGCATACGTGTTGTGCTTCTATTTTTAATCATAGTATAGGTGTTGGGGTTCGCTGAAAACTACAGAAGACAAAATTCTGCTGTGTATTGTGTGGGGTGATGTGGGTTTCTTCTATGCACTTTATCCGCCTGAATTCTTTTTCAAAAAGTGCAGACATCGAAGCCTCCGTATATTGCCTGATCTCCAGGCCACTGCATTGGTTAGGACCTTTATCGGAAAAGGTGCCGAGTACCAAGTGCCCACCGGATTTAATGCCCTGTTTTACAATGGCAAGATATTTTATGATTTGGATTTCTGCTGTCAGGAAGTGGAAGGCAGCCCTATCGTGCCAGAAATCATACATACGCTGCGGCTCAAAGTCCACAATGTTTTTCTCTATCCAGGTAACTGCTGATGCCTTTTCTCCCAACCTCACTTTCGTCCGTTCAATGGACTTAGCGGAAATATCAAGCATCGTAATATCCGAATAGCCTAGCTCCAGCAACGCATCTACCAAATGACTATCGCCACCACCAATATCAATGATGCTGGCGGTCTTTGGCAGTTTGAACAGATTAATGAAGTCAACCGATGTTTGCGGATAAGGTTGGAACCAACTGAAGTCAGATTCTGGCTTGGTTTCGTAAATATTTTCCCAGTGTGTTTTAAGGTTATGCATGGAATTTTTATTTCGTATTGATAATAAGCACGGGACTTTCATACTCGGCTGCGAACTTCTCGGCCAGTCCGGATGAAACAGCGCGGATCAAGGAGCCGTGGCCGTGGGTAGTCAATACTACCAAATCAGCATCTAAGTCCCTTGCCACTTTCTTTATCTCGGCTTCTTCATTGCAAATAGAAAATTCGACCGGGGTTATCAATCCTTTGGTGAGTTGTTTTATTTTACCAAGTGATCCATTGGTTTCTTCAGATGTCATCGGCTTGCTTACATACAGCAGATGGATAATGGCATTCCAGGGGCATGTTACTTGATCCAGTAACGCAAGCGCTTCCAGTTCTCTTTCTTCAAGGGTTGTGACAAAAACCACTGACCGGATTTTGAAATCCGCAGTGGCCGACTTTATGATTAACACCGGCAAATCGGTATGACGAATCATCTGAAGAGCGTGAGAGCCTAAAAAGATCCTCCTGATTCCCTTGACGCCATGCGATCCCATGATTATCAAATCGATAGAGAATGCTTCCGCATGCTTCTCAACTTGTTCCCAATCTTCATCTAATACCAAAGCCGACTTGGCAGAAATGCCTTTTTGCTCAGCCGCTTTTATGAGTTGATCTAGGCTGGCTCTTGCCGGACCGCTACAGTCATGATGCGGGTGCCCTTCATGAGAACCACCTCCATGCATGGCCATGTGTCCTCCTGTCGGCTCCGGGGTATGTAAGTGAAGAAAATAAATCTCTGCGTTGGTTTTTACAGCGATGGCAATGGCAACATCCGCAGCAGCTTGAGCGCAATCAGAAAAATCGGTGGGAACAAGAATCCGCTTCATCATTTATTCTGCATCGGGTGGAAGATTTACTGACATTACTATTTTCAAAATGGGGAAAATAAAAATGGCCACCGCGGAGAGAAAAATGATGCCGCTGTAAAGTGCAAACATGGCGGAAAAAAATTTTCCGCCATTACCCACCGGATCATGTACAGGGCCCATGCCCGTTAAAATCATGGCCGAATTCAAAAATGAATCCATCCAAGTAAATCCTCCTGTAAATCGGTAGCCGATGGTGCCTATCAGCAGAGAAAGGGTAATCAGTCCCAACATAATGAGGGTGTTTCGCATAATTAAACTTTTACTAGTGTAATTCTTAGGCTCTTTCATTGCTTTATCTTTTTTATTGATGGCAATTTTTTTCAATGTGATAAATCTACCAGTTCACCGTTAACCCGGCACCATATTTATAATCCGAATCGTAAGACGCGTGGATATAAAAACGTTTACCGATGTTGTAGTCAAAATCAATGTTGTATTCCCAATCGGTGTTGCCCACCAGGCTTAATCTCAATCGTCTTGTAACGGGCATATCGCTCCGCGAAAGTTGAAACCGTGCATTGCCCAAGTGATCAAGGCGCAATTCAGACTGAACAAACATCGGAAGTAAGTACCGAACACCGATGATGGCTACCTTCCGGTCAACCCGCTTGCCATTTTCCACCACTTGAAATGTATTTCGGATATCTGCACCAACGTAGGCCGCCAAGAATTGTCGTTTGTCTACAAAGCGTTGATAGTCGGGCTGAAACTCATACTGATTTTTATAACTCACGCGATAGGTGGTTCCCAGTATGCCGCGGTTTCCCACCACATTGGCAAACCCGAACACGGCATCGGAGGCAATCTTAGTCTGGCCCCAGAAGTACAGCATCCGATCTTCCTTAAAAACTTTCTTTTGATCCTTAAGAGTAAGTTGTGTATTGGCGGGTGAGTTTTCATAGCTTACCACGCGAGCCATCCCGGCCATCATGTGATAGAGTATGTGGCAATGGAAGAACCAATCTTTTTCTTCGTTGGCATAGAATTCAATGGTCACGGTTTCCATCGGGCCAATGTCGAAGGTGTGCTTCATGGGCGAATAGTCGCCCTGTGCATTGATGAATCGGAAAAAGTGACCGTGCAGATGCAGCGGGTGGCGCATCATCGTGTTGTTCACCAACTTCATGCGCACGTTCTCGCCTTTGCGGATTATGATTTTATCCGATTGTGAAAGTGTTTTATTGTCGAACGACCAAACGTAGCGGATCATATTGCCGGTCAGGTTCAATTCGATTTCGCGCATCGGAAGTTTGTCGTTCAATGTGGTCGGTTTGGGCGCGCGGAGCATATCATAATTCAGTGTCACTTCACTTTGATCGCCCATGTTCATTTTGTTCATGTCCATTTGTGACATGTTCATGTTGCTCATCACGGTGTCTTGCATATTCATGGTATCCATGTTCATTTCTTTCATGGATGTGGTATCCATTTTCATGTTCATCATGGAAGTATCCATGGGCATGTCTTTCATAGAAGAGTCATTCTTCATATCCATATCTTCCATCTTCATTTTACCCATATCATGGCTTTTGTGTTCGCCCTCCATCTTCATTCCTTTCATGCTGCTCATGTCCATGACGCCCATGTTGTTCATCTCGCGCATCATGGCGAAGTAGTTTATTTTCGGAAGGTCGGGTGCGTTCATCTTCATGCCATCTCCAAAAAATAAAGAAGCGTGTCCTGAAATATCCTGAGCGGTGGCGCGAAATTCATAGGCCATGCCCCCCTCAGGAATTTTTATTTCAACATCGTATGTTTCTGCTATGGCAACTAATATCCTATCAACTTCTACTGGCTGCACGGGCATCCCATCGGCTGCCACGATTTTCATTTTGCCACCGGCATATTGTATCCAATTATAAGATGATGCACTGCCGTTGATAATGCGAAGTTTCAATGAATCTCCAGGTTTGACATCGGTATAAGTGCTTTCAGATTTCCCGTTGATGAAAAAGCGATTGTAATAAACATCGGAAATATCCATTGCCGGCATGCGCATCCACTCGGTCTTGGCGCGGTCTTTCAAATATCCTTTTGCGAGGGCCTCGCTCCAGCTTTGCACCGATTTCTTTTTGATGGCATAGTAATCCAGGCCACGCTTCAAATTGCGCAATACTTCGTGCGGATTTTCATCCGTCCAGTCGCTGAGCATAATCACGTGTTCTTTCATACTCGCTGATTCATTCCAACCACGTGGATGAATAACAATTGAGCCATAGATACCGGATTGCTCTTGCAGCATAGTGTGCGAGTGGTACCAGTATGTTCCCGTTTGGATAAGTGGAAATTTAAATGTGTGTGTCTGGCCTGCCTTAATGGGTGCAGTAGTCAGGTAGGGTACACCATCTTCTTCGTTGGGCAGCAGTAAGCCGTGCCAGTGAATCGATGTTTCTTCGTTCTTCAGTTTGTTGTGTACGCGAATGATGGCCGTATCGCCCTCGTTAAAGTGCAGTACCGGCCCAGGTATACCTCCGTTGATGGCCATACCCATCTTTTCTTTGCCTGTATAGTTTACCATCAGGTGATCGATGTAGAGATCGTATTCTACGCGTTCGCCAGGCGCTGGGGATTTTGCATCGTGCGTGTTGTGCTGCGCCAGCAAAGGCATGTATGCTGCAACAGTAAGCAGCACACAAGCCAATGTGGACAATAGAAGTTCGCTTTTAATCGGTTTTTTAATGTTCATGATCGTCTTTGTGCTCTTTTACCGGTTCGAGCTTCATACCGCACTTCGAGCACTTGTCACCTTCTTTACCCGTTACTTCCGGGTGCATGGGACAGGCATACGCCATCTGTGTGGAGTCCATGTGATGCATTTCCGTGGAATCCATTTCCATTTCATCGTGATGATGACTGGTGGTGTCGCCCTCTGCGTGTTCGTGTTCTTCCGTGCTTTGTTCTTTTTTATTGCCACAGCCGGTAACAAGTAGTGAGTCAACGAAAAGCCCCGAAATCAAGATGGTGATTGTTAAAATTGATTTTTTCATTGTTCTAAGATTAAGGTTTAAATTAGTCGATTGAGGTTTTAGTGATTATGTTCCATCTCCAGAAACTTGCCTTGCGGGCCGATGCCTTCGATGTGGACTAACTGAGATCCATAGTGACCCGCACTGGCAACACTGAACGAAGACACCGCCAGCACCACGGCCACCACTGCGGCAGCCCAACGTTTGTCTTTATATACAAAGAGATTAACTCCCTGAAGAATCAATGCGATGATTCCAGAGTAAGTTGTCCAGTCGGCCCACTTATCATGTTGGTCGAGCACCAATTGCGCATGATCACTGATGCCATGCGTGTGGGGATGGAAATTTCGTCCTGCCACCCATGCTGCCAAAACCCCGACAAAAAGAATGGCGGTGATGATCCATGCAATTTCTTTTTTCATAAAGTAAAGGTTCAGCAGTTGTATTCCGGCTGCTACAATAATTAAGACGATGGCAAAATGGACGATCAAAGGATGGAGGGTGGGAAAATCACCGAGGTCGGCTTTTACTTTGGATTCGTCAACTTCCATGCCTTCATCGTGATGGTGCACAGTGTCGCCTGCAACGTGTTCCTTTTCCTCTCCCATTTTCATGGTGGAATCCATGGGATGTTTGGAGCTGTCTTTTTTATGCTTCTTGCCACCGTGGGCAACTGCAGATGTCAATGCTGCGAACAAGATCAAGAAACACAGAATAGTCGTTTTCATAATTTGATTAAGTTTGAGTTTTCCGATTAACCTAAATGAATAACCTAAAAAAGTTTTGATGTTATAAAGACTAAATGAAATTTCAGCTTTGCCTGAAGCAAAGCCGCGTGGTAAGGTAGCAGTTTAATACATCTGCCGCCTACGATAAAGTAACAGGAGGTGCGCGAAGGGAAAGAACAGCAAGTAACGGACCAGAGGGCGGCTTGCCTTGCTTGCGGGCAGGAATAGATAACTTGCAAAATACAGGGACTGATAAAGAAAAGAGAGGAACCGCTAAGGGATAGTCTCCAATCGAATTTTCTGCTGTGTTGAAATTGACCTGCGCACTACCAATGAAATCGGAATTTGAAAAGTGAGCAACTACCGGCAGATCAGAAGAACTATGGCTATGAGAATTTTTACTATCATGATGTGCGTGCGACCGAACTGATTTAACCTCAGCGTGTGTATGCGGAGTAATGGTATGGGCCAATGAGATAGCAAAGGCTACAAGAAAAATAAAAGATAACCATGGACTCCTGATCATAACTGCAAGTTAGACATAATATGTACTTCGATCAACAATTGATTTAGGCTGTTTTAGCTATTTTTTCTAAGATCATGTGGCTGTCTCCAAACTTGCAGAGGGCATCACAATGCTCCCGTAAGTCTGAAAAAAGGATATATTTTATGTGAACCTGACTTTTCTTAATGGATGGTCGGCTGAGTTGGAGAACAACATCTTTTTCACGTTTGTCAGGAATAATAATGAATAAAGATGAACTGTGATCCGGCAACGAAAAGGCCAGGTCGCTTAGTCGAAGAATACCTGAGTAGATCGAGGTACTTTTCTCAACTTCGAAGGCACACACTACTTTATTGGTGCCCTTCTCAAACCAGATCACATCAATCAGTTGAACAGTGGCCAGCGTCTCTTTATCCAAAGGCATTTGCGGAAACTGTTTGAGGCTGATGAACGAAAAATTGACTTCGCCATGACACTTACCACGATCATTGACAGCAGCTATTGGATCGTATCCCAAGGCCTTTCCAATTTTCAGCAGGTGATATTGCATTTCCGTATGCAAATCTTCCTCATGCTTTTCACTCAATACTTCCTTGTGACGTTTGTCATACTGTTTCAATAGTTTGGCCTTTTCGTCTTCTGATAGGATCTGTCCCTCTATGATGATGTTCCTATTTCCGATTTCAAAAAGTAAACCTGCTATCGCGCCCAGGTCGTTGGACAACCGCGTCTTGTTGTCAGCATTTGTTTTCATAATCACCTCACGCATTTTCAAATACTCCTGCCAACTACCCAGTTTTTTATTGTCGCGAAACAGATAGTTAAATCCATTTACAATGGCTGTATTGAATGGTGGTAGCATCGTGGGATGTAAAAAATATAAGATGCTCGCCACGGCAGGCCCAAGCCCTTTTATTTTCAATTCATCCAGCTTGATAATTTCGCGAAGAAGTTGTTCTTCTTTCGTGGCATAAAAACAGTTCTCCAGAAACTGACCAAAGGCCTTCTTGTTGGTTTGGTTCTCATAAATATCCGGAATACGCATTTTGGGCTTCCAGTAGAAAGGGTGTGCTGCGCCTTCAAACACTTGCTTTTGTTCGGTAATGGCTGTGAATACAAATTCAAGTGATGAGCCTTTAAAATCGTTTCCGAATTTTTCACTCTTTATATCTTCTACTACCTGCAACACGCCCCGCCTGATGGCACGAAAGGCTTTCAATCGTTCTTCACTGCCGACAAACCACGTGTTATAAACCGAAGCGGGGTCGTCTTTGTATTGGCGAATAATGCTATCGAGAAGTTTTTGTGTTTCCATCAGGCAGGTTGCTTTGCTACACTATTTCGACTTCACTCGCGTCTAGGTTTTTGCTCTTGCGCAGCAAGGGTGACTAAATAGAAAAGTAAGATGCTGTCTTTTGCCATGGTCGAGATTCGTTGAAGACAATATTGCTACGCGATACGAAAAATGGTAGATGTTTCTATGGTTGTGTCTGCCCGTAACGTAGCCTCACAACTACCCACACACTCAAAAGGAATGAAATCAATGAATTGGCTCAAATTAGTAAAATACGAGTTACCATACTTTTGAGAACCCTTGTAGAAGACTTGGTTTACCAACAGGTATTTTCCGGAAAAATGCTGCTTCAATTGCGAAAGAATATCGTTTAAATTTGGCAATATGTACCATATTATTTCTGCGAACATCACACAATCTACGCTCTTATATTTAGACAAGTCAGTTGTAATATCTGCCACTTCGAAATGTAGTTGCGGAAACAGTTTGGTTGCTTTGTCAATAGCCACCTTAGAGATGTCTACGCTGATGGGAACAATACCTGTTTCACGATGAATCCAGTTCGCGTAGTAACCCAATCCACATCCACATTCCAGCAGGCTTTTTATCTGAAACGATTTGACATGCTCAATGCCCGCCCTGCGAGAGTATTTGTTGGGTTGACTTGACTGCATCCAAGGATCTCCGAACTTGGAATACATCTCATCAAATTTGCCAATAAACTTCCCGTCTTTGATCACATAGTCATGATATGATTCCATAGCATCAATATTTAATTAGTTATAATTTATTAAGATACATGCGATTAATAAAGGGTTTCTCTGCTTTGAAGTAAAAAAAGAAAACCAGTAATTGATTGAGGGCACCAAAGGCGAGGCCATAAATAAATAGAATTGTAGTATATGGCAATAGCGTAAACCTGCACCTGCCCAACCCCATACATGGGATTATTGAAAAACTTATACGGTCCCGCCTCCACAAAGTCACATATCTTTTTTCCTAAAAACATATCCTTCCAATAGTAAATGGGTATGCCCACCAACCAGGCTGACCATAGTTTTATAACAAAGCCAGTCAAAAATAAAATAGCCGCAATACTCATCATTACTAGAGGGGGTAAGTTGCCCCAAAAACCACTAGCTTGCGAACTCTCGCTTATGAAACCAAGGGATACACCATTGTGTAAGAACGCAAACGCCAAAATACCCTCGTATTGCAAATAGGCTTGTTCTTCGCCCACGGCAGCAATCCATTTGAGCCTCAGTCCCTGCTGGGGTAAGACAAGAAAGATAAAACCTATGTAAAAAAGTGTGCTGATGGCAAAATAAAGAACGGCATAGTCAAGACGCGCAAACTTTGGAAGCAGAAAAATAGCCCAGGCAACCGAGCTCAACCAGAAAAAACCCCTGAGGAGGGTTGTGTTTTCTGGAATCAATCCTGAAATAGATAACAGTGTATGAATAAATTTTTTAATGATTCTCATTCTAAAAGTTTAGAGTTAGCATAACGTATGATGATTTCATTTTAGGTTTACTTAGATCAAACTTCTTGTCAGGGAGCATTCACTCGCGTCCAGATTTCTGAGTCACTGATCCAGCGAAAACCTTTATAGCCGGTTACCTTGAGGGTGTTCGCATCTTTCAATACGAGATAACCAGATGACTTGTGGCCATGCCGGGGCTCAAACACGGTGCCGCTGTTCCATTCTTTTTCCTTCTCATCATAAACGAAATCAGCGAGAATCACCGTGTTCAGTTGGGCGGATTGCTTTTCGTCCTTCACCCACACAATTTTCCCAACATACATGTCGCGTTCGATGTAAATAAGCACGTGTGCATCACCCTTTTCGGTAAGCCAATGCCCAAGGATTTCCTCAGCTCGCACCTGTGCTGATCCGTTGAGACTCATAACGCAGTAAAATAAAATTATTACGCTCGATCTCATGGCCTGCGCGCTGATGTGTGTGTTTGCCATATTTTCCAAGTCCCGTTTTCCTTTCTAAGAATCGTAGTAGCAGCACCTTTGCGCTCAATCACAGAGTTGTCTTTTTTCAGAACAATGGTGTACTTATAGGTCTCCACAGCAAATGCGTAGGGCAGATCGACTGTTACATCAGCCTTATAGTCGCTGAATGCGAAAGATTTAAAATCACCGAGTTCAGGCCCCAGGTGATGAGCCAGGTAATCCTGGTACCTGCCTTCAACCTTGCCTGATTCTATTACGATTGATTTAGGCACAAAGAGTTTTCCTGTTCCGGTTGTATCCAGTTTTTCAATGGCCTTCTTGTATGCCTCCAGCGTAGAGACAACAGTGGCTACATCGTCAGCATTGGGTTTCTGGCCTTGAACCGAAAATGCGACCGTTGCAAGAAAAATGATTAAGCTTAACGTTTTCATACGATTTTAATTTAGTGGTGATGTTTACTTTATGTTTATTGAATGGTTTCTTTCACTTTTCCGCACGAAAGCATTTCGTTCCCCAAATAAGGATTGCGAATTTCTTTGGTATCGCTAAGCCAATATGCTCCGGCATTATTGTTTGCCATGGGGCATTGTATGTAGTAAACCATTTTACCTCCGGCACCCAATTCTTTCAAACTCTTGTATAGTGCATCGCTGAAAGAAGAAAATGCAATGCGCTGTATGGCGAGATCGTTTGAGCCTTCAATCCGTTCCAGATTCTCATTGAGTATTTTCAAGTAACCCATCCAGTCCATAAGTGCTTCATCATTCAGCAGAGTCAAATCCACTTTCGATAATGCAATCCGAATTTGGGCTACAGCTTCTGCAGCCTTGGCTGCATCGGATAATATAAGCGCATCTTTTAGCTGTAGACTTGTTGCAAAGGCTTCGCGGAGTTGCCCTTGAAATTCAGGCACAGCACGGTGCGAGTGAGCAGTCTCCTTTTTATTGTGTGCAGGCATATTAGCATGCCCCGAGCCATGATCGTGCTGGGCTGCTGCTGAGCCAGCAAACAGAATCAGACTTACCATTATGATGATCTTTTTCATTGGTAAAGAAGGTTTAATGTTTATCAAACAATTTCAAAATTCAGCATCATGCCATCGTCTTCGTGTTCTAAGTTATGGCAGTGAAATACGAACAAGCCCTTTTTCTGCGGGAAGGTCATGATCACGCGCACCTTCTCGCCCGGCATCACCAGTACGGTGTCCTTCCAACCTTGCTCCGTAGCAATGAGGGCGCCTCTTCCGCCCGTGCGCGAAAGTACCTGGAATTGCACTGCGTGAATGTGCATGGGGTGAATCTCATCGCCCGCAGAGTTATCAAATTCCCAAATCTCGGTATCGCCCGCTTTTACGGTCTCATCCACTCGGTTGAGGTCGTATACTTTATCGTTAATGGTGTGCATACCGCTGCCCATACCACCCATGTTCATGTTTCCATTTCCTTCCATCATGCCTTTAATTTTCATGATGCGGGTTTTCACGGCAGAAGAGGCAGGCAAAGGTTGAATAGTTGATAACTGACCAGGCTTGACAAAGGAATCATTCACTTGCTGGTTAACAACAAACTTCATGATCTTGAATTCCTGTTTGCCTTGCGCACCGCCATTAAATGTTTTATTCACCAGAAAGAGTTCTGTGCCTATTGCGTAACTTTTAAACGACACCAAAATATCGGCCCGCTCACCGGGGGCGAGCATCAGTGAGGTAACGCTAACGGGCTGCGCAAGCAGGCCGCCATCGGCACCAATCACATCAAAAGCCCGGTTATCACTCAAAGCCAGGTTATACACGCGGGCGGTAGAACCATTTAACACCCTGAGGCGGTAATAGCGTGTAGCCACATTGTGGAAAGGAGCGTTGCTTCCGTTTACCAGAATATACTCCCCGGTGTAGCCGGTCATCACCTCGCCCATGGTGGGCGCGTAGTTCAATTGAGAATTTTTAATCCGCTTGTCTTGAATGACCAAGAGAAGTTCCTGATCGCCCGAAGGTAAATTGAGTGCCTGCTCTTCTGCATCATTTACGATGAAGAACCCGGCCAACCCCATGAACACCTGCTTGGCTGTTTTGCCATGCGGGTGTGGATGGTACCAGTAGGTGCCGGCACGTTGGTCAATGGGCAGGTTGTAGTTAAAATTCGCCCCACTGTTCACCAAATCTTTCGGGTGGCCGTCCATGTTGGCTGGCACTAATAGTCCATGCCAGTGGATGTTGGTTTCTTCCGATAGCTGGTTTTGGAAAGGTATGGAAACCGTAGCACCGGTATTCACTTTGATGGTAGGCCCCAATATGCCGGTGGCGTAACCCAATACCGAAGTGCTTTGGGAATTAAGCAACGCAGCCGTATTGCTTTTGGCTGTCATTGAAAAATTAGTAGTCGTCACTGCGGGAAATGAGAGCGGTGCGGAGAATGCGCCTTCTATTACGGGCACGGCATCTGCTGCCATATTCATATCCATGTTCATTTCATTCATGCAACTCTGCAAGGCTGCGGGCAGTGCCAATAGGCTGGCCGCACCGGCCGATAGTTTTACAAATTCTCTGCGTTTCATTTTTTAAAATAGTTTTTAGCGTTCTGTTCTGATTCGAAATACAAAATCGATCCCTTTTTATTCGGATTAATGGTGATAAAGGCATTTGCTTTATCTACTGCTGCTTGACTATACGGGTCTACCGCAAAACGGACTGATTCATCTGTGTTCAGATCACGAACACACTTGTCACAGCAACCGTAGTACGTTTTGTTTGTTACCGTTACTGGAATTTGATCAACGCCCATGTACGTGTTGTTGACCATGCACACCAACTTGTGGTCAATGGCGACTCCGGCTGCTGGCAGTGAGCTGTTAAATTTTTCTTGCGCGGCCAATTCTTCCCTTTCTTGATTATAAATGCGTGCAGCTATCCATAGCAATGTGCCTCCGACCATTACAATAGCAAATGCAGTAATTGCTATGTCACCCCATTTCATTTTTCTTTTCCTGCCTGTGTTGGTAGGCTTGGTGGTCTGTATCTTTTTCATACTCATTACATGTGTCAGCGGTGATTCAAATAGAAAAAAGAGATGTTTCAGTAATCTTACTCCATCTCTACCCTTCACCCGCTAGTGAATCATTTCCTTCACACTACCGCATTTCAACATTTTATCTCCGAAGTAAGGATTTTTGATTGCCTTTTCGTTGGAGAGCCATGAGGCACCGGTATTGCCATTGGCCATCGGGCAATATTCCAGGTAAATCATGCCCATAGAAAGTTTTCCACCCTTCACGAGCATTGCCATCATGTCGCTCACACCAGAAAATGCTTTGCGCTGATCATCCAGGTTAGCTGCAGCAACTATCTTGGCTGCTTCATCGGCTACCATTTTGCCGTTGGTTACGCCCGCCAACGATTTTTGCAACTCACCCGCTGCGTTTTTCGCTTCATCAGATTTAGATGCAACCAAAGCGTCTTTCAGATGAAGGTAATGCTCGTAGGCTTTGCCGATGTTGGCATCTTTGAACATCACCATATTCTCCTCTTTTTTTTGATCACCCTGTTTGGCATGATCGTGTTGTGCAAAAGTTGCCCAGCTACCTAGAACCAGGCAAAGCGTCATCATTTTTGTTTTCATAATTGTTACATGTTTAAGTTTAATTATAGTATTGCGTTGTTCTTTTTTGTTGCCTTGGTAAGTCTTACGGTGCCGACCATCGTTTTAAAATGCGTAGTCTCCTCTAACCCCAGAAAAATTTCTTTGATGGCGTTGGATAATAAATTCTGGATGTTATCGGTCGTTGTCTGAAATCCGTCTAGTAATTGAACCAAATAGAATCCAACCCGCTGAAAAATACTGGCGGGCTTACCAAAATCAGCGATATGAAATTGGCCAGAGGGTTTAAGTACTCGGTGGATTTCTTCTAATGCAGAATATTTTTGTTTTAACGTGAGGTGGTGAAATACCAGGCTTGACATGACGTGATCGAACGAGTTGTCTGGATACGGAAGTCTGTTGCCATCGTATTGCTGCACGTCAATGGATAGGCCCGTTTTTGAAAGCTTTTCCTTTGCGATGGAAATAATTTTCTTATCGACATCTACACCAAAGAATTGCGCTTGAGGATGCTTCTGCGCAGCCATGATGGTGAGCGTAAGCGAACCGCAGCCAAAATCAAGAACCCGATCATTCGGTTTAATTTCCATTTGCCGGATCAAGGCCGACTTAAACTCTCGCTCGGGCATCGTGAATTGAAGCACGGGGTCATAGACCTTTGTAAGCCAGTCGTACTTTAATGCGGGTATATAGTTTTTGTTTTCTGCCATTTTCTGATCGTTCATTATTGTTGATGCATGAGTTGACTCCATAAAACGAATAGTACGATTCCAATCAGAATAGCATAGACTATTCTTCTTGACCATGTCTTCCAAAAGGAAGGTGGTTTGGGGTCGCCATTTTCGCAACAAGGTTTAGCCATATCTCTATTTTAAAGTTTCTTTTGTCTCCCCGCAGCGCAGCATCTGCTCACCAAAATAGGGGTTGCTGATTTGCTCTTCGCGGCTAATCCAGTATGCACCCTTACTATCAAACGCCATGGGGCAATACTGATAGTAGGCTTGAAGTCCCTTCACCTGAAAGACTTTGATAGCAGCATACAATGCATTGGTTAGTTGTGAAAATGACGCACGTTGAATTTCGATGTCCTTGTCAGCTTCAATCCGTTTTATTGACTCTTCCATCGTTTTTAATTGTTCCATCCATTTCATGTGGGCATCCCCTTTGAGAAGTGACATGTCAACTTGCTTGAGTTTTGTGGCAACCTCTAAGATTTGAGTTGAGGCATTTTTAGCATTGGAAGCAACCAATGCATCTTTTACTTTCAGATAAGATGTGATGACCGCTCCAAGTTGTTGTGAGAATCTCGGGTCGACAGTAATGGGTTTTTCTTCCACCTTAGTTGTGCGCTGTGATGAAGTTGCTGCCTGCTCTGTCCCTTGTCCATGATGGTGACCAGCCATGGGATTGGCTCCCTTCTTTAAAACAATTTCACTGTACAGCAGATAGGCACCGGTGACGACTATACTATCGCCTTCTTCAATACCGCCCGTGATTTCTACTTTGTTGAAATTCTCTAAGCCGGTAGTGACCATTTGAGCTTTGAATATTCCTTTGCCAGTCTTTCTATAAACATGTCCACCATTCTCTTCACGGATCACTGCATCAGCGGGAAGTGTCAACGCTTTCTTTTTAGAGTGTTCGAAAACTATTTCTGCCTGCATGCCGGGAACAAATTGGTAGTCAGGATTAAACAGCGCAGCTCTCAAAATAAAGATTTGGCTTCCTTGGCGATACTCCGGTGAAAGGAAAATTACGGTGCTCTCCATCGGATGATTTGCAAACCCATTGACATAAATAGTGACGGGTTCTCCCAATTTTATGAGGGAAGCTTCATGAGGGTATAACTCTGCCTCCACCCAAAGTTTGTTCAATTTTTCAAGACGGTAAATAGCCGCGCCTTCTGTAACATACTGTCCTTCGGATACCATTATTTCGGTGATGATGCCCGCAGCAGGAGCCACAAATTGTATTCTAGGATTGGTCACTTTGGACTTTGACAAATCATTTATCTGAGCTTCTGTCATACCGTATAACCATAATTTCTTTTTAGCGGCTTGCAGATATGACTGGTATCTTTTGTTGTCAATTGATTTTGCCTGTTCGTGGGCCAACAAAAATTCTTGTTGAAAGGTGAGCAGTTGTTCACTGTAGATTTCATAAATGACTTGGCCTTGGGTGATGCGCACACCGGTCTCTTTAAGAAAGAGTTTATCCAACCGCCCGGGTACACGCGTACTTATCATTTCTGTTTGATTTTCATCTGCCCTTAGCCTTCCATTTAAAAGTATGCTGTTGCCAATTTCTTGAACACGCAAGGGCTGTACGGTGATGTTGGCCAACTCAACCTGGCTTTCGCTCAAGGTTACTTCTGTCTTATCGCCTCCTGCGGTCACAGGCACGAGATCCATGCCGCATATCGGGCAGGTGCCCGGCTTGTCCTGAATGATTTGCGGATGCATCGGACAGGTATAAGTCTTCTTTGCCTCGGCCGCCTGTTCTGAAACTTTTCTCGAATTACATGCGATCATCGACATGATAGCGAAGATCACTATGTAGTTTATTATTTTATTCATAGTGCTTATGGGTTCTTAACTTTTATAAAGCTTTCGCTATCCACTAGGTATTGCGCATTGGCGGCAATCTCAGAGGATTCATCCAATCCTTCGATGACTTCGATCCATCCGCTTGACTTCGATCCGATCTTTATTCTAAAAGATGTGAAAGTCCCTTTGTCTTTTATGAATACAATGTGTTGAGTACCCAAATCAAGCACCGCTATCTTTGGTATCCACAGTGATTGCGCACGGGGTTGATTGAGACGTGCAGTGACCAGTTGACCGACACGAAGGATATTGTTCTTGTCGCTTAAATAGGAACGCACTTGCAGAAACTGTTTGCCCTCGCTGAAAAACGGTTGGATAAAATCGATGCGTGACTGGATGACCTCGTCAGATCCTTTCACGTGTAATTCCATCAAGTCGCCTTTCCGGATTTGCTTCGCTTCATTGGCCGAAAAATAGAGTTCTGCCCAAAGGCGGGTGCCGTCCACCACTTTAAACAGACTTTGCCCCGTGGTGACATACATTCCTTCGCGAATCGAAATCTGCTGACCAAGGAGCGATGTCGATGAAGAGGTACCCATCGCAGTGGATGTTTGCATACCACTTGTTTTTTTGCCCATTCCTCCACCGCCCATCGAGGTCGGTTGAGCCAAGCTTGATGGCTGCACTTCAGGGGAGGCAGTTGATTCTACAATATACCCGGTGTATGGGCTGAGTACTGGAAATGCAAATGTCTCTTTTCCCTCCGCAATAACTTTTTCAATTTGCTCCTTGGTAAGTCCGAGCAAAAGAAGTTTCTGTTTGCTTGCATCCAGAAGTTGCGTATCTTCTTTTTGTTGGTTGAACACATAGAGTAATTCACGTTGTGCGGTCAGGAGTTCGGGGCTGTATACCTCCATAATCACCTGGCCCTTCTTTACCGGCTGGTAGTTATACTTTAAAAACAATTTTTCAATTCGCCCTCCAAAGCGAACCGGAATGGAATATGTTTTGCGCGTATCATAATTGATTATCCCGGAAGCCATTGCATCGACCACTAAAGTCTTACGCTCTGGATGTGTGGTTTGAATTTTGGCGACTACCGAGGTATTGGTTGGTTTGATGAGATCTTTCAAATCTTTTGTAATCGTCATCTCGTTCCCCCGGTTAGACTTTTTTACCAGATCCATTCCACAGATGGGGCATGTTCCCGGTTTATCCTGTATCACCTGTGGGTGCATGGAGCAGGTATATTCCTCTTGATGTGTGTGGTGTTCTTCTTTTTTACCCGAAGTGCAGGCTGAAAAAAAGACAGCCCACAGCAGCACTGACAGCACGTAGGTTGGGTGCATCCCATTTGTCTTCTCAATAGCAATAGTTGCCATCTTATTTCTCCAATAGCTTTTCATAGTTCACAATCATTTCATAATATCTTCTCAATGTGTCCAGGTATTGAGTTTGCGCCATAATCAGCGTTTCATAGGCATCGATCACGATGGGCAGTTCTTCCCGGTTTTCTTCATACGCGAGCATTAGCGTTTCATAATTTTTTCGCAGTGCAGGGATAATCCGCTTTTCGTAGTTGCTGACTTGTTGATTCAACGTATTGATTTCATTCACCATGCCCGCGGTCATCCCTTGCACTTCGTTCAAGATCGACTCACGCTCGCGCTTCATGGATTCAATTTGGCTGCCCATACCTTTTACGTTTGATTTGTACATCTTGGAAGACCAAGGCGCAATGGGAATCGTGACCATACCCAGCAGCATATACTGGCCAGGCATACCTGAGCCTCTTGGAATCATGTGGTTATAGCTCAGCGTAAAATCAGGTTTGGATTGATTGTTTTCCAATGCCTGGTTCAGGCGCATGGACAAAATACTTTTGTCTATCCTGCGTACATCGCTGCGGTTTTGAGCCAACGTTGCCGTGTCTACCAGCTCGGGAACGAACTGGCGATATTGAACCGTGGTGTCGATCGAGAAGCGAAGTTCTTTCGGGCGGTTCATCAACTGGTTGAGCAAAATATTTTTCTGAACAATCTCGTTGTCGTTCATCAAAATCATATTCTGTACTTCCAATAGTCTCCCTTCTGCCTTATAAATATTTCCGAGTTTGGATTGGTTATAGGGATAACGCACTTGGCTTATTTTTAACACCAATTGAATGATCTCTTCATTTTCCCGAAGAACCTTTTTCTTTTTTTCCAATACCAGCCACTGAAAGAAAGCTGTCTTGGCCAAAGCCCTCAACTCATTGTAGGTGTACGTTTCACCTGCTTTTTCAATAGCTGCTTTTGAATTGAGGTACGACTGGTTGGCGCGCAATTTGGCCGGGTTGGTAAATTTTTGCTGCACCGTAAGCATGATCTGGCCCTTGTCTCTTTCATCCATCACGTTCGTGCCGGGGTAGGGAAACATCCACGGACCTCCGCCCACCTCTGGGGCCATCAGGCTCTTTGCCCCCGCGGCAAAATTGGTCATTGCCTCAGCGCGATAACGGTAATCCCTCAACATGGGGTTGCGCTCATTGATTACCTGTAGGATGCTGTCGAGCCTTACAGACCGCTGTGCCGCTACCTGCCCGGATAGCAATAGCGATCCAGCTAGAAAGACCATTTTAAAGACCATTTTAATGTTTGACTTCATGGATTTCAAGTTTTCCGAATTTTCTGAGTTCATATTCTTTAGTCATCAAAAAGATTAGTGGCGTTACTAATAGGATGTGTGTAGACGATGTTAGTACGCCCCCGATCATGGGTAACACAATGGGTTTCATCACATCACTGCCTACACCGGTGGCCCACAGCACGGGTACGAGACCAAACAGTGCCACCGATACAGTCATTAGTTTTGGTCTCAGGCGCTTGGCTGCTCCGGCAATCACATATTCTTTCAAATCGTTCATCGAGATGGTCTCGCGGGAGTTGCCTTTTAGTTCAACCAGTTGACGCATGGCATCGTTGAGATAAATGACCATCACCACACCGGTCTCTACTGCAATACCAAACAAGGCAATAAAACCTACCGCTACTGCCACCGAGAGATGAACCCCGTAGAAATAAATCATGTAGGCTCCTCCTATAAGTGCGAAGGGAACTGTTATCAAACTAAAGAATGCTTCACGAATGGAGTGAAATGCGAAATACAGCGAAAGAAAAATGATAATGAAGACAATAGGTGCAATCAGCGTCAGCGTCTTTTTACTTCGTATGAGGTTCTCATATTGGCCACTCCACTCGATGTAGTACCCATTGGGCAGCCCGGTAAGTTCCCGATTGAGTTTGTCAATGGCTTCCTGAACTGTGCTTCCTAAATCCCGATCGCGAACATTAAAAAGTACAGCCCCGCGAAGCATAGCATTTTCTGAGTTGATCATCGGGGGGCCGTCCTCAAATCTAAAATCAGCAACAGTAGAAAGCGGTACAGTACCCAAGGCTGGCGTTGAGATTGGAATCCGTTTCAGTTGATCTAAACTGCTGCGATAATCTTGTGACAAGCGTACATTGATTGAGAAGCGCTGACGACCTTCAATCGTCTTACTGACGGGAGTTCCTCCAATGGCTGACTCCACCATCATGTTGACATCATCTATTGTTAATCCATAGCGTCCGATCTCGCCACGTTTAATGTCAACCACCAAATATTTTCCGCCCGTTATCGGCTCCGCATACAAATCTTTTACCCCGCGCACACTCTCCAACGCAACCTTTACCCGCTCTTCAATGACATAAATGCTATCCAGATTTTGGCCGTACACTTTTACGCCCACGTCTGTACGAATCCCGGTTGCCAGCATGTTGATCCGGTTAATGATCGGTTGAGTCCAGCCGTTGACTACCCCCGGTATTTGCAGTTTAGCATCCAGTTCATTTACAATATCTTTTTTGGTGATGCCGGGCCGCCATTCACTTTTTGGTTTTAGCATGATAATCGTTTCAATCATGCTAATGGGTGAATTATCAGTAGCCGTGCTAGCGCGGCCTGCCTTGCCCAGTACTTTATCAACTTCGGGTACCGAGTGAATGATCTTATCCTGCACCTGGAGAATACGCTTTACTTCGGCATTTGAAATATCAGGAAGTGTAACCGGCATGAAAAGAATAGATTGCTCATCCAGCGGAGGCATAAATTCCGAGCCCAGGCTGATGATCAAAGGGACACTGATAACTAAAGCCGCTATATTGATCCCGATGGTGGTCTTTCTCCACTTCATACACCAGCGGATCACGGGCTCATATACTTTTTCCAAAATCCTATTGACAGGATTCGCATGATCGTCTTTGAATTTGCCTTTCATGAAGAAGGATATCAATACGGGAGCCAGTGTTACAACCAATAAAGCATCGACCAGCATGATAAATGTCTTCGTATAGGCAAGGGGATGAAATAGTTTCCCTTCTTGCCCGGTGAGCATGAACACGGGCAGAAATGATGTGATAATAATGATGGTTGAGTAGAACACTCCGCGCGAAACCTGCTTGCTCGATTTTTCAATGATCTGGAGTCTTTCCTCTTCCGTTATCCAGGGCTCTTCTTTTTTTCGTGAGAATATTTTTGAGAATTTCATGGGAGTTATTTTAAGAGTTACCGGATTTATTGGCCATTACTTCCGCATAGCGTTGGGAAAGATGTTTGTACGCATTTTCCGACATGATGATACCGTTGTCAACAATCACCCCGATGGCGAGGGCAACGCCTGTAAGCGACATAATATTGGAGGAAATGTTAAACGCGTTTAGTAAAATGAAAGCTGTAGCGATGGTAATCGGTATTTGAATGATTATACTTAACGCACTTCGCCAGTGAAACAGAAAAATGATAACGACTAATGAAACAACGATCATCTCTTCGATCAGTGTCTTTTTAATGGATGACACCGATTCTTCGATCAACTCACTACGGTCATAAGCAAGATTGAACTTCATCCCTTGTGGAAATCCTTTCGCCACTTCTTCCATTTTCTTTTTCACTTTTTTGATCACTTCATCTGCATTTTCTCCATAGCGCATGACCACAATGCCTCCCACGGCTTCACCTTCTCCGCTCACATCGAAGATGCCAAGCCTCAATTGCCCGGTCATTTGCACTGTTGCCACATCTTTGATGGTTACCGGAATTGAATTCACGGTCTTTAGAGGTATCATTTCAATGGCCTCCACATTCTTGATGTACCCCGTTGTTTTAATCACGTAGCCGATGTCATTCACCTCAAATTTTCTACCGCCCGCTTCGTTGTTGTTTGAGCGAACGGCTTGAATTACTTGTGGGATTGAAAGTCCGTAGTAGGTAAGTTTATTGGGATTGACCGTGACTTGGTATTGTTTTTCAAATCCTCCGAAGGAAGCTACTTCGGCAACACCTGGCACATTTTGCAAACCGAACTTCACATACCAATCTTGGATGGCGCGTTGCTCTCCCAAATCCATACCGGGCGCTTCGAGTGTGTACCACAGAATATGGCCTACACCGGTTCCATCGGGCCCGATGGTTGGCACTACGCCTTCGGGCAATAGGCGCGAAGCATAGTTTAATCGCTCCAGCACGCGCTGCCGTGCCCAATACACATCCACATCATCTTCGAAGATGACGTACACGAAGCTCATCCCGAACATGGAAGTGCCTCTCACATATTTTATTCTTGGCAAGGCCTGCAGGTTGGTGACCAACGGATAGGTTACCTGATCTTCCATGATTTGCGGGCTTCGGCCCATCCATTCAGTGAAGACGATCACCTGATTTTCTGAAAGATCCGGTATAGCGTCAATTTTATTCACCTGCACCGAGTGCAGGCCCCACCCGAACAACCCCGCTGCGATCAGCAGAATAACAAAGCGATTGTGAATTGAGTATGAAATGAGTTTTTCAATCATTTGAATAGAAAATATAAATAGTGACTAGCCTACAAAGGGATTGGGAGGAGCAGAAATTTTAAGCAGAACGCCTAAAAAATGCGAACGCGCTTTTCCCTAATTAAGGGAAGCACACTGCTCCTAAAAGAATGAAATCAGATAAGGAATGACTGAACGAGTATGTGAATATCTCGCTCTATGATAGGTGGCTTGTAGTGTAAGAAATGAGTATCGGCTAAACTTACAATAGGATTGAATTCCGGAGCTACATCCGCGACCGGAAGAAAAATGTATTGATAGCTTTCAACGGATATTTTGTCGGATGGCTCATACGTGTATTGATCCGAATCAATTTTAAAGGTCGCATCTTCACAGCATCCTTTGTGATTGATGGAGGTGTGACTTGTGCTCCCGCGATGATCGCAAGCATTGTCATGTTCCTCGCACTGCTGGGCAGCGCCAAAAATTGACATGCTTTGTACCTCGCCTCCACAAAAGTGAAAACTGATGGAATGACTGATCACGGAAACCAGAACAAAGAGGGTCAGCGACCCTGCCAATATTTTTCGTGTAGTTTTCAACAGCAAGCAAATATACGTTAAATCTACAGACTTCGTTGTTACATAATTTTGACAAAGAATTACAAAATTCTCTGAGTAGAGGGCTTTTTAGCCCAAATTCGCGTTTTTCTGAACATGTCCGGTTGCTAACTCCTGATGCGTTTTCCTCAATAGTGATTTATGCTTTTTGTCAGGAATGGGGAACTTCACATCGAGTTCGCAAAACTTTTCACAGAGTATATTGGAAAGCATAATGCGGCATTCTTTTTATCATCGGCAGTGAGGATATACCAGGGGCACGTTCGGTAGAGGTCTTTCCAGTACATTGCTCAAAAATCCTTCATTAAAATATATATGATACCACTAATCAGCACTGTTGAAATCGTAAACCCAACCTGCATTTTTAGCCGACTATCTCCTCTTACCAAACTTATAACAAGCTTTACCATGTTGTTGCTAAGAGAAGCAAGAATAACAACAGATGCCGCTGCGGTTAACCGATGTGTGCTCTCAGCATACTTTGACATATTTATTGTTATGGCATCGACATCCGAAAGCCCAGATATGATTCCTGAAACGTACAATCCTGTGGTTCCCCAGAACTTGTCAGTATAAAATACCATCAAAAGTATTCCCATATAGATTCCTCCAAAAATCAGGGCGTTACCCAACTCCATTGGGCTACCCGCAGCAATGCTGGTTGTGGCGGGTTCATTTCTTTTTCTCCACACTATCAACCCTGTAGCAGCAAGTAAAATGGCAATCATGATTAGGCTGGGGATCAGTAATTGTTTAAAGAGCAAAGAACTAAATATGTACGAGAAGAATAGAATCCTGACAAACATGATAGTACATGCCAGTAAAATACCGCAAGAATATAGATGAGCAATCGATTTCTGTTCTTTACTTTTTGCGGAATACACCCATGTTACAGCTGTGCTCGAAAACAGGCCACCCAGAATTGCAGTTAGTAATATTCCTTTTTCTGGCTTCCCGAATTTCATCAGTATGTACCCAATAAATCCAAGCGAGGAAACAATCAACACCACCCAAGCAATTTCGCTAGGGTTGATTATACCTTCGGGGCCATAGTTTGCATTTGGAATAAAAGGCAAAACAAGAACAAACAAAACCGCAAATTTTACAAAAGCTGTTATCTCCACCTTGTTGATCCGATCCAGGTAATGATGAAAGAGTTCTTTAAAAGATAAAATTGCAATTGCCATTACCGTGATGGCCATGGCTTCGCGAAACAAATGAAGGCCTGCCAAAACACCGGTAACAAAAACCAGCATTAAAATTATTTCCTGCTTAATTTCCAAAGAATCGGATTTGTCTTTGGTGAAGTAAATGACAATACTAAAAATAAACATACCTGCTATCGAAACAGGCAGCAACCAAAAAGTAGTTTGTTGTGCAATTATAGTAATCACACATCCCATCGCAGCCAGGAGTGGCATGGATCGTATTCCCGTAAGGTGACGGTAATGCAATGGGGCGTCTACTTCGCGCTCAAGACCGTAGACTAAACCTATTACAATTGAGACAAGAATTGCCAACAAATTCGGGGAAAAAATATCTTGAAGAGTGTCGTGCATTGAATTAATCGTTGACTCGTTTGCTTTTAATAATACTGTGGATATTGTTTATGTTGGAAAGTCCGAAAACCACTGTAATAAAGCTTTGCGCAATTTCGATAATCACCACCAATTTGGCAGATACAGAAACTGGTACAATATCCCCATAGCCAATGGATGCAAAAGTAACGGTGCTGAAATAAAAGTATTGGAACAACTGATCGAGATAACTAAGGTGGATATTTCCTTCTAATCCTTTGAATGATGCGTGATTTCCGACTGAAAGACACGTATAATCAGCGCCAAAAGAGAAAACAATAACAAAAACGAGCAAACCAAATATCCCCAGGAGTTGACCAAACGAATGACTTTCCTTTATGGATATATTCATTTGACGGAAAGTGAAAGTTGTAAAGTATGCCGATTTTAAAAATGCAAGGCTGACAATAACTGGGGATATCCAATATGCCCGATGGTCGATAAAGCGCATGACGTAGATATAAAATATGGACGATACGGCCACCAAAATCAACGTGGGGCTCACTCGCTTGATCAGAGCCGCATCGAACTTTTTCATTACGTTTCTTTATCTAAAAGCTTTAATCACAGCATCGAGATTTACTTTGATTGATTTGTCGTGATGCAGGATTGCAGGGATTTCTTTCTCAATGTTCAGTAGTTCGTAAACGGCCATCTGTGCAACCCGAACTGAATATTCAACCGTGAAAACCACATCTTCGGGAATTTCCACGAACTGGCTTACAAAAGCCAGATTTTTTGAGTTATTTGGTACGGGCAGGGGTCTGTCATCGTGCGCACGAGGCATAAACATACTCGTGATATAGGGCATTCGGCACGGAATGCAGGTTGCCTTGGAAAACATAATGTCAAAATCAAAATTAAGGTGACCGCAGAGTTCCCTCAGAATTTCTTCACCGTTGCATTCTGACATCGATTTGCCAATGAAGTTACCAACCCGGTCTGGGTGCAATGCATATCCCCAAAAAACTCGAACATCATCAGGTTGATTCATAAAATGTGGCTGATGAGCCAAAACGACCGACATAAACCAGTTAGAATCTTTGAAGGTAACGAGCCCGCCCGTGCCCGCTTTGTTCCCCGAGAATACTTCCATTTGATCAAAGAAGGTCGTGTCCTTTAGTGTTACAGTGAATGATTCCCAATAAGATTCAGGAATACTCGAATTAAAAACGCCTGGATTGCCAAATTCAGGGCGGCCTTTAGCCAATTTTTCCCAAAGAGACCAGCCACCGCTGTCAGCTTTTGTTAACTGTTTGGGGGCTGTCGTCATTGAGCCAAGGCTTGAGGCATCGGTCATCGAGCCATTCTGGAAAATGACTAAATCATCTTCACCAACCGAAACGGTTTCGTTCTTACCTGATTGGTTATAACTGATTTGTGAAACCACAAACTTACCGTTTACGGTTTTAAGCTCAAGGTCAGTAACGGTACAGTTCGTTTCAAACTTTACGCCTTGTGCCTCAAGCCAAGCCGAAAGCGGCCGAACCAGCGAGTCATATTGATTGTATATCGTCCTCTTGACTCCGGCCAGGGTTTCGATACGTGAAAATTCCTTCATAAAACGATGGAGGTATCGCTTGAATTCCACGGCACTGTGCCATGGCTGAAAAGCAAAAGTTGTTGCCCACATATACCAAAAATTATTCTTGAAAAACTCTGGAGACAGCCAGTCAGTAATTCGGCTAGTTCCCAATTTTTCTTCACTCGCCTCAGCAAGTTTAAGTAGTTCAATTCGGTCATTCATTGAAAAACCCATTGAGGTTACATGAACAATTGCACGGTTCCCATCTACCAGCCTTGCCTTTGAATGTGCCTTGATACCTTCGTTGAACTCTACGGTTTCATCAAAGACTGTTTTACCCGGTCTTGTGAGCGATGGAATGGATTTAAATAATCCCCAGGTGCATTCATAATTATCGGTAGTTAACATACGTCCGCCACGGAGCGAGTAGCCCTTGGTTGTTTTTGCACCATCAAGGCTTCCACCCAATAAAGGCAGGGCCTCGTAAATGGTAATGTTCCCGCCTGGCATTCCACCATCGCGAATCATAAACGCAGCCGCAGCCAAAGAGCCGATGCCACCACCCACACAATAGGCTTTAATTTCATTACTGTTATTTTTCATAGTCTTGTTGTTATTAGTTAATGTTTATCTATCCAAACCATTTTAGTGAAACTCATTCCAGATACTTTCGCACCTCTTTCAATATCTTCTTATGCTTTTCATCCGGCACCGGGAAACCTACCTTCAGTTCACAAAATTTTTCACACAGAATATAGGAGAGCATAATGCGGGCATTCTTTTTATCATCGGCTGGAAGAATATACCAAGGGGCATAATCAGTAGACGTCTTTCCAATACATTGCTCATACGCGCGTTGATAGTGCTTCCAGTGCTTGCGCTCCAGCAGGTCATCCATTGAAAATTTCCAATTCGATGATGCGCTATCAACGCGCTTCAGAAGCCGTTTTCGTTGCTCTTCTTTTGAGAGATGCAGAAAAAACTTCATGACCACCACCTTGTTTGCCGTGAGGTACTTTTCATATTCGTTTATTTGTGAACAACGCTGGTTAAACCAGTCTTCTGTTTTATGTCGTATGCTATCCGGATGGACAGAGGGGACAATGAGATCTTCGTAGTAAGAACGGTTGAAAATTCCAATCATGCCCAAGGAAGGAATTTTCTGTTGATAGCGCCACAGGTAATCGTGCTGAAGCTCTTCCACGCTGGGCTTTTTGAAACTAGACACGCTACAACCTTGCGGGTTAACCCCCGACATTACATGCCGAATCATGCTGTCTTTACCTGCGCTGTCCATCCCCTGTAGGATGACCAGCAGCGTGTGGGAGGCCGAGGCGTAAAATTTAAGTTGTAAGTAATCTATATTCTTTTTGTATTTGGTCAAGAGTTTTTTGTAATCCTCCTTGTCGGCATACAGTGCTTTGCTGGCGGTGGGCATATCAGCCAAACGGAATGGATGATCTGGATTTACTTTTAGTATGTCGATTTTTTCTCGCAACATATCCTATTGGTTGGTCAGTATTACGAATTGCATAGGCCGCAGTTTGAGTTTGATGAACTGCCTGCTGCCCTCCGTGTTTTCAAGCACCTTCACTTTTCCAGTATCACCGAACAGAAATTTATAGTACCGTTTCTTTTCGGTTGGCTGCTGCTTCACGGTCACATACTCTTCTCTTTCTTCCTCGGGCGAGGTGTTGTAGGCCACCACTAGTTCCTGATCAAACAACACCCTTGAAAAGGCAAGCAGGCACTTAGCACATTCCGGCAAATGAAAATTTATACCATCTGTTGAAAGTTTACGCATGTGCATGTGCCCAAATTTTAATACGGAACTTTGTTTTCTTAAAAAAGCAATTTGAGAAATGCTTTGATAAATTTTACCTGATTTGTTTAATGCGTTGGTCGCCTGATCCTCCAGGCTGAACATTGTTTCACGGATAGTAGAATCGTCCTCGCCCGAACCGTCAAAGCCTTGCTCGGTGCCATAATAAATACAGGGCGTACCTAAGGCACACAACAAAAATCCAACACCCGCAATAATTTGCTCCTCGGTAGCATCTTTTCCAAACCGGTGTTTGATGGATTGCCCCACCTGATCGTGATTATCTAAAAACGTAACCAGAAATTCACCGAACTCTCCGCGGCCCAGCGCATTGGCATGCAGGGATTGGTATCGCTCGATCAATCGCTCCGGTGAAGCCTTGCCTTTAATGACATCGGCTAAAATATGGTACAGTGGGAAATCCAAAACAGAATTAAGGCCATAGTAAATATTCTCACCATCTACAGAGACGGTGGTTTTAGGCCCAATGTATTTGTTGTACAACTCTTCTGAACCCACTAATTCCCCAAACAGGAAAAAGTTCTTTTTGCCCAACGAGTAAGCATATTCACGGATGTGCGAACAAAACCGGCTGATGGCCCCTTCGCCCATGTGTTTCACAGCATCCAAGCGAAAACCATCTACATCCACTTCCTTCATCCAATAACAATGGCATCCGATCAGGATGTCCTGAACATATCGCGCCTCAGGTGAGTCATCCATCCGGAAGGATTTTAGTTTCTGGAAATCGCCCTCGCGTGTTTCCGGATAGGCGTCAAAATTCCGTATTTGTCCCTTGCGGCCATACAACTCGGGCTCGCGCAGTTCAATGGGGATGGGACGGTCATCTGATCGCCAGCCTGCCAATGGAAATGTTGCTCCATTAAAATAGTAATAAGGTTGATCATCGGGATAAAACCAATTGTTACCAGAATGGTGAAGTACTATGTCCAGAAATACACGCATATCAAGTTTGTGAGCCTCGTCCACCAGTTCTTCCAAATCTTCCTTCGTTCCAAACATTTTATCAACGGCCAGATAATTCTGAATGGCGTATCCATGATACGATTCAGGATTATTTTCAAAAAGTGGACTAAGCCACAAGGCGGTGCACCCAAGGCCGGAGATATAATCGAGGTTATTGATGATGCCGCGGAGGGTACCTCCACAGAATTTTTTCAATTGTTGCGGATCTCCAAATCCACCATTTCGAGATTTACTGATCGGTTTTCGGATGTTGTTATCGTGAAAACGATCTACCAACAAAAAGTAGATGAATTCTTCGCGCCATTCGCGATGGCAATTCTTCCAATATTTTTTTCCTGGCTTGGGGGCCAGATCAATATCATTTATAGACCACACTGATTTCATAAACATTAATATTAGTTTAGGTAATACTTTCAGAGTCAACTCACGGACTCAACGAAATATTATATTCTCATTCATTGCCGCACGATTTTAAACGCTTTGAAAATTTGGATAAGAATCAGCGAGGTGAAACTCATTCCGATGGAGATCATCCAGTCTTCATTCGACATCGGAAAAATATCCAATGCCTTTCTTACTATTTCTATTTGGTAAGAAATGAAAAGTAATGCAAGACATGCAACCACTGCATACCAGACATATCGGTTCTTCATGACTTCACTCGTGAAGAATCTGGATCCAGCGGCATTCATGTTGAAGACATGCAGGAGTTGTGAGAAGATCAGTGTAAAGAACAAGATGTTATTGCAAAGCTCTGGGTTCCAGGTTTCCGACTTGTGAACCGTATAATGACTTATGAACACGGCACCTAAGGTTGTTAAGGTGATGATAACGGAATAGGCAATAATCGCAGTCCATCGGTTGGTATCGATAATGGGTTCATCCGTATTGCGGGGCGGCTGTTTCATAATAGAAGTGCCACCGGCCGTTACACCAAGTGCAAGCGCAGGGAGAACATCGGTGATGATGTTGATGTATAAAATCTGCAATGGGAAAAGCTGGAAGTGCAAGTTCAACACAGAAGCCACCGCGATCACAAACAATTCGCTCATGTTGCATGACAGTAGGAAAATGACAAACTTCCTGATGTTATCGAAAATGATGCGGCCTTGGCGAATGGCTAAAACAATGGAAGAAAATGAATCGTCTTTTAAAACCATATCGGCAACTTCCTGTGCTACCTGTGTTCCGCGTAAGCCCATCGCAATACCGATGTCGGACTTTTTAAGGGCAGGCGCATCATTCACTCCGTCACCGGTCATTCCTACAATGTGTTTTCTGTCCTGCAACACATTGACCAGATCAAGTTTTTGTTTGGGGCTTACACGTGCGAAGACTGTGGTTCCCACCCAGTCGTCTTTTTCACCCTCTGAAAGACGATCATAGTCTTTCATGTCCTTACCGGTCATGACGGACCGATCCCCCTGATTCAAAATCCCCAGTTGTCGTCCGATATTTTCAGCGGTGGCCGGATGGTCACCGGTTATCATAATCACCTTAATCCCTGCCGACTTACATTCGTTTACGGCATTGAAAACATCGGCCCGAGGTGGGTCAATCATTCCTATCAATCCGGCAAATACCAAACCGGACGTCAGGGAATCTTCTTCACTGCCGGCCATCCGCGTTGCAGCCGCAATCACACGATAACCAGATGCTGAAAGTTTTTCAGCTTCCATTAACAGGTTTTTTTTCAAGGCTCCATGAAGCTCAAATTCTTCAGTGCCATTGATAACGTACCTGCACTTATCTAACAATTCTTCTGCGGCACCCTTAGCATAAATCAATGATTTACCTTCGATTGCCAGATGGCGGGTAGCCATGATTTTGGTTTCTGAGGAAAATGGTTCTTCCTGTACTACCGGGTTTTCCTTCCGCATCGCTTCTATGGAAGTTCCCTGAGCAATGGCAAATTTCAGAAGCCCAACTTCAAGCGGATCACCGGTTTCACTTCCATCTATACCAAGAGCGGCTGTGTTGCATAGCACAGAGCATGCTAAAACCCTTTGGAATGCCGGATCACTGGAATTAACAATTTTTCCATTGCTTACGTCATACTTGCCGGAAGGCGTTACAATAACGTGTACTTCGATTTTGTTTTGGGTTAGGGTTCCGGTCTTATCAGTGCAAATCACGTTGGTACCACCCAGGGTTTCTACAGCCGATAATTTCTTCACGATAACATTGTGCCGCGCCATTTTCATCATTCCCTGGGCAAGCGCCAGTGTGGCCACAATGGGCAACCCCTCAGGTACAGCCGCCACTGCCAGCGCGATAGCTGTTTCGAGCATTTCAAGAATATGCTGGCCATTCAGAATACCTGCGAAGAAAATGATGACCACCAGAGCTACCGTCACTTTGATCAGTTTCTTGCTGAACTGCTCCAGTTTCTTTTCAAGGGGGGTGGCGGCCTGCTCGGCAGATTGCACAAGGCTGGCTATTTTTCCCAGTTCGGTCTGCATGCCGGTACCGGTGAGTAGGCAATAGGTGTTTCCTTTCGTAACAAAAGTTCCTTTGTACACCATGTTAATACGTTCGGCAAGATTGGTGGATTCCGGCAGTGTTGCCATTTTCTTTTCCACGGGAATGGATTCACCCGTTAGCGCGGCTTCATCGACCTGCAATTGTGATGAGCGCAAGATGCGACCATCAGCAGGAACCATATCACCGGCCTCCATGAAGATCAGATCACCGGGAGCAAGTTCCTCGGCATTGATCTCCTTCATCTCTCCGTTGCGAATAACTTTGGCGGGAAGAACAGACATTTTTTTCAACGCCTCCATCGACCGCTCAGCCTGGTATTCCATGTAAAATCCGATGATGGAATTAATGATGATAACAACGAGAATGGCAGAACCATCGAGCCACTCCTGAAAGAAAAATGATAGACCAGCCGCCAAGATGAGCAGATACACGATAGGACTATTGAACTGCCTGAGAAAGACCACCCAGAGGCTTTTCTTTTTCTCATGTGTAATCGAATTGCTTCCAAACTGCTGCAGCCTCTGCGTGGATACCTCCTGGCTAAGGCCGCGCGTTCCGTCTGCCTCAAGCGATTGCAGAACATCCTCCACGGATCTGCTATGAACGGCTTGTTTAAAGATGTCAGTGTTGATCATGTTGTATAAGTTTATGACAGAGTTGATGGCCTTCTTCCAGAACTTCCTTTATCCGGGAGGCAGGAAGATTTATTTGCCGGAGATATACGGGATTGTGACATACATCGCGGCACAAGACAATTTTCTTTTCCAGTAATGATTTCTTTTCCTGTTGTGTGAGCGTGGTAAGACATGTAAGGGGATAAAGACCTGTTTCCTCGATCATATCACGCAGGCTTCCGCCTTGAGGAAAATCAAGGCTGACGAGATTCAGCCCTGAGCATGTTGCGTATTTAATTGCGTCTGCGGTGAACCGGGTGTTGGTTACCACCCAGCCTTGATGAAATTTTTCTCCGTGACCGGGAATTAATTTCCAGCGTGCCTCCACATCTTGAAAACGCGCCTGTATGTAAAGTGGAATCTTAACATCGCAGACCATACCAAGGCTGTTGTGATATTTGCATTCAATCATGAAATGACGGTCATCCTTCTGAGCGATTACATCCACTTCGTGGTTGACACAATGTCCTTCTACTATTCTCCCTACCTGAACCTCGAAGTTCTTTTGCTTAAGAATTTCCGATACATATAATTCGAAGGGAAAGCCTGACGGACCCAACTCCATAATGCCGTTCTTCAAATGATATCGGCCAGCCATTGGGCGTGAAGCTTTACGCAAGGCATCATGCGCCTTCTTATAGATTTGCTTGGTAGACATTCCTGTTCGCAGCCCATTTGAAATTTCGGAAGCTATTTTTTCAGCAAGGATATCCGTAGCGCCCGCCCGCGTCAGTGACCGTAGCAGCTTGCTCTTTTCGAATGGCTCCTTTTCGCCTGTGGCTTTTGTTATTGTAATAGTCATGGCGTATTCTTCGGATAATTAAACTGTACTTTCAAAAAAGAGTCCGTTAAATCCTGCACAACTTTTGGGATACTTTCCGGTGGCAGTCCATTGCTAGTCTCTAAGTCTGCGAACTATTCAAATGATCGTATGAAACGCAACGAACCAGAAGGCTACCTCCAAGAGTCAGCATAAGTTGGAAGAGATCAAGTTTGGTTTTTCTATAAACACAAACAATTGCCATCATCTTAATTACTTCTTACCCAAATCTTATTTATCAATATCCGCAAGAGCGGCATAGAAAGTATTGAAAGCCCGATCAGCAAAGTGAATCCGCTGATTGAAAATGTCCGAAACCAACTCAATGATTGCTCCAAATATTTCTCATACGGATCAATGCTGAATGGATGTTTCGCTTGCAGCGATTTAACTATACCGGCACCCAGAAGTGAAATCCAAAAAACCAGAAGTGAGATGTTCGTTAACCAATAACCAGTGTTGAATAATTTACTTGTTACCGACTTTTGATAAATCGTAATAGCCAGAAAGTATGCAGAGGCAAGTAAGATCAACGTGTTGATACCGATTGTTGCGCCCATGGCATGAGCGACTGTAATGTGTGTGCCATGGGTGTAGAAGTTTACAGCAGGAATCGAGATGAGAATCGACAAGGCCAAATTTAGAAATATCCAAACATCGCTTGCCAGCAGAAGTCGATATGGAACCACATGAAAATGACGCTGAGCATCCGTCAACGTCTTTCGCCAATTCCAGATAATGTTGCCCAAGATCAATAGCTCCGTCATGCTAATGAGGTAGGCGACATTTTTTATCCAAGCAGCCGATGGCACGATATAGGTGTGGTGGCCCCAATTGAATAGCAGATTCGTGAGGCCGAGAAAATAAAAGAAGAATGTAATTCGCGAGCGCGATACATTTTTATTTCCGCTAATTCTTTCCATCAGGTAAAATGCCGTGCCGTACACCATTTGGTTCCAAGAACCCACCATGGCACCGTTGGCTTTCCACTGAATGGTGATATCACGAACAGTGTTTGACTGAACGCTGTTAAAAAGCCACAGATAAGACTCGATGTATGTAACTAAAAAGGCGATGATGCCAGTGCCCCACATCCAAATGTAAACAGGGTACTTACTCAACGATCCTTTAATCGTTTTGAAATAATTAACAATGATCAGGCACCATGACAACGTGATGGGTATAGCAAACCAGATAGGATATTCCAGATACTCTCTTCCACCAAAGTGCCCAAACGCGTAGGATGCAATAATTCCTAAACCAGTCAGTACAAAAAGTATCCAATGAATTCGTGCCACGGTCTCTGAAAACAGTGATCGATTCACGCTTGCGGGTGCATAAGAATAGATGCTGCCTGCTGCACCCTGAAATATCCATGCTATTACCAATGAAACGTGGAGTGGACGCGTTTTATAAAATGGAATAGCCTCCGCAAGAAAATCGGGCAGTAAATATTGGACACTTCCCAAAATACCAAACAGCATCCCGAACAATAATGAAACGATTCCGGAGAGAAGGAAAAGAGTTCCTACTTTTGACGGAGAGAAAGTCTTTGCCAGATTGCTTGGTGGAAGTTTAACTTCGCTAGTACTTATAGTGGACGGCTGTTGAATCAACATAGGAAAGAAATTTTATTATGGCATCCGCCTCCTGTTCTGTCATACCGTAATGTGGCATCCGTTTGGTGCCGCTCAAAATGATGGCCCTGGCATAGGCATCTCCTTTTCGTGAAGTGGTTGTAGTTAAATCGGGCCCGATAAAACCTCCTAGTCCGTACAACTGATGACATGAAGTGCAATTATATTTCTGCCAAAGCACTTTACCTTGAACGGCAGCGAAATCAAGCATGGGATTATTTTCCGATTGTTCAGTGCCCTTTGTATAAACCGAAGCGGTGTAAACAAGAAACATTACCAGCAATGCCAGCAGGGTCAGAAATTTATTATTACTTCTCATACTAGTAATTTGCCAACTCCATGTCGTTCCATCGTTTACTGTAAGCTGCTCTGATAAAGTCTATTTACCTTATACATTTTATGGTGTGAGTCATAGGCTGTCAAAGGCGTACTTGAATTGAATTGCGCATCCAATAAATCATGGAAACGGTGGTTGTCAGGAAAAGCTTTTTTCAGACTGGGAAGGTTCAAATCCAACACTTCACCTTGAGCCGACTTGCTGAAAAAATAATAAACGGTTTCTGGTTGATTTTTAGAAGCCGATTGAGCAACGTACCTATAAAGTAAAATCTCTTCCGTTGGGTTTAAAATCGTATACTGATTTTGATCAACAAACCGGTAGGCGACATCACCGCAATCGCGAAAGCCGAAAATGTTTTTCTTGTCGAGGTTTACGGATTTCCCTTCATGTACTATAGTGATATATGGCTTACTAAAAAACTCATTGAGCTTAATTTTATGTTTTTGAGTTTTGCAATTAATGGCATAAGCAAGCTTTCCATTTTTAAAATCACTTGCGCTCAGATATACTCCGCTGCTGTCTTGTTGCGCCAATGATGATGTGATTGAACTAAATACGATTAATGCTAGGGTGATAAGATTACGTGTTTTCATAGTTGTTTTGTTTGGTTAATTATTAGTTAAAAATATAGCCCGCCTGAACCAAGTATGCGTGGTTGTGAGCTTTTATGTCATCATTAATAAAGTGTCCTTCAGCAAAAGCATCGCGGAAGCCATAGCTGAAAATGAAACGTAGACGAATTTTATTTTTGTTGGCCGGGAGAAGAATTCCTGGGCCGGCTACGAACCCCACATCGATTTTGTTAAAGTCGTTCATCGCGTTGATGTTACCCGCAGATGAATTTAACCTAGCTGCTATGAGGGTGCTCTGAGAAAAGCCCGCCAAGAAAGTAAACTTTACTTGGCTGCCTAAAGCGTATTCTAAGTATCCCCATAAATCAATATAAGACAGGCGGTAGCGGCTTCTATCAAAAAGACCTGCGCTATCGAATTCAGCTCCCCGCTGCAGGTATCCTAAACTTGCGTGTGCAGAGAGTTTTGATGTAAGGGAATATCCTAAATCTCCGGCAAAGCCAAACGTAGGCGTATAATGGTATTGGTATTTTCCGCTGTTGTCCAGCGAGAGGCCGGTAACGATGGATGTAGCCCCGCTAAACATATCGATGCTGAACTCGGCTTTCTTTTCTTGCTGCGCCTCGGTGGCTGAAGCGCCAAGTAAAATAAACCCTAGAATTATATAATTAAATACCGTTGGCAAGATGATGATGGCTACGATTTAAGTTAATGTGTTATGGTTGCTTAATTGAACAGGTATCCTACCTGTAAAAGAAAAGCAGCATTATTCGAATGCATCCCGCTATCGTAGTACATACCCCGAAATACATTCATAAACCCGAACGTATAGAGCAGTCGGGCTTGAATGGCCCCCTTCTTCTTTAGGCCAAATTCTAACCCCGGCCCCAAAACCATTCCGAGATCCACTCGGTTTACATTGTCCATCATGTCTTGATTGGTTCCTGAGCCTTTATCGGTGGCCGATAGTAACGTGCTCTCTATCAGGCCGAGCACGGCTGTAAATTTTACAGGGCCTTTGGGCAGATTATTATATTGCCCCATCGCCCACACATCGAGGTAAGAAAACCGGTAACTGGAATTGTAGGTGGAAGAATTCATCGTACCATAATTCGCTCCGCGATTCATATAGCCCACGTTTCCAACAAAAGACCACCGCTGGTGCAGGGGCACGGTGAGGCTTACGCCACCTCCGACTGAACCCGTGTAATTATACATCGGCATGTTACTTCCGTACATCCCCCCGTAGCCACTTCTGTACATGTTCATATCCATGCCCATGCCTTGCACCAATGAACTGGTGCCTCCGTTGGCGTACACGCCAAATCTTATTTTTGAGTTTGTGTTGTCCTGCGCACCCAGGTATGTTGTTACCAGGCACAGGATCATGATTCCAATCGTTGTTTTAATATATACTCTGTTTAAGTCCATCTTAATAGTATCAGCTGATTTTTGGTTTGTTCCCGGTATTCAAAAGATCTTCCATGTTTGCTTCAAGCATTCTCTTATACTCGCGGGAATACCAACTTATAGCATCATCCCTATCTTTTGAGAGATTGCCGGATTTAGAGAAAGCCTCAAATGCGTTGTATCGTGCTGCCGCAAACATGATGGCTGCACCTACACGTTCTTTAGGTTCGGTCGTTGTAAATTCATTGGCGAGGTCAATAAACTTATCGGCCATAGCCGCCCTTGATATTTTGTTTTTGTTTTCCATTTGATTGAGTCGATTGTTCAAATTATCCCAGTCAGTCAAACTAAATTCAGGACGGTACTCTTTTGCAGCTCTGCAAAACATGTAGTCGAGATATTTGTATTCATAATCTGAGATGGAAATTGTTTTCATAACAAAGGTATTACTGCTTGAGGGTACGGATATAATTGATGATTAGCCACCGGTCTTCAGCATCGGGAATCTTTTTGTCAAAGGCAGGCATGTCATCCCGACCAGTGGTCATTTTATAGAACAAAGTGCCATCTGTTTGGCTCTGGAATTCAGCGCTTGAGAAATCTCCCATTAGATCCTTTCCTTTTAGTTCCTTGGCTTTTGTTCCATCTCCATATCCTTCTTTGCCGTGGCAGGATGTGCAATGTTTGGAGTATAAGGATTTGCCAATAGCCAGGTCTTCTTTGCTTGATTTATCGGTTGGGTTTTTTACTTTCTTCGCAGTTTCTGGCACCACCCATTCTTTAGACTGGTATACCAGCGTAAATGAGTACAGTGCAACAGAAGCGGTCAGGAGGATAACAATCGTGTACTTTTTCATAGTTATTAGGATTAAGTTTTACAAATCAGTTTTAGCTCTTGAAATTCTAAATAAGTTTATGATGAGCATGAGTATAGGTACCCACACACCAAGAATAATGAGGTTTGGAAAAATCAGCAGGTAGTACGGTGTTTTCGAAGGGGGCGACCACATGGTTCTTTTATCAAAAGTTGAATGATCCGCAACGGGTAAGCCTATTGGTGCATCGATGATTGCTTTCACTGTTCCGTATTCATCGCTTTCATTCAATACCACTTCAAATGTTAATACTCCATTTATTCCAGGCATCGGTTCTTCAATTGGTACCGTGACAGTGCCATTCTCATCGGTTTCATAACTTTCCTCTCCGATTGAAAGTGGACCAAACATTCTTTGCAGTTGAACTCTCAAAGGTTGGGCTACCACGGGTTGACCCGATGCATCAGTAAGTGTAGCCATAATTTGATTGACGCTGTCAACGGTTTCCAGACGTGCCACCAGGTTAGCATCCGAAATTGTTAACTCTGTTTCAGCATCTGAAAACTTAGGATTATTTTCAATTTTCACCATGAATGAAAAATTACCACTCAATGATGTAGTGGAATCCTTGTGGTTAGCAAGGGGAAACGTTGCAATCCCGCTATGATTAGTAGCTATCGTGCCAAGTTGAAGCAGGGAATCTTCTGCAATTCTCTGGTATACCCGAAACTCCACCAGTGTGGCAGGCTCAATACCATTTTCACCTTTATACTTAGCTTCAATACGTATCAATGATTCCTGATTCATAATTTTGCTGTACTGCACCGATACTCTTGCTTTGATTTTATTAGCTTGGCCAAATGCGGGTGTGAGCAATAGCATAAGCACCGAAATTTTTAGAATTAATTTCATAGCGATTTGTTTACGGATTGATCTTCTAGTAATCCTCTCTCTTCGGCTGTTTCATATATTGGAATAATGGGAAGAAACCTTACCAAGAGTGTAATAATTAATAAGGCACTTGCCAATGTTGCTGCTGTAATCGTCCACTCCATCCACGTGGGGGAATAGTGACGCCATGACTCCGGTACACCCTCGATGGGCAGAAAAGGATGGCTGAGCGTAGGGATAACAATAAGGTAACGTTTCCACCATGCACAAGCCATCACAGCAAGAGATACAATAAATAGCGGAAGAGGTTTTCTTCCTCCCCTGAACAACATGATGATAACTGGAAGAACTAGCCCGCCAATAATCACAACCCAGAATAACCAGGCATATTCCCCGGTGAATAAACTTCGAAGATGAGTTGCTTCCTCTTCGGTGGATTTATAAATGGGCATCAGGTATTCATTGATGTTGAAGTATAAATACAATAAGCTAAGCATGACCAAAATCTTTCCCATTAAATCAAAATGATGGTCAGTGATGTAATCCTCTAAGTTGTAGGATTTGCGCAGTACATACATAACTACAATCACTGCGCTTGACCCGGCAACGAAAGCACCGGCCACGAAGTAAGGACCGAAATTGGTGCTGTCCCAGCCGGGACGATACGTGGTTTCAAACAGCCATGCAGTAACAGTGTGGATGGCAAACGCCACGGGAATAATCAATACCGAAAGCGCTTTAATGGACCTCGAATAAATCTTTGATTGTTTTTCATTGCCAGTCCAGTTTAGCGAAAGCACCCGATACCATTTAGTCGACCTAGTATTCTTATTAAAATATTTGCTGAGAATTGTGAAGTCGGGCAAAAGCGGGTAATACAAAAATAAAATACTTAGCACCAGGTACGTGCTGATCACAATCACGTCCCAGATAATGGGAGATTGAAGTCTGCCATGCAGAAACAGATTCAACATTCTGTCTGGCCGGCCCATGTCAATGATGATGGTAATGCCCGCCATAATGATGGCAGCGACAGCAATGATCTCGGCAATGCGTGTTAGCGGTGTGCTCCAATGTACATCAGACAGTCGCAGAATGGCGGTGATCAACGAACCTACCAGGCTCACGGCAACAAAGAAGACAAAATTGGAAATGTAAATTCCCCATAGTGCATAATCCCTCATGCCCGTTATAACCAAGCCATGCTTTAGTTGCTGAACATAGGAATAGATTCCTGTAAGAATGATGAGCACAAGAAAAGCGACCCACACGTTTCCCTTCCAACTAAATTTTTTTGGTGCCAGGTCATTTATCATTTTTTCATAAGCAGTGTTCATGGCTCCTGTGGTTTATCGACTGACTGAAACTCTGTGTAATTTTCAAGGCCTTCTTCAAAATCAACAATCCGATCGCTTGGAGGCAGGTAGTATACGCTGGGTTCTGTGCCTAAACTTTCCATTAACCGGTAGCCGGCTCTGTCTTTTAAAAGTTTACTTAGCTTGAAAGATTGACCGCTGCCGTTGGTTACGGTATCTTCATACATGTCACCAAAACTGAACACATCATTCGGGCAGGCGCTCACACAATGAGGCAACTCACCTTTGTCTATCATGTGGGGGCAGAAATCACATTTATCTACCGTACCTTTTTGACTGGGCACACCGGCATAGTCAGCAGTATATTCTGCTTGTTCCACCTCTTCGCCTTGCCAAGGGTCAGACCAATTGAATACCCTAACCGAATACGGGCAAGCTGCCATGCAAAATCTGCAACCAATGCACCGGTTATTGTCAATCAACACAATACCATCTCTTCGCTTGAACGTGGCATCTACCGGGCAAACTTTTACACACGCAGGCTCATCGCAATGCTGACACAATGTAGGTTGCCAATACGGTGCGGATTTTTCATTGTCCTGCATTTTGTAGATCTTAATCCACGCATTTTCTCCTGTGATGTAATGGTTTTTATTGCAGGAGCTTTGGCATTTTCTGGCGTTTCTGCACTTAGCCAAATCAACAACCATCACAAATTTGCGGTTGGGAAATCCTTCACGGGGATTGTAGTCAGACTTTTTTTCATGCGCATGTTCCACTGCCGATACGGGCACCTGCATCAATGTTCCATCAGTTGACATCACCTCCATGGTCTCCTCAGAATTTAAACTTTCTGATTTACCAAAAACTTTTGCGAGCAATGCACCGCTTGCGGCTGTGAGCAAGCCAAATTTAAGACCTTGCTGCACAAAGTTGCGTCTTGACTTTTGTTGGTTATCTTTTTCAGGTTCCATGGTTTCCTTATTTGGTAAAGCCTTTTGGTTTCAGCCAGCTTAAGAGTGATTGATTAGACATTTTCTTTTCGATGACCTTTGCATTTTTAACTGCATCCCTTCTCACCTTCACTGCCTTGCCTTCAGACGTAAGCATGGTGATGAATTCATCGTCTTCATTTTTTTCATCAGCATTGGATTTGGCCAACGGTCTTGCCACTGGCAAAAAAGGAAGAGCCAGGCTAAACCCTAAAAATTTTCTTCGAGAGAATGGATTACTTTTCATATCAGAGTTCATATTTAAATAATTCTAAAAATTCCAAAGGCGATTGATATTAAATCCGATAAGGAATTGTTTTTCAGACAGTTTGTTTTCGTTCAGGAAATAATTGGCTTGTGGCAAAATGCGATTGTAGTTTCCGACAAAAACCTGGAAGGCATGAGAGCCGGTTGACATTTCTATTCCTAGGGCAAGCCCGGGGTTGCTTGAAAAATCACCAAAGGGTTGGTTATAATCGATGATGATTGCAGTCTTGTCGCTGATGTTTGCTTTTCCACCCACGGCCAACGCAAACACATTGTTTGAAACGGAAGGATCGACAAGGTTGTAATGCGCGAAACTGGGAGCAACCTGAAGTGATATGGCCTGGTTAAATCTTCTCATAATCAGCAGTTGACTGAAATAGGAAAAACGATTGGATTCTTTGGGGAAGAAGGATGCTTCTCTTGTGTCAATGGCCGTGTTGCCATAAAAGGCGATGCTTACCGGCACTTTCCCTGACCGGGTTTGGCGGATCAGTCCTACTTTAATATTAAAATCCTGTAAACGATAGTCTTTTGTTGTACCTACACCAAAGGTAATGCGGTCTGAAATGGAGTAGGCTAGCGCCAGCCTTATATTCGAGGGCCCCCACAGGCCACCGAGGTCGTTGTTGCCGCTGTTGATGATGCCAAAGCGGTGCTGAATATCAAACTGCAATGTTTTCTTCGTATTGAGAACACCCGTGACGTTATCGATCAGCCAAACGCTTTGAAAGGCGTTGCGTTGAGGTTTATCTTTTTTTTCAGCAAGTGAATCGGCTTCCTGTGCAAACATTTTCACGCTGACCAGCAAAAGAAGGGTGATGGAGTATGTGAAGGTTTTCATAATCATATTTTTGTTTTGGTTAATTAATTATCTTGAGCGCCTTCATCGATCCACTTTTTGATTAAGGCAATGTTCAATGGAGATAATGGAGTTGTGGGTGGCATGGGGTTGTCGCTGGTCTTTGCCCACTCCAGCATTTCTGTCAATTCACTTTCTTCGGCATTGCCGGGAATAACGCCTTTTCCATCTTCCAGCAGCGATTCATAGGCGAAACCTTTGCGAAGATCAGGCGCAACATCAGCCGGGTTGTGGCATCGCGCGCATTGCGCACTAAGAATAGGCTGGATGTCGAGCGCGAAAGAAACATTGTCTTTTACGACCGGGAGTTCTTCCGGGATTTTGTCATTTTCACACGCACTCAGCAGTAAGACTGTGCTAATCACTGCGAAAAGTTCAGTAGGCATTTTCATAATGTTTATTGTTTGAAAAAATACAATTAAATATATAATTATATAAAATTATGTTGGGTAAAGTTTAAATTTCAGTTCTTAAGTCATCTTAAAACATGATAATTGTCACATTTTCATTCCCTCCATTGCGCTACCTCCTTTCTTGAAAATCGATTCGCTATTGATCAAATACGCACCTGACGTTACTACCAAATCGCCTTCTTTGATGCCGGATAAAATTTGCACACGGTCGTCATCTTGCCGGCCGATTTCCACCATACGCCTTTCAAACATGCGCTTCCCTGTTTGCACCCATACTACTGCATTGTCTGCATTACGGATGACTGCATCGGATGGCAGCACGAGAGAAGTTGTTTCTTTGCTTTTAATGAACACATACGCTGGCATACCTGGCTTTAACCGATTGTCACGGTTAGAAATTGTAACCCGCATCAGGTTAATCCTTGTTTGTTCAGAAAGCTCGGGGTTCACAAATTGCACGGTGCCTTTTATCTCAAGGTTTGGCACATCGGGAAATTGTACCGTAGCTGTTTTAACATCATTGATGACCGACATCTGAGAAGAATAAACCTGTGCTTCTGCCCACAGGGTGGAAAGATCGGCCAACCGCAACACCGTGCCTCCCTCCGGAATGTACTCACCTTCACGAGTTTCGAGTGAGGTAATGTAGCCTGAATAGGAACTATAAAAACCCGTTTCTACCGACCGGCTTTTTGTTCTTTCCAATTCCCTGATCTGGCTTTCGGACAAACCCCAGAGCAGTAATTTATTTTTGGCACTTTCCACTATTTGCTCTATATCAATGAGTGGGCTGCTGATTTTATCCTTTTTTTCCAGCGCCAGCAGGTATTCCTGTTTATCGTTATTCAACTCTTCACTGTAGATGTCCATAACGCGGTCACCTTTATGTATGTAATCGCCAGGGTTTTTAAAATAGAGTTTTTCAATCCGCCCCATCACGCGCGAAGGGATGGTATTAATTTTTGTTTGGTCTATATTAAGTGTGGCCGTCAAAATGGTACGGTCACTAATAACACCCCTGCGCACGGTATCTACCTGAATGTTGCTGAGCAACATTTGCTGCTCGGTCAGCATGATGGCATCGGGATTCATCTGGCCCATCGTCATATCCATACCGGCCATTGAATCTTCTTTTTTTGCTGAACCGTTGCAGGCAGCCAGCACCATTGCAAGCAAACCGATATGCAAATATTTTTTCATACCTTTTTTTTTATTTTTATAAAGCTTTCGCTGTCCACCAAAAACTGTGCGTTGGCAGCAACAGAATCTTGCTTACTGATACCCGAAATCACCTGGATCGTTTTGCCCGTATTCACACCTGTCTCTATCTTTTGCACCCTGAATCCTTTTTCCACTTTTACAAAGACCACCTTATCAAGGCCCAGCGAGATAACCGATTCTTTTGGCAGCCAGTCACCCTTATAGCGGGTGTTCAAAAGCTTTGCCCTTAGCTGTATGCCAACCGGCAATTTTAATTGCTCGTTGGAAATATTGATCCTGGCGGTTACCGTACGGTTGCCCGGACGGAAAAATGGTTCTACATAATAAATGGTACCGTTGAAACTTTTATCACGGTATCCTTCCGGTTGAACCAACACGGATGTGCCCTCTTTTACAAAAGGGAAATCGGAAGGATAAACATTGAGCAAGGCCCAAAGTTTGTTGGGGTCGTAAACCCTGAAGATAGACTGTCCTTTTTGCACATACTTTCCTACTTTCACCGTCAGTTCCTGCGTAACAATTTGCTGCGAGACATCCATTTGTTCCTTACCTGAAGATTCAGAACCCATGGGGCCTCCCGCTTCGTGTATGTGGCCGGAGTAATTGCTATAGACTGTAACCGTAAAGTGCGGCTTGCCTGTTCGGATGATTTGCGTTAACTCATTGGCCGGAAACCCGAGCAGTAATAATCTTTCTTTGGCAGAATTGATCAACGTGGTATTCGTTGAATCATTTTTTATCAAGTACAACAGGTTCTGTTGTCCGGTTAATAGCTCGGGGCTGTATATTTCCATCACCTTCTGGCCCTTTTCAATTTTTTGAAAGCGATATTGTACATACAATTTTTCTATCCTGCCGGTGATACGCGCAGCAACACTGCCGATAGTGGAAGTGTTGTATGCGGTAAATCCCAGCAATTCCAGATCAATATTTTGATCACCTGTGAGCATACGGGTTACCGGCATGGTTGACAAGACGTAACTGTTGGTGGGTTGGAATAACGTATGCAGCGCAATATCGTGCAGCATGCCTTTACCGGTATGATCACTTCCTTCACCCATGTTCATGCCCTTCATTCCTTCCATTCCCTCCATGCTCTGAGTGTCTTCTTTCATAACCATCCCTTCCATATTTTGGCTGCTGTCCATCGGCATGCGCATGCTGTCCGTATTTCCGTGATTACTATGTGCTATTGATTTCTTTTTATCCTGTAGCAAGTAATAAGTCACCGCGCCTGCAATAACCACCGATGCTGTAAGGATTGCTACCCATATTAACTTCTTCCTTTTCATAGTTTCCATTTTAGTGTGAGTGCCCTCACGATTATCACCGCCTTCAAGGCGCTCGTTTTACCTTATCTGCAAAATTCTTTCAAGTTCTACTTGCATGTCGAGCAACCGGCTTAGTTGATCCAGGTATTCAAGCTGGGTCGTATTCAGTTTCTCCCACGCATCAAACAATTCAAACAGGTTTTCTGTATTCTGTTCGTACGCCAATTGGTACGTTTTGAAATTCATGCGCAAGGCAGGGATAATTTTTTCTTCGTAGAGTTTTAGCTGCCGTGTGCTGTTAATGATTTCGATCCTGATCTGAGTGCCCATACCCTGCGCCTGATTGATAACCGTTTCCCTTTGCTGTTGCAGAGATTCATTTTTCCAATGAAGACTCTTAATATTGGCCTTGTTCATTTTTGCCGACCACGGTGCCAACGGAATGCGAACCAGTCCTTGCAGGGAAAATAATTGCGGTTGGTTTGCCCAGGCATACATGTTTTCATAACGCACGCCAAACTCCGGCAACAGACGTGTACGCTCAGTTTCAACTTTTAAGCGGTTCACGTCCATCTCGCGCTCAATCGCTTTGATGTCGGTACGGTTTTGAATGAGCAGTGCACTGTCAAAAAAAATATTGCTGTAGTCTTTGTACTGAAGGGCAGTGTCAATGTCAAACACTGTATTCTTATCCCTGAAAAGCAACGTATTGATCACTGCCTGGCGCTTTCGTATTTCATTCAGCGACATTACGCGCATCCTTTCAACTTCGCCCAATGCAGCTTTTGCCTTATAGTAAGCATTAATTTTTTCAAGGTTGTTCTTGTACCGTAATTCAGCGCTTTGAATCAAGTAGGTCAACAACTTTTCATTATCATCAAGAATGATCAATCGCTTTTTAAAAACAATCCATTCATAGTAGTTCGCCTTGGCTTCTGCTACCAACTCATTTAGCTGGCTGCCTTTTCGCTCACGTTCCACCTTTGACAGGTAAGACATATACTTGTAATCGGCATTAAGCCGTTTGGGATTCGGAATAATCTGCTGTATGGACATTGAAATTTGTCCGTTTCCCGGTGCCCCATCTTTCGATTTCCAAAGGGAGGAGTTGTAGGGTGTCATAAAAGGCCCAACACCAACTTCAGGCGCCATCCACGAGCGCGCGCCTTTGGCCGCTGCATCAAGGGAGGCTATCTCTGCATCATACACCTTCAGGCTTGGATTGACAACGGTAATAGAATCAAGTATGGTATTGAGCGATGTGACCTGTTGAGCCTTTGCCCGATGGCCCTGCACAAGACATAGCCCAAGAACAAATAGCGCTATCGGTTTTTTTATTATCTGTTTCATCTGTTAATAACTTTTAATTTAGGTCAGATGCCCGCCTGACCTGACGGGCAGGGAATGCCCAGACTTGATTACCATTCCTTTGGGTTTGCTTTGCTGATGGGCATTTCATAGTAATGACTTCTTTGAATATTATCATGGCCGGTGCATTTAGTGTTTCACATCCATCACCTCAAGTTTACCGTGCTTGCGCAATTCGTATTCTTTGTTCATTAAAAATATCAGTGGGGTTACGAGTAGAATGAAAGTGGAAGAAGTAAGCACACCACCAACCATGGGCAATACAATGGGTATCATTACATCGCTGCCAACACCTGAGCTCCACAGGATGGGCACCAAACCAAAAAGCGACACGCTTACCGTCATCAGTTTGGGCCGCAGCCTTTTGGCCGCACCTGCTATGACATATTCTTTTAGATCTTCATTGGTGATGGTGTCGGCAGAGTTCCCTTTCTTCTTCACCAGTTGCTGCATGGCATCGTTCAGGTAAATCACCATAACGATATTGGTTTCCACTGCCAGGCCAAACAAGGCTATGAAACCCACAGCAACCGCTATTGAAATATTCACGCCCCAGAAATAAATCATATAAGCTCCGCCAATAAGAGCAAAGGGAAGCGAGATAAGACTAAAAAATGATTCGCGGGCTGAGTGAAAAGCGAAATACATGCACATGAAAATCACCACCAGCACTACGGGTAAAATCATCTTTAGTGTTTTTTCGCCACGGATCAGGTTTTCGTAGTTTCCGCTCCATTTCACATAATATCCCTTAGGAAGTTTCTTCACCATTTCAGTCAGCCTTTTTTGTGCATCCTCTACGGTACTTCCCAGGTCTCTGCCGCGAACATTAAACAGAATAGTTCCTCTTAACATCGCATCTTCAGAGTAAACGGCAGGAGGGCCTTCGGTAATTTTCACTTCTGCCACAGCCTCCAGGGGAATAGGCCCGAACTTCATGGTATTTACCTGAAGCTTTTTTAGTAATTCTATATTTTCTCGAAAATCCTGACCAAATCTGGCGTTTACATTAAAACGCTGCCGCCCTTCTACTGTAGTGGTAAGGCGCATGCCTCCGAGGGCGCCTTCAACAACCGCGTTTACATCATCAACACTCAGGTTATATCTTCCGATTTCCTCGCGCTTAACCACAACATCAATATACTTTCCGCCAGTAATAGGTTCTACATACAAGTCTGCTACACCGGGCACACCTTCCATCGCCACTTTCATTTTTTGCGCCAATACATTAATGGAATCTAAATTTTGCCCAAACACTTTCACGCCTACATCGGTACGGATACCGGTGGAAAGCATGTTGATGCGGTTGATTATGGGCATGGTCCACGCATTGAACACACCGGGCAATTGAACTTTTTTATTGAGTTCGTTGATGATGCTATCGGTGTCAACGCCTTTTCTCCACTCTTTTCTTGGCTTGAGTATGATGATGGTCTCCACCATGCTGATGGCCGAGTTATCAGTGGGCGTATATGCTCTTCCTGCCTTGCCCAGCACGTGTGCCACTTCGGGTACTGTTTTGATCATCTTGTCCTGCACTTGTATCAGCCGTTTTACTTCTGAATTGGAAACATCGGGTTGCATGACCGGCATGAACAAAAGCGAACCTTCGTCCAGAGGTGGCATGAACTCGCGGCCCAGGCTCATGATCATAGGAATGCTTACAACCAGGGCAGCTATGTTCACTCCGAGTGTCCACCATCTTCTTTTGATACAGGCTCTAATTAAAGGTTCATAAACCTTTTCAAGCCCGCGGTTAACAGGATTAACATTATCCGGCAAAAACCTTCCCTTCATAAAAAAGGAAATCAGCACAGGTGCAAGGGTTACTACCAGTATGGCATCTACCGCCATAATGAATGTTTTAGTAAAAGCCAAAGGGTGAAATAGTTTTCCTTCCTGGCCGGTCAGCAAAAACACGGGCAAGAATGACGCGATGATAATGACAGTTGAAAAGAAGACACCACGCGATACCTGTATGCTTGCAGCTTCAATCAGTTTTATGCGGATATCTTCGGGTATCTTACGATATGTCGGTGCGTTCTTATTAAAGAGTTGTTTTATTTTATTCCAGAGTTTCATCTGTTAATAATTTTTAGGTTAAGGTCAGATTGAATGCCCATGCCTGATTATCATTCCTTTGGGTCTGCTTTGCTGATGGGCATTTCATGTGCTTATGTTTATTTTAAAGCGGACGAACGAAAGAGTCCCGCATAGATATTATCATAGGCTTGGCGCGTCATCATTTCTCCATGCGTGTAAGGTGTGTTGGGCCATTTCATATATCAATATTTTCAGGGTTATCACTGTTCTGCCATTCGCTCAATCGCCTGTAGGCATTTTCCGACATGATGATCCCATTATCCACGATCACCCCGATGGCCAGCGCAATGCCGGTTAACGACATCAGGTTGGATGAGATTCCAAATGCATCGAGCAATATGAAACTGATGGCGAGCGTAATGGGTATCTGGATGATAATGCTCATGGCACTACGCCAATGAAAAAGAAACAGCAGCACCACCAGGGAAACCACGATCATCTCCTCTTCTATCTTGCCTTTCACGTTTTCGAGAGCGGCTTCAATCAGGCCGCTCCGGTCGTAAGAGGTGGCGAAGGTTACGCCTTCCGGCATACCCGTTTGAATTTCCTTTATCTTAACCTTCACCGCTTTTATCACTTCATCGGCATTTTGCCCGTAACGCATCACTACCATTCCCCCAACTACTTCGCCTTCGCCATTGGCATCAAAAATGCCAAGCCGCTGATCGCCTCCCATCTGCACCGTACCAACATCTTTTACGCGCACAGGAATGCCTTTATATTCTCCCAGTGCTATAATTTCTACGTCTTCTTTTTTCTTGAGGTAACCGAGTCCCCGTATGATATAGCCCATGTCGCTCATCTCAAATTTTCTTCCTCCAACGTCATTGTTGTTCGTCTTAACTTTGTTCATGACATCCATCAGTGAGATGTTGTAATACTGAAGCTTGATTGGATCCAAAACGATCTGATATTGTTTTTCAAACCCACCGAACGAAGCCACTTCGGCAACGCCTTTTACCGTTTGAAGCGCAAGTTTGATATACCAATCCTGTAAGGCACGCTGTTCTCCCAAATCCATATTGGGAGCGTTTAGATGATACCAAAAAACCTGGCCTACACCGGTGGCATCGGGGCCAAGTGCGGGAGTTATTCCTGTGGGCAATAACCTTTGCGCATAATTTAATCTTTCCAGCACACGGGTACGGGCCCAATAAATATCCACGTCATCTTCAAAAATGACATACACAAAACTCATCGCGAACATGGATGCGGCCCGTATGGTTTTAATACGCGGAATACCTTGCAGGTTAGATACTAACGGGTAGGTAATCTGATCTTCGATCAGTTGAGGGCTTCGGCCCATCCACTCCGTAAAAACGATCACCTGGTTTTCGGATAAGTCGGGGATAGCATCAATGGGATTTCTTTGAACCGCCATCACGCCCCACACAAAAAGGCCGCCTGCCAACAGCAGGATGAGGAACCGGTTGTGGATAGAAAATTTTATGAGAGACTGTACCATACATGTTCTGATAATGCATTACAAGTTACTGAATCGATTATTTTGTTCACCATATTTTTCTTTTTTAAAACGTTAAGTACGCATGGGTGTACGACAGTTTTGCAAACCCCTTTATTTTTCACGCTAAGTTGCCAAGAACGCAAAGTAAAAGTAATTCAAAGAAACATTGCGGCCTTTGCGTCTTTGCGTGAGATTGCATTTTTGTCGTACACCCTCACGCATTACTATGACCTAATAACTTTGGCTAATTGTTATTTTTAATTGAAGGTTATGTTATCATTTTCTGTCTGTCAGGATTTTTTTCAGGCAAAGCGCTGCGATGTTTTCTGCGTTAAATCCGTAATACGTCTTGCCGTTCTTCACCTCGCGTTTTAATAAGCCCCCTTTTTTCATAACGTTTAAGTGTCTCGAAGTTGTCGACTGCTCCAAATGCAGGGCGCTGTAAATATTCTTTACTTCTAATTGATCACAGTCGCAATTGCACAGCAGGTGAATAATGGCCAGGCGATCGCAATGCGCAACCGATTTCAGCGTATCGGCCAATTCATTCCAGTCATACTTACCAGGTTTAATTTTTTTAACCATTTAACTATGTATTTGATTGCATAGGCAAATATGTAATTAGTTGCATACCTGGTGAATGACGAAAGTCAGTTCAAAATATGATTTTAATTTGGGACAGAATCGAAGCATGCCATTACCTATAACTTTTTCGTGCGCTCGTTATACTTAACTAACCTTTACGCAGAGCTTTAGATTTAACATACTATACTTAAAACAAGGAACATCTTTTCACATCTTCATCCCACTCATCGCACCGCCACCTTGTTTTACTTTCCAGGCGCTGTTCAACAGAAAACCACCACGGGTCACTACCTTGTCGCCCGGTAATAGTCCATTGAGTATTTCCACTTCACGTTTATTCTGGATACCGATATCTACCATGCGCTGCTCGAACATGCCGTCAGGTGTTTCCACCCAAACGATTACATTGTTTTCCAGCAGTAGCGCTGACTTTGGTATTGCCAGGGTTTCTTTTCGGTTGCGCTTTAAGTAGACATAGGCCATCAAGCCAGGCTTATAATTTCCTTTCTGATTGTTAACTTTGATGCGCACGAGGTTGATCTTCGTATTGTCCTCCAGTCGCGGGTTATCATACACAATCTCACCTTTGATGCGTTCACCCGGAAAAGCTTCAAATTCCACTTCCAGAGTCGGTGACTGTTTCAGGTAATTGAGCTCACTGCTGTATAATTGGGCTTCGATCCATAAGCTATTTAAGTCGGCCAGGCGGAACATGGGGCTGCCGATCTCCGTGTACTCACCTTCGCGCACAAGTAATTCGGACAAGTACCCGCTGCGGTTAGAGTAGAAGGTGATCAGTGGCGAAATGCTTTTCGTTTTTTCAAGCTCGTTGATTTGTTTTTCGGTCAGCGTCCAAAGCTCAAGGCGTCTCCGGGCCGCTTCAATCATTCTTTGGGTAATCTCTTTTTGAGTTGTCGCTTTTTTATTTTCATCGATAGCCAGCAGGTATTCATTTTCGTATGACAGAAGTTCTTCGCTATAGATACTGTATAGGGGATCTCCGGTGTTTACATAGGTGCCGGGGTTGCGCACAAAAAGTTTGTCGATTCTGCCCTTTACACGGGAGCTGACGATATTGATATTCCGTTCATCAACCGCAGCGGTGCCAATCAGTGTTGTTTCTTCAAAGATTGTTTTGATTTGCGCAGTATCAATCTGAATGTTAGCCACGACTCTTTCCTGTTCTGTTAAGGTGAGCATCGCTTCATGCTTATCGCCATGTACTTGGTGCGCCTGCTCGGGTTTCTTTCCGCAGGATGCTGAGAGAAGGAGAATTAATAGGGATATATAAATCGTATTTCTTTGCATGACTCACTCTGGTTTAACCAAACTTTCACGATCCATCAAGTACCCGGCATCCAGCGCCACTTCATCGTCAGCCTCCAATCCGCTCAACACGGTTACCCGTCCTTGCGAAACCGGGCCAAGCCTCACGAACCGGATTTCCAATATGTGAGCGCCCTGTTCGGTTTGCCCCACCTTTTTCCATACGGCCTGCCTTCCGCCCAAGTACAGAATGCTGGTTGCTGGCAACGTGAACGACTCTTTTGTTTTTGGGTGGATGGTAGCTTCTACTAGCGAATTGATACGAAGGTTTCTATCAGTATTTGACAGATACACCCGAACCTGGATGAACTTCTGACCTGTGGCATATTGCGGCTCGATGTATCGTACAATCGTCTTAATCGGTTTATCAGGAATTAACTCACTCACCATTGTTACACTGTCATTCATCGCTATTTCATCCTGATGAAGGTTGTCCACGGACAGAATACCCCATACCTCACGAAGATCGTTGATCCAAAAAAGCGTTTGCCCTGGCGAAACGTATGCTCCTTCACGGATTGGTCCGGACGCTGAAGTTGTAGAAGATGAGGCCGGCTGTTTTTGCCGTGAACCTGAACCCATACCACCACCCATTTTACTTCCTCCCGAAGAAGCCATTGCCGTTCCCGCTGGGGACATTGGGGTTGATGGAGAATAAAAAATATATCCGTCATACAGACTGTAGATGGAAAGTGTAAAGAGCGTTTTACCCGATTCGATAATTTGTTTTATCTGGGCATCGGTTATTCCCAAAAGTTTAAGTTTATGGGCAGCATGCTTTGTGATTTCACCTTCGGGGTCAACTTTATGTGCATAGAGGAGTTCTTCCTGATTGGTATTAAGATCGGGGCTATACAGTTCAAGGATTTTATCACCTTTACGCACAAATTGATTTTCATATTTTACATAAAGCCTTTCGATGCGACCACCTACCCGTGCAGATACCTGGTTGCTCCTGCGTTCATCAAGGGAAATAAATCCATAGGCTTTAACCGGACTTGATTGAAGTTGCTTTACTGGCTTTACTAACGCCTGGCTTGAAATAACTTTCCGGTTAGTTGGTTCCGCTGAAATAGAAAGAGCTTTTTGGCTTGCCTCATCGCCCGGTTGAGATCCTTGTTTGCCGTGTTCATCATGCGATTCTTTTTTACACCCGTAAAAGAGTATGGATAAGCCGACCATTATATAGAGAGTGATTTTTCCCATCTTGTTATTCTTCAATATCCAATACTTTGAGGGTTCCGGTTTTTTTTAATTCATATTCTCTGACCACCTGGTAGAATACCGGCAGCACCACCAGTACGAAAACGGTAGAAGAGACCAGGCCGAACACAAAGGGTATGGCAATGGGCTTCATCACATCACTGCCTGTGCCTGTAGAGATGAGTATCGGGATTAAACCCAGGATGTTAGCCAATACGGTCATCAGCAACGGTCTCACACGCGGTACTGCACCTTCGAAAATGGCATTGTGCAAGTCTGCTTTTTCAATGGACTGGTTTGTTTCTTTCTTGCTACCCACCAATCGTTTGATAGAATCATTCATGTAAGCAATCATCAAAACACCTGTCTCTACAGCTACTCCGAATAAGGCGATAAATCCTACCGCTACGGCTACAGAAAAGTTTACGTTATAGAAGTACAAAGAGTAAACTCCTCCCACCAAGGCCACAGGTATGCCAACAAATACAATAATTACTTCTCGAAAAGTGTGGAATGTGATGTAAAGGATGATACCGATAACCAGCAGGGTAATAGGAATGATGATCATTAATCGTTTTTCAGCACGTACCTGGTTTTCGTATTGACCGCTCCACTGGATGTAGTAGCCCTTTGGGAGTTTTTTAAATTGCTCATCGATTTTTGCTTTCGCTTCATTTACAACACTTCCCATATCTCGGCCTCGCACGTTGAACAACACTGTTCCGCGAAGTCTCGTGTTTTCCGAATTGATCATGGGTGGTCCTTCTACTACCGTAATGTCTGCCAGTGCAGACAGGGGAACAACACCAAACGAAGATGTTTGTACAGGCACGCGCTTAATCTCATCAAGATCATTTCGGTAATCTTGTGCGAGTCTGACTGTAATTGTGAAACGCTCACGTCCTTCAACCGTGTTTGTCAAAATCATACCACCCAAAGCCGTTTCAATGACCATGTTCACATCTTCTACGCTGAGTGCATAGCGGGCAATTGCTTCGCGGTTGATTTTTATATTGAGGTATTTCCCACCGGTGAGTTGCTCCAGATAGAGGTCGGTTAATCCGTTAATACCTCTTAGTGCTTTTTCAATTTCGGCCGTAAGGATGAATAGCGAGTCGAGATTTGAGCCGAATACTTTCACTCCAACATCGGTGCGGATGCCAGTAGAAAGCATGTTGATCCGGTTTATGATTGGCTGTGTCCATCCCACCACCACCCCGGGAATACGAACGCGCTCGTTCATCTCAGCGATGAGTTTTTCTTTCGTCATCCCTTCTCTCCATTTTGATTTTGGTTTGAGCACCACAATGGTTTCAATCATCGCCATCGGAGAGTTGTCCGTAGCCGTATAAGCACGTCCTGCCTTGCCCAGTACATTTTCTACTTCAGGAATACTTTTTAATATGCGATCCTGTATTTGTATTATACGCTTTGCCTCCGCATTGGAAACATCGGGCAAGGTGACAGGCATCATCAATAGGGAACCTTCATCCAATGGAGGCATGAACTCGGTGCCAAGATTGAGTACAAAAGGTGTACTACCCGCAACTAATACAAAACAGATTGCAAGAGTTACATATTTAAATCGCTGGCAAAGGCGTATAACCGGTGTATAAATTCTAACAAAGAAGTTCGATACCGGATTACGGCTCTCCGGCACCAACCGTCCTTTTACAAATATCCTCGCCAGCATGGGCGATACGGTTATGGCCAACAAGGCGGCACCCAGTAGCGAAAATGTTTTCGTTAATACTAACGGAGAAAATAATTTGCTTTCCTGACCCGTAAGAAAAAGAACCGGAGCAAAGGAGACGATCATAATGATCACGGAGAAGAAGATAGATCGCCCAACTGTTTTAGATGATTCTTCTATAATGGTCACACGTTCCTCATCAGAAATTTCTTTGGTGTGCCCTATACGTTGTTTTTCAGTTGTTTTCATCGCTAGCATTTTTCTGTAGTACCCGGTTAGTCAACGACCGGTAAGCATTTTCTGCCATTACAATTCCGGGATCAACGACATCGCCTATCGCTAGGGCAATTCCCCCCAGCGACATGATGTTAGATGTCACTCCAAAAACCTTCATTAGGATAAAACCTATCAGCACGGAAAGTAAAATAGAAGCAATGGCCACAAGGCCGCTGCGAACGTGGAAGAGGAAGAGTACAACCACTACGGATACGATCAGTATTTCCTGCCACAACGCTTCGGACAATGTGTTAATGGAATCATCGATAAGTCCGCTACGGTCATAAGCAATATGAAATTCAACACCTTCTGGAAGGCCCTTTTTAAATTCCTCTATCCTCACCTTCACGCGCTCAATAACGTCTTTGGCATTCTCACCATAACGCATCACTACAATACCACCAACCGCTTCACCTTCTCCGTTTTCTTCGATGATTCCCAATCTTAACTCACCACCCATTTGGATGTGGGCAACATCTTTCAGTCGTATGGGGATAGAGCGATAAGTTCCTACAGAAATATTCTCGATATCTTCCGGTGTCTTGATGTATCCAAGCCCGCGGATCATGTAACCCATGTCGTTCATCTCAAAGAGACTGCCACCGACATCCCTGTTATTATTAACAACCGCTTTCGCTACGTCCATCAAGGGTACTCCATAATAGATGAGCTTATGCGGATCAATGGCTACCTGATATTGCTTTTGAAATCCACCATAGGAAGCAACCTCGCTTACACCTTTTACATTCTGGAGGGCGAATTTTACATACCAGTCCTGCAAGGCGCGCAACTCGCCTAAGTTATATCCATCACCCTTTAACGTATACCAGAACACATGACCAATACCTGTTCCATCGGGTCCGAGTGTGGGTGAAATGCCGGGAGGAAGAAATTTTTGTGCGTAGTTAAGGCGCTCCAAGACCCGCGTGCGCGCCCAATAAATCTCTGCATCATCTTCGAAGATGACGAAGATAAAACTCATGCCGAACATCGATGCGGCACGAATGGTTTTTATTTTGGGAATACCCTGAAGGTTTGTTACAAGCGGATACGTGATCTGATCTTCCATGATCTGCGGATTGCGTCCCATCCACTCCGTGAATACGATCACCTGGTTTTCGGACAGATCGGGAATTGCATCAACAGGCGTTTCCCGGATAGAATAAATACCTCCAATCGTAATCATCACGATGCCGATCAACACCATGAATCGATTGTGAATGGCCCAACTGATTATTTTTTCTACCATAAATTGCTGTACGTTAAAAATCGTTTTGTCCTCGTGTCTTGTGGCAAATTATTCTGACTATTATTTATACTTAATTGCCACCTGATGCTTTCCGTTATGGTTTACAAATCAAATAGCCCTTATTACCCCGGTCATCCTCAATGGTGTAAAGGGCATTGTCTCCCAGCGAATTTGGTGTTTCGTCAAAGCGATAAACTTCTTTTATCGTCACATCCTTCACGCTCTTTGAATTGCCTGCTACAATTATTTTATTCTTGTGTATGTCAAAGGCATTGACAAATCCCTTGGTGTGAATTTCAGCAAGGACCTCCATCAGTGATTTGTGAGAGTGTTCCGTGCGTTGCAGCTTTTTATACTCGCGTACCGAAAAACCTGTGACCTTCCTAAATTGCGATGAAAGATGCTGTACGTTGGTGTAGTGCATACGATCTGCTATTTCATTTAGTGTGAGTTGGTCTTCCCGGAGCAGTCTCTTCACCCGTTCAATTCGTTGTCTAATCAAATAGGCCTCAATTGTAATTTTTTCTGTACGACTGAATAGTTTGCTCAGGTTATAGTAATTCTTCGACAATCGCTTCTCCACAAAGTCTGAAAACTTGCCAGCCTTGTCATGCTGTTCGATCTCATCGAGGTATCGCTTTACCTCCAGTTTGATGGATTCAATAATCTGTTCATCCTTTGAATGAATAATTTGCAGGTTGAATTCGTTAAGTCTTTTTTCCAGCAACGGGAGGATATGCTCGTTTGCTGATAAGAATGAAACTTGGCCGAGTTCGATTTTTACCCGTAAGACATTGAACTGATTTAAAATCTGCCGCACTACATAAATGCAGCGATCGCAAAGCATGTTTTTAATATGCAACTTGAATATTTTCATAATGCAACCCCGATGGGTTTTAGGTACTAAAAAAATGAACGGAAATTTTTGTTATCCTCTCAGAACTTGAGAATAGGAAACAAACATGCAATGCTTGCTATTAACTCGTAGCAAGTAGAGGCAATGAGTCGAATGACTTAAATAAGGAAAGTGCAGAAAAGAATACAAATACGTTGGCCGGTGTGCAAAAGTCCAAGAGGGCCATTTGCATGATTATTGTTCGGAGAAAGTATTGTAAGGTTATCAAGTAAGTTCTCATTCAAAACACATGGCAGCATGAATATCTTGATGAGCCGCAATTCCAATGAGTGACCCAAATTATTTAATGTAGAAGGAGCATTGGCTAGAGTAGAATAGAACGCCCGAGTCAGATCATCACAGCAGCCTCCGTCTTTGTCGGTTGCATTGTGTTCATGCTTGCCGGTACCGTGATCGTGTGATGGGTGGCTCTCGGCCTTATTCTGATGATGATGATTGGTATGTTTTTTATCAGAATGACTATGGGCTGTGGATTTTGATATGCGTGAAGGCAGAGCCGTTTGAATAGAAATTAACCCCACATCGCAGAGAAAGTCACAACTCAAAACCGATACCATGGACAAGATGACAATTCCTGCCAAGGAACACCTAAACTTCCGTATGGTTTTGAGGCTTATCATTTCCAATTCTTAGAACAAAAGAACGATGCTAAACCAAAACAAATTATGACAGTCGTTTTATCAAAACATGATTAAAGTCATGAAATCAGATTACGTTTGATTAAATATACACAAAGTTGTAAAGGATTTCAATTCAGCGGATTACTAACAAGGTGCAGCGGTATCAACCGTAACCCATGAATACAATATCTCCAACTAAACTTTCAAAAGCTCTTCTTTTTTGTCTCGTCTATTTAAACTCAATCTTCCTTAATAGATTGTCTCCTTTAAAATAGTAGGCTTCGTAGTAGTTTTCATCAAAAGTGTAAACAGTTTCGATAATGATTTTATCTGCATCGCCCTGCCCTGCGATTACCATTTGCTGCTGTTGATGGGTCAGTTCAGAAAACGGAATTACTTGTTCAAATTCAAAGCCTTCATCATACGTAAATTCAAGTGCATAGTTGGCGTTTTGCCATTGCAGTTTTGACTCTACGCCTTTTGATAAAAAGCCATACGTTATTGAACCCTTATTTGCATCCAACAAGCTATTGCCCGATTGGGCGAGCATAACCACACCCGAAACAACCATTGCCCAATATCCAATTTTTTTGAAAACGAACTCGCTTAGCTTAGGTAATATCCATCTCATTGAAACGGTTGATAAGATGGCCGATGTTGCAACCACTAAGCCGATTGTAATGACATTAGCGTTTATCAAACCGAAGAGTGCATAAAGAACAATTTTAATCAGATGCAGGGTCACTTCATTTGCCGCCCGTGTAGCCACAATTTCTTCTTTGGTCAAACCATGCCGTAAGTAGAAGCTATTAAAAAGTAAGCCTACAACACCCGTAATCCCAGATAGGAACCCAGCAAAAAAGCCAATGAGAATAAATTGAGAATGAGATAACTTCTTGCCCTCTTGGTCAATATTGCTTTTTCTTAATGCAAAAGGAAGGTTAGCAACTAAAAAAACACCCATTGCAATCTCTAAGTAGATTGGATTGATAAACCGCAACAACCATGCACCCAGCCACACAGCGGGCAAAGCAGCGGGAACAAAGTATTTGACAATTGACCAATCGATGTTTTTGTAGAATGCTACAAACCGTGATGATGAACTCGTAAAAGTACCAATGGATAAAGCCGATGGGACTTGATTGATGGGTAAAAGATTGCCTAGGATAGGCATCAGAATAAGCCCGGCACCGCCACCACAAATCGTACTTAATGAAAAGGCTATGTAGCTACAAATAAATATTAAAAATAGTGTGGACATATTATTCGTGTAAATAAAATGAAATAGCGGAAGGAACTCAGTTCCTTCCGCTTGACTACATGACTATTTTACTTCTGTGCCGTTGGCTGAGTAAAAAACTTCATCCGTCTTGATTCCGTTTTTAAATTCAATCTCATATTTGACTGCGCCTTTAGAAGTGTCAATCTTGGCCACCGCTACGATGGCAACCTTTTTATGAGTTGAGTTAAAAACCTCCCTGACCCGTTCGGGCAAATCAGTAAACGATAAAGGGCTCTCGGTTTCGAGCCATTCGCCTGTATCTGCGAAATTGGCCGAACACTTTTTGCCGTTCCAATCAAACCCCGCTTCGTATTCATGCTTACCCTCTTTGTCCCACTTAACGTTTAGTGCATCTGGAAATTTGGCATGAAACGCATCTGTAACAGACTGCGGTGCTTTAGACTGAGCAAAGCCTGTGATGGCCACCAAAGCAGCCACCACAATAGAAAATATTTTTTTCATTGTGATTATAATTTTAAAATAGTTGAAAAAAGAAATTGACGCCTACATGGATGGAAGGCTGTAAGCTGAACTGATAGGTGATGGTGGTTTAAAAACTTCGGATAGATAGCCATCTCTAATAAAACTAACCCCACTTACCGACTCTTTGATTTCGGTTATGTAGGGTTTGGCTATTGAATATGTAAGGCAAGTGGAAAATGAGAAAAATGAAACAGAGCGATGTTGAACGGGGTGGCTTTTATGTGGCCGTTGGTCATCCCCGTTCTGATGTTTGTCAAATAGGCCGTCAATGTTTACAAGGTGGTCGGTGATGAAGTCAAACGCATTCATATCCGTGTGCTCGGTAGATTGGCAATTTCGATACATCTGCGGAATTTCGGTCAAGAAAGAAAAATCCCCTAAAGGCAAAAGCAACGTGCCGAGTGAATAAAACCCGATAAGGAAATGACAAATTAACTTGTTCACTGGTTGATGAACGGCATTTTTGGGTTTAGGTTCTCGATAGGTCATTTTATACAGACTAATAGTTCACTTCCGATAAAAATATCTTTGAATACCTAATTCCCATATCGGTGTGAATCGAACATACGAATTACCAACTAAACTTAAACCTACCGAAAAGTCAATTCTGAGATTAGATTTTACAATGCGCTGAATGCCGGGGTGGACTTCTACGTAGGAACCAGCCGCTAAGGGAATAGAATTTGAAGCTAACTCTACGCCATTTTGAATAACTTTTGCAGCCTCGTATTTCCGACCACGAAATTCCAAATAGATATTCCAGTTGGGTTGGTCATAGTCAGTATAGCGTTTAGGCGCGAGGCGGTACCCAAACGACAGGTCATACCGGATGGCATCACCGAAATAAATTGTGGTTGGTAAATCAGGGCCGCCCGTGATGTCAGGTTGTGTTTCGGAGTATGAGTCAGGCTTAATCAATCCACTGGTGAGCGATACAGCAAAACGGTTTTTAAGCAACGTTGTGATAACTCCATATCCATATCCTCCGGTATCATCCATTAAGTTAGGCTCGGCTTCATCATGAGCTACTGCCAGTTTCGACCATTCGCCATAACCCGCTATCCTGAAGTGACCATTCTTTTTGTCAATCGACACAAAGCGGTATTTTGCAAAGAAGTGAACTCCGCTGAATAAATACGGATAGACCACACCCCGCTTAGGGCTTTGCGTATAATAGTTGGTTTGATTTCCTGTATGCTTGTGATTAACCAAATCAGGTGGCAATTTCCTGTCATGGTGATTCGATAATGAGCCAGTCATTAGTACCGATAGTTTTGATGTAACCCCGTACATTACACGTATGGCGTACATAGATCGGGTAAGATCCATTTCCTTATAATTTTGATTGAACACCCTGAGGCCAACTACATTTTTTGGTACCGAACTGGCCGGTTCATTCAAGGGAAATAGCTCTTGTGAAACACAGGGTTCTAAGGCTGGTAACAAAAAAACACAAATTAGAACTGGCTTACATTTCATGTATCAAATACAATATGCTGTGATTAAAAGTGATTCCCAATTTCTTTTTCCATTGACTGCTTTCTTTTTTGGGAAGAAACCCCTCGTTGATCAATGTTAGCGAAATGCCATTTGGCGGTGGGTTGCTCTTGTATTGAAGCCATTGGTAACGCTGCCCCTTAAAGGCAAAAAAACCGCCCTTGTCGATTGGTATATCTTTAAAATCAAATTGTAGGCGCACGAACCGAGTTGAAAAGCCAGCATCGGTAATTGCTTTTGTTATTCTTTTTAAATCAATAGCGGCAACATCTTTCACATAAATTCTTCCCTCTGTGTTTTCCAGACTCATCGTTATGCTGTCAACAAATTCCAATCGACTTATGCTCCTGTCCACGCTTCGTGTGCATAATGAACAGGTAAGTCCGTTGATACCCACATCAATCCATTTAAGGCCTGCAAATGATTGCTTTGGTAGGAAACCAAAACTTAGAATCAGTAAGCAGATACCCAACCGAAGATTTGACATAATGCTTATACTTAATTTCATGAGCTTGATTTCAAAATTTCATCCTCTGAATCCTCACCGCATTCAATATTGCCAACAAAGCCACGCCCACATCTGCGAATACAGCTTCCCACATGGTAGCTAAACCTCCAGCGCCCAACACTAAGACAACTGCTTTTACTACAAAGGCAAGTGTAATGTTTTGCCAAACAATGCGCTTGGTTGTTTTGCCTATGTTGATGGCCATCGGAATCTTTGATGGCCTATCGTCTTGAATTACAATATCGGCTGTTTCAATGGTGGCATCGCTGCCGAGGCCGCCCATCGCTATGCCTGCATCGCTCAACGCCACTACGGGCGCATCGTTTACACCATCGCCCACAAAGGCAACGCTTTCGCCTCGGGCTTTTAATTCTTTCACCTTGTTCACTTTGTCTTCGGGCAGCAGGTCGCCAAAGGCATTGTCAATGTTGAGTTCTTTGGCAACGAAATTTACCACCGAACTTTTGTCGCCACTGAGCATGGTTGTCTTTACGCCCAAGCGGTGGAGTTGTTCGATGGCCGTTTTGGCATCTTCTTTTATCTGGTCGGCAATGGTGATGTAGCCTGCAAATTTTTTATCAAAGGCAATGGCGATTACTGTGTAAACAATGCTGCTCACATCCACATCGTGCTTGATGTCAAACTTGTTCATCAGTTTGAAATTGCCTACCAGTAGTTCTTTTCCGTTGACGGTTGCTTTCAATCCATGCCCTGCTATTTCTTCTACACCCGTTAACTCAATTTTGGGATTTACATCGCCCACATATTGATGGATGGCAGTGGCAACGGGATGCGTGCTTTTGCTCTCCAACGCATTGACCAACTCAAGAATTTCCTTTTCATCAAAACCTGATTGCATTTGCACTTGCTGTACTTTAAACACGCCTTCGGTAAGTGTGCCTGTTTTGTCCATCACCACGTTTTTGATGGAAGCAACAATATCCAAATAGTTGCTGCCCTTGAATAAGATACCGTTGCGCGAAGAAGCACCGATGCCGCCAAAGTAGCCGAGCGGTATCGAAATCACCAATGCACACGGACATGAAATGACCAAGAACACCAATGAACGATAGAGCCAATCGCGGAATTGATAATCGGCAACGAGAAAGTATGGCAACACACAAATCAATAGAGCCAACAGAACTACAATAGGCGTATAATACTTGGCAAAGGTGCGAATGAACAATTCTGTTTTCGCTTTTTGCGCAGTGGCATTTTGAACCAAGTCTAAAATTTTTGAAAGCTTGCTATCAGTGTAAGCGGTTGTCACCTTCACCAACGAAACAGTGTTGAGATTAATCATCCCCGCCAATACGGTCTCATCTTTTTGTTTTGTATCGGGTTTGCTTTCGCCTGTGAGCGCGGCCGTATTGAAAGAGGCTGCATCTGAAAGCAACACACCATCCAATGCCAATTTTTCACCTGGTTTTAACTGAATGATAGTTCCGATAGTTACCGATTCAGCTTTCACCGTTCGTGCGTTGTTGTTTTCTATTATAGTCACTTCATCAGGACGTTGGTCGAGCAAGGCTTTAATGTTTCCCTTGGCTCTTTTTACAGCCAATGTTTGGAACACTTCTCCGATGGCATAGAACAACATCACGGCCACACCCTCGGGGTATTCGCCAATGGAAAATGCACCGATAGTGGCGATACTCATCAATAAAAATTCAGTGAAAAATTCTTTTTTCCTAATCGCTTTCAAGGCTTCTTTTACCACCGGGAAGCCAACAGGCAAATAAGCGGTCATATACCACGCCAATCTAACCCAGCCTGTAAAAAATGAAGGATGCCAATAATTATCAATGGCAATGGCGATAAGCAGCAAAGCCAAACTGACCAATGCAGGCATAAACAGTTGAAAAGTGCTTTGCTCTTTTGGGGCATGGTCATGGCCATCGTCATCGCTGTGCGTGTTGCCTTTCTGATTGGCCCTGGCATAAATTTTATCTTCCAATGAACAACAGGTCATGTTGCCCTGCTCATCGAAGGTATGTTGGTGATTTGTATTCAGCATATTAAATTGATTATAGATTATTTAGTTTAAATACTAGTCAAAGGGTGTTTGTATGTCACTTGCAAACTCAATATGATTATGGTTCTTTAGGTTTGTCTTGCATTTCTTATAATACAGGTTTCAATTTTTTCATCAGTAGTTCCCTTGCGTCTTTTACGGTTATTATTTTCTCAGCTTCATCATCGGTAAACTCTACATGAAACTCGTTTTCAAATTCTACAACCAAATTGACCATATCAAGCGAATCCATACCCATATCTTGGTTGAACCGTAAAGGCGGTTCAATGCTTTCTTCTGCTACCTCTGTGGTTTTGGCAATCAAGGCGGTGAACTTTTTATTGAAATCTATAAGGGTTGAGCCATCCATTAGTCGCAATCATTCGGTTTATCGTCCCTCATTCCGTTGATTATATCCTTTCGGACATGCTCAATAAATGGATAAATAAAAATTGCAATGGCCGACAAGAAAACGATGCCGCTGTAAAGGGCATAAATGCCAGCAAAAATTTTCCCGGCATTGCTCACAGGTTCATCCACAGGCCCCATACCCGTCAGCAGCATGGATGCATTCAGGAACGAGTCAATCCAGCCTAGTCCGGCCACCCAATGAAATCCGGCCATACCAATTGAAAGAGAAAAAGCCACAAGAATCAGCATGATGGCCGTTCCCTGTAGCCGCACAATTCGCAGCCTACCCTTTTTCACGTCTGGGCTATGATTTTCCATCTCTTTGGTTAATTACTCTTCTTCCGAGTTTTTCATTTTAGAAAGAATGGCATACGCATTCTTTACTACCACTTCGTTGGTTGCCGCATCAAAATCAAGTGGCAGGGTTACTTCGGTGTAGCCCATTTCGCTATTGCCTATTTGCACTTCCACCATTGCAAAATGAAACTCGCTGGTGTGTTGCTCTTTGCTTTCGTCTTTCAATGCGCTGTGGGCCTGCTCTTTTAATTGATAAAAAATATATTTTTTCCCTTGGTAGTCAATAATGGCATCATTAGGCAAAGCATTCACAGATGCTCCACCCGTTTCAACGATGGCCTGAAGGTACATACCCGGCAATAAATTGGTGTCTTCTTTGTCTATGTGGCAGTGGATTCGGATGGTTCTGTCAGCACTGATTTCTCTGCCCAATAAATATACCGTGGCCGTGCGAGCTACTGTCTCGTTGGCCAACGTGAATCGCACTTTCTGGCCAATGCGAAGTTTGGGCACGTCTTTTTCAAAAACCGTAAGCTCGGCATGAAGGTGTTCCGTATCCACAATTTCAAATAGGATGTCGGTAGGGTTTACATACTTTCCAATGTTGACGTTTACCTTGGTGACGTAACCATTGATGGGGGCGTACAATTGGATTAAACTTGAAATCGTAGTAGGCGAAACGGTTGATGGGTTCATTCCAAGAACTTTGAGTTGCTCGCCCAAACTGCTCACCTTCACCTCCCAACTTATAAAAGTAGTCTTTGACTGCTGCAATGCCTTCATGGCATTCACACTTTCTACAGCCAGTTGTTGCTGCCTTTGATAATCTGTTTGAGCAAACTCGAACTGATTCTTGGCTTCAACGTAGTCCTGTTGAAGCTTAATGAATTCCAGGTTCTCGATGGTTGCAATTACCTGCCCTTTAGTAACACGCGAGCCTTGCAACAAGGAAGAACTTTTCAAAAAACCACCTAACGGCACAGAGATGCTTACCTTCTGTTGGGGTGGAACATCGAGCATTCCGTTCACTTTGGTGGTTCCGCTGATTTGTTTTCTTTGTACTTTGCCAAGCTCGATACGGGCTGTTTCGTATTGTGCTTGGGTAAATTCTGTCGTATTTTCTTTCTCGGAATGTGAAGCGGCAGGTTCGTCAGATGTTGTCTTGCCACCGCAGGAAACCAAGAGTGACAAACAAATCAACGCAATCGATATGGAAAGGTATTTAACTAGTAACTTCATAAGTATTTTATTATTTGGTGCCTGACAAAAATTCAATGTAAATAACTGTTTGGTTGTAGTCGTTCAAAGTTTGCAAATAGGCTTCTTGAAGCGTGAGTGCGTTTCGCACACCCAGCAGGTATTCCACATAGCCCACTTCACCTTGATTAAATGCAATTTGTGATTGTTGTAATATCAGATTGGCGTTGGGAAGGGCTGAGGTTTTATAGTATTCCAAACTGTTCTTGTTTTTGATGTATTGCTGCTCAGCCTGCTGCCATAAACCCGTTAGTCCGATGTGATAATTTTTTAAGTTGCTTTGTGCAGCTCGCAAGCCAAAATCTGCTGCCCTAGCCCGCCCTTGATGTGGAACAAACCACAACGGAATGGATAAACCAACTTGAAAGCCAGTGAACCGATTGGCACTGGTAGCAATGGCACCATTCTCAGTGTTAACTACATCAATTAGCGTTTGATTAAAATATCCGATCAGCAAATCGGGAGCAAACTTTGCAGATTGAAACCTTTTATCTGCTTTGGCCACTTCCACCTGTTGTCGGGCTAGGGCAAGAGATGGATTTGTTGCAACAACTGCTGTATCAAAAGGAAGTTGCACCACTAGTTCATCGAGCGAAGCTTTCGAAATCTCGGGCAGGCCGTTGCTATTTAAAAGGGTTTTAAGTTGAGTTCTCCAACCCAAAATGGTGCTCTCATTTTGGCGTAGCCGGTTCTTCACATCGTTTCGCTGCGCTTCGGCCGTGGTTTTTTCCAAAAGGTTTGCCTCACCAGTCTTGAAGCGCAACGCAGAGGCCTTGAAAAAACCCTCGTAGATACTGTCTTGACGCAAAAGCAACTTCTGCCTTGCCTGTTCATAAGCAATTTGATAATAGACCTGCTTCACCTGAAAAATCAATTCATTTTCCGATACCGACTTTCGCCTTTCACTTGAAGCCAGCAATGCCCGGTTCAATGCACCTTGGCTGCCCAACGAAGTGAAGGGTATGGCCTGTGTTATGGTCAGGTTATTGTCATTTTTTGCATAGCTGTTGTATTGGCCATACAGTAAGGAAACGTTTGTCTTCGGCAAATCGAACGATGTTTTCTTCAATTGCCTTTGAAGTTCAATATCAAAAGCAGCCGCTTTGATGCCCGCGTTGTTCTTCAGGGCGCTTTCCAACGCTTGCTCAAGGCTGAGTTTTTCGGACTGAGCCCAAACTGTGTACGATACCAGAACCAGGAGTACTGAAATGAAGACTCTCATATTGACAAGCTGTTTTTTTGTTTGTGTCCAAAATTTTCAAAATAAATAAAGAGGCAAGGCAGCACAACCAGCGTTAGTAAGGTGGAAGTCACCAGTCCTCCAATCACCACAGTTGCCAAAGGCTTTTGCACTTCAGCTCCTGCACTGGTGGCCAGTGCCATCGGCAAAAAACCCAATGAGGCAACGGCCGCAGTCATGAGTACAGGGCGAAGGCGAACCGATGTGCCTTTCAAGACAATCTCTTTTAAGTCAGTTATGCCTTCTTTTTTAAGGCGGTTGAACTCAGCTATAAGCACAATGCCGTTGAGCACGGCAACGCCAAATAAAGCAATGAAGCCAACGCCTGCCGAAATGCTGAATGGCATACCCCGCAGCAACAAGGCGAACACGCCCCCAATCGCAGCCATAGGAATCGCAGTAAAAATAAGAGCGGCCTCTTTCAAGGAGTGAAAGGTGAAGAAGAGCAACAAAAATATCAGCAGCAATGCAACGGGCACCGCCACTGACAACCTCGCCTGCGCTTCTTTCAGGTTTTCAAATTGCCCCCCGTACGTAGGATAATAACCCGGAGGAAATTTTATTTCTTTTTCAATTCTCTGCTGAAGTTCGTTTACAATGCTGGCCACGTCACGGCCACGCACGTTGAAGCCAACAATAATCCTGCGCTTTGCGTCTTCGCGCTGAATTTGGTTGGGCCCTACCTTGAATTCTACATCAGCAAGTTGTTTCAAGGGAATTTGATTGCCCGATGGTGATGTGATAAACAAATTGCGCACGTCTTCAATGTTTTGACGACTTTGCATGCCGAGCCTTACAACAAGATCGAACCGCTTCTCTCCTTCATAAACGAGCCCCGCAGACTGCCCAGCAAAGGCAGTATTGATAGCTTGGTTGATGTCTAAAATATTAAGTCCGTATTTGGCCGTCTCATCGCGATTGATGGCAGCCACAATTTGAGGTAATCCTGTTACCTGCTCCACATACAAATCACGGGCACCACTAACCGTAGAAGCAATTCTTGCTACTTGGTCTGACAGGCCTGCCAACACTTCTAAGTCTTCGCCAAAAATTTTTACAGCCACATCTTGCCGTACACCCGTCATCAGTTCATTAAATCGCATCTGTATGGGCTGCTGAAATCCAAAAGTTACTCCCGGTATGTCGCTGAGCGCTGCGGCCATTTTTTCAGCTAGTGCTTCGCGGCTATGGGCTTTTTTCCACTCCGCTTTTGGCTTCAAGAGCACCATTAGGTCGCAGGCTTCAATGGGCATTGGGTCTGTTGGGATTTCTGACGAACCAATTTTACCCACCACTTCGCGCACTTCATTCGGAAATTCTCGTGTCAAAATCTTTGCTGCCTCCGTGCTTATATCGATGGTGTAGTTGAGGCTGCTGCCGGTAAGTGCGCGCGTTTCAACAGCAAAGTCGCCTTCCTCCAATGTGGGCAGAAATTCTCCACCCATCCGAAGGAAAAATACCAGACTGACAGCAAACAAAACGATTGCCGTGGCAACGACTACAAATTTTCGGTTCAGTGCTTTGCGTAATATGGGCTCATACAAGCGATGGAAGAAGTCCATCATCCGATCAGAGTAATTCTTTTTGTGGATTATGTTTTTACTAAGAAACAGCGCTGACATCATCGGCACATAAGTCAGCGATAGTATAAACGCGCCCAAAATGGCGAAACTGACTGTTTGTGCCATCGGCTTAAACATCTTGCCTTCGATGCCCACCAATGCGAGTATAGGAAGGTAAACAATTAAAATTATGATCTCGCCAAAAGCGGCTGAGTTCCTGATTTTTGAGGCTGATTCATACACCTCAGCGTCCATTTCTTTTTGAGTTAGTTTACCCGAAATAGTTCGAAGCCCCAGGTGGTGCATGGTGGCCTCTACAATGATCACTGCACCGTCCACGATCAAGCCAAAATCAATAGCCCCAAGACTCATCAGATTTCCGGAAACGCCAAACACATGCATGAGGGAAATAGCGAACAGCATAGCGAGAGGAATAACAGAAGCCACGATAAGGCCAGCCCGGAAATTGCCTAAAAAAAGTACGAGCACTACAATTACGATCAGCGCGCCCTCAATTAGATTTTTCTCAACCGTACCAACTGCCCTTGAGACCAATGAACTGCGATCCAGAAAAGCCTCCACCGTAACTCCTTCAGGAAGATTCTTTTTGATTTGCTCCATGCGTTGTTTCACACGGTTCACTACCGCGTTAGAGTTTTCGCCTTTCAGCATCAGCACAATGGCGCCTACCACCTCACCATCTGTGTTGTAAGTCATCGCCCCGTAGCGGTTAGCAAAACCAAACTGCACATCGGCCACGTTACGAATAAGAACGGGTATGCCATTGTCCGTATTTTTAACAACAATTTTTCCGATGTCATCAACGGATTTGATTAGGCCCTCGCTGCGGATAAACCATGCGTTGGGTTTCCTATCGATGTATGCGCCTCCGGTATTCTGATTGTTCTTTTCGAGGGCGGTGAAAATGTCAGCAATGCTAAGGTTGTAGCTGCGAAGTTTGTCAGGGTTGAGCGCGATTTCGTATTGTTTCAAAAATCCTCCGAAACTGGCAACATCAGCTACGCCTGGCGTGCCAAGCAGTTGCCTGCGCACAATCCAATCTTGTATCGTGCGCAAGGCCATCGCATCAAATTTGTCCTCAAATCCCTTTTCAGGCCGCACAATGTATTGATAAATTTCACCCAGGCCTGTGGTGATAGGCCCCAGTTCGGGGATGCCGACCCCAGGCGGGATTTGCCCTGCCGCTAAGGTTAGGCGCTCGCTCACCTGCTGCCTTGCCCAATACACATCTACATTATCATGAAACACGATGGTAACCACGGAAAGACCAAAGCGAGAAAAACTTCTTATTTCTTTGATGTTGGGAATGGAGGCCATCGTCTGCTCAACGGGGAAAGTGACTTGTCTTTCAATGTCGAGTGCCGCTTGTGAGGGGGCTACTGTCAGAACTTGTACTTGATTATTCGTTATGTCAGGCACCGCATCAATGGGAAGCCGGGTCAGGGAGTATCCTCCCCAAACCATCAGCGCGATAGTGAATAAGCCGATGATTAGTTTGTTATGTATGGAGTAATGAATGATTTTATCTAACATATAATTCAGTGATTAAAATTTAGATTTGGCAGGACTGTCGCTAAGAGAAATAAGAGCAAAAGAAGAAAGCCCAAGAGTATCCATAGCGAATAATGGATAACCGCATTGAGTGTACTTTTCTTTTTCTTTAGTTGCTTCTTTTCTTTTCTCTGATTTTTCATACTAAGCCCTAAGCGTCTTAGCCGAGGCAATTGTTGCCTCGGAAAGAAATTTTATCGTCATGGAGACGATGGAAATGTAGGAGCTTAAATCTTGGGTGGTTGCCAGATATGGTTGCCGTTGGCCAATACCCTTTTTTCGATATAGGGTATGGTCTCTTTGGTGCTGTGCACCACAACGTTCACATCACTAATTGAAATCAAGGATACTCTAATGTGCGTGGCGCAACATGAACAGATACAAAAAGGAGTGCATAAATCTTGTTCGTCTGTTGAGTGCGGATGGTCTGATACGTTTGCTACCTGTTCACCGATTCGCTTTTCATCGGAACACGTATTGGCATCGCTGCATGGGTAGACAGCGAGTGCCGTAACGTAGAGTGCCAATATGAAATAGAGTGCTTTCACGGGGTAAAGATAGTTAATTTTGCCTATCCAAAGCGGATAGATTATTTTCAAAGCAATCTATCTTTTAAAGTTATTTTCCTTGACCAGTGTCATGCCGCACCTGCTTAGTCAGTTGCTTATTCCTTCTTCCCCACCAAATCAAAAAACCCGTGACAGGTAAAGAAGCGGCAATAAGGCTGGCCAAAAAGGCCATAACTTGACCAGGCAAGCCAAGAATTTTGCCCACATGAATATCATAATTCATATAGCGCAAACTCTCGCCCATCGTCATGGTCTCCAAGCTTTCTTTGCGAAGCAACTCACCCGAATACTGATCATAGTAGGCAAAAGTGCTATTGTAGTAAACGCTCTCGTCGGGGAAGGCACCAAGGCCAAAGTAATTTCGCTCACGGGTTGGAAAATCAATGGAATAATAGACGGCCTCTGGATAGGTTGATTGAAATTGAATAAAAATAGTATCAACAGGCTTTATTTCTCGTGCGTGCGCGAAAGAGCTGACCTCTGCGTATTCAGGGTTAGCCCTGCCACCATTAGCAACCCACACGTAGGCATTTTCAATCCAATCAAAAGACCACACGAGCCCGGTAAAACTTATGATTAGGGTTAAGGGTAGCACATAAAGTCCATTCACGCTATGCAAGTCATAGTTGATCCTGCGCCAGCGACCTTTCCAATGAATGCGAAACCGCTGCTTGGCTACCGTCTTATTCTTTGGCCACCATAGTACAATGCCCGTGATGAGCGAAACAACAAAAATGAAAACTGCTACACCCACTACTATGTGCCCTATTTCGTAGGGCATGAGCAACCGCATATGAATGGCCATCACCACTTGGAAAAAGTCGGTATTCATATCTTTTATGTGAAGCAACTCGCCCGTGGCAGGATGGAGATAAACGTAGTGGTAAAGCCCTTGTCGTTCGTCATAGACATAGTAATATGCTGAACGGCCTGGAGAAGTGAATACCGTTGCGTTGCTATATTCTAAAGTACTGGTGTCTATAGACAGATGTTTTTGCAAATGCGAGCGACCTATTTGTTCCAAAAGAGAAACTGGAAGTCGTTGCTTTACGGACGAGGAATCAATGTGGGTAAAGTATTTTTCAAAGGGTGCACGCAGTTCACTCTCAAATACGTAGATGCAACCTGTAATAGAAACAATAAAAACAATCAGGCCCGAGCCAAGCCCAAGCCATAAATGAATTTTCCCAATGGCCTTCTTTACCCTCATTAGAAAACATATCCTACACTAAACCTAAAACTAATTGGATTTCCTGGCCATAAATTACTTGGGCCATAGGCACCGTTCCAATATTTGGTGTTGGTAATGTTGTAAATATTTGAAGATAAATTCAAACCCTTATTAATTTTGTAGCTAACGGCAGCGTCAATAGTAGTAAATTCAGGTATTTCAAATCCTGGAGTGTAAGTCGTTCTCTTGCTTAAATAATTGAACCCTGCACCAAAACCTAAGTTTTTCAGTTTGCCATCCGTTAATGTATATTTTGCCCATAAATTAGCATTCGTGTTTGGAGCTTGTGGGAACCAACCAGCAGGGAAGCCGTCATACCCTGCGTCTCCAGGGGTTCTTGCTTCATTGTAACTGTAGTTAAAAATAACGTCAAGTCCTTTTGTGATTTTTCCTTGTGCAGTAAATTCCACCCCTTTACTATAAACATTTGCAATTTGTTTGAGCCTAACTCCGTTTGTGTCTGTTGGGTCTGGAGCTAATACATCAAATTTTTGAATATGATAAAACGATAGTGTGGTAATCAAACTTTGATTCAACCATTCTTTCTTAACGCCTATTTCATGTTGTCTGCTTTTTTCAGGTGGAAATGGACCACCTGAACCTGTATTAGAACCAAATTGAGGTACAAAACTTTGGGAATATCCATAGTAAATTGCAGTTGATTCATTAGGGTTATATACGATTCCAGCTCTTGGCAAAAATTGTGTAGCACTTAAACTGTCTCGGGATGTTTCAGCTTTGGTTATCAAATCAAAATAGTCGATAAGGTAGTTATGAGATTCAAATCTTCCTCCCAATAAAAGTTTGACATGGTTTCCGATGCTCATTTGGTTTTGAAAATATCCTGCTAATAACGTTGTTTTTTCACTCCATCCCGATTGATAAGAAGCACTGGCCAGGTTATTATTTACATTGTTTTGGTTATAAAAACCCCAGCCAAATTCTGGTTTTAAGACTGAAACTATTCTTTCACCAAGTGCTGCATATTCAGCAGTTCGACCACCCACATTGGCATCAATTCCTACTACCAAGTTATTTTTAATGAATTTTTCTTGTGTAAACTTGATGTTCAAAAAACTACTTAGTTGATGATTGTATAAATCTTCATTCCAATATCTGTTTTCAAGTGGTATTGAATCGTTTGTTGCACCAATTCCCCAAGCGCCCGGAGATAAATCTGCTTGAAATGTTTTTGAAGTTAGTCCCCTATATAATGTGGTAAATTTGACATTATCGTTAAAAGAATGTTTAAATGTAACTTGATGAGACATTGTATTTCTAATGGCTGTTCCGTTTGGGTCAATCAGTGATTTATAATTGGGAAATTTAGCTAATGCCCAATCATTTGTGGTCGGATTGAATTGGGCTGGCGTACCTCTATTAAAGCCCATTGTTCGATTGTCATTTGCATAATTGAATTCATAATTTAAACTTGTTTTTTCGGTGAAATCGTAGTGTAATTGTGGGGCGACAAAAATATTTTTAATTTTCAGGTTTTCATCTAATTGCCCTGTGTTTTCATAACCGACAATCATTCGGTAAAGCAATTTCTTATTTTTTGTGATTGCTCCTGTTGCATCAGCCATAACTCTGTTTTGGTTGAAACTTCCAAAGGTGTATAGTATCTCATATCTTGGCGCAACAAGTGCCCTTTTTGTTACATGATTGATTACTCCTCCTGGATTGCCCGCACTAAATAAGACAGATGCAGGTCCTTTAATTGCTTCAATGCTTTCAATGTTATAGGTTAATGCAGCTTGGTCGAACTGATAAAAATCTCCTCTAACTCCATTATACGCTAAGTTGCCCGAACCACCTCTAAAACCTCTCATTACATAATCACTATATTGAGAAGATGAAAAGGCATTTACCCCTGCCATTAACTTGATTGCCTCTCCTACGGTTTGAATTTGTTTGTCCTTTATTAATTCTTGATTGATTACTTGCACAGATTGAGGGTTTTCAATGTTTTTGATATCTAATCGGTTAATTGCAGTTAGTGGTTCTTTCGTGTAGTTTTTACCTGTCTGAACAACCACTTCCTGTAAGGTTTGAGCATTTTCTTTTAAAAGTATTTCAGGGACAATTGTTGTCTCGTTAGCTTTTACTTCAATACTAATTTCCTTTGTTTCAAGCCCAATGAAAGAAGCTACCAATATGTAGTTTCCCACAATTACTTTTTTAATTTCATACTCGCCTTTATTGTTGGTAGTTCCACCCTGGGGCGTTCCTTTTATTCCAATATTTACATATTCAGCAGGTACACCGTCTGACGTTTTTATTTTTCCTTTTATTGTTCCTGTTTGCCCAAAAGAATTTAAGCTTAATAGGATGCCCGCGATGGTGATAAGGTATTTTGCCATTTGATTTGAATAATTTCCACAAAATTACTATTTAGAATAATTCTAAACAAATAATTTAGAATTATTCTAAATAGAATGCAGTAATCAAAGCCTTAGGTCGGGTAAAAAGGATGTTTTTTGATTTTATCGAGGGTTCGCTTTTGGGTTGGGCAAATCCAAATATGCCACTGTATAACTGACGGAGCTGATTTGTGCTACTAAAATTGCAGGTGCGCTCCACTATGTAACAGATAACTGCAATTTGAGAGTTCAAATTTTTGATAGGAGCTATTCTGGTTTTCAAGTTTATGAGCCATCGTCATCTTGGCAACCATTGCTATTTGGGTTAAAAGTCCAAAATCAAGTCCTTAAAAGTAACTCGAAAACCCAAACTGAAAGCCAGCCGTTTTTGATGGTGGGTTGCCAAGGATATCAGTTGTCCAATTGTACCGATAGTTAAGCCTCAGTACTGTAAGCGGAGTTGGCCTCCAGCTAATTCCCGGCACAACGGAAACAAAATCTTCACTCATGTTCCCATCGGTTTCTTTGAATTTGCCAACATTCCAATCTACATACTCGAATCGGCAGACAACATTGACCACTGATTTTTGAAAACCAAAAATGTCTTTTTTGATAACAGGTTGAACAACATCGAGGAATCCACCTGATTGTCTATTTCCATATTGTTGCGTGTAGGTATCAGGCACATCCACATTTACAAAAGCCCACTCGCCAACAAGGTATGTTTTCGAAAATGATAATACAGTATTGAAATCCAGCGCCCACACGTCCACTCGTCTTTTTTTGTCCAATGTAAAGCCGTCCATTTGAAATTTGTTATACACTCCGCCCATGTACGAAACACCCAGTTCGCCCACCTTCTTATTGCGTAAAGCGATTTTGGCTGTGATGAGCGGCTCGCCATTAAAACTTTCCTCAAAGCGGTCGCGGTTCAGTTTGGTGGCTGGCAAATATGTTTTGTTTTGTGCGTTGGAAATGATTTGGTCGTCAAAGCCATTGGTGAGATAAAGTTCGTAGGCATACGCCCAATTCTTGCGGTACTTTTTACCATAAATACCAAAGCCCACGTTACTCCATGTGGCGGGCAGCATTTGTGTGGCCGATGTGGGGCGGTCTATGAATTCCCACTTGGGGCCATCGTGATTTTGATTGAACGCTCCAATGGGGTTCATCACTACGCCACCTCTGAAGTTTAGCAATGGGTGAAATTCAAAATCAATGGAAGCAAATTCGATATTGATTTCTTTGGTGCCACCTTCAAACTCAATCTCCGACAAGAATTTTATCCTTCTCGATATGCTCGAAGCGACAAACAATGTAAGCCGCTTCATTTGGAATTGATGGCCTTCTGTCAAACCATCGGTGCCCAAGTGCTGCCAGTTGGCCTCCACATACCCGCCCAAGGCAACGGGTGTTTTACCCACCGAAAGAAATGGACGGTTGTAAACGGCATCCATGTTCAACAGCAGTTTTGAAGTGTCTTTGTTCACCCTCCTAAACAACGTTGAATCAACCTGCGACCATAGCGGTGTACTGATAGCTACAACGAATACCGATGTCAAGAATTTTTTCATGATAGCCGTAAGTCAATCATTATTTTATCGCCCGAAATAGAAGTAGGAAATGAGCGGAGATTTTTTTCGGCTGGCCCGTGATTAACGATTCCTTTATTGGTGAATTCGCTTCCGTGGCTGGGGCATTGCAAGTGGTCGCCCACAGCTTGAAGTTCTGCGCCTTGGTGCGAACACTTCATCCAAAGTGCACTGTATTCATTTTCTGAAATACGGTAGAGATAAATAGGGAATTCAAGTTTGTCGTTCTGCACGATTATGTATTGGCGCATTTCTGTTTTTCCTTTCTTCACAAATGTGAATTCTGCCGTTGCCACTTCCAGACCATTGGGGGCGGTGGTTCCGTCAACGTAGTATGTAGCTTGGCAACTTTCAAGCATCATTGGTAGGGCGGTAGCACCTACGCAAAAAATGCAACCTTGCCGTAAAAATTTCCTTCTGTTCATTCTATCACAAACTTTCGAGAAAGCTGATTAGTTTTCTCCTTTCCTCTGTTGATAACAATTCAAATGACTCCTTGCTTTTCGTTCCTTCTCCACCATGCAGGCTAATGGCCTCTTCGATACTTTTTGCACGACCGTCATGCAATAGAAAATACTCACCGCCTTGCGAGTTTTTAGAAAGCCCCAAGCCCCACAAGGGCGGGGTTCTCCATTCAGATGTTTTTGCTGAACCTTCTGTGTAACCATCGTCCAAACCACTGCCCATGTCGTGCAGCAATAAATCCGTATATGGATAGAATACTTTATTGCTCAATGATTGAATGGTGGTGCTTGCTGTTTTCATTTCAGGGCGATGACAGCCTCCACACCCAACATTTAAGAATAACTGTTTACCTGAAAGAACATCGCTATCCGCTTGGCGCGGAATGGGGGCTTTAAGCGTTTTTAAATAAAAAACCACGTCTTGAATTTCTTGGTTGGAAATCTCTGGGTCAATTTCGACTCCCGAATAAGTATCGGTTGGCTCAAAAGTAGAAGTGATACCGATGTCTTGGTTGTATGCTTGTGCTGTTTGTTGCAAGAGATTGTAGGTAGCTGCCTTCTTGCCAAACCTGCCGATGTACTTTCCGTTTTGCGCAACGCTTCCATCGCGTGGCATTACATAAGCTTTCAACTCAACCCAATTAGGCACACCGCTAATGCCATCGCCATTCAAATCATCAGGGTCAGCGAATAATAAAATATCACTGTCGCTTACGGCATCTAAAAAGCCCAGCCCCGTGTTGGCGGGTGGCATGAATTTAGAGAAGGTTGCACCGGCTGGAATTTGTTCGGGAGTAAACCCAGGAATGGAGCGATGCTGCAATTGGGGGCCGCCTAACTTCAAAAACTGATTCCCTGTTTCATTGGTTTGACCAAACCGCGTTAGTGTTGTAAACGGGTGACCTTTGCCATCTCCCAGATGACAGCTACCGCAGGACGTGGAAACAAACAACGGTCCGAGGCCATTGGAAGAGCTAAATACTTGATTGTTGAATGAAGCATCGCCTTTTAGGAATTGAATATGTTCGGCTGCGGATAAGTCAGCAACGGGGCCATCTAATAGTGCGGAGTCATCAACGGCAACGGGTTCAAATGTTTCACATGATAGCATGCAAAACAAGGACACTATTGAGATTAATAGTATGGGGCAAATCTTCTTCATTCAAATTTAAGATTGCCAAAATTAAAAAGTTAGACTGTTCTAACAAATTAATTTGATGAATATACTTTACAATCACTATTTTTAAACTAAAATTGAAGGGTATGGACTCACTTACGGAAGAAAACTATATTAAATCCATTTATTCGTTGTCGCAGGCCACGGGAGAGGTTTTTGTTTCGGAATTGGCTAAAAAGCTAAATATAAAACAACCTTCGGTGAACAGCATGATGAAACGATTGGCCACTAAGAAAGTAGTTGCTTATGCTCCTTATAAAGGTATCCGCTTGACGGAAAAGGGAAAAAAAGAGGCATTGTCAATCATTAGAAGGCATCGGTTGGCTGAGTTGTTCTTGGTGAAAGTAATGGAACTGGGCTGGGAAGAGGTGCATGACATAGCCGAGCAACTGGAGCATGTTGACTCCAAGCGTTTTTATAGCCGCATGGACGAGATGCTTAACTTTCCCAAGTTTGACCCCCATGGAGAGCCTATCCCAGATAGCAACGGAAAAATTCACACACAAAAGCGTACTTCGCTCAGCGACCTTGCAGAAGGATTAACCGCTACCATTGCAGCAGTTGCTGAGGACGAAAAATCATTCCTCGACCACTTGAACGCAAAAGGATTGCAAATTGGAGATGCTGTGACTCTTAAGAAAAGAGAACCGTTCGATGGTTCCGTTACCCTTAGGCACAAGTCAAAAAAAGAAATACTGCTGACGCATCAAGTGGCGGAAAGGATTTGGGTGGAATGAGATGACCACCCATAAATTACCCTAGGCTTTTTCTGCTTTGTATCCGGCCTTCTTCACCGCTTCAACAATCTTCTCTTCGCTTACCTCATTGACAACCGTGAGCACTTTTGAAGGATTGTTGATGTCCACTTCCCAATTGTCTTCGCCCACAGCTTCGTTTAAGAAAGGGGTTACTTTGGCGATACAGCCAGCACACTTAATGTTGGTATTGAATTTTACTGCTTCCATACAATTTTAGTTTGAAGTTTCTATACTGGAATGATATACAAATTAATGTGGTTACACGGGGAAGATGATTACACAATAGGCACAAAGTTTTATATGATTTCTGGTCTATATTTTTGAGGCCCTAAGCCTTAAGCTATTCCCAACAACACTCACCGAACTCAACGCCATGGCTGCACCGGCAATCATCGGGTCGAGCAAAAAACCATTTACGGGATAGAGTACACCTGCGGCCAACGGAATGCCAATCACATTATATATAAACGCCCAGAACAAGTTCTGTCTGATACCTCTAACCGTTTTTCTGGAAAGGTTAAATGCCTTTGAAAGCAGCTGAAGATCGGAAGTAATTAAGGTTATTTTAGCAACGTCCATCGCTATGTCCGAACCCTTACCCATTGCCACGCTAACATCGGCTTGCGCCAATGCATGGGAGTCGTTGATGCCATCGCCCACCATGGCTACTACTTTGCCTTGCTCTTGCAGTTCTTTCACGAACGAAGCCTTGCCGCTGGGTAGTACCTCTGCCTGGTAGTGCTTTAAATTCAATTGCGATGCAACCGCCTTAGCTGTTTGTTCATTATCGCCCGTGAGCATATACACTTCAATGCCTTTGTCTTGAAGCGCAGCAATAGCAGCTTTTGATGTAGCTTTTATTTTATCCGCAATAGCGATAACAGCCAGCACTGTTTTGTCATTGGCGAAGAAGACAACTGTTTTTGCTTCACTCTGCCAACTTGTTGCCAGTTGTTCGGTAGCAGTTGTTAAATTGATGTGATTTTCTTGAAGCAGCTTTTTGTTGCCAACAAAGTACACAGTATGATCAACGATGGCCCGAACACCACGACCTGTAAGGCTTTCAAAATAAGTCATCGCTACGTTGTTGATGAATTCTTTCTTCAACTCATTCACAACAGCCTCCGCTAAGGGATGCTCCGATTTTGATTCCAATGCATAAAGGATGTTCTTCATTTCAGGCAAAGTATTTTCTACTTGCCAACTCAGATTCGTTACTACAGGCTTGCCTTCGGTGATGGTACCGGTTTTATCGAGTACCACTGCATTTACTTTATGTGCCAGTTCAAGACTTTCTGCGTCCTTAATCAAAATGTTATTTTCAGCACCTTTACCAACACCTACCATGATGGCGGTTGGAGTTGCAAGTCCAAGCGCACATGGACAAGCAATCACAAGCACCGTGACTGAAGTAAGTAGTGCATGAGTAAACGCGTTATCACCACCAAACAACATCCATACTGTAAATGTGAGGATGGCAATACCAATTACAACAGGCACGAAAACACCTGCGATTTTATCTACCAACTTTTGAACAGGCGCTTTGCTGCCTTGCGCCTGCTGCACCATCTTAATGATTTGTGCCAAAATGGTATCTCCTCCAACCTTCAGTGCTTCAAACTGAAAGCTGCCTTTTTGGTTTACTGTACCCGCAAATACTTTCTCACCCGCTGTTTTTTCTACAGGAACTGGTTCCCCTGAAATCATACTTTCATCTACATACGATGTACCATTTCTCACTATGCCATCCACGGGGATTTTCTCTCCGGGCTTTACCAAGATAACGTTACCAACCTTTACTGATGCAATTGGAATTTCCTGTTCCACTCCATCAACCATCATACGCACCGTTTTGGGCTGCAAGCCCATCAGCTTTTTGATGGCAGATGAGGTGCTGGATTTAGCCCGCTCTTCCAACAACTTCCCTAACGATATAAAAGCTATCACCACGGCTGCTGCTTCGAAGTACACGTGCGCGTGTAACCCTCGTTGGTGCCAGAATTCGGGAAAGAAAGTATTGAATGTGCTGAAGATAAAAGCGATACCTGTTGAAAGTGCTACCAGCGTATCCATATTTGCCTTACCGTGCTTGGCCTGCTTCCATGCATTCACGTAAAAGTTCCTGCCAAACCAGAAAACCACCGGTGCGGTAAACATCATGGAGATGTAATTGCCATAGGGCATATTCATAAAAAACATACCGATAACTACCACAGGCACGGATAAGATAGATGACCACAGCGTTCGGTTCCTAATTTCCGTATAGTGCTTCCGTTGTGCTTCTTCCTGAACAGCTTGCGGGTCTTCCACATTCACCACCAAATCATAACCGATAGAGCGAACGGTATTTTGAAGGTCAGTGGGTTGAGCAATGGAACTATCATACTCTACCCAAGCAGATTGATTGGCGAAATTCACACCTGCATCTTTCACACCAGTAGCTTTCTTAAGAATGGACTCCACGCTTACGGCACAGGCCGCGCATGTCATTTCCAATACCGGAAAAGTTTCGCGTTTAACTGTTGGAGTTCTGTTTTTGGAAGTTGTCAATGTTCTACTCTTTTGAACTACAAAAATCGATTACATCTAATCAGAAAGTATTATACTATAACTGAAAAAAGTTATAGAATTTCTGATCTTTTCAAATAGATATTTATGCTTTTGATATTCGTCCAAGTATTTATTGGATATGACTACTATTGAAATGAAGAGATCACTTAGGGAAGCCTTAAGTCCTCATTTGAAGAATCTTAAAATAACCAAAGCAAAAGTGTCTCATAGGCAATTTGCTGATTTGATCACGGACTTCAAACACCGCCTTATAGCTAATCCAGAGGAATATTTGAAAGGGATTGAAAACACGTTCGATGTTAAACTTATGATCGAGAGCATCATTGATGAAATCGCAGAGAATTAGGGGCAGGGTTAATTGATATTGTCCAAAGGTTTCCGCTTCTGGTCAATATCTCTTGATTTCTTTAACTCTGAAGGCGTAAAACCTGTCACTTTTTTAAACTGTGCTGAGAGATGAGCTACGCTGCTATAACCCAAACGGTTGGCAATTTCGCTGAAGTTTAGTTCATCATAGAATATCAACTCCTTTACGCGTTCAATTTTCTGGCGGATAATGAATTGTTCTAACGTGATGCCTTCTACCGAAGAAAAGAGACTGCTAAGGACATTATAGTCCACATTCAATTCTTCGGCAAGTACTGTTGACCAATTGAATTTTAAGTTGACAGCGTCTGCGTGATGAATTTTTTGAATCACCCGGTTTTTGACTGATTCAATCAGCCTCGCCTTGCGGTCGTCAATCCGTTCGAAACCCAAGGCAACCAGGGAAGTATCCAAGCGGGCTATCTGCACTTCATTAAGTTGATTTTCTTCCAGGATAACCTCACCCAATGATACCTTTTGTGGATGAAACCCTTGCTTTTCCAATTCCTGCCGAACCACCATAATACAGCGGTTGCAAACCATGTTTTTGATGTAGAGGGTCATGCGCTAATCAACTCAATATGAAGTGAAAATAATTTATCAAAGATACAAACTATGGTGAAGTTGAAATTTGTTGTAATTGCGAGCCGCCTTGAGCCATTTTCGCCCGGAGAAGTTCCATATCCTTGCTAATTTTCTTCTGAACAATCTTTCCATAAATCTGAGTAGTTCGAATGTCCGTATGACCCAACAGTTCCATTGTAGTCTCCATGGGCACATCATTCGTAAGCAGCACAGTGGTAGCAAATGTGTGGCGAGCGGTGTGGCTGGTAAGATTCTTTTTGATGCCACATATATCTGCCACTTCTTTTAGATAGCCATTGTAGCGCTGATTGCTGTTCAGTGGTAACAGTTTGCGATTGGCTTTACAGTAAGGATGATTTCTATATTTATCAATAATCTCCAGGGGAATGGGCAACAATGGAATATTCCCTGTCGTATCCGTTTTTTGTCTATCCCGGATGATCCATTTGCGGCCATCAATTCCAACAGCTATATGATCAGGTCCCAAGGCTTCGGCATCGGAGTAAGAGTAACCGGTATAGCAAACAAATATGTAACAGTCACGCACCTCTTCCAACCGAGTCACGGGCATAGGTTTCTCATACATAGCCTGTAATTCTTCACTTTCCAAAAACTCCCGCTTAGTCCGTTTGTACGTGCACTTAAAATTTGTAAACTTATTGGACGGCACATACTCCAGGGTCACAGCATACTCCATTACTTGCTTCAAGTCCTTTGCATACTTCATCGCGGTGTTATGGCCAATTTTTTCGACCGTCCGTAAATACTGCTGAAACTCAGTGATGAAGTTAAGTTTTGCTTCACTGACTTCGATGTCCGACTTTTTTAGTTTGAGCTTCAGAAATGAAACACATTTGCCTTTTAATATGTCGAATCGATTGTAGCGTGTGGCCTTGATATCGCCTACCTCCACTTTATCGGCCATGTGCTCCATGAATTGGTCAAACACCTGAAGAAAAGTCTTTTGTTCAGGTTTGATTCCTTTGTAAGATTTTTTTACCTCTTCAGGGGTAACATACTCTTGGGTAGCAGCCAATACATTATAGTGCTTCGTGATTTCTGCTTCCACCAACACAAGATGCTTGTTGATCTCTTTGGCACTTGGGCATTCCTTTGCAACACAATTGTTTTCTGCATCCCAATACTCAAGCATCACTTGTTTCATAGAAGAACACTCTGCAATCCTTCCATCAATGGTGATACGCGCCCATATAGGCACAAGCCCATGGCTGTTTACTTTTCTTTTGTTCAGCCAAAAGCGAACGGTGAATTTTTGATTGAGGTTCATAACAATATGAGTTAAGGTTACCTCGTTCCATAGCGGAGCAGTAAATCAATCGAAAGACCTTACGTAAGATTCTGTGACCAATATACCTCATGTGCATTGGTCACAGGATTGGTCACAAATCAGATGGTTTTGTTTGTTGTTTTATGGATTCGCCACCTTCGAAATTGAGCGAAAACATAAGGTGTGAAATGAAAAAGGGGCGGATGTTCGCCCCTTAGTGATCCCGCTGGGATTCGAACCCAGGACCCTTACATTAAAAGTGTAATGCTCTACCGACTGAGCTACGAGATCTTAAAAACACCGTTGCTGTTGCTCGGGTGATGTCTCTTTTCAACTATCGATTTGCCCGTTTAAAAGGCATTTCCGTAATTGAGGTCGCAAAGGTAATCGAATCGCAAGATTATGCAAATCCGTTTCTTAAAAATTGTTCTCGTTTGTCTTCTCCCCTGGGTGGCCGCGGCTCAGTCTACAAGTGGTAAACTGCAGCAGGCCGATTCTTTGTTTCGTGCCAAGCAATACACCCAAGCTTTTGTTCTTTATCAGTCTGTTTTATCCGAAAAAAATTACACAACGGCCATGTTACTCAAGATGGCCTATATCCAAGAAGGCCTTGGTCACATAGGCTCTTGCCTATACTATTTGAACTTGTACCATTTGGCTTCGGGCGATGAGCAGGCGCTTGGAAAAATGGAAGAATTAGCCCAAAAAAAACAGCTTGAGGGCTACACTTTGTCGCAGCGGCATGTTGTAAAGGAGTGGTGGCAAAGAAATTTCTCGTCAATATCTTTTTTGGCGGTAGCGCTTAGCGGTTTTTTGTTGACGCTGGCATTTGTGCAAAGGAACAGGAATGCTGTTTTTTTACCGTTGGCATTTGTCGCTATCGGCTTGCTGATTTTTTCATTTGTAGCGAGTAACTTTTTGAACGAGCGTTCCACGGCAATCGTTGATGGCCCCCGAACGTATGTTTTAGACGCGCCTTCGGCAGGAGGAACCGTTGTTGAGGTATTGTCGGACGGCCATCGCCTGCAGGTAACAGGCGCAACAGATGTTTGGCAACGCGTGATATGGCGCGACAAAGTTGGCTATATCAAGCGTTGTCAACTGCGGGAAGTAAAGTTGTAACTAGTAACGCACTGAGATTGGGCTTTTATATTCGCGGTTGTTGTATTTCACCACATAATAGTAAACCCCCGAAGACTCTTGCGAGGCGTACCACCTGAATTTTCGATCCGTGCTTTGAAAGACCAAATCGCCCCAACGATTAAAAATCTTAATCGATTGAAATTTTTGCACGCAGTTGTCTAACGGCAGAGATACTTTTTCATCTAAACTGCCCGTCTCCGGGTCCGTTAGTTCGTCATCAATCCCTTCTAATGCCAGATAGTCGTTGCGCTTGTCGCCATTTGGGGTGATGATGTTCGGCATATAAAAAGGTTTTTGGTTTAATCCCACATCGCTAACTGATATATTGAAAGAAAGAGTATCGGCCTTTTGATTAAAACAGCGGTTGTCTTGTATGCCGAATTTGAAGGAGTAGGTATTGCTGAATACGTTGTTCTTAAAAATCGAACAAGTGGGCTGCCAATAAAAAATGGATTGTAGTCCACTCGTTCCCTTTATATTTTTGAATGAAAAGCCTTCGGGTTTTAGATCGCCATCGGCTTCAATCAAACTCAAACTCAACGAGTCGGTTGGCGAACGGTCAGCATCAGTACCAATTAGATTGATTTCAAGCGGTGAGCCCAGAAAATATTCTGTCGTAGCTCCTAAGTTTATTTGTTGAGAGTTGCGGATAGCTGTCACCACAGGTTTCACGTTGTCAGGCTTTAAAATCTTAACTTCTACATCCACGGTATCGGCTTTGTAAAACCGACATCGGTTTAAGTTATCAACTACAATGAACTTGAAAGTGTAGGTATCTTTTTTGGTTAAATCGAGTTTATTGCAGGTGATATTCCAACTGAAGTTAGCGGCAACGATTCCATTTCCGTTTGTGTTCGGGAATGCCAAACCAAAGTCGCTCATATTAAACCCAACGCCTCTGCCGCTAAGTACCAAAAAATCATTGTCTACATCATTTGCACGCACGCTAAAGTTCAGCGGTTCAAAAATCTTTCTCTCAACTTTGATTTTGGTTGCGTTGGGCGGTGCTCCTAGCCCATCCGTTGAAATAGTGGGGCTTGCATTCTTTGGAAATTCTTGGAAATACAGGTCAAATGTTAGTGTATCTGGCGGATTGAGTTTGCAAGGTAAATCCGTGTCGTCCAATAAGAAACGGAACTTGAAATTACTCTGCCTAAAAAATGGATACTTGTCGCACTCGGGCTCCCAAATCAATGTGTTTTGCACCGGTCCTTGACGTGTAGAGAAATCTGCGTTGGAGAAACGAAAGCCGAAGTCCTCCATTTTGAAACCATTGGTCGTGTAGGCGAGCGTGAGCAAATCATTGTCTGCATCAATTCCTTCAATATTCCAACTTCTTGTTTCACCTTCTCGTACAGTTTCACTAATCGTTTTGGTGGTTGGACTTGTGAATCGCGCGCGTCTGTTTTGGGTTGTAACATTTACCGTTATCTTAAGCGTATCAAGCAGCGGTTGTGGGCAGGTGTCATCAAAGGTAATGATCCCGACCTGATATGGCCCGTTGGTGTAAGGGCATTGAGGGAAACACACCATAAACTCCTTTGTACTACCATTTCGCACTACGTCTGTAGTGATAGCCGGTAGTATTTCGTTCAAGTTATCTGTTTTGAAATTCAGCGGCACGGCCCGAATGCTAACTTTTTCCTCCAAGTTTGAATTCGCTTCGGTCGATGTGTTGTCGGAAACCAGGATCTTAACACACCGATTTTGCGCTGGGTCATCAACATCGTAAGTAAGTTCAATCTTTTTTCTAGGTGTCACATCGCCTGGGGCGTTAGTGGTGCCCATTGCAACAGGTGGAAAGCTTGCTCGGCAGGCATTGCTCTCAGTGGCGAGCATTTGAAAGTCGCGCCTGCTTTCGCCAATCTTAACGCCTTTTCTAAACTCTTCCACCTTCACAGCAAAAACGAATAAACCTTGCAGCGTTGGCGTCACCGTCAACAGTCCGTCTTTGCTGATTTTCAAATCAGGCTGTCCATTCATAATGTTGTTTAATGAAAAGCCAGGCCGCCAAATAACGTCAGGGTAGGGCCGGGGTGAAGGGGAGGGGTTCGTTGATTTTGTGTTGAGTGGCGTTACCAATGAGTATACCAAAGAGTCTTTGTCATCGTCAACACCGGCAAAATTTACATAAAATTGTCTAAAGGGACATGCGTAATCGCTTAGTGGAGGGAACAATCTGGGTGATGAATTGATAAAAGGTTTTCCGTCTTTTACCACGGCCGGAAACTCTAAGTAAAAAGTCTGGCCGGCATACAACGAACTGCTGTTTGCCAAGCTATAGATGTTATCAATTGTGTAGTTGCGGCAGCACCGTTGCCATGACACATAATAGCCGTCTGGATCGTTATAAACATCGCTGGCAAGCGTAATGTTAGCAGAATAAAATAAGCGGTTTGTCTTGAGTGAAGTATTGGCGCACCCCGGTTGCGAGTAAGGCACCTCAACGTCTGAAAGTATGGGCAGGTTATGTGAGCCCATCACAACATTGTCTTTTTTTCGATAAATGGTGGCCAAGATGTTGAAGTCCTTCGCTCCGGGAATACCGTTGATTTTATCAAAATACAATATCACACTTAATCGATAGGTACTGCCGCTGATGTATACCAATTCAAATTCGCCACCCACAATGTGCGAGGCCATTACTGGAAATGTAATCAATAGTAAAAGCGTAAAGACTGCCTTTTTCATAATAAAACCGAATGGAAAGGTAGCTAATATTTCTTCGCTTAGAAAGTCAACTTTATCGTAATTTCGCAGCCTGTGAAAAAAGGCGATCGACTCACCAATATCATCATCGAAACCATGGCAGCCGAGGGCAAGTGCATTGCTCGTCTCGATGGCAAAGTCGCATTTATAGATGGTGGCGCACCGGGCGATGTTGTGGATATTGAACTCACCAAAATAAAGAGTAATTTCTTGGAGGCGCGCGTTGTGTCTGTTCAGAAATTTTCTGAACACCGAGATCAACCATTTTGCGAGCACTTTGGCCTGTGTGGTGGGTGTGTATGGCAACACATTCAATATGCGGAGCAGCTAAAGTATAAACAGCAGCAGGTGGTAGATAACCTTGAGCGCATCGGTGGACTTCAACTGCCTCCGATTCAGCCTATCGTGGCATCGGCTTCTACTCGATACTATCGCAATAAGCTAGACTATACGTTTACTGCAAATCGTTGGCTCACCAAAGAAGAATTGAACGTAGCCATTGAAAACAAAACGTACGAGGTAGGCTTGGGGTACCATATTCCAAAAATGTACGACCGGGTTTTTGACGTGAAGCAATGCCATTTGCAGCCCGATCCATCAAATGCCATTCGTGTGCAAGTGCGGCAAGTGGCAATGGAGAATGATATCCCCTTCTTCGACCTCCGAAAGCAAATTGGCTTTTTACGGACACTCACCATCCGATCCACTTTGGCGGGAGAAGTGATGGTGATCTTACAGGTGACATACGACAAAATGGAGTGGACGGAGAAGATCCTTGCTGCCATTGCAGAGAACTTTCCGCAAGTAACAAGCATCAATTATATCATAAATGGCAAACGTAACGACACATTTGCTGACTTAGATATCATTTGTTGGCGCGGCAACCCTTACATCACTGAAAAAATGCGGCTGCCCGCAGCCGATGGTGAGTTGCAATTTAGGGTTGGACCAAAGTCGTTTTATCAAACCAACCCGGCACAAGCATTTGAGCTTTATAAAATTGCATGGAAGATGGCGGCCCTCACCGGTAATGAGTTAGTGTATGATTTGTACACAGGCACCGGCACCATCGCAAATTTTGTGGCGCGTGATGCTGCCAAAGTTGTGGGCCTTGAATATGTCGCGGCCGCCATCGATGACGCAAAAATCAACTCGCAAATCAATCAGATCGATAACACTGTTTTTTTTGCTGGCGACATAAAAGACCTGCTAAAAGATTCTTTTCTGAAAGAGAATGGGAAGCCTGATGTAGTGATCACCGACCCGCCCCGTGCCGGCATGCACGAAGATGTGACCAAGATGCTATTGGAAGTGGCACCCAATCGCATTGTTTATGTGAGTTGTAACCCCGCCACGCAAGCCCGGGATTTGAAAATATTAGCAGAGAAGTATGTGATTACGCAGGTTCAGCCGGTGGACATGTTCCCGCATACAATTCATGTAGAGAATGTGGTGAGGCTTGACCTGCGATAGCCACCTAACATTCGTTAATATTTCTGTTCTATAAAACTTTTTCCTGCCATTCTTTTGAAAATCAAATTTTATTTCTGCAATCTTGTAATACGCAATACAAAATAGATGAATCGCGTAACCACAATATCATTACCCACATTGCCTTCATTGATTAGCCTGCTGGTCATTATTGGTATTCTCCGAAAATCGGGGCGGTAGCGATATTGTTGTTTTGTTTTCAAACCGCCTCGACACAAAATCGGGGCGGTTTTATTTTATACGTATTGTAACATACTAACGATTGTTTACTGTGATGGAAGTTTTGAAAGGAAATTGGAAGCAACGATCAAAAGTTAGTGACATGTATTAGTGAATGATTTTTATGATTCACATGATGAGAGAAAAATGAGCTGAAGGCGAAATCAGGAGAATCACATAAATCAAAACGAGTTAGAAAGAGAACATTAAAGCAACGAAATAAAATAGTTAGATAAATCATCAGAGTCATGAACTACTACCACCAAGACACAGTACTTTTTTTAGACGGGCAGTTTGTAAAAGCTGCTGATGCCAAGACTGATTTATTCGGGCAAACGCTGCACTATGGCTATGGCGTATTTGAAGGCATACGCAGTTATGAAACTGTCAATGGCGTGAAACTCTTCAAAGCGTACGCGCACTATGAGCGATTGAAAAGAAGTTGTCAACTCATGGGCATTCCGCTGGAGTATAGTGTGGAAGAATTGGTACAGTTAACCTATCAAGTGCTCGAGAGAAATGATTTGTCGAATGCCTACATCCGCCCGCTAGTTTTTTGCGGCCCCAATATGGCACTCACTTCGCCCAGCGAGGTATCGGTGATGATTACCGCCTGGCCGTGCGAGCAACACCCTACGTTGAAGCCCGCCCGTGTTTGCATTTCATCTTTTCAGCGACCTAATCCGAAAGCTGTAACGGTAGAAGCGAAAGTGTGTGGCTTGTACGTGAATTCTATTCTGGCAACTACCGAAGCCAAGCGAAGAGGTTTTGATGATGGATTGCTGCTTGACTTGAATGGCTTTGTAGCCGAAGGACCTGGTGCGAATTTTTTCTACGAGAAGGACGGTGTGATGTACACGCCACCTACCGAAAGCATTTTGCCCGGCATTACGCGCAAGACGGTGATTGACATCTGCCGTGAGTTGGAGCTTCCGCTAGAAGAAAAGTTTTTCCGGCTCGAAGAATTATTCGAAGCGGATAGCGCCTTCTTCTGCAGCACTATGAACGAAATTGTGGCGATCGAATCCATCGAACGACAAACGCTGGGCAAACCATGGAGAGATTCAATGAGCAATTTGATTCGCGAAACGTATCGGAACATTGTGTTGGATAAGAGTTATTCGTATGTCATCGTTTAAAAGAGGTTAGAAGATAGATGGTGGAAGTCAGAGGCTTCCAACTTCCAACGTCTAGCCTCCAACTTCGAACATCAAAATCCAGAGCTAAAAATTAAGATGAGTCTAAACAAATACAGCCGCACCATCACCCAAGACCCAACACTACCAGCCTCACAGGCGATGTTGTATGGCATTGGCTTGACGGAGCATGATTTGAAAAAGGCGCAAGTGGGAATTGTGAGTACGGGCTTTGATGGCAACACGTGCAACATGCACTTAAATGCGTTGGCGAAAGAAGTGAAGACTGCCGTGTGGGATCAGGAATTGGTAGGACTGATTTTTCACACCATTGGCGTAAGCGATGGCATTGCCAACGGTACGGAAGGCATGCGCTATTCTTTGGTGAGTCGAGATGTGATTGCCGATTCGATTGAAACAGTCTGCGGTGCACAATATTACGATGGCTTGATTGCCGTGGTGGGTTGCGATAAGAATATGCCTGGTTCACTCATTGCGATGGGGAGATTGAATCGACCTGCGATAATGGTGTATGGAGGCACGATTGCCGGTGGCCATTACAAAGGCAAAGAGTTAAATATCATTTCTTCGTTTGAAGCATTGGGAGAAAAAATCAAGGGCCAGCTTTCAGAAGAGGATTTTAAAGGTATCATCCAAAACTCTTGTCCGGGCGCGGGTGCATGTGGTGGCATGTACACTGCCAACACGATGGCTTCTGCTATAGAAGCACTCGGCATGGCGTTACCTTATTCATCTTCCAACCCTGCCTTGAGCAAAGAGAAATCGGCTGAGTGTATCGAAGCGGGCAAAGCGATTCGCTTGTTATTGGAAAAAGATTTAAGGCCCCGCGACATTATGACGATGAAGGCCTTTGAAAACGCCATCACGATTGTTATGGTGTTGGGCGGTTCTACAAATGCCGTATTGCATTTGATTGCGATGGCAAAAAGCGTGGGACTTAAAATCACGCAAGAAGATTTTCAACGCATCTCTGACAAAACTCCGTTGATTGCTGATTTGAAACCGAGTGGCAAATATTTGATGGAAGCGTTGCACAAAATTGGTGGTGTGCCTTCGGTGATAAAATATCTGATTCAAAAAGGAATGATGAACGGTGATTGCCTCACGGTAACGGGCAAAACCTTGGCCGAAAATGTGGCCAACGCCAAAGACTTGGATTTCGAAAAACAAGACGTCATTGTGCCAATGGATAGGCCACTAAAAAAGACAGGTCATATTCAAATCTTATATGGAAATCTTGCTGAAAAAGGTTCGGTAGCAAAAATTACTGGCAAAGAAGGTGAGCGATTTAAAGGAACTGCACGCGTTTTCAATGGTGAATTTGAAGTAGTGGAAGGGGTGAAGTCAGGAAAGATAAAAGAAGGCGATGTGGTGGTCATTCGCTATGTAGGGCCAAAAGGCGCACCGGGCATGCCCGAGATGTTGAAGCCCACCAGTTTGATTATGGGTTCGGGTTTGGGAAAATCGGTGGCGTTGATCACCGATGGGCGGTTCAGCGGTGGTTCGCACGGATTTGTGATTGGGCACATTACGCCTGAGGCGTTTGAAGGTGGATTAATTGGTTTGGTAGAAGATGGCGACTGGATTGAGATTGACGTGAAGAAACATCAAATCAATTTGTTGGTCGATGAAAAAACGTTGGCAATTAGGCGCTCGCAATACAAAGCACCGAAGTTGCGCGTGAGCAGCGGTGTTCTATACAAATATGCGAAGTTGGTGAAGACTGCAGCGGAGGGATGTGTGACGGACGAGGATTAGTGAAAAGTCCTCCTTCGCCAAGGCTTCGGAGGACAAGTAGGCAGGAAATAGTTAGCAGCGCGCTGAGCAGCTTGAGGCTTGTAGCCTGTGGACCTAAATGAAAGAACAAAAAACAAAAGACAATGTTAGCAACCGAGGTTGAAAAACGGGAAGAAGTTGAAGTGAAGACTGCCGTGAAAATCACGGGATCGGAGGTGTTGCTTCGTTGCTTGGTAGAAGAGAAAGTACAACACATTTTCGGTTACCCGGGTGGTGCGATTATGCCTGTGTACGATGCGCTCTATCACTATGCCGATAAACTCACGCACTTGTTGGTACGCCACGAGCAAGGTGCGATTCATGCAGCCCAAGGTTATGCACGTGTCTCTGGAAAAACCGGAGTTGTGTTTGCTACGTCTGGCCCAGGTGCGACTAACTTGGTAACTGGCCTGTCGGATGCATTGATTGATTCTACCCCAATTGTGTGTATTACTGGCCAGGTGTTTGCGCACTTGTTGGGCACGGATGCATTTCAAGAAACTGATGTGGTCAACACAACTATTCCGGTTACAAAATGGAACGTTCAAGTGACAGAAGCAAAAGACATTGCGCCTGCTATCGCAAAAGCGTTTTACATCGCTGCAAGCGGCAGACCAGGCCCAGTGCTGGTGGACATTACCAAAAATGCACAAAACGAATTGATTGAGGAGTTTGAATACCAACCGTGCCAAACCGTCAGAACGTACAAGCCGAAACCTGTTTTGCAACCCGCGCAGATAGAAGCGGCAGCTGCGCTCATCAACCAGGCAAAGCGGCCGTACATTTTGGCAGGACAAGGAATTTTGTTATCCAGGGCGAGTGAAGAGTTGATGGCTTTTTCGGAGAAGACGGGGATACCTGTGGCAAGTACGTTACTCGGCTTGGGCGGATTTCCGACCAATCACCCGAACTATGTTGGCTACTTGGGCATGCACGGTAACTACGGCCCCAATGTAAATACGAATCAGTGTGATGTGTTGATTGCCATCGGCATGCGTTTCGATGACCGCGTGACGGGCAACGTGAGCAAGTATGCCAAGCAAGCGCGCGTAATTCACATCGACATCGACAAAGCAGAGATAAATAAAATTATCAAAGCAGAAGTTTCCGTTCATGCCGATGCGAAAGAGGCGCTCGCTGAATTGATACGACAATGCAAGTCTAATCGCTACCCCGAATGGATTGACAGCTTCAAAGCATTGAACCAAGAAGAGTTTGAAAAAGTGGTGGAGAAAGAAATCAAAAACACCAACAGTCTGAAAATGGCCGAGGTGGTTCACATGCTTTCTGAATTAACGAATGGCGAAGCTGTGGTCGTTACCGATGTCGGTCAGCATCAAATGGTGACATCGCGCTACTACAAATACAAAAATCCGCGCACCAACATAACGTCAGGTGGCGCTGGCACAATGGGCTTTGCATTGCCGGCTGCGATGGGCGCAAAAGTGGCTTCGCCAGCTCAGCAGGTGATTGCCATCATTGGCGATGGCGGCTACCAGATGACGATGCAAGAACTCGGTACGATTATGCAATACAATATCCCCGTGAAAATATTGGTACTGAACAATAATTTCTTAGGGATGGTGCGCCAGTGGCAGCAGCTTTTCCACGGCAAGCGCTACTCCTTTACCGAGATGGACAACCCGGATTTTGTGAAGATAGCGGAGGCGTACCGCATCAAGGCTTGTAAAGTAACGGAGCAAAAAGATTTGGAAAGGGAATTGAAGAAGATGTTGGCGTCACCGACCGCATATTTTTTGGAAGTGGTGGTAGAGAAAGAAGACAATGTGTTCCCGATGGTGCCGGCAGGTGCGGGAGTGGCGGAGGTGATTTTGGAAATACCGAAAAAATAGTTGTTGGTTATTCGTTGTTGGTGATCCGTCACAAACAACCAATAACTAAGAACGAACAACGAGTTTTATGAAACAAGATTTCACATTGGAGGTAGCGGCCGATAATAATTTTTCTGTGTTGAACAGGATTATTAATGTTCTGAACCGCAGGCGGGTTCGCATCAAGAAATTGATGGCGCATGAAAATGAAAATGATTTTCGCAGGGGTGGTGTGATTATGCTGTTGTTTACTACTCCGGATATGATTGAGAAAGTATCAGCGCAGTTGGAAAAACTAATTGAAGTGGAGATGGTGCGGGCGCATGAGGGGAGTCATTTGTATTATGAATTGAGTGAGAGGATTGTGGATGTGGATTAAACTGAAAGTTCAAAGCTAAAAGTAGAAAGTTTGGCTCACTACTTTTAGCTTTCAACTTTAGGCTTTCAACTTTTGAGCTTTGAACTTTATTAAAAACGAATAACTAAAACCTAACAACAACTAATATGGCTAAGATTAATTTTGGAGGAACGATAGAGGAAGTGGTGACGCGCGAAGAGTTTCCGATGGAAAAAGCGCTGGACTTTTTGCGTGATGAGACCATCGCTATCATTGGGTACGGTGTGCAAGGCCCTGCGCAGTCGCTGAACTTGCGCGACAATGGTTTTAACGTGATTGTCGGGCAGCGCAAGGGTAGTAAGACGTGGGACAAGGCGATTGCACACGGTTGGGTTCCGGGCGAAACGCTGTTTGATGTGGAAGAGGCGGCCAAGCGCGGAACAATTATTCAGTTTTTGATGAGCGATGCGGGACAGATTGCTACGTGGCCAACCATCAAGCCGCACTTAACAAAAGGTAAGGCGCTGTATTTTTCGCACGGGTTTGGAATTACATTTAAAGAGCAAACGGGCATTATTCCGCCTGCAGACGTGGACGTGATTTTGGCGGCACCGAAAGGTTCCGGCACATCAGTGCGCAGATTGTTTTTGCAAGGCAAAGGCATCAACAGCAGCTACGCTGTGTTTCAAGATGCTACGGGCAAAGCGAAGCAGCGCGCGATTGCGTTGGGTATTGGTGTGGGCTCGGGCTATTTGTTTGAGACGGATTTCAAGAAAGAAGTTTACTCAGATCTGACAGGCGAGCGCGGCACGCTGATGGGTGCCATTGCGGGAATATTTGAAGCGCAATATGAAGTGCTTCGCTCGAAAGGGCATTCACCATCGGAAGCATTCAACGAAACAGTGGAAGAATTAACCCAAAGCTTGATGCCGCTGGTAGCCGAGAATGGCATGGATTGGATGTATGCCAACTGCTCGACCACGGCACAACGCGGTGCGTTGGATTGGAAAAAGAAATTCAAAGCGGCTACACTGCCGGTATTCAAAGAACTGTATGAAAGCGTGGCGAGCGGGGCGGAAGCTAAGCGCACCATCGACACTTGCAGCAAGCCTGACTATCGCGAGAAGTTGGCCGAAGAACTGAAAGAGCTTCGCGAAAGTGAATTGTGGCAAGCGGGTGCTGCGGTACGTGCATTGAGGCCGGAGAAGGAGAAGGTGGAGGCGAGCATGATAAACTAGTAGGCAGTTGGCAGTAAGCAGTAGGCAAGGACTGCAGACTGCCAACTGGCTACTGCCTACTCTTAAATACAAAATGGTAACTACCCTCACACACGATATCGACATTCACCGAGCACACTTGGTGTTGAAAAACATTGTGCTCAAAACTCCGTTGCAGTTTCATCGTAAGCTGTCGGAAAGGTTTGGGTGTGAAGTGTATTTGAAGCGTGAAGATTTACAGGTAGTGCGCTCATATAAAATTCGTGGGGCGTATAATTTGATTCAGAGCCTGAGTGAAGAGCAGCGGCAGCGAGGCGTAGTTTGTGCCAGTGCGGGCAACCATGCCCAAGGTGTAGCACTGTCGTGCAAGCTACTCAACATAAAAGGCGTGATTTACATGCCGGCCATCACACCCAAACAAAAAATCAACCAAGTGAAAATGTTTGGCAGTGGGTTGGTAGAGATTGTGCTGATTGGCGATACGTTTGATGAATGCCAGACTCATGCATTGAAGTTTACGGAAGAGAATAATAAAACGTTCATTCCGCCCTTCGACCATATCAAAACCATTGAAGGGCAAGGTACGGTGGCGAAAGAAGTATTGGACGAGCAATCGGAAATTGATTACTTGTTTGTACCCGTGGGCGGTGGTGGTTTGTGCGCAGGTATGTCACATTATTTCAAAACGTATTCCCCCAACACAAAAATAGTCGGTGTAGAACCCACAGGCGCACCTTCCATGAAAGAAGCACTGAAAGCGGGTAAGCCCGTGGTGTTGGAAAAAATACAACGCTTTGTTGATGGCGCTTCGGTAAAAAAAGTAGGCGACTTAACATTTGAAATTTGTAAGGACACCATCAGCGATATGTTACTGGTGCCTGAGGGAAAAGTGAGTTCCACCATTTTACAACTTTATAATGAAGATGCGATTGTAGCCGAACCAGCAGGTGCGCTCACCATTGCCGCTCTCGACCAATACGCTGATCACCTCAAAGGCAAGCGCGTGGTGTGCGTATTGAGTGGCGGCAATAACGACATCGACCGGATGCAGGAAATCAAGGAGCGTTCGCTGTTGTATGAAGGGCTGAAGCATTACTTTATTGTTCGCTTTGCCCAACGGCCTGGTGCGTTGAAAGAATTTGTGAATCACATCCTCGGCCCTACCGATGACATTGTGCGTTTTGAGTTCATACAAAAGCATAACAAAGAAACCGGCCCGGCTTTGATCGGCATCGAGCTGAAATCCCGCGAAGACTACGAGTCGCTGATTACGCGCATGATGCAATTCAAACTCAACTACACCGAGATAAACCAGAATGAAAATTTGTTTGAGTATTTGGTGTAGTTGACAAATTCGGAATCCGTTTCCGGATTTGTCAAGTATGAATATCACTTTTTTGGCTAAAAAGGGCTTTCTTGCCGATACTTGCAAAATAATGTTTCTACTTCAGAGGTCTCGCAAACAGTTTGTCCCAGATAGCCAATGCTGGCTTTGGTTGAAACTGCGTATCGACCATTCCAATCGTGGTAAACAAAAGAATGTTAGGTGACACGTTGGTTGGGATAGCTGCGAGGTCCACATCAGTAAAAAGTAGTTGAAACACGGCTGTAGCATTGGCGCGGTCTAAAAGACTGGCGTGATGAGAGATATAATCTGCCTGCGCTTGAGGAGAACTACTAAAGACGCGGGCAGGCGAGGTGACAGACTGTGATGCCCAACCGCCTTCAGAAATGAAAACCGATAGATTTTTTCCTTCCGTCAAACGAGAATAATAATCGACTGGAATATCCGAGGGCTTATCAAATGCTAAATAAGGATAAGAAGAAATGCCAAGTTCTTCGATGAAAGGAAAGTCAATATAATCCTTGTTAATGCCCTGATAGTTTGTACCCTGAAGTTTTCCCCAAGCAAAATCAGCCTGCACGCTAACACTCAATTTCGCAGATGATTTTCTTGCCTTGATATCTGCGGCAGCATCATTCGCTGCTTTGACAACACCGTTGTAGATGGTAGCCGTAGTTGCACCTCGTATCAAGTTGGTTTCTAAGGCTAAACCTAGATGTTCGGGCTTGTAAAGACTATCCATTACAATGGCAAAACATCTAAATATTTTTTGTATTTCTGGTTGAGCAATGCTTTTGCCGGCAGCTACCAACTCGGCTGCATCTTGCGTACGCTCCAATCCATTTTGCGGATCGAGATAAATCCACAACTTGAGATTTTTACTTCGATAATAATCAACGAGACCTTTATAGTTATCGATCGCATATTTCACCGGACTTTCACCCGCTAGTAATTTTGCCCACGGTGGTTCGGTAGTAATCATAGCGGCATCGGCCCGCTGGGTCCAGATATCTAATGAGCGAAGAAAAAGATTGATGTCGTCAAACCGAGGGGCGGAATTTTGAAAACCCATTCTGTATGTACGGGTAGATGGCGTTACCTCCTCTTTTTTCGAACAGGCACCGCACAATATCACCAAAGCACAGACGAAAACGCTTTTTTTCATTCTACACCTTAATCTCGAAATCGTTTACATTACTACATCGGTCAGGTTTTATGAATCCAAAGTAAAAACGAATCAAAGTTTGTTTGTGCGAGAGCTTATTTCAACTGACCTTCGCAGTACTAAGTAAAATTAATTCATTTGTTCCAGAGTACTCACCAAATTCGCTAACTTGTTACTTTAATTCAGCAGAAAATGGCGCAAGGTTTATTGATTGATATGGATGGCGTGATTTATGGGGGCGATACCCTGATTCCCGGAGCCGATGCTTTCATCAATCGTTTACTAAAAGATAACGTTCCCTTCATGTTCATGACCAATAACAGCCAGCGCACGCGCATCGATGCGGTGCGTAAACTGGGAAAAATGGGAATTACAGTAACTGAAGAACATGTGTACACAAGCGCCATGGCCACAGGTAAATTTTTGGCCAGTCAAATCCCCAACGGAACAGCGTACGTGCTGGGGGAAGGAGGCTTGATTTCGAGTCTGCACGAAAACGGAATTTCATTGGTAAACTCAGACCCGGATTTTGTTGTGCTGGGTGAGGGGAGAAACTTTACGTTGGAGATGGTACAGAAAGCAGTTGATATGATTTTGGCAGGCGCAAAATTTGTGATTACCAATCGCGACCCATCGCCAAAGAAAAAAGGTTGGGATAACTTAGGGATTGCGGCCACCAGTGCGATGATTGAAGAAGCCACCGGCATCAAAGCCTTTGTGGTGGGCAAACCAAGCCCTGTGATGATGCGCTCTGCGCGAAAAGCATTGGGATTAGAGACGGCCGAGACAACCATTATTGGTGATACCATGGACACAGATATTCGTGGAGGCGTGCAAATGGGTTATAAGACGATTTTAGTTTTAAGCGGTGTAACGAAGAGAGAAAACCTTTCACGCTTTGCTTTTAAACCCGACATGGTGGTGGATTCGGTGAACGATATTAAACTGCCTTTACTTTGGTGGTAAACTTGACTTAGAATTATCAAACACAAAAAAATAAATTTATGAAACGCACAGCATCGGCACATTGGGAAGGCGATTTGAAAACCGGAAAAGGAAATATTTCATCGCAAAGTACCGTATTGAACAACACACAGTATTCTTTCAAAACCAGATTCGAAGATGGCATAGGCACTAACCCTGAAGAACTATTGGCTGCCGCGCATGCCGGCTGCTTTACGATGGCCGTCAGTGCTACGCTTGTGCAAAAAGGGATTGTGCCTACTTCGCTTGACACGATAGCAACCTTGACACTCGAAGGGTTGGATGTTACCGGCATTCACTTATCAATCAAAGGAAAAGTACCGGGCATCACCGCTGCTCAATTTGAAGAAGTGACCAAAGGCGCGGAAAAAAATTGCATCATTTCCAAAGCGTTAAAAGTGGCGATTAGTTCGGATGCTGAATTGCTGTAGCGATTGCGCCACTACACTGTTACCGTCTTTCATGTGAAGCCATCCCGTGCCATGATTCGTTTTGTGATTGCAGTGTTGGCGGCTATGCCTATTTGGGCATCGGCCCAACAATTTAAACTAAGCTCACCCGGGCGCAAGGTAGAATTGACAATAACCAATGGAGATTTTCTTTCCTACCGCGTTGCTTACAAAGGTACGCCTGTGGTGAGGCCTTCGCAGCTCGGATTTGTGTTGAGCAAGCCAGCGCTTACACTTTCGCATTATACTGTGGTGTCAGTTGATTCTTCGTCTTACAATGACGTTTGGAAGCCTTTATGGGGTGAAGTAAGCGAGGTGAGAGATCATCACAAGGAGATCGTGATAAGGCTGCGGAGCCAGGCAGACTCGCGTTCCATCATGCTAAATTTGGTGTTTCGCGTGTTTGATGATGGCGTTGGTTTTCGATATGAGTTTCCCGAACAGCCGGCATTGAAGCATTTTGTAATTCAAGAAGAGCTTACACAGTTTGCGATGGTAGGTAATCATCAGGCCTTTTGGATTCCGGGCGACTATGATTCGAACGAGTATGCTTACAACACTACCTTGCTCAGCGATATTAATGCTATTGCAGCAGCTAACAAAGAGCCTGACATCGCAGTAAAAAGTTTGATCGGTGAAAACGCAGTTCAAACTCCGCTGATGATGAAAAGCGCTGACGGTTTGTACGTCAATTTGCACGAGGCTGCCCTGATCAACTTTCCGGCCATGCACCTGGTGTTGAACAAAGCCAACACAACATTTTCGGCACAGCTTGTGCCTGATGCCGTGGGCAACAAGGCCTATTTGCAAACACCAGCCAAGTCGCCTTGGCGTACCATTATCGTGACGGACAAAGCAACGGAGGTGCTCAGCTCAAAGCTTATTTTGAATTTGAATGAACCTACTCAGATGAAAGATGTGGGTTGGATAAAGCCTCAAAAGTTTGTTGGTATGTGGTGGGAAATGCACGTGGGCAAAGCCAGTTGGGATTTGGCTAGCAAGAAGCACGGAGCCAGTACAGAAAATGTAAAAAAATATATTGACTTTGCTGCCCGCCATCGGTTTGATGGTGTATTGGTGGAAGGTTGGAACCAAGGATGGGAGGACTGGTTTGGCAACTGGAAAGAAAATGTTTTTGACTTTGTAACACCATATCCGGACTATGACTTAGATGGATTGACAAAGTATGCTAACGAGAAGGGCGTTCGATTGATTATGCATCACGAAACATCCGGTGCAGCAACGAATTATGAACGTTGGATGGATAAGGCGTTTCAACTGATGAATGACCATGACATGACTACCGTAAAAACTGGTTATGTTGGAAAGATCATTCCACGGGGTGAACACCATGACGGTCAGTGGATGGTGAACCATTACCAAAGGGTGATTGAAAAAGCTGCTGCATATCGCGTGATGGTAGATTCGCATGAACCTGTTCACCCTACTGGCTTGCACCGAACATTTCCTAATTGGCTGGCATCTGAGGCCGCGCGTGGTAGTGAATTTAACAATGCGCCTGCGCTCGGCATCACGCCAGAGCACACGACTATTTTACCATTTACTAGGCTCGTGGGTGGCCCGATGGATTTTACACCCGGACTGTTTCATTTTAAGCTCAACCAGTTTGAAGCTTCACGCACACAGGTGGTGCGCACAACCCTTGCCAAGCAGTTGGCACTTTATGTTACGCTTTATAGTCCATTGCAAATGGCAGCTGACTTACCCGAAAACTATGAGAAACACTTGGATGCGTTTCAATTTATCGTTGAAGTTCCGGTAGACTGGGATGAAACGAAAATCCTTGAGGCAGAGCCGGGCGATTTCATAACTATCGCCAGAAAGGCAAAGAACAAATCCGATTGGTATTTGGGTGCCATTACGGATGAAAACAGTCGCGAACTTGATTTGCAGCTTGGCTTTCTTGATAAAGATAAAAAATATGAGGCAACTATTTACCGCGATGCAGAAGATGCCGATTGGCAAACAAAACCTGAAGCATTTAAGATTGAAAAAAAAATCGTTACCAGTAAATCAAAACTAAAGATTGGTTTGGCAAAAAGTGGAGGTTGCGCAATCAGCATTAAAGAGCTAAGATAGTGGGCGGCTAAACGCTGACGTTATAGTGCGTGTGCAACTCTGCTATTAACTCGGTAACAATCTCAACCAGTTCGATTGGACTTTCAATCTCAACATCTTTTCCGTACGACAACAACCAGCGCGCCATTATCTCTAAGTCAACTGTTAGAAATTTCATCCGTACGCGGCCATCATTTTTTTCCTCAGATACAAAACCAAAATAGTGCCTTGAGTTGTGTACGTACTTTGCAGCTTCCAAATTGAAGTTCAGGGTAGCTGATTTCATTTCTATGTTCGACTGCTGCAAACTGTTAAGGTACTCTTGCAACGTAGAGATGCTTCTGGGCGAAAAAATGGTGTTAGTGGTTTTTAAATTGGCAATTCTGTCGCTGCGAAAATCGCGAAAGCCGTTACGCAACCGGCACCAGGCAATCAGATGCCAAGCGGCACTGTAATAAAATAAGCCAATGGGCTCCACCTCGCGCAAGGTGTGCTCACTTTGGTTGTTGATGTATTGAAATTCAACTACACGCCTATCTGCAATTGCTTTTTGTAATTCGGACAAATGATTTCCAGCTTGCGCAGGCAACTGCATGTGGGGCTTCAGTACTTCTATGTGCGCCTGTAGACTTTCAAGATGATCTTTTTGGGCTTCATTCAACACAGCCTTCACTTTCATCAATGCATTTTCAAAGGCAGTGCGCACCGATTGGTCGGTCATCCGCTCCACTAGTTTTCCTGCCATCATCATGGAGCTGGCTTCATCTTGTGTAAACATGACAGGCGGCAAATGAAAACCGTCTACAATAAAATAGCCAGTACCCGCCTCTGAGCCAATGGGGACTCCCGCTTCCATCAGTGCCTTTATATCGCGGTATACCGTTCGCAAACTGATTTCAAACCGATGCGCGATTTCTTCCGCTTTAACAATGCGCTTGGTTTGTAGTTGAATGAGAATGGCCGTCAGTCGGTCGATGCGGTTCATGACGGAAAGTTAATGATTAGCAACAACTGAGACAATGGGTGTTAACCCTTTCCGTCAAACCACTCCTTGAACTCGCTCACTTTTTCACGGCTCACAATAATTTCTTGTTCCCATTTGATGTTGGGCGTAATCTTCAACCTACTGTTTGAATACACTACCACATCTTGGATGGCGTTTATGTTGATGATGTACGAACGATTAAGTCGATAGAATTGCTTGGTATCCAAAACCTCTTCCAAGTTTTCAAGGGTGTAGTCGATGATAAATTTTTTTTGTTGTTCGGTGATCAGATAAACATCTCTGCCATCTGCAAAAAACAAACTGATTTGGTCGGTGGTTACCGAGCGGATGTGATCACCCAACTTTACCATGAACCGGGTTTTGATGTTGCGATCTTTTCCTGCCAGCGCCTCTACTACCTGGCTGCTCTTTGATTCGCTCCAGCGCAACTGCGCGCTCAGCGATTCCATTTTTTGCAGACTGGCTGTGAGGTCGGCCAGCGTGACGGGCTTGAGCAGGTAATCGATGCTGCTTACCTTAAAGGCATCGAGTGCGTATTCGTTATAAGCAGTGATGAAAATAACGGGCTTCACTACCTTCACTTGCTTGAAGATTTCAAAACTTTTGCCATCGGTCAGCTGTACATCCATGAAAATCAAATCTGCTTCTGTTTGATGATCTTCCAGCCAGGTGACTGAACTGCTCACGGAATCAAGTCGCGTGAGAATTTTGATTTCGGGATTGTACTTGAGTAAATACCGTTCCAGCTTTTCCGCGGCAGGTGCTTCGTCTTCAATAATCACAACTTTCAGCGGCAAGCTCATACTGGTTCTTCTACGTTTTGAGTGACACCTATTGCAGGGAACTTGATATAATTCTGATTTCCTGCTTTCACTTGCACAAAAGTATTTTCGCTAAAGAAGGAGTAGGAGCGTTGTAGCCGTAAAAAAGAGTCCATGCTGGCGGTGTGCGCAATTAGTTTTTCGTTGAGTTGATGTTGTACCACAATGTAATCGTCTTCTTCGTAAATCAAAATGGTAAGAGGCGATTTTTCTGAAATCAAGGTGTTGCGCACAATGGCATCTATCGTGATTAATAAAGAACCAGGGATCAAATGAATGGTGTGATCATCGCGCACGCTGGATTTTAAATGCAGACAATCGCGATATTTATAGTTCAGCAATGCCAATAGGTTTTTGGCTGAATTCAATTCATCTTGATAGCTGACTAGCTCTTTGTGGCGGTTGACCAGTGTATAACGATAAACGCCTGCCAGATAATCAATTTGCTCTTCAGCCGAAAAAGAATCGTGGTGGATAGTGAGGATGAGATTTTCCAAGCTTTCATACAACAGGTCGGGATTGATGTCGTTACGGAAGGAAAAAAAGTCGGCATCGATTTTTTCCCGCAGTTTGGTTTCTTCGGCAATCAGCTCTTTGTTTTCCAGTTGCAGATAGTACTGCGAGAAGTAAAGCAAATTATACAGCAATCCCACAAAGAAGTAAATCGCTAAAAATAAGTTCAACTCACTGCTACCAATAGAAAAACCCAGGAGGAATTTAAAGTAAAGCGAAATGGCCAGCGTAACCAACGCCAATGATACACAGAGTGTGGCAATAGTTTGTAACAAAATATGACGACCGTTCTGCTGAGTGGCTACAAAGCGCCTGAGCACCAACACCACCAGCCGCATGGATTCAAAGGAAATGTAACTTAACCCAATGCACACGTATAGCTCTTCGTTGTTGAAGATGGTTTCGACATTTGCAATGGTGTTGTTGATGAGTAAAATCAACAAATAAACCATCACCCCAACTACCAAACCCGATAGCAGGCGAAAAAAAGGATTATGGACAAAGAGCCTGGTCATAAATCATTTTTTCTTTTTCCCTCACCCCAGGTAGAATTTATCAATCTATGCGCGCGTGTTACCCCTCTCCCCAGTGAGAGGGCCAAGATAGGCTGTGCTGATTGATGAGTTTTGTTGGGTGAGGGAGACATTACTGCTGAGAGTTTTCTTTCGTTGTATTTTTTTTAATCACCGGCAATAAAACCGAAAACTTTTCGTCATCACGAACCGTTACCTTTTCTTCGGTGAAGAATAGATAGCGCTGCCTTATGTTATCCAAACCGACCTTGAAACTCTGTGTTGGGTTGATCGCTTTTGTTTTGGTGTTGGTTATGCTAATGTGCGTATTGTCGATGGCTGAAATGTAGACCACCAACTCGTGTTCTTTCGAAATTTGGTTATGCTTCACCGCGTTTTCTACCAACATCTGTAGTGCCAGCGGGGGGATTTGTGTTTCCATCAAGCTCTTGGGTAGATTTACTTCTAACTTTAAATGTTGCTCAAACCTTACTTGCAACAGAAAGCAATATGACCGTACAAAATCCAATTCCTCGCGCAGCAACACCAGTTGTTGCTTTTGGTTGTTTACCACATAGCGAAAAGTATCTGCCATTCTACGAATGAATTCTTCTGCCAAACGACTGTCCTTAAACAACAACGAAGAAATCGTGTTGAGGCAATTGAACAAATAGTGTGGACTGATTTGGCTTTTCAAACTCTCAAACTGCAACTCCAATTGCAGGCGCTCTGATTTTAGTTCATCCACTTGCCGAACGGCATAGTGGCGATATGAATAGAACCAGCCGTAAAAAATCTCGTACACAAAAACGGAGATTTCGTATAAAATGCAGAGCTTCAGCAACTCCTCTTCGTTGGTGTGTAGTGCGTACTTACCTACCACAAACATCAACGCTACGGCAATCGCCCCATTGAGTACAAAGCCCACCAAAAAACGGAGCAGGAAGTTAGTCTTCCATTGAATCCATAAATTGAGCAATCCATCTACCTGCAACAGCACAAAGCCGAGCAGGTTGGTACTCAAGATGGCCAGCAAGTATCGTTGGTAATGTTCATCCAATGCTGGCACTTGGCCCGAAGCGCTGAAGTGCAGATAAACATAAAACAAGCAACCCAGTACTGAGCATGCCAGTACGCGCCAAAGCAACCTGCGCGAGTCCCACTTGAGTATGCTGGTAAAGTATTGCTTCATCCGTATGTAAAGTAAAACTTATTTTTGAATTTAGTTGTTGCGAAAACGTAGCTCTTTGATTTCCCCTCACCCAAAAAAACTTGTCTGTTAGCGAAAGTTATCTGGGCCCCTCTCCCGAGGGAGAGGGGGACTTGGTGGCTGCGTGCACAGGTAAACTATTTGGGGTGAGGGAATTCAAAGCTACTGTAGACTGATTTTAGCGGTCAATCGCCTTGATCACCCTTCCATAATACACGTCTGAGTCAATCTTCTTGGCGGTAGCGCGATAGGCTTCTTTTAATTCGGCACTACCTGTACGCACTTGCTCGGCCGCATCCAGCAGCACTTCAGAAATGTAATGGTCAGAATCGATATGCCCTGCCGCCTGCAGCACGGTTAGCAACTTAGCGCTGTTCATATTGCGGCTATCCAAAGCAGCCTTTAAGATTTGGGACGCATAGTGGTCGCTGTCGACAGTTTCTACACGCGTCATCAGCAATTTGAAGTCAGCATCGCTCAAGTCTTGCGTTTCCAATACCTCTTTCATGATTTCCGTTACATAGTGGTCAGAGTCTACGCTTCCACTTAAGGTCACCAATGTTTTCACCTGGTCGCCTGCAATTTTTCCGCGTAGTAGGTGGCGCATCACTTCTGTTTTGTAGTGGTCGCTCTCAATGCCCTGCACCGCTTCCAGTGCTTTTTGGTACGAGACCTGCGATAAATTAGGTTTATCCAGCGCACGGTTGATGACAATGGTGCGGTAATGATCCGAATCAATTGAGCGGGCGGACGCCAACAACTCGGCAATGGTGGCATCGCTGATGGCGCTTTGGCGCAACATGCTCGTCAGCACCTCGGTTTTATAATGGTCGCTTTCCATTTTGCCTGCGGCTTGCAACACAATGCGCAGCGACTCTGGCGAGGCCGCTTGTATGCGCAAGGCGTCTTTGATTACTTCTGCCTTGTAGTGGTCGCTCTCCATTTTGTTCGTGGCGGTAAACACCGCATCGGCCGATTCTTTGGTGGACACTAATTTTTGCAAGTTGTTGCGCAAAAACTCAGATAGGTAGTGGTCCGAGTCAATGGATTGCGCTACGCGCGAAACTACGGTTGGGTAATCTTTGGCCGTTAAATTCAATGAAGTTAAAATTTTGGCGTAGTGCGCCTTCACATGGTCGCTCTCTAACCGATTGATTTCATCCAGCACACTATTTACGCCACCGTTACGGTAAAAGCGGTTTACGCGACTTTCCGCACCAATGGTGGTGGCGCGCACCATCTCAGGCAAAATCTCGTTCATCCACCTGCGGCCTTCAGGCTCAAACGGAATCAGTTCGCGGCCTTCGTAGTATTCGCTCTTCAGCGTGTTGCCCGCGGGCTTCACCACCAAGCTGCGCCTGCTGCCAAACACCGTCTTTTTTATTTCCAGGTATCCATCGGGCGACATGCTTTTGATGTCGCGGTCATCTTCAGTCAACTCAATTTTGCCGCGCACCTCCACACTAAAGCTGCTCACCCCGTTGCTGGTGCGGTAGTTGGTGGTGCGGCTGTTAGAAGTATAGACTTCCGTTTGGGCGTGGCCCGTGCTTACCAACCCTACCACAATGGCCACTGCCACCCCTATTGCAATCATCGCCCGCTTCTTGTGCTTCTCCATAGACTTTGTTTTTACTGCGTATACGGCACAAAACTGCCCAACGGATGCCACCCCCACAAGCAAAGGGTAATGAGGTGTAGGAAATTTGTAGTGAAACGAGTGATTTTACCTTTCCCCAGAATAAACGCCAAGATTTGGGTTATAACAAAGTGCCCTGTTAAGAAAAAGGTTAGTGTAACTCTGTTAAACGGAACTTGTAATTAAGAATTCGACATATGGTACTCGCCCCACTTGTTGATTTCCAAAATCAGTTTATTCAGCGACAAGCCAAGTGGCGTAACAGAATATTCCACACGAGGCGGAACTTCAGGATAAACTTTGCGAACTATCAATTTCTCTTGTTCTAATTCCTTTAAAACCTTGACTAGCATTTTAGGTGTAACATCTGGAATTGCTCTTTCTAACTCTTTGTAACGATGCATGCCCTTATTCACCAAACTACTTATCACGATTATTTTCCATTTTCCGCCAATTATCGACATCGCATAGCTAACCGGACAAATATTCTTTTTATTTTTTTTCATTCGTAAAGTGTTGATTGTAAGCATTACTTTCCAAAAGCATATTGATATACTTTCTTGAAACTACTTTCACAAATATAGCAACGGAAATACTTTTACAAGTAAAGTAAAAGCTATTCGAAAATGATCAGAGTAAATACAATCACAATCCTGTACTGGATAACCACTGGGCTAGTTGCCTTATTGATGTTGGGTTCTGCAACTTTCTACATTGTAAAACATGACATGGTCGTGGAAAATATGAAGCATCTGGGTTATCCAACTTACCTAGTAAATATTTTACCGTTCACAAAGGTGTTGGGTGCAGGGCTATTGCTGATTGGTGTGAAAGGTATCCCTTCAAATATTTGGAGAAATTTAAACGAGTGGGTTTACTCTGCTTTGTTTTGTAATTGTGTGTTGGCAGCTATCGCACACGGAAATGCGGGTGATGGTTGGATAAATCCTGGTACAATAGCCTCAGTTATTCTGGTTTCTTCTTATTTTTTATCAAAAAAAGTGGGCAGTTAGGGAAATGAAAAACTTAAAGCAACCATCTTTGTTTATCTCGCACGGAACAATTTACGAAGCTCTTACTAGTAATCAGCTAAGATCAGACTTCAAAAGGCTTCGTGAGGAGAACATTAAAAATATCCCTTCTGCAATTGTTCTCTTTTCAGGCCATTGGCAAACAGAGTCTATTTCTATCACAACGGCAGAGCAAATGATTCAGATGGACGAAGGTTTTCCTTCAGAGTTTCAAACGAATTATTCAACAGTTGGTAACCCTGAATTAGCCAAACGCATTATTGAGAAGCTTCAAGCAAATGGTATTAAAGTACAAGCTGATCATAAGCGTGGTCTGGACCACGGTGCTTTGATTCCATTAATTCTTCTTTTTCGTAATACAAACATTCCTGTTTTGCAGATTTCGCAACAGTTTGATCTGGATCCTGTTTATCACAAGAAAATTGCTGAAATCTTGAATCCACTTCGCAATGAAAATATCTTATTTATTGGTAGTGGTGGTTTAGTGCACAACCGCAGTGAAATTCAGAAATTTGGAGGCCACGAGATAGAACCAGCCCCATGGGCAAGGAATTTTGATGAATTCATAACAAACCAACTTTCAGACACTTCAGATACCAACTACACCGATAAGGTAATTTCCTCGTATGCCCACCATCTATTTTTAAAGTCACACCCAACGTCTGAACATTTTTTACCTCTTGTGTTTGCAAGTGCGTTTGGTGGACAACCAACTAAGATTTATAGCGGATTTCAGTGGAAAAATTTGTCTATGAGTGCGTTCAAATTTGAGTAAACTATTCAGTCTACCGCCCGTGCGCATTTACAATGCGTGTGCAGTCAGAAGACTAAATACTTCATTTTCACATGGCTTTTCCACAGGCTAAATGCTTATCTTTCCTTTTCAAAAAAGTTTATGAGAAAAATTTACCTTATCGCTAGTCTGATAATTGCAGGCATCATTATCATGGCTTTTGCTTACCAAAACAACAAAGCAGTCAAGCACATTGTAGTGTTCAAATACAAAAGCACGGCAACACCCGCGCAATTAGACGAAGTGACTTCTGCTTTTTTAGATTTGAAGAATAAGATTCCGGGCATCACATCATTTGAGTATGGTGTCAACAACAGCCCTGAGAATTTGAATAAAGGGTTTACACACGTGTATCTGCTCACGTTTAAAAATGCCCACTCACGTGATAACTATCTGCCTCACCCTGAACACAAAAAATTTGGCGAACTGTTGGGCAAACTAGGCGTGCTCGAAGAGCCTTTTGTTGTGGATTTTGAAGTCCAAAACGTTTCGTCTGCGAAGTAGCCTATTTGATACACCACAAAAAAAGTAAACCTTCTGTGGGTCTTGTAACGTGGCTCGCTATTGCCTGATAAAGTCGATTTGACGGTTGCATGCTAACGCCTTGCCCAATTAGAGCGGAATTAGTAAATTGAGTTGCGGCAAAACAGGGTTACACGTCATGCACGTATTCCAAAAGGGCTGGCGATTTCCGATCACATTTAACCATAATTAAATGACACGCGCATTTTGTCTTCAATATGTAATTGGGTTTGTGTCGTTGATTGTCATGCATCAAAAAGCCACGGCTCAACAAAACGACAACTTAAAAATCAATTCAATTCCTTACACGCTTGAATGGGATAACCAACCGTTGAGTTACAAAATCCACAATGATATCTTGACCGTTGTAGCTGGGCCTAAGACGGACATGTTCAGAGACCCCAATGTAACTTACAATACTGATAACGCACCAAAGCTTTTGTTTACAGCAGATAGCAACTTTGTTTTTTCAACATCTATCGAGCATTCTTTCTCTAACAAGTGGGATGGTGGCGCAATTGTATTGATTCAAGATAGTTTGAATTGGGTAAAATTCTGTTTTGAAAAGGATTATACAGGTGCAAGGAGAGTAGTGAGCGTAGTCACAAAAGATATTTCTGACGATTGTAATTCCGTTGAGATAAAAAGCAACAAAGTATTTTACAAAGTTGCGAAAGCCGACAACGTTATTACACTGTACTATTCCGAGGACAATAAAAAATGGTTTTTAGTGCGACATCTGCAATTTAATAGCTCCAGGAATTTTAAAGTTGGGTTTTTAGCGCAGTCTCCAACGGGTACTAAGTGCGAAGTCAAATTTTCTGACATAAAATATCAAATAAAAAAAATTAAAGACCCTTACTTAGGAGAATGATGGATATCGCCAGTAATAAATCGGCATACCCCCAAAGGGCAAGACTATTTTGAAAGGTGTTTCATCGAAAAAAAGATCCCGAAGTAAGGCTGTGTAAGTGGTAGGTACTTTTCGAGCGCGTATTGCCCCGTATCACTTTGTTTTCAATTTATTGATGGTGTCCAATCGGTACAACGGCCCTAATGGAATTTCGTGTTTGCCAATGAACAGCGAGTTATTGGAGAACGAGTCAACAGCCTGTTGGGCAACGATAAAGGAACGGTGTACGCGTATGAATTTTGAAGGTGGCAGCATTGCCTCTAATGACGTGATCGTCAGTTTTGTAATTAATTGTTTATCACGAGTGATGATTTTTACATAGTCTTTCAGGCTTTCAACAAAAAGAATTTGATTGAGCAAAACTTTCATCATTTTTCGGTCGGATTTGAAAAATAGGAATTCCTCCGTAGCATCTTCGGTTGGTGGTTCGGCCAGCTTTACATCTAGGTCAACCGCTTTTTGAATTGCTTTTAAAAAACGCTCGAATGAAATAGGTTTTAAAAGGTAGTCGAGGGCGTTAATTTCAAAGGCTTCAAGAGCATGATCGCGGTGTGCAGTAGTAAAAATTACTTTTGGTGGCTGCTTAAGTGTTTTGATGAGCTCAAGACCCGTTAATTGTGGCATTTGAATGTCCAAAAACATCAAATCGACTTCTTGGCTTTGTAAGAAGTGAAAAGCTTCCACAGCGTGACGGCAGGTACCGACAACATCGAGCGCAGGCACTGCGGCTGCAAAAGTTCTTATGACCTCAATTGCAGGTGGCTCATCGTCAACCAACAAACATCGCAGCTTCATTCTTAGTATAGATTAACTCGTCTAAATCTATTTGCATGTTCACTATAAATAGGTCATCTTCCTCAATCATGTCAAGCCTATGGGTTTTAGGATACAATAGTTCAAGTCGCTTGCGCACATTTTGATGGCCAATCCCGAGGTGATGTAATGCTGGACGTTGAGCCGATATCCCATTGATAACTTTTGCAGAAAGTACACTTTGATCTACGGCAATCGAGATGCTAATCCATCCTTCTTGCAAGACTTCATCTACACCATATTTAAAGGCATTTTCAATGATGGGTAGAAGCAACAAGGGGGCAATGATTTTTTCATTTGTGCTACCTTCTATCTTCAGAGAAATTTGTAATTGATTTCCAAACCGTCCTTGCTGCAGCCGAACATAATCTTGAAGCATGTTTAATTCGCGCTCTAACGGCACATGCGTTTCTTCACTCTCACTGACTGAATAGCGAAGCAGTTGTGACAGGCGCAGAATCGCGGTAGGGGTTTCGTTATGCTTTTGTAGCGCCATCGAGTAAATACTGTTCAGCGTGTTAAATATAAAATGAGGTTGAAGTTGGCCACGCAAGAAAGCCAGTTCAGCCTGGAGTTTCTCTCTTTCAAGTTTTTCTAATGCTTGTTTCTTAATGTACCACATCTTCAACAGCTTAATGGCTACTGCAAAGCCACCTACTGTTAGGCTGCCGCGCAGTCCCGCCATGAGGCCGTAAAACAATGGGTGTGCAACCGGTTCTATCCCCATCCAAACACGATACCTGTCTACCACTGTTGTACCGATGGCATACGAAATAAATGCAGCTAACAGTATGCATACCAGTACGCCTACAAAAAGGCCAATGTAACGTTCACGGTTGAGATATTTTGGAATCAAGAAATAGATGATGCTGTAGGTTAAGAACATGTGGGGGGACAGCAAGAAAAACGACTCTACGAAAGAGACTTTTAAGTTCAGAATAAAGACTCCATTTTCTCTCCAATATTTGCCGTAGATAATCCCGAAAAAGACCCAGCATGCTGACCAAAATAAAATATGTCTGCCGATACGTGCGCTTCGGCTTTCTGAAAGGACAAGCGTGGAAATTTTCGATCCGAGATTCATGTCGATAAAGATACGTATTTAGTGAGCCAAAGGATATCGAAGCAGGCTTTTATCGACCAAAACCATTAGTCTATCGACCAAACATTTTCAGATGACTAATCTTGCGATTATGTCGACTGTCGTTTTGCTTTTGTCTAATCTGGAAAAATAACTTCAAAGACGTTCGTAAGATTGATCATTAATTAAACAACAATCATATGAAAACATCAATGAATTTGAAGGCTACGTTTCTTTTTGTGTTGCTAGGAACCAGTGCATTGTATGCGCAAAACCAGTCAAAGCCACTTACGTGGGTGGTTGAGACAAACCGTTACAACCGAACTTACTCGATTATTCATATCTATGAGGATACAACAAATACGCTATTGAAGGACATTACGCTGCAAGGCTACCTCAACATTCGCAAGAAGTCGCACAAGAGGAAGATTGAAAAGATGGTTGCAGATGTGCAACGTGAGTTAGACCAAGTTAACCCGTTGACTCGTAAGTGAGAGAATTGTGGGGAATCAAATTTTGGAGAGAACACTATCTTTTCTAGATCAAAATTAGATTCCCTTACATTCCTAAACTTTGGTTTTCAACTGAAGCCAACTCAATAATTTTAGCATAGTCGGCTGCGTTGAGGTCGTTGAAGAAATAGTGAATGGGGTTCACCAGCACACCGTTTACAAACACTTCGTAATGCAAGTGCGGTGCGGTAGATAAACCGGTGTCGCCCACGTAGCCAATCAGGTCGCCACGTTTTACGCGCTGCCCTTGGTGCACTGCAAAACCGTGCATGTGCGCGAAGCGCGTGCGGTAGCCAAAACCATGGTCAATCTCAATCACTTTTCCGTAGCCGCTAAAACTCACTTCCAGTTTATCAATGGTGCCATCGGCTGTGGCGTAAATTGGTGTACCAATAGGTGCGGCAAAATCTACACCTGTATGCATCTTGCGCACTTTATATACAGGGTGAATGCGCATGCCAAAACCCGAGGCCAACGCAATCAATTCTTTGTTGGCCACCGGTTGAATGGCGGGGATGGCTGCAAACAATTTTTCTTTGTTCTCGGCCAGCGCAATAATTTCATCTTGCGATTTCGATTCGATGTACACTTTGCGCTTGAGTTTGTCTACGCGCTCGTAGAGTTTCAGCACCACATCTTCGTGCACAATGTTTTTCTTTTTGATTTCTTCGTAGCGATCGGCACCGCCTACACCGGCCTCTCGCACGCTGGGGTCTATCGGTTCTGCGCCCAGCACAGCGCGGTAAATGTTGTCATCGCGGTATTGCATGCTGGCCAATTCTTTATCAAGCTTCGCCACTTCACTCTGCAGATTTTGATAGAGGTATTCGAGTTCCTTCACCTCATTTTTCAAAAACATTTCGCGTGGCGATTCGAAATAATTGTAGAACAGAAACACAATGCCCACCGCCATGCCTAGCGTGAGTGCCAACAAACCGAGTGTATTCAACACAATGTCGCTGGTGGTGGTTTTGATGCGTTCGTACTTACACGTCTCGGTGTCGTAATAGTATTTTATCCTTGCCATGCAGGTTCAAATTCAGTTCAACTTATCTAAAGTTCCGCTTTAAGGCTGCGGCCTAAATGCTTTTATTACTGATTCGTTGCACTCCAAAAAGGGGCCTTCCAAAAGGTCGATGCAATAGGGTATTGCGGGGAAGACGGCCTCCAGACATTGCCTGATGGCCCTTGGCTTGCCTGGCAAATTTACGATTAAAGTTTTATTTCTAATACCTGCTGTTTGTCGTGATAAAATGGCGGTGGGAACGTACTGCAAACTCACGTGACGCATCAATTCCCCAAAACCGGGCATCATTTTGTTGCACACTGCTTCTGTTGCTTCGGGCGTTACATCGCGCACAGCTGGGCCGGTGCCTCCACATGTTACAATCAAGCAACAGTTTTGCTGATCGGCCATTTCAATGAGGGTCTGCTCAATTAGGTATTGCTCATCTGGAATGACTGTATAGACGGGCGTCCACGTGCTTTTCAAAAATTCATTGAGAGTCGCTACAATCGCCTTGCCGGGAATATCTTCATACTCACCACGACTGGCGCGGTCGCTGATGTTGATAATGCCGATGTTGATAGCCACTGAGCTCATTGGATTTTTGGGATTTGAAGTTCGAGGTTAGATGTTCGAAGTGGACGTCCCAATACTGGTGACTGATCGACTACGAAAAACCAACAACCGATAACCAACAACTATTCACTACTTGTAATTTAGCTACCGACCTTCTCGGTCACGCGCCCTTTCTTAAACACTTGTCGACCTTTGTTGATGCCTTTGCGGATTTTCTTTTGTTCTTCCGCAGGCAATTCAAGAACGGTTTTGCATTCAGTGGAACACGTGCCATTGAATTTTTCTGCACACTCCTTACACTGAATGAAGAGTAAGTGACAACCATCGTTTTTGCAGTTGGTGTGCGTATCGCAAGGTTTGCCGCATTGGTGGCACGTACTGATGATGTCATCTGAAATGCGTTCGCCTAAGCGCTCGTCAAACACAAAGTTTTTACCTACAAATTTGTTCTCTAACCCTTGTGATTTTACTTGACGTGCATATTCAATGATGCCGCCATCTAATTGAAAAACATTTTTAAATCCGCGATGCTTGAACCACGCGCTGGCCTTTTCGCAGCGGATACCCCCAGTGCAGTACATCAAAAGGTTTTTATCTTTTTCCGTTTGCAGCATGTCTTCCACCACTTTTAGTTCTTCGCGGAAAGTGTCTACATCCGGGCAAATGGCATTTTTGAAATGACCCACTTCACTTTCGTAGTGGTTGCGCATGTCCACAATGATGGTGTTCGGATTTTCGGCAAGGCTGTTGAATTCTTTGGCATTCACATGCGTGCCTTTGTCGGTTACGTCAAAGGTTTCATCGTTTAACCCATCGGCAACAATTTTGTTGCGCACCAATATCTTTAGTTTGAAGAACGATTTTCCATTGTCATCTACCGCGGTATTCAAGCGGATGCCATTAAGAAAAATGATGCTATATAACTTTTCTTTAAAGTCTTCGACAAGTGAAGTGGGTACACTGATCTGCGCGTTGATGCCTTCTTTGGCCACATAAATGCGGCCCAGTACTTCCAGACTCTCTAGTAGGCGATAGAGTTCATCGCGAAAAGTTTTGGGTTCTGTAATGTGGTGGTACTTGTAAAATGAAATGGTGGTGCGCGCCTGCTCGGTTTGCTGCAGGCGGGCTTTTAGTTCTTTGCCGTTGATGCGGTTGTAAAGCGCCATAGGGTTTAATAATCTTGCAAAGATACATCAATCAAATAAAAGAAAGTAATGGATTTCTACTCGGCATTTGGCGAAAAGATATCCAGTACATTAGCAGCTCTACTCATAAGAAGATGTCTCGCTATCGCCTGACATGACAAGAGAAATAGTAGAAGAAATTGAAGTTGGTTTAAATTCGATTTTGTCATGCCGAGGTACGGATCATCTTTCGATTTCTTCGCATTTCGCTATTATAAAGGACAATCGGAACTACTACTACGGCATCTCTACAAACATAAACCCTTTGGCATCGGCACCTTCGTAAAAGTCCACTTTCTTGCCGATGAGGTACATGGTGTGTTTTTTATCCACCAGCACCGTCACGCCATCGATTTGGTAGGAGAGGTCGTTGGGTTTTTGCTTATCGAAGCCGATGATGAGCGATACGCCCCCACAGCCACCCCCTTTTACGCCCAGCCGCAGTGCATAACCTTCGGGGATGTTTTTGGTGCGCATAATAGACATCACCTCTTGTGCTGCGCGCGGTGTGATGGTGACGGGTTGAAGGTTATCGAACATTAGATTCCTTTTAGTTTTTTTGGGTTTCTAGATGTGTGGAAAACACGTGATACAACAACTTTATCATTGTTTTCATCCACTCGATAAATGATTTTGTATGAAAATGCAACCAGGTATCTGTACTGAAGTTTTTTATGTTTCAAAAGCGGTTCAACCGCACCAAATCGTGGCTGATTTTCCAAGTGCGCTGTGACTTCCAATATTCTTTCCAGCACAATGGAAGCGTAAGACTGGCCGCGTTCATCTTTGATGTATGTTATTGCTTTTTCGAGTTGCGCAAAAGCACGCGCTGTCCAGACTACTTTAGCCATTCCTTCGACTTGCTTACAACCTCAGCATGGGTCAAAACCTCGCCTCTTTTTTCTTGTTCCTCTGACTCCTCAATATCGGCAAGCAATGCCAGTTGGTCGTAGATATCATCCAGCTTTGTGCTTTCCTGCACATTGTCGGCAATCTGCAAAAGATATTCTTTCAGTTTTTCGCTACTCATAACTACCTTTATAACTTTAAATTTAGTCAATTTTCAAACACTATCGACTTACCAAAAATTCCATGAACATAGCCCTTGACCTAATTAAAGTGATTGTGCCCGCTTCGCTGGTGTTGTATGCCGTGTATCTGATGGTGCGGTCGTTCATTCAACGCGAGATCGAATTAAAAAAGCTGGACGTGCGCGGGCGTAGCATCGACACCATTTTGCCCAGCCGGTTGCAAGCTTACGAGCGTATGACACTGTTTTTAGAGCGCATATCGCCACAAAACCTTTTGATTCGGTTGAACAAGCCGGCTTTTTCGGCCAAAGATTTTCAAAAAGTATTGTTGGACGAAATCCGCAGCGAGTACAACCACAACGCATCGCAACAGGTGTACATGAGCGAAGAGGTATGGAGCCAAATCAAAAACGCGAAAGAAGACTTGATTATTTTGATTAACGAGGCGGCCAGCCGGCTCATGCCCGATGCAAAGAGCATTGACTTGTCGAAAAAGATTTTTGAAATGGCGATGGAGAAGAAAGTAGATTTGGTTTCGTTGGCACTGTCGGAATTGAAAAAGGAAATTCAACAGGTTTTTTAATATGGCGAAAACTGCATTATTGATTGGTTCTACGGGGTTGATTGGCCAGCAATTGCTTGAATTGCTTTTGCAGAGTGAGACATACAGCAAAGTGATTGCCATTGCTCGTAAGCCATTGTCGATCAATCACCCAAAGCTGGAGGTTGTTGTTTTTCCGTTGACTGAATTAGACGCAAACGCCAGCAAGCTGATAGCTGATGATGTGTTTTGCTGCTTGGGCACTACAATGAAGCAGGCAAAGTCGAAGCAGGCGTTTAGAGCGGTAGATTTTGATGCTCCGTTGGCGCTGGCAAAAATTGTTAAGAACCATGGGGCGCGTCAATATTTGTTGGTATCGGCATTGGGTGCAAATAAAAATTCTTCGATTTTTTACAACCGAGTGAAGGGCGAGATAGAAGAGGAAATCAGCAAGATTGGGTTCGAAAGTTTTCACATTGTGCGCCCTTCGTTGCTCTTAGGCGATCGCCCAGATCAACGTGCAGGCGAAGAGGCTGCGCAGTTCTTTTACAAAGTTTTTGGTAAACTCATCCCCACCAAATACAAAGCAATAGACTCGGCAAAAGTAGCGCGTGCGCTCGCGGCTTTGGCCGCTGCCAACCACCCGGGCCATTGGGTGCATGAGTCGGGGTCTTTGCAAACTTACTAACTCAATCTTTTATGATTGCCGTTATTCAACGCGTGACGCGTGCTTCAGTTAAAATTGAAGGTCTGAAAAAAGCTACCATACAAAAAGGGTTGTTGGTGCTGTTAGGAATTGAAGATGCCGACAATGATGAAGGCATTGAATGGCTGGCGGGCAAGATTGTTAACCTACGGATTTTTAATGATGCCGAAGGAGTGATGAATGTAAGCGTGAAGGACGATGGTGGAGATATCATTTTGGTGAGCCAGTTTACGTTGCACGCCAGCACCAAAAAAGGAAACCGCCCCAGCTACATCAAAGCCGCTAAACCTGAAGTGGCCATTCCGGTCTACCAAAAAATGATTTTGAAACTGAATGAACAGCTTGGCAAGGCAATACAAACAGGTGAGTTTGGTGCGGACATGCAAATAGAATTGGTAAACGATGGGCCTGTAACAATTTTGATGGATACGAAAAACAAAGTTTAGAGCATTTGATAGCATTCAAATCTGAAATCCTAAATCTGAAATCGCATGATTGCCACCTCTACTTCCGGCCTCAACCGACAAAAAGAAATTTATACCAATGGCTTTGCGGGCATTCCGCCATTGGTGCCGGTTGACCCAAATGTGTTGGAAGAAAAAGCAGCGGCAAAAATGAGTGCTCGGGCGCGTGGTTACATCATTGGCGGGGCTGGCGTTGAGTCGACATTGCGCAGTAACCGCTCGGCATTCGATCAATACAAAATCATTCCGCGCATGCTGCGCAACGTGAGCGAGCGCGATACTTCTGTTGAGTTGCTCGGCCAAAAATATGCTTCGCCTTTTTTGTTGGCTCCGATTGGCGTGTTGGAGTTGGTACACCCACTAGCCGATGTAGCGGTGGCGAAGGCTGCGGCATCTTTGGGTATTCCTTACATTTTTTCGAGCCAAGCATCTAAGCCGATGGAAGAGATGGCCCGTGCGATGGGCAATAGTCCACGTTGGTTTCAGTTGTATTGGAGCAAATCGCGCGACTTAGTAGCGAGTTTTGTTCAGCGTGCCGAAAAATGCGGCTGCCAAGCCATCGCGGTAACGCTCGATACGACCATGCTGGGTTGGCGCACACGAGATTTGGATATGGCGTATTTGCCTTTTATGGAAGGCAGAGGCATTGCACAATATACGTCTGACCCTGTTTTTCAGAAGTTGATGGATGAGCCGGTGCCTGCCGAGAAAAGGAATGTAACAGCCCATTCGTTGTCGGGTTTGATTACGTTGGTGAACAATTACCCGGGCAGCGGCTTCTTTTCTAAATTGAAGTCCGGCCGACCGATAAAAGCAGTGCAGAAATTTGTTTCGATTTACTCCAATCCAGCTTTGACGTGGGACGATTTAAAATTTTTGCGCGAGCACACCAAGTTGCCTGTGTTGCTGAAAGGAGTTTTGCACCCTGACGATGCACGAAAAGCCATCGACTACGGAATGAATGGCATTATTGTGTCCAACCATGGTGGCCGTCAGGTCGATGGTTCCATAAGCACATTTGATGCCCTGCCAGGGATAACGGCAGCGGTGAACAAACAAATACCTGTATTGCTCGATAGTGGTGTGCGCGGTGGTGCAGATGTATTCAAGGCGCTGGCGTTGGGCGCAAACGCAGTATGCATTGGCAGGCCTTATGTATACGGCTTGGCATTGGCCGGTGAAGAAGGCGTTCGACAAGTGTTGCGCAACCTGATGGCAGATTTTGAATTGACTATGGGTTTGGCAGGATGTAAGAATATTTCTGAGATTTCAAAGGATTCATTGGCGTAGCTTCATGAGGAAGACAATCGTTGCTTACGCGGTTGCGCTCGCGGCACTGATCTGGCTGCTGAAGTGGCTGGAATTTCGGTTTATGGTGCGCGACCTTTCACTGGAAATTTACCTCACCATTTTGGCCGTGTTTTTTACAGTATTAGGCATCTGGGCCGGCCTTAACCTTACTCGGAAAAAGATTGTAACCATTACACTAGGCCCCGATTTTATTTTGAATGAATTCGAATTGAACAAACTTGGCATCAGCAAGCGCGAGCATGAAGTGTTGGAGTGGATGGCCAAAGGGCTAAGCAATCAAGAGATTGCCGATAAGCTTTTCGTTTCCCTCAATACCGTGAAAACGCATACTTCTAACCTTTTCTTAAAGTTGGAAGTCAGCCGCAGGACCCAGGCGATCCAAAAGGCAAAACAGCTTCGGTTGATTCCTTAACCTAATACTGGCCCTTAATTCTGAGCCTCTCGCCCTGCCTGCCCTTCGGCTTCTGCAGACAGGGAAGAGTCTCGCCAGGCGTCAATTCCCGCTACCACTTTCAGGCGATTTATAGTATTTTTAGTTCAATTCACCCTTTCGGGTGAAGGATTTGGGCGCGATTGCGAGCTATTTCGCCCCACCAAAACAAAAAAAGTTATGAAAAAAATCGTCCTCGTTTACGGCCTGATAGCTGGTGCTATTGTGGCAGCCATGATGCTTATTACAATGCCCCTTTACGAAAAGGGTTCGCTGGACATCAGCAACGGCCAACTGCTCGGGTACTCCACCATGGTGGTGGCGCTATCGCTGGTCTTGTTCGGCATCAAAAGCTACCGAGATAACCACCAAAACGGTCAGATCACCTTTTGGAAAGCATTGCAGGTGGGGTTGCTTATTTCTTTATTGGCATCTGCCATTTATGCACTTACGTGGGAGTATTCCTACTCAAGCATGTCGCCTGAGTACAAAAAGAAAATGACACAGGTGTATGAAGATAACTTGAAAAAAGAGGGAGCCTCCGAAGAAAAACTGAAAGAACAGCGCGAGATGTTTGAGATGTACGAACGCAATTTACTATTTCGTTTTTCCTTCACTGCCTTAGTGGAAATGTTTCCAGTGGGTTTGATCATATCGCTCATTAGCGCAGGCTTATTACGCAAGAAAGAATTTTTACCAGCTACCGAAAAAGTATAGCCATGCAATCGAAAGTCAAAACTGTAGCCGAATATTTGGATCATTTACCCGAAGATCGCAAAAAAGTGATCACCCAATTGCGGAACACTTTTAAGAAAAACTTGCCAAAGGGTTTTGAAGAGCAGATGAGTTATGGCATGATTGGTTATGTGGTGCCACACAAACTTTATCCGGCTGGTTATCATGCCACGCCCAAATTGCCGCTTCCGTTTGTCAACATTGCCTCGCAGAAGAACCACATTGCGGTGTACCACATGGGCATGCAAGGCGATTTGCGCGAATGGTTTGAGAAAGAGTGGAAAAAGCATTCTGAGAAAAAACTTGATATGGGCGGCAGCTGCATTCGCTTCAAGAAAGCCGAAGATGTTCCTTTAAAGCTTTTTACCGAGCTGGCCAAAAAGATGACGCCAAAAGATTGGATCGAAAAATATGAGAGTTACCTGAAAAACAGGAAGTAAAATTGAAAAATGAAAAAGTATTTGATTTTGAAGTTAGTTGGGTTAGTGCTGCTGACAATGATAACCTTGGTTATTATTTCGTTTGCTGAGGTGGCTGTTTATTCTTACCTCATCAATCCAAATCAGGAGCAAAGCGTTTATGAAGCTCACGCCAACACATCCGCACCGTATATTTCAGGGATATTCGGTTTTATAGTTTTCTTTCTCGTTGCAAGGTATTGGAAGAAAAAAGGATACCCTGATGTGTTCAAATTAATTATTCTTTTCCCACTCATCTACCTGGTACTAGACGTTATCATCATCACCGCAGCAGGGGTAAATTGGACTGATTTCTTTTTGATCTTTGCTATCGCCAATTCATCGAAATTCCTCGGCAGTTTTCTTGGGTATAAATTAACACCATAAAATAAACAAACGAATAAAATTTAATAACTTATGAAACGAGTGACCGGACTGGGGGGTGTTTTCTTTAAAACAAAAAGACCCCAAGAAAATGAAAGAATGGTATGCCACCCATTTGGGTATGAAGGGAGATGAATATGGTTTCTCTTTTCAATGGAAAGAGGTGGGCAAGGAAGATGCCAAAGAGCCGGCCGTGACTGCTTGGAGTCCTTTTGACGAAAAGACAAAATACTTTGAGCCAGGTGATAAACCCTACATGTTCAACTACCGCGTAGAAAACTTGGTGGAATTGCTAAAGGTGTTGAAGGAAGAGGGTGTGCAGATAGTTGGGGAGGTTCAAGAATATCCCTACGGAAAATTTGGTTGGATCATGGATCCAGACGGCAACAAAATTGAATTGTGGGAACCGAAGGATGGGGGGGGTTAATCAAACCTTCGCATAATTTTTAAACCAACTGTGGATTGTCATAAACAATACACCCAACACAGCTTCCTTAAAAATACCAGCCGACATTTTTGATTGGCCGCGCGTGCGATCAGTGAAGATGATGGGCACTTCGGTGAGTTTGAATTTATATTTCCACGCCAAAAACTTCATTTCTATTTGAAAGGCGTAGCCGATAAACTTGATGTTCTCTAAATGGATGCTCTGCAACACTGTTTTGCGGTAACATACAAATCCTGCCGTGGTATCGTGGATGGGCATGCGCGTGATGAAGCGAACATATTTACTCGCGAAATATGACATCAACACGCGGCTCATCGGCCAATTCACCACATTTACACCGTTAGAATACCGCGAACCCACCGCCAGGTCGTAACCACCTTCTTCACAGGCAGCCAACAGTCGAATTAAATCTTTTGGATTGTGCGAAAAATCACAATCCATTTCAAGCACATATTCGTAGTGTTTATCAAAAGCAAAACGAAACCCGGTGATATAGGCGGTACCCAATCCTAACTTGCCCGAGCGCTCAATCAAGTGCAGTTTTACTTCGCTGGTATTGAATTTCTTTTGAAGCTCTTTCACCACTTGAGCGGTGCCATCTGGCGAGCCATCGTCCACAATTAGTAGATGAAAACTCTTCGGCAGCGAAAACACTTCATGAATCATGTCATGAATATTTTCTTTCTCATTATAGGTGGGAATAATGACTAACGCGTTGCTCAAGTGCCTTTTTTTGGTTGCGCAACAAAACTAAACATTAATATCTAAGTTTCCAGATTTGAAAATTGGAGGTTGGCCCCACACACGATAGCTTTGGGCCATGAATAAATGTGTATTTCTAGATCGCGATGGGGTGCTAAATGAAGACAACCCCAACTATACTTTTTTGGTAGAAAAGTTTAAGATTTTGCCCGGTGTTGTGGAAGGTTTAAATCAACTGAAACGAGCCGGATATCTTTTGGTGGTGGTTACCAACCAATCGGGTATTGCGCAGGGTTTGTATACTCAACAACAGATGGAAGCATGCCACCAATATTTTCAGGCGCAATCGGGTAACCTCATCGACCATTTCTATTTTTGCCCCTATCACCCCACCGTAACGGCATCGCTCTCGCGTAAACCGGGTAGTTTGATGTTTGAAAAAGCACAGGCAAAATTCAATATTGACTTCACTCAGTCATGGATGATTGGTGACCGCGGTCGCGACATTATTCCTGCGCGTGCGTTGGGAATCAAAACGATTCAAATCGGGCACGAAATAGAGCCCGAAAACGAAGCGGAATTTAAAGTGATGAATTTGATAGAGGCAGCGAACATAATACTCAAGTAAATCACATCACGATTTTAATGGAAGGGAACCCACTCGTTAACAAGTGAGATTCTTCGGTCGTTCCTCCCTCAGAATTAAACTAGTGATGATGTCCACCCGGACCATGCACGTGGCCGTGGGCAATTTCATCATCTGTAGCCAGGCGAATGTCCATCACTTCTACGGCAAAGTTCAGTTCAACGCCCGCCAGCGGATGGTTTCCATCTACAGTGATCTCGCCCAAACCCACATGTGTAACAGTTACCACCGAACCTTGGTTGGTCTGAAATTGCATGCCTACTTTCACCTCTTGGCCACCAAAGGCAGCCACAGGCACTTTTTGCACGAGCTGATTATTCTTTATGCCGTAGCCTTTTTCGGGGCTTACTTTCAAATTGAATTTGTCACCCTTCAGCCGTCCCTCCAGCCCCTCTTCCATGCCAGGAATAAGGTTTCCGATTCCCTGGATATAAGTGAGCGGCTGACGTCCAGCGCTGGAATCTAAAATGTTCCCATCATTATCCGTAAGGGTATAGTGAATTGAGGCGACAGCGTGTTTTGTGATTTGCATGCGTTAATGGTTTTGTGCGGTAAAGATAGGAGAAAAGTGGCGGGCAGGTTTGGATGATTCAGAAACTTTTGGGCATATTTGCACCCCAATTCAAAGCAAAAGCCTTGAAATTGGAATCTACCAAAGGGAAAATGCCTGAGTGGCGGAACTGGTAGACGCGCACGACTCAAAATCGTGTACCGCAAGGTGTGCCGGTTCGATTCCGGCCTTAGGTACAAAAGCCCTGACGCGAGTCGGGGCTTTTTTATGCATTTACATCTATGAACTTGTCTAAAGAAAATGCTTGCGTTCGTTCGCTAAACAATGTTTTGACGCGCCCCCATACCTTTCCAAACAACTCTGATTTGCGGTAAGCTTCAAGGCTCTCGGGTTTATCCCAATGGCTGAGGGTGGTGTAACAGTTGGGATCTTCGGCATCTTTGAGCAATTGAAGATGTGAACATCCCGGAAAATTGCGGATGGCGGTTTTGTGCGCATTGAAAATCTCCAAAAACTCTTCTACCCCTGCTTCGGTAAAATGCATACGAACGATTCTTATCAACATAAATGGTTATTGGATTTTTGGATACGGGAACTGGATGCTAGATACTGGAAACCAGTATCTAGTATCCAGTTCCCGTATCAAGTTTCGTCAAACAAAATATTCACCGGGCTATCATACTTTAACCCCAACAACTCGCTGGCGTTGCCTTTGTACATCCCTATTTCCAAAAATCCCATCGAATTAAAGATCAACACACAGTCTCCGGGCTCTGCGTCAAAATAGCTTTTGTGGATGCGCCTGAATTTCTCGCCTCCAAACTGTACCGTAAACATTTTGCCAGCGCTCAACACATCAAACACTTCTTTGGGAATATTCGTAATCAGGTTACCAAAATGATCTACGCGTATCACATGGCCTGCAATCAGGCGCTTGTTGGCTTTCACGTGGCGGTCGGTCATCTTTTTGAAGTTGGTCAACGGTTTGCCCAACGTGGTGATTGCTACATTGCTTGCCAATTTCGCGGCAGCGGGTGCAAAAACATCTTTTTCCGGAAAAGTAGTTTTAATGGGATTGACTGAATTAAGTTGCACCACTTGCTGCGGTGTTTTCTCGCTGATTAAGCCCAGCAATCCGTTGTCAACACCCACAAAGAAGTGATCTTCCATTTGCAAGGCAATAAAAAGGTCATCGCGGTTGCCGGTTGCGTCAACACCCACTAAATGCACCGTGCCTACGGGAAAATCGCGGAACACGGACCTCAGCACAAATGCTCCGTGCGCAATATCGCACGCGGCAATCTGGTGACTGATATCTACCAGCGTAAGGCCGGGGTTGATGCCCAGTATTTTGGCTTTAATGGCCGCTACGTAATGGTCACTTGTTCCGCTATCCGTAAGTAAGGTAACAATGGCCATCTTTTATATGTCGAATTCTGAGCGGAGCCCTACCGACAGGCAGGAATCCTAATTTGAAAAAACTATTGTTAAATTTGACGAGTTAAAATTACTTCATTTCATTGATAGAGAAAATCATTACCATCGAAGACATTCCGCTCCTTGATTTTTTTGGAGCTGAAAATCGCAACATTCAATCGCTCACGCAGGCATTTCCAAAAAGCCGGATTATCTCTCGCGGCAATGAGATATTGCTAAAAGGGGAGGAGCCAGAAATTTTGCTGATCAGCACGGTCATTCAATCGCTGCAAGAGCATTATCACCAATACGGCCGGGTAACGGAAGAGAATGTAAAGGGCTACATCGCGCAAGAGCGACCGGAAGATTTACCAGAGGGCAACCCGGATGGCATTATCCTGTATGGCACCAAAGGTGCGCCCATCAAAGCAAAAACGGTAAATCAGCAAAAGTTGGTGCAGTCGGTAAGTGAAAATGACCTGGTGTTTGCACTTGGGCCAGCTGGCACGGGTAAGACGTTCATTAGCGTGGCGTTGGCCGTTCGCGCGTTGAAAAACAAGATGGTGAAGCGCATCATCATTACACGGCCGGCCGTGGAAGCAGGTGAGAACCTTGGATTTTTACCAGGCGATTTAAAAGAAAAGATAGATCCCTATTTGCGCCCCATTTACGATGCGCTTAACGACATGGTGCCGCACGAGAAGTTGAAGTTCTACATGGAGCGCGACATTATCGAAATTGCACCGCTTGCCTACATGCGTGGACGAACACTCAACAATGCTTTCATTTTGTTGGACGAAGCGCAGAATACCACGCCCATGCAAATGAAAATGTTCCTCACCCGCATGGGCCCTGAATCGAAAATGATTGTAACGGGCGACACATCCCAAATCGATTTGCCCTCCAAACAAAGTTCGGGATTGAAAGAGGCCGTGCGCATCCTCAACAAGGTGAAGGGTATTGGGTTTGTAGAATTGATTGCCCGTGATGTGGTGAGGCACCGTTTGGTGCGTGATATTATTGATGCCTATGGCAGCAATGGTTGATCCTATGGAAATCTGAAATCTGGAATCTTAAATTTCAATACGCCCTCACCAGCTTCCCGTCCATGTAGTTCAGGTACGATTTGTTGGCGACCTTCATACCGCCTGGCGTAGGGTAGTTGCCGGTGAAATACCAATCACCTGAATGGTTGGGAATCGCCTTGTGCAAATTCTCAATCGTTTGGTACACAACTTCCAATTCAGCTTTCATGCCTTCGGGTCGAACGATGTCAGTGATCTTAGCGGAAATCTCCTCAGGCGTAAACTCTTTGTACAGCCGCTTCACATAATTGTTGGGTGTTTCCTCCAGTTTTGACTGTTGACATTGTTCATACACTTCGCCCAACAAATAATCTTTTCCTTGCTCTTTCAATAACTTAATTACCGCCCTGAAAGCTACAAAGTCGCCCATCTTACTCATATCAATGCCGTAACAATCAGGGAAACGGATTTGTGGGGCGGATGATACCACCACAATTTTCTTTGGCCCTAGGCGGTCCAGCATTTTTAAAATACTTTTCTCTAGCGTGGTGCCGCGTACAATTGAGTCATCGATCACCACCAAAGTATCTTTGCCTTTGTTTACTACTTCGTAGGTAGTGTCATACACATGCGCCACCATTTCATCGCGGTGTTCGTCATCGGTTATAAAGGTGCGAAGCTTCACATCCTTCAAAACGATCTTTTCGATGCGCGGTCTAAACGAGAGAATATCTTCCAATGAATCTACCGATGGTTTGCCCTCAATGATGATTTCCTTTTGCTTGGTGATGAGGTACTCTTCAATGCCGGCCATCATACCCAAAAACGCTGTCTCGGCCGTGTTGGGAATATAAGAGAAGATAGTATTCTTTAAATCGAAGTTGATGGCCTTCAAAATCTGAGGTACCAATAGTTTACCCAGTTGTTTGCGCTCCTGGTAAATCTCCGGATCGGTGCCACGCGAAAAATAAATACGTTCAAAACTGCAAGAGGTCTTTTCTAATGCGGGTATGATGGTTTGAGAACTGTACTCGCCATTTTTGTTGATGACGAGTGCACAACCGGGCTTCACTTCTTCTATCTGCTCGTAGTTCACATTGAATGCTGTTTTGATGGCTTGTTTTTCAGAAGCTACGACCACTACTTCCTCATCAGCATAATAATAAGCAGGGCGAATGCCAGAGGGGTCTCTCACCACAAATGCTGATCCCGATCCCGTAAGGCCCGCCATGGCATATCCGCCATCAAAATCTTTACATGCTCTGCGCAATACGTTTTGCAGGTTCAACTCATTTTCAATAATGTCGCTTACTTCTTTGTTCGAATAGTGGTCTTTGTATTTTTCAAATAGCGACTGCACTTCTTCATCTAAGAAGTGACCGATCTTTTCCATTACCGTTACGGTATCAACTTTGTCTTTCGGGTGTTGCCCTAAATCAACCAATACGTTGAAGAGTTCCTCCACGTTGGTCATGTTAAAATTCCCCGCCATCACTAAGTTGCGGCTGCGCCAGTTGTTTTGGCGCAAAAACGGGTGCACATTTTCAATGCTGTTAAGGCCATGTGTGCCATAGCGCAAGTGGCCGAGCCACAATTCGCCAGAGAACGCCACGTTTTCTTTTAGCCAATGTTCATCTCTGAACTTTTCCTTCCCATCTTTTTGGGCTTTTTTATATTTCTTCGCGATTTTTTTGAAAAGATGAGCTACCGGCTGCGCTTTAATGGATCGGTAACGGCTAAAGAAGCGGAAGCCCGGCTTTTGGTCGATTTTAATGTTGGCGATGCCTGCACCATCTTGCCCCCGGTTGTGCTGCTTCTCCATCAAAATATACATCTTGGTCATGGCATAGGTGGGGCCATATTTCTCGATGTAGTACGAAAGGGGTTTGCGCAAACGAATGAGGGCAATGCCGCACTCGTGAAGGATGGTGTCGCTCATAGATTATGGGGCCTTAAGGCTTGGGGTGTGGAGCTTAGGCGCTTTCCTAAGGCCCATGCCCAAGTCCTAAACTCAACACAAAGTTAGCCTTATTAGTTTAAATGTTCTAACAAGTTTTACGGGAGGTAAACCCAGCCGTATTCACAAAATGGTAATCCGATGCCAACGGATTTTTGGCTATTTTTCGAACTCAATGTGCCCTTTATGAAGAATTTTTTTCTCGGTTTTGCCTGTGTTTTTAGCTTTTCGGTTGCAGCCCAAACCGCTCCACCCAAGTTGGTGGTCGGCATTGTGGTCGATCAAATGCGGCAAGAATATTTGTACCGCTACGAATCAAAGTTTGGTGAGGGAGGCTTCAAAAGATTGATGGGTGGTTTCATGCTCACCAACGCACACTACAACTATGTGCCTACCTACACGGGTCCAGGTCATGCATCAATTTTTACGGGAACAACCCCAGCCTATCACGGCATTATCGGCAACGATTGGTGGGACAAGAATTTGAAGAAGGAAGTGAACTGCGTGGGTGATGAGCGCTTTCAACCGGTTGGCAACCCTGAGGGCAATGGCGATGTGTCGCCTTGGCGGATGCTCGCTTCAACCATTACAGATGAATTGAAAGTGGCTACACAAAAAAAAGCCAAGGTGGTTGGCATCTCCATCAAAGACCGTGGCGCGGTGTTGCCTGCAGGCCACCTGCCTGATGGCGCATATTGGCTGGATACGAAATCGGGAAAATTTATTACCAGCACGTATTATAAAAATGCGTTGCCCACCTGGGTAGATGCGTTTAACAACCTCAAGTTACCCGACAGTTATCTGAATCAGGAGTGGAAGACATTGCTGCCGATTGAAAAATATTTGAATGTTGATGACTCGCCCTACGAGCGCAAGTTGAAGGGCAAAGACAAGCCTATTTTTCCATACAACTTGAAAGAGTTGAGAAAAGAGAACGGAGGATACGATTTGCTTTCGGTAACTGCTTTTGGTGATGACTTGCTGGCCGAGTTTGCCAAAGCCACCTTGGCTGGCGAGCAAATGGGCAAAGATGACATTACCGATTTTTTGTCGGTGTCTTTCTCAACACCCGATTATGTAGGCCACGCGATGGGTCCAAACTCGGTGGAGTTAGAAGACACGTATTTGCGATTGGACAAAAATTTGGAAGACTTATTGAAGTACCTCGATCGGCAAGTAGGCGAAGGGCAGTATTTGGTTTTTTTAACGGCCGATCATGCGGTAGCCGAAGTGCCGCAGTTTTTGAAAGACAGCAAAGTGCCGGCAGGAAATTTTTCTTGGAGCAATGTGGAGGCTGGCTTGAATGAGCACTTACAAAAGTATTTTCCCAACAGAAAAATAGTAGAGCGGATCGCTAATGAGCAGGTTTTTTTCAATCAGGATTTGTTTGCTGGCGACCCAAAAACATCAGGCATTGATTTGCTCATCGCCACAGAATTAACGGTTAACTATCTACAATCTGTTGAAGGCATCGCTCAGGTTTTTTCGAAAGCGGTGATCAAGCAAGGCGCTTACAACGAAACGGGCATCAAAGGCATGATAGCGCGCGGCTATCACTTTAAGCGCAGTGGTGATGTGATGGTACAATTGGAGCCCTCATGGATCCCTTCTAGCTACCCCACAGGCACCACGCATGGATCTGCGTACAGCTACGATACACACGTGCCGATTTTGTTTTATGGAAAAGGCGTGAAGAAGGGAACTTCGGCTAGCTACCATGCCATTACCGATATCGCACCCACATTGTCGGTGATGTTGAAAATTAAGTTCCCTAGTGCGTGCACGGGGCAGCCGATTGTAGAGATGGTGGATGGGCATTAGATTTTGTAATTCCTCACCTCATAAACTCATCCTTTAAAGCTGTGCATCATTTCTTTCTCTTTGCTTGTGCAGCTAGGCATGTTGCAACTCGTTCACCCTCACCCAAATTCGCTTTTGCGTAAAGGCAGGGCTTCAATGCCCTCTCCCTTGGGAGAGGGCAGCACAAGCGTGCAAGACCTGAAAAGTTTTGAGGGTGAGGGGAAACTCTTACTTTATTACCACCAACCTTTTTGTCTCCTTGCCTTTGTTAGTCTCCAGCGTATAAATGTAAATACCTGCTGGCAAGTTGCTGGCATCATAGCTCATCTCATACCGCCCGGCTTCTTGGTAGGCATGTACAGGTGTGGCTACCACCAAGCCTGTGGTGCTAATTAAATTAAGCCGTACTTGGGTAGGTTCTTCAACATGGTAATGGAAGGAAACGTTGCCAGTGGTGGGGTTGGGAAAGGCAGACAAACTCTTCTCGCCAACAGTACTGCTTAGAATAGATCCTTCATCGTCAGAAGCCACCCGCAAATACCGTGATGAAACTTTGTAAGATGACGAGCTACAGAATGAAGTTATAATGTCATTTGACTGCGGATAAACGATATCATTCTTCTCTCCCGAAATCGCTCTCAGTGCCAATCCAGAAGTAATGCTGGCTCCACTGAGGACGGAAATGGAATTGCCCGCCATTACTTGACTATTGTTTGTCGAAGTTACAGTAATCGGTGGACCTGGCACGTAGTAGGTTTCCCAATAATATCTTCCATCTGCATCCCGCACATAACGACTTTGAGCCACATCAGCTGGCCTTATTGTTATATCACCTTTTGCCCCCGTGTTTGTGGTTATATTTTGACTTGCACCGATACCCATTGTTTGGGGAAACGCTAAAAGGTTCACATATTCTGGGTTCTTGTAGCTATTGTCAACTTGATCTGTCCATGAGGTAAATGCGGAGGGAGACGAAGTCAGAACAGGATAGGTAACTACATGGAGTACGTTTTGGGAAGTAGAGCCACCATTTTTAAGTTTAAAGTTAATAAACAGTTTTATGAATACTCGGTTGTTTGTGGTACTAAAATTGACTGGCGGTGGAATAATATTTACACCCCCGTTGCTACTGGCCAGCGTGTAATTTCCAATAGAAGAAATTGGAACAAGTGCAGACGTAGAAATAGTAGAGTCAAGTTTATTGGCCCTTACTTGCTTTATCAGCACTTGAGCTTGAATCTCTTGTACTTCTAAGCCAGATGCTGGGTTGACAATATATCGAATTTGATTGTCGATTTTGAAACCAGTTGAAACGTTGGAGTAGTCCCATCCGTAGTCGAGTCTTATCCTTTGGCCTCGGTAAAAGCTGGAGTAGGTGGGTGTTGACAAAAGTCCAAACACTCCGAGCACTTCATTGTAATAAGGATATTCAGATGCCACATAATTGCTCGAGGTCATTGTTCCTGGTGTTGCCATGGTAACGGAGCCGAATGGAATAGTTGTTTCCAACGTGCCGCTCAAACCAATATCTGCAGCAGTAGCCATAGGCATAATTTTTACTTCCTGTGGCCCCGCGTCTTTTCCACCGCCAGTAAACAAATCAAAAAGTTCTAAAGCTGGTGCAATGAAGGGTACCGTTTTTAAGCCACTTTTAATAAAGCTGACTGACTTTAGTTCAGTTGCAAACTGATTGATGGCATTTCGGTATGCGCTGTTTTCGCTGGTTGCTATTGCAATGGCTTTATTCGTAAATTCAGTCATGTCCTTAAATGCACTGTAAGCTTTTTTTGGGTTTGTCGGATCAAGATTAGCTAGGGAATACCTATCTTCACTTACTGTGCCCTGATTATTTTCGATTGACGTTATTGTTCCATTTATTTTTCCCGTGAAATTAATTTTGGATTTAGTGATGAGGTTTAATTCAATGTACAGTTTGGGGGGGATGGAACTAATATTTTGACATGTACAGGGGTCATAGGTCATATAAAAATCAGCGTATAGCCATTGACCTTTGTCATTTTGAAACTGTGCAGGCGAACTAACAGTAACCGCTTTAAAGTTGTCCAATGCATTATAGGAATGAGCTTCATTTAGCAGGCTTGGAACTGTTTGGCCTTTTAGGTAAACAGTCACACTCGCACCATTGTACCCACCGTTGTGGTCTGCCGCAAAAAACACCCGCAAAATGCCTGTGTACTTGTTGTAGAGCACAAGGTGTACAGTGCTTTTTACCTGGGGTTTAGGAGTGCCGTCTTCATTAATTCCAAAATCAAAACCTAGCAGCTCCCACCCTTCGGCTGGATTATAATCTCGATTGTACAAAAAGTGGTTGATAGGGATATTACCACTTTGGTAAAATGGCGAATAAATGCCCACACCAATAAGGGGATCATTAACGGTGAATACACTCTGCCGCCAATCAAAAAAAGTATTTTTCTTAACGTTCTTTCCATAGATTATTATTTGATCATTTATAGGATTGTCCGGGTTGGTGGTAATGTTGTTAACACATTGGGCATGGGCTACACTTGTGTGTAAAAATGCAATAAAAAAAATGCTATTCAATTTCATTTGAGTGTTGTTTATCGTTAACAACTAGTTTATTCTTTTGCCTATAAAAGCATCTTTTACCCTTTTACTGTTGGTGGTGCTTGTAATAGTGCTGAAATTTACCCTCACATTCTTTCCATCACCACTCACCTCCAATGCCCCTTTAGGCGCTAGGCAGTTCCCACCAAAGGGTGTGCTGTCACCCCATCCGAAAAAATACCTGCGATAGGCTACCCAACCATACTCTCCGTTTGGACCCCCAGCGCCATCGCAACCCTTGTTGATATTGGTCAACACCCCCTCCCACGGGTAAATCGGGAAAGTTGGGCTCAACTTTATCCGAAAAATATCTGAGACTTTAGAGAGGTTATAACCTTCATATTCACCAAACACGGGGTTGTCTTTATCCTGCAAAACGGTAAGTGTGCGATAAACTGTATCAACACCGTCATCTTTTGGAAAACATTGAACATTTGGACTCCAACGGCCTATTAACCGGATCCTTACAGAACCATAAAAGTCGCGAAACGCTAGCGTTACTTTTTTAGTATTCCAAGTACGATCGTCTTCACCTATTTTCCATTCATAGGTCATGCTATCGTGCTTTGCTTCAAACTGAACCGTGCTACCCATGAGCACTGTATCCGTAGCTAATAGTGTATCATACCTTCCATTTGCAATCGCAAAAGAGATGGGTTGTTTGATGGTAAAGTCTGCATCAAGGGGCGCTATACCCCTACATGGATTTGGCTTAGGCTCGTCCCCACACCCCTCGAGCAAGAACAAAAAAGCCCCCAACAAAGCCAGCAGAACTAAAAAAGTTAATTGTTTTTTCATTTTTTGTTTTCTAGTGCATTCAACCTCTTTTTCAACTCTTCATTTTCCTTTTTAATCTCAATCAAATGCAGCGTAAGCTCTTCCACTTTCTTTAAAAGTATTTCGCTCATGCCATTAAGGCTCATGCCGTCTTTGGCTATTTCCGCAGCGCTGGGCACTTCGGGTAGGTGGTGGTTTTCTTGGATGTAGGTTTCGGTGTCCTCCAAGCTCCGCAGTTTGTAGTTCGCATCAAAAACATAATCTGGGAAAGAAGTGCCGTTGGTGAACACTTTGATTTCGTCCCAAGCGGCAATTTTGCCAGCTACGGCCAGCTTATATTGTGTGTTTTGTGTAACGGGGCCAACCCAAAGATTGCTGCCCATCAACGCCATGTAGGTTTGGCTTCCGGTGCCCCACAACTGAAAATCTTGGAAGGGTGCTCGCTCCCACCACGTTCTGGTGTCAGTCCCTGGTGCTAAGTAAGATCCATCTATGGAAATGGCATCATGCAGCCGTGTAGTCAACCAATCGTTGCTTGAGCCAACCCTTCTTGCCCACACATTGTTTTGAAAGTAATTTGTGCCATTGGCCGTACTGGAGCAAGTGAGCAATCTGTTGCTTCCATTTGCGCTCGATAGGGCTGCGCCATTTCTGAATTCAAAAGCACCAGTTTGGGGTATCCAAGGAGCATTGTTGAGGCCTGCGCCCAAGTTACCAGTGGGGAACTGTACCTGAAGATAAGTCACGGCACTCGCATCTATGAATTGCCAAGCCCAACCGCCTCCAGAGTTTGTCCGCACAGAATACCCCAGCGCCCCGCTCGAGTTATAAAACTGGGTTCCTCTAGATGTACTATTGGATTGAGTCCAGTTTTCTTGCGCAGTTGCCGAAGATATAACAACAGCGGTTGCAAAGCATATAACCAAGAATTTTTTTAGTGTTTTCATTCCGATTGAACTTTAGCTAGCCGTCTTATTTTTCCGCCAATTTATTTTCGAGTGCGTCAATCCGTTTGTTTTGCTCAATGATGTAAAGCGTAAGCTCCTCTATTTTCTTCAACAATATCTCATTCATACCATTCAAGCTCATGCCCTCTTTGGCAATGTCAGCAGCGCTAGGCACTTCGGGCAGATGGTGGTTTTCTTTGATGTATGTTTCTGTCTCTTCCAAGCTGCGCAGTTTGTAGTTGGGAGCAAAAACATAATCTGGGAAAGACGTGCCGTTGGTGAACACTTTGATTTCGTCCCACGCGGCAATTTTGCCAGCCACGGCCAGTTTATATACACTTCCGGGTGATTGAGTATTGATTCCAAAACTTCCGGTCGTACTCAAAAACATCTTAGGAGAGGGCCAATAAGGTTGCCCGCTGGTCAGTCCGCTATTGGCAAAAAAGCTAATATTGCCGTTGGTAAAGGTTACTGCCGAAGCAGCATTGGCGAGCGCAAGATAAGTAGCCATGTCGCCTACCATGCCTGCGCCAACCGCTCCGCTATTTGTCAAGGTTGTGGTAGACCCACCTCCAATAAGCCATAGACCGCCAACTATGTTTTCACGGTCCTTCACCAACAAACCTCTTTGTTGGCCTGTAACCAGCGAAACTAAATTCTCGTTGGTCGGCTCTAAAAATGGCCTAATTAATAAACGATTGAGAGCGGAAACATTATTGATTTGAACTGTGCCAGATGGAGTTGGAAATACGTTTTGTGAAAAGCAGATTGAAACAGAAAGAAACAAGCTGAATAGATGTGTGGAGAGGTTTTTCATAGTGTTTGGGTTTTGACACTACGAATGTCGGTGCGGTTAAACAGAAATCTAGTGCAATGTGAAGTTAAACCCTACAACGGTGGAAAATACCCGTAGGGTGAGTTCACTTTCTTTGGTTTTAAAGTGCATTTGAGCTTTTCAAAAAAAATCCTATCGATTGTTAGGTCAAAAAAGTGAATAAATTGAACAAAACCTTACATCATTTTTTCACCTCAACAAAAAGTTAATGTCGCTCCATCAACCCCCAAACACCCCAAACATATTCAAGATCACCAGCCCAATGATTACCGGGCAAACAAATCGGATCATAAACAACCAGATCTTGTAGGGAGGAATGCCTACAATGTTGCCGGTTTTAAAAAATGGAAAGCCATGTTCAATTTCATTCACTGAGTCATCGGTTTTCATAAACCAGCCTGTAAAAATACAAGTCGATAGTACCACCAACATCATCATCAAACTACCAAAGCCGTAATCAAAAATATCCATCACACCCGTTTTGATCACACCTAAAAAGTTCACTTGTACCACCGTCAAACCTTCTACTGCACCCGTTGACAGCGCAGATGGAATCCCCAACAAAAACGCTGCGATTGCCACTGTCCATGCTGCTTTTTTACGGCTCCATTTTTTTTGGTCCATGTAGTAGGCAGAAGGTGCTTCCAGCATCGAAATGGTAGAGGTGATAGCAGCAAAAAACAACAACAAGAAAAACAATGCACCGGCAATATTGCCCAGCGGCATCTGCTGAAAAATATTGGCGAGCACATTAAACACGAGTGTAGGCCCTTCAGCAGGTGATTGATTGAAAGCAAACACCGCAGGAAAAACCATGAACCCTGCCAGCAATGCCACCGAGGTGTCCATAGCGCCTACCCACAAACTAGATGAAACAATGTTCTGGTCTTTCGGCAAATAAGAGCCGTAAGTGATCATCATGCCCCAACCCACACCCAATGAAAAGAATGCTTGCGTTAATGCGGCCAGCACCACACGCCCGTTAATCTTGGAGAAATCGGGGACTAAATAATAGTCAACACCTTTGCCCGCACCTGGTAACGTTACGCTTCTAAAAATCACAATAATCAACAAGACAAAAAGCATGGGCATCAAAATTTTGGTTGCCTTTTCGATGCCGCCCGCCACACCGCCTAGAACAATAAAGGCGGTCGCCAAAATCACAAATGCTCCGAGCGGAATTACGTACTCGGGCGTGGCAATAAATTCTAAAAAAGGTATGCTAATGGAAAACAAAGAAGTGAAAATGTAGCCTACCGTCCAGCCCGCAATGGTGCTGTAATAACTCAGTACCACAAAAGTGACAATCAATGGAAGTATCCCCACCAGCCCAATCCACATTTTGCTGAGTCCACCGGTGCCGGCTAATTTCTGCATAGCTCCCACCGGGTTTTTGCCTGTCAACCTGCCAAGGGCAATCTCGTTGATCAACATTGGCGCGGCCACTAGCACCACGCAAAAAACATACACCAACACAAAAGCAGCTCCACCATTCTCTCCGGTAAGGTAGGGGAACCGCCAAATGTTGCCGAGCCCCACAGCTGAGCCGGCAGCGGCCATTACAAATCCAAACTTAGAAGCCCATTGTTCGCGTTTCGCCATAGCAAAAAAAATTTGTGGCGTGAAGATATAGAAGAAAATACGCGTTGCAAACGATTTAGTGGGTGAGGTGCATCACAATTTGATCAGCCGCCCGGAATCCTTCACTTTGGTTTGCTCAACCAATTGATAGGTATACAAGCCGTTGGGCAAGTTGAGTACATCGATGTATTTCACGCGCTCATCCAAGTCGAGCGAAAGCACATTTCTGCCCAACAAATCGTAGAGTTTAAAAGTACCGGTTCCTTCTGAAAGTATACTTAAGTCGGTGTTGGCGTTAACAGGATTTGGAAATAAAACGACTTTCCCCTTTTCTTCAATGAAGATACTGGCTTCGGGGGAAAGCAATGAGTTTCCATTGGTGAAAACGATTTTGAGTTGGTAGGTGATCTTTCCTGGTGTGAGTTGATCATCGCTGATTGTTTGGCTAAGTAACCCACTGGGTTGAATGATTTGCCAAGTCGGATTTGATTGTTGTGAATTCCATTTAGATAACTCCAGTTGCTTTATTCCAAACCAAGATGACAAACCGAACGAAACCGAAATTTGTCCATCGCTGGCACGCTGTACTGAAAACGAATTTAGAAAACACGAAGAGCCTTGTTGTGTGTAATCGATCAGTTGGCTTCGCAAACCCTCCGTTCCATTGCCAACGGGGGCGACCGAAAAATATTTGGGCAATGTAGTTGGAAGTACAAGCGTGTTTTTGTCGGTCGCCCTAATGGATGAAAGCTGAGAAGGACCGAGGGTATATATCCGATATTCGCTCGCCCCGGGTAGATTGGTCCACGTTAGCCCCAGGCTGTCGGCACAAGCAAAAGCAACCTGCGGTAACATCACCGGTGAAATCACAACTTCTGGTGATAAATACTCTATGCCTCCAATCACCATTTTGAGTTTGGCTGTTGAAAATGCATGAGGCGTTTTGTAGTAGGTAGGTGTGTTGAGGTTGATATTTGTTTTTATGAGTTGCCACAATCCATTGCCCACTTGTTGGTATAGATCGCCTATCTGGTTGGGTTGTGCTTGCCATGTTATCAGATTGTTTTTACCTGCCTCTAACTTATCACCAGCCAACGGAAAATCCCATTCAAACAGCGTTGTACTATTCAAGGCATAGGCCACCGACACATTTTGCGAGCCTGTAACCAGTGTTGGTGCGGCAATGTGAAGGTTGTACGTGCCAGCAGCAGGATTTTCTAAGGTGATGTACTCGGTGTTGTTAAGCCGATCGATTTTTCTAACAGGCAATGCCAGTAGTGAATCGGGCCGTGGGTAGCTGCTTAACACCCACGGGCGTATTTGCCGAGCGCCTACTTCTAACCAACTGTCAATATCATTAACTAAGGCAGCGGTTTGATTCGGTGCAATGGCAGGGTCGATCCACGAAACTGCAATTTTGATCAGTGTTGTATTTGCGGGAATAGTAATCGATATGATTTTTTCACTGTTGCTCGTAATGTTGAACGAATTCAATTGGTTTAGTTCCACCAAGCGAAGTGCATTGGCCGCATTAACGCTTCCATAGCCGTAAGAAAAGTCAATACCCGATGGCCCAAGATCATCCGCAGAAGCAATTAAAATTGCTTTCACCAAAGCGGCATCGGGCAGGGTGCCGAATTTTTGCTTATAAAGTTGTTGAATCAATGCCACCGTTCCGGAAGTAAGTGCGGCCGCTTCAGAGGTACCACCTTGGCCGTATGCTGTTAGCTCTGGTTTTAGCCTGCCATCAAATGCGGGACCGCGAGAGTTAAGTTCATTTCGAGTTAAGGTAGAATCTACTGCCGTAACGACCAATACATTTTTTGCTTGCTTGAAATTGCCGGTGAGGTTGGCAAAGGTTAACCCCTTATAACGACTTTCGGTTGGCGTTGATTTCCCTGCGTTACCCGATGAAAAGACGTGTACCATGGTAGGGTTATTGAATACTTGCAAGTCGTAAGCGGTCGCCTCGTCACCATAATAAGTTTCTACACCTACACCATAACTGTGGTTTTGAATAAAAATATCATTCGCTTGCAACGTGGCGATGGCATCCGGGAAGAGATTGGTGAAATCGCTAGAAGTGAACCGTATGTCAGGTGCAGTGCCTTTTGCTCGGTAAAACGAGTTGCCCGCTCCACCGATTAACTTTGCCATGGTGGTGGCGTGCTGCGAAATTGTTTTTGGGCTCGATGGTAGGCTGAATGTTCGGGCGATCAAATCTACGTCTGCAGGGTCAATGCTCTCTTCTTTTACGGAGAGGTTAATGCCGGTGCCTTTTATCGTGTTAAAGATTTGTTGAGCGGTGCTGATTCTATTAAAGGTCAGGTTACTGAAATCAATGGCGGCTTCTACGTGAGGCTTTTCATGTACGCGCGCCAACTTCACATTTTTGTCTAATTTCAGTTGTTCAATTTGCGTTTGTGAGATGTTGCTGGCATCAAGGACCAAGCACTTACAATCAGGTTGGTATTGATATTTAAACGGATATCTTTTTTTGAAAGCCAGTGTGTCGTTTACGTGAACATCAATAGTGTGTAGCCTCACATTTTGTTGTTGCGCCCAACTGGATTGACTTATTAGAAGTAAAATTGTTATCGTTGAAATTAATACTCTACACATCGTGACTCAAAATAGGGAGTAAATTCGAAACAAAAAATTGGCCGTTCATCTCATCAAATTGTTTTAGATTCCTTATTTTCACATCACCTAACCTAAATAAACTATTTACCTAAACAAAAACCTATGAGAAAATCTCTTGCAGTTTTCTGTCTTTTCATCTTGGCTTCGGGCAGTTTCTACTCTTGCCAAAACAATGACGAAACCACTACGCCTTCGGTCTCTGAGGCCGTGCGCAGTCAACTCACCAACCTCGGTTTCGATGTGATCAAGCATCCGCCCATTGCTTTTGATGAAGGCTACTTGGTAGAAGGAGACATTTACTTAACGCCAGCTGATTTGGCCACGATGAAGAAAGGTGACCGCTTGCCTGTTGCCGAGCAGTACTCTACTAATCAATTGGTAACAAGATTGCCTAGAACAATTACCGTTTACATGCCTACCACCTTTAGCGCAGCGAATTTTCAAGCGTTGGATGAGGCCATCCGCAGGTACAATGCAGAAAACCTACAGCTAATATTTCAACGTGTCACCACCAGTTCAGCCAACATTGTGTTTTCGCGCTTGAGTAAATCGCAAGAACGCCAAGGTGTTTTGGGTTCTTCTGGCTTCCCCACAAGCACTGGTGACCCTTATGGAATTATCAAGATGAGCGGTATACTTGAATCAACCTACGGATTGACTGTCAATGGTATTGCAACCATCATGGCACACGAAATGGGCCACTGCATAGGGTTCCGCCATACTGACTACTACAACAGGGCTATCAGTTGTGGCGGTGCGGTTTCAAATGAAGGGGCGAGCACGGTAGGTGCGAATCTGATTCCAGGAACTCCATCTACTGCCACATTGGCTGCACAGTCTTGGATGTTGGCCTGTACCGATGGCAGCAACCGTAATTTCAATGCTGATGACAAAGTTGCCTTGAACTATTTGTATTGATTCTCCCAACGTTCAAAAGAAAAAGAAACAGGCCACGCATTTGCGTGGCCTGTTTTGCTTTTTAATTCTCTTAAGGCTGCTCCGAAATTAGAATGCGTATCCGAAGCAAACTCCTGTTCTGATTCCAAATCCGTCAAATGCGCCAGTATCAAACGTGCTGCTGCCAGAAGTCACTTTCACGGTTCCACTTGAATAGCTTGGGCCGATGAAGATGTCAAGCGCAATCTTCTCTTTAAAGAGCCATTGCTTGCCGAGAATAACGCCTCCACCAAATGTTGATAGAGTACCCTTACTGCTTGTGGTCGATTCAGTCAATGAGAAATTCTGGTAACGAACAAACGGAGCGATGTAAACCCCAGCAGGGGCAGGGGTATCAGATAAGTAGAAACGATATTCGGGAGTAACTCCAAATCCGCTAAATGAAGTTTCGCTTGCTGAATAGCCTGTATAGAAAAACCCAAGCTGAAAACTTGCATCTTCTTTCACCTTCCTCTCATACTGAATATTGAACGTCTTTACGATAGGGCTGAAAATATTGATCTTCACAACATTTTCTTTTTGTGCGAACGCTGACGCGCCTACTACCATTGTTAAAAGTACTGTAATTAGTTTTTTCATCATTTTTTGGTTTTTGCTGTTATACGCAAATGTAGCAGTTCGGTTACTCCTTCTCTAGAAATGGATAGCGATAATCAGTTGGCGTCACAAACGTTTCTTTGATGGTGCGCATGGATACCCAACGCAGCAAATTCACTTTTGCTCCGGCTTTGTCGTTGGTGCCTGATCCTCTTGCGCCACCAAAAGGTTGCTGACCCACCACTGCTCCTGTTGGTTTGTCGTTGATATAGAAATTCCCTGCAGAATTGACGAGTTTTTTGGTCGCCATTTCAATGGCGTATCGATCGCGCGAAATGATGGAGCCAGTCAATGCATAAGGCGAGGTTTGATCCACCAGTTCAAGGGTCTGCTCGAAATTCTCTTCGTGGTAAACATAAATCGTTACCACCGGGCCAAAGATCTCTTCGCACATCGTAATCGATGATGCGTCTTTTGTCACAACTACTGTCGGTTCGATAAAATATCCTTTTGACTTGTCATACTTTCCACCAGCAATAATTTCGTTCATTGGGTTTTGTCTTGCTTTTTCAATGTAGCCGGTAATGGAGTTGAATGCCCGCTCATCAATCACCGCGTTAATGAAATTGCCAAAATCTTCGGTACCACCCATTTTCATTGATGCTAAGTCTTCTAATAAGTACTTCTTTACATCGCCCCACAAGTTAGACGGGATATAGCAGCGTGAGGCAGCCGAACATTTTTGACCTTGATACTCAAAAGCGCCCCTTGAAATAGCGGTAGATACTTGCTTTGCGTCTGCACTCTTGTGCACTACTATAAAATCTTTGCCACCGGTTTCTCCTACAATGCGTGGATACGATTTGTATTGATGAATATTTTGCCCAATTGTTTTCCAGATGTTCTGGAACACACCGGTACTTCCGGTGAAATGAATTCCTCCGAAATCTTTGTGCGCAAAAATCACATCACCTGCATCCGGTCCACTGGCATAGATTAAGTTGATCACGCCATCCGGCAACCCCGCTTCTTTAAAAACCTGCATGATAACGTTAGCCGCATAAATCTGCGTATTCGCTGGTTTCCACACCACAGTGTTACCCATCAATGCCGCACTCGAGGGCAAGTTGCCGGCAATTGCCGTAAAGTTGAAAGGTGTAAGCGCGAACACGAATCCTTCGAGCGGTCGATATTCTAAACGGTTCCAAACGCCAGCTGACGATTCTGGTTGGTCGCGATAAATTTCGCCCATGAAGTGCACGTTGAAGCGCAAAAAGTCAATCAGTTCGCAAGCTGAATCAATCTCTGCTTGAAACGCATTTTTAGATTGGCCCAACATAGTGGCTGCATTGATTTTGTAACGATAAGGGCCTGCCAGTAAGTCTGCGGCTTTCAAAAATATGCTGGCGCGATTCTCCCACGATAGGTTGGCCCACAACTCTTTTGCTGCCATGGCAGCGTCAATGGCCTGGGCCACATGTTGCTTGTCGCCTTCATGAAAGTATGCCAGCACGTGCTGGTGGTCATGTGGCGGGCTTAACTTCTTTTTGTTGCCGGTTCGCACTTCACTCGCACCAATGTACATCGGTATGTCAAGCACTTGGCCTCGGGCTTCTGCTAACGCTTTCTTTAAGGCTGCACGCTCTTTTGTGCCGGGGGCGTAAGACAATACGGGCTCATTTTTAGGAATAGGCAAATGGAAGAATCCGGTTGACATAATGCGTTATTTAGTTCGACTTTAATTGATTTGATGCGATTGAGCTGCGAAGTTATCAAAATGGGCACGTTATAGAAAAAAGCGATTGTAGTCAGGTAATCGTTTTGAATTTGTAATTGCAAGCATTACATTTGACCAACGTGAAAAGAAGGCTAACCTTATTTTTATTAATTCTCTTCCTATTGAACGTGGTAGGATACTATGGCGTTTTGCTTGGCCTTCGTGTGCAAACGTCAGAGCGTTTCCGCAACTCGATCGATCGTGAATCGATTGGAACTGAACTCACCTTTAAAATCCCGCTGGCTATTCCGTATGCCGTAGATGCAAATGAGTATTCACCGGTAGAAGGCGAATTTGAATATCAAGGCGAAGTTTACCAATTGGTAAAGCAAAAGCACTTGCGTGACACTTTATTTATAGTATGTGTAAAGGATCGCGAGTCAAAGAAAATCAATCAGGCATTGGCAGATTATGTAAAGTCGTTTACGGATAAACCAGTTAGCCAAAAGCAGGGAACTAAGACAATACAACTGGTGAGCAAAGATTTTTTTTCTACAAGTATTGAACTTACCGGACTAAATCGTGGCTTTGAAGTTGACTTAGTAAAGCATATTTCACAAGGCGATTCTTATTTGTCGGTAACCCTCAACTCGCCTCAGCAACCACCCGAATTTTTATCTTAATTCCTATGATGGCATGCGCCATCCCAAGACATTCACCTGTTTCCCGCGTGAGGTCTTTATGATAATTTTTTAATTACTAAACTGAATGTTTGATCATGCCGATGTAGATGTCGAGCAGGCAAACACGTTATCAAATGCAAAAACAAATGAAGCCATTATTGTTGTTGGCTGTCATGCTGTGTTCAGTGTTTGCGAAAGGGCAAACGCTTGATGATGGCCTGATGATGCCAAAGAAATATTTTTGTACGGGATTTTTGTATACCTACAGCCAATGGGATAAATATTGGGAAGGAACGCTGAAGAGAGACAATCAAAACATTGGCACTTTTTCGTCTCACAACATCATGTATGTCGGCAATTATGGCATCACCGATAAATTGAATGTGATTGCTATGGCGCCCTACATTTCGAATCAATCGAACAAGGGTACGCTCACCGGCTTGCAGGGTGTGCAAGATCTCACCATTGGCGGCAAATACAGATTGGTTCGGAAGCAAATCGGGGAAAACAGGCTTTCTGTTTTTGGGGTTGCTACGGTTTCCACACCCTTGTCGAACTATACAATTGATTTGTTGCCGATGTCAATCGGACTGGGTAGTACCAATCTTTCGGCCCGCGGAATCATCAACTTCAGATTGAAGCAAGGATGGTATGTGAATTTTTCACCAGCCTACACGTATCGCGGAAACGTGGCCCTCGATCGAAATCATTATTTCACAGACGGTGTTGCTTACTACACCAACCAAGTGCGCATGTTTGATCAATTCAGCTACAATGTAAACATTGGATTAATCAAGCAAGGGCTGCAGACTGAACTTAACTTTTATCAGCAAAATACACTGGGCGGTGGCGACATCCGCAGGCAGGATATGCCGTTTGTTTCCAACCGAATGAATGCCAGCACGATTGGTTTGTTGGTAATGTATTATTTGCCGGCACCCAAATACTTAGCGTTCCGCTTCTCGACCTCGTATGTGATTGACGGGCGCAATGTAGGCCAATCTTTTTCTGTGATGGGTGGCCTTTTGTATACGATTCATTTTACCAAACCTACCTCTACTGTAAATGAGAACTAATAAAATCATAATAATTGCAGCGTTGATCGCATTGCCATTCGCCTGCAAAGACATTGATAGCGGGGAGAAATTAAGCCCCTTACAACCAGTGAACCAAGATGCGGGCGCTGGATCTTGGTCACCTATCGTTTTATCAAATTATAACTCACAAGTAACGGTGGCTGTACCGGCCGCAACCAATAGCCAAACTTACCTCGATGAACTGGCTTCGATTAAAGACGCGCAAAGCAAGCTCACCTCAGATCAACGTAACACCATTGCCTATTGGAGTGTAGGAGGTGTTTTGCGTTGGAATCAGATATTAAGAAAGCTGGTCGCTCAATTTAATCTTGCTCCCGCTCCGCGTGATGATGGCAGTTATGTTTTCCCCGATGCTGAAAATCCATTTGCCGATCCTCAGTTCCCTTTTGCGAACCCACCCTATGCCGCTCGCGCTTATAGTTATGTATCGGTTGCGCAGTTCGATGCATTAAAGGCAGCTTGGTTTTATAAATACCAATTCAATCGACCGGCTCCCTATAATGTTGATCCAACCATCAAGGCATTGGTGCCTACATCGGATTTGCCTGCTTATCCTTCTGAAGATGCCGTGCTTTCGGGTGTAACTGCCGAGATGCTGAAGCTTTTGTTTCCCACGGCGGTGGAGGAAATAACAAAACTTGCAGCTGACCAGCGAAATGCAGCGCTATGGTCGGGCAAAGCAAGCCCGAGCGATATTGCAGCCGGATTGGCTTTGGGGAAGGCAGTCGCGGGCATTATCACAGCGCCTGGCACAGGTCGCTTTCGTACCGATGGTATGGGCAACGCAATTGGTACACCACAATTGTGGAAATCGCTCGAAGACAACACGGTGGCTAAAGGTGAAATACCCTGGAAGAGTTTAGAGTCGCCCGCTCGCCCACCTATGTTGCCCAACTTTGGCAAAGTGCGTGCATGGAATATGTCTGCTGCACAAATTGTGGCAGAGCGGCCGGTTGCTCCTCCGTATACATCATCAGAAGAAATGCAAACGCAATTGCGCGAAGTAAAAAGTTTTGCCAACAATGCTTCACGCGAGCAGTTAGCAATTGTACATAAATGGGCCGATGGAGGAGGTACCTATACGCCTCCCGGCCATTGGAACGATATTGCTGCAGAATATGTGGCCAACGCGCGGTGGAGCGAAGTGCGCATGGCGCGCGCCTTTGCGCTATTGAATATGGCGTTGCACGATGCAGCCGTGGGCTGTTGGGAAACAAAGTATTTTTACTTCAATCCGCGCCCCTCTCAACTTGATCCGAGCATTAAAGTAAAAACAGGACTTCCCAATTTTCCTTCCTATACATCAGGGCACTCTACTTTTTCGGGGGCTGCTGCAGCGGTGCTTTCATTTTTATTTCCGGCCAACAGCCAACAGTTTAATGATTTTGCCCGAGAGGCATCGCTCTCTCGCTTGTATGGGGCGCTGCATTATCGAGTCGATTGTGAAATGGGATTAGCCCACGGAACAAAAATTGGTTCGTACACCATTGGCTTTGCGATAGCTGATGGCGCCAATTAGATGAAATTAGTTTAAGGTAGGCAATCCGCCCACTCCGACTGGTCCTCGGGTGGGCGGTTGTTTTTTATTGACGAGGATTACGTTTAGCAAAGGCTGCCTTCATCGCGCGCTCAAACTCTTCACCTGCTTTTTTTAAACCAGCCTCTACTTCTTTCCAACGTTCTTTATTTTCCGCTTCGGATTTTAATTTTTCACCCGCTACCTTCAACTCCTCAAACTTCTGCTTGAAGTCAGCCTCCAAGCGAGTGCTTGCCTCTTTTGCCTCGACCACAAATTGATCTAACTTTTTGCCAAATTCCTTAAAGAATTTTTCGGCATTTCCTTCGGTGTTTGTTTCCATGGTTCTTTTTATTCAACTTTCTAAACTAAACAAAACGAGATGAGCCAGCAAGACCCACTCGACTACATTCAACAGTTATTGGAGAGCAAATCTACCGCTAAGCAGATTACCTACAAAAACCTGTTACAAGCCTTCCAGCACTTGTCTGCCGAGTCGCAACGAATCGTAAACGAACTCAAGAAGAAAGCCAAGCCTGGCGATGAAGATGTAACGGTCGAGTTTCTGCCTGTGCATGAACACGAGTTTGATGTAAAGCTCGCAGGCGACTTGCTTGTATTTGTATTGCACACCAACATTGTAACTTTTGATGAGACGCACCCGGTGATGCAAGACCCTTATGTGGGGCAGCAAGACATTAACAGGTACTTTGGCCAGATTATGATTTACAACTTCATGGCCGATTCTGTGAAATTTAATCGCGTAAACGACCCCGGCTATTTATTGGCACGGTTGCTCATCAATCATGAAGGTAGATTTGTAATTGAAGGCGGTGGCCGCTTGGCAGAGATTTCCAACAAAATCTCAACTGCGCCTATTTCTGACCAGGAGTTGAACGTGTTGGTAAAGTTGGCAATGACCATCGCCATTGAAAACGACTTGATGGCACCACCGTTTCCGCAAGTGCAGTTTATTACACTGATGCAAAAAAATGAGAAAACGCAAGAGATGGGCGGTGGGCAGAAGATTGGTTTTAAGATGAGCTACCAGAGTACAATAGGATAGGTATGGACTTTAACATCGATTTTTCGAAAACTGACCGCTTGGAAATGCGGGACTTGAATATTTCTGCTCAGGAAGTGAAAAGTGTTTTTGACAATGAAAATTTGTTTGTAAAAGAATTCCCCAATTTCACGTTGTTGCTAGGCTTTAGTGCCAAAAGAAAGTTTATTAAGATTGCATATCAGGTTTCTAAAAACCTTAACTTTGACGTAGAGGCGTTACAAATCGATTTGCCGTATGAAGAAGATGTCAAGCAATACTGGTGTGAGAGCCAGCGATAAAAAAAATCCAGATTATTTTGAGTATGCTCGTCAAAATCCTGACAAAGGGAAAGTTATCAGCCATGGAGAAGCAATAGGAAAAATTTTGCATTTAAAATCTGAGAAACTTAAAAAAGCCTCCTAATGATTTCGCGTAGTTTCAGATTGGTTTCTATCCTGCTATTCTGTTCTCTAATGTTTGCATGTTCTTCTTCTCGCCACAACGGATACCAACCCAAATATAAAAAGCCGAATCCCAACAAACCACTTCCTTGTCCGCAAAAAGATTGCTGAGCCATGCAAAAGATTGTAATCGCCATAGATGGTTATTCTGCATGCGGCAAGAGCACTACGGCCAAAGAAGTAGCGAAAGAACTTGGTTACCGGTATATCGATTCAGGTGCGATGTATCGCGCTGTTACCTTGTATTTTTTAGATCATTTGGTAACTCCGTCCAATCCACGTGAAGTGATGAAGGCACTGTTTGCCATCAACTTGGAGTTTCGTGTGAACGCCAAAGGCATCAGTGAGTTGTTTATGAATGGTGTGAATGTAGAAAAACCGATTCGCAAAATGCGGGTGTCGGAAAACGTGAGCCAGGTGAGCACAGTAAAGGAAGTTCGAGAGGCGATGGTGGCGCTGCAACGCAAATTGGGCAAAGAAAAAGGGATTGTGATGGATGGCCGCGATATTGGCACGGTGGTATTCCCTGATGCAGAGCTGAAAGCTTTTTTAACTGCCGATATTGATGTGCGCGCCTACCGCAGGCAGCAAGAGTTGTTGGAAAAAGATGAGATGGTGGATATTGACGAAATCATTCAAAACCTAAAACAACGAGATCAGATAGATAGTACACGCAAAGAAAGCCCTTTGAAAAAAGCTGCTGACGCGCAGACAATAGATACTACCCACATTACCGTTGAAGAACAGGTAGATGAAGTAATTCGAATGGCCTTGTCTAAAATTGTGCGTGCGACTACCCGACCAAAATGATTTACGATGCAAAAAAGGCGCGTAGATTGTTGCTCACCTACATTCTTCCGCTTATAGCTTGCTATTCTGTAGTTACATCCTTTTTGGTAGCTAGATATTCACAAAACCGAGTACCGATTTTTGTGATTTCGACTTTCGTTACTTTGGTAGTCACCGTCATTCTCGGAAGGGTGGTGCGCAAAAAAGCGACCTTGTAAATAGGCTTGGGTTCAAATCCTAATACTCCATAACTTTCCGTTATGCCCTCCAATGTTTTCACGAATCAGCTAAAATCGCTGTGATTACCCCCTTGGATTCAGATTTGTGGAATAGTCACGAGGCATGTTTGTTCAACCCTTTCGCAATCGGATTCACTTGCCTTTCAAACAGCTTACTTTCCGCCCAAATTCTTTGTTTTCTGGTCGCTTTGTGCGTTGGTTTTTATTGCTAATTTTGCCCATTCTAAATTTTAGCTATTCGTGCCCATGGGCAAATTCATCCGTCTTAAGAAAGGTTTCACCATCAATTTGGCCGGCAAAGCAGCACCCAAAGTGGTTGAAACAGACCAACCCGAAACGTTCGTCATCAAACCCACTGATTTTTACGGTATTTACTTGCCAAAAACGGTGGTCAATGTGGGCGATCAAGTCAAAGCTGGCTCCCCGCTTTTTCACGACAAGCGTCACGAGCAAATCGTGTTCACTGCTCCTGTAAGTGGTGAGATTGTCGAAATCAAGCGCGGTGAAAAGCGCAAATTGTTGGAGATTAAGATTCTGGCAGATAAAAAAGTTGAACATGCCAGTTTCAAGAAATATTCGGTTTCGGATATCAACAATGCATCGGTTGGCGAAATTAAAGAACAACTTCTGGCCTCGGGCGTTTGGACAAATCTTGTACAGCGCCCCTTTGGTATTGTAGCCGATCCGGGTGCTACTCCCAAGGCCATCCATATTTCAGCGTTTGATTCAGCACCGCTTGCGCCAGATTACAGTGTTCTCTACAAAGGCCAAGATCAGTTCTTTCAGATTGGTGTAGATGTATTGAAGAAACTTACCGCAGGTGCGGTGCACGTTAACACTCACGCAGCAAGCGAAATCTCTACCGTCTTCTCGCAGGTTAAAGGTGCAGAGGTGAATAAATTTTCCGGCCCGCATCCGGCAGGTTGCGTAGGTGTGCAAATTCACCACATTGACCCAATAAATAAAGGTGATGTAGTTTGGACGATCAGCCCGGCCGGTGTCATTCAAATCGGCAAGCTTTTCTTGAATGGCGTGTATGATGCCAGCAAACTCGTGGCAGTTACGGGATCGGAAGTAAAGAACCCTCAATATTACAAGACCTATACGGGCGCTTCCATTAAGAAGTTTATTGATGGCAATTTAAATAATGATCATGTTCGTGTGATTTCTGGCAACGCTTTAACCGGCACCGCCATTGGTAAAGAAGGCCACATCGGATTTTTCGATCAGCACATTACCGTATTGCCCGAGGGTGATTATGCAGAGTTTGTAGGCTGGATAACTCCTGGCGCTCGCAAACTCAGCTTCCAACGTGCCCTCGGATTGTTGTCATTCTTGTCGCCCGGCAAAGAAAGAGTGTTGGACACCAATACACATGGTGAGCCTCGCGCATTTGTGCAAAGCGGTGTGTTCGAACAGGTAACACCGATGGATGTGCTGCCTACCCATTTGATCAAGAGCATCATGGCGCAAGACATCGATGAGATGGAAGCTTTGGGTATTTACGAAGTAATAGAGGAAGACCTTGCGTTGTGCGAATTTGTAGATGTATCGAAGCACAACGTGCAAGAGATTATTCGCGAAGGGATTGAATTAGTTCAAAACAGTTAATAGCTTATTGTTCGATGAAGTTTTTACACGACCAAATAGAAAAGATTAAGCCGCACTTCATGAAGGGCGGCAAGTGGGAAAAGCATTATTATTCTTTCGAGGCATTGGAGACGTTTTTATTCGCGCCCGCTACTACCAACGGTGCGAAGGGAGCGCAAATTCGCGATGCCATCGATTTGAAGCGTTTGATGATGACCGTAATCATTGCCATGGTGCCGTGCTTGTTGTTCGGTATTTGGAATGTAGGCCATCAACATTTTTTAGCTATCGGTCAGGCGGGCGCCACTTTGGGCGACAAGATAACGGTAGGCCTCATTCAAGTGCTGCCAATCGTAGTGGTGTCTTATGGTGTTGGGCTTGGAATCGAGTTTGTGTTTGCAACTATCCGCAGACACCCGGTAAATGAAGGTTTCTTGGTAACAGGTATGTTAATTCCGTTGGTAATGCCACCCGATATTCCGCTTTGGCAAGTTGCCGTAGCTACTGCGTTTGCCGTCATCATCGGCAAAGAGGCTTTTGGAGGAACAGGGATGAACGTACTGAATGTTGCCTTAACGGCTCGTGCATTCTTGTACTTCGCCTACCCCACCGATATTTCGGGCAGCGTGTGGACATACCTTGGTGATGCCAAAGCAGTGGCCGGCTATTCTGGCGCTACTCCTCTTTCAATTGCAGCCGAATCTGTGGCAGCAGGCACAAATGTAGTTTCACAGTTAAACTCATTTGGTGCAGGTTGGAATGAGGGTGTATTCACCTTTAACAATATGTTCATGGGGATTATGCCTGGTTGCATTGGCGAAACCTCTACCTTAATGTGTTTAATTGGCGCGTTAATTTTGGTAGCCACTGGTGCCGGAAGTTGGAAAGTGATTGTAAGTGTTTTTGGTGGGGCTTATGGCATGGGTTTGTTACTAAATATCATTGGCGGCAATGCTTTTATGGAAATGCCCGCACATTACCACTTGGTAATCGGTGGCTTGGCTTTCGGTGCCGTGTTCATGGCTACTGATCCTGTAACGGCCTCGCAGACTGAAACGGGCAAGTGGATTTACGGAATTTTGATTGGTGTGTTCACGGTATTAATCCGTGTGTTTAACCCAGCTTACCCAGAGGGTATCATGCTGGCAATTTTGTTGATGAACGTGTTCGCTCCGCTCATCGATTATTATGTAGTAAGTGCAAACAAAAACAGAAGATTAAAACGTGCGACAGTCTAATACCTACATCATTGTTTACTCGGCCATCCTTACTGTGGTGTGCGCGGGTGTTTTAGCCTTTGCTTCTATTAGTCTAAAAGATGCACAAGATGCTAATGTTGCCTTAGAGCAAAAAGGAAACATACTTTCTACTGTAACGCAAATACCTGAAGGTGTTGACGTGCAGGCGATGTATGCTAAACGTATCAAAGGTTTTGTGGTAAACTATCAAGGGGATGTAGTTCCCAATATTGAGCCGGCAAAGGTGAATGTGGAATCTGAATACAAGAAAAAACCTGAAGATCGCGTGTTGCCCGTTTATGAATTTTTGAATGAAGCTGACCCCACTAAAGTAGAAGCGGTGGTTCTTCCTGTGTACGGATATGGTTTGTGGAATAATATTTCAGGCTTTGTGGCCTTGGAATCAGATTTCAACACTGTGAGGGGAGTAAAGTTTGCCCACAAAGGTGAAACGCCAGGTTTGGGCGCGCGCATTGAGACAGACGAAATCCAAAAAAGATATATCGGAAAAAGAATTTTTGATGGAAGCAGCACATTGGTTTCAATCATGATGATGAAAGGCGAAGGATTGAATTATGCTGATGATCACCATAAAGTTGATGGCATGTCGGGTGCCACGCTCACCGGGAAAGGCGTTAACAACATGCTGAAGGACTATTTCTCGTGCTACAAAACCTATTTGACTAAAAACAAACAAAACACCGCAAGCTTATGAGTACAGAAGTTGCAGAAGTAGAAGTTGTTGAGAAAAAGTCAGAGCCACTCTTCTCAAAAAAGAATCGTAAGCTGATTTCCAATCCATTGGATATCGATAACCCGATTACTGTTCAGGTATTGGGTATCTGTTCGGCATTGGCCATCACCTCACAAATCAAACCTGCCATTGTGATGACGCTTGGTTTGACGTTTGTGACTGCGTTTTCGAACGTGTTCATTTCACTGTTGCGAAACACAATTCCGTCTCGCATCCGTATCATCGTTCAGCTGGCGGTAGTGTCAGTGTGGGTTATCATGGTAGATCAGCTATTAAAAGCTTACGTGTACGACATGGCCAAACTGATGTCGGTGTATGTGGGTCTCATTATTACAAACTGTATTGTAATGGGCCGCTTGGAAGCGTATGCCATGGGCAATAAGCCTTGGCCTTCATTCTTGGATGGTCTTGGAAATGGATTGGGTTATGGCGTTATCTTAATCATCTTGGCATTTGTGCGTGAGTTGTTTGGCGGTGGAACATTATTCAAAGGATTGCCTTTTGAGTGGCACGTGTTTGAGTCAATGGGCATCAAATACCAAGGCAACGGACTATTGCTGTTGCCAGCGGGTGCCTGTATTTTATTGGGCGTCATTATTTGGGTGCAACGTACACTCAACGGCTATCGCGAATCACACTAAGTAAAAGATCTTTATGGAAAATTTAGTAAGCATTGGTATTCGGTCGATTTTTATCGACAACATGATTTTCGCCTACTTTTTGGGAATGTGTTCTTTTTTGGCCATCTCCAAAAAAGTGAAGACTGCCATTGGCTTGGGCATTGCAGTAGTATTTGTGTTGGGCGTTACCGTTCCCATCAACTGGTTGATTCAAAACTATGTGTTGAATGCTGGTGCGCTCGCTTGGCTTGGTCCCGACTTTGCAAATATTGATTTGAATTTCTTACAGTTCATCGTGTTCATTTCTGTTATCGCTGCCATTGTGCAGTTGACTGAGATGGCCGTTGAAAAGTTTTCTCCGGCACTTTATGGCACGCTTGGTATCTTCCTTCCGCTGATTGCTGTGAACTGCTCAGTTTTAGGTGCTGCCTTGTTTATGGTAGGTCGCCCTTACAACTTAGCTGAAGCTACTGTGTTTGGTTTTGGTTCAGGTATTGGCTGGATGTTGGCCATTGTTGCATTGGCTGGTGTGCGTGAAAAGATGAAATATTCAAATGTGCCTGCACCGTTGAGAGGCTTGGGTATCACCTTTATTTTGGTGGGTTTGATGTCGTTGGGCTTTTTGAGCTTCCTCGGCTTCTCTTTGTAAATGGATTGGAACTAAATAAAAAAAGGCTTCAAAAACTTTGAAGCCTTTTTTGTTGGTGGCAAAATTATATCGATCAACTTCGCAAACCGTAATGTTATGAAAGGACTCTTGGGGCAAATTGTTCGCTATTTTTTTAACGGTACCCTGTTCATAGTGCCATTGGTGGCCACAGTGTATTTTATCTTTGTTTCATTCCAATGGCTGGATAGCCGTCTCAATCTCCCTTATCCGGGCGTTGGTTTTGTTATCATCTTGTCGGTGATTACGTTGTTTGGCTATCTCACTTCCAACTTTGCGTTTAAAACATTTTCGAATTGGTTCGATCAGGGAATGAATCGTATTCCATTGGTGAAGTTGATTTATTCTTCCGTTAAAGATTTGCTGGCGGCCTTTGTGGGCGATAAGAAAAAATTTGATCGACCCGTTTTGGTTCGCATTAACAAAGAAAACCAACTGCACCGCGTTGGGTTTATTACTCAAAATGATTTAAGCGAACTGGGTTTAAATGATATGATAGTCGTTTACTTTCCACAATCGTATGCTGTGGCGGGTGATCATTTCATTGTTCCAAAGGAGAATGTGCAACCGCTTAATGTGCCAGGGCCCATCGCGATGAAGTTCATTATTTCAGGAGGGGTAAGCGGATTTCAAGACAAAGCCGAGTAAGCCTCAGTTAATCACACCAGATCCTATTAGTTCTTCGCCATCGTACCAGGCAGCAAATTGCCCGGGTGTCACACCACGCTGTGGCCGATCAAAAATAATGTAGAGGCCATCTGCTTTTTGATGCAAGGTGCAAGTCTCTAATGGTTGTCTGTAGCGAATTCGCGCGTATAACTTTTTGGAATCACCAATTTGCAATCTTAAATCATCTCGTACCCAATGCACATCTGCCGAAGCAATGAACAAACCTTTTCGATAAAGCCCGGGATGGTCATCACCTGACCCAGTATAGATTACATTTTTATCTGTGTCTGTGCCAATCACAAATAGCGGTTTTTCATAACCACCTATATTTAAACCTCTACGTTGACCGATGGTATAAAAATGCGCCCCATTGTGTTCGCCCACTACTTCACCAAAAGTTGGTTGAAGGCTGTACGGCCTGGTCAAATTCTCTAAGTCATCATCAGCCCAGTCGTTAGCAAAAGCCGGTGATTGAGCGGGTACTTCTATTACTTTACCTTTTTTGGGTTCTAGTCGTTGCTGCAAAAAGTCGGGTAGGTGCACTTTGCCGATGAAGCACAATCCTTGCGAATCTTTTTTCTCAGCGGTAGCCAAGCCAGCTTTTTTTGCAATTGCCCGTACTTCTGGTTTGAGTAATTCGCCAATTGGAAACAATGCTTTTGACAACTGCGCCTGGGTGAGCTGACACAAGAAATAGCTTTGGTCTTTGTTCGGGTCTTTTCCGGCAAGCAATTGGAAAATTTGTTTACCATCTTTTTCGATGACTCCTTTTCTGCAATAGTGGCCGGTCGCTACAAAGTCGGCACCCAGTTTTACAGCCGCATCCAAAAAAACATCAAACTTGATTTCGCGGTTGCAAAGCACATCGGGGTTAGGAGTGCGGCCCGCTTGGTATTCGGCAAACATGTAGTCGACAATGCGCGTTTTGTATTCTGCGCTTAAGTCAATCGCTTGAAACGGGATGCCCAAGTGCTGGGCCACAATCATGGCATCGTTGCTATCATCAAGCCAAGGGCACTCGTTGCTGATGGTGACAGAGTCATCGTGCCAGTTTTTCATGAACATGCCGATTACCTCGTAGCCTTGCTCTTTTAGCAAGTAAGCCGCTACACTGGAATCAACACCGCCCGATAGCCCGACAACAACTCTTTTTTTCATTTCACTAAGAAGGAGATTTCTCTGCTAAAAGTTCATTGATTACTTGATTAAACCGCTCTTTGTACTGTTCAAAATAAATGCCGGTACCGGGCCCTTCAAATCCTGTGTGGATGTTTTTCACTTTGCCATCTTTGCCGATAATGATGGTGGTAGGGAAACCTAACACTTTGCTCAGCATGGGCAAAGTTTGTGATGCTTTTTCGTTGTCGTTCACACCTGCAATCACCAAGTCGTAAGGGATATTCAATTTCTCTTGCATTTTTCTCACGCGCTCGCTGGCATAAGCAAAATCATCTTTGCGCTCATAGCAAAGCCCGATAATTTCTACTCCGCGTTTGCTGTTCTCGTTGTACCATGGCACCAAAAATTTCGTTTCATCTAAACAGTTCGGGCACCATGATCCCAGTATCTGTAAAATCAACACCTTGCCTTTGTATTTTTCATCGTTGGGCGTGATGAGCTTCTTTGCTAAGTCAGGAAAACTAAAGTCGATTTTATCATAGCCCTCTTTCAAATACGTGAGCGACTCGGGGTCGGGCATTTTTGCGCTGTCGGTTTTGAAGGCTTTCAATGATTCATAGCCTAGCTTACCGGAATAGAAATCGCCCTTCAAAGAATCACCTTGCTGATTGATGATGAATGTGTAGGCGTGGTTGCCATCGAAAGCACTTAACAACAATTGATTGTTTACCACGTTGCCTTCCAAAAACCTTAAATCGCCCGTGGGCCGTAAAAAACTACCCGTTACATGGTTGCCTTGTTGTTCGAAAATTCCTACCGAAGGAATGGCTTTACCTTTTTGTGTGATGAACTCCACTTGGTACTTGCCACTAAAGTCGATGGTTTTCTCTGCAGTGTTTTTTGCAAAGCGAAAATCTTCACCGAAAGAAGCCCTGAAGGGCTGATTCGCTTCGGGTGCATAGTTCTTTACAAACGTTCCGGTCAATTGGTCGCCATTTACTTTGGCGCGAATCTCTGCATCAAAAATGTGCATCACTATGCGCACCGAGTCCCCAAAAAGGCTCACCTCGTCCAGCAATAAATCCTCGGTGCCGTTTTTGATGTGTACGTTCAGCTGCCCGCCATTTTTGGCAACTTCAAAAATAAAGGGAAGGTCGTGGCCCTGACAATCGATCACTCCACGCCACGTGCCCGTCTTCAATTCAACAGGCTTTGAACATGAACCGAGAACCAAAACAGCAAAAGCAACAATTAAAACGCGCATTTTTATATATTGGTAAAGTTTGAAACCATAAACAACCATGCAAAGTAAAGAAATGTTCGCGGGACTACGAGTTTTAGAGCTGGCCTCGGTGCTGGCTGGCCCCAGCGTGGGGCAGTTCTTTGCCGAGCTGGGGGCAGAAGTAATTAAGGTCGAAAACCCGAAAACAGGAGGCGATGTAACCCGCAGTTGGAAAAGTGCTGGCGAAACCACCGATGATCGCTCGGCCTACTTTTGCTGCTGTAACTGGGGCAAGCAATCTGTGGCGCTGGATTTAACCCAGCCTGCCGACCTCGAAACGTTGAAGAAGATGGTACCTACCATGGATGTGGTGATTGCCAGCTACAAACCCGGTGATGCCGAGAAATTAGGAGTTAGTTACGAACAACTTAAAGCCATCAACCAACAACTCATCTACGGACAAATTACAGGCTATGGAAGTGATGATGCGCGCGTGGGTTATGATGCGGTGATACAGGCGGAATCTGGTTTCATGGATTTGAATGGCGCGAAAGATGGTCCGCCTACCAAAATGCCGGTGGCCTTGATTGATGTGTTGGCTGCGCACCAATTGAAGGAAGGTTTGTTGTTGGCCTTGTTACACCGCGAGCGAACGCAGCAAGGTGGATTGGTGGAAGTGAGTTTGATACAAGTTGCGCTATCATCGTTGGCGAACCAGGCCACGAATTGGCTGGTAGCAAAAAAACTGCCTATTCGGCAAGGCTCTGCGCACCCCAACATTGCACCGTATGGAGATGTTTTTGAAACCAAAGACCACAAACAGATTTTGTTGGCCGTGGGGAGTGATAGGCAGTTTGAAGATTTAATGCAGGCTTTAGGCCTCAGGACTTGGGACTTGGATAAGTTCACTACTAACCAACAACGTGTGAAAAACAGAGAGGAGTTGAAAAGATTGCTGTCTGGTAAAATTCGAGAAATGAATTCTGATGATTTAATGGCTGCCTTGTTGGCCAAAAAAATACCAGGTGGGCTAGTGCAAAATGTGCAAGAGGCGTTGGCTATGCCCATGGCGAAAGAGATTGTGTTGGAAGGCGATGGATTGAAAGGTGTAAGGAATTTTGTGGGGAAGATGAGTTTTGCGGAAGCGAAGAAAGAATTGAATCAACCACCCAGGTTGGGATGATTTTCACTTCACAAACCGATCCCCCGAGGATTACAAATACTCCAGCGCCAGTTTTTATCAGAAAATGAAAAAGAGTGGGTATTTTTAAGCCATTAGAGAGCATGTACTTACTTGTAAAATACACCAACTTGGGTGAAGTAGTAAATCAGCAATGATAAACGAACAAAATGTTTATTCCGATGATGGCATCAAACCCCTCAAGATTATTGCCATTGTATTGTTATCTGCGGGCATAATATACTTCGTCTATAAAACATGGTTTTTTGCCAATGCTGAATACCGGTACACAATTGCAGTTATAGTAGGTGAATACCATGACAGTAAAAATGTTGGTGTAACCTTTTCGTATAAAGTTGAAGGAAAGACGATTCAAAGTGACTGTATCGACTATTCTTGTCATAATCTGGAAAAAGGAAAAAGATATATTGTCAGATATTACATTGATCGTCCATCATGGAATTCTTTACTCACGGAGTATCCCGTTTCTGATTGCATTAGTGTAGCACCAGTCGATGGTTGGGCGGAGATACCTCAGTGTAAATGAGCATTACCTCGCCCTCGTTTGTAAAGAACAACAGCTAGGAGACAATGAGTTACAACCCCAATACCAATCTTTAAATTTTGACAGATGGGTAGATTACAATCAATACTCTTATTCGTCCTTGGCTCTGCCATTGTTGCATGCTCGGATTTTCAATAGCGAGATCTTATTAAGCGGCAGTTGAGCGGTCGGTTGATCAAGTTAAGGGACATCACTTATGGAAAGTTTTATTTGTATATTAAGTCCAATGAAACCAGTGACACACTACGATATGCGTTACACTTTTCGATTTTTCAAAAGGAAAACAACATACAAGAGGGTGATTAAATTAGTAGGGCTGCCGGCAGTCACACTATCATATTTTATAAAAAGGACTCTCTTGGTAAATACCGAAAGTTGTCCGAGCCTTATTACTACTGAACCATCATGATCATGCTTGTTGGTGTTCTTTATCGACAAGGGCGGGTGGTTTATGAAAAAAAATGAAAAAGAGTGGGTCTTTTTAAGCCATGATGAAGGGTGGGCGGTTCGGGCATCATGCTCGTTGGTGAAGAACACCAACGAGGACGAGGATGAGTTTTGCGGAGGTGAAGAAAGAATTGGCTATACCACCTGGGTTGGAAAGCTAAACAATCGTTGACGATGGGCACTAGCGAGTGAAAACAACCGAAATTGTCACTTGCGAGACAATAATCACGGAACTCCGGGCGGAGTAATGTACGTTTTTCGAGAAAAGATAAACTATGAAACTTCGATTGACATTCTCCCTTCTGGTGTTGTGGAACATTACATATTCTCAAGTTGACCCAGTAAGCAAAGAAGGGGTAGCCATTGCTGGCTATGATGTTGTATCCTACTTCTTATCAAACAAGCCAGCCAAAGGTGACGCTAAGTTCAAAAGCCAATACGGTGGAGTAACCTATTACTTTTCCTCCATCGACAATCAAAAACTATTTGAAGCGAATCCGCTAAAGTACGTTCCTCAATATGATGGTTATTGTGCTTTGGCGGTAAGTTACGGGCAAAAAATTTCAATCAATCCCGAAACCTACAAGATTACCAACGACAAGCTTTACCTTTTTTTTAATGGCAAAACTTCTAACGGAAAGGTAAACTCGTTGGATACATGGAACAAAAACGAAGAGAAGTATTTTAACAAAGCTGAAAAGTGGTGGCCAGATGTGAAAAAGAAAAAGTATAAACCTACAGACAAACTTTAAAAAAACACATACACTTCCACTATGACCAAAGTATTTCTGTTTTTGATTTTATCGCATGCCTCCTGAAGTGCATTTGCGCAACGGGCGGATACCCTTAAGTATTGCCTGCGTGATAACGCTGTAGCCGGTGGTGGTTATGATCCTGTAAGCTACTTTAAGCGAGGGCGCCCAGTACCGAGAAGTGCCGCAGTAAAATATCAATTTGAGGGTGTTGTGTTCCGCCTATTCTAAGACTACTACCCCGCCCTCGCTAGTCTTCTTCACCAACGAGCGAGATGAAAGTTACCAACTGGTTCTGCCACGTACTACGGATTATATTCCAATTCCTTCAAATAAAACTTGCCATACACAAACTCGCCATCAAGGTAATGCCAAATGGCTTCGCCATAGGTGCCAATGAGGTGACCGTCTATTTTTTGGTATTGGCGAATGGGAGTGGAGAAGCGATACTTTTTCATGTCAGCAATGGCATAGCGGTCGTCTGAGAAGAAGTTGATTAATTCACCGGCCGGGTTAAAAGCCAATTCGGCTGAAATGGTGTAAGGCGCGTTGCTGAAGGTTGCTTTCACCCGTAGGCTATCAATGGGTTGCCATTGTATGCGCGGGTCAATAAGCGAGGCGGGTGCCATCAAACACATGTCATTAAAAAGTGTAACCGTTTCGGCTTGGCTGAGTTCGGTGCCGCTGATATCGACTACGGGTATCAACCCAAACAGTTTGATTTGCATGGTGGCGTTGCTTTGGGTGTAGTGATGGTAGCCGGGCACGGTGATGCCAAACATTTTGGCCTTCATAAAAAATTGGCGCGAGGCAGGTTGAATGGTGTTGTACTGCTCGGAGCGGAACGTAAACCAATCTTTGCCTTTGTCGCGCATCTCACCATCAAACACCACGCGAAATGATTTTACTTTCGGTTGTTGCAGGCTGCCTGTGCGGATAATGTATTGTTGCACGATGGGGGGTAAATGTTCTAGATCTTTTTCAGTGAGCAACTCGGGCGCGCGGTTGACAGCTTGCTTTGCGAGTGCAGTATCTTTTTGATATTCATTTTCAAATTGCCAACTGCCGAAAGCGGCCACGGCAACCAAGATTAAAATCACATTGGGTAAAGTACCCCACTTGGCATCGTGCCAAAAAAGAAAAATCAAAAACTGCGAAACGAGGATGGCCGCACTCAATACTTGCCACCATTCGCGTTGACCGGCTATCAATAAACCAACGGCAACCAAGAAGAGCAGAGCCGTCAAAAACCAAGAGATGCCTGCTGCTGGTGAAATGTGTTTGGTGAACTGCGGTGTGGGCATCCACCGAAACGCTTCGGCAAAACCAATAAGGTGGATGAGGCCGTGGATAATGATGATAGTGTATAACAGGAATTTCAACATGGTTGCCTAATTTTTTGCCGTCACAAAACAACTTGATGACAGGTAGAACGACAATGACGAAAGTCAGTAGATGTATTCCCTCACCCAAAAAGATGATTTGGTTCTCGCTGACTTGTGCTGCTCTCCCCACTCGAGGCGCGTGGCTAGCCGGTGAGACGGCATTTATGTACTGCGATAACGCAGAATAGCAGTGGGTGAGGCACGCTGGTGCTCCGCGGCAGGGATTGAGTCACGCGAGGCGCGTGATTTGAGCCCGAAATGGCATGTGGGTTGACTGCCCAGTAGCGAAAGCCCGATGCAAACTTGCCGTTTTGAAGGCTGCTCCACCTTCGCCCACTTCTTCGTTGGTGAATAAATGCTGAAATCAGTTCTGCAGGGCAAGTTGGCAGCCACCCTTAAAAGATTCTGGGATGCCGAAAAGTGGGTAAATGTGTGATTTCTTGATCCTTTTTAACAAAAAATGTAAAAAAGTGGGTAGAAGTGGTTGAAAGTGGTTGAAAAATGCTTACGTTTGTTTAGGAGAAAAAGACAACCACTACGTCTATGACTTTCTTCACCAGCGAATACGAAAGTAAACTTGATGCCAAGGGCAGATTGGTGCTGCCTTCTCGGATTAAGGCTCAGTTACCCGAAGGGGACGTGCAGGAGCTTGTGATCCGCAGAGGCTTTGAGCCATGCTTAATCGTGTACCCAATGGTGGAGTTCAAAAAGGTCTTCTCAAAAATTTCGGGTCTCAACGAGTTCAATGAAGAGTACCGCAAACTCCAGCGGAACTTTTTATCGGGCGTGGTAACGGTAGAGTTGGATAACAACGGCCGTTTTCTGGTGCCCAAGAACATGCTCGGCTATGCGCAGATTGAAAAAGATGTGACGCTGGTGGGCACGGGCAACAAAGTTGAGATTTGGAATCCTTCTATCTACGAGAAGCACCTCATTCAAGACCCAAGTGAATTGTCGAAACTGGCAGAGAAGTTTTTGAACGAGTAGGTTTTGTGTTTGAATCGCTTTAGGCCGCAGGCTTCAGGCCACAAGCTACAGGCTGATTTGAGCAAGATGACTGCCGATGAACCAGACTATTGATGAAGGACTTTAAGAAACTTAACATTTGGCAATTGGGAATGGATATAGTTGATAGAGTTTATGATTTGGTGCCGATGTTTCCAAGTGAGGAGAGATATGGTTTGCGCTCTCAGATTACAAGGAGTGCAGTATCTATCCCGAGCAACATTGCTGAGGGCAGCGCTAAGAGAAGTAACAAAGAAAAAGTGCGATTTACAGAGATTGCGCTCGGTTCTGCTTTTGAATTGGAAACTCAATTGTTAACAGTGCAGAAGAGAAAGTGGGTTAAAGTTGAATCAATTGACGAGTTGATAGAGTTGGTGAGGTCGGAGCAAAGTATGATTTCGAAGTTTATTGATAAACTGGAAGCTGAGGGATGAGAACGTTCATTGTGAGATATAAAAATGTAAGTGCCTACGCGCAGCCTGCGGCTTGTGGCCTGTAGCTTGAGGCCAAAGGCTAAGCGATGAGTTACCACAACCCCGTTATGCTCACCGAATGCCTCGAAGGGCTGAACATTAACCCCGAGGGCATTTATGTAGACGTAACGTTTGGCGGTGGCGGGCACAGTTTGAAAATGCTAGAGCAATTGAAAGGCGGACGATTGATTGCTTTCGATCAAGATGAAGATGCCAAGCGACAGGCAGAAAATATTCAGAGTCGTTCTTTTACATTTTGTCAGGCCAACTTCCGGTACATGAAACAGTATTTGAAGTTGAATGGGGTAACCAAAGTAGATGGCGTGCTGGCTGACCTAGGTGTTTCATCGCACCAGATTGATTCGGCCGAGCGCGGATTTTCTACCCGCTTTGATGGGCCGCTGGACATGCGCATGGACAAGAAGGGAAAGCAGACAGCCGCAAAAGTGTTGAATGATTATCGCGAAGAGAAGTTGCACAAGATTTTGGGTATGTATGGCGAAGTAAAAAACGCCAAAACGTTGGCCCATGCTATTGTACAGCAGCGTGCGGTGAAAAAGTTTGAACGCAACCAAGAGTTGATCAGTGTGTTGCAAACCATCGCCCCACGAGGAAGAGAGTTTAAATATTTCGCCCAGGTGTTTCAGGCCTTGCGTATTGAAGTAAATGAAGAGATGCAAGCACTTGAAGATTTTTTGCACCAATGTGGCGAAGTAATGAATACGGGAGGTCGGTTGGTGGTGATGAGCTACCACTCGCTTGAGGACAGGATGGTGAAAAACTACATCAACACCGGTAAGGTGTTTGGTGAAGTAGAGAAAGATTTTTACGGTAACAAGCTGAAACCGTTTGAAGCCGTGACCCGAAAGCCAATAGAGGCTTCGGAAGAAGAGATTGAAAGGAACAACAGAGCGAGAAGCGCGAAGTTGAGGATAGCTGAGAGAATATAGTTGTTGGTTAGTAGTTGTTTGGTTAATCACGAACAACGAACAACGAACAACTAACAACGAAAAAGGAAATGGAGAATAAATTCAGAATAGAACCACCGCAAAAGACAAACGAGATGCGGGTCAAGCCAACGGTGAAACCGAGTGGCAAGGGAGCGAGTGTGTTCTCGGGTCTCGAAAAACGTTTGAAGTTGGAGAGCTACTTTGAAGAAGGCTTTCCGGTGCAGTACCTGCCCAAGATTTTATTTGTGGTGTTGTTGAGCTTGGTGTACATAAGCAACACGCACTACGCTGAAAAAACCATTCGGCAAATCGACAAAGCTCAGTCAGAGGTAGAGGACTTACGAGCAGATTTCACCACCTTAAAATCTGATGTGATGTTTGCGAGCAAGCAAAGTGAAGTAGCCAGAAGGGTTAAACCACTGGGACTGAAGGAGAGTTTGAATCCACCGTATAAGGTTGTAGTTAATGATTAGTTTTTTGAAAAGTAGGCAGTCGGTAGTATGCAGTAGGCAAGAATTCTTTTAAAGAGTAAGTAAAACAAAATAAAAACGAACGCTAGAGCAACCAACAACCAAATTGAACATTAAGAAGTCCATATTAATCCGTGTTCGCCTTGCATTTTTAGGAGTGCTGGTGTTTGCGATTTGTGTGGCCGCGAAAATCGGTCATATTCAATTCGCGCAGGGAGAGAAATGGAAAAAAATGGGCGAAGAAATCAACTTCGATTACAAAAAAGTAAAAGCAACACGCGGTAACATTTATTCTGACAATGGCAGTTTGTTGGCTACCAGCTTGCCGTTTTACAAAGTAGCGATGGACCCAACGTTGGCAAAAGAAGAAGTTTTCAAGAAGGGATTGGATTCGCTGGCGCACCAACTTTCCAAATACTTCAAAGACAAATCGAAGCAAGACTATAAAGAGTTGTTGATTGACGCGCGCACTTCGCACAAGCAATACATCATTCTCAACCGCAAGCAAATCAACTATCAAGCAAAGAAAGAGATGATGAAGTGGCCCATTGTTCGCGAAGGTCGCTACAAGGGTGGCGTTATTTTCGAGAAAATGGATGTGCGTTACCGCCCTTTCAGCAACCTCAGCAGACGAACTGTAGGTTTTGTGAATGAAGATGGCAGAGGCGCTGGATTGGAATACAGTTTCAATGCATCGCTGGGAGGCCAAGATGGAGAAGCCTTGTTCCAAAAAATTGCTGGCGGCACGTGGAAGCCCGTGTTCGATGGCAATAACATCAAGGCGATTGATGGTTTGGATATCCATACCACTATCGACATCAACTTGCAAGATGTAGCGGAAACTTCGTTGCACCGCGCCATGCAAGCGCACAATGCCGATGCGGGTACAGTGGTGGTGATGGAAGTGAAGACCGGTCACATCAAGGCAATTTCAAATTTAACTGCTGATGGTGAAGGCGGTTACCAAGAAGAGTTCAATCATGCAGTAGGAGGTTCGTTCGAGCCGGGCTCTACTTTCAAGCTTGTTACCATGATGAACTTGTTAGAAGACACCAACATTGAATTGACCGACAGCATTAACACAGGCAGAGGTGAATACAAGTTTTACAATCGCACCGTGCGCGATCATGAAGAAGGTGGCTATGGAAGAATCACAATAAAGCAAGCTTTCGAGGTATCGTCAAACATTGCGATGGCGCGGTTGGTGGATAAGCATTATGGTACCAAGCCTTCAAAATTCTTAGAGAATATTGATGAGCTGAAGCTATCAAAGCCCCTCGGTTTACAAATCACGGGTGAGTCGTTCCCGAAAATTACACGGCCTACTCATAAAGCGTGGAGCGGAATCACCTTGCCTTGGATGGCTTATGGTTATGGTTTTGAAATTTCACCGCTCCACACTTTAGCATTGTACAATGCTATTGCCAATGATGGTAAAATGATAAAGCCAATGTTCGTTACCGCAGTGAGTCAGGCAGAGAAAGTGATTCAAGAATTTGAAACCGAGACCATTAATTCAAAAGTATGCTCGAATAAAACATTAAATCAGTTGCGCTTGCTGTTGGAGGGCGTGGTAGAGAACGGAACTGCCAAGAACTTGAAAAACACCTACTACAAAATAGCTGGCAAAACGGGCACTGCTCAGATTTTAGTAGATGGTCGTTACGAAAAGAGGTACATCACATCGTTTGTAGGCTATTTCCCTGCCCATGCACCTAAGTACACCGCGATTGTGTTGATCAAAAATCCTCGTGGTGTCTTTCAATATGGAAACAGCGTAGCCGGCCCGGTGTTCCGCGACATTGCCGATAATATTTATTCTCGCGACATCAATCTTCATTCTGCCATGGAAAAAAAGAGAATGATGGATCCCGGTGTATTTCCAACGTTGCGCGCGGGCAAGCAAGAAGAGCTAACGATGTTGAGTAATGAGTTGGGTGTTTCCAATCATTCGGCAACCGAAGAAGATTGGATCAAAGTAGCAAAGAACGGCAGTGCGGTAGTTTGGAAGAAGAATCCGATCGTGAAAGGGCTTGTGCCAGATGTAACTGGGATGACCTTTCGCGATGCGATTTATGTACTTGAAAAGTCCGGACTGCGCGTGTCGTATGAAGGAAAGGGTAGGGTAACGGAGCAGTCACTTTCGCCCGGTGTGAAAGCAGGAAAGGGAGCCAGAATTTATTTGAGACTAGGTTAATGGCTGAACTGAAAGACATATTATATAGAGTTAACATCACCTCCACCAGTGGTAGCATGGATGTGGAGGTGAAGAGTGTTTGCTTTGATTCCCGCAAAGTGAAACCAGGCTCTTTGTTTGTGGCCATCAAGGGTACACAATCGGATGGCCATGTCTTTATAGAAAAAGCCGTAGCCAGCGGGGCCGTTGCTGTCATCGCAGAAAAATTGCCTGATTCAATTTCAGAGGTTGCAACATATGTAACGGTAAAAGACAGCGCACATGCATTGGGCATCATTGCTTCAAATTTTTATGGAAACCCGTCATCCAAATTAAAAGTAGTTGGCGTGACAGGCACCAACGGAAAGACAACTGTTGCTACGTTGTTGTTCAAATTGTTTTCTTCGATGGGTTATCGCTGCGGATTGTTATCCACAGTTGTGAACAAAATTGTTGACAACGATTTACAGTCCACGCACACCACACCTGACCCCATTCAAATCAACGAGCTGATGGTGGAGATGCTGAATGCGAATTGCACGCACTGCTTTATGGAAGTGAGCTCGCATGCCGTGGCGCAAGGTAGAATTGAGGGAATTCATTTTGTAGGCGCACTCTTTACAAACATTACACATGACCACCTGGATTATCACCGCACGTTCGAGAGTTACATCCGAGCTAAGAAAGGTTTTTTCGATGGCTTGTCATCTGATGCTTTTGCTCTGGTAAATGTAGATGACAAACGCGGCATGGTAATGCTGCAAAACACCAAGGCAAAGAAGTATAGCTACGGCCTCAAAAAAATGTCTGACTTCAAGGCCAAAATCATCACCAACTCCATTCAAGGTCTGGAGCTGGAGATTGGCGACCGCACTGTTTGGTTTAAGTTAATTGGCGACTTCAACGCCTATAATTTACTGACTGTATATGGTGCCGCTTGTCTGTTGGGCGAAGATTCAGAAACAGTGTTGATGAAACTTTCAGCCTTGAATGGGGCGCCTGGCCGGTTTGAGTTGGTTATGCCGGGAGCGAAATTCACTGCGATTGTTGATTACGCCCATACACCCGATGCATTGAAAAATGTGTTAGAAACGATTACCAACTTTCGCACAGGCCAAGAGCAAGTGATTGCCGTTGTTGGGTGCGGTGGAGACAGGGATAGAACCAAGCGCCCGTTAATGGCTGCAGTGGCCTGCAAATATTCTAATAAAATCATTTTCACTTCAGATAACCCGAGGAGCGAAGATCCTGTAGAAATTATCAAAGAGATGCAGCAGGGAGTAAGTCCGGCCGATTCAAAAAAAACGCTGGTGATGGTGGATCGGGAGGAGGCAATAAAGACTGCGTGCATGCTTGCTAAAGAGAAAGATATCATTTTGGTAGCAGGCAAAGGGCATGAAAATTACCAAGAGATAAAGGGAGTGAAGTACCCTTTTGATGACAAAGAAGTGGTGATGAGGATGTTGAAAATGTTTGCGAATTAATTAGCCAATTAGCCAATTGAATAATTAGTGAATGAGGAATTATAACAACAACGCAATTGTAAAAATGACATTTGAATTTGCTCTTGACATAATGGAGTTTAGTGATAAGCTCAGAGAGCAAAAACGTTTTGCATTTTCTGACCAACTGTTGCGTTCCGGTTGTTCAATTGGAGCTAATGTAAGGGAAGCACAAGGAGCGGAGAGTAAAGCAGACTTTGTCCACAAAGTTAAAATATCCCAGAAAGAGGCTGAAGAAACCGAGTACTGGCTTGAGTTGTGCGAATTTGGAAAGAACTATCCTAAACCTGGAGAATTGTTAAACAAGATTGAGTCAATACTGAAGGTTTTGAATAAGATTATTTCAACGTCAAAGAAGAAAAATGATTAACCGATCTAATTGTCAAATTATGGTATTGTCTAATTGACAAATTATGTTGTATTACCTTTTCGACTATATCGAACGAAACTTTGACTTCCCGGGTGCGGGATTGTTCCAATACATTTCATTCCGCGCAGGAATGGCGGCTGTGTTGTCGCTGCTGATCACCATTTTCTTTGGTAAGAGTCTTATCAACATGCTGCGCAAAAAGCAAGTAGGTGAAGACATCCGCGATTTAGGATTGGAAGGTCAAATGCAAAAGAAGGGCACACCCACCATGGGCGGGCTCATCATTTTGGCTGCGATTTTGGTACCCACACTTTTGTTTGCGAAGATTGATAATGTGTATGTGATACTGTTGGTTGCAACCACGGTATGGTTGGGTTTGATAGGCTTTTTGGACGACTACATTAAAGTATTTAAGAAGAACAAAGAAGGGTTGGCTGGTAGGTTTAAAATTGTTGGCCAAGTTACCATCGGATTGATTGTAGGGTTAACGCTTTACTTTAATGAAAACGTGGTGGTGCGTGAGAGTATGCCTGCGGCAACTGCGAGCATCGAAGCAATGGCACCGAGCCCAGTAAAGTCCGAGTATGATGTAAAGTCGACCAAAACGACAGTGCCATTTTTGAAAAACAATGAGTTCGACTACCATAGCCTCACACCTTGGCTCGACCAAAATTACACGTGGATTATTTACACGCTGGTTGTGATTTTGATTATCACTGCCGTGAGCAATGGTGCTAACATCACAGACGGTATTGATGGCCTTGCTGCAGGTACGTCTGGCATCATAGGGCTGACGCTTGCCATTTTCGCTTATCTATCCGGCCGTGTTGACTTCAGTAGTTACCTCAACATCATGTACATCCCCAACTTAGGGGAGCTGGTAATTTTCTGTACTGCATTTGTAGGTGCATGCCTCGGATTCTTGTGGTATAATGCTTATCCCGCGCAAGTCTTCATGGGAGATACGGGTAGCTTATCGTTGGGCGGTATTATTGCTGTGTTGGCATTGGCGGTGCGCAAAGAGTTGATGATACCGTTGGTGTGTGGAATTTTTTTAGTTGAGAACTTATCGGTGATGGTACAGGTAAGCTACTTCAAATACACGAAAAAGAAGTATGGTCAAGGCAGGCGAATCTTGTTGATGTCGCCTTTGCACCATCATTATCAAAAGAAAAATATTCCAGAGCCAAAAATTGTAACACGGTTTTGGATTGTAGGGATTCTCTTGGCGATACTGAGTTTAGCGATGTTGAAATTGAGGTAACAAAAGATTTAAAAAACATTGAAAGGGTTTAGTCCCTGATGATCGAAAGAAAATAAATGAACAAAAGAGTAGTCATATTAGGAGGAGGAGAAAGTGGAACAGGTGCAGCGCTTTTGGCGAAAGCTAAAGGATATGACGTATTTGTGTCTGACCAAGGTACGCTTAAAGAAAAGTATAAAGGTGAGCTGCTTAGGGAGAGTATCGACTTTGAAGAAGGGACGCATAGTTTTGATAAAGTCTTAAATGCTTCATTAATAATAAAGAGCCCTGGTATTCCTGAAAAGTCAGAAGTAGTTAAAAAAGCAAAAGCCGCTGGGATCGAGATTATCGATGAGATTGAATTTGCGTATCGTTTTTTGAGTGGTAGAATTATCGCCATCACCGGTACAAATGGCAAGACCACTACTACGCTGTTGACTTATCATTTATTGAAATCAGCTGGAGTCAACGTTGCTTTAGCCGGGAACGTAGGTGAAAGCCTGGCGCGGAAAGTAGCCTTTGGTAATTACGATTGGTACGTGATTGAAATCAGCAGTTTTCAATTAGATGGCACCATCACGTTCCGTCCAGATATTGGGATTCTTCTCAATATCACACCAGACCACCTCGACCGCTACGATTATAAGATGGAGAATTACATCCATTCGAAATTCAGGTTGGTAAAGAATATGTTGGCGTCCAATCACTTCATCTTTTATTCAGATGACCCTGTAACAGGCGCAGAGGCAAAGGTGAGAAAGATTGCTCCAAGTCTGTTACAAGTGTCTTTGAAGGATACGAAAACGCCTGCTCATTACGATGGAGTAAAAATGAATTTTAATGTTGCCGGGAAATCGTTTGGTGTATTACAGGCAGATACAACATTAAAGGGGCCACATAACTTGATTAACACACTATCGGCTGTCTCAGCCGCTGTGCTGGCAGGCATGAGTGAACAGGCAATTCGTGAAGGGTTGAAGACATTCAAGAACGCGCCTCACCGATTGGAGTCAGTGGCTGTGATTAACGGAGTGGAGTTTGTGAATGATTCAAAAGCGACCAATGTAGATTCGGTGGTCTATGGATTGGGCAGCTACAAAGGTCCGTTGGTTTGGATCGCTGGTGGGATCGATAAAGGCAATGATTATAAAATGATTGAAGACCAGGTACGCGACAAAGTGCGCGTGTTGATTTGCCTGGGCAGGGACAATGAGAAATTGAAAAAAGCTTTTACAGGAGTTGTTACAGAAATCTACGAAACACAAAGTGTAAAGGAACTAGCGCAACTTGCTCTCAAAGTTTCAAGACGAGGAGATGTAGTGTTGTTGTCTCCCGCGTGTGCAAGTTTTGACTTGTTCAAGAATTACGAGGACAGGGGAACGCAGTTTAGGGAAGCTGTTTTGGAATTGAAGAAAGAAGTTGAATTGGTTAAACATTAATCAATATGAGGTTAAGCGCAATAAAAGCGTGGGCTGACAAAAACTTGCAAGGTGACAGAGTCATTTGGGCAGTGGTTTTTGCGTTGTCGCTCATTAGTATTTTAGTAGTGTATTCTTCTATTGGTACACTCGCTTATAAACGGTCAAGTAGCACTGAATCGTATTTGTTGAAACACACTTTTATGGTGATGCTCGGGTTAGGTGCAATGTGGTTCGCTCATAAGATTGACTATCGCTATTACTCAAAAATTTCTCGCTTAGCATTATGGGTCAGTGTACCCTTGCTGCTCTATACGTTTAAATTTGGTACTACATTAAATGATGCCGCGCGGTGGATTACCCTGCCGATTATCAATACATCATTTCAGCCCTCTGACTTTGCAAGTTTGGCTTTAATTATCAATCTGGCGAGTATGCTTTCAAAGAAGCAACAGAATATAGATGACATTAAAGATACCCTTATACCAATTCTTATTTGGTGCGGTGTTATCTGCGCTTTGATTGGATTGACCAACGTATCGACAGCTGTTTTACTTTTCGCGACATGTATGCTGATAATGTTTATCGGAAGGGTTTCTGTAAAGTATCTAGCGATGCTTGTCCTGGTCGGAGTGCTTGCAGGTGCTGCTGCTATTCATTTTGGAAATAGATGGGAAACGGTAAAGAAACGGTGGGACGCTTTTATCACAAGTAATTATTCTTTTCAAGCAACTCACGGTTTTATTGCCATTGCTACTGGAGAAGTTTTTGGCAAAGGCCCTGGCAACAGCGAACAACGCAACATCCTCCCTCATCCGTATTCTGATTTTGTGTATGCGATTGTAATCGAAGAATATGGAATGATTGGTGGCGTGGTGGTTTTGATTTTGTATTTGATTTTGCTTCACCGTGGCATGAAGGCAGCATATAATAGTGAGCGTGCTTTTGGCGGGCTGCTCTCTGCCGGGTTAAGTTTTGATTTAGTCTGCCAAGCGATGGTGAATATGGGCGTGGTGGTGGGGCTTGGCCCCATCACTGGCCAACCATTGCCCTTTATAAGTATGGGTGGAACGGCCATGGTGTTTACAGGCCTCTCTGTTGGAATTATTTTGAGCGTGAGCAGAGGAGAACAGGAAGAGAACTGGGGACAAGCAGCCGCCTCAAAAGAGTTGACTGCCGAAGAGAAAGATTTAGATGCTAAAGCAGCTTGATAACAAAAAAAACATATCGATTAATCATAAGCGGGGGCGGCACCGGTGGCCACATCTTCCCTGCGTTGGCAATTGCTAATGAATTTAGGGAGCGGCACCCGAATGCCGAGATATTGTTTGTGGGCGCACAGGGAAAAATGGAGATGACGAAAATACCAGAGGCCGGGTACAAAATCATTGGGCTGTGGATTAGCGGCATCCAACGCAAGTTGACGCTTTCTAATTTGTCGTTTCCTTTCAAGTTAATTTCAAGTTATATCAAAGCCGGCAGCATCGTAAAAGAGTTTAAACCTGATGCAGTAATTGGCACGGGCGGCTATGCCAGCGGGCCTATTATGCTGGCGGCAACAAGAAATAAGATCCCCTCTTTGATACAGGAGCAAAATTCTTACGCAGGCTTGACCAACAAGCAACTAGGTGATAAAGTGACGAGAGTTTGTGTGGCTTATGCCGGTATGGAAAGTTATTTCCCGGCATCAAAGATTGTGTTTACAGGAAATCCGGTGCGCAAAGACATCAACCAAATCGAAGAAAAACGGGAAAGAGCACTCAGTCATTTTGCGTTGAGCAGTAATGAACGCACGCTTCTGATTATCGGTGGGAGCTTGGGTGCGCGCACCATCAACGAGAGCATTTTGGCAGGAATTGACAAACTGATTGACGCACGCGTGCAAGTGATTTGGCAGACCGGCAAAATTTATTTTGATGACATCAAGAGACAATTAGAAAACAAAGATTTGCGCAGGGTTCGTGTTTTTGATTTTCTAAAGCAAATGGATTTGGCCTATGCCGCGGCAGATGTGGTGATTGCACGGGCAGGCGCGCTGTCTATTTCAGAGCTGTGCCTGGCCAAAAAGCCAAGCATTTTGGTGCCTTCTCCCAACGTGGCCGAAGACCACCAGACAAAAAATGCGATGGCATTGGTCAGTGAAAATGCAGCAGCATTGGTGAAAGATGTGCAGGCAAAAGAAATATTGGTGAGCGAGGCATTGAAGTTGGTATATGACGAAGGGCGTTGCGAAAGGCTGTCGGGCCAGATTGCAAAACTGGCCAAGCCAAATGCAACGAGTGAGATTGTAGATGAGATTGAAAAAATGATTGGTATAAAAAACGGAGATAAAGTACATGCGGTTGGAGCAATACGATAGTGTTTATTTTCTCGGCATTGGTGGCATTGGCATGAGCGCTATTGCGCGATGGTTCAAGCATAAGGGCTTGCGCATTGCCGGGTACGACCGCACGCCCACTCCGCTTACGCATGAGTTGATAGAAGAAGGCATGGAAATTCACTTTGATGACAAAGTTGAATTGATGCCAGGCTACATCAGCAAAGAAAAGACGCTAGTGGTATTTACTCCTGCTATCCCCAAAAATCATGTGGAGCACAATTACCTAAAATCACAAGGCTACACTATTCTGAAACGCAGCGAAGTGTTGGGGTTGCTCACTAAAAATTACAGAACCATCGCTGTGGCCGGCACCCACGGCAAGACCACAACTTCGTCTTTGATTGCTCACATCTTGAAAACCGCCAAGATAAACATGGTGGGTTTCCTAGGGGGTATCACCTCCAACTACGAATCAAATCTGGTGATGGAAGGTGAAGTGAGCAAAGATACCTGGGTAGTGGTGGAGGCAGATGAGTTTGATCGCTCATTCTTGCGTTTGTTCCCACAAATGGCAGTTGTTACATCCGCAGATGCAGACCACTTAGATATTTACGGTGACCATGCAAGCATGCTCACATCTTTTAAGGAATTTATTAAGCAGATCAATACAAATGGCAATTTGGTGATTCACGAGTCAGTTGCATCATTGGCAAATGGAATCAATATCAGTAAAGAGACTTATGGCATGATCCAGGGACAATTTTTTGCCAGCCACATTCACTCCGCTGGTCGGGGATTTTTTGAGTTCAATCTCAATGGTTTCGCCCAAGAGATGAAGAATATCCAGCTAGGCGTCCCTGGTTTTCATAATATGGAAAATGCTATCGCAGCAATCATCGTGGCTAAAAAATTGAGTATCAGCGATGAAGTAATTCGCGAGGCGTTGGTTTCATTTAAAGGAGTGAAGCGCAGGTTTGAATACATCATCAAAAAAGATGACTTGGTGTACATCGATGATTATGCTCATCACCCCAGGGAGATAGAAGCTTTTTTAAAATCGGTGAAGTCGATTTACAGCGGAAAAAAGTTGACGGTGATATTTCAGCCGCACTTATTTACCCGCACACGCGATTTTGCGGAAGGTTTTTCTCAGAGCCTCAGTTTGGCAGATGAGCTGTTGTTGATGGACATTTATCCGGCACGTGAAGAACCGATACCCGGTGTTACCTCAGATATGTTATTCAAAGACATTACGAGTCCGGTAAAAGTAAGGTGCGGAAAGAAAGATGTGATGGACAAACTTGATGGAATGGACGTGGAGGTGCTGGCCACCGTTGGGGCTGGCGACATTGACACATTTGTAAAGCCGATAAAGGAAATGTTATTGAAGAGAGCTGCAAGCTGATAGCGAAGTAAGATAATGAAGACAAAGTTCAACATAAGAAAAGAAATAAAGATAGCCACCGTGCTGATTGGCTTGTCTTTTTTGATTGCCTTTGCGGAACGGAAACAAGGCGGAGCAGTCTGCAAGAATGTTTCGGTGGAGATCGAGAATTTGAACGAGAACCATTTTTTGGATGAGGCCGATGTGATGAAGTTGGTGGAAACAAGTGGCGAGACAATCAAAGGGATTGGCATTGACCGCATTAACTTGAAAGACATTGAGAAGAAGTTAAAATATGATAAGCACATACTGGATGCTGAACTGTTCGGGGACCTAAAAGGAAACTTGGTGGTGAATGTAGAGCTACGCAGGCCTATCGCTAGAATTGTGCAGAGCGATGCACCAGATGCCTACATTGCTGAAGATGGTGTGATCATGCCCGTGTCGGAGAAGTATACATCTCGCGTGTTGCTGATTAGTGGGTATGTGAAGCCTTTGTTAGAGAGCGAAGATTTGAACAAAAGCGAAGAAGGCAAGCAATTGCTTGAAATGATTGAGTACATCAATGCCAATCGGTTTTGGAAAGCACAGGTAGCGCAATTGGATATAGACCGAAGTGGCCGGATTGACATTTTTCCGCAAGTGACAGGCCAGCGCGTAGAGTTTGGAAAACCTGAGAATATAGAAATGAAGTTTAAGAAACTAATGATTTTTTATAAAGAGATTTTGCCCGCCCGTGGCTGGACGAGATACGAGCGAGTGAATTTGGAATACGAAGGTCAAGTTATTGCTGAATGATTTGAAAATGAACTAATCAAAAAACGAACAATACAACCACTAAAATACCTAAAGTAAAATGGAACAAGATAAAATAGTAGTAGGTCTCGATATTGGCACAACGAAAATTTGCGCCATCGTAGGCCGCCAAAATGAATTTGGCAAACTCGAAGTGCTCGGCATGGGCAAAGCTGAATCCGAAGGCGTGATTAAAGGTATTGTCACCAACATCGACAAAACGGTTTTCGCCATCGAAAAAGCTGTGAAAGAAGCCAGCGATATGAGCGGCATCGACATTGGCTTAGTGAATGTTGGTATTGCCGGTCAACATATTCGAAGTTCCATTCATCACGGCAGCATTACGCGCACATCCAATGATGATGAAGTCAGCATTGAAGACGTAAATCGTTTAACGGAAGACATGTACCGCATTGTGATTCCGCCCGGCAGCGAGATCATCCATGTAATGCCGCAAGACTACACCGTTGACTATGAAGAGGGCATTAAAGATCCCGTAGGCATGAGTGGTGTAAAGCTCGAGGCCGACTTCCACGTTATCACGGCTCAAACCAGCGCCATCAACAACATCAATAAATGTGTGCGCAGAGCGGGCTTAGAAATTCAAGACTTGATTTTGGAACCTTTAGCATCAAGCTTGGCCGTATTGAGTGAAGAAGAAAAAGAAGCTGGTGTTTGCTTGATCGACATTGGTGGTGGAACAACAGACATAGCCATCTTTCATGACAGCATCATTCGGCACACGGCCGTCATTCCTTTTGGAGGAAATATTTTAACCACCGATATACAACACGGTTTGATGGTGATGGCAAAGCAAGCTGAGCAGTTAAAGACGCGCTTTGGCAAAGCGATAGCTGAAGAAGCGAGCCCTAACGAAATCGTTTCTATACCCGGCATTCGCAACAGAACAGCGAAGGAAATTTCGGTGAAGAATCTGTCGAGTATTATTCAAGCGCGCATGGAAGAAGTGATTGAGATGGCGCACACGGAAATCATCAGTTCGGGATATGAGAACAGATTGGCGGGTGGCATCGTCATCACGGGCGGAGGTTCGCAGCTTAACTCGTTGAAGCAATTGGTTGAGTACATGACAGGGATGGACGCTCGCATTGGATATCCGAACGAGCACTTGGGCAAGAGCAAGTTAGAAGTAGTCAAGAGTCCCATGTATGCAACCGCTGTCGGCTTGGTGTTGTCTGGGTTCCGTTCGCTTGACGAGCGCCAAGACCGCTATAACGAAGCCAAAGCCGAGAACCGCACTCACCAAAAAACAGTGAAGGTGAAAAAAGTAAATCCTGCTTCTGATTTCTTTTCAAATATTTTGAATAAGACGAAGGGATTGTTGATAGATGACTTAGGAGACAAGAATGAATATTAATTCTATAGAATAACAAACGCTAAAACAAAGAACAACCACTAAAAACACCAAAGTCATGTTTGAGCCAGTAACAGGATATAAATTTGACATACCAAAACACCACAAGTCAATCATTAAAGTGATTGGCGTGGGCGGTGGCGGTAGCAACGCAGTGAACCACATGTACAAACAAGGCATCAAGGATGTTGAGTTTGTGGTGGCGAACACCGATTTACAAGCGCTGAACAGCAGCCCGGTTCCATACAAACTTCAGTTGGGCGTCACGCTCACAGAGGGTTTGGGCTGCGGAGCGAACCCCGAAGTGGGCCGCGCAGCTGCGCTTGAAAGCAAAGAACAAATTCGCGAAATGCTAACGGGCACCAAAATGGTTTTCGTTACAGCCGGCATGGGTGGCGGCACTGGCACCGGTGCAGCGCCCGTAATTGCGAAAATTGCCAAGGACATGGATATCCTTACCGTTGGGATTGTGACGGTACCATTCTCATTTGAGGGGAAGAAAAAGTTAGCGCAAGCTGAAGCAGGCATTGAAGCTTTTCGAGCAGGGTGCGACACCGTGCTGGTGATTTTGAATGACAAGCTTCGCGAGATTTATGGAAACCTTTCTATTGGCCAAGCATTTGGTGAGGCTGATAATGTGCTGACTACTGCGGCCAAGGGCATTGCAGAAATAATCACGTTGGCTGGTTATGTCAACGTTGATTTTCAAGATGTGCGCACCGTGATGTTGAATGCAGGCGCAGCGGTAATGGGAACGGCAGAAACGCGTGGCGATACGCGCGCCATCAAAGCGGCTCAACAAGCGCTGGCATCTCCGCTATTGGATAACCATGATATCATGGGCTCAAAGAAGATTTTGCTTTCTATCATTTCCGGTGAGGAAGCTGAGTTGCAGATGGATGAGCTTACCACCATTACAGAGTATATCCAAACGCAAGCGGGCGATGATGCAGAAGTCATTTTCGGTCACGGAGTAGACTCAGCTCTGGGCGACCGTATTCGTGTAACTGTTATTGCAACAGGATTTGTATCAGAGAAAAAATCATACAAGAAGGAAGAAAAAAAGGTACATGAACTAGATCGCACACAGATCTCTTTATTTGACGCACCCACTGATAATTCTGTAAATCAACGCAATGCCGATTTGGAACTGAAGGTAAAATCGGAAACTACGCAAGAGGCAAAGCCGGTGGAGATGCCGAGAGAGATTACTCCGCCCGTGCCACCAGCGAAGCCCATTAAACCAGTGTTGGAGAAAGAGGAAACCCAGGATGAGCATGTGCAGCCTGAGCGTTCTTATGTTTTTGACTTGTTCAAAGAAAACAAAAATGAGGACGACAAAGGCGAAGAAGGCTTGTTTGCCGATGACGAAGATGACTTTATGGTTGGCAAGGAGATTTCAGCCGACCAGGTGATTGATGAAGAAGGTATGATGCAAGTGCGCAAGACCAAAGAAAGGTTGGAGCAACAGGCAAAGGAACGCAGAGAAAAGTTAAAGGCAACGCGCAAGCAAGAGATGACAAAGGAGGAGTTCAACGAAAAGTGGACACTGCCCGCATACTTGCGTAGAGGAGTAAAGATGGATAACGTTCCACACTCGTCAGAGCCGTTTATCTCGCGCTATAATTTGAATGACGATAACAACTTGTTGGGCAATAATAAATTTTTGCATGACAACGTAGATTGATTCAGGATTACAAATTTCAGATTCAAGATGTATTGCGAACGAGCAATGTGAAATTTTGAATCGGTAATCTTGAATATTGAAGATATGGCATATCCGGCACGACTGGTTTTTACTCCATTCGTAGTGGTTGTTGGTGGTAAATATTTTTTGCCGGTGCCGGAGTGCCTTCTTAAGACCAGACTTTTGGAATTGCTGTTTTGATTTTTTGCAGCGTTCTGGTCTGTTAGTTTTTTCGGATAGAAAACCCCACGCTACGTGGGGTTTTTTTCTTACCGAGCGGTATAGTACCGAAGGCCAACGGAGACGTTATTGAGACTGGGCTGTAATATCAAATTCGAAGTTGAGTTAGATTGTTCTCCAATTACTTCTGAATAACCCAATAACCCTACGTTAAGCTCAATACCCCACTGCTTGGTGGGAAAAAAAATGACGCCTGGATTAAGTCCCACACCCCATGTATTTTGCTTTTCTTTAAATCTTGTATTGGAGCCAGTCTGGGAGATGATTGATCCATTTGAATCTAGTTCTGTAGTGAGTGAGTTGCTGTTTTGCTCTCTATTTCCGAAACCATACGAAGCATTGAACTCAGCGAAAAAAACAAAGTTTTCTGAGACAACCTTATGCAATCGGTAATAAGGCTTTACGATGAACAGACTGCGCTCGTTCCTGTTTTCAGAATTTTCGACTATTCGAGGTTGGCCAATGATAAAAGTGTTTCGATCGTTGGATTTCCAGACTTGATCAAAACGATCGTACCCCAGCCCAATTCCTAAAGCTGATGTCTCGGTAACAAAATAGCCAACGGTTGGTAAAAAAGACCAAAAAGTATTCACGCTCGTAAATATCTGGTTGGGCGAAACTTGCTCTTGGTTATACTTACTATACTCGAGTGAGCCGCCCCATTGAAAAGTTCCTTTTTTGATTTGACTGTAGGTACTCGAAAAAGTGAAGGAGAGAACACAGATCACAAGGGTTGTATTTTTCATTTTTTGTGTTTTTGCCAATTGTTGCAAATGAAAGGCCAAATGCAGGATAATATGTTACGATAATGTTAAGAATGCAAAAGGGCTCCAATTGACAAATTCCTTATCTTTATCCAAACGAGTTTCTATGAATCGAAAGCTTCTTTATGTTACATTCCCAGTCCTTTTAATGATTGGAGCTTATTTTCTAGGTCCGGCTCCCGCCAAACCCAAATGGAATTTAACAATGCCCGTGGTGCCAACGGAACCCGCTGCGCTCGAGAACTATGTTGCGGCACAAGAAAATAGACATAAGCTAAAGCCCGATAATGAAGCGCGCATTGTGTGGGCGGACAGTTCCAAAAAGAAAACGGAGTATAGTGTGGTGTATTTGCACGGGTTCTCTGCAAGCCAAGAGGAGGGCGACCCGGTTCATAAAAATTTTGCAAAAAAGTTTAACTGCAATCTTTATCTCGCTCGTCTGGCTGACCATGGCGTAGATACTACCGAACAGCTTCTGTATTTTACACCCGATCGTTGGTGGCAAAGCAGTAAAGAGGCACTTGCCATTGGGAAAGCGCTGGGCGATAAAGTGATTTTAATGAGCACTTCTACAGGGGGTACAATGGCATTGATTCTGGCTTCTGAATATCCACAAGATGTTTTTGCGTTGATAAACATGTCACCTAACGTGCAGATTTTCCATCCGCTTGCTTGGTTGTCTAACAACCCGTGGGGTTTGCAATTGGCACGGCAGGTGGTGGGTGGACATTACAATGTCTCGAAGCCGATTGCTGGTGTGGATATGAAATTGCAGAATCAATATTGGAATGACAAGTATAGGCTTGAGGCTGTAGGCCAAATGCAGGAAATGCTCGAAGACAAAATGAATGAAAATACATTTAAGAAAATCAAAGCGCCTTCACTGTCGCTGTATTATTTTAAAAGTGAGGCTGAACAAGACTCAACAGTAAAAGTGAGTGCTATACTCAAAATGAATGAACAATTGGGCACCCCCGATTCCCTGAAGGCAGCGGTGGCCATACCCGAAGCGGGCACACATGTGATTGGCTCCTACATTCGCTCCAAAGATGTTTTTTCTGTGGAGCGAGCTGCTGAAAAGTTCGCGGTAGAGAAATTGGGAATGAAAATCAACTACGGTCTTAGTCCAACAAAAATTCACGCTTATAAACAAAGTCTAAAGACCAATCCTGAAAATGAATTGGTTGATTTGGAAAAAGCAATACCGGGAATCGTGTTGGATGTTCGCTACGCTACAACAAATAATTTCACCAAAGAAAAAATCTACAACCTGCCCAAAGCCTACGCACGCAAACCGGTGGCCATGGCGTTGAAAAAAGCACAAGAGGAATTTAACAAGCTTGGTTATGGTGTAAAAGTCTATGATGGCTATCGGCCTTACTCTGCTACCGTCAAGTTTTATGAGGTGATGAAAGGCGACACCATGTATGTGGCCAGTCCCTACAAAGGCTCAAAGCACAACAGAGGCTGCGCGCTGGATATGACGCTGGTAGATTTGAAAACAAAAGAAGAACTGAAAATGCCCACCGAGTGGGATACCGCCTCACAAGAAAGCTGGGCAGATGCACCCGTCAGCGATCCAGTTGTTGCCAAGAATAGAAACACGCTTATTTCCATTATGGAGAAAAATGGATTTAAGGTGTACAGTGCCGAGTGGTGGCATTTTGATTTTGTGGGCTGGCAGAAGTATGATGTGATGGATATTGAGTTTGAGGAGTTGGGGAAGTGATACTGGATCCTGGCACCTGGCATCAAGTATCCAGTATCGTAAACAGGTTGTGATATGAGACTAACAATAGAAGAAGCCCAAAGCCAAGTCGACCAATGGATAAAAACCCATGGCGTACGCTACTTTAGTGAGCTAACCAATATGGCTATTCTTACCGAAGAGGTGGGAGAGGTCGCGCGAATCATGGCCAGGCGCTATGGCGAGCAATCGGAGAAAGAATCTGATAAGGGCAAAGACCTAGGTGAAGAAATGGCCGATGTGCTGTGGGTGCTGATTTGTTTGGCCAATCAAACAGGCGTAAACCTAACGGAGGCGTTTCAGAAAAACTTAGAGAAGAAAACACTTCGCGATCACGAGCGACATCATTCCAATCCAAAACTGAAGTAGACTTATTCTCGGTGCATCATTACCAGCGCTACCACAATACTCAGCAGTGTAAGTATTGAAATCGAGATCATCGGAACCAGTCCTTCAATCGTTGGCTCTTGAACACCTTCCAAGTGAGCGAAGATGTTAAACAGCAGGAAGAACAACACAAACCCCATCAAGGCAATAAAAAATCCCCGCATTGCGTTTTTCGCTTGCGCGTTTTGTTTCAGTAAATCAAGCTTATGTGTACGCACCCAAAGAAAAGTGAACAGCAGGCTGGCAAGCATAAGAAAAAGCAAGAAGAAATGTACTGGGTTTAGTTCGTTTGTAAATTCTTCTTGCATTTCATTTCTTTTGAGAGGGAAATTTAGTTTTTCCTGATGAGAGATAAAACAATGTAAGACACCAGGCTAATCAAATACACGATAAAGCCATAGAGCACGGTAATCAGCGCAACCTTCAATCCACCACACAGCACTTGAAAAGGTATCATTTCTTTCATTCCCTCCAATGCATTAAAAGCCTCAAACAAGCCAACCAATGTACCGAATGCTCCCCACGCCAAAGCAAAACCACCTACATGTTTTAACGCTGCCAGTGCTTTTTCAGGCAACGAGTTTTTTGTGGTATGTGCGAATAACAAATAACCAATTAAAGCGAATATGATAAGTGCCGCTATGTCGATAGGAAACATATAGGTGGGGCCACCTTCAGTGTGCAGTTGTAACATAGTTGTATGGTTTAGTTTAGATTTTTGAAAGTTTTACTAATTGATAAATCTAATGCAGTTCTAATCTCTCTTCAAAGACTCAACAGGATTCATTAACGCTGCCCGAATGGATTGGTAGCTTATAGTGCATATCGCTACTGTCAATACCGTCAGTCCCGCTACCGCAAATAGCCAAGCACTTATATTGATACGATATGGGTAATTTTCAAGCCAAGTGTTGCTTGCAAAATATCCAATTGGCAGCGCTATTAACAATGCCAGAGAAATTAGATATAAGAAATCTTTTGTAAGGGTTAGTGTTATTGAGCGCACCGATGCACCCAGCACTTTCCGGATGCCAATTTCCTTAAATCTTTTTTCGGCCGTCAGTACAGATAGGCCGAAAAGGCCAAAGGCTGAAATGAAAATCGTTAGTATGGATCCTATTAAAATCACTTGCTTCCATTTCGCTTCTTCAACGTATTGTTGACGATTTTGGTCCTCGTCAAATTGGTATGTATAGGGTTGCACGGGAAACATTTTCTTAAATGTATGCTCGATATGAGGCAGGCTGCTGGATTCAGAGTTTGGCTTTATTCGGATTAGCATTTGCCTATACATCTCTTCACCATCAGGCATTGCTGCAAAGCATTGTGGTTCGATGACATCTCTTAAAGAAGCAAAATGATAGTCTTTAACAATGCCAACTATTGTTTTCTTTTGTGAAGTAAGGAAAAAATTTATTTCATGCCCTATCGGATCTTTCAGCCCAGCCATTTTTACAAAGGCTTCATTTACCAAAACAGCTTTCGATGTGTCAGATGGAAACTGTGATGAAAAATTTCTGCCTTTCAATATTTCAAGTTTTAGCAAGGTCACAAAATGCTCGTCCACTAAGTCATATGTAAAGTGTTTGATGGAGTCTCCCGCAATCTTGGCATTGGTCATACTATGCCGAAACGGAGCAACCGAAGTAATATTCGGATTCTTCATCAACGCCTCACCAAATATTTTCGCAGCTCTGGGGGAAAGGTTTCGCGTGGGTACATGTACAATGTTGTCTGAATCGTATCCCAAGTCTTTTTTGGTGAGGTATTCAAACTGAAGATAAACCGTTAGGGTGCCCAATATCAATACCGTGGCAAGTGTAAACTGAAATATTACGAGTCCTTTTTGTAGATTGTTTTTGCCTGTCAATCGAAATTGATGGTAAAGAGTTTGAATTGGATTGAAACTGGAGAGGACAATTGCTGGATAAAAACCCGCCAACAAAGTGGTAGCAAAAAATAATGCAAAATAACCAGTCACTAGTTTGCCATCCATCAAATAGGAAAGTGAGAGTGCTTTGTTCGTTATTTCATTGAAAAGCGGAAGAACAAGCTGAGCTAAAAGGAACGCACTTAAAAACGAAAGGCAGCATAGCACGAAGGATTCCCCTAAAAATTGGCCGATAAGTTGTTGCCGCCCACTGCCCACCACTTTTCTGATCCCAATCTCCTTTGCTCTTTTTATTGATCGGGCGATGGATAGATTTACAAAGTTGATACACGCGATGATTAAAATGAACACGGCTATGCCCGAGAGAATATAGGAATAAATTGGTTTACTTCCATTGGTGAAGCCGAACTCTGGTTTGACATCTTTGCTGAGATGAATGTCTTCTAAAGGTAGAAGGTCATGATAAAACGTTTGGTTAAAACCTTGCGCCCGTATCTGTTCAAATGCACCTTTAGACACTTCCTCGTACATCTGCCGTATTTTTATAGCGACCGATGTAACATCTACTTTCTCGGATAGATGGATTACGGTATTTACATCTATGGTTGTCCAGCGATCGTTTCCTAGTTCCTCAGGCTTCAAAACTAGTGGCAATACCGCTTCAAATTGAATAGAAGAGTTTTGCGGTATGCGTTTTGCAACCCCCGTAACGTTGTAAGGTTTGAATTCCCGATCATATTTAAATAATAGGGTTTGACCAAGGGCAAGCACTGTTCCGAAGTGTCGGATAGCCATCTCTTCGGAAATCACCACGCTGTTCGGTTCTTTTAAAGCGGTCTTTGGGTTACCTTGTAGCAATGGAAATGTCAATAGTGAAAAGAAATTACTGTCAGCCAGCAAAATAGCTTGACTCTGAACCGCATCACCCAATTTTACATCCCAAAATGTTTTAGCCAATCGTAGCGAAGACTGGACCTCTGGAAGGTTTGATTTTAAAAAAGGTGCAAGTAATACACTTGTCATTCCGATTTTTTCCATTGAACTGCCGTCTGGAAACCGGACATCCACGGTTACTTGATAAAGGGAGTTAGCATTTTTGTGAAAGGCGTCAAAACTCAGTTCATCTTTTGTGTAAAGTAAAATGAGCATCGTGCAGGCGAGGCCTACGGATAATCCTGCAATGTTGATGAATGAATAAACTTTGCCCTTAAATAAATAACGCAATGCAATTTTAAAATAGCTGATGATCATATCTTCAGTTTTTCTTGGCTATCGTCAACAAGATAAAAGCCATTTGACTTATCAAGTAAACAGCAAGTCCGTAAAGTGTACAGATCAACGCCACGCGCATGCCCCCATAAAAAATATTGAATGAGACCATTTCTTTGGCTTGCTCCAACCAACGGAACGCCTCAAACAAACCAAGCAGCGTAGACGCTGCCCCCCAAGCCAGCGCGAAGCCACCTACTTGTTTAATGGTTTGGAGCAATTTTTCGTTCATTGTTTTTTTGGACCGGTATGTGTAGATCAAATAGCCAATGATTGACAAGTTTATCAATGCCGCTAAGTCGATCACATACATGAAAACATCTCCGCCATCGGAATGTAGTTGTAACATCGCTGTTATAATTAGTTGTCGTTTTGTGATGGCAAGTATAAGGGGTTTTTTGTTCTTCAGTGTCTAATGTTGACCAATCGCTTTTCCCTATACCTAATCTCCCTTTTGGGTATCGTTTATGGCGAATCCCCCTGGAAAACGGTCGAAAAGGATTGAAACGACTGATCAATCAGTTGATTTGTTTAGTTAATTATTTTTTTTGAATAACTATGTAATATGGTATCGAGTACGAGTTTGCTGGAGTCCATCTACATTAAAAACCGCTGGGTTATTCACGCAGCTTTTTGGCTTTTTGTATTGGCGTTTTATTCCATGCTTTTCGCTCAGGGTTCCAATCACTTTTTACACACCCTGTTTTTTGTGGGGCTGCTGATGCCGGTGACCATAGCGGCCACGTATTTCCTGAATTACTTTTTGGTGCCCAATTATTTGCTCAAAGGCAAGTACGGCCCGTTCGCTCTTTACTTTCTGTATACACTAGTTGGTTCGTTGTTTTTGGAAATGTGGATTGTCGTGCTCACGTTTATTGTTGTGGCCGAGTTGAACATCAAAGCAATGAGTCCGGGATCTATTAATCTCACCTTCTTGCTGACCTCGTTGCTGATGATTGTGTTTTTGGGCGTTGCCTTGAAAATGCTTTCGCACTGGCAGCAATCGAAAGACGACTACAACCAACTGATGCGAGATAAAGTGGAAGCCGAGTTGAAATTTCTGAAAGTTCAACTTAACCCGCATTTTTTGTTCAACACCTTGAATAATCTTTACTACCTCAGCATTGAGAAATCAGATCAAACGCCAAAAGCTATTTTAGCGCTAGGCGAGTTGTTAGATTATGTACTGCACGAGGGCAAGGCGCAACTAGTACCTTTATCAAAAGAAGTCATTCAATTGAAAAATTACATTGAGCTTGAAAAAATGCGTTATGGAGAGCGTTTGAAGGTTGAAGTGACAACGCAAGGAGACTTGGGCTCTACCCAACTTCCGCCAATGCTTCTGATCACGTTGGTAGAGAATTCATTTAAGCACGGTGCCATGCCAACCAACGACAATTCATGGATTCGTGTTTCGATTTCACAGTTGGAGATGTTGACCATTGATATTCGCAACAGTTGGAAAAAAACGAAAGTGGGAGAGGGGATTGGTCTTGTCAATATTCAAAATCAACTAGCTATTCTTTTTCCCGGCCGCCACTCACTCAAGGTTGATAGCAGCAAGGCGGATGAGTTTGGAGTAACATTATCGATCAAGTTTATATGAAGTTTAGATACCTCGTTGTTGATGATGAGCCCTTTGCGCGCAAGCTAATTCTAGCACACACTTCAAAAATTGAAGGGCTCGAATCAGTGGCTGAGTGCAGTAGCGCAATTGAGGCCAACAGTTATTTGCAGAAGCATGCAATTGATTTGCTATTTCTTGATATTCAAATGCCAGAGATGACCGGGTTACAATTGATGGACTCCCTGCGAAGGCCGCCTGCAGTGATCATCACTACGGCCCATCGCGACTTTGCCCCCGAAGCATTCAACATCGATGCGATTGATTATTTATTGAAGCCCATTGCGTTTGAGCGACTATTAAAAGCAGTCAATAAGTTTTTTAATGCTAGACAACCTCAGGCAGCTACGGTATCCGCAGTCGAGGAATTCATCTATTTGAAGGCGGATCGGAAAATGAACAAAGTACTCGTCAGCGACATTCAATACATCGAGAGTTTAGATGATTACGTAAAAGTGCATCAGGTAAATGGAGTGTTGATTGTAAGAGAAAATATCAGCCAATTAGAGGGGAAACTAGGCAAACATCAATTTGTGCGCATACACCGCTCGTTTTTAGTTTCCGCCAAAGTAGTTAAATCAGTTTCGGCCGATGGCGTGGAAATTGACAATAAGGTACTCCCGTTTGGCCGCGCCTTTAAAAATGGTGCAATGGCCTTGTTGGGCATCGAACAGAAATAAAAACTACACGGTAATCATTCCATTCTTCAATCTCGGCAACACATTATATTTGTCGACTGTCAAACAAAATTCAAAGTCCTCGTGGATGTTGAGTCTGTTTAGCCGCTTTACATGCGAAGACTCGCTTAAGAATTTTGACATATCGTCTTTCGCCATGTTGTAGAGGTGGCGTGCCGCCAGCGGTGCATCGCAATCGGGACCTAAGTAGTCTTTCAGTTTTTCAACTACTGCTCCAGCAAAAAGTGTGTCTTCTAAGTTAACGCGACCTTTCCAACCCGCGCAAACAATCAATACACTGTTTTCACCCAGCAAAAGATTTCTTACTACGGCCGTTAAATTTAAGAACGAACCGATGATTACCTGTTTGGCGTCTTTTGATTTTTCAATGGCTTGCGTACCATTTGTAGTGGTGAATGCAATTTTTAGTCCGCGCACTTCCTCACCCATGTATTCAAAAGGAGAGTTTCCCTTGTCAAAGCCATCTACTTTTTTTCCCTCCCGTTCTCCAGAAGTGACAAAACCCCTCATTTTCATTTTTCGGCATTCTTCCAGGTCGGCAAAAGGCATAATAGAGTCCGCGCCATTGGCCAAGGCCGTTACCATGCAGGATGTTGCTCGCAAGATATCTACTACCACTACTGTTCTATCCTGTACATTGTGAAGGTGCATGAGTTCGGGGCTCAAACAAACGTCAATAGTTTTACTCATTTTTTTTCAGTTAGTAGGCAAGGTTTTGGATACCGTTCGCAGTTTCTGTCTAAGTGTGAGGCCGAGTTTGGACTCCCTTTCAATAGTGCTTGACACCAATCTTCACATGCGAGTTCTTTTAGGCCTACCTTGTATCTTGCAATACCACGATTGTGGTAAGAACTATGATGTTCGGGGTTTAGGTTGATCGACTCATCAAAATCTTTAATTGCCAAGGCGTAGGAATTTCTTTTGAGAAAAAATGTGCCACGTTTAAAAAAGTAGTGAAAATTTTCTTTTTCCAGTCGAATGGCGTTACCGTAATAGACTTCAGCATTTGTTTGATTGCCCGCGCGTTCAAACAGGTCGCCTAATTGGAAGTGATACTCCGCTTCGTCAGGCAACTGTTTGACCAGTATCAAATAATCTCGGATCGCGTTTTGAAATAGGTTGAGGTGCGTGAACGTGACAGCGCGATTATAGCGATAGATGGTCGAAAGTGAATCTAATCCAACAAGTTTATTAAAGATAGGCAGTGCTTCTTGGTACTTGCCTTTTCCCATTAAGTGCAATCCTTTTTCGTTAAGTTCTACTTCTTGACCCCTAGTTGTAAAGGGTGCGCATAACGTAATTGCGGTGGCAATAACCCAAGAACGAACAACCGACTGAAAAATCACACAAATGGGACTTTGGTTACAATTGCTTTGAGACCCTTACCCCGCACATCCACAAATATCTCCGTGCCTACTTTTGAGTTCTCAGTGGTGACATACCCAAGGCCCACCCCCACGGATAGCATAGGCGATTGCGTGCCGGAGGTCACCTTGCCGATCACATTTCCAGCTGCGTCTTTCAGTTGATAATCGTGGCGCGGAATGCCTTTGTCAATCATTTTAAAGCCGACCAATTTTTTGGTGACGCCTGCTTCTTTCTGCTTCAGCAGATTGGCGGAGTTGGTAAATTCTTTCGTGAACTTGGTAATCCATCCCAAACCTGCTTCCAAAGGCGAGGTGGTGTCATCGATATCATTTCCATATAAGCAAAAGCCTTTTTCCAAACGCAGCGTGTCGCGTGCACCCAAGCCAATTGGTTTGATGTTTTCAGAAGCACCTGCTCTAAAAATTTCATTCCATACTTTTTCTGCAGATGCCTTGTTCACATAAATCTCAAAACCACCTGCACCAGTGTATCCGGTGTTGCTCATTACCACATCGTTCACGCCCGCAAATTCGCCAATGGCAAAATGATAGTACGGAATCGAGGATAGATCTGTAGCCGTTAACTTTTGTAATACGCCAACCGCTTTTGGCCCTTGCACAGCAAAAAGGCAAATGTCTTCCGAGATATTTGTCATCTCTGCGCCTTTGGTGTTGTGTTTTGCGATCCAGTTCCAATCCTTTTCAATGTTGCCTGCATTCACCACCAGCAGGTAGTCGTTTTCTTTGATTTTGTATACAATCAAGTCGTCAACAATACCACCTACTTCGTTGGGCAAGCAGCTGTATTGTGCTTGTCCGTCTATCAATTTGCTGGCATCATTGCTGGTCACACGCTGTATTAAATCCAATGCGTATGTCCCTTTGATGGTGAATTCGCCCATATGGCTCACATCAAATACTCCCACGCAATTGCGCACGGTCATGTGTTCTTCTATGTCAGATGAATAACGAACGGGCATGTTGAAACCAGCGAATGGCACCATTTTGGCGCCCAATTTTTCATGCACGTGCTGCAGCGGTACTTGTTTTATTTCCATATAGATTGAAGTGGCTGCAAAAGTAATCATCGAAACCCAATTTACAGTTGGGATTTTCAACAATAATCCACCACGCGCCAATTTCAGAGGTTGGGGGTTTAAACAAAAAATTTAACTTGCATCTATAGCCAAACCTGCAGCAATTAAAATGAACAACTGGAACTACCGCGTGATTAGCCGCACCAACGAAACGGGGCAAGTGGAATATGGGATTTATGAAGTGTTTTATTTTGACGATGGCTCGGTAAAGGGCTGGACAAAGGAATCGCTTACGCCCCCATCGGCATCGTTGGCCGAATTGAACGAGGATTTAAAATTGATGTTAGCCGCCTACGAGTTAGAGCCGCTCCATTTTTGAGATGAAGGTTTCGGAATCAAAGTCATTGAACATCAAAGAATGGTCTCCTGAGGATCGACCACGCGAGAAGTTATTGCTCAAAGGCACCTCTTCGTTATCAGATGCCGAGCTGATTGCGATCTTGATTGGCTCAGGCACAGCCAACGCAAGCGCAGTTGAAGTTGCAAAAAAAATATTGGCTGCGGGTCAAAATAACTTGCATGAGCTTGCAAAACTTGGGGTTAAAGATTTGATGAAAATCAAAGGAATTGGCGAGGCTAAAGCAATTACCATAGTGGCGGCATTGGAGTTGGGGCGCAGGCGCAGAGAAGTTGATGCAACTGAAAAACCCAAAATTGGCTCTTCCAAAGATGCCTATGAGATGTTGCGGGGCGAGTTAATTGACTTGCCGCACGAGGAGTTTTGGGTGTTGTTGCTGAACCGTGCGAACAGGGTAATCAAAAAAAGGCGAATTAGCGAAGGAGGCGTATCAGGTACCGTTGCTGACCCGAAGCTCATTTATAAAATGGCATTGGAGGACTTAGCGAGTGCAGTGGTGGTAGCACACAATCACCCATCAGGTAATTTACAACCTAGCCAAAATGATATTGACCTCACCAAGAAATTGAAAGAGGCCGGCAAATTTTTAGAAGTGCAACTACTCGACCATTTGATTGTAGCCGGCACAAAATATTTTAGTTTTGCTGATGAAGGATTTTTATAAAGAATTGATGTGAAGACGAACCGAATGATTGGTATTGCAGTGTTTGCGCTGCTTGCTACCATTGCTTATTACTCGTTTATAGATAACGACTCGGCAGAGAAGTACGCACAACAGATTCTTAAAGATCGACAAGAGAAAGACTTGTTCATGAAGTCGAACGAAGGGTCTCCGTTTGTAATGGATTCTGTACCGTTTCAGCCCCTGAAATATTTTGCACCCGATGTGCGTTACCGAATCATTGCTAACATTGAGCCTGCCACCGAAAAAAAAGTAGTAGTGCTGCCGACCAGCGATGGGTTGGAAAAAAAATATTTACCTTATGGTTATGCTTCGTTTTCGCTGGACGGAGAGAACTGTAAGCTTTTGATTTTGGAAGTGATGGATGCCGGACCTTATCGAGGCACACTGTTTTTGGCTTTTGCCGATGCCACCAGCGCCAATGAAACGTATGGTGCGGGGCGTTATTTAGATGTCAAAAAGACACCCGGTGCAACCACTATCACATTGGATTTCAACGAAGCCTATAATCCTTACTGCGCCTATGCAGATAGTTTTTCGTGCCCCTTCCCACCGAAAGAAAACATTTTAAAAGTGGCGATTAGGGCGGGGGAGAAGAGTTTTCATTAATCTTTGTTTCCCTTCCATTCAAAACCTGTTTGCAAGATTTCATTTTTGAGCATCTACCACTACTTTTGGTACCATGCGACAACAACTGCTCAGCGAAGGAGCCAAAGAACTCAGTTACGAAATCCGTGAGATTGTAAAGAAGGCAGAGCAAATCAAACAACTCGGCCAAAAGATCTACTGGGAAAATATTGGCGACCCTATTCAAAAAAAACATGTCATTCCCCAGTGGATTCGCGAGATGATAGCTGAACTTGCCATGCAAAATGATAGCTACAGCTACTGTCCCTCTAAGGGCATTTTAGAAACGCGCCAATTTTTGGCGGCACAAAACAACGCTCGTCACGGTGCACAAATCTCGCCAGACGACATTTGCTTTTTCAACGGACTGGGTGACGCCATCGGCAAAGTCTATCAATACATAGCGCCTACCTCGCGCATCATCGGTCCATCGCCTGCCTACTCTACCCACTCAAGTGCCGAGGCCGCGCATGCGGGTCACCAGCCACTCACATACCAACTCGATCCGCTCAATAATTGGTACCCCGATTTAGACGACCTCTACAACAAAATAAAATACAACCCGAGTATCGTGGGGATTCTAATCATCAATCCGGATAACCCCACCGGCATGGTGTATCCGTTGGAGACCCTGCGGAAGATTGTGGCCATGGCGCGCGAGTTTAATTTGTTTTTGATCAGTGATGAAATTTACCTGAACATAACGTACAATGGTGCGCGGGCTTATTCGCTTGCCGAAGTGATTGAAGATGTGCCCGGCATTGCAATGAAAGGGATTTCGAAGGAAATGCCTTGGCCAGGCGCGCGTTGTGGTTGGATGGAGTACTACAACCGAGAAAAAGATGCAGACTTCACCCGCTTGTGCAAGACCATTGACGATGCCAAAATGATTGAAGTGTGTTCGACCAAACTGCCGCAGCTGGCGATTCCAAAAATTTTGGGCGATAGCAGATTCACAACCTACCGGAATGAGACAAACGAGAAAATAGGCAGGCGCAGCAAAATCATTGCTGATATTCTAAGGGCCATTCCGCAGTTGGCATTTAACCAAACCTATGGCGCTTTTTACAACACCATCATTTTTCGCGAGGACGTGTTAACGCCAGGACAAAGAATGAGCATCAAGAATGATGCTATCAAGGCATTGGTAGAAAAGTGGACGGAAGAAGAAATGCCCCTCGACAAACGATTTGTGTACTACTTGCTGGGTGCAACGGGCATTTGTGTGGTGCCGATCTCTTCTTTTTGTTCAAGCTTGCAGGGTTTTAGGGTTACTTTGTTGGAAGAGGATGAGACAGAACTTGTGCGAACATTCACCGCCATGCGAGATGGTATTGTGGAGTACCTGGCATCAGCGATGTAGCCAGAAATTTTTCTTGCTCGCCCGTGCAACCATTTCAGTTCTGGGGAGTATCAGTATTATCAACTTCGCGGCACTATGTTCAAAAACTACTTTATTGTTACAGTTCGTAATCTTTTTAGGAACGGATTTTACTCATTCATCAACATCGCAGGACTGGCTATAGGCATCACCTGTAGTGTTCTCATCCTGCTTTGGGTAGCCGATGAGCGGTCGTTTGATCGCTTTCTGCCCAAAGTTGATAGGCTGTATCAAGTATGGGTCAACGCCAAGTTTGACGGAAAAATCCAATCTTGGACATCTGTGCCGCTACCAACCTATGAGGCCATGAAAACGGCCGATAGCAACATCAAGCGAACAGTAGTTACCGATTGGGGCGGTAAACACCTGCTTACAGTGGGCGAGAAGAAAATAATGAAGAATGGATATTACGCCAGCGAAGAGTTTTTGGAGATGTTTGAGTATCCGTTGGTGTACGGCAAAGCCGACCAAGTGATGGACGACCCGCGATCCATCATCATTACTGAATCCACGGCCAAAGCATTGTTTGGTAATGAAGATCCGATCAACAAAACAATTCAGATAAATGGCGAGCAAGAATTGAAAGTGTCTGGTATTTTGAAGGATGTTCCTAAGAATTCCTCTTTCGAGATTGACTTTTTGATGACTTGGAAGTTCCGCGAGCAAAACAACGAATGGGTAAGGCGTAACAATAGCAATTGGGGCAATTATTCCTTTCAGGTTTTTTTGGAACTCTATGACCCCGCAAATAAAGCCGCTGTAGAAAATCGTGTAAAGTTGATGCTACAAGAGCATGGCGAAAAAGACACCCAGCCCGAATTCTTTTTGTACCCCATGACGCGCTGGAGGCTTTTCAGCAATTTCGAAAATGGAGTAGAAAAAGGTGGGATGAACGACTATGTGCAGTTGTTTACGGCCATCGCAATTTTTGTGCTGATAATTGCGTGCATCAACTTTATGAACTTAGCCACAGCCCGCAGCGAACGCAGGGCACGCGAGGTGGGCATCCGCAAGACTGTAGGCTCGCGCAAGTTTGAACTCATTGCACAGTTTATCGGTGAGTCTACTTTCATTTCATTTATCGCATTCGCCATCGCCATACTTTTGGCACAGTTGCTGTTGCCTTACTACAATGATTTAGTGCAGAAGCAACTGGTAATTGACTACACTTCGCAGCAGTTTTGGCTGTTTACGGTGAGCATGATTTTGTTAACAGGTTTGGTTTCAGGTAGCTACCCAGCGTTTTATTTGTCGTCTTTCCAAGCGGTAAAAGTGTTGAAAGGAAAATTGAGCGTGGGTAAAAGCGGTAGCATGCCGCGAAAAATTTTGGTGACACTGCAGTTTGGTTTTTCTATCATTCTCATCATCGGAACCATTGTCATTTATCAACAGATTCAACTGGTGAAAGGTAGACAATTAGGGTACGATCAAGAGAATTTGATCGCCACTGACTTCAACAATGAGGTACAGAAAAATTACAAAGTGATCAAGCAAGAGTTGTTGCGTTCGGGTGTAGTAGATGCTGTTACCCGCAGCAATAGCGAAATCACCAACATCAGCTCCAATAATTTCTTGGGTTGGCCTGGCAAGCCCGAAGACCTGCGCGTAATTTTTACCACAGTGGTCACCGACTATGATTACACCAAAACCATGGGCATCAAAGTACTTCAAGGGCGTGATTTTTCTGAAGAATTTCCGAGCGACTCCATGGCAATTATTGTAAACAAAGCCGGGCTGGAATTAATGAATTTGAAAGACCCCATTGGCACAGAGCTACCCTTGTGGGGAAACAACCGAAAGTTGATCGGTGTGGTGGATGATGTGCTGATGGGCTCTCCCTTTCAACCAGTGAAACCAATGTTCATGATTTTGGATAATTGGAGTGGGTCCGTTTCTATACGCCTTTCAAAATCCAAAGACGTGCAAACATCGCTGAATACCGTGAAAACCATTGTCGAAAAATACGCGCCTTCTTATCCGTTCGAGTATCGTTTCATGGATGTAGAGTTCCAAAAAAAGTTCACAACTATCAATCTCACCAGTCGACTTGCAAGTTTGTTTGCAACGCTCACCATCATCATCACCGGGCTTGGCTTGTTTGGGTTAGCAGCCTTTACAGCCGCGCAGCGCACTAAAGAAATGGGCATCAGAAAGGTGATGGGCGCCTCGGTGCCAAGCTTGGTAGGTTTGATATCAAAGGACTTTTCGGTGTTGGTAATTATTGCATTGCTGGTGGCCTCACCGCTGGCATGGTGGCTTCTCAATTGGCATTTGCAGACCTACACCATTCGAACAGAGATTTCGTGGTGGGTATTTCCACTCACGGGTCTGTTGTTGCTGGCGTTTGCGATTGTCATCGTTAGCACGCAAGCCATCCGCGCGGCACGCGCTAACCCAGCTACCTCGTTGCGGAATGAATGAAAAAGTGATGATATGGATTTCGAGCATGTTTCAAAAGATGACGGCATCCTGTGCCATTAGGTGAGCAACTTGGTGGGTGACAACTCAATGAACGAGAGTTGTTAATTGCACCGTCTACCTGGGCCTGTGGTCGGTGTTATCACCGACCATGCTGTTTACTCATGAACCGACTGATAGATTTTGAGTATCTTCCCAAATGTATCGAGGGATTGAGTTCTTTACCGCAACTTGTCTTAACTGGCAGCCACTTTTGCTGCCTGACGATCGGAAAGACATCTTGATGGACAGTTTAAACTTCGTGGTAAACGACAAGCGCATTTGGCTTTATGGATTTGTTATCATGCCCAACCATATAAATCTTATGTGGCGTAGGCAAGATGCTTGGTTGGAGAAGAGCACAGAGCAGTTGTTTCTCAAGTTCACTGCGCAACAAATCAAGTTTCGGCTGATTGAATCTTCGCCTGGGCGCTGGAGCAATACCGCAGCACGCAAAGCGACCGGATATACCATTTCTGGGAGAGGCGGCCTTACAAGGCCACGATGTACAACCGCAAAGTGGCGCATCAAAAATTAGACTAGATGATTTGCGGGTATGCGTGGTCGGTGAAAACACCGACCAAAAGCTAAATGTATCGCGGCATTGTGTTCTTTACAGCGGCTTCTTGGTATGCAAGACTACTGTGGCTGGTGGCCGGTTACAACATTGACCACAGGCTGAAAAGTTTAGAAACCGAATTGGGCTGAAAAATGACTTAATAAATAGTTTTCCTAGCCTGTGATTTTTTTGTATCTCTTGCGAATAATTGGAAAAAAATGAAGTTTCTAATTTTAATTGTTCACGTATGGGTATCGCAAAAAGTTTTATGGTAATTGTTCTGCTTTTAACTGGAGTCGATATCGGCCCTCTTTTGTCTTTCATGCGAATGATAAAGAACTGGTTTTGAAGCGATGAAATCAGAAAAAGAACTCAGCCAAACGTTTCTGCAGACTATTGACCAGCACAAAGGTATCTTGTTCAAAGTAGCAAAGATCTATTGCCGAAATGAAGACGACCGGCAAGACCTATTGCAGGATATGACGATACAGATTTGGAAGTCGATGCACCGATATAACCCCGACTTCGCCATCACCACATGGCTTTACCGCATCTGCCTCAACGTGGCGATTTCGTTTTACCGAAAAGATGCAAAACGACAATCAACAAACTATCCATTGATGGATGAGCACTTATCAGTTTATGCGCCAGTCGATAACGAAAGACAAGAACAGTTTGCTTTGCTGGAGCAGTTCATCTTAGAGTTGAACGAGTTAGATAGAGCATTGATGCTGCTCTACTTGGAAGATAAAACCCACGCAGAGATTTCAGTGATTATGGGTCTTTCGGTTTCAAACGTGGGCACCAAAATCGCGCGCATCAGAGAGAAAATAAAAAAGAAATTTTCACAAATAAACCAAATAACACAATGAACGAAATCGAATTGAAAATGCTCTGGCAAAACACCCAACAGCAGTTGCAAGAAGGTTGGAAATTGAATAGAGCCAACGCTGCAGAGATTACTAGAATGAAAATTGACAAAGCTCTTTCTTCCATGCGGCTGGCCAAGTTGTTTGCATTATTGGTGGGAGTTGTTTGGGTGCTTGTGTTGGGCGGTTTTGTTGGCACTCTTTTTTTTAACGCCTACAATTCGGTCAGTCCGTTTTTTCTGTACTCTGCTGCCACTCAAGTTTTGCTTACGGCACTCGCCATTGGCGTGTATGGTTATCAGCTAGTGCTTATCAGCAAAGTTGATTTTTCAGATAATGTGTTGGCCATTCAAAAAAGATTGTCTCAACTTAAAATTTCAACCCTTAATGTCACACGCATTCTTTTTTTGCAGCTGCCTTTATGGACTGTCTTTTATTGGAATGAATCCATGCTTGCTTCAGGCAATGCATGGCTCTGGACATTGCAAGCAGTGATTACAGCCTTTTTTACTTTTGCTGCCTTTTGGCTTTTTTTCAACATCAGGTTGGAAAACCGAGATAAGAAGTGGTTTCAGTGGATATTCCGTGGAAGCGAATGGCCGCTGCTGCATGCCATGGAGTTGTTGGGGCAGGTGGAGGAGTACCAGCAAAAAAGCGAGTAAAAAACCTATTTCATGAAATTCTCTGGACGACCCATTCTGTTGTCTAGCTGTGCAAAGCCTCGCGCGTGTCGCAGGACGGACTTGCAACAGCCCGCCCGAGCGAAGGGTTGGAATCCAAGAGAGCGAGACCCATAAACATTTATAGAAGCTGATTGGAGATTCTTCGCTCGTCTTGTGTGTATCATCGCTTCAATGGTTTGCAACAATACAAAGGAGCTGAACATTTACCTTTATTTAACCGCTCAGAATTGCTCCCGCCTTTGTACCTTTGCCCGTTAAAATTGAAGTTAGAATGACGGGAACGGAGAACATTCGGAATTTTTGCATTATTGCCCATATTGACCACGGCAAAAGCACGCTGGCCGACAGGCTGTTAGAGTTTACGGGCACGCTCACCGACCGCCAAATGCAGGCGCAGGTGCTTGATAACATGGACTTGGAGCGCGAAAAGGGCATTACCATCAAGGCCCACGCCATTCAAATGAATTACAAGTACCAGGGCAAGGAATACACGCTTAACCTGATTGATACCCCTGGGCACGTTGACTTTTCGTATGAGGTTTCACGGTCAATTGCAGCGTGCGAAGGAGCACTGCTGATTGTGGATGCTGCCCAAGGCATACAGGCGCAAACCATTTCGAACTTGTACTTGGCATTGGAGCATAATCTTGAGATTATCCCGATCTTAAATAAGATTGACTTACCGGCTGCTATGCCTGAGGTGGTCACTGACCAGATTGTCGATTTGATTGGCTGCGACCCTTCGGTGGTGTTGCGCGCCAGCGCGAAAGAAGGCAAGGGCATTGAAGAAATTTTGAAAGCCGTGATTGAGCGCGTGCCTGCGCCCAAAGGCGACCCAAAGGCTCCGCTGCAAGCAATGATTTTCGATTCGGTGTTCAACTCGTTCCGCGGTATTGAGGTGTACTTCCGCGTGTTTAACGGCACTATCAAAAAGAACGACCAGGTAATGTTTGTAAACGCAGGCAAACAATATGGCGCAGATGAAATCGGAGTGTTGAAACTCGACAAACATCCGCGCGAAGAAATTAGCGTGGGCAATGTGGGGTATTTGATTTCGGGTATTAAAGTGGCCAAAGAAGTGAAAGTGGGTGACACGATTACATTGGTCGCCAATCCGGGCGAGGCGATAAAGGGTTTTGAAGATGTGAAGCCCATGGTTTTTGCGGGTATTTATCCGGTCGATACCACTGAGTTTGAAGAGCTGCGCTCGTCTATGGAAAAATTGCAGCTGAATGATGCCTCGCTGGTGTGGGAGCCTGAGACTTCGGCCGCCTTGGGTTTCGGTTTTCGTTGCGGCTTTTTGGGCATGCTGCACATGGAAATTATTCAAGAGCGATTGGAGCGTGAGTTTGACATGACGGTGATTACCACGGTGCCTTCGGTACAGTTCAAAGCGTTGCTCACCAGTGGAAAAGAAATTGCCATCAATGCGCCCAGCGAGATGCCCGACCCCACAATGTTGGAGTACATTGAAGAGCCATTTATCTCGGCACAAATCATCAGCAAGAGCGAATACATAGGCGCCATTATTGGGTTGTGCATGGACAAGCGCGGCATCATCAAAAACCAAGTGTACTTAACGTCTGACAGGGTGGAGCTCTCGTTTGAGATGCCATTGTCTGAAATTGTTTTTGATTTTTACGATAAGTTGAAGTCCATTTCGCGCGGCTACGCTTCATTGGATTACCAGTTGATAGGCTCACGCGAAAGCGACATGGTGAAGTTGGATGTGATGTTGAATGGTGAGAAGGTGGATGCACTTTCGGCCATTGTGCACCGCAGCAAGTCATATGAATGGGGCCGCAAGCTGTGCGAAAAATTGAAGGAGTTGATTCCCCGTCAGATGTTTGAAATTGCCATCCAGGCATCCATTGGGCAGAAAATCATCGCGCGCGAAACCATTAGCGCGATTCGTAAGAACGTGTTAGCCAAGTGTTATGGAGGTGATATTTCGCGTAAGCGGAAGCTATTGGAAAAACAAAAGAAAGGTAAGAAACGCATGCGCCAGGTCGGTAACGTAGAGATTCCGCAAGAGGCGTTTATGGCGGTTTTGAAGATTGAATAATTGATCTAAAATCCAGGATGAAGTCTCTTTGCGACTTTGCGTGGAATAAAAAATACAAAAGCAAAAAGAAATGAGCGCTGTGGCGGAAACTACGTACACATTAATAGACGGTAAAAAAATTGCCTCTGACATCAAAGCAGAAATTGCAGCAAAGGTGGTGGAGCGCAAAAGCCAAGGTAAAAAGGTACCACACCTTGCAATTATTTTAGTTGGCGATGATGGCGCGAGCCAAACGTATGTAGACCATAAAGTGAAAGCGTGCAAAGAAGTTGGGTTTCACTATACCATGATGCGCTTTGCCGACACGATCAGCGAAGAAAAGTTGATGAAGCACATCGATCAAGTAAACCGCGACCAAGATGTAGACGGGTTTATCGTTCAGCTTCCATTGCCTGCGCACATCACGGTGGAGCGGATCACGGAAAAAATTCGTTCAGATAAAGATGTGGATGGATTTACCAACCACAATTTCGGAAGCATTATTTCCAAAAATCCATTGCTGATGCCAGCCACGCCTTATGGCGTGATGGAGCTGCTGCGCAGATATGAGATTCCAACCGAAGGAAAAAATTGCGTGATTGTTGGTGCCAGCCGATTGGTGGGTGCACCACTCAGCATGATGTTGGTAGAACAAGGCCGCGCCACGGTAACGATCTGTCATAAATACACCAAAAACTTGGCTTCGTGGACAAAGCAAGCTGACATTTTAGTAGTGGCAGTGGGCAAGCCTGGCTTGATCACAGCAGACATGGTGAAAGAAGGTGCAGTAGTAATTGATGTGGGCACCACACGCGTGGAAGGGCCACAGTATAAAAACGGTTATTCATTGAAGGGTGATGTTGAGTTTAAAGAAGTGGCAGCGAAGGCTTCTTACATTACGCCAGTGCCTGGTGGAGTCGGCCCGATGACCATTGCTTCGCTTTTGGTTAACACGTTGCGTGCGTGTGAGAATTTGAACCCGTAGTATTGATTGTTTGGTTAGTGAAATTTGATTTTTGAATCGTGATTGCTAACGCCATAGGAGAGATGACAGAAATCTTAAATCTTAAATCTGAAATCTTAAATCTTCCTGTGATGGAGCACTTCTATACCATTCAAGGGGAAGGCTATCACCAAGGCACAGCTGCATATTTTATCCGCCTGGGGGGATGCAAAGTGCGTTGTGTTTGGTGTGATGTAAAAGATAGTTGGGAAGAAGATGCGCATCCAAAAATGTCGATAGCGCAAATAGCCAACCTTGCAAAAGAAAGTGGCAGTAAGATTGCGGTAGTAACCGGTGGCGAGCCTTCGATGCATAACCTGGAACGTTTGACCCACGAATTGCATAACGCTGGCTTAAGAACACACATCGAAACGTCTGGCGCTTATGAACTCACGGGCGCTTGGGATTGGGTTTGTTTTTCGCCCAAGAAGTTTTTGCCGCCACATGAGTCGGTGCCAGGCATGGCGAGTGAATTGAAGGTGGTGATTTTTCACAAAAGTGATTTTGAATGGGCAGAGCAATATGCCGCTAAGGTAGGTTCAGCCTGTAAGCTTTTTTTACAACCTGAGTGGTCGAAGGAGAAACAAATGCTGCCGATGATAGTGGAGTATGTGAAATCAAATCCCCGGTGGCGCATTTCCCTGCAAACACACAAGTACATGGATATTCCATAATGTACTATTCGCTAAAATTACACCGACAGCTTGGAAAGAGAATTTTTTGTGTGCGTGTCTGTTCTTTAGCCTAACATACCCTTGGTTAACTTTATTCAGCAAATCAACGATTGGTCGAAGCATGGAGTTCCATTCCTCTTCGTCATCGACTTTGAATTGAAGAGGCCCCTCGCTTACCGACTAAATGATATTGACCCTAAGGAGATTTTATATGAAGTGAACGGAATTTCGAATGCTACGGTTCAAACGCCTGCGTCTCATTCGTTGGCGTTTGAGCGTAAGCCAATATTGTTTGAAGACTACCACCGGAAATTTCAAGTGGTTGCCGATGCGTTACACCGAGGCGAGTCTTACCTCACCAATCTGACTATCCAGACGCCCGTGTCAATGAACCTATCGCTGCGCGATCTTTTTTTTGCCGCAAAAGCGAAGTACAAGTTGTGGTTTCGAGATGAGTTCTTAGTTTTTTCGCCAGAGTCGTTTATCAGGATCGAGAACGGCAAAATCTTTTCTTTTCCCATGAAGGGCACCATTGATGCAGCTGTACCCAACGCGCGCCAAATAATTTTGAATGATCAGAAAGAAAAAGCGGAACATGTGACGATTGTGGATTTGATTCGCAACGATTTGAGTTTGATTGCTGATGACGTAGCGGTCAATCGTTTCAGGTATGTCGATGAATTGAAAACCGCAAGCCATACTTTACTTCAAGTAAGCTCAGAGATCTCAGGTAAAATAAAGCCAAACTTAGCTTTAGGCGATTTGCTGGTCAAGTTGTTGCCTGCTGGCTCCATTAGTGGCGCGCCTAAAAAACGCACAGTTCAAATTATTCAGCAGGCTGAACAAGAAGAACGAGGTTATTTTACGGGCGTGTTTGGTATTTTTGACGGAGTGCGGGTCGATAGTGGCGTGATGATCCGTTTCATTGAAAACACGCCAAAAGGTTTTATCTACCGCAGTGGTGGTGGCATTACTGCCTTGAGCGATGCCGAGCAAGAGTATAAAGAGGCTATTAACAAAGTGTATGCCCCGGTTTATTGAGTCGATCAAACTGTTAGATGGTAAGTACCATAACTTGCCCTATCATGAAGAGCGGATGTACAACACATTATGGCAGGTTACGGGCATGAAACCGACACAAACATTGAGTCAATTGTTGGATTTGGAGTTGAGACCATCGAGGGGTTTATACAAGTGTAGGGTTGTATACAGCGAAGACAGCCACTATGTTGAGTACGTGCCATACACGATGAAGCCAGTCGGTTCGTTAAAGTTGGTGAAGAATGACGCAATCGATTATAAATATAAATTTGAGAACAGAACCGAGTTGAACGAGATGTTTAATCAGCGTGGCGCATGCGATGATGTAATAATTGCTAAGAATGGTTTTGTGACAGACGCCTCCTACGCCAACTTGCTGTTGAAGTTTGGCAACGATTGGGTAACACCCACTACTTGCTTGTTTAACGGGGTGATGCGTCAATGCTTGCTGGCTGAGGGCAAGATTCAAGAGGACGAAATTCGTGTAAACGACTTGATAAGGTTTGATAGTGTGAAGTTGATCAACGCCCTGCTGGGGATGGAAGGAAATGAAGTGCCGATTAACAAAATTTTTTTTGATGCGAAGTAGTTTGTGGTTGTTGGTGTTCTTTTGTGGTTGGGCAGCACAGTCTACTGCTCAACCCTTATCCACCAAATCAAAAAAAGCAATTGAGCTCTACACCCAGGCCGATAACTTTCGCGTGCGCGGACAGTTAATCGAGGCAATTAACTTGCTACGACAAGCCATTGAAAAAGATAAGAAATTTGAAGAAGCATATTTTAGGTTGGGGCTTGTGTACCGCAGCGCTGGTGAGTTAGTAAAGTCAAATCAATCGCTCGAAAGTGGATTTGCGCTAACAACCGACCCAATCAAGAAGAAGAACTACCAATACCTTTTGTGCGAAGGCTACTTACGTGTTGGCAACTATACCCAGTCGCTTGAATACGGTTCTGCATTTTTATTGGCAGAAAAGTTCGATAAAAAGAAATTGGCACAGGTAGATCTATGGAAGAGGCAATGCCAATTCTCAATCGACAACTTACGTACCACGTACAACTATAAAGTGCGGCCATTGAGCGACACAGTCAATGCGTTGCCCATGCAGTACTTTCCAACCATCACACCCGATGGAAGCGAGTTGATCTTTACCGTTCGTTACGGCAAAGCTCATGACGACAATGAAGATATTTACATTTCAAAAAAGGAGTCGAACGGGCAGTGGGGAAAGCCAATCTCCATTTCGCCCGAAATTAATACCAACTTTCGCGAGGGAGCATCCACCATTTCGGCTGACGGGCGTTTATTGATTTTTACCATTTGCGGCTACCAAGGTTGCGATCTGTATCAAAGCAAAAAAATTGGGGACCAATGGACCAGGCCAACGAATCTTGGTACGGGAGTAAACAGTTCGGGTTGGGAGGCGCAGCCCGCTTTGTCTGCCGATGGCAACACATTGTTTTTTGTCTCTGATCGAAGGGGCGGTTTGGGTGGCTACGATATATGGGTGTCGCAACGGGATGAAGAGGGAAATTGGCGGAAGGCATTCAACGCAGGGAAAAGTATCAATACAGCTTTCGATGAGATTGCACCCTTTATACATTCAAATGGTTTAAATCTCTATTATGCCTCAAATGGATTACCCGGTTTTGGTGGCTACGACATCTATGTTGCCGAAAAGCAGAATCAGCAGTGGCGAGAACCCAAGAATTTGGGCCATCCACTCAATGATTTTAGTGACCAGTATTCTTTTGTAGTAAATGCCAAAGGCGATCTTGCTTATTACTCTAAGGAGGAAGGTAAAAATCAAAGCAAAGTCTATTCTGCTTTGATCCCCCAAGAGTGGCGAGTGAGCAGGTGTAGCAACATTGTGAGAGGTACTGTGGTAGACGCCACAACGAAAAAGCCGCTGAAGGCAAAAATTGAATTGCACGACTTAAAACTCGACACGGTGCTTTCTGTTTTTAGCTCCGATTCAATTTTGGGCAGTTATTTGTTCGTACTTCCTGCCCAATCAGAGTATGCTGTTTACGCAAATAGTCAAGGGTATTTGTTTACTAGCCTTCACTTCAATTCGGATTCCACTACGGCAGAGCAGCTAATTGATCTACAGTTACAGCCACTTCAAAGGAATGCTGAAATTGTTTTGAAGAATATTTTTTTCGATTTCAACAAGTTTGAGGTGAGCGAGAAATCAAAAGTGGAGTTGAAAGAGGTAGCAGATTTTTTACGGGCAAATCCACAACTAAGAGTTGAAATAGGAGGGCATACCGACAATGTTGGCAGCCCAGACTATAATCTAAAGCTGTCGGAGAAAAGGGCAGAGGCGGTAAGGGCAGAATTAGTGGCCAGAGGAATCGAACCAATACGGATGAAAGCGGTTGGATATGGGTCAAAAGAACCTGCCGTGGAGAACAGTTCTGACGCCAATCGTGCGCTCAATCGCAGAATTTTGTTTAAGATTTTATCAAAAAATTAAACAAATATTTTCGCAAACGATTGAAAATTAATAAATCATTATCCTTTTTTTGCTAGTAATACTACTAATTCCTACTTTTCGACCCCTATTTATAAAACTAAAAAAAACTAACTATGAGAGAAAATCTACTGAAACAGGTTTTTGCTCTGTTCTTGTCGGTATCAGCGCTAGTCGCTTTTGCACAAGAACGGACAATTACTGGTAGAGTAACTGCCGCTGAAGATGGCAGTGCTGTGCCAGGTGCGAACATCTTGGTAAAAGGCACAACCAATGGAACAGTGACAGATGTGAATGGTAACTTCACATTAGAAGTGCCTTCTGGGGCAACATTGATTGTGAGTTTCGTGGGTTTGAAAACTACAGAAGTCGAAGTTGGAAACAGTTCGACTGTAAACGTGAGTTTGCTGCCAGACGATGCGCAATTGAATGAAGTTGTCATAGTAGGTTACGGAAGCATTAAAAAATCCGAATTGTCTGGAGCTGTTGGCTCCGTAAAAGGTGAGGCGCTTCAGAATTTGCCCATACCAAGTTTGGATCGTGCTATCCAGGGTCGAATTGCAGGTGTGCAAGTAAATGCGAACAACGGTATTCCCGGAGGTAACACCCAAGTACGTATCCGTGGCGTTGGTTCAGTGAGTGGTGGTAACGAGCCCCTTTACATTGTTGATGGTGTTCAAATTACAGCTGGTGATCGTTCAAGGCGCATCATCTCTTCTAACCCGCTGAATGGTATCAACTCAAATGATATTGAATCTATCGAGGTGTTGAAAGATGCAGCGGCTGCCTCAATTTACGGAGCGCAAGCAGCAAATGGCGTAATCATCATCACTACTAAGAAAGGAAAGCAAGGAAAAGGAAAATTTGATGTCAATTATTACTATGGTCAAACCGACATCATTAAGAATCAGCCCTTGTTGAATAGTGAGCAGTGGATTAATTTGTATGAAGAAGGGCAGCGCAATTTCTATCAGTCATTCGATGTTTTTGGAGAGGGATTTGCTTCTAATCTTGCGAGGTCATTTACTCAGGTTAATTATGGAAATGCCGCTGCTGCTGCTACCTACGATTGGCAGAACTTAGTTTCACGTAGAGGCGACATTCAGAATATTGATATTTCTGCATCCGGTGGTAATGACAAAAACAGATACTTCATCTCCGGTTCATTTAATAAGCAGAATGCACAGTTTATTGCTACTGACTTTACTCGGGCATCAGCGCGATTGAATTTTGATAACACATTGACTTCAAAATTGACTGCCGAAACCCGTATTAACTTGAGCACCGTAACTCAAAATACGCAAGGCGTTGGTGGATTTAACACTAACAACGCTTTAGTAGGAGCAATAGGGCGTTTGCCAATGGCAAACCCATTTTTGTCGAATGGTGCTGTTAACCCGAACTTGACTTACGCCATTGGCCCATTGGGTAACTTGTCTAACCCATTGTGGTTGGCTCAAGTGAACCCACAGCGTGGTGTAACCAACCAAGTGCTGGGTAACTTTGCGTTGAACTACGCAATTAATAAAGACATCTTGTTTAGATCGTCCTATTCAATTGAATATTCAGTTATTGATGAGAACGCCTTTTTCGACCCTCGTTCACCAGGGGGTGCTGGTGTAAACGGTAGTGTGCAATTCTTAAATACCCGTGTCATCAACTGGCAAACTGACCAGACTTTGACTTACACAAAGACGTTCAACAATCGGCATAGCATCTCTGCCGTGGCAGGGTTCTCATTCAGAAATCAGCGTACAGATGGCTTTAATGCAACTGGTGTTGCTCCTGCTTCTGTGTTTTTGAATAACACTTTGGTTGGAACCACCGCTAATGCGGTGACGTCTGTTTTTGGCCAATTTAAGATCACTGGATTATTTGCTCGCGTGAACTATACACTTGACGACAAGTACATCTTCTCAGCTACGGTTCGCAGAGACGGATCTTCGAGATTTGGTTTTGGCAATACTTTTGGTGTTTTCCCTGCTGTTTCAGCTGCATGGAATATCAACAAGGAGAACTTCTTGAAAGATGTTTCTTTTGTTAATGACTTGAAAGTACGCGCAAGTTATGGTATTACAGGTAACCAAGATCTTGCATTGGGTTTAGGTGCTGCTGACTTCCCGATTACCCTTTACGGTGCTGCTGTGGGCTTTGGCTATGGTGGTGCTGGTGGTGTTGGTCCTACCAACTTGGGTAACCCTCAATTACGCTGGGAAGAAAACCGCACCCTCAATTTTGGTCTTGATTTTTCGGTGTTAAACAATAGAGTTGCTGTAACTGCCGATTACTTTGTAAGAACAACCGAGAACTTGTTGTTGCCTCAAATCCTGCCGTCTACCAGTGGTTTTGGATCTATTGTTGAAAACGTAGGTGCACTTGAGAACAGCGGTCTAGAATTGGGAATTACAACTACTAACGTAAATGGGCAGTTTAAGTGGATAACTGACTTTAACATTACCTTCATTAAGAACAAGGTGACAAGGCTCATTAACCCGGGAGAGGATTTGCCTAACAACGGGTTGTGGTTGGGCCGTCCGCTGGGCCAAGTGTTTGTTGCAAGGTACGCAGGTGTAAATCCGGCTGATGGACGTGCAATGTGGTACAACCAGGCTGGAAACATCACTTACGATCCCCAAGCAAACGACCGTATCTTTTTGCCACGTGGTTCTGGCTCTGCATTGTTACCCGTACAGTATGGTGGTGTGACCAATACGTTTACCTACAAGGGTATTGAACTTGTGGCGTTCTTCCAATGGAATGTAGGCCAGCTGGCGCTCAGCAACTTCAAAGCAGCCAGTTCAATGGATTTTCGCTTCGATACTAACCAAGACCAAGACATGTTGAGAAGATGGCAGAAACCGGGAGATATCACAGATGTACCAAGAATCGTTCCAGGTGCACAAGAGGTTGGATCTGCAAACTCCTTGTTTGGAGGTTCGATATCGGGGCAAGACAGATTTTGGGAAGATGCTTCTTACATCCGCTTGAAGCAGGTTACTTTAGCTTATAATTTGCCGCAAAGCGTTATCAAGCGATTGAAATTGAACTCTGTTCGCATCTATGCACAGGGTATCAACTTGTGGACTTCCACACAGTTTACGGGTCTAGATCCGGAATTTGCAGCAAACACCAGCAACATTGGCGTTTTGCCTCCTAGTAAGAGTATCATTGGTGGTATTCAATTCGGTTTCTAATTAGTATGAAAATGAAAAATAAATTTATAGCTCTCGCATTAGCGGTAGGTTTGACAACTGTTGGTTGTACAGACATTTTGGATACCAAGCCGCAGGCAGCATTAACACAAGACCAAGTGTTAAAAGACGTAGCCACAACACAATCTATTTTGAACGGTGCCTTCGCGTCCTTGCGTAATGGTGGCTACTATGGCCGCGATATGATCTTACTGCCCGAATTGCTCGCAGACAATTGTAAATTGGTTAACCCTGGCGATCGCAGTGGCAGGGGTTTAAACCAGTCAATTAATCTAAGTGGCTCTCATCTCTCCATCTTTTTTGCATATCAAGGTTTAAATGCTGCAAACTTGGTGATCGATGCAATTGACAATAACCGAATTGTAGTAACGTCACAGGCAGATGCGATCACCCTAAATCGGTTAGAGGCACAAGCCTTGTTTATACGCGCGTTGGTACATTTTGATATGGTACGTACCTATTCTTATAACCCAAATTATATCTTGAACGGATGGGATAAGGGCGTGCCGATTGTAACAAAGCCGGTGCGGTCTAAAGCCGAGATCACATTGCCCGCGAGGCCGTCCATTCTGGCAGTATACCAACAAGTAGAGGCTGACTTGTTGAATGCAATAAGTCTCTTTACATTGACGGGTACACCAAACCCCGCATCTAGGTTTGTGCCAAATCGCGCAGCTGCCCAAGCGCTATTAGCGAGGGTATATTTGTACTGGGCGGGCCCTACTTACCCAGATAAGTATCAGTTGGCTGTGAACATGGCAACCGAAGCGATCAATTCAGGAGCTGCTACGTTAAGTACTTCAGCCAACTTGGTGAACAACTGGGTGAATGCCTCAGCAACCGCGCCCAATCCAGAATCTTATTTTGAGGTAAACTTTGCCGCTAACCAAGAGAACTTAGGTGGAGATAACTCGTTGCAAGGATGGTATACCCGTCAAGTCAATGCCGCTGGTGCTCGCGTAACGGGTTGGGGCGATGTGATTGCTTCAGATGCGTTACTAGCGCAGTTTGCGCCAGCAGACCTCCGCGGAACTGCAGGCACAGGATTGTTGAATATTGCAAGACGAGATTTTGAACCAGCGAGTTCAAGGGAAACACGCAAGTACAACGCTCCTTCAGGCGCGCAGTTCGGACTCAAAAATGTACCAGTATTGAGAATCGCTGAAATGTATCTTATCCGGGCCGAGGCAAACTCTTACTTGAATAATGATGCCGCTGCTCTTGCAGATCTTAACTTGGTGCGTTTCGGTGCTGCCGGTAGAACTGGTTTGCCAGCCTTGGTTGGTGTGACGGGCGCTGCTTTGCGCGATGAAATTTATGCAGAGCGTAGAAGAGAATTAGCGTTTGAAGGGCACCGCTGGTTTGACTTCACACGCAGAGGTTTGGATGTATTGAAGCCAGATGGGACTATTATTGCAAAGACAGATTATAGAATTCTTGCCAATATTCCTTTAGCTGAGGTACAAGCAAACAAAAACCTTGAACAAAATCCTGGCTATTAAATAAACATGATTAGTAACATGAAAAAGAAAATATCAAAAAATGCATTGGGTTTGTTCTCAGCTGCATTATTGTCAATATTCCTTTGGTCGTGTGGCGAAAAATTGGATTTGCGCTACAATGGATCGACTGTTGTTGAGTTCAAGAACCGTTATTTGGAACTCCAATCTCGACTAGGATCCGGTAATTTTGGTTTGTTGTACCCAAATATTACTGAGAACATCAACTTGAGTTCAATTGCCGCGCGCCAGCCGTCTGTTACGCGTACGGGTACGATTACGACTAACGCAAACCCTGGTACTCAACGTAACGTAGCTGGAACCGGCACTACGTTCACGACCCAGTTGGCTGTGGGTAGCATTATCCGTGATGCCGCAGGAAATTTTATCGGTGTGGTAGCAACCATTACAAGCAATACAGCATTAACGCTGGTAGCGGATGCACGAGTAATTGTTACAGGTTCAGCCTACAGAGCCTCTAACGGACCAGGCATCGCTCGGCTAACTTTTGCCGATAGCGTGTTGGTACAATTGGTGGGCCCACAACGTACATCAGATTTGAACGTGACTTATGTACAAGACGCGGCACCTGCAGGCACAACCCAAGCGGTAGAAGGGGTTCATTTTGATTTTGTACGCAATCCCTCTGGGCAAATAGTTTTTAAAGCAAACAAAAGTTCTGCATATATCTATTTGAATGTGTACAACGGAATTTCTGGTGCTGATCCTGAAAGGGTAGTGTTGAATTTGACGCTGCAATCTGGAAACGGTATTCAACCGAGCGAAAACTACAAGACATTTACTTATAACATTTTAAAGTAATATCATGAAACATGTTTATATATTTCTCTTTGCTATAGCTTTGGTTTCTTGCGAGCGAGAGAACTTGACGAATGAAAAAGTAAAAATTCTTGATGGAATCAAGAAGGATGCCGAACTATCTAAACTTAGTGCCGCCATCGACCGAGCAGGCTTAAGGAGCGCATTAAATGGAACTCAATATACTTTTTTTGCACCTACTGACGCTGCTTTTACTGCTGCTGGTATCGATCCTAATGCAGTTGAGCCTACAGTTTTGCTGCGCATCTTACAGTATCACATGATCCCGTCAAGAGTTGACTCGTCTCGGTTCGGGGTAGAGTTTGGAATATTTAATGGACAGACGGCTGGGCCTAACTGGGTTGGTCAGCTTACATTCCAGGGTTTCCAAACGCTTAACTTGGGATTAAACGCTAACATCTATTGCACAAATGCTACTCAAGAAGTTCCGGTAGGAAGTGGTAACGTGGTCGGACGTGGAGTATTTTTCAATGGAGCAAGTATAGTAGGGTTTGATGCGTTTGAAGGCGCAGATGGCGTGGTTCACAAGATCAACGCTGTGTTGTTGCCACCTCCCGGCAATTTGGCAGATGTAGTTGCTGCCGACCCTGACCTTTCAATTTTCAACAAGTTAATATTGAAAGCCTCAGGAACTGGCGCGCTTCCTAATTTCGCTACTGGGGTTTTATTGCCGCTGCCGGCTGATCCGTTAACTACTGCCAGGACAGGAACATTGACAGTATTGGCTCCAAACAATGCAGCAATGAATACGGCTGGTGTTACGGAAGCCTTTATCGATGGAGCCACACCGGCAGCTTGTTTAGATATAGCTCGCAGGCACGTGGTGAGTTTGAGGACTTTTTCTTCAGATTTCTTTAACAACTCAATTCGTCCTACGCCCACCACTACTTATAACACATTACAAACAGGCAAAACTGTGACGTTCAATTCTGATGCGAATGGTGTATTCTTCACGAATGCTTTAACTACCCGCGCATCGGTTGTGTCTGCTAACATTGTGGCAACAAATGGTGTGCTGCACAAACTATCAGCAACTATCAACTAAATATTTGTTTATAGAGCAAAAGCTGCCAAATTTGATTTGGCAGCTTTTTTGTTTTTATTGATCAACTAACGTGTATATGAAGCAGCGGTGGGTTTGTTTATTCTTTTTGTTGCCTAACTTTTTATTAGCGCAAGATTCCTTGACTGCTTCGATGCAGCAAAATCTTGAGAGACTAGCGCGAGTGGAAAATGAAAAGTATGTTAAAGCCTTTGCGCGCGCTCAAATATATGCGCAACAAAAAAATGTCCCACTCATATCGTACGATACCAACGGCAATATTATTCAACTGGTAGATGTGGATGAGTTTGGTGCGCCAGTATACAGGTCAACCACAAATGCTGGTGCCGCCATTACAACTGGTGTAACCAAGTTGCGACAAAATGGTGGGCTTGGGCTAAATCTTGAAGGCGAAGGAATAAAAATTGGAATTTGGGATGGAGGAGTGGTCTTTGACCATACTGAGTTTGATTCGAGGGTGATGTTCAAAGAAAATAATACGATTTCAGACCACGGCACACATGTGGCAGGGACAATGATGGCCTCTGGTGTAAATCCTTTGGCGCGGGGAATGGCAAGTAAGGCTTCTTTGATTTCGTATTTCTGGGATAATGACGTTAATGAAATGGCTACCCAGGCCCGTGCAGACCAGGCATCGCTTATCATTTCAAACCATTCATATGGGTTGATTCAAGGGTGGAATTGTGCTTCTCCAACATCATGTACTTGGTTTGGAACGGCAAGCATTAGTACGCAAGAGGATTGGCGATTTGGTTTCTATACGAATACATCTCGTAGCCTAGATGAGACAGCCTTCAACGCGCCTTATTATTCAATTTTCTGGGCAGCTGGTAACGACCGCGATGACACAAATACATCGGGTGTGGGAGGCACCAATCCGCCAGACGGAAATGGTGGTACCGGTTTTGATTCGATGAGCCAAGAAGGATGCTCAAAAAACATTTTTACCATTGGGGCGATTGGCAAGATTCCAGATTATACTGGCCCTAGCAGCGTGCAGATGTCTTCCTTCAGCAATTGGGGGCCCACTGATGATGGCCGTATCAAACCAGACTTGGTTGCAGCAGGTGTGGGGATTTTCTCTTCTGTTAGTACACCCACCGGGCAATCTGGTTCAAGGTATTCTACCTTCAATGGCACTTCAATGGCTGCCCCGAACGCAGCGGGTTCTCTGGCCTTGATTCAGGAGTTGAGCAAACAGTTGTCTGGAAGCTTTATGAAATCAGCAACGCTCAAAGCGCTAGCCATTCATACAGCCAAAGAAGCCGGACCAGGCCCGGGTCCAGATTATATGTATGGTTGGGGTGTGGTTGACGTTGAGGCCGCGGCAAAGTTGCTACTTTCAAGAGATGATCAGAATGTGATTGTAAAAGAGGAACGATTAATGAATGGCCAACCCTACGAAATTACAATCAACCCGCAAGCTGGCAAGAAAATAACCGTTACCATAGTTTGGACTGACGTGCCAGGGACCCCATTGCCTGCATCGTTGGATCCTACAGCCCCAATGCTTGTGAATGACCTCGACTTAAGGATTGTAGATGACGCCAGCAATTCTCAATTTCCATGGGTGCTAAATCCAGATTTGTCAGTTCTATCTATTTCGCAGACCGCCACCAAAGGTGATAACTTTAGAGATAACGTGGAAAAGATTGAGTTTGAAAACCCCGAACCGCGACCCTATAAAATACGGGTAACCAATAAGCGAAGTTTAGTTGGCTTACAGCAAGATTTTTCGATCATAATAGAGTACAAGTCAGAAAACTCGATTGGTGAGCGTTTTTATTGGATTGGGGGAAACGGTGTTTGGAGCGACCCTACTAAATGGTCACGTACCAGCGGAGGACCATCGGCCAATACGGTCCCCACAAATGTGGATAGAGTGGTAATAGACGAAAATTCATTTTCAGCATCCAATCAATCGATTACCCTGAACTCCAACACGTCTTGTGGCACATTAACTTATTTGTCAAAAACAAATTCGATTTTGAATTTGAGTGGGAACACTTTGGAGATTGCTGGTGATTTAGTGATTACCAATAACACACTTACGACCAATAGCGGCACTATTAGATTTACCGGTTCTATTAAACCTCAAAACCTAGTAGTATTGTCACAATCTAACTTGGATAATTTATCTCTTGTTTTTGATGCAGCAACATCTGATAACACCAGCTGGAAGGTGACAAATGCAAGAAGTCTTCAGTCGGTCGATTTGTTGAAGGGTAAGTTAGATTTGTCTGGAAACAGTGCATTAAAACTAGGCACGCTCCGATCAGTGGGATCCATGCAACGAGAGTTGAACCTGCTGAACGCTTCAATAGAAGTTAAATTTGTAGACTTGAACCTACAAGATGAGTCGTTTAAGTCAAATGCCTTCACCGTGATGGATTTTAAGGACGGAAATGCCTCAGCAACGTTTTCGAATACTAACTTCAAAGGTAAAATCAGAGTGTCAGAAGGCAAGACCCAAATCAATGGAAATAGCACTACTGCTTTTCTAGACTTGAGAGCCGAAGCGGAGCTAACAGGTAATAATAAAATCGATACTTTGGCATTAGCAGCAAGTTCAACTTTGCGACTTGGTGCGGGTACTGTTCAAGAGTTGTATAAAACTTTTACCATTACGTCAGGCCAAGCGCAAGTAACCAAGATTCAGGCTCAAAGTGCAGCCACAATGTTTTTCAATAAACGCGCAAAGCTTTGTTTCGATTGGCTAAACGTTAGTAACGTTAGTATCCAAGGGCCAGCGGTAGTTAACGCGGGCAGAAATAGTACAGTTGTAAATTCGGCAAATTGGCTTACTGAAAAGTGCGAAGATGTGCTGTTCCCAGACTTTGCATTTAAATCAAATTGTGCCAACGGACTAACGGAGTTTACCGATCTGAGTCAAGGTGCCATCACCAATCGGAACTGGAATTTTGGATCAGCCGGCTTCTCAACTTTTGACACTAATCCACAAAATCCAAAAGTGGTCTTTTCTGACCAAGGTACTCGGGCAGTTTCGCTTACTATTTCGAATACAAATTCCAGTAGAACTTATACTCAAAATGTTCCGGTCAAGGCAAACAACGTGAGCAACCCGAGCATTGTTGTTAGTGGTAACTTATTGGCAAGCAGCGTATCTTCTAATTCTTTTCAATGGTATAATGGAACAAGCCCAATTACTAACGCAATGGGAAGAACGTTTCCGTTCAACGGTAATCCCGGAGTGTATTACGTGGTGTTGTCAGACGGAGATTGCAATCGTATTTCATCTCCTGTTGTGATTACATCAGCATTATCTGGCCAAGAAGAATTATCAATTTATCCGAACCCAACAAACGGGTATGTGACTTTCTCAGTTGCACCGAACTACGTTGAAATTTTAGATCTCTTCGGTATTTCAAAAATGAAAGAGAACAGGCCGGCTGGTGCAATCGATATCTCAAGCGTACCAGATGGGCAATATGTGGTAAAAATTAAACTCGCCAACGGGGAATGGATCAATAGGCGACTAATCAAGGTTAGTCAATAATCGAGTTATAGTACTCAAGCACTTTAACACAATCATTTTCTGATCGACATTTAAGCTTTTTTTCTGCAAGGAAACTCTCAATTTCGGCTTTCTTGTCTGAAAGAATCTGCAATACGAACTCTTTTCCTTTTTTGTATCGAATCATTTTACCACCGGTGAAGATATAGTAGTTCTCGTACTCAACGAACTTTTTGGTCGCTACAGCCGAGTTAAACGGTTTTTCTTCAATTACTTTTTTTCGCAAATTTTTCACCAAGGATGCCTGTCCGCTAACGACCACTTCATAAAAAGTATTTTCATCGAAACCATCTACAGACGGAAATCCGATTCTAAAGTTCCTGGCGATCAGCCCAGAAACAGATGGTTCAAAAATAGTAACAGCATCGATTGAGCCTTTTTGTACTATGATTTCGGAATTGACGCCATTTTCTGTCTTCATAATATGAAGTTCGTTTGTTGCAAGATTCAAACGAGTGGCGATGCCGCTAACTTTGGCACTATTCTTTAATGTGATGTCACCTGTGAGCCAAGTGTCTGTCAAAAACGGACTACCATCAATTTCTGCGTTTCTGTTGGAAACAACAGGTGTGCCCTTGATGTCAGAGATCACTGCACCAAACCCACCAGACACATTGACTTGAGCGCTACACACGACTACACTGAAAAATAGAAATTGAGACAACAAATGTTTCATAATTTTTTTTCGAAAGTTAATGGTTAATCCCCAACTGCTCCATACACTGCCACCTTAAACTTGTCTCCGATGTTCCATACCGGGGAAGCATACATGTTGGTAAAAATCATTGCCACGAGCTTTTCTTTGGGGTCTGCCCAGTAGTGCGTGTTAAACGCTCCGCCCCAAGAAAAACTGCCAATTGTATATATGCTTTGGTGGTCGTTGGCGCTGGTCTCCAACCCAAAACCCAATCCAAATTGAGTGGTGATTGGTGGTTGTGTTTGATTGGTAAGCATCAGCTCTACCGTTTTTCTACTCAACAGCCGCACACCATTGTACTCGCCCTTGTTGAGAAACAACTGCAAGAATTTGCCGTAATCTTCTACAGTTGAACTTAGCCCTGCCCCACCCGAAAAATAAGTACCTGCAAGTGTGGGATATTGCGGATTGGATCCATCGTAGGTAGGTGTTTCCATTTTCAACAGCCTGCCGTTTTTTGTTTGATACAAATACACCAGTCGGTTTTGTTTTTCTTTGGGCAAATAAAAGTAAGTGTCATTCATGCCCAATGGCTGGAAGATGCGCGTCTTAAAAAATTGTTCGAGCGATTGGCCCGATAACACTTCTACCAAGTAGCCCAATACATCTGTGTTCAGACCGTACGTGAATTGCTCACCGGGATGATGTTTTAATGGCAGTCCACCCAGCACTTTCATTTTATCTGCCAGCACCATGTTAGCGGAACCGATGCCACTTGGTACTTTTGCTTTCGCATAAATTGCCTTAAACTCTTGACTGCCAATACTGGCATAATCAATACCTGATGTATGGGTAAGCAATTGCCGAATGGTGATTTCACTTTTGGCAGGCATGGTAGTGTAAGTGGTATCTGCCCAATTGACGCTAACCAGTACTTTCGGGTTTTTGAATTCGGGGATGTAACGAGAGAGCGGATCATCCAACAAAAACTTGCCTTCTTCAAACAGCATCATAATAGCCAAGCTGGTGATAGCTTTAGTTTGCGAAGCGATCCTGAAAATATCATCTTTCTTCAACGCAATTTTATTTTCCACGTCACTATAGCCATAGGCCTTGTGGTAAATAATCTTGCCATTACGAGCAATGAAAACGACTGCACCGGGAATTTGACCCTTGTTCAAATGGTCGTTGATTAAGTTATCTACGCGTTGCAGTCTTTCTGGCGACATTCCATTTTCTTTTGCAGCGCCAACTGTCAGTGTTTGCCCGTAACCGTTTACGCAAAGGATCGTTAACAGCCCAACCCAAAAAGTTTTCATATTTACATTTAATTAATTTTCTGTTGCCTAACGCGAAACGGGGTAACCAGCAGTCACCTAAAGTCCCTTCACACTCATGCCGCCATCTACCATAATGTTTTGGCCTGTGATATAGCTCGCTTTGTCCATGCACAAAAAGGTTACTAAACCGGCTACCTCTTCGGGCTTGCCCACCCTGTTTAGCGGGGTGCGCTCTAATATTTTCTCTAAGCGTTCAGGTTGCGATAGCACCGCCTCCGTTAATGGGGTTTCGATATACCAGGGCGAAACACAATTTACGCGAATGCCGTCAGGGGCCCACTCTGCTGCTAGATGGCGTGTTAGCTGAATCAAGGCAGCCTTCGTCATCCCGTAAGGCGGGCCTGTTTGCACATCAAATGAACCTGCCACTGACGCAATATTCACAACACTGGCATGCCCACCGGATTTTAGAAGCGGATGCGCCAGGCGTGATATTTCTACTGCACTGAATAAGTTGGTTTCAAATAGCTTGCGGTATTCATCTTCTGAATACGCCACTAACTTCTTACGAACATTGGTACCAACGTTATTGACTAGTATATCCAATTTACCCCAGTTTTGAGTAATTCGTTGGATGAGCGCTTGCCGAAATTTGCCATCGGCCACATCACCATCCATGGTAAACAGATTGGCTGAATTCTTAACTTTACCTTTAATGGTTTGTGTATCACGCGCTACCACTAGCACCTCTGCGCCTAGTTCCAAAAACTCCTTGGCTATCGCTAAACCAATGCCTTTTGTTCCTCCCGTGATTAGTGCTTTTTTGCCTTGTAAATTCCACATGGGGTCAAGTTGTTTCTTTTTTCACTACTAACAAATACCAATTGTTTTCAATGGGCAAATAACCTTGCTCAAAGCAATAATAGTAAAGAGCATTGTCTTTAGTTTTGTATTGGCTGGTAAAGTAGTTAAAGTCAAAACCCTTTTTTACAAGCGTTTCGCGGCTTACTCGTGTCTTACCTGTAGTGTTGAGTTCCATCAATATCCTTCTGTTTTTTCGCAGTAGATTCATCACATTGTTCATGTAGTTGGTCTCATCGCGGTTGAGTTTGTTGTTGTAAGCCACTCGGCATTGATCTGAACAGAATTTTTTGTCTGCTCTGCCAATAATTTTCCCGCCACACTCGAGACAGATTTTTTCTTCGTTTTTAGGCATAAAACGCGATTTTTTGAATCATTCCTATCCGTTTTTAAACGTTTATAAACGAATATAACCGAAAGTAATTGATTAACAAACGGGTCTACTTTTCACAACCCTTCACCTTTGCATCGTCAATCGCTCGACAAAGTGGTTGGCAAACGAAAAAAGTAAATAAATTTTTAACCTTTAAATTTTAACTACTATGAAAAGTTTGAGAAACAGCGTGCAATTGATCGGGAACTTGGGCAAAGATCCTGAAGTGAAAGAGTTTGGCGGAAACAAAAAAGCTTCGTTTTCAATCGCGACTAAAGACGCCTACAAGAATGCGAAGGGCGAGAAAATAGAAGATACGCAGTGGCACAACATTGTAATTTGGGGTAAGCTTGCGGAAGTGGCAGGCAAGTATTTGAAGAAAGGCTCCGAAGTTTGCGTGGAAGGCAAACTGGTGCACCGGCAATGGGAGACAGACAAAGGTGAGAAGCGCTACATCACTGAAATCAACGTCAATGATTTGTTGATGTTGGGCGGAAAGGAGAAATAAAAATCCATTACACCCTTAGCACGGGCAGGCGCACAAATGCGCTGTCCGTGCTTTTTTGTTTAGTGGCCTGCCCGGCTCGGTTCAGCTATTGAAATATTCATTGGTATGCCTGCCTTTCCGCGATTGTAGATGGCAGCTTGTCTTGGAATTCGTAAGTCCAGTTTTCGAAACTCTTCTGGTGTAACGCCCGCCTGCGATGCATAAATCTTAAAATATGCGGCTTGAACCTCGTCTAGTGCTGAGATAAACTCGCGATAAGAAGTGCCTCGGTCGGTTTTTATTGAAACCACCGCTACTTTGGGGTTGTCAGAAGATTTTTCATCTCTGCCATTGTTTAGAATAAACGTTTCAATTCGATTACGCAGTCCAACCAGGTCTGAAACAGGCGCTCCTTCCACTAACAATTGGTCGGCCGAGTTGATTTGAATAGCGAAGATGTTGCGCTCGGGAAGAGGTGCATCTATAGGCTTGTGTATGAATGGAGGCAATATCATCAAAATCCCCTTGTGGTTTTGTATCACGGTAGTCACTAAGAAAAAGGTAAGCAGCAAAAAGGCGATGTCGGCCATAGAAATTGTACTCACCTCGGCAGCAGGTCGGTGCATTTTCATAACAAGCTTTTCTCCCATAATCCGAAAGCCAATTCCAAGTCACAATCGTTGTTGATTAAGTGGAAAAATAAATTTGACTCTCATCGATTGTCTTTTGCCAACTTTGCGTGTTACATTGCGGCAATGATTTTTCAGTACCCTGCGTTTCTGTGGGCATTGTTGGTGTTAGCGATTCCCATCGTCATCCACCTTTTCAACTTTCGCAAAACGATTCGCATCTATTTTTCGAATACTCGGTTCCTGAAGCAAATTGATCAAGAAACTACGCAGCAACGAAAGGTCAAACAGTACCTGGTGCTTGCCGCCCGGTTACTATTTCTTCTATTCTTGGTTCTTGCATTTGCGCAGCCGTTTCTGCCCGCTTCAGAAGATGTTACCGCCACAAACCAGGTGACGATCTATTTAGACAATTCACTTAGTATGGCATCGCCAATCGATGGAAAAATACGTGCCATAGACGATGCCGTAGAGCGTGTGCAACAGTTACTTAATTCATTTCCACCTGATACACGTTATCAAATCATCACAAACGATTTTGCAGCTTTTGGTAACAGTCTCAAGACAAAGGTAGAGGTAGAAGATTTTCTCGCGCAAATCCGATTGTCTGGTTTGAATCGTAGTGCTGCAGATATTTTGAGGCGCCATACCGGGCGATCTCCATTGTTTTGGATTTCTGACTTTCAAGCATCAACCTTTGGCGCTGTACCCAAGTTTGACTCCGCCAAGCAAATACGTTTGGTGCCCATAAAGTTGGTGGCAACCAACAATGTTTTTGTCGATTCGATCAGGTTGGAGAATCCCTTTATGATTGGGGGTGAGAAAAATTCTCTTCATGCACAATTGCGAAATGTGGGTACCAAATCAGTTGACGGGCTGGTCGTAAAGCTTTCCATCAATGGCAAGCAGGTATCTGCCTCAACGATCAACATCGAACCGCAGAGCTCAGCCGAAGTGGTTTTTGATTTATCGGGCAGCCAAGGGGGGCAAAATCGGTGTGTTATTACTTTCAGTGATTTTCCTATCGGCTTTGACAACGAATTTTATTTTACCCTCAACTACTCATCTAAGTTGCGCGTATTAGAGATCAAACAAACGCCCGACAAAACATTTGTTGGTAAAGTGTTTGCCAACGAAGCGCTCTTCGATTTTTCCAGTTTTGAAGTTAGAAATGTAAACTATAGTTTATTGCCGCAGGCCGACTTGGTGGTGGTGAATGCCATTGACCAAATTAATGGCGCTTTAGCCAATGCGCTTGCAGGCTTACGCGAGACAAACACTATGCTTTTTGTATCCGGTAGCAAGCCCGATGTGGTCAGCTACCAACGGGCGTTGGGCATGCCATTGCAGAATCTTGCCGAGGCAAAAGAAATGATGCCACTCGCTCCACCAGATTGGCAGCATCCATTATTTCAAAATGTGGTCGAAGAGAAGTCTCCATCCCTGGCTATGCCTGCCGGCAAAAAGTTGATTGATTGGGGAACCGATCAGTCAGCGCTACTCAAGTTAAAAGATGGCAGGCCTTTTTTGTCTCAAATGGGCAACGTGTTCTTGCTGGCTTCGCCACTCGAAAAGGGCTACACCGACTTTTATCAACACGCGCTGTTTGTTCCATTTATGTATCGGTTGGCTGCATCTGGAAAGAAAGATTCCGAAAAGCTATACCATACGCTGTCATCATCTTTACTGGTTGTGAAGGCTGATAGTCTCGTAGGCGAGGAGCCGATAAAACTGGTTGGTAACCAAGAGCTGGTGCCATCACAGCGGAAAGTCAACCGCGAGGTAATGCTAGAGCTGCCAAAGTTTTCGCTCGCCCCGGGTTTTTATGCGGTCGTGCACCGGGCCGACACGCTGAGTTGGCTTTCGATTAATGCAGATAAGGCTGAGTCGTTTTTACGGTGTTTTACCCCCAATGAATTAACCCAACAGTGGAGCATGGGCACCAACGTGCGTGTAGTGGATACTGATAATGCAACAGCCTTTGGCGACCAAGTAAGATCAAATTACCTTGGCAAGCCACTTTGGCGGTATTGTCTTTTCCTTGCATTGTTATTTCTATTAGCCGAGGTGCTTTTGCTGCGATTTTTAAAGTAAATTTGATCGTTCGTGTTTCATCCTCAACATTAGAAACTAAGGATAAACTTGTTGCCCACAAGCATGAAGATACTAATACAATCTCCGAAAATTATCTCACCTGGTTCTCCGCACCACCTAAAAAAGAGAAACGTATTGATCACCAACGGAAGAATTTCCGATATCGGAGAGAAAAATTTTTCCGCAGACAAGGTGATTGATGCAGATGGCATGTTACTTAGCATTGGCTGGTTTGACTTAGGTTGCTTTGTAGGAGATCCTGGTTTTGAACAAAAAGAAGATCTATTGTCATTGGCAAAAGCGGCAGCAGCTGGCGGTTTTACTGAAGTAGCGGTGCTACCCAATACCCAGCCAAGCATACAGACAAAAAACGAAATTGCATACATCACACAAGGCAACGAAACGCGCCTCGTTAAAATCCATGCAATGGCCCACGTTACCAAAGGTGGGAAAGGCGAAGAACTTACAGAGATGATTGATCTGCATGAAGCGGGCGCCATTGCCTTTACAGATGGGCTTAAGCCTATTTGGCACACCGACTTATTTTTGAAGGCACTTCAATACTTGCAGAAATTTGATGGAGTGTTGGTCGATCATCCGGAGGATATTTGGTTGAACCTCTTCGGGCAAATGCACGAAGGGGAAGTAAGTACTTCACTCGGCCTGAAAGGCATGCCACGAATTGCCGAAGAAGTTGCCGTTCGAAAAAACTTGGAATTGTTGGGCTATGCCGGTGGTCGCTTGCACTTTAGCAAACTATCAACCGCCAAATCAATTGAGATGGTAAGGGCGGCCAAAAAGAAGGGCATGAATTTATCTTGCGATGTAGCCGCGTATCAACCATTGATGGACGATGGGCTGTTGGTTGATTTCGATACCAACTACAAGCTTAATCCACCGCTGCGTGAGAGGAATGATAACGAGGCTGTTATCAAAGGGTTGATAGATGGAACAATCGATGTATTGGTAAGCGGTCATTTGCCGCAAGATGACGAAAGCAAACAAGTGGAATTTGACCACGCAGATTTTGGTCTAATTAACCTACAGACATTTGCATCTCAGTTGACATCTTTAGCTAAATCGGTAGACATTGCAGAATTGATTTACAAAGTAACCGTGGCACCACGGCAAATTCTAAAGCTCGATGTGCCGTTGATTGAAGAAGACACAAAGGCCAATCTCACGCTGTTTGACCCCAATGCTGAATGGACTTTTGATGCTGCCAGCAATCTTTCGAAATCAAAAAATTCACCGTGGCTGGGCAAAGCGTTGAAAGGCAAAGCCATAGCGGTATTCAACAATGGTAAAATGAAAATAGAAGAGTAAGGTGACACTGCTCCAAAACCCTCTCTTTCGTATTTCGTTGCGCAATGGCCTCATAGCTGGAGTTTTTGCCTGTGGAGCCTTGGTGGCTCTTTACGCAATTGGAAAGCACCCCATGCTATTTCAAGTGTTTTTTGATTTTCGCATTATTTTGTTTGGCTTGTTTTTTACGCTTACGCTAAAAGAGATTCGCGATAACTTTCAGCAAGGGGTGTTGCATTTTTGGCAGGGCATGTTGAGCTGCTTTTCTTTTACTTTTGTATTTACTGCTACAACCACCATTTTTATTGTGGCACTCTGTAATTTTTACCCTGCGTTTCTTACTAATTACATTGAACTGGGTTTGGCACAAGCGAAGGCGTTACCGGCTGAAACCATCAAAGAAATAGGAAAAGAAGTATATGACAGCATGGTTAGTGCACTGCCGAACGTTACCGGATGGGAGCTGGCAAAGAAGTACTTCTGGCAGAGTTTTATTATCAGTTTTTTCTTTAGCATCATTATATCAGTAATTTTAAGGCGTCAACCAAACTATTAACAACATGGAAGAATCTACCAAAGCATCACCAACAACAATGTCAGTAGGGATCAGATATGGGCTTATTATGGGGGTTGTATCTATCGCTTATTTCGTTCTGCTTAACACGCTTGGGATAGACATGACGCAGGGGATAGGAAGATGGGCGAGTCTTTTGTATGTCGTTGGTATTATATTTTTGGCTCAAAAGTATTTTAAAGACAACGGAAACAGCTTCATGAGCTACGGCCAAGGTATTGGCATTGGTTTTTGGATATCTCTCGTCTCCTCGCTGATCTCAAGCATATTTACGTTCATCTATATCAAGTTCATTGACTCAACATTTGTTCAGCAAATGATGGATAACCAGCGCCAAGCTATGGAAGAGCAGGGCAGGTTGTCAGAAGAACAGATTGACCAGGCGATGGAGATGACCGCTAAATTTATGACTCCCGAAATGATGTTGATTTTTGGCATTGTTGGTGGCGTGATCATGGGTTTAATTGTTGCGCTGATTGTTACAATCTTTACTCAAAAGAAAAACCCTGAGCCATTTGTTTAGATAATTGATGAACATCTCCCTCGTAATCCCTGCTAAAGACGAGCAGGAATCACTACCCGAATTAAGTCAATGGATAAGCCGTGTGATGCAAACGCATGGCTTTTCGTATGAAGTCATTTTTATTGATGACGGTAGCACAGATAATAGCTGGGAGGAAATTAAAAAGATTAGCCAAGCCAACGCGAATTTTAAAGGCCTCCAATTCAATCGTAACTTTGGTAAGTCTGCTGCATTGCACATGGGCTTTCGCGAAGCAAAAGGTGAAGTGGTGATTACCATGGATGCGGACTTACAAGACAGTCCAGATGAAATACCTGAGCTATATCAACTCATCAAAGAGCAAAAGTTCCATTTGGTAAGCGGTTGGAAAAAAAAGCGCCACGACCCAATTTCAAAAACGCTGCCGAGCAAGTTCTTCAACTACGTAACACGCAAAATATCGGGCATTCACCTGCACGATTTTAACTGCGGGTTAAAAGCTTATCACCAATCAGTTGTAAAGAATATCACAGTGTATGGCGAAATGCACCGTTACATTCCTGTATTGGCCAGGTGGGCAGGCTTCACAAAGATTACCGAAAAGGTAGTGGAGCATCGCGAACGAAAGTATGGACACAGCAAGTTTGGTTGGGAGCGCTTTGTGCGAGGCTTTTTAGATTTGCTCACCATCACTTTTGTTGGGCGCTTCGCACAGCGGCCCATGCATTTTTTTGGTGCTTGGGGAATCGTATCATTCGTATTGGGTTTCGCCTTTACAGCAAAGATTTTGTGGGACAAAGTGGATTCGATCTTTATTTCAAAAATACCGCTGAAGCGAGATGTTACTGAACAACCAATTTTTTATTTGGCACTGGTAGCATTGGTAGTGGGCGTGCAGCTATTCTTGACGGGCTTCTTAGCCGAACTGCTGACGCGTCAGTCCATTTCCAAAAAAGAATATCTGATTATCGATCGGGTAGGGTAAATGTTATTGTACTACCAACCGATTGATAATTTTCTTGTCAGCTACTTGAATGGTAACGATGTAAACCCCCGGTTTCAATACCTCATCATTTGATTTTACTTGTGTGACAGAGGCGGCTGAGAAAGTCTTGGTTAATATTTCTTTGCCAGTCAGGTCTTGAACCATGATAACTGCCTCCAATCCTTCCAAGGCACTATTGAAGCGAATGTTAAAGCTTGTATTCCCAAGCGTTGGATTGGGGTACAGCACCGCATCATAACTTTCCGTGTTTCCACCCCATTCTACAATGACTGTGGGTGAGTAATCAAATTTTCCATCAAAATCTACCTGCTTTAGTCGGTAATACGATGCGCCTTCGTACGGTAGTTTATCGAGGAACGTATAGGTTTGCCTGACTCGCGAGTTGCCGGCACCATCAACTGCACCGATGGTCTTGAATGTTTTGCCGTCTTTAGACCGTTCGATTTCGAAATGACTATTGTTTATTTCGGTTTCAGTAATCCAATCAAGTCTAACACCAGCATCGATTGTTTTTGCTGTGAATAGGGCAAGGGTAACAGGTAAAGGTATGTTGAATGCTTGGGCCACTGAAAATCCATCGTTCGCTCCGCCTACGCTCATTAAACAGTTAACACCAGTTACGAAAAGCGTTTGTGTTGCTGAGCTGCAAGCGTTATTGGCCGTGACCGAGATACTGCCGTTACTATTACCAAAAGCTACCGTGCTAGAGCTGCCTACAAACGAACTGATTGTACCCGTGATAGCCGAGCCAACCGGACCGCTCCAAATATAATTAGTGGGTGAACCCGTAGCTGATACAGTGTAGTTATCTCCCAAGTTAAAGCAAAATGTGCCCGCGCCAGAAATTGGACCTAGCGTAACACTTGGTACGGTTCCACCCGTTAGGTTGCTTGCACAAAATGATAAAGTTGAAAACCCGTCATTGTTACCGCCAATCGTTGTGCCGCAGTTACTGCCAGTAACAGCAAGCGTTGCTGTGGCAGTTGAGCATCCATTGCTAGCGGTAACAGCTACGTTTCCGTTGGTACCAACAAAATTTAAGGATGCGGAACCAGATAATGGCGAGTCAACCTGGGCAAAAGCGCCAGCTCCGGGAGGGCCGGACCACGAATAAGAAGTAGCAGTGCCGGCAATCACATTTACCGAGTAGTTTTGACCCAAGTTAAAACAGAACGTACTGCCACCACTAATGGCAGAAAGGGCAATCGGAGCAAGAACGCCACCCGAAAGATTTGTTCCACAGAATATTCCTGTTGAAAAGCCATCATCATTTCCCCCAACGGTAGTATTGCATGTTGTGCCAGATATACTTAATGTTTGCGTATCGCTTGAGCACGCGTTGGTAGCGGTGACTTGTATAGTGGCTGAACCTGAAGAAAAAGAAATACTGGCTGCGCTGGTGTTAAAGTTGCTAAGTAGAGCGTTCGTAATTCCCGTTCCAGCCGTTACCGTCCATAAGAAAGAATAAGGATTGCCACTGGCGGCAGACGTAGTGTAAAGTTGGCCGAGGTTGATGCAATAGTTGCCGCCAGAAATTGGTAAAAGGCTGACAACACTTGCTGCACCAGAGTTGAGATCAGTTGCACAAAAGGTGGAATTTCCAAATCCATCATTGTTTCCACCAAAACTGTTATCACAACTTTGGCCCGTTACTGCTAAAGTTTGAAAGTCGCTAAAACAACCGTTCGATGCATCTACGCGAATGGTACCGCTTGCCCCAGGGAAACTAACCGTTGCTATGCTGTTTGTTGTGGTGCTTTGTGATGCCAAGGCACTACCGCCCCCAGCCGTTACTGACCAAACAAAAGATGTAGCTAGCCCACTCGAGGTGGCAACAGAATAGTTCTGTCCTAAACTAAAGCAATACGGACTGCCACCACCAGCTATGGGGTTGAGGACGATGGGGCCTAAACCGGCTCCATTAAGGTCTGTTCCGCAAAAGAGCGCGTTACCAAAACCATCATCATTTCCTCCGAAAGTAAGATTACAATTGGTACCCGTTAATGCCAAAGTAGTGCTAGTCGATGAACATCCGTTGCTGGCGGTAACTTGCACGTTTCCGTCTATGTTTCCAAAGCCGATACTTGCCAGGCTCCCGGATGTTTGGTTTTGCGTTGCCAACAAATTTCCGCCCGCGGGTGCGCTCCACGAAAAAGAAGTGGCTGTACCTGATAAAACATTTACCGAGTAGTTTTGGCTACCGTTGTAGCAGAATGTACTTCCACCCGAAATCGAACTAAGCGTGATGGTGCCTAGGGAACCTCCATTTAGATTACTTGCGCAGAATTGAGCATTGCCAAACCCATCATCGTTGCTCCCAAAATAGTTGTTGCAGGCATTGTTGGTTAGTACCAGTACAGATGAAGTAACAGTTGAACAAGAATTTGAAGCGGTTACACTTATGTTGCCAGCCGATGAGCCGAAGTTAATGTTTACAACACTTGAAGTTGGTGTATTTACTGAAAAGCTAACAGATGCCCCCGTTGGTACGGACCAAACGATGCTGTTGGCAATTCCTGACGTAATGTTTACGCTGTAAATGTCTGTTCCTTGATTACAGAATGAAGAGGAACCAACCACTGAAGAAATTGTAATGGATGGTGCTGTTGCACCATTTAGGGTGGTGGCACAAAATGAGGCGTTGGAAAAACCATCATCGGCACCGCCTTGGTAGTTACTGCACGCGGTACTGCTTACCGCGATGGGAGTTGCTGTAACTGAAGAGCAGGTATTGGTCGCAGTCACGCTGATGTTACCGCTTGTGGCAGTTCCAAAATTGATAGAGATAATGCTGGAGGTGGGTGTATTTAACGAATACAAAATACTTGCCCCGATGGGTATAGTCCAAACAAACGAATTTGCGGTAGTGCTGTTTGTTATGTTTACACTATAAACGTCTGAGCCACCTGAGCAGAAAACTGTGTTGCCCTGAATTAGCGAAAGGGTTATCGTTGGCGATGCAGCACCATTAAGGTCAGTACTGCAAAAGCTCGCATTTGAATTACCGTCTTCGAAACCTCCAGTGTATTGGGCGAATAAAGGCACAGAGCAACACATGGATAGCAATAAAGCCAGCCTCAAGCCTCTAAATTTCATTGCCCGCTCCATCAAAGATCGAAAGCTATCTGTTTTAAGGCGCAGTCCTTACCCCTCGGCCGCCATTGCGCTGGTCTCTGCCGGTTAATCCATTCCAGGCATTACGGTATTCTCTATTACTTACCGGAGCCCAGGTTGTTCCGCTATTCCATGTTCCCAGTGCAAACCCCATACCTGCATATCCTGTAACTCCGGTTACCCCACCATAAACCCCGTTGGGCGTTGTCAATGTGTTATTCCCATTGATTCCGGGCCAATAATTAACATCGGCCTGACCAGCAGCATTTAAAGAGCCGTTGCCATGGTCGCCTCTAAACGCTCGTCCAGCTGCGTTACCCACAGATACCGAGTTTTCCCACACATTTCCGGTCATATCCATAATTCCATACCAGGTCGCCCCAGCTTGCGCACGGGTAGAAGTTCCAGTCGCGAATAGACCTGCGCGAACTGGTCCACCTATTCCATTGCCATTGTAATTTGCGCCAATTGTATTTGATAATTCATTGTCAGCAGCGGCATTCAGCAGTGAGGTCACGTTTGTAAAGGTTGTTGTTCCCCCGGAATATTCCCCCGGCACCGGCAGCAAAGCTCCTCTGCAAGCTTTCTCCAATTCAAATTCAGTCATGGGTCTCAAACCAGCCCAATCTAGGTAAGCCATCACGTCTGGGGCACTTAAAAGGGGCATGGCCAAATATCTTCCATCTCCATTTACTTCATTGTTGGTGCCGTTGTTGTTAAGATCACACACATACTGCCCTGGCGTGGCACCCGAGGGCGGAGAAATGCACTTAACTCCGCACCTAGCAGTGGGCGAGGTGGTGCCGCTACCATGAAAGTTTCCAGCTACTGTTGCGTTGGTGCGGTTAGCTTGCTGCGTGCCGGTGAGTGTGTTCAAAAACTCCATGTATTGCTCTTGACCGATTTCATATTTCATGCAGTAGAATCTGTTAAACCCATTGGGAAATCCGTTTGCATAAGAAGTTACCATTGATTGGCTAGTAACATTATTAAAATCATCAGCTCCCCCGCTCATGCCGCCAGCGTTGTTGTTGCCAAGTGAACCAGCACCACCTCCGCCTAAGGTTGCCGGCACCGATGCCGATGTAACCTGAAATACATTACCAGCGCCATACGGAGATGCTTCAAATCTTCCATTGCCGCCAATCACACCGTCTCCCAAATAGAAACCGCCTGTAGGTACGTGAACCATTTCAACAGCAAAAACTTTTACAGTGACACTACAAGCGTCCAATACACCATCGGTAGCGTAGTTCCACCTGATTTGAAAGTTGGTCCAGGAGTTTGTGCCCGATCCGGTAGTTGAGCGATAGATAAATACCCCTCGCGTATCTGAAACCCCATCAATGGTGGCCGGCCCGGTATGACCAGTTGTAGCGATTGTCGCATGATTCCAAACAGTCGAGGCCGTGCAGCCCGTTCCACCAGTAATTTGGAATTTCACAAACACCCACGCTGCATCCCAGTTGTTGGGCCCTGTATTCAATCGAAAAGAGTTATCCCAAGAAAGGTCGAACCGGACGAACGTAAAGTTTGCTGGGTTATTTGTGCCAGCCGAGGTGTTTTGGCCAGTTAACGTGACATTTGAGACAACAATATTGTTTGCTTTTGCGCCTATCGCTAGGGCAAGCACCAATATAATTAGCATTTTTGTTTTCATGGAAGTTTTGATTTTATGATGCTAGATTAAAGTCATGAAATAGCAATTTAAAAAAAAAATACAATTTCAACAAGAAGTTCCTTTTTAATGAAGTTGATTTTCAAATCAAAAAAAACCATGTTGCTGATACTCATCGCAGTGATGTTGTGCATTTGGTTTTATTTTTCTTTGCCTCAAATTTTATTCAACGATCCTTATTCACTAGTGCTGGAAGACCGCAACGGCCAACTTTTGAGCGCTGCCGTTGCAAAAGATGGGCAATGGCGTTTTCCTGAACAGCAACAAATCCCCAATAAATTTCAACAAGCAATTGTCTTGTACGAAGACAAGAGGTTTTTTACCCATTGGGGCGTAGACTTGGTTGCGTTGGGCCGGGCAATTAAGCAAAACATACAATCACAAAAAATTGTGAGCGGTGGCAGCACGCTCACCATGCAAACCATTCGGCTCGCGCGGAGAAACAAACCCCGCACTTTTTTTCAAAAGGCAATTGAAATTGCATTGGCCACGCGTTTAGAATTCAGTTATAGCAAGGAAGAGATATTAGCTCTGTACGCATCCCATGCACCCTTTGGTGGCAATGTGGTGGGCTTAGAAGCTGCTTGTTGGCGCTACTTCGGCCGAAAGCCAGACGAAATGAGTTGGGCTGAAGCATGCATGTTGGCGGTGCTGCCCAACAATCCATCACTCATTCATCTCGGAAAAAATAGAAACAAGCTAAAGGAAAAGCGAGATCGATTGCTTGAAAGGTTTGCAGCCATTGGCGTAATTGACTCCCTTTCACTACAACTTGCAAAATACGAACCGTTGCCGGAAGCGCCCCTCCCTTTGCCGAACCACGCGCCCCATTTGCTGCAGCTTGCGGCAAAGAAAAATCCATTTGCAAAGAAAACGATGACCACGGTAGATCTGTTGCTTCAACAGCGCTTGGTAGAAGTTGTCCAACAACACCATCAGCGCCTTAGTGGCAATCAGGTACACAATGCTGCAGTGGTGGTGGCAGAGGTAAACTCGGGCAATGTGTTGGCTTATGTAGGCAACGCACGTGCGGGCAAAGTCAATCACGAGCATGTTGATGTTGTGCAAGCACAACGCAGTTCGGGCAGTATCTTAAAGTCATTTTTGTATGCTGCGCTGTTGGATGATGGCAAGATGTTACCAAACACATTGCAGCCTGATATCCCTACTTACATCAACGGCTTCGCACCAGAAAATTTTTCGCATGAACTTGACGGAGCGGTGCCGGCAAGTCAAGCATTGATCAGGTCGTTGAATATACCTGCCGTACATGAGTTGAAGGCATATCGTTATGAACGCTTTTACGAACTTTTAAATCGCCTTGGATTTACTACGCTGAGCGAGCCGCCCGACCATTATGGGCTCTCGTTGATATTGGGTGGCGCAGAAGTGACCTTATGGGATGTAACGAGTGCCTATGCGTCTATGGCGCGTATCCTTAATCAATACTTCGAGCGACCCGGGAATAATCGTTATGCTAAAAGTGACATTCGGCCCTTGTCATTCGAATACGCAGCACCACATTTCGATGATGATTTGACTGACGCAACTGCTATTGGAGCAGCCTCTATCTACAGCACATTTGAGGTACTTAAGGAATTATATCGGCCGGGCGAGCAAACGGGATGGCGCCTTTTTAATAATCAGGCTCAAATCGCTTGGAAGACAGGAACGAGCCATGGCTTTCGCGATGCATGGGCAATTGGGGTCAATCCAAAATATGTGATTGGCGTGTGGGTGGGCAATGCCGATGGTGAGGGCAGGCCCGGCTTAACAGGCAGCGAGGCAGCCGCACCTTTACTGTTTGATGTACTTGGGCTATTGCCGCAAGCCGATTGGTTTCAGCCTCCAATGAACGACATGGTAAGAATTGCAACTTGCAAGGCCAGTGGCTATCGCTTTAGTTCTGCCTGCACCGAGCCTGATACCGTGTTGATCCCAAAGCCCGGCCTTGCAACTGCATCGTGCAATTATCACCAAAAAGTGCATTTATCGGCAGATAAGCACTTAAGGGTTAACACCAGTTGCGCGAAAACTTTCCAGATGGTAACTCAGAACTGGTTTGTGTTGCCTCCCATCCAAGAGTATTATTATCGTAAGAAGCACGGCAACTATCAAACGCTGCCGCCATTTAAACCAGGTTGTGCCGGCAGCACGATCACAAATATCGACTTGATGTATCCAGAGCAGAACTCTAAAGTATTTATTCCCAGAGAGTTAGATGGTAATAATGGTCGGATCGTACTGCAAGCCACAACCCGCGATGAGCAGATTGCTCTCTACTGGCATATTGATGGTGCTTTTAAAAAAATGACCCGCAATGATCATAAATGGGCTGTTTTTTTGCCGGAAGGACTCCATTCGATTACAATTGTTGACGAAAACGGAGCGGCTTTAGAGCGCTCTTTCCGCGTCATTTCGAAATAAATTTTATCATAACTATTTGAAATGTAAGGTTTTGATTATATTCGCTTAAATTATTTGATGAGTATGCATCAAATTTGCACTAAACCAACAAAACCCGTTATGAAAACAAAGCTATCGTTTCTACTTTTTGCTTTGACGGTGATTTTGAATTTGAAGGTATCTGCTGCCAATGGCCAGTTAAACGCCAACAATTCGAATTACGTAGTCATAGGCGCCTTTTCGATCCCCAAAAACGCGATTGAGTTTACGGAGGAAGCCCGCAAGCACAATTTGACAGCTGAGTACTCCATTAACCCGCTTCGAAACCTATTTTATGTGTATGTACTTCATACTGGCGATCGGCAAATTGCCTTTGATGAAGCGAAGAAATTGCGTGAAAAAACGCCTTATTTCGATACCTGGGTGTATACCGGACTACTTGGCGAAAACCAGGAGAGAGGTAATGATGTAAACCCTGTTACGGGCGAAAAGATCGCCAAGATTCAGGCTCAGGATCAACCTTCAGTTGCTTCTAATACCGAGGCTACACCAGTGGTGGCATCCAGTCAAACGGCTGTCTCTGAATCAAACCTTGCTAAAACAGAACAAAAAGACACCGAGAAAGCCCCCGAGATAAACACTCCAGCTACCAAAGCAACCGAAATTGAAGAAGTGGAGCCGGGCAGCAAGAGAATGCTTTTTAAATTATTCACTTATGTGGGTGGTCGCGAAGTGCAAGGTGATGTGGACATCATAGACTTGGACAAAGCCAAGCCTAAAAAGGTGGCAAGCTATCGTGGAAACGAAGCCGTTAATGTACGCTCTGCCAATAAATCTGGTAATGTGGCTTTTGATTGCGAAGTATTTGGATACAGAAAGATATCTACCAAAGCCAACTTCAACGATTTGGCAGCCACTGAAGGCGTGAAGGTTGAGGACGATGCGGTGACGGTGCCATTTGAATTAGTTCGCCTGAAGAAGGGAGATTATCAGGTGATGTACAACGTGTATTTTTACAAAGATGCCGGCATTATGCGACCTGAATCAAAATACGAAGTGAATGCATTGCTTGACATGATGAAAGAGAACCCAAAGTACAAGATCAGAATACATGGGCACACAAACGGCAATGCACACGGCAAAGTGATTTCAATGGGCGAGTCGCAAAACTTCTTTGCGTTGACAGCCGATGTGAAAACAGGATTTGGATCTGCCAAAAAACTTTCTGAAGAGCGTGCTAAAGTTATTCGCGAATATTTAATCAAGCAGGGTATCGATCCTACGCGTTTAGAGGTAAAGGCTTGGGGTGGCAAGCGCCCTATTTATGAAGAAGACCATGCCCAGGCACATTCCAATGTGCGGGTAGAAATTGAGATTATTGAAGATTAAATCTTTCTAGTGAACTTTCCGGCATGGAAAAGTTCAAAAGTGATCTTTCGGGTAAAGAGTTTGCCTCCAACCAAAAAGTAACAGGTAGGGGCATTCGTCCAGCCATTTTAAATCAAATCAGACAGCAGCACCCTCATTTTAATGAGGATTGCTGCCTGTCAGTTTCTGAGCATAACGAGTTTCGCAACAGGTACATTGAGTCATCGCTAAAGCAAAACATTGGTACACTTTCTCTTTTGGAGAAAGAGGTACTGGATGCTTTGCACCACAATCAAACCATATCTGATGATGTCGATCAATCCGTGGAGGAGACACTTACTTATGGTCAGCGTCTGGCCGACCGTATTGCGGCATTTGGCGGCAGTTGGACATTTATCATTTCTTTTTTTGCAGTGCTGTTCACATGGATCGCTGCAAACGTTTATTTGTTTACCAAACCGTTCGACCCTTTTCCTTTCATCCTGCTCAATTTGATTTTGTCTTGCTTGGCAGCTCTTCAAGCACCTGTTATCATGATGAGCCAAAATCGGCAAGAAGAAAAAGATCGAGAAAGATCGCGCCATGATTATCAAGTGAACTTAAAAGCAGAATTGGAAATCAGAATGCTGCATGAAAAAATGGATCACCTGATTCTCAACCAGCAACAACGACTTTTTGAAATTCAGCAGATACAGGTAGAAATGCTGAAGGAAATTACAGATCGTTTATACAGGCAGGCAAAGGACTGAATATTGGGGTTAAAAAGCATTTGTTGATAAATAGCTAACTTGAGCCACCAAACACAAACGCTTCATGAGGAAAATCCAACTAACCCTGTTGATAGTTGTTCTGGCACTGCAGTCTTTTGCCCAAGAATCATACTACGTAAACATTGGCGCATTTAAGAACAGCTCGAATGCCGACCGACTTGTGGAGAAGTGCAAGTTGCAAGGTTACCAAGGCGAGCAGGCGTTTAATGCGGATAAGCAATTGTATTACGTGTACGTGCTGGCAACCACTGACAAAAGGAAAGCCTATGCACTTGCTGTTAAACTCCGTGCCGAAACAGAGTATAAAGATGCGTGGGTATACGAAGGCAACCTGGGCACGAAGCCTGTTGTAAAGATTGAACCAATCGTGACTCCGCCAGTTGAAGAGAAGAAACCTGAGCCAATTGTTGAAAAGCCAGTGGTGACTGATCCGGTGGTTGATTCTACAAAAATTGTTAAAACAGAACCTCAGGCACAAACACCACCGCAAGTTGAGGAAAAACCAAAACCGAAGGGCAAGCCATTTTATTTTAAACTGCGAAATACCTACGACAACACGGAAATTAAGTCAGGCGAAGTACACGTACAAGAAGGCATTCGCGCTCCACAATATCGAGCTTACAAACCGGGTGAGATTGTTTACTTGGAAGCGCCTTTGAACAAACGTGGAGCCTACACCATCGTGACCCAGGTAGCGGGATACGGAGCAGCTAGCACCGTCTTTAACTTTCAAAATCCACAGGGCGAAAAAGGCCCCGATGGAGAAACCATTGTTGAGATTCCACTGGTAAAAGCAAAAAAGGGAGATTATGTTGATTTCACGAATGTGCGCTTTTACAAAAACGCTGCGTTTATGTATGCGCCCTCTCAAAATGAATTAGACGGGTTGGTAGACCTCATGAAAGAAAACATTCGGTACGAAATTAAAATACATGGTCATGTAAACGGTGATCAACCGCGCGAAACATTTACCATGGGACCAAATTCTTCATTCTTTGCGCCAACCCCATCAGCAGACGTTACTAACAAGAACATGTCGGCCAAAGATTTGTCTCTCAAGCGTGCAGAGGCCGTACGAGATTATCTCATCAGCCAAGGCATTGGTGCCAAGCGCATCAGCGTGAAGGGTGAAGGTGGCAAAATACCCTTGTACCCCGAGGGTGGCACGTTGAGTCAATACAACGACCGTGTTGAGATAGAATTTACAAAAGGCAAGTGAGTTGATCTCGCTAGTCAAAACAGACGAGCAGTTCATGCTCGAGGCATACAAAGAAGCCCAGAAAGCACTTGATGCAGGAGAGGTTCCGGTGGGAGCAATTGTCGTCTGCAAAAACAAAATAATTGCTCGTGGGCACAATCAAACAGAAAGGTTGACGGATGCGACTGCGCATGCTGAGATGTTGGCGGTCACCACAGCTGCCTACGAGCTTGGTTCAAAGTATTTAGACGAGTGCACTTTATATGTGACGTTGGAGCCGTGCGTGATGTGCGCGGGCGCATTGCACTGGGTACAGTTACAACGGTTGGTTTACGCAGCAGAAGACTTGCAGCGTGGCTACGGCCGTATCGCCACTCCACTTTTGCATCCAAAAACACAAACCACCAAAGGCATCCTGGCGGAAGAATGCACCCAACTTTTGATGCAGTTCTTTCAGCGAATCAGAAACGCATAAAAAAAGCCCCATGCGGGGCTTTTGTTTTTTTAGATCGCCTTATGCGGCTTTTATCTTCTTGGCCTTCTTGTCTTCTACCTTCTTGCCATTTCGGTGCTCGCCCAAAATGATTACATCTTTGGTGGTTTCATACTGCTTAGCGGCTTGCATCATTGCTTGCTCGCTATCGCGAATTAAGATTAGGCCAGTCTTTGCGCCTTTGTTGCGCACTTCAATGTACCAACCGTCTTTTTTCTTTTTTGGTAAAATTGGTGGTCTACCCATGTTAATTGTTGATTTATGTGCTAAAAAGCACGTTTTTGAGAATTGCTGCGCAAAGATAGACCTTTTGCGGGGGCTTTCAAAAACCTGACAACTTGATTTTAAAGACGATGTTAGTGGTTAACGTAGTTCAGAAACTCGCGCTTAGTGTTCTCGTCTTTGAATTTACCAGAGAAGTAGGCGGTACCAGTTTTGCTATTGGTATCACCCACGCCACGTGAGGCCACGCACATATGGTTGGCATCAATGACAACCGCCACATCTGGCGTATTGAGCACGCGCTCTAGTTCCTTCCCTATTTGCACCGTCAATCGTTCTTGCACTTGCGGGCGCTTGGCAAAGTATTGAACAAACCGATTAATCTTAGAAAGGCCAATCACTTTACCAGATGAAAAATAAGCGACATGCGCCTTTCCATAGATCGGTACAAAGTGATGCTCGCAGTGAGAAAAGAAAGTAATGTCTTTCTCCACCAACATCTGGTCGTAGTTGTATTTGTTTTCGAATAAACGCGTGCTTGGTCGGTTGGCTGGGTTTAATCCGCTAAACGCCTCTTGCACAAACATTTTGGCCACACGTTTTGGGGTCCCTTGCAGGCTGTCATCGGTTAAATCCAAACCAAGCACCGTCATGATCTCACGAAAATGAGACTCGATTTTTTTTATTTTCTCCTCATCAGATAACACAAAGGCATCTGAACGGAGCGGTGTATCGTATGAAGACACGGGGTGCTCGTAGTCATCATCATGCAGGATATTCAACGATATTTCTTTCGGTCTCATACAATTTCACTTTTAGTTCGTAACGGTTATCAATTAACTGCCTAAGAATTTGCCATATCACAACAGCAATGTTTTCTGCCGTGGGGTTCAACGTTTTGAAGTAAGACGTATCTAAATTAAGGTTTTTGTGGTCGAAATGTTTCAAAATATTTTCTTTAATCAGATCACTCAACAACTTCATGTCATACACATACCCTGTCTCCATATCGGGCTCCCCCACCACTGTTACAATCAATTCGTAGTTATGCCCGTGGTAGTTGGGGTTGTTACACTTTCCAAACACAGCCTCATTCTTCTCAAATGTCCACTGGGGATTATACAAACGGTGCGCTGCATTGAAATGCTCTTTTCGCGAAACGGCAATCTTCATGTGATCTTGTAAACATGAAATTATGCAAAAGGTTCGTACGGGAACTTATTAAAGAAAACTATTTGTTTGGTGGAGTAATACTTTCACCTGGAGTGAAGACGTGATTATCGCTTGATTAATGATTTACAATTATATTGCGTAAAGACTTAAACTTTCGATGCATTTAGAGAACATTACCGTCATCTTACTGTTACTGGCCGTGGTCACCGCTCTGGCGGAGGTTGCCGATCGTGTGAAGGTTCCTTATCCAGTGTTGTTGGTGCTTGCGGGTATTGGCATCAGCCTCATTCCAAACTTGCCAGCGGTGCAAATGAGCCCGGAGGTCATGTTTTTGATTTTCTTACCGCCAGCTTTGTATTCCTCTGCGTGGACTACTTCGTGGCCGGATTTCAAATCCAACATCCGATCGATTTCTTTGTTAGCTGTTGGCTGCGTACTCTTCACCACAACGGTTGTAGCCGCAGCGGCACACTACGTAATACCAGGTTTTGGTTGGCCTGAGTCATTTGTGTTGGGTGCAATTATATCTCCACCCGATGCTGTTGCGGCCGCGGCAGCCACGGTTGGGCTCAAAGTACCCAAACGCTTGATCACGATTTTGGAAGGGGAGAGTTTGGTTAACGATGCAACCGGCTTGATTGCCATGCGATATGCCATAGCTGCCACCGCTTCGGGTACATTTATTTTTTGGCTGGCAGGTATTAACTTTATTTATGTGGCCGCGGTGGGTATTATCATAGGTTTTATTGTGGGGCAGATTTTTTTCTGGCTGCGCCGAATTACACCCGATAACCCCACCACCGATACAACCATGACGTTCATTGCGCCATATGTAGCGTATGTTGTAGCCGAACAAATTCACGTGTCTGGTGTGCTTGCGGTAGTAACCTGCGGCTTGTTCTTAAGCCAGCGGTCATCACAGATTTTTAAGCATGAAGCGCGCATGCAGGCTTGGGCTACGTGGGATACGGTCATCTTTATTTTAAATGGATTGATTTTCGTTTTAATTGGTCTGCAGTTGCCTCAAATTCTTTCGCATATTTCTGATCATTCATTTACCACATTACTTTGGTATGGATTTGTGGTTAGTATGGCTACTATTGTGTCACGCATTGTTTGGGTGTACCCTGGTGCTTACCTGCCAAGGTTCTTTAGCAAGCGCATCCGGGCGCGCGAGCCTAGGCCACCCGCACGCAATGTGTTTATTGTGGCGTGGTCGGGCATGCGTGGGGTAGTATCGTTGGCAGCAGCGTTGGCGTTGCCCATTGTGTTTGCCGATGGCACGGCTTTTCCCAATCGAGATTTGATTATCTTCCTAACCTTCGCGGTTATTTTTTCAACCCTTGTCTTTCAGGGGATGACACTTCCAGCACTCATTAAGCGCCTGGGCATTCAACCCGATGTGAGCACCAAAGAAGTAGAAGATAAAGCGCGGTATGAAATGGCAACATCTATCATTGAGCACATTGAAGAAAACTATTCCTTAGGAGTTGATGATGGTATTCTCAATAAAATAAAATTAAAGTACGAGTTACGCATTCAACGATTGAAGCAGGACCAAGGCGATGGAAAATTATCCGAACAGCAGATAAACCAGTTCATGCAAATTCAGCATGCATTGATCAAACAAGAACGCGTTTTTTTGGAGCAAATGCGTAAGAAAGGTGAGTTAGGTGATGAGGCGCTGAGGAAAATTGAGCGCGAGTTGGATTTAGAAGAATCACGTCTGATGTTGGAGTTAGAAGAAGAAAAATAGGGCAATCTCTTCAAACGTTTTTCAAAAGCTGAAGTGCTTTTTCCTTGTCGTCATGCAACTGTTGTTTGAGTGCCTCTAAATCTTTGAATTTACTATCGAGCCTGATCAATGAATGGAAGTTTACCGTTAAGGTTTCTCCGTAAATTTCTTTGTTGAAATTGAACAAGTTAACTTCAATCACGCGTTTGGTTCCATTCACAGTCGGACGGTTGCCAATGTACAACATGCCTTGATGAGTTGTTGATTCATAGCGAATGGTTACGGCATAAATTCCATCAGAAGGAATCAGCTTGTGGCGAGAATCTAAATCAATGTTTGCTGTGGGGTAACCGAGCACTCTTCCGAGTTTATCCCCTTTCACAACGGAGCCAGTCATTGAGTAGGGCCGACCCAAAAAGTGAGTGGCGGTTTCAATGTCGCCACTTTCCAAAGCTTGTCTGATTTTAGATGAGCTAACCCCAACATGGTCTACATCTTGCCGTTCAATTTCCTCTACATCGAAACCGTAAGTAGGCCCGTTGAGTTTGAGTTGTTCAAAGCTGCCTTCGCGATTGTTTCCAAACCGATGGTCGTAACCAATTACAAGTTTTTTGGTACCAATAATGTCCACCAAAATGTTCTTGATAAAAGCTTGTGATGTGATCTGCGAAAACTCTTTAGTGAACGGAATGCGCAGTAAGTGTTGGATGCCCTGCTGTTTGAGCAGCTCGGCTTTTTCTTCAAAGGTGTTGAGCAAACGAAGAGACTCATCGTCAGGCTGCAAAATCAACCGTGGGTGCGGCCAAAAAGTAATCACAACAGTTTCGCCACTATTTTTGGCAGCAATTTCCTTTAGCCTTCCTAGTATTTTTTGATGCCCTAAATGAACGCCATCAAAAGTGCCACTTGTAACTATCGCATACTTTAAACGCGTAAAATCATCCAAGCTGTAGTAAATTCTCATAACTACTCGATTTCTTCCAACGTTTTGGCGTCAGCAAGTTTAAAATCCCCAATTCTTGTTCTGCAAAGAGAACTCAAATATGCACCCACACGCAAGTCATTTCCAAAATCGCGGGCTAAACTGCGTATGTAGGTGCCTTTTGAGCAAACAATTCTAAAGCCGATTATCGGTATTTGAATTTTGGTGACTTCGAAAACCGAAACGGTTACTTCGCGCGGCTTCAACTCTATTTCCTTTCCTTTTCGAGCAAACTTGTAGGCACGCTTGCCATCCACTTTAATGGCGGAATGAAGAGGTGGAATTTGTTGCAACGTGCCCGTGAGTTTTTTTGCGGCTGCATAAATCTGTTCATCACGTAACTGTGAACAATCAACGGCTTGTGAAACCTCAGTTTCCAAATCGTGAGATGGAGTGGTTTGACCGATGACAAATTCTCCGGTGTATTCTTTTTCTTGGGCTTGGAACTCTTCAATCCTTTTGGTGAATTTTCCAGTACAAATAATCAACAGGCCTGTGGCCAAGGGGTCGAGCGTGCCGGCATGGCCAATCTTTTTCATTTTTAATTTATACCGCAATTTATTCACCACGTCAAACGAAGTCCATTGCAGGGGTTTGTTGACCAACAACACGCGACCTTCTTCAGGCGGAGCCGTGATTTCCATTACACGCTTAACTTAATTCCAGATAGGTACAGGACAAGAATGACTACGCCAACGATAATGCGATAGTAACCGAAAAACTTAAACCCGTGGTTAGTGAGAAAGGAAATAAACGATTTAATCGCCAGCATGGCCACAATGAAAGCCACCACGTTTCCAATAGCCAACGCGGTTACGTCACCAGCGGAAAAACCCCCTCCGTTTTGGTAAAATTTTAGAAGTTTATAACCCGTGGCGGCTGCCATCGTTGGTACGGCTAGGAAAAAAGAAAACTCTGCTGCGGTCTTTTTTGTCAGTTTTTGGGTGAGGCCACCAATAATGGTAGCAGCGGAACGCGACACCCCCGGCACCATAGCAATACATTGGAAGAAGCCGATCTTCACTGCTGTGGCATAACTGATATTTGTTTCGCCCGCGTCTTCTGTTTTCTTGAAAAGGTCATCTATGAATAAGAAAACTATACCCCCTGCTATCAGCATAATTGCGACAACCTCTACGCGCTCCAGCAATTGATCGATGTAGTCGTTCAGTAAGAAACCAATCACCATCGCAGGCAGAAAAGCCACAAACAGTTTGAAATAAAAATCAATTGTTTGAAAGAAGCGTTTCCAATAAAGAACCACCACTGATAGAATTGCTCCCAGTTGGATGGCTACCGTAAATGTTTTGGTGAAGGGCGACTCTGCAATACCCATTAACGATGACGCCACAATCATGTGCCCAGTGGAGGAGACGGGCAAGAACTCGGTCAGGCCTTCAATGATGGCCAAAATAACCGCTTCAAAAATTGACATGCTCTAGTTGTTTTCTTGCTTGGGTGTGTGCAGAATGGCAATGATCTCAATAATGAACCCAGCCAATACCACGATGGGCCCCAGTGTGAGACCTAAAAAGCCAAATCCGTAAGGCTCTTTGTCCATTGACATGATTACGAAACCAATCAACAATACCACCACACCGATAATCATCATTTGGTAATTCTTTTTTCCGAAAGGCAATTTGCTCATATGCGATTTTAGTAAAGTTCGTCCAACGAAAGGTTTAGATATTTGGCCACCGCGCGGTAGGTGCTTGCCACGGCCACAACAATGCCCATCAGTAGGAGAGATGCCATCAATAGCACCAGACGATCGTTATTTTGTATTAATGTCAATTCTTCGATTCTTTTAGTAGCCAGCGACAGTAAGCCGAGTAGAAGTGCGGAGGCTATGCTGCCTGCAATAGCACCATGCAAGATGGCACGACCCAGAAATGGTCGCTGAATAAACCAACGCTTGGCCCCCACTAACTGCATGCTGCGTATCAGAAATCGTTGCGAGAAAAGGGCCAATCGAATCGTGTTGTTGATCAGCAACACGATGGTTACTAACAACAGCGCTACCAAGCCCATTAACACCAAACCAATTTTGGTTACGTTCTTGTTAATCGAATCAATTACGTTCTCTACATAGTAAACCTGAAAAACGCCAGGGATTTGTTCTACTTCGTTCTTGATTTTTGTCAGGCTGGCCGGATTATGAAACGCTTGGTCAATTTTTACGAGGTAGGCGTTGCGCAATGGATTTTCCCCCAGAAATTTCTTGAAGTCTTCTCCCGTTTCGCGGATGAACTGCTTGGCAGCTTCCTCTTTGGAAACAAATTGCAAACTATTGGCCGACTTACTTACAAAGGGTTTTGCCGATAACGCCTTTTCAATTTGTTTGATTTGTTCGGAAGTAAGTTGACTTTTAAGAAACACCTGCACCTTTACATTATCGCGCACCGTTTGTTCAAGCTCTTTGGAATAAATGACCAACGCACCAAATACACCGATCACAAACAGAGCCAACGTAATGCTAAATACCACACTTACGAAGGGATAACTCCCTAACTTCTTCTTTCGGTATTTGCTAATGGTAGATTCGCTGTGCATGAAGGAGCAAATATACGGAGATATAGGAAATAGCTATTGGCGGCTCAAAATGGTTCAAAAAAGAAACCCTCCCGGCAAGGAGGGTTTCGAACCCGAAAACATAAACCCAAAAAACCAATTAGCGACCTCGATACTCCTTCAGCTTCGAAATCAATGTCTTGTCTTTGATTGGCTCCAATTTGGTGACGGCAACTTGTTTCTCGTCAAGTAGGTAATACAAGTCTTTATAGTATAAGAACACTGCATGGCTATCTCCATTTACTTCTACAATCTCATACAAGCCCTTATCAAAATCACCATACAAGTGCAACTTGCCTTGCGCGAACTGATAATGGAACGAATACTTTTTGTTGTTAGCTTCAGTTTCAACGACTATATGTGAAACGGAAATTTGGCTGCGGTTATTGCTTGCTGCTCCATTTTCTTTTTCTGCTCTCGCATTTTCAGCCAATTCTTCGGTTGGCTCCAACACTTCAATTTTTGTTCGTGCAGGCTCTGCAGTTTTAGGTTCTTCTTTTTTTGAAGGAGTTTCTATTTTCTTTTCCTGTTTTTTAGGCTCGTTTGGTATTGTTTGCGTTTCAGGTTGTGGTTCCTGGCCTGGTTGATCGTTCTGCTGCTCAGATTGCTTAATTGAGTCTTCGATGGAAGTGGACAGGCTTGATGGGTTCAAACTTTCCTTCCCGTTGAAGTAATATGTTAATCCAGCAATTAACAGTCCTGCACCAACTACTCCCGCAGCAATTTTAAGGGCTGAGGGCCATTCAAAGCTGATCGATCCACCCACGGGCACATTATTGAGCATTGCCTTTAATTCGGCAGCTCGCGCTTTTTTCACGCCTTCAATTGCCAGGCGCTGAACCGCCAATTCGCGCTGTAGTTCAACATTGTTTTGCAACTCACTTTCAAACGAAGTTTTATCTGCCTCGCTCAAGCGGTTGGTTAAATAGTCGTCTATCAAATCAAAATTTTTCATCTCGTTCTCGTTGTTAATCTAAAAAGTCCTTCTCACTATACTGCGCCTTCACCAATTCGTCTAACTTTTGTTTGCATTTATATTTTTTTGTTTTGGCAGTGTCGGTGTTGGCGAATCCCAGCTTATCGGCTATCTCCTGCATCGACATCTCGTCAAAGTAATAATACATCAAAACCTTCCTACAAGTTTCCCCGAGTTGATCAAGGCACTTGGCCATAATCTTCTCGCGTTCCGGGCTGTCCATATCAATCGAAGTAGGGGTGTCCTTTTCTTCGTTTGATAGTCGTTTTTTCCTATCAAGTTCTTTCCGCCACAGGTTTTGGCAAATACTGTAGATGAAAGTGCTCATTTTGGAGGTAAGGATAAGATTGCCCGACCGTGCCTTTTGCCAGAAAACCACCAGGGCATCTTGGTAAACATCCCGCGCCTCCTCTTCTGTTCCGCTATTGGTAATGACCAACTTGGTCATCATCCGATAGTACTTCTTGTAGATAATTTCGAGGGCTTTTTCGTCCCCTTTCTGTATCCGCTCGAAGATTTCCTTCTCGTCTATTTGCGAATTCGATTTGAATACCCGTAGTGCCACGTGTGGTAACCTTAGATTAACGTTTAGGTAATTAATTCAGGGTTGAATGTCGGAATTTTTCCGATGAACCGTGCTATGGCACTCGTTGCCATGTTTGAGTACGGAAAAACGGGCCTAGGTAACCCCTCACTTTCAGGGTGCCGTTTTCCAGCCATAATTTGCACCTGTAAACCTTGCCCACCTCTGGATCAAGGATATGGCCTCCTGTATATTCATCATCATCCTTCATCATGTCGCGGATTATCTCCATACCCAATATTTTTTTATTGTACCGGTCGTCAGAAGTAGAACATTCCTTGCAAACCGGATCGGGGTCTTCGGTTGGCTTGGGGAATATTTTGATGATCTTGCCGTAGATTTTTGTACCCCGCTCGGTAATCTCGACAATCGACCTTATCTCGCCCGATTTATCGTCAACGCTTTGCCATTTGCCTAAAATTTTGCCTTGCGCGTTGACCAGAATGGTTACAAAAGTGAGAGCGATGAGCAACTTTAAACGAATCATAAAAGAAGTTTAACGAAGTATAAAAATAATCAATTTAGCTGCCTGAGAAAGCGAAGGGCTGCTTGTACAAATCTTTGGTGTGACCCCTCGCTCAGGTGAAAGAACAACTCGGGCTCGATTAACTCCAGTTCCATCAAATAGAATTGATTTTTGCGTACCACACCATCGATGCGTGCGTAAAGCAAATCGTAGTCAATGAGTGATAAGATTTTTCTCCCTGTTTCAATTATGCTTTCGCTAGGTTGATATGCCACCGTTGAGCCACCATGGTCGGCTTGCACGCGGAAATCGCCCTTTGCAGGTGTTTTAAGAACTGCATGCGAATATGCTTTATCAAAAAAGATAAGCGATACCTCGCCCATCGTTTGTATTTCTGGCATGAATGATTGAACCAAAAAATCGCGTGTGGTAACCAAGGGTTTAAATTTTGCTTCTGTGTGCGTAAGGTTATCAAGAGTAAATGATTCGGTGAGGTGAGCGTTGGCCGAAACGGCTGGTTTGATCACAGCTTGCTCCCAACCTTTGTGAATCACTTCGTCCAATGAAAATTGACTGGTACGCTCAACAAAAACGCTGGGAATTATATTTACGCCTTTTCTCTCCAATTCCTGTAAATAAAACTTGTGACGATTCCAGTTTACCACCGCCATTGAGTTAAGGGTCTTGATATTATTTTCTTCCAGCATTGCCAGCCATGCAAAAAATTGGTCTATCTGTACATGGTAGTCCCAAATGGAACGCAGCATCAAACAGTCAAAACTTGTCCAATCGATAGAAGCATCATTCCAAACCAAAGGAATGGCTTCAATTCCTTCGTTTCTGAACAAGGCGAGCAGCGGTTTTTCTTGCTCAGTCAAAAATGGATATTCAGCGCACGTGACGATTCCTATTTTCATGTTTTATGTTAGCGAAAAAAGTAGCAAAAGATAAGAATTGCTTGTAATACTTCAGCGTAGGACTCACCCTCAGCCTCGCTTTATTCTACCACCCCCAAAAAAAAGACCCCGCAATATGCGGGGTCTCTTGCTTAAAGTCAGTCTCTATTATTTTACTGGTTGAGCAGGCTCATCCACTTTAACAACCGATTCAATTGTTGGTTTCACTTCCGTTTTGGTGGTGGCCTTTTCGTCTTTCACCAATAGTGGAGCAATTACCAATGCCACTACTGACATCAACTTTAATAAGATGTTGAGCGAAGGGCCAGAGGTATCTTTGAAAGGGTCACCTACGGTATCGCCCACAACGGCCGCTTTGTGCGGGTCTGATTTCTTGTAGTACATCTTACCGTTTATTTCCACACCTTCTTCAAAACTCTTTTTGGCATTGTCCCAAGCACCACCGGCATTCGATTGGAAAATTGCCATCAACACGCCAGATACCGTTACACCAGCTAACATACCGCCCAATGCTTCCACGCCAAAGCCCGGCAAGAAAGCAATCACTACCGGCACAATCACCGCCATCAATCCTGGGATTACCATTTCTTTGATCGCAGCTTTTGTTGAAATCTCTACGCACTTACCGTATTCGGCAGAACCGTCTGCATCGTGGAAAGTCTTTTGGTCTTCAGCTGACCAATCTTTTATTTCCTTATCGCCATTCTTCTTCATTACTGCCAAGGCAGCTTTCAGAGCCGGAATGTCGTTGAACTGTCTGCGTACTTCTTCAATCATGGCCATGGCCGCGCGACCTACCGCACCCATTGCCAATGCCGAAAAGACAAACGGCAACATGCCACCGATGAATAAACCGGCCATTACGTTTGCTTTTGAAACATCGATGGTTTTAACGTGTGCTGTTGTCATGAATGCACCAAACAACGCTAACGCAGTCAATGCGGCAGAGGCAATCGCAAAGCCTTTACCGATGGCGGCTGTGGTGTTACCTACAGCATCCAATTTATCAGTACGAGAGCGTACATCTTTTGGAAGTTCGCTCATTTCAGCAATACCACCCGCATTGTCAGAAATAGGTCCGTAAGCGTCTACCGCCAACTGGATACCCAAATTTGAAAGCATACCCACGGCTGCAATGGCGATACCATACAATCCACCAAAGTGGAATGCACCGATAATTGAAATGGCGATAATAATAATCGGCCACATGGTTGACATCATACCCACACCCAAACCAGCAATGATGTTAGTGGCAGCACCGGTTGACGATTGGCGTACAATCGAAAGCACTGGCTTCTTGCCCATGCCGGTATAGTATTCCGTAATCAAACCGATAATTACACCTGCTACCAATCCGATAACGGTGGCATAGAAAATGCCCGTTGATGTATATTCTGTAAACTCGCCCGGGTTGTTATAGAGCGGGTCGCTATACTGCCAAGATGTTGGCAACATACCTTTGATGATAAACCAAGAGGCGGCAATCATGATAACAGACGAAACAATCTCGCCAGTATTCAATGCAGTTTGTGGATTACCACCTTCTTTTACGCGTACGAAGAAAGTACCGATAAATGACATCACAATGCCCACGCCCGAAAGAGCCAACGGCAACAATACTGGTGAAAGACCATTCATGAATTCTGGCGTTTGGAAAGCTGCCACGCTCATGAAAGCAGCACCCAATACCATCGTACCCACAATAGAGCCCACATAAGATTCAAACAAGTCGGCACCCATACCGGCCACGTCACCCACGTTGTCGCCTACGTTATCGGCAATTGTTGCAGGGTTCAAAGGATGGTCTTCGGGGATACCAGCTTCTACTTTACCAACCAAGTCAGCGCCTACGTCAGCCGCCTTGGTATAAATGCCACCGCCCACACGGGCAAACAAGGCTATCGAAGATGCTCCGAAAGAGAAACCAGTAATGACCGTGATAACTTGGTTCACGCCCGCTTGCGTATCGATTCCGAAAATCTGAGAATAAATGATAAATAAAATACTCAATCCCAACACGCCAATGCCAACCACGCCCATGCCCATTACCGAGCCGCCCGTAAAGGCTACTTCCAATGCCTTGCCCAAGCTAGTGCGGGCTGCGTTGGTGGTGCGTACGTTGGCTTTGGTGGCCACCTTCATGCCAATGAATCCCGCCAAGGCAGAACTAAAGGCACCCAAGATAAAGGATACGCCAACCAAGGGACTGCTGGTTTCGCTATCGGCAGTAAAGGCCAACAACGCTGCCACACAGGCCACGAATATGATAAGGATCTTGTACTCGGCTTTTAAGAAGGCCATGGCGCCCTCGGCAATGTGGCCGGCAATTTTTTTCATTTTGTCGGTGCCCGCATCTTGTTTGGCCACCCAAGCGCTTTTCCAAAGCACATACACGAGCCCCAGCGCTCCTAAGAGGGGCAGTACGTAGAGTAAATTTTGCATACTGAGATTAAGGTTTATTTAGTTGTTTCAGCCGCCCGCTATGGGGGCGAAAAAAGTGCCGCAAAGATATAAGAACTTGGGCATTGGGCAAATCGATTTGGGGCGTTAGAAATTGGTGGTTGGGATTTGAAAATGAGTCAATTTGTTCCAAAGGAATGCCCTTGGCAAAGATTTGAAAAGTGGTGGTGTGTTGGGCGGCCCCCCGATGTGCGCAACCCCACGCGCGAACCCATCGGGGCCAGGCTGTCAGCAGCCCCACTTTCCATGTGGGGCTCCAACCACGCGAGGCGCGTGGCCTCCATCCTTGACCGAGTATGGCTCAACTAATTGTTTAAATATTTATTTGATAAATGCTACCTCAGGAATACTTCGATGCCCCTTGTTGTCGGTGATATAAATATTTTGAATATCTGGATTAATGCCGTTGTTGTTGTACTTATTGATGTAAGCTAGGAGCCGACCTGCATGTATGTGTAAAGTTGGTGAAAGGAAAAGCGTACGCAATTGCTCATATCCATTTGGTTGAATCGTGATACAATCTTTGTTGCCTCCGATAGAAGCGACAAGATTCGATTTAAATCTTATGACTTCACCGATGGATTTTTTGATTTCATGTTCCGGATTTTCTAACACAAGGTCAAATTCAATCGCATAAATTGTTGCCGGTCTCATCCCTTGATTTGAAAACCCTAAATAAAGACTGTAGTCTAAACGACTGTTGTCTTCAAAACCGCTCATTGTTCTTGCTTCAAAACCAGAAACAGGAGTATTAATTGTAAGGGAAAGCTTTTCAGGAAGAACAATATTGCCGCGTTCCCAGTACATTCTGTCTAAGTCTGCTTTTTTTGCGATAGAAGTACCAGACCCATTTCTTACGAAAATCTCATTTTGAAATTCTTGATTTTTTGAAGAAAAGTATCGTAAGATTATATGAGGTTTGTGTAGAGAGGTTGGGATATGAATAATTGAAAGATTTTTTCCTTCAACATTAACGTATCCAATATCAATCGTAAACGGTGTATCAATGTTGCTTACAATAATGTCTTTTATCTGGCTTGAATCGTTTAGACCAGAATCTTCAATTCTTGCGTCAATTAGTTTTTTGTTTGCGGCATCTATTCCAATTACAATAAAGCCTGAATCACCACCATTTGAGTTTATTATCGAGGTAACATCCTTTAAGAATTCAAAATAATCTTTATTGTATTTGGTCAATCCATTTTCCTGAATAGACTTCCAATTCAATTTATACCAATCGCGTTTTACTTCGAATTTGTTTGTTTCAATTTCATGGTCATTCAAAAATTGGATAACCTTGTTTTTTACGTATTCTTTAATCGAATCTTCCATTAGATGGTTCTTAAGCTTGGAATCTTAGTTCACCCAAACATCACCCTCAACGCCCCCCACAGTTTCTTCTTCGCATCATCATTCGTCATCAATTCCGGCAACGGCAACGACACCACCACCGTAGTATTCTGCGCGGGCAACACTTCAAACTTGGGGAGCCCATCGGCTGGGGCAAAACACAAAACCTTGGCGGGCTTTTCTGCCCAAGTGGAAAGGTCAAACTTCGGCTGGTGGCGAATGACTACTGCATCTAGGCTCAACTTCACAGCGGTCAAAATTTTAGTGAGTAGGACTTTTTCTTCTTCCTTCACTTCTGCCCACGGCACAGGTAGCACTACAGTCACCTTCGGTGCAATCAGGTAGAGGTCTTCCGGGTAAGTGGCTTCAAAAACAGTTTGCATCACCTCTTGATATCGAAAATGGATTTGAGTTCGTGCGCATCAGCCGGGTTCATGCGGCCGGCTAAAATCAAGCGGAGTTGCCTTCTGCGCAATGCACCTTCATACAATACTTTTTCTTCATCGGTTTGCGGCTCTACTTCGGGCACATCTATCGGCTGTCCGTTTTGGTCCACAGCTACAAATGTGAAGTACGCGCTATTGCTGCTGAACTTTTTATTGGAAGGTATGTCCTCTGCGTCTACATCGATGCGTACTTCCATGGAAGAGCTAAACGCGCGTGTTACCCTTGCTTTCAGTGTCACAACATTTCCCAACAAAATCGGTTGACGGAAACTAATGTTATCAACTGAGGCCGTCACCACAATTCGGTTGGCGTGCTTTTGTGCGGCAATGGCCGAGACGATGTCCATCCAGTGCATGAGGCGTCCACCCATCAAGTTGTTGAGTGTGTTGGTATCGTTGGGCAAAACCAATTCGGTCATGCTCACAAATGATTCAGATGGTGTTTTCTTTTTTCGAGGCATAGTATTTAGGCTTGGGTCATTTTTGTAAAGTCGGCAGTGAGCAGTCACCAGTTGGCAGCATTTATCCTGCCGACTGGTGACTGCTCACTGCCAACTTTTTGTTGCGACCTATTCATTTTTAATTGCAATCGGATGTTTCACAAATGTAACCCTATTGAGCGTTAGTAAGTTTCTCCTTCATACAAAATTCATGAAAAATAATTTGCATTGCCGCGGCAACCTCCTTTATTTGCTGTACGCAATGACACCCTTCGTTCACATCAACACGATTATCACAATTACCATTACGGGGTAGCGCCCATACTATTTGTCATTCCCTCTACATTTTATTTTTTTATTCCAAACCTCAAGAGCAGGCAACTGCTGATAATTTAATTGTATGAAAGTTTTAAAATTTGGCGGCTCATCGGTAGCTACTCCAGAACGCATCAAGGCCATTGTTCAAATTGTGAAGCCGCGTTTGGCCCAAGAAAAAATCGCGATTGTTTTTTCTGCATTTGGTGGAGTGACGGACACGCTCATTCAGATGAGCGAACACGCGCTGGCTAGCAACGACCAATATAAAGAGCAATTGGCTCAACTTGAAAAAAGACATTTAGATGCAGTCCGTGCGTTGGTGTCAATGCAAAAGCAAAGTGCAGTGTTGGCGCAAGTGAAATTCACCATCAACGAATTGGAAGATATTTTGCACGGAATTTTTTTAGTAAAAGAGCGCACTCCTCGCTCGCTTGATTACATCATGAGCTTTGGCGAACGCCTCTCCGCCTTCGTAATTGCCGAGGCCTTAAAGGACGAAGGCATTGACGCTGAATTTTTGGATGCACGCAGAGTAGTGCGCACGGATCATCAATTCGGTTATGCCCGGGTCAATTTTGTTGCTACCAACCGCATGATTAACGATCATTTTTCGAATACCCAAAAACTGCAAGTGATTACCGGCTTCATCGGCTCATCTGAAAATGGTGAAACAACTACACTGGGGCGCAGCGGTTCTGATTACACTGCGGCCATCTTTGCGGGCGCGCTCAAATCTGAGTCCGTGGAAATTTGGACGGATGTAGATGGTATGATGACGGCCGACCCACGCAAAGTAAAAAAGGCTTTTAGTGTAAAAGAAATGACATATGAGGAGGCAATGGAACTTTCGCACTTTGGCGCGAAGGTGATTTTTCCAGCTACCATGCAGCCGGCCATGGCCAACCAAATCCCCATTTGGATCAAAAACACGTTCAATCCGCAACACCCGGGCACGTGCATCAGCAACAATGCAAATGGAAAGGCGCTTATCATCAAAGGCATTTCTTCTATGAGCAACATTAGTCTGCTGAACGTGCAAGGAAGTGGTTTGATGGGTGTGGTGGGTGTATCCATGCGTTTGTTTGCTACGCTCGCGCGAGCGAAAATCAACGTGATATTAATAAGTCAGGCATCCAGCGAACACTCGATATGCTTTGCGATTGAAAGTGGATTGGCAATGCAGGCGAAGCAGGAAATCGAAAAAGAATTTCAGTATGAAATCCTCAATCGCGAGATGAACGCGGTGACCATCGAAGACAGTTGCGCGATTGTGGCCATTGTGGGAGAAAACATGAAGCACAACCCGGGCACGAGCGGGCGTATGTTTGGTGCGTTGGGCAAAAATGGTGTAAATGTTAGAGCCATTGCGCAGGGGTCATCTGAGTTGAACATTTCGGCCGTTATCCATCAATCAGATGTAGGTAAAGCGTTGAATGCACTGCACGAGGCGTTCTTTCTTTCTGATAGAAAAGTATTGAATGTTTTTTTGGTGGGAACGGGTTTGATTGGCAAAGAGCTGCTGCACATGATGCACGAGCAGTTTGACCAACTCGCCAACCAACACCGATTGGAGGTAAATGTAATTGCTATTGCAAACAGTAAGAAAATGCTTTTTGCCGAAGAAGGCTTGCGTGGCAAAATGGCAGTCGATAGAATGACGCAGGAGGGGTTACCGATGAACTTGCAAGAGTTTGTGATTAAGATGCAGGCGCTTAACCTGCCTAACTCGGTGTTTGTGGATTGTACTTCTAGCGAAGCTGTCGCGAACGCTTACTCCTCTATTTTGGAATCTAACATTTCGATTGTGACGCCTAACAAAAAAGCCAACTCAGGCAGTTGGGCGAATTATCAGTTGTTGAAGAAAACCTCGCGCCAACGTGGAGTGAAGTTCTTATACGAAACCAATGTGGGTGCAGGTTTGCCTGTCATCAATACGTTGAACGACTTGCTCATCAGTGGCGACAAAGTCATTCGGGTAGAGGCGGTGCTGAGCGGCACGTTGAATTTTATCTTTAGCTCGTTTGGCGCTGGAAAAAAGTTCAGTGACATCGTTCTTCAAGCAAAGGAAAAAGGATTTACAGAACCCGACCCACGCGATGATTTGAATGGCATGGACGTGGCACGTAAGGCATTGATTCTTTCGCGCGAGATTGGGTATGAACTTGAGCTAGCCGATGTGGAAGTCCACAATTTGGTGCCTGAATCACTAAGGGCAGAGACATCGATTCAGATATTCTTGAGTTCGTTGCCGGAAACTGACCAGCTATTTGAAGACCTTCGTGAGAAAGCCGAAAAAGAAAACAAGAAGCTTCGCTACATGGCAATTATTGAAGGCGGAAAAGCAAAGGTAAGCCTCGTGGCAGTAGATGCCGCTCATCCATTTTATTCGCTGAGCGGGAGCGATAACATCATTTTGCTCACCACTGAGCGATACCACGAACGCCCGATGGTTATTCGAGGGCCCGGTGCTGGTGCTACAGTGACGGCAGCAGGTGTGTTTGCTGATGTTATTCGTATAGGTAATTATTCCATTTAGTAATGAGTTGTCTGATGACTATTATGCGAAATGGATAACCTGTTGACGACTAATGAATAACTTATGACAAAAAAGATAAGAGCATTTGCCCCGGCTACCATCGCCAATCTCTGTTGTGGGTTTGACATCTTGGGCGTGGCGGTAGAACAACCAGGCGATGAAGTGGAAGTAACGCTGACGGAAGAAACGGGTATAAGACTGGTGAACATTGTTGGTGATGGGGGGCGTTTGCCACGTGAGGCAAATCGAAATACATGTACGGTTGCGATCGAATCATACTTGCGGACAATTGATCAGACAGATGTTGGCGTGGAGGTGACGTTGTTTAAAAACTTACCTCTGGGTAGTGGCATGGGTTCAAGTGCGGCCAGCGCAGTAGCGGGTTTGGTGGCGGTCAATCATTTGTTTGGCAATCCTCTAACTAAATTGGAACTGCTTCCCCATGCCATGGAAGCCGAACGAATCGCTTGTGGCTCTGCTCATGCAGATAATGTAGCCCCTTCGCTGCTGGGCGGCTTTGTATTGGTTCGTGATTATCATCCGTTGGATGCAGTGCCTGTGCCGACAGAATTGCAATTGTTTGTTGGATTGGTTCATCCACACATTGAAGTTAAAACCGCGGACTCGCGGATGGTGCTGAGGCCAACTGTGAGCTTGCGGGATGCGATTGCGCAGAACGGAAACGTTGCGGGGTTGATTCTAGGCCTCACCACAGCCGATGTGAATTTAGTGGGGCGCTCACTCAAAGATGTTTTCGCAGAGCCTTATCGTGCAGATTTTATTCCAGGGTTCCATCAGGCCAAAGCGACAGCGCTTCAGGCGGGCGCATTAGGTTGTGGCATTTCTGGTTCCGGGCCAACCTTGTTTGTGTTAGCGACATCAGAAGAACTCGCGCAGCGAGCGACAAGAGAAATCAAAAAAGTGTTTCAATCGCATCAACTTTCCAGTGATTTGTTTGTATCTAAAGTAAATCGACAAGGAGCCCAAGTGATAAATTAATGTCAGCCTGAGCTTGACGAAGGATGCCAATCGGTTTCGCCAAGCTCAACCTGACACCAAACTTTAAATATTAATCAGTCTGTGAAATTCTACAGTACCAATAACCCCAATCACCAAGTAACATTGCGCGAAGCCGTGCTGCGCGGTCTTGCGCCAGACAATGGCCTGTACATGCCATTGCAAATACCCGAGCTGCCGAAAAAATTATTTAAGGCATTGCCGGAGTTGTCATTTCAAGAGATGTCGTTGCTGGTTGCCAAAAGCCTGTTAGGCGATGATTTGCCTGAATCGCAACTTTCTAAGATTGTGGAGCACACCATCGAATTCGATGCACCTTTGGTATCGCTTGGAGAGAATGTTTTTTCGTTGGAGTTGTTTCATGGGCCGACTTTAGCGTTCAAAGATTTTGGCGCCCGTTTTTTGGCGGGCTTGCTAGGCTATTTTGCCGAGCAACAGAGTAGAGAGGTTGCGATTTTGGTGGCCACATCGGGTGACACTGGCAGTGCCGTAGCCAACGGTTTCTTGAACGTGCCGGGCACACGTGTGGTGGTGCTCTATCCCAAAGGCAAAGTGAGTGAAATACAAGAGAAGCAATTCACCACACTGGGCAGCAACATTACGGCAGTAGAAGTAGCAGGAACATTTGATGATTGCCAACGCATTGTGAAGCAAGCTTTTTTGGACAAAGCGCTTCAGGAAAAATTATTCTTAACCTCTGCCAATTCCATCAATATCGCGCGGCTCATTCCACAATCGTTTTATTATTTTTATGGATGGTCAAGATTGCGAACGAACGTACCCGTTGTATTTTCAGTACCGTCCGGCAATTTTGGAAACCTTACTGCGGGGTTGTTTGCAAAAAGAATGGGCTTGCCGATTCATCACTTTGTGGCGAGCACCAACATCAATGATGTGGTGCCAAGCTACCTGCAATCGGGCTTGTTTGAGCCACGCACCTCCAATGCAACGATCAGCAATGCCATGGACGTTGGTAACCCCAGCAACTTTGCACGTATGCTTGATTTGTTTGGCCATTCGCAGCAGCACATGCTCGGAGAGATTTCCGGCTTTGGTTTTTCGGATGAAGAAACCAAACACGCCATGCAGCAAGTGCATCGCGAGTTTGATTATGTGATGGACCCACATGGGGCGATCGGATATCTGGGATTGAAGAAATATCAACGAGATCATGCAAACACGGTTGGCGTTTTTTTGGAGACAGCTCACCCCGCGAAGTTTAAAGAAACGGTCGATGCGACCTTGTCAGCTTCAATCGCAATACCCGACCGACTTGCAGATTTCTTGCATCGTGAAAAGAAAGTGGTGGAAATTGGAAATGATTTTGGGGAGTTAAGAGGGTGTTTAATCACGTAACTCACCAAATTTTTCAATCACAAACTTCTAACTTTCCTTTCGTTACTTCTATTCTTCCTTCTTTGGTTACTTTGCCTTTTCCAGAAATCCAATTACATATCTTTATTTCTTTTGGGATGCTGTCATTAATTTCCACTTTCCCTCTCATTTCATACAGCATTTCGATTTCTAACTTTTCGTTTATTGAAACGCTGTCAGTGCAACTTTCTATGTCGACTACTTGCCCTCCGCAATGCCCAAGGCCAATTGATTGCCTGTCAATAATTTTACCTTTCTTATCCACTGTCAATAAAAAAGGATAATGAGAATCACCGACCTTGTAGTAGATAAAACCAAAAAAATTTGATGTATCAGGAAGCAACCCGCCAATACTTCCATTGAAGTCATCAAAAAAGAGTGTGTCAGGTGAATGCTTGTTGATTGAACGCCTTATATCTGGGTTGTGTTTTGCCAAATCATATTTAAATGGAACTTGCTGTATCCCTACTATTTTTGCCAGTTCTCGGATATAAGAACTTCTGTTATCGGTCTGACTTGTCTGATATCTGCAGCCAGATAAAAAGAGAATGCTAGTTACTACCCAGTATTTCATTTCGAATGAATTGAGATCAATCAAAGGTACAAACAACATTTCATGCGTTGCTAAAAGGTCATCACACATCTTGTAAGATTACTGACAACCCTGTCCGACATTTTCCCTACCTTTGCACCACTTTTAAATTCTACCCTCTCCATGCAAAATTTTGGCATTAAAGAAGCCCTTAAAACGTTGGGTGTTAACAACAGTAATCTTGGCACCTCAACGGGCAAAAAATGGTTGCGCACCAAAGGTAAAAGCATAGTAAGTTATTCACCAGCCGATGGCAAGGTGATTGGTCGTGTGCAAACCACCGATGCGCGTGCTTTTGAAAAAGTGATGCAACAAGCTCAACAAGCATTCGTAGCGTGGCGATTGGTGCCCGCACCTAAGCGTGGCGAAGTGGTGCGGCAGATTGGGGAGGCTTTGCGCAAGAACAAAGAGGCGTTGGGCAAGTTGGTTAGTTATGAAATGGGCAAGTCATATCAAGAAGGGTTGGGCGAAGTGCAAGAGATGATTGATATCTGCGATTTTGCGGTCGGCCTTTCGCGCCAGTTGAATGGGTTAACGATGCACTCCGAGCGGCCTTCGCACCGCATGTATGAGCAATATCATCCGCTGGGTGTGGTGGGTATCATTTCTGCTTTCAACTTTCCGGTGGCGGTGTGGAGTTGGAACTCGATGATTGCCTGGGTGTGTGGCGATGTGTGCATTTGGAAACCTTCAGAGAAAACACCGTTGTGCAGTATTGCATGCCAGCACATAGTGGCGAAAGTTTTTGCAAAGAACAATGTACCAGAAGGTGTGTCGTGCATTGTGAATGGCGACTATCAAGTGGGGCAAATGATTTGCGAGAATGAAAACATTCCGTTGGTGTCGGCCACCGGCTCGGTGCGCATGGGCAAGGCAGTAGGCAAAACTGTAAGCGAGCGTTTGGGGCGTGCGTTATTGGAGTTGGGTGGTAATAATGCCATCATTATTTCCGAACATGCCAATTTAGATATGGCAATTCGAGGAGCGTTGTTTGGTGCCGTGGGCACTGCCGGGCAACGTTGCACCACCACGCGCAGGTTAATTGTTCAAGAAAATGTTTACGAAGAAGTAAAACAGCGACTGAAAAGTGCATATGCAAAACTCAGCATCGGCAATCCGCTTGATCAAAACAACCATGTAGGCCCGTTGATTGATACCCTCGCGGTAAAAGCCTATCGCAACGCGTTGCAAAAAGTAAAGCAGGAGGGTGGCAAAATGGTGGTGAACGGTGGCGTGCTGAAAGGCAAAGGTTTTGAGTCGGGGTGCTATGTGAAGCCGGCCATCGCTGAAGTAAAAAATGATTTTGAAATTGTGCAGCAAGAGACTTTCGCACCGATCTTATATTTGATTAAGTACAAAACCATTGAAGAAGCCATCGCGATTCAAAATGGAGTGAAACAAGGGCTTTCTTCAGCCATTATGACATCGAACTTGCAAGAGGCGGAGCGTTTCTTATCTCATGCCGGCTCCGATTGCGGAATCGCCAACGTAAACATCGGCACCTCAGGCGCTGAGATTGGCGGGGCATTTGGTGGCGAGAAAGAGACTGGCGGTGGCCGTGAGTCAGGCTCTGACAGTTGGAAAGTGTATATGCGCAGGCAGACAAATACCATTAACTATGGAACAAACTTGCCGTTGGCACAGGGCATTAAGTTTGATATTTAAAAAACCTTTGGAAAACTAATTCAATAAAGCTACTTTAGAACTTTATAACCCTACGGTATGCCTGGCAAAAAGTACAGAACGGTAATGTTGATCGATGACAATGAGATTGACAACCTGATCAACCAAAAGATGATTGAGGCAGCAGCCATTGCTGAAAACATTTATACCCACACCGGGGCGAAGAGTGCCATTGAGTTTTTAAAGAACATGGAGAAGATGGATGTGGCCGATAAAGTGTTGCCCGACATCATCTTTTTGGATATTGATATGCCGTTGATGGATGGTTTCCAATTTTTGGATGAGTTTGAGAAGTTGGCGCCAGTCACCAAAAAGAAGAGCCGCATTGTAATGCTTACCTCTTCTATCAACCCGCAAGATTTTAGCCGCTCAAAGAAATACCCGAACGTAAAACTTTATTTGAATAAGCCGCTCTCTCACGATAGCATTGTGAAGTTGGACGTTTAGTTCCGTCTTGTGTTACTTTTTTCTTGTGTTACTTTTTTTATATTCAGTCAGACTCTAGCGCCACCAATTTTTTGATAAATAGTTCGTCCATTTTGATGAACGAGGTGGGGGAGAAGTAATTCACTTTAATCTCTTTGAATTTCGGAATGATGGCTGCAATTTTCTTGGGCTTGTCTTTCTTCGCTTCACTAGTAGCCGTTTTCAAAATCTTCAAAAAGTGCAGCACGTTTTCGCACTCGTCTTTTCCAAACAACCGAATTTGCCGCTGAATGCTGTTGGAGTGTTGATTAAATAGTTCAAAGTCGTGCATCAAGCAATACAGCAAGGCGAGCAAGGCCTTCACCTCCATTTGAATGAACGGATACTTTTTTAAGCTCACTTCATTCAACAACGAGTTAATCAGTTTAGCAGCCTCATCATACTTATCTGCGTAGTAGCAACTCAACGCTTTGTAAATCGTTAAAATCAAATGCTTGGGCACATCTTGCGGATCGGCTTCAATATCGGCCAACAGGCTCTCGTTGTCACCGAGCAATTCCTTTTCCGTGCCCAGCCGCAGGCTGCGTTCCAAGCGTGAAATAAAGAACTGAGCCGGGAAAGTATAAGTGTTGTAGTTTACCAATAGGCTTCCGGCTGCATCGTTCACTTCCTCATAATACTTTTCTGCCTGCCGATATACCTTGTAGTGATTGTAATACTCTAGGTGCAGGAATTCGAAGACCAAATTCAGATGGAAGTACAGTGGGTCGAGGTTGTACGTATCAAAAATCTTTTGCGCGTGCGCAAAAATATCCTCAATCGATTCGCCATCGTGCTGCAGGTTGTCATCAGGTTCCACAAATAGTTTGTGAAAAATACCCATGCAGCTTTGGTAAATGTACAAACGATGCGACTCATACAACTTGGCCACATTTTGCATTTCTTTCATCAGCAAAGTGAGCCCGAGTTTCTCAGTTTCATCCCCTGTCAAAAAAAAGTTGCCGTACTTTTTGAAATACTCTGCCAGCAGGTCTTCGGCTTTGTCAACCGCCAACATGTAGGCCACGTGTCGGTTGTATAGTTGCGAGTAGTTGAAGTGATCGGGCGAGTGGATATTGAGTTTTTTGAGGGACTTATAAACCACTGTCAGTTCGCTGGCGAGATCATAGTCCAACAGTTCTTTCTCCAACTTTTTTAGCGTAGTAATGGAGATAGTCTTCTTTTTGGTAAACAGTACTTCGTTGAGGTTGGCCACTTTGCGCAAAATGTCGGTGCGCGGGCTTTCCATCTGTTGCAGCAAGTGTTCCTCTATTTTTTGGTTCAGACGCGATCGTAGGGTGTAGTAAGCGTTGGCGTTCACCTCCAACTCCACCATTATTTTGCTGTCAGAAAGCTGGCGTTCGCGCAGTGCTTTGAGTAGGTAAGCCGACTTTTCGGCATTGCTTTCCATCAGAGAGTCATAGATCTCCTTAAAGTCCTTTTCAGAAAGTTGCTTGACAATGTTTTTCAGTTTGGCCATAAAGACAGGTCTACCCACGAAAATTACGAAAATATTAAGTCCAAGCAATAGCCGCTGGTCAAAGTTTTGGTCCGCGAAGACCTACACTCTGGCATGGTTGCGTTCATATTGGCAGGTAGGCGTACTTAAAATGATGAACAACTGAGACAAGATTTCCGAATATTAAGGAGGAACGGTTTTTGGCCTCATGGGAAAAATTCAGAATTATGGATCCATTTTCCCAAATGATTATTGATGCGGTGGCATCGGTGAAAAACAGCGTGGTAAAGATTGACGTGTACCAGCAAGAAAAAGGCAAACTAAAGCGAGCGGGTTCGGGGTCAGGTTTTGTGTTCAGTTCGGATGGTTTGATTTTTACCAACTGTCATGTGGTCAACAAAGCCGATAAAATCATGGTATCGTTGTTGAATGAGAATGAAATTGAAGCAACTTTGATTGGTAAAGACCCTGATACTGACTTAGCAGTGTTGAAGATATTTACCGATGGATATTCTGTTTCGAAGTTAGGTGATGCTTCGCAGTTACAGATCGGGCAGTTTGTAATTGCTATCGGTAATCCATTAGGCTACCAACATACGGTGACAACGGGCGTGGTCAGCGCCTTGGGCCGAACGTTGCGCTCGCAAAACGGCATGCTGGTGGATAATGTGATTCAATCGGATGCGGCCCTCAACCCCGGCAATTCCGGTGGGCCGTTGATTTCTACCGCTGGCGATGTGGTGGGTGTGAATACCGCCATCATTCAAGGAGCAAATGGATTGAGCTTTTCGGTAGACATCAACACCGCGAAAGAAGTAGCGAGTCAATTGATCCAAAATGGTCGGGTATTCAAAGCGTATCTTGGCTTTCAGTTACAAGAAGTGCCGTTGAATACAAAAGTGAAGAGACACTATCATTTGCCGAACGAAAAAGGATTGTTTGTGGTAGGGATTGAAAAAGAGTCGCCTGCGTCTCGATCACAAATTCAAGAAGGTGATATCATTGTTTCGTTTAACAACAAACCCGTCAATACCATGAATCAACTTTATAAAGAATTGACCCGAAAAGATATTCTCTCGATGGTTGATGTTTCTGTGGTGAGGCACGCAGAGATGCTCAATGTGAGTATTTTCCCGGTGCAACGAACTAACTAAGATCAGCGCTTTGGTTGATTCCGTTATTTTTGAAGGATGAATCGAATCAACACGTTGCATTTATTTGGTAAGTTAGACCAACAACTGATTTCATTGCTCCAAAGTTTGCGTTCAGCCGACTGGAACAAGCCAACCTTGGCAAGAAAATGGACTGTGAAAGACATTGCTGCTCATCTGTTGGATGGCAATCTGCGTACGTTGTCAATGTTGCGCGATGGTTACTTTGGTGTGCGGCCGAACGATTTCACTTATGGGGGTTTAGTGGCTTATCTAAATGATTTAAACGCCAGTTGGGTACAAGCGTACCAGCGCATTAGTCCGGCACTATTGATTCAGCAGTTGGAGACTTCTGGCCGCGAATACCATCATTACCTGTCAACACTCGATCCCGATGCGAAAGCCGCATTTTCCGTGGCCTGGGCAGGTGAAGTTGAATCAAAAAATTGGTTTCATATTGCCCGCGAGTACACTGAAAAGTGGCACCACCAAATGCAGATACGCGAAGCAGTGGGTGCTCCGCTCTTGTTGTCAGCTGAATGGTATGCACCGGTGCTGCAAACATTTATGCGTGCTTTGCCGCATGCTTATCGTGATGTGCACGCACAAAAAGGGACTACTGTAATGGTGATCATTGATGGTGAAGCGGGTGGAACTTGGTGCATTCAACGGATGGATGACTGTTGGTTGTTTTCGGGCACACCCGGCAAAGCGACTGCGATAGTACATATTTCACATTTAGACGCCTGGAAAATATTTACCAAGGGACTTTCTTTTGATGAGGCGCGGGAGCGCTCACAAACAGAAGGAGATCAAGAATTGGCTGAAGTCGCGCTGCGGTTGATAGCTGTAATGGCCTAACCACATACAACAACCATCAATAAGCCACGCAATAAAAAAAAGTCCGGCAAGACCGGACTTTTTGTGGAGAATATCGGATTCGAACCGATGACCTCTTCCATGCCATGGAAGCGCTCTAGCCAGCTGAGCTAATCCCCCAGAGTGGATGCAAATATATTTCAAAAAGCAGTTTGCACAAACGCTATTTTGGGGCAAGCCTCAGTGTGATACCATCAATCTCTTCAGTGATTCTAATTTGACAACCTAGACGGCTGTTGTCTTTTACATGAAAAGCTTGGTCGAGCATTGCCAACTCTGCATCGCTTTGTTCGGGCAGTTCATGGCTTGATTCCAAATACACTTGGCAAGAGGCGCACAAAGCCATACCTCCGCAAGTTCCTTCCACCGGCAGTTCGTACGACTTGCACACCTCCATGATGTTCATGTTCATGTCAGTGGGTGCGTCTAGCTCGTGTTGCTCTCCTTCGCGGTCGATGATATGTACTTTGATGGTGTTTTCCATGAAATCAGAATCCGTTAACACCATTCACTGTAGTGTATTTCAGCACGTTCTTTTTGTTGGGGTAGATTTTAGCAAATGCTGATTGAACTGCCAGCGTGCCTTCATGGAATCCGCACAAGATCAATTTCAATTTGCCCGGGTAGGTGTTGATATCGCCCACGGCAAACACGCCTTTCCGATTGGTAGAGTAGTCGAACGTATTGACTTTCACGGCATTCTTTTCGATTTCCAAACCCCAATCGGCAATCGGTCCGAGGCTTGGCGTAAGTCCAAACAACGGTACAAAATGGTCAGCCTCCTTCACGATGTCGCCCATGGTAGTGTGGCGAATGGTCACTGAATGAAGTTTGCCGTTCCCGGAAAGTCCGACCACTTCAGCATCAGTGATTAATTTAATGCGGCCATCGTTGGCCATGTCCATTACTTTTTGAACAGAATCGAGGTGACCACGGAACGATGTTCTGCGATGCACCAATGAAACTTCGCTCGCGATTTTGTTTTCCACCAAATAAATCGTCCAGTCCAACGCAGAATCGCCTCCTCCGGAAATCACCACGCGCTTATCTTGGTAGAACTTCGGGTCGCGAATGATGTATTCTACACCTTTGTCTTCAAAATCAGCCAGGTTTTCAATAGGTGGCTTGCGCGGTTCAAACACGCCCAATCCGCCAGCAATAATAACCACGGGGGCTTGGTGCTTAGTGCCTTTATTTGTTGTTACAATGAAATGGTTTTCGGGTGTTTCTTCCAGGCTAACGGCACTTTCGCCAAGTGTAAATTGTGGTTTAAAAACCTCAATTTGCTTCATCAGGTTATCAATCAAATCGCCCGCATTCACAATAGGAAAACCGGGGATGTCGTAAATCGGTTTTTTGGGATAGATTTCCGTTAGCTGCCCACCGGGCACGGGTAATGAGTCAATTAAATGGCAGCGTAGCTTCAATAAGCCTGCCTCGAACACGGTGAACAAGCCAACCGGACCAGCACCGATGATGATAATGTCAGTTTGAATCATGGCAAAACGAGCGCAAAAGTAAACAAATTAGGCGCATGGTATAACACTAAATTCAATTGAAGGTTTTTGGCAAAAGAAGGTGGCTTTGTTTTACGTGCTTCTCGTGCTAATTTTGTGGCCTTACTCAATACCGAGCGTCACAACTGACAAAAGCACCAAATGCCAAAGATAGTAACGGAAACGACCAGTGATGTGCACGTGGAAGCTGCGAAAATTCAGCAGCAGATTAAAGATTATTTGGGGCTGCGCACTAGCGACTTGATTTTTGAATACAATGCGTTGGATGGTAAGACCAAGCTCGATTTGATTACCATTAACCCACGCCATAGCCAATCGTTCTTGTTTCACTCCGAAACCGGTGCCGATAAAGTAGACGCGCTGCGGAAGATGTGGGACTACGTGCAAAACTATAAGGAGAAAGAAAACTCGTACACCATTCAATGGGTGACCAAGCACGATAGCGAATTACACACCTCTTACTTCAGGGCAGGCAATATTTTGGAAGCGCTCGAGAAATTATATTATGGGCGAGACAGGAACACAATTACCGTTTTTAGTGTTGTATTGAATCCTCTGTCGTAATTTTTGAATATATGATTAGCGTAACAGAAAAAGCAAAAGATAGAATCATTCATCTGCGCCAAGAAGAGAATCGTGGCGACAACGAGAATATTCGGGTATCAGTGAAAGGTGGGGGTTGCTCTGGTCTGATGTACGACTTGGGTTTTGACCCTGAGATTAAGCCTGCTGATCAGGTTTTCGAAGACAAAGGAATCAAGATTTTGGTGGACAAAAAGAGCCTTCTTTATCTGCTCGGCACCACGCTCGATTTTTCTGATGGATTAAACGGTAAAGGCTTCCAATTCATCAATCCCAATGCATCGCGCACTTGCGGGTGTGGCGAGAGTTTTTCGGTCTAATCAATTGTAGCAATACATTTTAACTCGATCGCAATCGGAGTGGGCAGTGCATTGATTTCCACGGTGGTTCTGCAGGGCTGGTTTTCTTTAAAGTACTCTGCATAGATTTTATTGAAAGTGGCAAAGTCGCCCTTCATGTTGGTGAGAAAAACCGTCACATCAACGAGGTTTTCCCATTTAGAACCGGAAGCTTCCAGAATTAACTTTACATTATTAAAAACAGAATGGCATTGGGTGGCAATGTCGTAGGCCACAATGTTACCATCGGCATCTAACGTCACACCGGGTATTTCTTTCGAGCCGCGCTGGCGCGGTCCAACACCAGACAAGAAAAGAAGATTGCCCACTTTGCGTGCGTGCGGGTAAGCGCCCACTGGCTCGGGTGCTTTGTCCGAAGAGATAGCATTTTTCATATTACTCAATTTCAAAAACCAAACTGCTCCACATGCTTTGATAGTCGGCTCCCTCTTTTTCAGATGGAATCATTTTTACCGTGCTCACCATCCAAGGGCCTTTGCTGCTGAGCGGGAATTTGACGGTGCCATCTTTTTCGGTGTACATATTTTGCAAAAAAGTAGTGGTGTTGATTTTGTTCCACACCTTCACCATTTGGTCGATAAGGGGTTTGCCATTGAACAGCACGCGACATTCTAAGTAATCGCCCGATTTGAGGGCATACGGATTTTGCAATGGGATAATCTCGATGGGCGAGCCCAAGATCTTTTTGAACGAATCGGTTTTTTTGTTGCCCACTTGCACCAACAGCTTTACAAAACGGCCGTAAAATTCTTTTGCGGGTTTATCTGCCGTGTTTGTTTTGGTGCGCATTTCAGCAACGTTATCCAGGCCGTCTTCTTTTAAGTAAGCGTTGAATTTTTCTGCCTCGAGCTCAATAAAGGCGAAGTTACTTTGCATGGCCACCAGTTGGGTGCCTTCTTCGTTCATCTTCAGCGTAATACGGTCGCGGCCGTCTGCCTTTACCAATTTCTTCAAGTCTGTGACCTTCACACCTTGGTGAAGTTCCAGTTTTTCCACTTTGTGGCGTTTCAAATCCCAATCTTCTCCTTCAAAGTTTTCTCCAACTTTAAAGTTGAATTTCAATTCTTCGCCAACGGTCAATCGGTATTTTCTTGGCTGCAACCAAAACTCATGAGCAGACGCCAGCGCAACGATTAAAGTTAACATCCAAGTAAAGACTAGCTTTCTTCTTTTATTCATTCGATTTTGTAATTTACAAATTAACGAATTGGTAGATTTTCAAATTAGGAATTCATCAACTCCTCAATTTCCTCCGCCTCGATCGGAATATTTCTCATTAAATCAACGTTTTCTTTTTCGCCAATCAATACGTTATTTTCTAACCGGATCCCCAACTTCTCTTCGCGAATGTAAATGCCCGGCTCAATCGTCCACACTTGCCCTACAGAAACTTTCGCATGCATATTACCGACATCATGTACATCTAGCCCAAGCATATGCGAGGTGCCATGCATAAAATATTTTTGAAAGAGAGGTTTGTCTGGGTTTTGTTTTTCTACCTCCTCCTTTTTCAATAAGTTCAAGCCAATCAGTTCGCTTTCAATGATTTTTTGGATCTCTTTGTGGTATTCAAAATAAATTACGCCCGGTCGAAGCATTTTTGTGGCAGCATTTTTTACGCGCAGCACAGAGTTGTAGACTTCTTTTTGTCGGGGCGTGAACTTTCCATTCACAGGAATGACGCGCGTCATGTCGGCATTGTAATTCGCATAACTGGCGCCTACATCCAACAATAAAATGTCACCGCTATTACAGGTTTGGTCGTTTTCGATGTAATGAAGCACGCACGAATTTCCACCTGATGCAATGATGGGCGTATAAGCAAATCCTGCAGATCCGCTTTTGATGAATTCATGGATAAACTCTGCCTCTATTTCGTATTCTTTTACACCTGGCTTCACAAATTTTAATACCCTGCGAAAAGCTTTGTCGGTAATATCACACGCTTTCTGCATCAATGCGATTTCTTCGCTTGATTTGATGCTGCGCAATGCTGATACGATGGGTGCAACGCGCTGGTATTGATGTAGTGGGTAAACCGACTTACACCATTCGATGAAGCGGGCATCGCGCGTTTGCACGGTAACGTCCGCACGATAATGCTCATTGGTATTGAGGTACACGTTTTCTACCCCACCCATGGTCATCATGTGGCGGAATACCCGAGGAAACTCGCTCAGCCAAAGTACTGTCTCGATTCCTGTTTGTTTTCGCGCTTCTTCTTTGGTGAGTTTGTGACCTTCCCAAATGGCAATCATTTCACTGGTTTCCTTCAGAAAAAGAATTTCACGCCATTTTTCATCGGGGAAGTTGGGGCATAGCACCAAAATGGATTCTTCTTGGTCGACCCCTGTTAAGTAGAACAAGTCGTTGTTTTGCCGAAAAACCATAGTACCATCCGCGTTGGTCGGCATGGTATCGTTGGCGTTGAACAGGGCTAACGAGTTTGGCTTCAGTTCGTGGGCGAATCGTTTTCGGTTGCGAATAAATAGCTCGCTCGGAATTGGGTTGTATCGCATGTTCAAAATTAACTACTTATGACATTCGATATCGTTAGACAAAACAAAAAAAATCCACTTTTTTATGGACGACCAATTACCAACCTTTTTAACATGTTTGCGTATCAAACACAAACAAAAAAGTAAATGAAGAGATTATCTATTCCCCTGGCAATTGTGACGCTACTTGCGATTTCATGCAGCAAGAAAAACGACCCAGCGCCTAGCCTCTCACGCGATCAAATAATTACAAACGCGAAGGGTTGGGTTCTAACTGCAGGCACTATCAATCCACCCATCCAGATACAAGGACTACCACCAATTTCTGACTTCCTGTTGGCTATTGATGATTGCGAGAAGGACGATATTACGTTCTTTATGGCAAATGGAGATTTTAAAGTCGATGAGGGTGCCACAAAGTGTGACGACTCTGATCCACAAGTAAAAGTGCAGGGAACTTGGGCATTCAATGCAAATAAAACCTCAATCATTGTTACACCGGCATCTGAAGACAGCTACACTATGTCCATCTCTGAATTGAGCGCAACAACGCTCAAGTTTTCTGAGCCATTTGACTTCGGTAACGGAACCACCTACACAGTAACGTTGACATTAACCGCTGTGAAATAAGGTTCGAAATGCATATTCTTTGAAAGGGCAGGTGGCTGCCCTTTTTCATTGCCACTTGGATTTCGTGGGCAAAGAATTAAGCTTACATTTGAAGTTTGATTTTGGCGCAACATGAAAATTTCTTACAACTGGCTTAAGCAGTACATCAACATACCTGAATCAGCAGAAGAAATAGGCAAAGTGCTTACGAGCACTGGCCTGGAAGTTGAGAGCGTAGAACCTTTTGAGACAGTGAAAGGCGGCTTGAAAGGTTTGGTGATTGGTGAAGTTAAAACGTGCACCAAGCACCCCAATGCCGACAAACTTTCGGTAACCACGGTTGACGTAGGCAAAGGCACTCCGCTGCAAATTGTTTGTGGGGCCCCCAACGTGGCCGCAGGTCAAAAGGTAGTGGTGGCTTTGGTGGGCACAACCGTTTATCCAACCAGCGGTGAGCCTTTTCTAATCAAAAGTGCAAAAATCCGTGGCGAACAATCAGATGGAATGATTTGCGCAGAAGATGAAATTGGGTTGGGCGCAAGCCATGCAGGTATCATGGTGCTGCAAACGACAGTAGCCAATGGCACAGCTGCCGCTGAGTTCTTCAACGTGCAATCTGATTACGTTCTTGAAATTGGCCTCACACCCAACCGTGCAGATGCAGCTTCACACATTGGTGTTGCACGAGACATTAAGGCCGTGAAGGACCGCTCTTTAATTCTTCCTTCTGTAGATGAATTTCGTGTAGCCAACACAAGTCTTACCATTCCGGTTTTGGTGGAAGAACCTGTGATGTGCCCTCGGTTTTCGGGTGTTTCTATTGCGAATGTGCAAGTCAAAGAATCACCTGATTGGCTCAAGAACCGTTTAAGATCAATTGGGTTGACGCCCATTAACAATGTGGTGGACATCACCAATTTTATTTGCCACGAGCTGGGGCAGCCACTGCACGCCTACGACATTGCGCAGATTGCCGGAAAAAAGATTTTGGTGAAGACTTTACCGGCAGGCACGCCTTTCAAAACCTTGGACGGTAAAGACCGCAGCCTGACTGGCTCCGATTTGATGGTATGCGATGGCGAAGGCAAGCCCATGTGCATTGCCGGAATTTTTGGTGGCATCAATTCGGGTATCACCGAAAAAACAGTAAACGTATTTTTAGAAGGTGCTTACTGGCAGCCCAGTTCAATTCGTAAAACATCTATGCATCATGGCTTAAAAACCGATGCATCGTTTCGGTTTGAACGCGGCACCGATGTAAACAACACTGTTTATGCTGTGCAGCGTGCAGCGATGTTGATTGTTGAATTAGCAGGTGGTGAAATCGCATCTGATATCGTAGATGTGTATCCACAAAAAATTGTCAACCGTACCATTTTGGTTAAAGATGCAAATGTGCAGCGATTAATTGGCAAGGCGCTGTCGCGCGATGAAATGGTCGGCATTTTGCGCAAGTTGGATGTAGAAGTGATCGAACAGACTGAGAAGAATTTTACAGTGTCCGTTCCGCCCTACCGAGTGGACGTGGAGCAGGAGGCTGATGTGGTGGAAGAGATATTGCGTATCTACGGTTTCAATAATATTGAGTTAAGTGAAATTGCCGGCACAGATTTTTTCGCCAGCTTTCCCGAAAAGGATGCCGATAAATTTAAAAAGTCCATTGGCGAAATGTTGGCTGGCAATGGTTTTTTTGAAATCCTTACCAATTCACTTACCAATGCGGCTTATCAGCAGAAGTATAGTTTAACCTTTGGTGGTGAGCCGGTTGAGATATTGAATAAACTCAGTGAAGAGCAAGGCATATTGCGCCAAACCATGCTGTTTACGGGTCTCGAAGTGTTGGCACATAACATCAATCGCAAGCAAAAAGACTTGAAGTTATTTGAGTTTGGTAAAGTGTATTGGAAAAACAACTCGACTGAACAAAAATCCAAGTACCAAGAAGAAGAGCGTCTGGCTTTGTACTTAACCGGTAATAGGGAAACTGAAAATTGGCAGCAAAAAACGCAAGGGGTAAATTACTTTGACATCGCCCAACAGGTTGCCCACGTGCTTCAGAAATCAAATGTTGAAAATGTAAAGCAAGAGAACTTAAGCGACCCACTTTTCGAATACGGCATTAAGTTGTTGAAAGGCAAACATGAAATCGGTAAACTTGGCAAAGTGAAAACCGTGTTGACCAAAGATTTTGGCATCAAACAAGAAATATTTTATGCCGAATTATCAACGGCCTTGCTTTTCAAGTCAGCAAACCCTAAGTTCGTTGTGCAGGAAGTGCCTAAGTTCCCAGAAGTGAGACGAGACCTGAGCTTGGTGTTAGACAAGCAAGTGACGTTTGCCGAAATACGGGAGTTGGTATTGGCTACCGAAAAGCGTTTGGTAAAAGATATCATCGCCTTTGATGTATATGAGGGCGATAAAATTCCCAACGGGAAAAAAGCGTATGCCTTGGGCTTTACGTTGTTGGATGAGGGAAAAACCCTTACTGACGAAGAAATTGAAAAAACCATGAACCGCCTGATGGCTGCATTTGAAGGGAAGATGGGTGCGGTGATAAGGAAATGAGCAATTGCTCGAGCCAAAAATCTTGAATCTAACATCCTAAACCTTAGATAACGGTATGGACCAAGAAGCATTGAAAACAAACCTCAACGGACTGGAACGGAAGATTCTGGTGTTGCTGAACGAGCATAAATCAGCAAAGGAAGAGGCAAAAAGGCTGAAAATGGAAAACCAGGAGTTACGTGCCGACTTGCACAGGCGCGATGACCAGCTCTCTAATTTTAAAAATCAAATTAAAATCACTAAGATTGTAGACCATATAAACCCGGAAGACGGAAGTGTTTCGGAGTTGAAAAGGAAAGTAGACGAGTATATCCGAGAAATCGATAAGTGCATTGCTCACTTGAGCAGATAACCCGGTATAAGTTGATGGACGAACTATCCGTAAAGATAAAAATAGCCGACCGCGAATACCCGATGAAGGTAAAGCGCCAAGAAGAAGAAAAGGTGCGGGCAGCCGGCAAGCTCATCAACGAGAAAATAAAGCGTTACCGCGAGCAGTTTGGCATTGATGACAAACAAGACTTGCTCGCCATGGTTGCATTCGACTGCCTGGTAGATAAAATGGCAGAAGAAGAAAGCCTACAAGAAATTGATGAAACGGTGGCCGACAAGGTCACCTACCTGAATCAATTGGTATCGCAAGCTCTGTAATTCTACCTTTCACTCTTCAACCCAGCCTTTTTGCTTCATTGCATGTTTGCTTGCGTAGGGCGCGATGCAAAATGACAGTTCTCACAGTGAGCGGGTAAGTGAACCATAAAAGTTATTAGCATGGAATCGGGAATATTAGTGACAGTACTGGTGGCGTTAGTAGCTACTATACTGCTCAGCATGTTGCTAGGGTCTTTTTTGTACAAAAGGCGATTGAAGAAAAATGAATTGGCTGCCACAGAAAAAGCTAACTTGATTGTGAAAGAAGCCGAACTGCAGGCCGAAAACATCAAGAAAGACAAAATTATTGAAGCCAAGGACAAGCTCTTCAAAATGAAGCAAGAGTTTGAAGAGGAGGCCAACCGCAAGAAAAATCAAATCATCGCCAACGAGCAAAAAATAAAACAACGCGAGGCCCAACTATCCAAAGAGCTTGAACAGTTAAAGCGCAAAGAAGCCGAAGTGGACGAAGAGCGTCAAAGTCTTGCTCAGCAGCACGAGTTGGTGAAGAAACGCAAGGAGGAGTTGGATAAATTCAATTCACAGAAAGTGGCCATTTTGGAGGGCATCAGCAAGTTGACTGCCGACCAGGCCCGCGATCAATTAATTGAATCGTTAAAGGAAGAAGCGCAGACCAAAGCAAGCTCCTACATCAAAGAGATAATGGAACAGGCGAAGTTGAGTGCCACCAAAGAAGCAAAGAAAATAGTGGTGGAAACCATTCAGCGAACGGCCACCGAACACGCAGTGGAAAACTGCGTATCAATATTCAATATCGAAAGTGATGACATAAAAGGAAAAATTATCGGTAGGGAAGGGCGCAACATCCGCACGTTAGAAGCCGCCACTGGTGTGGAATTTATTGTGGACGATACACCAGAGGCTATTATCATTTCAGGTTTTGACCCCGTGCGCAGAGAGATTGCAAGACTTTCACTGCACCGGTTGGTGCAAGATGGCCGCATTCATCCTGCCCGCATTGAGGAGATTGTTGCCAAAACGACTAAGAATATTGAAGACGAAATTGTAGAGATTGGCGAGCGTACGGTGATTGATTTGGGAATTCATGGTTTAGCGCCAGAGTTAATCAAAATGGTGGGCCGCATGCGCTACCGCTCTTCGTACGGTCAAAATCTATTACAACACTCACGCGAGGTAGCCAACCTATGCGCCATCATGGCGTCTGAGTTGGGGTTGAACGTAAAGCAGGCCAAGCGTGCCGGCCTTTTGCACGACATTGGTAAAGTGTGGCCTGAAGAATTGGAAAAGCCGCACGCCATTGTAGGCATGGAGTTGGCGCAGAAGTACAAAGAACATCCGGTTGTTTGCAATGCCATTGGTGCCCACCACGATGAGATTGAGATGACCAGCATCATTTCGCCTATAGTGCAAGCGTGCGATGCGATATCAGGCGCACGCCCGGGCGCCAGACGCGAAGTGATGGAGCAGTACATCAAACGCCTAAAAGAGTTAGAGCAAGTAGGCTTGAGCTTTGAGGGTGTGGAAAAATGCTACGCCATACAAGCCGGCCGCGAGTTGCGCGTGATGGTGGATGCCGAAAAAGCAACAGACGAACGCGCAGCAGAATTGAGTTTTGCCATTTCTCAAAAAATTGAAAAAGAAATGCAATACCCAGGACAAGTGAAGGTGACGGTGATACGCGAGATGCGAAGTGTGGCGTATGCGAAGTAGTCACAGTATGTTCATCTAGTCAAAGTTGGTGCTCAAAAGGCTTGCTGTTAGGTTATTTTATATTTTGAGAAATCGATATGATAAATCGCTTATTGCTTACTTCATGTTTGGTGTTTCACTGTGTGGTCGGCTTATCTCAAAATATAACCGGGGGCATTAGAGTTGGAACTAACTTTGCAAATCAATCTTTTACGACAAACACTATGTCAAGAGATACTGATTCAAAAATAGGGGTAGCGGCTGGGATTTATTTGACAGTCATGATTTCTCAAAAATTTGGGGTACAGCCCGAAGTGGCCTATTCACAAATGGGATACAATCTATCTTCAACGAATCCCAAGTTCGAAAACAGCTATAACTACCTATCTGTTCCAATTTTATTTAGATATGAACTTGTCAAAAATCTAAGTTTTCACGTTGGACCTCAGGTTGGTATTTTAGTCGCGGCAACCTCAACAGCTGGTACTTCTACTATTGACTTGAGAAATGATACCGAGCAAATCGATTTTGGTGGAGCGGCAGGATTCGGTTTAGATTTTGGGAAGTTTAATGGTGGGGTTAGATACTATTTGGGATTTTCAAATCTTTATAAAGTTCCGCCTGCGCCAGATTTTAGACAGAAGAACACTGCATTTCAGATATTTGTTGGTTATTCTTTATTTGGAAAATCGACCAAGAAGTTTTGAAAATTTGTGAATTTCAGACTCACTAACTATCAATCGCAACGTCTCCTTCTCAAAGAAATCTCTACGAGCGATTTTAGCTCTTGGCTTCCCTTCTTCGAAGACCCCGAAACCTCCAAACACTGGGTTGAAGAAAAAGAAACACCACGTATTGCCTGTGAAAAATGGTATGCGCGCCAGTTTGAGCGCTACGAAAAAGGATTGGGTGGCATGAATGCACTCATCGAGAAATCCAGCGGCAAATTGGTGGGCCATGCTGGTCTACTAGTGCAACAGGTGGATGGCGCAGCTGAATTGGAAATTGCCTACTCACTACTGCCGGAGTTTTGGGGAAAGGGCTATGCTATTGAAGCTGCGCAAAAATGCAAGAATATTGCCTTTAAAGATTACCAAGTACCTTCGCTCATTTCCATCATCAGTCTAACCAACTTGCCCTCTCAAAAAGTTGCGACCAAAAATGGTATGCGCATCGATAAAAGAACGATCTACAAGCAAAATGAGGTTTTGATATTTCGCATCACCCGCGCGGAATACGATTTGCAAACGTTGGCATAGGGGTATTAATTTTCTGGCATTCAATTGCTGCCTTTGAGCGAGGCAAATCACATATCTTCGCACAGTCGAAATTTGAAACTATGCACCCATCTCGCGTTGCAGTCAAACTTGTTTTCTTTATCAATGGTTTTGTTCACGCCAGCATAGCTGCGCGCTTTGTGCGCATGCAAGAAATTTATTCCATCGATAAAGGCACTTTGGGTTTCGTATTACTATCTCAATCCATTGGTGCTTTTTTAGCCATGCCTTTTACGGGGTGGCTCATCATGCGCAATGGCAGCAGACGCATCACTATATTCTCAGTTTTTTTGTATTGCGTATTTGTGCCTTTAGTCCCAGTCCTGCCAAATGTGGTTGCATTGATAAGCTTGTTTTTTGTAATGGGCCTTACGGCTGGCATGCTCGATGTTTCCATGAACTCGCAAGCAGTAATGGTAGAACAAAATGTTGGCAAACCCATCATGACTTCGTTTCATGCCATTTTCAGCATTGGCATGGTAGCAGGGGCATTGTTTGGAACGCTTTTTATCAATCTCGGTGTTACACTCTTTATTCACCTGCTGGTGGTAACACTTTTGGCATTGGCTGGCGCGGCTTGGGCGCGCTACAATCTCATTCATGATAAACCGAAAGAAAAAGTGCGTGGTGAGCCAGCTTTTCGTTTGCCGAATGCTGCCATGGTGAGCATTGGTGTAATTGCATTTTGCAGCATGTTGGGTGAAGGTGCGATGGCCGATTGGAGTAGCGTGTACATGAAGTCGATTGCCACAGACGAAGGTCTCACCACCATGGGGTTGTTTGGATTTGCGTTTGCTATGACGCTAGGACGTTTTTTTGGCGATGGCGCACGGTTGAAATTTGGAGACAGGAAATTGATGGTATGGTGCGGGGTAATTGCTTTGTTCGGTATGGCCGTAATGCTTTCGTTAGAAAATGCATACTTGGCAATCGCAGGATTCTTTTTGGTAGGCATTGGTTTGTCTGCCATTGTGCCCATCGCTTATAGTATTGCGGGCAACACAAAGGATTTACCGCCCGGTGTTGGGCTTGCGATGGTAACAACGGTGGGTTACTCGGGATTTTTGTTTGGGCCGCCCATCATCGGGTTGTTGGCGGATTGGCAAACACTGCGTGTGGCGCTTGGTTTTGTAGCTGTGCTCTTTTTGGTGATGACTGTGTTGAGTGCTAGGTACCAGGCGAAGTAGTTCAATCCTATTTAAGTTCTGCGAATTTTACCACGTAACTCCGTGTTCTCTTTGGTTTTTGGATTTTAACCACAGAGAACACAGAGAATGCATCCACAATTAACGTGTACCCATCACTGCCGATTTGAATTTCTCAATTATCTTTGGGAATGGACATCAAACAAATTGATCGTGGTTCTAAAGGAGCATTTGTGATTGAAGTAGACAACGAGCGCTTGGCGGAGATGACCTATTCGAAAGCGGGCGATAAGCTCATCATCATCGACCACACAGATGTGTCGGATAAATTGAGAGGCAAAGGCGCTGGCAAGCAACTGGTGATGAAAGCAGTTGAGTATGCGCGTGCAAATGATATCAAAATTTTGCCATTGTGCCCGTTTGCTCATTCTGTATTCGATAAAACCCCTGAAATAGCAGACGTCTTAAACTGAAGTCTCGGTGCCCATCATCAACCAATCTTCCTACCGCCACCCCGGCTATTTATTCAATGGTCACGTGCAAACCATCGTGCCCAGCATGTTTAGAAAAATTGAAGGCATTTGCTATCAGCGTGAGCGGCTAGAACTCGCAGACGGTGACTTCTTAGATCTCGATTGGCTAAAACAAAAGACTCAAAAACTTGTGATTATTTCTCACGGGTTGGAGGGGAACAGCGAACGGCATTATGTAATGGGAATGGCGAAGTATTTTTCAGCCCGTGGCTGGGATGCACTGGCGTGGAACTGTCGCGGTTGTAGTGGCGAGATGAATCGTCTTCCGAAGTTTTATCACCACGGTGCAACTGAAGATTTGAAAGCAGTTGTGGAACATGCGGTTTCAACCGGGGCATATTCGCATGTGGCATTGGTGGGTATCAGCATGGGCGGTAGCCTAACCTTAAAGTATTTTGGTGAATCGGGCGATGCGTTATTGAAAAATGTGAAGTGCGCATCCGTTTTTTCGGTCCCTTGTCATTTGGGCGATAGTGCAAAGGAATTGGATAAACCCAACAAGTGGTTTTACTTGAATCGCTTCCTGAAAAAGTTAGGCAAGAAGATTGAGGCGAAATCAAAAGTCTTTCCAAATGAAATCAGCCATGCTGGCTTTGAGAAGATAAAAACCTTTCGTGAGTTTGATACGCGATACACTGCGCCATTGCATGGGTTTAAAGATGCAGACGATTTTTATACACGCGCATCGTCAGGGGCTTACATCGCCTCTATCGCTAAACCAGTTTTAATAGTAAACGCACTCAACGACCCATTTTTACCGCAGACATGTTTTCCTTTTGATGTCGCCCGTACGCATGCATCGGTTTGGTTAGAAACTCCGGCAACGGGAGGTCATGTTGGTTTTTCATTAAAGGGAAAACAGGAAAATTGGATGGAAGTGAGGGCATTTGAGTTTATTCAACAATACATTCAATGAAAGCACTGCTCTTACTGATGGGTTTTGCTTTTTTAATGAGTTGCTCATCGCGCCCCGGTGAAGTAACAAATGCCATCGATTCTCTTTGGCATGCGCCTGATACCGCTACTATGCCCAATGCGCAAGTTCGCTATGGTCGTAAATTGATTGTCAATACCAGTTATTACCTGGGGCCCAAGGGAAGTGTGGCGGCAGTCTCCAATGGAATGAATTGCCAGAATTGTCATCTTGATGCGGGAACAAAAGCCTTTGGAAATAATTTTGGATCGGTGGCTTCGCTTTATCCAAAATTTAGAGCGCGTTCAGGCGGATTGGAGAGTGTAGAAAAAAGAATCAATGACTGTATTCAACGCAGTCTTAACGGTCAGCATTTGGATTCGCTCTCGAACGAAATGCGTGCCATGGTGGCTTACATTTTGTGGGTGGGAAAAGATGTGCCAAAGGGCAAGAAGGCAGAAGGCTCGGGATTAAAAGATATTGCGTTTTTAAATCGCCCGGCCGACACATTGAAAGGAAAAATCATTTACGAAAAGCAATGCCGCGTGTGTCATCAAAAAAATGGCGGGGGTATGCTATTGGGCAGCGGCAAAGGATTCGCGTTTCCTCCGCTTTGGGGAGAAAAAAGTTTTAATACGGGAGCAGGACTTTTTCGGATTTCTAATTTTGCAAAATACGTGTATGCCAATATGCCGCAAGGTGCCACGTACTTGCAACCCATACTGACGGAGGAAGAAGCGTGGGATGTGGCCGCCTATGTCATAGCGCAGGCACGGCCGCGGAAAGATTTCAAAGGTGATTGGCCCAAACTAGAAACAAAACCTTTCGACCATCCGTTTGGGCCCTACGCTGATTCGTTGAGCGAAGTGCAGCATAAGTATGGGCCGTGGAGATAATCGCTACCGCGTCATGATTATTTCTACTCTTCGGTTTTTTCTTCGCCCCTCTTCAGTTTCGTTGCTCGCCAATGGCCGCGTGCTGCCATAGCCTTCAAATGCAATTCGAGACTCATCAATCGCATGGTCAATCAAGTAAATGGCAACGGCTTCGGCCCGGTCGCGCGATAGCTGTAAGTTGTGGCGCTCGCTGCCGCTATTATCGGTGTGGCCATTGATTTGAATCTGAATGGCGGGGTTACTTGCCAAAATGTCAACCAGCGAGTCCAAGCCAGACGTGTGCTGCTCGTTTAGCCGATAGCTGTTGATTTCAAACAATACGTCATCCAACACAAAAACCTCTTTTGTCTTTGCCGGAGCTAGTATTGTATTCTCTTCTTTTTTAAAGTTAGGGTTTCCTTTCGCTTTCGCAATTGGTGCTGGTGTAAAGAGCGTGTCAATAGGCATTGAACGTTGTTTCTTTTTACGTTTTTCCTCGGGCGTGCGTTGGTCATCCCAGCCTTTAAACCTTCTATTTTGCTGATGAGTGCGCCATCCAATAAAAGCCCTGCATTTTTTTTTAAAGCAAATGGTTTTCGAAAACAGGGTGTGTCGAGGGGCGCCTTTTCGATAAAGCAAGACCCTATTTTGCTCAGAAAGGTGCGAAACAAAAAAAGGCACAGGGTGGCTGGGTTTCTCCTGTGCCCTGGCTTCTAATGCCAACAAGATGAGAAGGACTAGTGCAAATTTCATACTTCTTCCATCCACTCTTTGCGAATATCAATATGCATTTCAATTTTCACAAAAGGTCTTTTAAGTTTAATAGGCTTGTGATCTCATGTGTCACTTTTTCGTGATGCGGAGCTGCTGTTGGGTTGAAATAGACGGTGTCCAATTGAGCTGCTTTGGCACCGCCAATATCGGTTACCAGATTGTCCCCAATCATGATTACTTCATCTGCCCGCAGGCCATTTTCTGTCAACGCATATTCGAAAATTTCTTTTGCGGGTTTTTTATGGCCGGCTTTTTCGGCCGTAACAATGCTGGTAAAAAAATGTAGTATGCCCGAACTCGTCATTTTGATGGCTTGGATTTCGCTAAAGCCATTGGTAATGATGTGGAGCGGATACTGGGGATGCAGGTATTCCAAAACCGTCTTCGCATGTGGTATCAGATATTGCTTTTTGGGCGATTGACTCACATAATCTTGCGAAAATTGCAGCGACAATTCATATTCATCGATGTTGTGCTCTAGCAGTATCCGATGAAAGCGCTGCTTGCGAATTGTTTCTTGCGGAATTTGCCCGGTGTCGTACTGATGCCACAATTGCGAATTAATGCGTTTAAATGTTTGAAGAAAGTCATCGATGCCTACACCTTTGTGATGTAACCCATAAGCATGGTGCAGTTCGCGCAATGCTTCTGCAGAGTTGGTTTCAAAATCCCACAACGTGTGGTCGAGATCAAAGAATACGGCCTTGTATTTTTTTTTCATTTCATGAGATGCTCAAGGGCTTCATTTTTAGTTTATTGAGCGAAAGTTCTCGGTTGGTGTACATCGTTTTGAAAGTTTGCTGGTCGGTCTGCATCACAGGATCGCGGCTCACCCATTGCAACAGTTGTTTTACCAAATCAAATACTTCGTCTTTCACTTGATAAAACGCCCACTGGTTGATTTTACGCGAGGTGAGGATGCCGGAATTTTTGAGGTAAAGTAAGTGGCGTGAAGTTTTTGTTTGCGTAAACTCCAATATGCGCTCCAGATCAGTGATACACATTTCTCCATTGGTCAGAATCAAGTTCAATATGCGAAGCCGTGATGTATCTGAACAAGCCAAAAAGATTTGGGCGCCTAAGTCTACGTTGAAATGTTTGAGCCGCATAAGACTCAAAAGTAATAGTTTGAAATCAAAGCTCAGTAGTTTGGTGCTCGAGGTAGAGACCGAAGCGGCTGCACCGCTTCTTGGAAAGGCAGGGTTAAACTGCCAATAGCGAAAACGAAAAGTCGACCACGCCACCAGCAAAACGCTAAAAAACTTTATCTTTCCATGTAACAAAGATCACTCACCCCCGTCTTGCCTTTGAATTCGATGAACCGCGAAATGTTTGAGACCCGAGTACTTCCGACTAAAAACAAGCTTTTTCGCTTTGCTTTGGGCCTTTTAGGGAGCCGCGAAGATGCACAGGACGTAGTGCAGGAGGTACTGGTGAAAGTGTGGAACGGGCGCGAGCAGATGGGCGCAATTGAAAACATGGAAGCGTGGTGCATGCGCATCACCAAAAACTTGTCGCTCGACCGGCTGCGCTCAAAGCAACGAAAGGTCACAGATTCGATGGGAGAGGGCTTTGACTTGCAAACCAATCATCCCACGCCTTTTGAACGAACGGAAATTGGAGAGAGCATGCAGCGTATAACAGAGTTGATGGCTTCGTTGCCTGATAAGCAACGTCAGGTGATGCACCTTCGTGATATTGAAGGCTACAGCTATCAAGAGATTTGCGAGATTTTGGAACTGGATATGAGCCAGGTGAAAGTGAACTTGTTTAGGGCGCGCAATTTTGTGCGTGAGCGGTTGGTAAAAATAAATGCGTATGGACTCTAAAGAGATCGAAAAATTATTGGAGAAGTATTGGAACTGCGAAACCTCTTTGGAAGAAGAAAAGCAGTTGCGCGACTACTTTCAAGGCGATGTGCCAAGTTCATTGAATGAAACGGCTCACCTGTTCCGATACTTCCAAACACAAAGGGAAGAGTCTGTGGACGCTGCTTTTGACAGTGAAGTGAAACAGAAAATTAATTCCGGGCCTGCGGGTAAATCGGTTCGGTTGTGGGCAAACGTAGCACGAATAGCTGCCGGCTTGGCGGTGGTCGTGGCGGCAGGTTACTTCATTCATCTTGAGGTGCAGAAAGCAAACCCCAATATGGAAGATACCTATAGTGACCCGCGCATGGCGTTAGAAGAAACCAAAAAAGCGCTGATGATGATTTCGAACAGTTTTAATAAGGCACATCAGCAAGCTGGCAAAGTGAAAATGTTTAACGAAGCGGAAGAGAAAATTCAAGGAACCAATAAGAAAGACGAACAGACAAAAATTCAGTTGTAAAAAGGGAATTCAAAAAAGTATCAAAGAAAATAACTTAAAACAAAAGAAGTATGAAAAAGCTAGTGTTAGGAGTGATGATGGTGATGGCAATGGCAGCACAAGCGCAGAACGATGCGATTGCGAAGTTTTTTTCAAAATATCAGAACGATGAGTCATTTAGTCAGGTAAACGTAAGTGGCAAGATGTTTAGCATGATGGCAAACTTGGATAGTGAAAAACCTGAAGACAAGGCTTTGTTTACTGCCATCAGCAAGATTAAGGGATTGAAAATCTTGTCTAAAACCGAAACAAGAAATTCGCGCGACTTGTACAAAGAGGCGATGGCGATGATCCCCACCAATGATTTTGAGGAGTTAATGACAATTCGCGACAAAGACAAGGATATGAGATTCTTCACCAAAGAATCGGGCGGCAAGATCAGTGAGTTAGTAATGGTGATGGCTGGCAACGAAGAGTTTGTGCTGATGACCCTCTTTGGCGAAATTGACTTGAAAGAGATGTCGAAGATCGGCCGTGCGGTGAATATCGATGGCCTAAATAACCTTGAAAAGATTAAAGACAAGGATAAGAACAAAAAGAAATAACGAAGGCACACTACAAGAGCTGAAGGTGAAAAGCGCCATGCTTTTTGCTTTCAGCTTTTCTGCTTTTGTGAGCCCCGAATTTGGAATTAATTTTCGTTCCAGCGTACCCTTTTCTGAAATGCATCGTTTATCTTGATAAGAAAAAATACATGACACGGATATTCATTTTTTTACTCCTCGCTTCTTTTGTTGCAGAAGCGCAAACCAAAACGACTGAGAATCTTGATAAAAAATATGAGGGTATGTCATTGTTCTTCTACAAGAACACTTTGAGAATGCTCAATCAGCAAGACAACAAAGAGTTTGATGAGATGATCAAAGATATTGAGAAGATGCGCTTTGTGATGATTGATAAGAAAAAGCATGCAGTTCCGCAAGGAGAATATGCCTCATTGAAAAAGAGCTACCGAGCTGAGCAATATGAAGAGATGATGACAGGGCGTATAGATGGGCGAAATTTTGAAATTCTAGTGAGGGAGCAAAGTGGGCGAGTAAAAGGAACCATTATTTTGGCCAGTGACTCTTCTAGTTTGATTGTGCTGGATATTTTAGGGCGAATTGCGCTTGAGAAAGCGAGTTCTTTGTTTAATACCATTGACCAGAGCACCGATGTGAGCAAAATGATAAAGAACTTTGTGAGTGGCGACAAAGAGAAAAAGAAAAAGCGTAAGGAAGAAGATGGCGTGAAGGTGGAAGTGAAGGACGATAACTAGTCATAAATTTTCAAACAAATTGAATTTGGAAACTGTTCTATCCATTCAAAGGCTCACCAAGAATTTCGGGAAGCTTTGTGCTGTCAATCAACTTGACCTGGAAGTAAAACGCGGTCAGGTTTTTGGAATGCTTGGGCCGAACGGCAGTGGCAAAACTACCACACTTGGCATGTTGATGGGTGTTACGCATCCCACCTCAGGGTCTTTTACATGGTTTGGTGAAAAACCCAGTCATTTAACGCGCAAAAAGATTGGGGCAGTTTTAGAACATCCGATTTTTTACCCTTACCTGAGCGGGCAGAAAAACTTGGAGTTGAACGCAATGATAAAAGGGGCAGACCCGAACAATATACCCAAAGTGCTGGAAATGGTGGAGCTTTCTTCCCGCAAAAATGACAAGTATCGCACCTATTCGCTTGGAATGAAGCAGCGTTTGGCCATCGCCTCGGCATTGGTAAGCGATCCGATCATTTTGATTTTAGATGAGCCCACCAATGGATTGGACCCCATGGGCATTGCTGAAATCAGGCAAATAATAAAGCGGATAGCAGCCGATGGCAAAACCATCATTTTGGCCAGTCACTTACTAGATGAGGTACAAAAAGTATGTACTCACTTTGCGGTATTGCGAAAAGGCAAGTTAATGCACAGTGGCCCTGTTGATGATGTAGGCAAAGGCGAAGAGACGGTGGAAGTAATGGCATTCCACGATGACCTGTCAATATACCTGCAAGAGTTTGTGGGTAGTGCTTCTATCAAAAGAGAAGATGGATTGTATCAAGTAATGATGAAGGATGGTTTTCACAGCCAAGACCTAAACAAATTTTTGTTTGAAAACGGTATCATTACCTCTCATTTGGTCACCAAGAAGAAATCGCTCGAAAAGCAGTTCTTAGAAATTCTGTCTGAAGCACATTAACCCAAAGAAATTTACACAACCATGTCTCTTCTGCATCTTGTAAAAGTCGACCTTAAAAAAATGACCAGCTATCGTACCTTTTGGGTGATATGTGGTTTGTATTTTGTAACGCTTGGATTTACTACGGCCAGCGGCATGGAAATATTGAAGTGGATTGCCGGCAAGTTTCAGGATTTTGGTTCTGAGATAAACATCAATCGAATACCACTGTATCACTTCCCTGATATTTGGCAGAATCTGATTTGGGTGAGCGGTCTTTTCAAAATTGTTTTGTCGATCATGGTGGTGATTTCAATTACAAATGAATACCAATATCGCACGTTGAGGCAAAATATCATCGATGGCCTAAGCAGATGGGAGTTAATGTTATCAAAGATATTGATGAATGTGCTGTTGAGTTTAATGAGTGTGGGGATGTTGTTGGTAATTATTCTGTTCACTGGATTGATTTATACACCTGATTTGGCGTGGGCAGATATCGTGACGGGTAGCGAGTTTTTGCTGGCTTACTTTTTAGAGGTATTTGCTTTTCTTTCTTACGCCTTAATGCTGGGTATGTTTGTGCAGCGTTCTGGGCTTACCATTGTTTTGCTTTTGCTTTCGAACATGATTGAAGCCATCATTAAGTTAAACGTATTTCGTTTTGGTATAGAGAATTCGTTTGGATGGCTTAAACAGTTCTTTCCATTAGAGTCCATCACCAACTTGGTGCCATTGCCTTTCCCAAGGTATGCCTTTCAAGAAATTCAAGATTCGGTGAGCATGGTTGCGGTATTGATTGCCATAGGTTGGGCAATTCTCTTCAATTACTTCAGTTATTTAAGGCTGAAGAAGGCGGATATTTAGCATTTCTTCTTCAGAACTGCTCCTTCAATCCTGGCTCTCGGTTGATTTTCAATACGCCCCAGTTTTGCAAGCGAACCGCTACAGACGCCATGATAAAAAAGTCTTCACGCACTTTTCCGCCTTTGTCATTAAAAAAGACAGGATCAAGGGAGTTTGAATGACGGGCCTCTAAACGAACAGTAATTTCATTGGCTGGCAAATACTCCAACGTAAACGTTGCACCCTTCATTTGAAAACCATTGGGTGTGTTGGTGATGATTTCATTGATAATAGAGTTTGGATCGTGCACATATTCATAACGCCCGGCTACGCCCCATTGCGGAGTAATGGCATAGCGAATGGAACCTCCGTATGACTCCCATTGGTCAAGTTTGGTGGTATACGGATTTTCAATTAGCCCAATGTCAAACATGGGAGCCACAATCCATTTTTTCCCAGATGAATTCTGCCAAAAAAATTGTTATAAAGCTTGAATTGATCGAGGGCGTTGTTGCGCAACGAATCATTTTTGCTCTTGTACACTTCGTTGCCTGCAAAAATCCCCCAGTTGAAAAGAAATTTTCCGGGAACGTCATACACAGTTGCCAGCCCAAACCCGGGGCTGTTGTTGTTTTCTCGGATTACCTGCCAACCGTTGGTGACTTGTGCTACGCCACTCCAATATTTTCCCCATTTGTATTTTACCCGGAACCCTGTTTCAAAGTCGGGTGCAAAGTCTGTCATTACTGCGCGGGTTGCGTGCAAGTTATCTTTGTTAATGAAAGTTTCTGCACCGAAAATAGCAGGGAAGATACCTGACTCAAATTCCAAATGGTCGTTTACTTTATAGGTCATTGACAACTCGCGAATAAATTTCAAAAGAACGTCTTCATCGCGGTACATCAGGTTTACAATTTCACCGGAGTGGAATGCTGCCTTGGCAAGAAACTTCTTGTATAAGATATTTACTTGTCCGTAGCCATATCCAAACGCAAATTGGTTTACGAACTGCTATCAGAGAAACGAAAACGGTTTATTGGGCGGTCAAAATCGTACGAATAGTGAAAGTCTGCATAAACTTCATAGGCAATCTTCACTTCATTTTTTGTTGTGTCGTTGATTTGGGCAAAAGCAGCAAATTGAACAATAGATAATAGAAATAGAACGATATTTTTCATAACGCAGGTTTAAAGAAAATGAACTGGACACCAAGATTTGGTAACTCGGTTCACACCTGCATGATGCAGCACAGTAAACTACCGCGGATTTGTAAAAGTGCCTGATGATAGATTGCCCTAAAAGTAGCCAGCAATGGCAAGCAGAAATTTGTATAGGCCGTTCGTTCAGAAATAAATCCACAATCGAATGTATGGCAAGTTTCATTCGTGTTATTCGTCACTAAAGCATTGGCAACAGACGGCCTCAGCATTTGTAAGTGATTTTGCGAAGGCGATTGCTGAAAAGTGATATCGCTACGCTGGTGATTTGGATGGCATGGTATTTCAAGCGCACCGCAAAGAATGACTGTATAGGCACAAAACATTGCCCACACAAAATTCTTTTTCAATCGTTGAAACGGAATTGCCATTGCAAATGGATTCAGCAGTAAAGATAAGAAGGAAGTGGAACCGCAGGATTATATTTGCGAATGAATCAACAAATCATAGAGAGTATAGGTCTTGTGGCTGGTAGTTTTACTACCATTTCTTTTCTGCCGCAGGTAATCAAAACATGGAAATCGCGCTCAGCCAAAGACTTATCGCTGGTGATGTTTTCGCTTTTTTGTGCTGGTATTCTGTTGTGGTTGATCTATGGTATTCTGATTGGCTCATTGCCAGTGATTCTGTCCAACGCCTTCACGCTGGTGTTGTCGTCAACCATTCTATTCTTTAAACTGAAGTTCAAAGATTGAGTCTGGACACTGGGTGCTGGATGCTAGATACTAGAACTAAGCGACAAGTATCCAGAATCCAGCATCCGGTTTAAGCAGTCATCGCACGCAAAATATCGTGTTGGGTGATAATGTGCGCCCGTTCATGTTCATCTCTCACCAGCAATGCTTTGTTGTTTTTGTTGAGCATAGAAGAAAGCACGTCCAACGTACTATCAAGTGCCACCACCTGCATCGGTTTGTCCATGATTTCGCCCACGTGTTTGTCTTTTATGGCGGGGTCTGAAATTATTTTCTCAATCAAACTACTCACTGTTACGCTGCCTACAAATTCATTTCCTTCCAATACCGGCATTTGGTCAACGCCTTCTTTATTCATGATTTTGATGGCCTCACCAATCGTAGATTTTTGTGTTACCGTGAATAGCGTGTCTTTGCCATTTCTACGCGATATGATTTCACGTGCGGTGCCATATGCTCTTTCTTCCAAAAAGCCGTGGTCTTTCATCCAAATATCGTTGTACACTTTATTGAGGTAACGTGTGCCGTGATCGGGCAGTAATACTACCATTACATCGTCTTTTTTCAAATGCTCTTTTGCGTACTCCATTGCACCATGCAGCGCAGAGCCGCAACTCCATCCGCCAAAAATGCCTTCTTCGCGCGCCAACCTGCGGGCCATAATCGCACCGTCTTTGTCGGTTACTTTTATGAACAAGTCGATCACGTCAAAGTCTACGTTCTTGGGTAAAATGTCTTCGCCAAATCCTTCGGTCAGGTACGGATAGATTTCATTCTTGTCAAAGATGCCCGTCTCCTTGTATTTCTTGAAAACCGAACCGTAGGTGTCTATGCCGATGGCACGGAGATTTGGGTTTTGTTCTTTCAAGTATTTTGCGGTTCCGCACATTGAGCCGCCCGTGCCCACAGTAGCTACATAGTGCGTAATCTTTCCACCTGTTTGCCTCCAAATTTCAGGTCCGGTGGTTTCGTAATGCGCCTTGGCGTTGGATGGGTTGTCGTACTGATTAGGGTAGATCGAGTTCGGAATTTCCTTGTTGAGTTTGCGTGCAACTGAATAGTAGCTGCGTGGGTCGTCTGGTTCTACGTTTGTTGGGCAGACAATAACTTCAGCGCCTACCGCGCGCAAGATGTTCATCTTCTCTTGCGATTGCTTATCGGCCATCGTAAAGATGCACTTGTAGCCTTTTGCCACGGCCGTTAGGGCCAAACCCATCCCCGTATTGCCAGAGGTTCCTTCGATGATCGTTCCACCGGGCTTTAAAATACCCGCTTTTTCGGCATCTTCAATCATCTTAAGCGCCATGCGGTCTTTGGTAGAGTTGCCTGGGTTAAAGTACTCCACTTTGGCCAAAACTGTTCCTTTTATGCCTTGCGGGATTTTATTTAAGCGCACCATTGGCGTATTGCCGATGGTTTCGATGATGGAATTGTATACCATGATGTGTGTCTTGTTAACGACTGCAAAAATAGCATTTCGTGATTGAAAGGCTAACGACTATTAGGGCAGAAAGTTCACTAAATTCGGACATAAAAAAGCCCGCTGTAGCATCGGCTAAAGCGGGCTGGTGGAGCTGCAGGGAATCGAACCCTGGTCCAGAGAAGATGAACGTGCACCTTCTACATGCTTAGTTGACTTTCATTTTCGTGAACCCCAAGGCAGGCAACGGCCTAAAAGATCCCTTAGTCGCTGTTGTCTCAACCGGCCTGCGCAACACAAGCCAGTCCAGTTTATGCTATCGACACCGCGGTTCCACACCCGCCAAACAGAGGTGTGGGCGATGATGGCCTCCCGCTTCTTAAGCGGAACAAGCTAACCTAACGTATCGTCAGATTAAGCAGCCATGGCGTAAGTTGTTTCGCCACGTAAATTGTAGGACTATCTTTCAAGGCTCTCATCCCATGAGCCTGCATGCTTGCTTACACCCTCACGCATCCTGTCAAAACCGGTCAGCCCCGTTATCCACCTTAGCCTACGCGTTGGTGGACTTGTTAATTCAAGAAACACGGCAGACTGAGGACAAAAATACGCCAAAAAAAGTTCCTAGTGGGAATTACGTAGATATACGTAGCGTGAAAATTCACGTTCAATGAAATATTTGTATGGTAAATTGACATTTTCCATAACGTGGTAACCTTTCAATTATCCAACGATCAGGTAGCCACTCATGTTCTGGGTGCTGTAAAAAATCCTGACGTGGAAGACAACGTACTGACATTGCGCAGCGTGGAGGCGCACTTTGCTTTTGAATTGTTGAATGACCTTGATCTTGAGTTTTCCGCTTGCTGCAAAATTGCTGAGCTAGTCATGCCGTTTACCATGTGGCAATTGATTGGGCAGCGTCTAGATCAATCGCCTTACCAATTTGACGAACATATTGAAAGACAATCGGCTGTAAGAAACGGGATAGGTTGATCACGTGCCGAGGAGGGCTACAAACGTGTAGCCCTTTTCTACTTATTTGAACATCGTTGCGCGCCCAGTTGCAAAGGCCGGGCCTTCCCAAACACCCCCGGGGCAACGTACAAAAGAGCTACCAGAAGGTGGCTTTTTTTATATATGGCTAAATCTCAGTTAGCTTCTGCTGGAGGGCAAGTACATATCGGTGGATTTTTTTTGCCACTAATGTGGAGTTTTTAGTGATCGCCTTTTCTGTGCGAATGCTGTTGATCAGGCCTTGTATCGTATCAAGTCTTAGGTTATTTACCAGTAGCTCAAAATGGTGCAATTGCCGTTTGGCCGTTTCGTAATCGTGCTGGTACCAAGCCAAAAAAAAGTTTTTTTCAAACTCTTGCAGGTCAGTTGAGATGGCACGCGAGAGTGCAGCGTGTTGTGTCGCTTTCATGAACTGCCGATAATAAGAAAAGTTTAGCTCAACAGCGGGCAACGAATCTAGATATAGACCAACGTTGTCGGCCAGTGCCTTGGATTTAAATGGTTTTGGAAGAAAATCGGTAAAGCCTGCGCGAAAAATTTCAAGCCTATTGTCGATGGTAATGTCTGCGGTAAAAGCTACTACAGGTGCAAATCGGTTTGGGCCAGGTATGCTTCTGATACTTTTCAACACTTCAAAACCGCTGGCATCCAGCAAATGAATATCGCATAGAATCAACGAAAACGCTTGCTCCTTTGACTTAGAAATTCCTTCCCGAGCGGTTTTTGCACTTTTTAAGGAAATTCCCATGTCATCAAGGTACAGCTTTACGACCAACAAGTTAGATTCGGCATCATCAATATAAAGTACCTGGTTCTGTTTTGACATGCCAAAATGCTAATAGCTGATTTTTTGGTCAGACAACAACTTGATTAATTCGACAGCGCTCTTTACATTCATTTTGTTTAAAATATTATATCGATGTGTTTCAACTGTGCGACTACTTAAATTCATTTTCTCAGCTACTTGTTTGCTCGTCATGCCCTTTGCAATGTAATGGATCACCTGCTTTTCTTTCTTCGTCAAAAACGGTTGTTGGTTTTTGGCCTGCAACAACCTATGGTCAATCCATACTTGCTTTACTTCTTTTGAGAAGTACCGTTCACCTTCAAAAACGCGCTTGATACCCATGATCAACTCTGCTGGCTGGTCGTCTTTGCACAGGTAGCCATCTGCACCCGCTTCAATGGCCATGGCAATGTGAAATGCGTCTTTGTGCATGCTCATCACTAGTACCTTTGTTTCAGGTGATTTCCCTTTTACGGTTTTGATGATATCAATACCACTTTCGGTACCGAGTGTAAGGTCGCAAACCACCACGTCTGCTCGCAATTTTTTAAGATCGGCTAGCATGCTTGAATCAGAAAATTCAGATACGAGCTCAATGGCGGGTTCATTTTGCAATATCGCTCGCAGGCCAAACCGAAATAGGCCGTGGTCATCAACCAAAACAACTTTTATACGACTGGCCATAAAGTCTTGCATTGCCCGTAACCCCGGTGGTTAAAAACCGCATGACCTACTTTTACCAATTGAAATTGTTTTAGAAGGTCAATTTCATGGTCAAGTTGCCAATTTTTCTTGTACTGAAAAAATCCAAAGCCGGCTGTGACAATACGGCCCATCGATAAGCCGTCATCTTAAAAAGTGCCCAGCTAGGTTACTGCACGAATTTTTTGCCTTTGCCTGATACCGCTGCCACATTGAAAAAGCCCAGGGCTTTTTTGCCATTTGGGTTAGCGTTGTTGATGTTGGTGCTGATGTTCGCCAACGGCCGTGAGAACAATTCTGCAAAGCCGCCCGGGCGATTTGTTTGCTCGCCTAATTGCCGCAAATAGGTGAACCCAGCAAGCGTGATGGAATGGATCTCTACGTAGGCAGAGTCTCCCGGAACGTAGGGTGACAGTGCATTGTCATTTGCATCGGTGTCGTTTGGATTCATGCGGTTGCGAATGGGAGGAATAAAGTCTACCAAAATGGGTACGCCATTTTCCACTCGGCTAAAGAACGGCCCACCAGAATCGAAGCCGGCATCATAGGCCACATTTAGTTCGGATGGTTTGTTCAACAATACGCCATTTTTGTAAGTCTTGATCCAATACGTATCTCCGCGACCGATCACATCTTTGGCATAGAATTGTGCTCGGTAAAAATCTGGGTTCAGTTGTGTCGGCTCGTTCTTTTTGAACACAATAGAATCCACAGGAGAAACAGGCCCCATTTTTGACGAGGCTTCGTAGGTTTCGCCATTTACTTGAATGGTGAGTTTGTAGGTATTGCCCACCGTGCCAAAAACCTGGTTGCCGCTAGGCGACCAAGTGTAGTAACCTTTTCTCGTGGGCTCTTCTGTGAATGTGTAAGTCTTGGTGCCGTTTTCGATTACGGTAACTGTTGCGTTGCTAACAGGTGGCGGCAGTGTGTTATCAAAATAAGCCTGCGATTGGCTGAGGATGATGGTTTGTGCCCCTGGCTTGTTTGTGATCCATGCATCTACCACTAACAGCGGCTCCGCATTTTTCAACTCGGGGTTGATGACGGTTTCGCATGCTGCGAAAACCAGTGCAAGTAAGGTGGCTAACGATATATTCTTAATGTACTTCATGCTCACTAAAATTTAAAGTTGTACGACACCGATGGAACGATAGTGCCAATGATTGCCAACTGCGTTGCCTGTGAAGAAATAGGCTGACCTTGTGGCACGCGCTGGTCGTTGTTTTGCGAAAAATATATTGAGAATGGGTTTTGTCGTGCATAGACATTGTACAAACCAAATACCCAATAGTCTGTGTTCTTTCGCTCTTTGCCGTTACGCTTGAGCTTCTTGCCATTCAGCTGGAACGAAATGTCTAGCCGATGGTATGCGGGCAAGTTTACGTTGTTGCGGGTGTCTTCAGCGTTGTAAGGCACCAATATTCCCTGACTTACAAAACGTGACGTAGGAAACGTGGTGGGAGTGCCTGATGTATAAATGAAGTTTGCGGAAAACGACCAGCGTTTGTTTATTTCATAGAACGCAGCAATTTTCAAATTGTGTGTCTGATTGAAACGTGTGGGGTACCAGTTGCCGCTATTGATACCATCTACTTTTAGTTCGGTTCTGCTCAACGTGTATGCCACCCAGCCGGTAAGTCTACCCGTTTTCTTTTGGAAGTATGATTCCAAACCATAAGCTCGCCCTTCACCAGAAAGCAAGTCGCCCTCTAAGTAGCGGTTAATGAGCAAATCAGCACCATCAATGTAATCGAGTTGATTTTGTGTTTTTCGGTAATATGCCTCAAACGACAGTTCATACATACGGCTAGCGCCCAAATCTTTGAACCAACCGACAGTCAACTGATCGCCTATTTGCGGCTTTACATTGTTGGTACTGGGATTCCATACATCCAACGGGTTGCTCGCGGTGGTATTCGAGATAAGGTGCAGGTATTGTACCATGCGGTTGTAACTACCTTTTACAGAAGAGGTGGGTGAGGTTTGCAGTTTAAATGACACACGTGGTTCCCAATTGCCATAAGTAGCAATCACTTCTCCACTTTTGTAATATCGAGATGCAATTGGCAATCTCCGTGTGCCCGGAGTTTCATTGCTGTAAGTATATACTGAGTCAGGACCAAAATAATTGAATAGCGAATAACGCAATCCGTAATCGATGCTCAGCTTTGGGCTGATTTTTTGCGAGTTGCTGATGTATAAGGCTGTTTCTAAGTTGTTCTTCTTCGGTATGCTGACATCCGTGGGTGCACCATTGCTTACCCCCACGGCATTGGCCGGTTCAAATGTGTAGAAGATTGCTTCACCGCCAAAGTTCAACTCGTTGTTGCTGTTGATAAAGTAAGTAAACTGTGGTTTAAAGATGTAGTTAGAGATTTGTGAGTTCCACTTGAATGAATCGTTATCGTTTCGACCAAATTGTAATTTGTAATCGTAGTTGCTGTACACGGCCGTGAAGTTAGAGAACAATCGGTCGTTGAAGATGTGGTTCCAACGCAACGTGGCCGTAGCATTGCCCCAGCTAAAACCTTGGTTCCGTTCAAAAAAGAAATTATCGCGGCCAAAATATCCCGAAAGGTAGATCCTGTTTTTGGGGTTGATGTTGTAGTTGGTTTTGAGGGTGATGTCGTAAAAATTAAGTGCCCCACCATTTTTCAACAAGGGAACAAATGGGCGCGCCAACACATCGATGTACGACCTGCGTACGGCTACAATAAATGATGCTTTGTCTTTTACAATCGGTGCCTCAATGGCCAGGCGACTGAAGATACTTCCAATACCACCGGTCGCTTCAAATTTTTTGCTGTTACCTTCTTTCATGCGCACATCCAGCAATGAAGACAAACGGCCGCCATAGCGAGATGGAATGCCGCCTTTGTAGAGTTTCGTGTCTTTCACTGCATCTGGGTTGAACACCGAAAAGAAACCCAGGAGGTGAGAAGAATTGTAAACGGGTGCCTCGTCTAACAAAATAAGGTTTTGGCCAACACTACCACCACGCACGTTAAAGCCCGCTGCGCCTTCGCCCACCGTGCTTACACCCGGTAGTAGCTGTAAACTTCTCAGCAAGTCTGCTTCACCTAAAAATGACGGTACTTTTTTGATGGTGCTGATGTCCAATTTGTTGGTACTCATTTCCAGGTTTTGCACGTTGGCCTGTTCAATGTCTGCCTGAATTATTACTTCCTGCAGTTGCTGGTCATCAGCCGATAGTTCAATATCGAATCGCTCACTTTTGGAAAGAGTAATGGTTTTGGTAACAGACGCATAGCCAACATAACTGTAATGCAAAGTGTAGTTGGCAGGCGGCAGCGTGATGGAGTAGAAGCCGTACTCGTTGGTGATGCCACCCGTGCCTGTTTCGGTAATGTAAACGGTTGCGCCAATCAGCGCCTCACCGTTGGCAGCATCTTTCATATAGCCACTGATCGTGAATTTGCCTGCAGGTTGGGCGTATAGCGTGGCGCATGAAGCGAAAACAAAAAGAAATGTAAAAAATCGAAGCATAGAAATTTTTATAGCAATCCGTACATAAAGCGTAAAAACGGTGAAATTGTTTCACCGGTAGACGGATTTAATGAAGATTTATTTCACAGAGTGGCTTGCCAGACCGGAATGTTTTTTCAGGTTGGGATATCGAATCAAACTAGTCTCTTGAGAGCTTACTCGTTAGTTCGACCAACAAAACAAAATGATGTGTTTAAAACAAAGTACCGAACATCAACTCCTCAATTGGAGAGGCGTGAAATAGTCAATACCCCATAAACAGATGCTCAATTAACAGATAACATCCTGCGCCAGCAAAATAGCCCAGCATGGCAATCAAGCTGATGCGCTTGAGGTACCAGATAAAATCGATTTTCTCCATACCCATAACGGCCACGCCTGCGGCAGAGCCAATGATCAAAATACTTCCGCCTGTGCCGGCACAATAGGCGAGATATTCCCAAATCAAATGGTCTTGCGGATACATTTCTAAACTGTACATACCCATGCTCGCTGCTACCAGTGGAACGTTATCCACAATGGCCGAGAGCAAGCCAATCATGGTAATGATGATGCGATTGTCACCAAGGGTATCGTTCAAGAATGTGGCGAAGTGATGCAATATTGACATTGACTCTAGCGCGCTAACGGCCAACAAAATCCCCAAAAAGAAAAGTACGCTTGACGAATCAATCCGCGAAAGCGCCCCAGCAGCGGTATAAGGTTTGCGGGCCGCTTCATCGGCATGAGGATTAATTAATTCCGACACCACCCAAATAACGCCCAAGCCCAACAGCATGCCGATATAAGGTGGCAAGTGCGTGATGGTTTTAAACACCGGAACGAACACCAACGCACCCACACCTAAAATCAACATTACGGTGCTTCCTTTTATTTTTTCGCCATGCCCATCGGTGTGCATGTGAGCTGTATCTTTTCGTTCCCCCAGTTCACCTTTCAGCGTAAAGCTTAACCAAATGAGTGGTACCAGCAAGCACATTACGCTCGGTATGAACAGCACCTTCATAATGTTTACCGTGCTGATCTGGCCACCAATCCATAACATGGTGGTGGTAACGTCACCGATGGGTGTCCATGCTCCGCCAGCGTTGGCAGCGATGATAATCATGCCCGCAAAAAACATCCGCATCTCTTTGTTGGGTATAAGTTTGCGGATGAGGGAAATCATCACGATAGAAGTTGTGAGGTTATCTAATATTGAAGACAGGAAGAACGTAACAAAGCAAATCAGCCACAATAGCACTTTTGGGTTTTTTGTGTTGATGCGGTCTGTAATAATTCTAAACCCTTGGTAGGCATCCACTAATTCAACAATGGTCATGGCGCCCATCAAGAAAAACAATATTTCTGAAATGCTGGCGAGGTGATGCGACAGTTCTGTTTTTACGCCTTCAGGATCGCTGGAAAGCGCGTGCAACGTCCAGCAAATGACGCCTGCTAAGAGGGCCGAAGCCGTCTTGTTGATTTTGATGGGATGCTCGAGGGCTATCGCGATGTAGCCGACTACAAATACGATGATGACAATAGGTTCCATAAATACGGCTTAGGTGCATGGTAAAGATATGAGAAAATCTGTAACGTAAAATTACCGTTCAATGAATTTTGTGGCGAAAATAATGGTGTGTCGATACTATTTCTTTCGCCTATCTTTGGCGAGCAAAATTCAAAGGTGGGCGTGCAAGGTATTCAGAATGTGATTTTTGATTTAGGCGGGGTGCTTTTGAATCTAGCAGTAGAAAGAACCTATCTCGCTTTTGCTGAAATCAGCGGCAGACCCGTTTCGGAGATTCAACGCGATGCTGGAAGTTTGCAACTGTTTCTTGATTTTGAAAAAGGATTGATTTCGGCCGAAGTCTTTCGCCATCAATTACGTGACTACTTGCAAACCGCTGCACCCGACCACGCCTTGGATGATGCATGGAATGCGATGCTACTGGATTTTCCCCCTGCAAAGGCAACACTGCTGGATCAATTAAAGAATACACATCGCACTTTTCTATTGAGTAACACCAATGTCATTCATTGGCATGCCTTCACCAAAACCATTTGGTATACCGGCATCAATAATTTTGACGGATTATTTGAGCGGGCTTACTATTCGCACCAAATCGGTATGCGCAAACCCGATGGCGAGATTTTTGAATTTGTGCTTACGCAACAAAAACTAAAGCCCCATGAAACACTGTTTATTGATGATAATAAGCAAAATGTAGAAGCTGCCCGTCAACTGGGTATCGCTACTGTTCATCTTACTTCACCCGAACAACTTTATTCGATATTTCAATGAGTTCTCAGATAAAACAATACCTGCTCCACTTTTCTTTATTTGCTGTTACGTTTGTAACCACCACCCTTGCCGGGGCGGAATTCACTTTTGGAAAACCAATTATCGCGGTGACCACCGAAGGGGTATTTGTGAATTGGGGCTATACGTGGGCCGACTTCGCTGCGGGGCTTCCATATTCAATTTGCTTTTTGTCGATACTAACGGCACATGAGTTTGGGCATTATTTTGTTGCACTATACTACCGCGTTAAAGTAACCTTGCCGTACTACATTCCGTTGCCTCCCGGTTTTATGTTGGGTACCATGGGCGCTTTGATTCGGTTGAAAAGTCCTGTGCGCTCCACCAAGGAAAATTTTGACATTGGTATTGCCGGACCGTTGGCGGGATTTGTTGTGGCGGTAGGATTTCTTTGGTACGGCTACACTCACCTTCCACCTGCTGACTACGTTTTTCAGTTTCATCCCGAGTACAAGCAGTATGGAATGGACTATGCAAAGTATGTGTACCAACCCGATAACATGCCCAATGGCGTATTAGACATTACGATTGGGCGTAACCTGATGCTCATGTTTTTTGAAAGTTTTGTTGGAGACCCGGCACGCATTCCAAACATGCATGAGATTATGCATTATCCCTTCTTGTTTGCCGGGTACCTCTCGTTGGTGTTTACCTGTTTGAATTTATTACCAATCGGTCAATTAGATGGCGGCCATGTGCTCTATGGCCTTGTCGGATTTAAAACACATCGAATCATTGCAGCAGGTTTCTTCATTTTGTTTTTGTTCTATGCCGGCTTAGGTTTTGTTAACCCATACATGCCTACCAATGATTTGTTGCTCTATATACCGTTTTTTATTGCTTTTTTATTTTTCTGCCTCCGTGGTTTGAAATTGCCGCCACGCGATTCGTTTTTGATTGCGTTGGCGATATTCACTTTGCAATATGGGTTAACTTATTGGGTGCCAACCCTGCAGGGATATTCCGGTTGGTTGCTATTCGTTTTCATACTTGGCACGTTTGTAGGTGTGCAACACCCACCTTGCGAAATTGAGGAGCCATTGAGTCGGGGTAGGGTCATCTTGGGTTGGTTGGCTATCGTAATTTTTATTTTGTGCTTTACGCCTAACCCCATCAATGTAACACAAGTTCTAAAACCAACACCTTAGTTTCCATTCTGCATTTGCAAATCATCTAGCATTTGTACAAGGGCACTCCGTATCAGCTCCGGGTTGGTCCACGGCACAAAGTGATTCATTCCTTCTACCTCCACCAGTGTAACATCCGCTTGGGTCATCATTTTTTTTGCGAAGGCTGCGTTGCCGGGGTCTACCAGTACATCTTTCTTTCCTTGTATAAAAATAGTTTTTGCACGAACATTTTTCCACAACGGTAGCATGGCTTGCAACTCTGGTTTGAGGTGGTAAATCTCCTCGTTGCTCGCGCGAATAGATCGGGGCAACATCCACTTGATAAACGGTGTGGCGAGCGGGGCACGAAACCATTCATTTGGCTCCAGGTCCGGATCAATCGAGCCAGCCACTATCACCAGCCCGTCCACCAAGTCAGGATAGTCCATGGCCATGCGCGCAATAACAGGGCCGCCCAAAGAATGTCCAACTAAGATAATCGGGCGATTTTGTTTGTGTTGTGCCAGAATAGGCGCCATGGCGGCTGCCTGCTGCTGTACTGATTTTGAGGCGTAGCCGAAATTTGACTGACCAAAACCGGGTCGGTCTACCGAGATCAGTTGTGCTCTGTTCAGTAGCAACGTGTCAGCCATAAAGTCAATAAACGCACTCAATGAGCCAGGCGACCCATGAAAGAAAACAATAAGTGGCAAATGCGTTTCGCCAACCTGCAGGTAGTTGATTTTCTGTTCGTGCGCAACGTACGTGTGCAGCGTGCCTTTGTATTTTTTGTCGGCAAAAAACTTACGCACTTCGCGCTTGCTCATTCTAAATTGCAAGCAAGAGTCCATTAGTACCAGCAACAATGCGAATACACAAAACGAAATCAACCATTTTGCATAACGCTTGGGTAGCCTCCGCAGTATCACTTGATGTTGAGGGTCTTTTGGTATAAGGCGGGATTATGCAAAACCTCAATGGCTTTTTTTACTTCGTCATCGTACTTGAAACCGACTTCAACCACGCCACGCTCGAGGTAGTATCGCGAGGCAATTTCTTCTTCGAGTAACTTTTTGATTTGATCTTTAAAAAGCAACATATCTTGCTTTCTGCTTTCGCGTACGCGCTGGCGCAGTTGCTCCAATGTTGGTTTTAAGTCGTTGAGGTATTTTTCTTTTTTTGCCATCTCTTCCAACTCTTGCAGTTGCGTATCGAGTTCAGAAGCGTAACTAAGTTTTTTTCCTTTCATCCATGCCACAAATTCTGCATACTCAGCATCTGAAAGGGAAAAGAGCCTGGGTTCTGCAATGGTTTTGTGTTCATGCGCGTATTGTGTAGCGAAATCAAATACAAAGCCATTTGCCAACAATGCACTGGTGATTGATGCCATTTCGCGTGCATCCACTTTTACATCAGGATCAATGCCGCCACCGTCAAAAACTGTGCGGCCATTTTTGGTTTTGAATGCTTGCTTCAACGAATCAGGTACTGGCCCTGCACTGCCATCTGCCCTGCGGTGGGTGTAATCCAGCACCTGAATGCAACGGCCTGATGCCGTATAATACTTAGCCGTGGTGTATTTAACCATTGCATTGTAGGGAAGCGGCTTCGATAATTGCACCAATCCCTTACCAAAAGATTTTTCGCCTACAATCACGGCCCGATCGTAATCTTGCAACGTACCAGCCACAATCTCCGATGCTGAAGCACTGCTACGGTTGATGAGCACCACTACAGGAATATCCACATCGAACGGAGCCTGCTTGGTCTCATAGGTTTGATTGAACTCTTCAATTTTTCCTTTCGTATCTACAACCTTTTTTCCTTTTGGGATAAAAAGATTGCAAATGTTTACCGCTTCGTTTAAAAGGCCGCCACCATTGCCGCGCAAATCCAAGATTACGTGCTTCGCACCTTTTTCCTTTAAGGAGGCCAGCGCGTTCTTCACTTCTTTACCGGCATCTGTGGTAAACTCTGTCAACTGAATAAACCCAATATCGGTGCCGAGCATGCCCGAGTACGGCACATTGCTGATTTTTATTTTCTCGCGTTTGAATTCCAACTCAATCAGCTTGTCGTGGCCGAAGCGCTTCACAGTTAGCTTCACCATTGTGTTGGCCTGACCTTTCATTAATTGGCCAGCTTCTTCAACCGTCAGTTTTGCAAGGTCTACATCATTGATTTTGATTACCTCATCGCCAATGCGTAAACCATTTTTGTAAGCTGGGTAGCTATCATACACCATCGAGACCACCGTACGTTTATTGAAGGTTCTCGTCAGTGCGCCAATGCCGCCATATTCGCCAGTGTTAATGATGCGAAAGTCTTCAACTTGGTCTTCTGAAAAATAGTTGGTGTAAGGATCCAAGGAGTTCAGCATGGCGTCCACGCCATCGTGCATCATTTTGGTGGGGCTCACCTCATCTACATATAAATCATTAGTTACTTTGAACAGGGAAGCGAAAATTTCCATGTTTCTGGCAATCTCGAAGTAACGGTCGGCCGGAGGGGTGAAAGCAACAATCGCTAAGCCAACGGCAATCGATAAAAACCAATACCTTTTCTTCATCTTCATCGCCTTGCAAGGTACGAAAAAGATTGGCCGATGGTTGAGAATGGCTGAAGTATGTCGTTAATTTGGTCACCTAAAAGCAGCATCGTTTTGGCTTATCTGATTGCCATTGATATTGGCACTACCAGCACAAAGGCACTTGCCGTAGATGCTGCGGGCAATGTGCTGGCGTCTGACCAACGTTTTTATCCAACCCATTTTGGTAGTGGTGGCGAAGCAGAGCAAAATCCTGAACAAATTTTTGAGGAAGTGGCTGACCTGATACGTTCCATCAATGCGTCTTTATCAGGATTGCAATTGGAAGGATTAGTTTTTAGTGCTGCCATGCACAGCGTGATGGCGGTAGATGAGGCGGGCAACCCACTCACACCGTTGTTGATCTGGGCAGACACACGAGCCATTGAGCAGGCAAAATCGTTGACCCCACACGCGCTGCTGCTGGCGAGAGCAACAGGCACACCGGTGCACCCAATGTCGCCACTGTGTAAAATAATGTGGTGGCGCGAGCGTAACCCAACCATTTTTGCGAGCGCATCTAAGTTCATTTCCATTAAAGAGTTTGTGGTTTTTAGGCTGACGGGTCTTTTTCTGGTCGACCATTCGGTTGCTTCTGCTACCGGCTGTTTTGATATTCAAAATCGAGTGTGGAGTGCCCGAGCACTCGACTTTATGGAGTTGGACCCCGGTCGCTTGTCGCAGCCGGAATCAGTATATAAAACAGTGGCCTTGACGAAGGCTGCTTTAGATGCGTTGCGATTGCCCCAAGCAAAGTTGGTACTCGGTGCGAGCGATGGCTGCTGCGCGCAGTTGGGCAGCGGTGCGATGCGCGAAGGCGATGTGGCGATCACCGTTGGCACCAGTGGTGCGGTACGCATGGCATCGCGCTTCCAAGTGGTGCCAGAGAAAGCCCAATTGTTTAACTTTATTTTAGATGATGAGACTTTTGTATTTGGCGGAGCGACCAACAATGGTACTTCGCTTATCAATTGGTTTCAAAAGCTTCACACCAACGCGGCTGCTGACCTATCTGCATTTGTTGCAGAAGCGACCACAGTTGCTGCGGGCAGCGAAGGCCTAATGATGTTACCCTATGTGTTGGGCGAGCGTGCACCAATATATAATGCGGAGGCGCGTGGTGCATTCATCGGCATTTCAGTCGCGCACAGCAGGCTTCATTTTCAACGTGCATTGTTGGAAGGAATTTGTTTTGCGCTTAAAGATATTCTAGAAACCATCGCGCAAAATGGCAAACCTATCGACCGAATTTTGTTAAGTGGCGGAATCACCCGTTCTGCGGAGTGGGTGCAAATGTTATGCAACGTCCTGCAACAAGAACTGCATTGGCGCGAACAACCCGATGCATCTGCCATTGGCGCGGCAAAAATTGGCTTTCGTAGTTTGGGTTGGACATGGAGTGCGACCCCACCCGTTATGCATCGTGTGGAGCCACAAAAAGACTTGGCCCATCTTTATGACCCTCTGTTTTCCAAGTATAAACAGTTGTATCCATCATTGAATAACCTTTCATCTTAATTCGAACCATCAGTCTGCGTCACGAAATGAAACTACTTGTATGCCTTTACTAATCGTTGCTGTTGGTGTGTTGGTGTTATTGGGATTGATACTCCTTAAAGTAAGACCTATTTATGCATTACTTATTGCTGCGGTGGCAGTAGGCCTGCTGCAGGGCCTTACTCCTTTGCATACACTGCAATCGATTGGCAATGGTATTGTAGATACACTGAAGAGCATTGCGGTGATACTTTGTTTGGGCGCCATGTTGGGCAAAATGATTGAGGTGAGCGGAGCCGCCCAGCAAATTACACACACGCTCATTGGCTGGTTTGGGAGGCAGAACTTGCATTGGGCGGTGATGCTTACAGGTTTGGTAGTTGGAATACCACTGTTTTACAATGCCGGTTTTGTGATCCTCATTCCGCTCGTGTTTTCAATCGCTTCGTCAGCAGGCGTGCCGATTTTAAGGGTGGGCATTCCTATGGCCGCTTCCCTATCAGTGACACACGGATTCTTGCCGCCTCATCCCGGGCCCACAGCCATCGCTGCCATTTTTCATGCCGACCTGACTAAGACACTTTTGTATGGGTTGATAGTTACCGTGCCAACGGTTGTCTTGGCTGGCCCGATTTTCTCAAAATCACTTTCGCATTTGAAAGTAATAGTTCCAAAACGCGATGCTGCAAAAGGACAAACGGTGATGCCGCCTGTTGCGCTTAGTTTTATCATCGCCTTGTTTCCAGTAGGCCTCATCGCAGTAAGTGGTGTAGCGACTTACCTTCTTCCATCGGTTCCGGTTGTGGTTACTGCATTGGGTACGCCCACGGTTGCGCTGGCGCTGGCATTGTTGTTGGCTGTTTACTTTTTTGGAGTACGCCAAGGGATGACTCTTTTGACTATCAGCCGTCAGGTATACTTATCAATCAAAGATATTGCTTTGATTTTGTTGGTAATTGCGGCTGGCGGTGGGTTTAAGCAAGTGCTGATTGACAGTGGCGTGGGCGAGTACATTAAGCAAGTAACTGCCGAGATCACTTTTTCGCCTTTGGTTTTGGCTTGGGGCATTACCGCGTTATTGCGTGTGTCACTTGGGTCGGCCACGGTTGCTGCGCTCACCGCATCGGGCATTGTGCTACCGCTGGTAGCAACCAGTGGAGCAGCACCTGAATTAATGGTGTTGGCAGTGGGCGCTGGCAGTCTATTTTTTTCCCATGTTAATGACACGGGCTTCTGGATGTTTAAAGAATATTTTAATTTGTCGCTCAAACAAACCTTTCTGTCATGGACGTTGATGGAAAGTATTGTTTCGGTGGTGGGTTTGGCTGGGGTATTGTTGCTACAAAAAGTTATTTAATCACAGGCGGTCGGGCGGTCAAGACGTCCGTTGCCACAAAAAAATAGAAACATGCAAATTGGTTTAGTAGGGTTAGGTAAAATGGGTTACAACTTGGCCCTCAACTTCAAAAGCAAAGGTTTGCAAGTGGTTGCATTTGATGTAAACAAATCAGCCGCAGACAAAATCGCCAAGGAAGGAGTGGTCACTTTTGGCCAACTGAGCGATATGGCACTGGCCCTCAACGGTCGGAAAGTGATTTGGATAATGGTGCCTGCAGGTAATGTGGTAGATGTGATACTCAACAACTTGAAACAATACCTCAATCCAAATGATATTGTCATTGATGGCGGCAACTCTCACTACAAAGACACACAAACCCGTGCACGGGATCTTGAAAAGATAGGGGTGCACTTGCTCGATTGCGGCACCAGTGGAGGACCAGAGGGAGCACTGCGCGGGGTATGTACTATGATTGGAGGCAAGCGCGAGGCGTTTGATTACTGCGAAAAAATCTTCGAGTCCATCTCCGTTAACGATGGCTACCTGTATTGCGGAAAATCGGGAAGCGGTCATTTCACAAAAATGGTGCACAACGGCATTGAATATGGTATGATGCAATCAATTGCGGAGGGGTTAGAGGTGCTGCAAAAGTTTGATTCGGAAATCAATTTAGCGAGTGTAAGCAAGGTTTGGAACCATGGCAGTGTGGTGCGTGGCTGGTTGATGGAACTTACTCAACACGCATTAGAGAAAGACCGTAACTTGGAGTCGATCAAAGGAGTAATGCACAGCAGTGGTGAGGGCAAGTGGACGGTGGAAACAGCGCTGGACATGGGTGTGCCAACACCTGTCATCACCATGGCCTTGCTCATGCGCTATCGCTCTCAGCAAGAAGACACTTTCTCGGGTAAGGTGGTGGCAGCCTTACGAAAAGAGTTTGGCGGCCATCCGGTTGAGCAGAAGTAATTCAAAAAGAAAATCTTATCCCTTTGTAGTCCTCTCTGACCAACTTAAGCCAACGGTCAAAATATTTGATGATAGCGAATCGATTACCTGGGACGGCATGATGATAAAATATCAGTGCAGAAAAATCGCGTTAGACGGTGCTGGATTCGGGAGGCAAAAGCATTTTTAGTGTGGCCGGTCTCACCTCCACACAAAATTGGTCAGTTGGCTCGAATGGTTCACCATCAATGTGGTAAGCCATTGGTTCGCGAAATTGCAAATCGATTTTCTTTGCCTTTACTATTTCTACAAAAGCAGATTTGTTCAAATTTCCTGTAAACATCTTTTGTCCGAAACCCACAGCTTGTAGGAGTGGTACTTTTTTGATAAAGCTAACATCCATCCACTCATCACAAACCGATGCATGGGGGGCCACGCGCGCATTGTTGCCAAATTGTGAGGAGTTTGCCAGCGCGATGATAAAGGCTTGTCTTGCCTGTACTTGGCCGTCAATAGTTACTTCGGCAGCAAATTCTTTGTAAGAAAAAAATTCCTTCAATACCAACTTGGTGTAGCCAATAAGGCCGCGCTTTCCATTCTTGCCAAACAAACCGGCAATGTGGCCGTCAAATCCAATCCCCGAAACATTTACAGATAGTCTTCCATTTACGGAGAGCGTGTCCATCTGAAATGTTTTTTGTGAGCCGATCAGCTGCAATGCCTTTTTAAAATCAGTTGAGATGCCCAGATGCCGCCCTAATCCATTGCCCGAACCTTTGGGCAAAATACCCATGGCAACAGAAGAGCCCAATAAGCCTTGCGCCACTTCGTTTACAGTGCCATCGCCACCCACGGCAAACACCACGTCAAACTTTTTTTCGACTGCCGCACTTCTGGCAAGTTCAATGGCGTGGCCTCTGCTTTGCGTAAACTCAATCGAGCATTCTTTGTTGAGCCGAATACACTCGTCAATAATACGACCCTCAAGCTCGGGACTATACCCGCCCCCCGAGAATTTGTTGATGATGAAGAGTAATTTGTTCGATGCCGCCACAGGTCTCTTTGATGGAAGTTGTAAAATTATGAATTTTAAGCTCACACATGGCCGACTACACTGCTCGTAAAATTAAATTCAAAGCTTGGGATACCGAGCACAGGCTGCTTATGCGCCTGAATAGCATTGATTGCAACAAGGGCGAGTTGGTTAAAAAGAACCACATTCTGTTGCAATTCACCGGCATGTTTGACAAAGAAGGGGAAGAAATCTATGAGCAAGATATTCTCATGATATCGCTCGACAAGTATGTTGTGTTTTGGAATGAAACGAAAAACGGATGGTACTTTTCCCCACTTAAAGACAAAAATAGCTTTGCTCCTTTTTTGGCGAAGGAGGCGAGTACGATGAAAAGGTTTTGTAGCTTTTTCGAATTAACGAATACCTGAAATATTAGAGGCAAGAGTAAGGTTAGAATTGTCAAACTGCTTCCAACCAACAGTCTACTTCTTCAATAACTTCCCCTCAATATAGCTCACCGCCTGCCCGATAGTTTGCATTTTCTCGGCATCGTCATCGGGTATTTTTATGTCAAAGGTTTGTTCAAACTCCATTACCAGCTCAGCGTAGTCGAGCGAATCAATGCCTAAGTCTTTTACAAAGCTGGCATCGGGTGTAATCTGCGAATCGGGCACGCCTAATTTTTCGATGAGGATGCTGGTAACTTTTTTTTGTACGTCCGCCATGGGTCTAGGTTAGAATAGTCAAAGCTAAAAAACTTTTTTGAATAAATTAGGCATCTGGCGCTGCGGTGGTGCCCAGTAGGTAACAGCTATGTCATCCAAACCGAAGTATGAACTCGGTACCTTCACCCAACTCCGACTTTACCGAGATGTTCCCTTCATGCTGCCGCATAATTTGCCGCGATAGGCTTAAGCCAATGCCCGAGCCCGTCTTTTTGGTAGAAAAGAACGGGATGAAAATTTTCTCTAAGGCTTCGGGCTCAATGCCAGTGCCATTATCCTTTACCGAAATCAAGACGTTACCTGTTTCATTCTGATAGGCTGTCATCACAATTTGCCGGTCGGTTTTTTCGCCAAATGCTTGTATAGCATTTTTGATGAGGTTGATGAGCACTTGCTCCACTAGCATTTTGTCTGCCATCACCACCATCGTTTCCGGATCAGTAGATACTGAAATACCAATTCCGTTATCGGCTAGTTCTTTTCGATGTAACAACGCTAATTCCTCCAACAGTGGTTTGACTGCCACTTGCATCAGTTTGGGCTTGGGTATGTGCGTTAAACTTCTAAACTCCTTGACAAACTTTATCAACCCCTCGCTGCGTTTGCTAATGGTTTGTACAGACAAGTGCATATCTTCAGCTTCATCTTTCTTTAGCACAACTTCTTCTGAATTCAATTTTTTTCCAAGTTCCTCCTCCACGATACCTGCCAACGAAGAGATAGGCGTTACAGAGTTCATAATCTCATGGGTGAGCACGCGCACCAGGTTTTGCCATGCTTCCATTTCTTTTTCTTCCAATTCGCTCTGAATGTTGTTCATCGAAATGAGCTTCACTTCTTCACCTCGTAGCGTCAACTCAATTGCGAAAACAGAAAGCTGTACTGTTTCGTCACCTGCTTTTAACCTTACCAACTCACGGCCTCCTGTTTTCAATTTTAAGAAGGCGTCCACCAGCGCATCGCTTGCTTCGCGCAATTCGTTGATGTGCTCCACACGATCTACGCGCAGTAGCCGCTTGGCCGCGTTGTTGATGATTTGAATAGCGCCATCTTTTTTGAACGTGAGAATACCGATGCCCACGTGTTGCACAATGTTTTTGAAAAACTGGTATTCCGAATCTTTTTCTTTGCGTGCCTGCTTTACTTTGTTAAAGGCTTCATTCATCTCACGCTGCACGCGTAGAACGTTTTCATCCTGGCTCGTGGTTTTGAAACTAGTTGTTACTTCATCGAAACGGATTTGGTCGAGCAGCGAAGCTTGATTGGCTTGTACGGGCGATTCCACCAGTTTCACCAACTGCATTACTTGGAAACCAATTGCTCCCAGCAAGCCGAGCACTAAAATAAAGTTTCGGTCTTTGTCGATTGTAACAACGGCAAACGCAAAGATGGTAAACACCAAAATTGCAATGCGTGTAACAATTGGCGAGCGCCAGTTAAATTCCATATTTCTCCATCCTGCGGTAGAGAGATGCGCGTGTCAGGCCCAACTCTTCAGCTGCCTTCGATATGTTACCGTTATGCAACTGAATTGCTTTCGTTACCGCAGATTTTTCTACTTCATCTAGATTCAAGCTGTCGTTTACAGGCTCACTCCCTTTTCGACTGAAAAGAAAATCGCTCTCTTGCAGCGTGGCAGAGTCGGCCATAATCAAGGCGCGCTCAATGGCATGCTGCAACTCTCGCACGTTGCCGGGCCAAGCATATTTTTTCAACTTGTTCATCGCCTCGGGTGTGATCGATAGTACTTCTTTGCGGTACTTCTTTGAGTAGTAGTTCAAAAAGTGGTTGGCCAACAAAGGAATGTCGTCAATGCGTTCGCACAAAGGCGGTATGTTGATTTCCACTGTATTGATCCGATACAACAAGTCTTGGCGGAATCTGCCTTCCTTTACCATCTGATGCAACGGCATGTTGGTGGCGCAAATCAAACGGATGTCTACTTCCATCGGCTGGTTTGCACCAATGCGTGTTACTTGGCGTGATTGGAGTGCCGTGAGTAACTTGCTTTGCAACGCCATGCTCAGGTTTCCAATCTCGTCTAAGAAAAGTGTACCGCCATTGGCCAACTCAAAACGCCCCGCGCGATCTTCGCGCGCATCGGTGAATGAGCCTTTTTTATGGCCAAACAACTCGCTTTCAAAAAGAGTCTCTGTTATCGCACCCATGTCCACAGAAACAAATGACGCATCTTTGCGCAAAGACTTCTGATGGATAGCTCGGGCCACCAACTCTTTGCCCGTTCCATTTTCTCCTAAAATCAAAATGTTGGCATCTGTCTTTGCTACTTTGTCGATCAACGCAAATGTTTCTTTGATGGCCGCGCTACTGCCAATGATGTCGCGAAAAGGTTGGCTGATTTGTTCTTCCAGCATTTCTTTGGCTTTGCGCAACTTATCCACTTCGTTGTATGACTTCTTCAAGCGAATGGCTGTAGAGATAGTCGCAATCAGTTTTTCATTTTGCCAAGGCTTTAGCACAAAATCAGTGGCGCCTTCTTTCAATGCGCGCACTGCCATCTCCACATCGCCAAAAGCCGTAATCATGATGACCACCGCTTGGGGTTCGCGCTCTTTAATTACTTTTAGCCATTCAAAACCCTCTTTGCCGCTCGTAGTGTCTTTGCTAAAATTCATGTCCAGCAAAATCACATCGTAAGTATCGTTGTTGAGCAGAAAAGGAATCTTGTTTGGGTTCTTTTCAATAATCACTTGGTGATTGTTCTTCTTGAGGAGCATTTTCGCTGCCAACAGCACGTCCTCGTCATCATCCACCATCAAAATTTTGCCGCCTTCGTTCACGTAGTTTAGGTTTAAGTGTCGCTTAATAGGAAAAACTGTGCCATTGCCAATACTGTCCGAAAATGCAGTTTTTGCCCTGGCTTTCGTTCTCTTCCGTACAAAGATGTTCAAAAATGAACAGAGATGGAAACGCATAACTTTGTTTTGGGCTTTGGCGTTTCCCTCGCTTGCTAGTGGTGGCACGACTTGTAGACGGAAGCGGGGAGTCGTGCCACCACTCAAGCTCAGGTCGCGCTTTCGCTACTCGCCAGCCTTTTTCGGCCCGCTAGCCGAAGCGCAGCAAGGGCTGGGCTCAAGCATGCACTCAATCGCTCACGCGGGTGCGTGCTTCGTAAACGAGTTTAAGTGTTGCAAATGGTTTTGTTGTTACAAACACTTCGCGTTTTCAAACCATTTTATCTTTTACTAACAGCTGCGACTTTTTGTAATGACTTTTAGTATCAGCAGAGCGTCATTTTGATAAAGTCAAAACTGGCTGATTTGCATTTTGTAGATTTGCCATATGCTAAAAACAAGTTTACTGTATGCAATGGTCGGGTTCTATATGTTTGCGGGCATATACCATTTTGTTAACCCCAAAGCATACTACGGTCTTTTTCCGCCTTATTTAAAATTGTATGCTGTACCACTGAACATTGCTGCAGGTATGGCAGAAGTGGTTTGCGCGATATTATTGATTCTCCCGGTCACTCGCATGTTTGCCGGTTATGCCATCATTGCCATGTTGCTGGCTTTTATTCCATCACACATTTACATGATTCAAAAAGGCAACTTTCCGATATTTGGCTTTACGGTAACGCCAATCATCAGCATCATAAGGTTGGTCGTTTTTCAACCGCTATTAATGTACTGGGCATATTTCACAGCCGTAAAACCTTAGCTTAATAATTTTTTTCTTTTAATCTTTTCAGCATTTATATGAAGTATTTTTCTTTCACCTTGCTGCTGGCACTGTCGATCGGTGCAAACGCGCAGTTGACTATCATACCCGAGCCGCAAAGCTTAGTGTATGGAAACGAAGTGCGTGAGTATTCGAATGAAGTAGTTGTTTCTGCTAAGCCCGAGTTGCTGAATGAGGCGGAGTTTTTAAAGAATACATTAACCAAGCGCGGATATTTGCTTCGCGATGTCCTGGCCGATAACCGTCTGAATATTAAAATGGACGTGGGGGCGTTTGAAAATCCTGAAGCATACCAGATTAAATTAAACGGCAATACTTTGGAGATTAAAGGCTCCAATGTTGGCGTATTTCGTGGTATTCAAACACTGTTGCAAGTTTTGCCACCGCAACCGGGAGCCGGTTTTTCTCTCAGGTCATTTGAGATTGCCGATTCGCCCCAGTTTGGCTGGAGGGGCATTATGCTAGACGTGAGCCGCCATTTTTTCACGGCAGATGAGGTAAAGAAGTACATTGATGTAATGGCGCAGTACAAATTCAACACCTTGCACTGGCACTTAACCGATGATGAGGGCTGGCGCATTGAGATCAAGAGTTTGCCAGCACTAACTCAAAAAGGTTCGATGCGTGCCGTTCGCTACGGAAAGTTTGGTACCCGGTCCATGCCTGCCATGGACGAACCCAAAACATATGGAGGGTTTTACACGCAAGAACAAATCAAAGACCTTGTGGCTTATGCCGCCAAACAACACATTACCATCATTCCAGAAATTGATGTGCCCGGCCATAGCATGGCATTGTTAGCCGCGTTTCCTGAGTTGAGCACCAGAAAAGAACCGAAGCAAGTGAGCTGTGGGTTTAAGTTTTCGGAATGGTATGGCAATGGCACTTTTAAGATGTTGATTGAAAACACGCTGAATCCGGCTGACGAGAAAGTCTATGAAGTGTTAGACAAAATTCTTGGTGAGGTGGCGATGCTTTTTCCGGGTGAGTACCTCCACGTGGGTGGCGATGAGGCCTACCACGGGTATTGGGAGAAAGACCCAGGCTGTAAACGATTGATGAAAGAGAAAGGCCTTACTAATTCTCTGGAGCTACAGTCGTATTTTATGAAGCGTGTAGAAAAAATAGTTTCGTCAAAGAACAAGAAAATGATAGGGTGGGACGAAATTCTTTATGGGGGATTGGCGGAAGGAGCAGCGGTGATGAGTTGGCGGGGATTTGAAGGCGGCTTGGAAGCAGCAAAAAAAGGACACAAGGTGGTGATGACGCCCACAAGGTATTGCTACCTTGACTATACACAAGGAGATCACACCCTCGAATTTCCGATCTATAGCGATCTCACGCTGAAAACTGCTTATGAATTCAATCCACTTCCCGCAGGCATTGACGCCAAGTTGGTGATGGGCGGACAGGCCAACTTATGGACAGAACAAGTGCCTACGCTGGAACATGCTTTTTATATGACCTACCCCCGCGCATTGGCAACAGCCGAGGCACTTTGGAGTGGCGAGTCAAAAAAAAATTGGCCGTGGTTTACAAAGAAATTAGATCAGCATTTTAACTGGTTCGATCATGAGGAAATTCCTGTTTGCAAATCATTGTACGACCCTTTTATCGAAACAAGGATGGATGGAAATAGCTTAAAAGCGTTCTTGAGGTGTGACTATCCGGACGCAGAATTATATTACACTTACGATAATACATTCCCTACGAAAAAATCTAGTCGGTATGCGGCACCATTTGTCATTCCTGATGGCAACGAGATGGATTTGAGGGTAATGACCTATTTTAACGGAAAACCCATTGGCAGGCTATTGTCTATTTCTCGCAAAGAGCTGGTGAAGCGAGCGAAGCGGTAACGAGGCGTTGTTGTTAATGGACTAAACACTAAGATCAAAGCTGTCGGCCGCTATTCAAACATTATTTTCTGTTAATCAATCTTTGCAATGGGTGTCTCCCAAACACGCACGCGGTTTTTATCGTCAATTAAAATAATTCGTTCATCTGTTACCAGTGCGAATTGATTGCTCCCTTCCACTTTTACTTCGCGTGTAATTTCGGTGGTCAAGTCGAAAAACTGAATGGTATTTCCGCTTGCATAGTACAGTTCTTCGCCCACAAAATTGAAGTTACGAATACCCGCTTTTTTGATAAGCTCCACTTGCTTGCCAAAAATGCTGAAAATCAAAATGCCCGAGTTTTGGTCTAATACAAATAACATATTTTGGTACTCTCGAATGTGCGTGAAGTTTGGGCGTGTTAAAAATTGCGTTGTGTCAATAGAAAACTCTGATACAGTGGCACCCGTTATTGGATTGATGTGTTTGAGCGAGGCATCGGCCTTGTCTAGAATCCAAATGTGGTTATCGGCACGAACAGTTACTAAGTACGGTTCAATAGCCCAAGATGCATCAAGTTCCGTTGACACCGGATTTTCAAAATGTCGCCCATAACGTATGATTTTTTTCTGCGATCGGCTAAATGAAAAAATGCCCGGATGAAACCACGGCTCCAGTAAGTCGGGCTGCATTTTGGCAGAAGCCACCAATTTGCAGTTGGCATCGTACTTTTGTACGCGTCCTTTTTTTAGGACCAGAAAGAAATTCCCGAGGCGGTCAACGGTCGCGGCTTTGATTTCGCCAGCATTAAACTCTTTTATTTTTTTGATGGGTGTCTGAGCAAAGCAGAAGTTGTGATTGGAAAGTGTGATGATGGAAGCTGTAAAGATAATGCTCACTATAGCCTTTTGACCGCTCATGGTGATCGGTCGACTCAATCTCCAAAATAAAGACGATACTGGTTTCATTTCCCCTCAAACTTCTTCAACTCCACATTACCACTGGCAAATGTAGCATAGGTATCGAAGTGTACCCACTCGCCTAAATTTATGTATCTGCTATTTTCAGCCACCATTAAGTCAAGCGGCAAATGCCGATGGCCGAAAATATAAAAATCATGATGGTTTACTTTCTCCTGCTCTTTGCAATAGGTTAACAGATATTCTTTTTCTTCTCCAAGAAACTTCTCCTCACGTTTGGTATTAGCAATACGGCTTTTCTTGCTCCAATACTGCGCAATGCCAATTCCCAAGTTGGGGTGAATTCTGGCAAACAACCACTGGCAGATCTTACTATCGAAAAACCTTTTTTGAAGTTTGTATAAATTATCCCCGGGTCCTAATCCATCGCCATGGCCTATGAGCAACTTTTTTCCATTGATTGAAACTGATAGTGGTTTTCTCAAAATTTCTATGTTTAATTCTTTCGTAAAATATTCGAACATCCACATATCGTGATTGCCGGTAAAAAAGTAAATGGGCACACCCGCATCTCGTAGTTCTGCCAGCTTGCCCTGAAATCGGATAAAGCCTTTTGGGATGGCATGCTTGTACTCAAACCAAAAGTCAAAGATGTCGCCCATCAGGAAAATGATGTGGGCATCGTTTTTAATGCTGTCTAGCCATCGAATGATTCTGCGCTCGCGCGCTAAGCTGGCTTCAGCGTGCGGTACCCCCAAATGAAAATCAGACGCAAAATATATTTTTTGATGGGGTGGCAAATCGATTTCCATGGATTCAAAAGTAGTGAAAAACAGCGTTGTTCATCACTTGTTCTGCCAGAGTTTATTGTTAAGTCGCTTGCTGACTTGTTAAAACATTTGCGAAGAATTTGCGCTTAAGGTAACTTTCGAAGATGCGCGATTACCTTTTGCTCGTATGCTTGATCGTGCCACAGTTTTTGGTGGCGCAGCCGCTCGGTGATTTGAAATTTGTTCAAAACAAAAATCAATGGCCTGCGCACATTGATTTTATGGCCAAGTTACCTGGGGGGCAAATGTTTGTTAAGCCTGGGGGTTTTGGTTTTGCTTTTTTTGACAATCGGGCAATTGACCAAATGCACTACCAATCTCACATAGGCCAAGAGGTTGATGCGTGCATCACATCAAGTCAAATCAACGGGCACTCGGTGCATTACCAGTTTGTGAACGCGAATACGCATTCGGAGGCCTTACCTTTCGGACGGGTGTCGGAGTACTATAATTTCTTTTTGGGTGCGAATGAAAAGAAGTGGGCAGGTGAGGTGCCTGCCTACACTGGCATGGTCTACCCTGATGTGTATCCAGGAATTTCCTTGAAGGTGTATTCTGAAGGAACAAACATGAAGTACGATTGGCAGTTGATGCCAGGCGCAAATGCAGCTGACATTGTAATTGACTATGGAGGTGCCGATGGGTTGTATTTGGAAAATGGAAATTTGCATGTGAATACAGCGCTGGGCGAAATCGTTGAACTTAAACCCGTAGCCTACCAGTGGGTTGAGGGAATAAAACGATTAGTAAAATGTGAGTTTGAACTCTTGGGAAACCGTGTGAGCTATTGCCTTCCTGACGGATATGATGCCTGTTACGAATTGATCATCGATCCTTTACTAATTTTTTCCACTTACTCCGGCTCTACCGCAGACAATTGGGGTAGTACAGCAACACCCGGTGAAAATGGACGATTGTATTCTGCCGGTGTGACAATTCCGTTGCGTTTTGGAGATTTCTTTCCTGCAACACCAGGAGCCTATCAAACTTCTGGACAGGGGGTGTATGACGTGGGGATTTTGAAGTACGATTCAACCGGAACCCGATTGTTGTATGCAACTTACCTTGGCGGAAGCCAATCAGAGTCCGCACATAGTCTGGTCATCAATGATGCTGAGGAGCTTTGGGTGCTAGGAACTACGTCCTCTTCAAATTTCCCAACAACATCAGCGGCATTCGATAGAACTTACAACGGAGGTACTCAAGTCACTAATATGATTAACTATGACTTAGGGTCTGATTTATTTGTTGCCAAATTAAATAAAATGGGCAGCCAACTTTTGGCCAGTAGTTTTTTCGGAGGTGCCGAAAATGACGGGATGAATCCTCGATCAAGCCCGCTGGTGAGAAATTATGGGGACGAATTGCGAGGAGACATCATACCCGATGTCAATGGTAATGTTTTTGTATCCTCGGTGACTTCTTCGACCGATTTTCCTGTGTTCAACTCCTTCGGCCTTACTTACAATGGAGGAGTAACGGATGCAGTAGTAATGAAATTAAATAGCGACCTAAGCCAAGTTGTATGGTCTGCTTTCGTTGGTGGCTCTTTGGCAGATGCTTCTCACGCTATTCAAGTTGACTCGCATGGAGACCTGTTTGTAGGTGGTGGTACAAACAGTGCCAACTTTCCAACCACATTGGGTAGTTACCAAACCACATTGGCAGGTGATGCCGATGGATGGATTGTAAAACTCAAGGGCGATGGATCGATGATTTTGAATAGTACGCTAACGGGTACCGCACAATTCAATCAGGTTTATTTTATCGATCTAGATAAAAACAATAATCTTTTTGCCTATGGCCAAACTCAAGGCGCCTTTCCTATCACAGCCGGTAAATATAATAATCCAAATAGTGGCCAGTTTTTGCAAAAATTTGACAATTCGTTGACCACACTTGAGTTTTCAACAGTGTTCGGATCTGGTGTTGGGATTCCCAATATTTCTCCCACTGCTTTTTTGGTGAACGATTGTGACAATATTTTCATGTCGGGCTGGGGCGGAGCATTGAACGGTGTATTGGGATATTGGCCCAGCAACACGAACGGCATGGCGGTGACGCCCGATGCAATACAAACAACCACAAGTGGTAATGATTTTTATTTTATCGTTTTGTCGGCCGATGCGAGTCAATTACTATATGCTACTTACTTAGGGGGAACAACTTCGTTAACGCATGTGGACGGTGGCACCAGCCGGTTCGATAAGGGAGGTATTGTGTACCATTCGGTTTGCGCTGGTTGTCAGGCATTTAATGGAGTGCCCAAATCAGATTTCCCTACCACACCTGGGGCTGTAAGCAGGGTAAACCGAAGCAACAACTGCAATAATGCTGCCTTCAAGCTTGACCTCTCCACGCTCAAAGCCAGAATCCAAACCAATAATGTTCAACTCACTCAGCCAGGACTTACTAAGATTTGCTTTCCAGATCCGATCATTTTTCAAAACCGAAGTATCGGTGGACAACGCTTTACTTGGTCGTTTGGTGATGGCGCAAAACTACAAAAAACAGATACTGCAGCGATTCGTTACAACTATGCCCAAACAGGTACTTATACTGTGAAATTGGTGGTGAGAGATGCCGGCACGTGTGCAGGAGCTGATTCTACCAAAGTCAATGTTAACGTGTATCCAGTGCAGGGTGTTGCTGGTCCAGACTTGGTGATGTGTTATGATGCCGGTACACAGCTTGTCGCCAGTGGAGGCGTCACATATCAGTGGAAAAGCAAATCAAATTCATTTACCTCCAATCAAGCAACTCCCAGCATTAACCCGGAAGCTACCGAAAGCTACTTTGTAACAATTACTGATGTAAATGGGTGTGTCAAAAAAGATACCGTGAATGTGCGCGTAGTTCCGGGTATTGATCTGAAGTTCACAGTTGAGCGTGTTAACTATTCTTGCTTCAACATGCCATCGTTGCGCTTAATCAATCAAGCTGATACAAATGAAGATGTATTTTTCGATTTAGGTGATGGCAATACTTCAGATATGCCGAATTTGGTGCACCGATATCAAAAGGGTGGTGTGTATACCGTTAAGTTGATTGGAAGAAAGGAATCATGTGTCTATGAAAAGCAAGAAATGGTTCAGATAGACTCATTGAAAGTCCCGAACATCATCACCCCCGCGTTGCTTGATGGAAAGAATGACACATTTCAAATCCAATATGGCAACGCCCAATCAAGGCAATCGCTCAATGTTTCTTTGTTGATTTACAATCGCTGGGGATCTCTTGTCTACGAAAGCAAAAACTACAAGGACGATTGGGCCGGCAGCGATGTGGCGCCTGGTGTGTATTTTTATGAAGCTACTATCGAAGGAATTACCAGTTGCCGAGGGTGGGTGCAGGTGGTGAAATAATGAATCGCGAATGATCACTGAAACCTGATTTTACTTTTGGCGTTACAATTGCTAAATAAATCGAATGCGAAACGTCATCCTTATCTTACTCGTTTCTCAAACAGCCTTTGCCCAGGTGAGCGATATCAAATCTGCCTCGTCTGGCAACGCAAAGGGCAGGGGAGGTGACAGGCGATCAGGGGGTGGGGGAGCGGCCACTTATTTTTTCTTTGATTTCCTCATCAACAATTTACCCGCCCTACAGCAGCGGGTTTTGCAAAAACGAGACATTAATCCTTCTATCGTTTCTCTAGATATTATCGGTCAAGTGGTTACGCAACCCTCACGGTATTACTTAGCAAACCCGCGCGTTCGTGGTAACTGGGGTATTTTCAGTACTGATTTTCGCTTCAATTATTTGTTGGAAGAAAATGCAACCGGCAATCAAGATCTGGGAACCTTTGATTGGCAGATATTGCAACTCAATATTGTCAATACTCGCCATGTCATCGCGCGCATTGGCGGAGGCATCATGCAAGAAAACTTTGGTGGTCGCAGTAATTTTTTTGAATCGACCTATGCGCTTTTCGGACAATCCACCAACAAAAAAGTGGGTGGTACTTTAGAGTATCGTGTGGCGCAAGATTTTAACACCGGAGTTGTGCCCCGCAGAGAACTCAATGCCAGCTTTGAACGCAGGATTTTTTCTCGTGGTTATTGGAATGCCTACCTGATGGTAGGGGGTGTTTGGCAACGCTACTATGAGCGTATTGATGTGTGGGGCATTCAAGCCGGCCTTGCGTTTCGCATTTTCTCACCACCGCTTCAAAGCGAGCCCTGACACGGTTTCTCCAATTGCCAATGAAGAAGTGGCAGCTGGAGACGGGGCATTGCACACGTTGATGACATTCCTTTCTTCTAAGATCAAGAAATCATCCACCAGCCCTCCATCTCTATCGCATGCCTGTGCACGCACGCCTGCGCCACCGTCCACCAAATCACTTTCTTGAATCTCAGGTATGAGCTTTTGCAATGCTTTTGTAAATGCTGCTTTGCTAAACGAACGATACATTTCGCCCATGCCCGTGCGCCAATAATTCGCGGCCACTTTTTGGAAGCCGGGCCATGCGAGCGTTTCAGCCAGCTCTGCCAAATTGATTTGAGATTTCTTATACCCTTCGCGCTTGAAAGCCAATACAGCATTAGGTCCTGCCTCTACACCGCCCTTGGCCATGCGCGTGAAGTGTACACCCAAAAACGGAAAGTTCGGGTCGGGCACCGGGTAAATCAGGTTCTTAACCAAATACTCTTTTTCTTTTTTGAGCTTGTAGTACTCGCCCCTGAATGGAATAATTTTGACATTTAAATCTTTAACGGTCAAACGCGCCACCTTATCACTGTAAAGCCCTGCACAGTTGATGACCAGTTCGGTAGTGTAAGTTGTTTTTTCTGTCACCACGGTGGTGGTTTGCGTAGTCTGTATGTCAACCACCTTTTCATTCAGATGGATCTCCACACCCTGGTGTTGCAACAACTCTCCATATTTTTCTGCCACAAGTTTGTAATCGACAATGCCGGTTTGCGGTACAAAGATGCCTTCAAGGCCATTGACGTGCGGTTCAATTTCTTTGATTTCGCCTGCTGAAATCTTGCGCAGATTTTGCAAACCATTTTGCTGGCCGCGCACAAATACATTTTGCAGCAAAGGCTTCTCCTCTTCAGAGGTGGCTACAATCACCTTGCCGCACAGTTCAAATGGTATATCATTCTCTCTGCAAAAGGCAATTAATTGATGGTAGCCGTTAATGCAGTTGGTGGCTTTTAAACTTCCCGGTTTGTAGTAGATACCTGAGTGAATCACGCCACTGTTGTTGCCAGTTTGGTGTTTGGCGAGTTCGTTCTCTTTTTCGAGCACCAATATTTTTAAAGATGGCTTTTGTTTGATGAGTTGCAGAGCCGTGGCCAGCCCTACAATGCCACCACCGACTACGATAACAGAGTACTGCACAGGTTAGAATTTAAGTTGCAAAAATAGAAGTTTTATTCTCTATTTTTAACCAATGGTCATACGGCAAGCTTCTCTTTTAGATGTCTTTTATATTCAAAAACTACTTGGGCAACTGGGATACCCTGATGCATCTCTTGAAATGGTGTCGCAGAAAATACAATTACACGAAGACGAAGATTATCATTTACTGGTGGCTGAAGACCAAAGCGAAGTGATCGCCTTTATCAGCTTGCATCGGTTTGAATTTCTACATGCTCAAGGTAAAATCGGCCGGATCACGGCATTTTGCGTAGAGGAGCGCTATCGCTCAAAAGGCGTTGGAGCGATGTTGTTGGCCGCAGCCGAAAAATACTTGACTGAACAAGGTTGCACTAAGTTGGAAGTCACAAGCAACTTGGCAAGGGAACGCACCCACCAATTCTATCTACAAAATGGATACTTGATAGACTCAAAACGATTTGTGAAGTATGTTCAATTGTCAAGGTAGTTCACTCTTCGCTATCGTTCAGCATTAGACTCTAATTGGCCTAACCCTCACATTCAGCGATTGCTCCACCATCACAAAATGGTTGGCGGGTATCATTGTCCAGTTGCCGTCATCAGTCAATTTTTCTGACACCACCAGCACGGCATTGTCATTGTCTTGCGGGGCTTCCAGGCGGGTGTTTCCATCTTCCACCACAAAGCGACTTCCTTCAGAATGATAGAGTGTCAACGGTTCTTCTTTCGGGTCGCTGCAGTAGCGGGTGGCCACCACCCACAGGCCGTTGGTTACTACCATGTTCAAGTAGGCCGGTTCGGTGATGTCATGTTGTTTCATCAATTGGTTGAGTGTTGCGAATGTTTTTTCAAACGCATCTTGCACGGCCTCGGGGCTCACCAGCTTGTGGTCGTTGAAAAGATTGTTCAACATTAAAGCAAAAATATGTTCGGAGTCCGTTTGGCCTTTGATCCAGTTGTACAATTCATCCGTGAGTGGTTCGCGCACGGCCCGTTTGATGCGTGAAAAATCCTCGACACCACCGTTGTGCGCCATCAGCAAGTTTTTGTAGTTGAAAGGGTGACAATTGTTTTCGCTCACATCACCCACGCTGGCCGCGCGTACATGGGCTACCAAGCAATCGGTTTTCACCTTGGGCGCCAGGTTGCGCAGGTTGCGGTTGCTCCACGCTGGATTGACGGAGACGAATGTGATCGGTTCAAAGTTTAACTCTGGCACATACCAGCCTACGCCAAAGCCATCGCCATTCAATGGCTCTTCAATCTCCCGCGCGTTGATGCTCTGGTTGACCAGCGAGTTTTTGGGCTCATACAATAACTTGTTGATCATAATAGGGGTGCCTTTGTAGGCCATCAGTCGGCACATAATGGTATTGTTTCGAGAAAGTTAGCAAGCCCCCGTAAAATAAAAAACCCTCCCCAACTTGCGCCAGGGAGGGAAAAATAAAAAACTCGCTATATGTTTTACGCCATTGCGTTTACACGCTTGGTCAATTTGCTCTTGTGGTTTGCGGCCTTTTTCCAGTGGATGATGTTGCGCTTTGCTAACTTATCCAACATTGCCGTTACTTCTTTCAACAAAGCTTGTGCATCGTCTTTTTTGGTAGCACCCAACAATTTTTTCACGCTCGTGCGCGTGGTTTTCAATTGGTAGCGGTTTCTAACGCGTTTTGCCTCGTTTGCCCTAATTCTTTTTTCTGCTGATTTGTGATTTGCCATATTTCTTTTTTGAAACGGAGTGCAAAAATAAGGGCAAATGCTTGATTTGCAAGGCCAACCTCCTCATTTCTTCTGGATTTTTCCCTCAAATAATAGCCAAGTGTTGGGGTCTAAAACTATCTCAACGGGTTCAAAGTCAGTGAATAGTTGAATTTTCTGTACTGAAGAGTCGATTTGCAGGGTTTTTAACTGTTTTTGGCCATTTTTTCCGATGAGTTCTACTTCCAGCGGAAAACGGAAAAATATTCCGGGCTGGGTTTGGTTCACCTCAACCGTCAGCTGCCGCGTCTTGGCTGAATAACTCCATTTTACCAATAGTTCGGGATGCCCGCCCACATACAACCACTGGTCGAAAAACAGTCCTAATTTTTTTCCCGATTCGCGCTCCATGGTTTTCTGAAAATCTGTAGTCATCGCATTGCGTCCCTTATACTGTTTGTAGTAAGCGCGAATCCCTTTCCAAAAAAGTTCGTCACCTAACTGGTAACGCAGCATGTGCAGCACCCACCCGGCTTTTTGATAGGTATTCGTGCTTAGAACTTTATTAATGTCTGCAATGGTCGTATCAATAATGGGTGCTTTATTTTTTTTGAAATAGGCGATTACCTGATCGCGCGTTTTCTGTTGTTGTTCTACGAGTCGAGCACGGCCATAAGCATGCTCCAAATACAAACTTGAGAAGTAAGTAGCGAAGCCTTCACTTAGCCACACGTGATGCCAGTCGTTTTCGGTGGCGGAGTTGCCAAACCATTGATGTGCTTCTTCATGGGCGATGAGACTCTCATGGTCGCCTTTGCCATTTACTGTCTTCTCGGCATAAAAAATGGCACTTGCATTTTCCAGTCCGCCCCAGCGGGTTTTCGATTGCACGTTGGCAAGTTTTTTAAAAGGGTAAGGCCCAATGTTCTGGTGAAAATACTCCAGCACTTTTACAGCCGCAGCATAGTCGTAAAATCCTTCCGCTCTGTTTTGCGGATAAACCCAACTTTCTACCGGTATGTTATCGACTACCCCCGATTGTTGCACAGCAAATCGCGCAATGCCCACTACCATCACCTTTACCGGAATGGGCACTTCTTCGCGCCAGTGCGTGAGTTTTCTTTTTTCATCGACAAAACTTTCTTCCACTTGTATGCCATTGGCCACCACTTGGTAATGGTGTGGCGCAATCACAATAAACTCAACAGCTGATTTGTCACTAGGGTGATCAAGAGTAGGAAGCCAGTGGCGGCCCCGGTCGGGCCAGTTGTCACCAAAAAATCCGCGATCGCCATACTTGTTTTTACCGATGATGAGTCCGTCTTCGGGGATGCCGGAGTAAGAGACGACAAAAGTCAATTCGTTGTCAGCGCCAACGGGTTGCGGCACCGAAATCTTAAGTCGGTTGTTTTTGTGAACAAACGGAACCGGAATGTTTGCCATCACCACCGAAGAAACTGTCATGCCGAAACCCAGGTCGTTTTTTCCGATGAGGTCGAGCTCAAATTCACCGATGCTTTTTTTGAAGCGAATGGTAACCGAGGCGACACCTGCCACTACATCGGTGGAGTCATTGACCTCTAATTGAAACACATATTTTTGAATGTCAATATTTGTGTTTCGCGGATACGGGTCGGTGGCGAGCACTATTTTAGTAGCCAGCAAAATGGAAATTAGAATCTTGATCATGATGTGTAACTTAGTGTCGAAAGATAGCGCATGAAGACGGCACAAAAAATAAGTTTGTTGGGCGTGGCTTGGCTGCTTTTTGGTTGGGGCTTCTTCGCCCATCAAAAAATCAACCGGCTAGCTGTCTTCACCTTGCCGCCTGAAATGAGCGTGTTCTACAAAAAGAACATCGATTACCTCAGCGATGCAGCCGTTAACCCCGACCGTAGGCGTTATGCTGTGCCCGAGGAAGTACCTCGCCATTACATTGACCTAGATGTGTACGGTGATAGTGCCGCATACAAGTTGCCGCGCTACTGGAATGAAGCGGTGGCAAAATTTGGGGAAGACAGCTTGGTGAAACATGGCATTGTGCCGTGGCATATCAACCGTGTGTATTTTCAGTTGCGTGAAGCATTTTTATTGAAAGATCCTGGCAGCATTTTGCGCCTGTCGGCAGATTTAGGTCATTATGTGGGCGATGCGCATGTGCCATTGCACACCACCAAAAATTACGATGGTCAGTTGACCGACCAGATTGGCATTCACGCCTTCTGGGAATCGCGGCTGCCGGAATTGTTTTTTAACGAGTACGATTTTTTTGTGGGCCCCGCTCAGCATATTGATGATGTGCAGAAAGAAGTTTGGCGAATCATCGCGCAGACCAATCAGGCACTCGATTCCGTTTTGCGGTTCGAGAAAAAATTAAGTCAACAAATGGGTAATCGAAAATTCAATTTCGAAACGAAGGGCAAACAAACGGTGAAAGTCTTTTCGCAGGAGTATTCAAAAAAATACCACGAATTGTTAAGCGGTATGGTGGAGCGACAATTCCGCGCCAGCGTAAAAGCCACGGGCAAACTTTGGTACACTGCTTGGGTAGATGCAGGCCAGCCGGATTTAAAATCATTAATTGATTATAAGCCCACCGAAGAAGAACTGGCGCGCAGACGGGAGGAATTGAAGAAGTGGAGGGAAGAACGAAAGGTTGGGGTGAGGGAGCATGAAGGGGAAGGTCGATAGACGTGATTTCAGCATTTGGTTTTTAGCAATTTGAAAATGAATCAATTTGTTCCGAAAGGAATGCCGTTGGCAAAAAATTTTAGCTGAAGTTATTGATCAGTCAGACCACAGCGATTATCAATTGAAAACTGGAGATAAAGGGCTGCCACTCGACCTGTAGCGCGCACCCGATTTTAGTTGGTGAATTAGCCCGATAATGATTTAATTTGTCGAAATACTCTTCGTGTTAAACTCCATTCAAGATCAAGCGATTAGAAAGAAACTACTTTGGCTGCTTGTCATTGCTGCCGCTGTGCGATTGTTTTTAGCATCCCAGCTCGAACTCGCCAACGATGAAGTTTATTATTGGACGTATGCGCTGTTTCCCGACTTAAGTCACTTCGATCATCCACCGATGGTGGGTTTTTTGGCGCAACTGTCTTCTTTCAATTTGTTGTTGCAAGACGATTTCTTTCTTCGATTTGGTTCCATCATTTTATCTGCCATTAATACCTATACCATTTTTCTCATAGGTAAAAAAGTGAAAAATGAACTGACTGGTTGGTATGCTTCCCTGCTGTATACGTCATCGATTTATTGTTCAATCATCAGTGGCTTTTCGCTTTCGCCTGATGCGCCCCAGGTTTTTTTCTGGTTGCTGAGCCTGAATTTGGCAGTTGATGTTTTCCCAGCAACTGAAATCAATCGCAAGCATCGTATCAAAATGTTGTTATTTGGTGTGATAGCCGGCCTGGCAATACTGTCGAAGTATCATTCGGTGTTTATTTGGGTAGGTGCTTTATTGTATGTTGCTTTCAACAATCGAGCGTGGTTGAAAGAGTTTTCGCTTTACTTGTCGGGCGTGATAACGGCAGTGGTAATGTCACCCATTTTATTGTGGAACTTGCGCGAGCATTTCATCAGCTTTACCTTTCATGGCGACCGCGTTACACCTTCATGGAATATTCGCCCTGATTATTTTTTCACCGAAGTGGGAGGGCAGTTTGCTTATAACAATCCGCTGAATGTGATATTGATTGTAACCGCATTGATTGCATTATGGAAAGGCAAGGAATTTATTGAATCAAAATACAAGTGGCTGTTGCTACTCAACTCGTTGCCACTTTGGTTGCTGTTCACAGGTTTTTCAGTGTTTAGAAGTACGCTTCCGCACTGGACCGGTCCTGCCTTTATTTCACTCATCGTGTTGGCTGCCGCTTACTGGGCTGAGCGAATGCAAAACACAGAAAATGCCTACACTCCTTTACGCCTCACACTGCCGAGCTATTTTCTCGCTTTTCTATTAGTCGCAACATTGTACCTCATGAATTATTCTCCCTTTCAGTTGGGGAAAACTTCAGACATGCAAAATTTTGGCGAGTATGATTTTACCCAAGACATGTATGGGTGGAAGCAAGTCAACGAAGCATTTGAAAAGATTTCTGAGCGAGAAGAATTGGCAGGTCGAATGCCAAGGCAAGCGGGTTTGGTTTCTAACAAGTGGTTTCCGGCTGCGCACCTCGACTTTTATTGTGCGTGGCCCAACAACCGAAAACTTTTTGCGATTGGTAACCTTAATGACATACACAAGTATGCTTGGATGAACCGCGATAGGGGAGGCTTGCAGCTTGGCGCAGATTACTATCACATCGCGGTGAGCAATTACTATAAGAGTCCAATGGATGCATTCGGCAATTATTTTGAGAAGATTGAGCCGATGGACACTGTGAAAATTATGCGAGCCGGTGAAACGATGCGCTACGCATTTTTCTTTCGATTGAAAAATTATAACGGTACTTTTGGCGATCCATTATTGCCTTGACGAATGCTTGAAAACCTGCCGCCTATTTTTCTGAAGTTTGTTCGTTTTGCCGTGGTGGGCTCTTCGGGTTTGGTAATCGACTTCGGGCTTACCTATCTCTGCAAAGAAAAACTCCGTGTCAATAAATATGTTGCCAACGGCATTGGTTTCTTTGCGGCTGCTACGAGTAATTTTTTCATCAACCGCAACTGGACGTTTGAAAATCACCACCCTGATGTGGCGGGGCAGTACATCAAATTTGTTGGTTTTGCGTTGGTCGGACTTGCGATCAACTCTGTCATTGTTTGGTGGTTGAACGACCGAATAAAAAAGAATTTTTACCTCTCCAAAGCGATTGCTACGATCATTGTCACGTGCTGGAATTTTGTAGCAAATTTTCTTTTTACATTCAAATAATCATATCGAAATTCATTGTGTTAGGCTGAGCTTGGCGAAGCCAGCTGACATTGATTTGAATGTTTTACGTTTCGCCAAGCTCAACGTGACATTTTTTTCTTTTTAGTGGAATGAATTTCTACTTCAGTGTTGTCGAATCGGCCGGGGTAGTAGAAGCGGGTGCCTCAACGGGTTGACTTTCTACCAATTTTTTCAAATCGTTCAAGCCATCTTGATATTGACCTTCTAGCATCGAACCCATCATCAACCAAATAGCCTTGCCCATAAACCCGGCATTATCTCCGTCATATGTCCATGTTACTTTTGTTCCATTCCCTTCGGGTGTTAAAACAAATTCTGCTGTGGACTCGCCATCCATGCCTTCAAACTTCAGGCCTGTCTTTACTCTTTCGTTTTCCACGCTTTCAGATATCCATTGGGTGCCTTTTCCAGTTTCGGGCCCATCCCAACGCATTTTAGCGCCCACACCGGCAGCAGCGCCTTCGTAGGTGTTCTTCGCAGCAGGATCCATCTTACTCCAAGGCGACCACGCAACAAATTTCTCTAGGTTATTGAGGTGTGGGAAGATGGCGGATGCGGGGGCATTGATCACTATCGATTTTTCAACGTGCCCTTTCGCTGGCTGCATCAAAATTAATCCGGCCAATATTATTACAATTGCGCCAACTACAATTCCGATGATTTTAAGGATTTTCATAAGGTTTGATTTTGGGATGGCTAATTTACGAGAATTTCTCACAATGAAAAACGTTGCGCAGCTCTTCTAAAATTTGAATATTCGTCACACTAAATGTAAACCTATGAGCATATTGAACAATCCCAATCGTATTCCAGAAAGCTATGGCTTGCGCATTGCCGGGGGCCTGATTGCTTATTTCTTATTGATGAAGTTGATCGGACTGAGCGATCACGTTGAACTGCGTCTACTCAACCTCTTGATATTGGTAGCTGGTGTGTTTTTCGCGCTTCGAAAATTCAAGGAAACCCACGGAAAACACTTGAACTACTTTGTTGCTTTGGCCACAGGAGTAGCCACTGCAGCGATCGGGTCTGTTCTGTTTGCTCTGTTTTTGTTCATTTGGATGAAGGTAGACAGTAATATGATGCAACATATCATTGATACCGAGCCAATGGGTCACTACTTAAATCCGTACATGGCTGCGTTTATCGTGGCTTTGGAAGGTGTTTTTTCCGGACTCCTCGTCACGTTTGTACTCATCAATTACATCCACACTGACGAAGTGGGAGGTATCGAAAAAGGATAGCAGCTAACATAAGATAGCCAAGCGCCCTGTAGAATTATGCAAATGCCGCTTGTTCAGCAGGGCGTTTGTGTTTCCAGCGTTTGTGTGTCCACAACCAGTATTGCGGTGCCCGCATGATGTCTTTTTCCAGCAAACGGGTAACGGCTTCCATTATTTCGCCATGTGCACTTTGCTGCGTTGTAGCGCTGATGTCAATAAACTCAAAGCTATAATAGCCGCGTTTTTCTTTGTTGATGCGCCCGTACACTACGGCATGGTTATATTCTTTTGCAAATTTCTCACATCCAAAAAGCACCCCTGTGTCTTGGTTCAAAAAGGTTGTCCAATAGCACTTAGAGGGATTGGGCGGAGATTGATCTACTCCAAAAATCGTGGCAGTTGGCTGGGTTGATGGAGTTTCAAAATATTCCTTTGCATTTTTTGTAGATACCATTTGTAACCCAAATTTGCCGCGACTTTCGCGCATGCGCTGGTCGAAATATTGACTAGTAAGTGGTTTGTAAAGTGCCACTGCCTTGTGCTCGATTAATCCGGCTACAGCTACCGCAAACAATTCCCAATTGTTCATGTGTCCCCCTGCCAACATCACATTTCTATTTTCCGAAGCATATTTGTTGATCACCTCTGGGTTTTTGAACAACATGCGTTCATTGGCTTGCTTTTGCGAAATGGTAAATACTTTCAAACTTTCCAAAATCAAATCGCAGAAATGCCCGTAAAAAAGACGAGTGAGTTCGTTAATTTCTTCGGTGGATTTGTCTGGAAAAGAATTGCGAAGGTTTTGTTGCACCACCTGTTTACGGTAACCGATACCTTTGAACAGAATCAGATATAAACCATCTGACAAAACATACAACGCACGAAACGGGAGTAGAGAAATGGGTATAATAATCCCATAGTAGAGAAGGTGATTCAAAAGCCGCATATAGACAGGTTGCCGGTAACTATTTCTTCAAGTACTTATCGACCAAGCCGCGTAGCACGCGTTGCTCTTCATGGTCGGTAGTGCTTTTTACGTGCGTCAATAACTCAAACATCACCTCTTGGCTGTAGCCCAACCGCGCGGCAATTTTCGAACAAAACTTGATTTCTTCTTGATATAATCGCTCGTCAATTTTCATCAGTTGAACAAGGCTAAAGATGTAGTCAAACTTTTGTTCAGCAGACAGATTTTCCGGAATGATGATCTCATGCGTGCTGTAAAAAAGTGTGCTGACGGACGATTCCGGAAAGCCATTGGCCTTGCCGATGTTCAGGATGTAGCTCTTTTCCCTTTCGGCCATGTCGCCATCGATGCGTGCGAGGTTCACCAGTAGTTTCAGTTGTTGCAACAGTGCCATAGGCTTCTAGGTTTAGGCCAAAAGTGAATAATTTATCGGGTAATAAAAATAGTTTGTTTTCAATTACCTTACATACACAATCAACGATGAATTTTTTGGCCCATCTGTATTTGTCTGCCGACCAGCCCCTGCGCATGGTAGGTAATTTTATTGGGGACTTTGTGCGTGGGCGCGATTTGGTGGCACAATTTGGAGCGGCCATTGCCGAGGGGATTGAACTGCACCGCGCGATTGATGAATACACGGATAAACATCCCATCGTGAAAAAAAGCAAAGATCGACTTCGTCCAAAATATCGGCACTATGCGCCTGTGATCGTTGATGTATACTATGATCATTTTTTGGCAAGCCTTTGGAGCAACTATCATACTCAACCGTTGGCCGACTATGCGCAAGCTGCCTATCGATTGATTGAGGAAAACGAGGCCATCATTCCGCAACAAGTAAGGAACATGATGCCGTACATGATGAAAGGCAACTGGCTGCTCAACTACGCGAGCATCGAAGGAATCAACCGAGCACTCACCGGACTATCCAGGCGCACCAGCCACATCTCGCACATGGAAGAAGCTGCCGAAGATTTGCGATTGCATTATGCCGAATTCAAAAATGAGTTCGAGGCGTTCTTTCCAGAGTTGAAGAAATTTTGCGAGGATTGGATTGCTGGGGAGCGACTCACCCCGCGCCAACTTCGTTAGCGCAGCCCTCTCTTCGTGGGAGCGAGGGGTAAATTCGCGCCAGCGAATTGGGGTGCATTAGTGAGGGTGTTAGTTCATCAAAGGTTTGTGCAATTCTTTCCTCAGAACTGAAGACGTTCTGCGCGATTTTAACGCTGGGTGTTGACCTACCCCGCGCCAACTTGGTTAGCGCACCCCTCTCTTCGCGGAAGAGAGGGGTAACTTCGCGCCAGCGAATTGGGGTGAGTAATCGCCTTCGATTGATTTTCATTTACAATATCATCAACTTTGCCCCATGGTAAACGACCCCGAACTAAACGGAAAATACTTAGGCACCATCAGTGCCGATTTCATCAAAGTGGCCGACACGCTAAAAGAAGCCTCATACCAAATCCGCAAGGCAGGTTTTGATTATCCTATTTTCGCCATTTCAAAAGAAGTGATTCCCATTGGGCAATTGTTGGTCGATAAACTTTCACTCGGGCTCGACTGGAATTACTTTGCCTCCTTTCTCAACGAATTTCAACAGCGCGAGTTGGTGGCAGAAGACCGCACCGAAGATTTTAAAAGCACCTACAAAGACCCCGATGAATTTTGCTGCCTGTTTGTGGTGGATAAAGAGTTTACCAATTTCGTTTTTATTCCGTATCCGGAGGATTGAAGTTGATTCAGTTCTTGCTTAATGCTGAAAGATTGACAATCTCTTTATAGACTTCACCTGTTTTTCTGTCGTAGATAAAGAAAATCTGCAGCGCAAAGATGGGAGAAACGAACCCATCATTTGATACTGTAATCTTACTGGGCTCGTATTGCAGTCGATTAGTAGTTTTCAGTACGTATCTAAATTTGCTTATGTCTAATGAATCGTACGAACCCTTATCCAAATAGACGATTTTGTACTTCGGATTCTTTACCAGAGTATTTTTTTTCCTCTCGTATTTTATAAAAAGTCGCTTTTGTTTTTTATCGTCTTTTGGCGTGTAGAACTTGTTTTCCCAAAGTCTAAGAAAATCATGGTACTGGTAAGTTTCGATGACTAAAGTTGTTTCATTGATGTCATTGGGGATAGAGGTTGGCGAAGCATCGATTCTATTAATTAGGGAATCCATTTTCTTTGCAATCGGCTTGTTTTCGAACTCAGCAATCAATCTAGCCTGAGCTTCGGGGTCTAAATCAACGTCATTTTGGTACACGCCCAATATTCCACACGAAGAAGCAGTAGCAACGAGTAAGGTAAATAATATTCTGATTCTCATAGTTTAGCTTCCTAAAAATGCCTCCACCCCTGCGCTTTCAGCGGAACAATGGTTTCTTGCTTGGTCACCATCACATTTTGGTTAGCATCATTATGCGTGTGGCCGATGAAGTGAATGTCGGGGTGGTTTTTAAGTTTTTCAAAATCGCTGGGCTTGATGGTAAAGAGCAATTCATAATCTTCGCCACCGTTCAGCGCGCAGGTGATGGGGTCCAACTTAAATTCAATGGCCGTCTCAAATGCCATGCTATCAATCGGCACCTTGTCTTCAAAAATTTTAATGCCCACACCCGATGCACGACTGATGTGAAAAAGCTCCGAGGCCAACCCGTCCGATACATCAATCATAGAAGTAGGCACAATATTTTTTTCCGCCAACTCGTGTACCACGTCCATGCGGGCCGAAGGTTTTAATTGTCGCCCTACCATATATTCATATTTTTCCAGGTCAGGTTGCATTTCGGGGTTGGTCAAAAACACTTGCTTCTCGCGCTCCAACACTTGCAAGCCCAAGTATGCCGAACCCAAATCGCCCGTCACACAAATAATGTCGTTCGCTTTGGCTGTGCTGCGCAGCACCACTTTGTCTTTTGGCGCACGGCCGATTGCAGTAATGGAAATCACCAAGCCCGCAGCCGAAGAAGTCGTGTCGCCACCCACTAAGTCCACACCATAATCATCGCACGCAGCTTTTATACCACTGTAAAGTTCGTCAATCGCCTCTACCGAAAACCGATTGCTGATGGCCAACCCAATCGTGATCTGCTCGGGCTTGGCATTCATCGCGGCAATGTCGCTCACATTCACCGCCACCGCTTTGTAGCCCAAGTGCTTCAGCGGCACATAACTCAAATCGAAGTGCGGTCCTTCCAGCAGCATGTCAGTGGTTACCAGCAATGCATCAGCGCCTGCATCAATTACGGCTGCATCATCGCCTATGCCTATTACAGAGGTAAGGTTTTGCGCAGAAAATTGCTTTTGTATGCGGTTGATGAGGCCAAATTCTCCGAGGCTGGCTAGTTCCGTGCGTGTTTCATTCATGGGGTAATGTCGGTTGGTCGGGTATTGTTGTCGTTCGACTGGCAAAAGTACGATTTGCAGGCCACACCATGCTAATCATTGGCCAATGCCTGTATTTAGATTCAACGAAAGAAAAAATTATGAAAAAAGGTGTTGTACTATTTGTGGTTGCTTTAATCATTTTCACCTCGTGTTCGCCTGCCGTGCGTCCTTATTACGAAACGCCAATCGGCAAAAAGAAACAAGACTACTATAACAAAATCCAGTACGGGCAAAAGAACCACCCGAAGATGAAGTTCTAATTTCCCATCGTTGAAATAATTTGGCGGCCTGCCCAATCCCGCGAGGCGCGGGACAGGGCACCGCGCTATCCCTTTAGACTTGCATTTGAATTTCCTGCAGTCGAATTTGTAGGTAAGGTTAACACTGACAGAGGCGACTTAGGCGCTATCCCAGGCTTGCAGGCCTATGGAGCGATTCAATCCTCTGTCAGTTTTTGGACAGGCCTCAAATAGAAATTTGGGTTCGCGGCCCACTATCAAGGAATTGAGTTATGTCCAAAATGTTAACTGTTAAATAAAGCTTCAACCAAACCCATTTAACAAATGCAATTTAAGTTTTTTGTAGGCATTGATGTATCAAAGGATACACTTGATTTTTCAGTCGTGACTGAGGGTAAAGAGGTACGGGATTTCCGAGTTGAGAATTCTCCGAAGGCTATCAAAGCGGTGTTAAAAGATTTACGGAGCCTCAATGGGTTTTCAATACCCGGTGCACTGTTCTGCCTGGAACAAACAGGCCTTTACAATAACCATGTTACATCCATGCTCCATTCTACGGGAGCGAATATCTGGGTGGAGAAGGCTATCCAAATCAAAAGATCCTCGGGGCTCCAACGGGGGAAATCAGATAAAATAGACTCTCAGAGGATTGCCTTTTTTGCATTCCGCAACCAAGACAGGGCGAGGATGTGGTCAGCCCCTAGGGTTGTCGTCCAACAGCTAAAACGGCTTACCAGTGTACGCGAAAGGTTGTTGATCATGGTGGCCCAGCTCAATAAGCCCGTACAGGAATCAAAAAAATTCGATTCAAAAGAGGTGTTCAACGCCATTAAGGGTTCTTGCCAAGCGAGCCTTAAAGCGATAAAGGCCGACATCAAAAAAGTAGAAAAACAGATTACGGATGTCATAAAAAGTGATCCCTCACTAAATCACCTGTTTGAATTGATCACATCCGTAGATGGAATCGGGAAAGTAATCGCGTGCGAGATGATCCTGACCACCAATGAGTTTAAAACCATCAATGACCCAAAAAAATATGCTTGCTATTCGGGGGTAGTACCATTTGAACACAGTTCCGGAACCAGTGTCAAGGGCAGGACCAGGGTTTCACACTTTGCCAACAAGAACAGCAAACGCCTTCTCCATTTGGCTGCGATGTCCATCATTCGTTACAAAGGGGAACTAAAGACTTACTGGTTGCGGAAACTTGAAGAAGGGAAGCATGAAATGTCGTGTTGAACGCAATCAGAAACAAACTCATCCAACGTGTATTTGCTGTTGTGAAAAGGGGCAGCAAGTATGAAAAGATTTATGAAAATGCACTTGCATAGGTCATAGAAATCCTTTAGTTGAGAAATATGGAAGTGTCTTGATAGACGAAATAAATCTGATTGACCCAACCGTTTTGCCTCCAATGAACTATCAAACAAATTGGGTTTATAAGTGGGGATTAAGATTCTTTATGCTATCATTGTTTGTGATGATTTATTTGATTTATAACGAGTCAAAGTGGTCATGGCTTGCGGGTGGAATTTGTTTAGTTGGCTACATTATGATATGGGCTGGCTCAAAACTCAAACCAAAACAAGCTAACTTCAAAGGTCTTGATACCTTCGCAGACCTAGTCCGAAGAATTGCTACTGCACCAAATATGGTATAACCGAAATAGGCTCGGAACATAATGTTGCAGATGATTATCTATGACAAGCAAACTATCAAAAGCAGAATTCGAATCGCGACTCAAAAACCTAGTAAGAAAAGGAGGCCCGTCAATCATGGGTACTCCTTTTGCGATTCTCACTTCATTTGATTTTTCAGGAAAACCTTTTTACGGAGAATACACCAACTCCAACTTTCGGATTACCCGAAACAAAACGCTACTTCCGAACGGCTATTTTATTAAAGGAAATTTTTCTGAATTAGGCTCTAAGACAAAGTTGGAGTACGAAATCAAACCTTTTATTTTTGCATACTATTGGAATAGATTTATTCCCATAATTGGTTTCCTCTTTTTTAACGGAATTTTGTTTTTCAACCTCCAAGCAATTCAGTGGGACTTAATTTTAGTCCTGAATGGATTTTTAGGACTGATGACATTCTTCGCGTTCCGGTTGGAAAAGTTTCAAAGAAAATCAATTGAGGCACGATTCATTGAAGAGTTTGAGATTGAAATCTAAAATACAAACTATTATTTTCTAACACTTCGTTGGCACTTGCGCCAAATCCGAAAAGTAAAAACCCATCCCAAATACCCGAAATCATTTCAGCAGCAATCCTGAGCGGTTTTAATTACGTGAACTTATTTGAAAAGTGTCGAACTCGTTCAGCACACGCTTCTTTGGGCATTACAGCATAGCGAAGGATCCGCAATTCAGAACCTGCGCTTTTTATTCTTGGGATTCTTCGCTATTCCTTCAATGTCTAAAAGTTCGCAGGCCTCCCAGAATGAAAATGCTCCAATTGGATTATTCTATTCATCCGCTCAGAATCGTGGTTAGCTTTTGTAGTGTTGCTGTTATATTTGTCACCATGAACGACCCCAAGCGACTCTTCCACCTCGTGAGCTACTTGCAATATCCATGCATGCTGCTGGGCTTATTTTTTTGCTACAAACCAGTAATCACCAACATCGATGGCTTCTTAAATAACATCGATGCACTGCTCGTGGAGTTTAACAAAGCACTTGTGTTTATTGGATTAGGTACGAGCCTCTCCACCTTGCAAGACACCACCAAAGTGCAGAACAAATTCTCGCAACGCATTTATGATAACCCACGAAAAACAAAATTCTTTCTATGGGTGATGGTCGTTCAGATTTTGATTTACATCACGCTTGGTTTTGTGGGCCTTTTCGGACCGTACAAATTTTTGCAAGATCTCGCGTTTGGTCTCATTGCGTTGGGCGTGGGTTTCATTGGCATGTTAAAGTCAGCGATTGAAATGGCGGATTACCAACGCAAAAAGCAATTGGCGTTGAAGGACTAAGTCCTATTCTTGGGCTTTCTTAAACAAAAATAACATTCAAGATTACAGCCTAATGAACAAATGCCTTTTCGCACGATTGAACTCGCGTATTTCACGACTAGTTTAAAGGCGTGCGCTACCGTTTGCCAGTAGCCCCGGCCTTAAGGCCGGGGCTACTAAAATTGCCCTAAAACCGCGCGCATGCACATCAAGAAAAAGCTCACCCGGTTTTCGCGCGAGCGGAAGAAAATCATTCAAAGGTTAAAAAATTGAAATCGCCTAACCAAAAAGATTCCTTTTCATTATCCTTCTTTATTGTACTTTTGCTGCAATTTTAAAAACAAGAATCAGCCATGGTAGCAGAAAAACCCGCTTACAAAGTAAAAGACATGTCGTTGGCCGCTTGGGGCCGCAAAGAAATTAAATTGGCCGAGGCCGAAATGCCCGGTTTAATGTCCATCCGCGAGGAATATGGCAAACAAAAGCCGTTGAAAGGCGCGCGCATTGCGGGCTGCTTGCACATGACCATCCAAACGGCTGTGTTAATTGAAACATTGGTAGAATTGGGCGCGGAAGTATCATGGTCTTCTTGCAATATTTTCTCTACCCAAGACCACGCAGCGGCAGCCATTGCAGCAGCGGGCATTCCGGTGTATGCTTGGAAGGGAATGAATGAGCAGGAATTTGACTGGTGCATCGAGCAGACGTTATATGCTTTTAAAGATGGCAAGCCATTGAACATGATTTTGGATGATGGTGGCGACTTGACGAACATGGTGTTGGATAAAAACCCTGAGTTGGTGGCGGGCATCAAAGGAATTTCTGAAGAGACAACCACGGGCGTTCACCGTTTGATTGAGCGCATGCACGCTGGCAAGTTGCCGCTGCCTGCCATCAACATTAATGACTCCGTAACAAAATCAAAATTCGATAACAAGTACGGTTGCAAAGAATCATTGGTAGATGCCATTCGCAGAGCTACCGATGTGATGATGGCTGGTAAAGTTGCAGTGGTGGCTGGCTACGGTGACGTAGGTAAAGGTTCTGCTGCTTCGTTGCGCGGAGCGGGTGCACGTGTAATCGTGACAGAGATTGACCCCATCTGTGCGTTGCAAGCTGCGATGGATGGTTTTGCCGTAAAGAAAATGAGCGATGCAGTAAAAGAGGCTGACATTGTAGTAACTGCCACAGGTAACGTGGGCATTGTGTTGGGTAGTCACTTCGAAACGATGAAAGACAAAGTGATTGTTTGTAACATCGGTCACTTCGACAATGAAATTGATGTTGCATGGTTGAACAAGAACGCGAGCAAAGATGAGGTGAAGCCTCAAGTAGATTTGTACACGTTGAAAAATGGTCGCCAGGTGATTTTATTGGCCGAAGGTCGTTTGGTAAACTTAGGTTGCGCAACAGGTCACCCTTCATTTGTGATGTCAAACTCCTTCAGCAACCAAACGCTGGCGCAGCTCGAGTTGTGGCAAAACAGCGACAAGTACGAAAACAAAGTGTACATGTTGCCGAAGCATTTGGATGAGAAAGTGGCGCGTTTGCACTTGAAGAAAATTGGCGTAGAGTTGGAAGAGCTTTCACCTGAGCAAGCCAAGTATATTGGTGTGCAGGTGAGCGGACCATTCAAACCAGATTATTATCGCTATTAATTGGTTGATAGTTGCTTGTTGATGGTTGTTGGCGTTCATGCCAAGAACCAACAGTGAGCAACGAATAACCAAAAAAAAATTCTCTCCGCTTGCTTTAGAGAGAGCCCCGGGGCGGTTGCTTCGGGGTTTTTTATTGTTCAACTTTAAGGGATAAATCAATTTTCTATGAAGCACACATTCATTTTTGCGTTGATGGTGATTACTGTCAACTCATTTAGTCAAACATTTGAAGAGTTGTGCAAGCAACGTGCGGAACTCGAAGAAACGCCCGGGATTGCTGTTGCCATTTATGAAAATGGAAAAACCACTTATTTGACTTTTGGATTGGCCAACATTGAGACAAATGAAGCTGTTACCTCCAAAACCCTTTTCGAAATCGGCTCCATTACAAAGACATTTACCTGCACTGCTTTCGCGAACGCTGTTGTAAAAAATGAAATGGGTTTGGAAGACAACGCGCAGAACTACTTACCTGCCAATGTCATCTTACCTCAAAAGAATGGCAAGCAAATTACGCTCTTGCATTTGGCGAGTGCTCGCTCTGGTTTGCCACGCATGCCGGGCAACTTCAGCCCTGCCGACCCACGCAACCCCTATGTTGATTACACTGAAAAGGAATTGTTTAATTACTTGAGCAACGTTGAATTGAATGCTGAGCCAGGCGCACAATATGAATACTCGAATTTAGGGATGGGTTTGTTGGGTTACATAACTGCCAAGAAGAAAGGAGTATCGTATTCGAAGCTGATAAAAGAAACCATTCTATCTCCATTAGACATGAAGCAGACTTTTATCAGTGGCGAACGTACTGACAAGTTATTGGCGGCTGGCTATACCGATAAGACAAATATGAAAGCATGGACTTGGACTGATCAAAGTGTGTTGACGGGCGCGGGTGGCATCATCTCAAACGTAGAAGACATGATGAAGTACTTGGTCGCCCAATTCAATACGACTAATCCCATGTTGAAAAAAACATTTGAACTCGCTCGACAAGAGCGTGCCGCTGCGGGCAACCTCACATATCAAATCGGGTTGGGCTGGCACCTTGCCGATCATAAATACATTTGGCATAATGGTGGAACAGGTGGCTTCCGTTCGTTTGCCGGATTTGACCCCGAGAGTGAGCGTGCAATCGTTATTTTGACCAACTCAACGAACGGTGCAGATGACCTAGGTTTTCATTGGCTCAACAGTGTGTATCCGCTAAAGACATTAAAAAAATCCATCACATTAGAACCTGCTAAGCTGAAAGAATATGAAGGCGTATACGAAATCACTCCTCAATTTAAGATCACGGTGACGGCCGAAGGAAGTTCACTCATGGCACAGGCACCAGGGCAACCGCAATTTTCACTCTATGCAGAGGAGGTTGACAAGTTTTTTCTGAAAGTTGTTCCCGCAAAAATTAATTTTGGTCGTGATGATACTGGAAAAGTGGTAAAGCTTACGCTGTTTCAGAACGGAGCGGTGATTGAAGGAAAAAGAAACTAGATTTATTCTGGCCGATTTCTTTGATTGAACTGATTCATAAACTCGACAAGAACTTCAAACTTGCCTACGTCCTTTCTGCTCTTAAAATCTTGGTAAAGTTCAAGATCTGCCTCTTGCAAAATTGAACTAAGCGTTACTGGATCTAGTATAAATGGCTCTCCATTTTCATCTCCGGTATAGACTACCCAGCCAGGATTTTCGTTAACATTTGTTCCGGGCTGAGAATAAACCAAAGCACCCGCGATGGCGCCACCTACTGCGCCACCTAAAACACCGCCCATTATTGCTGGTCCGTTCGCTTGGCTCGCAATCGCCCTTTTTTTGCCTCTTTTATCTTCGAAGTAAATGATTTTGCCAAGCACTAAAATCCTGACAAAATAATTTCCTTGTCCGTATGTCTTTGCGCTGATAAAGACGTTTTCGCCATCGCAGAAGCCATACACGTTTTTGATTTTTTTATTTGCAAGCGAGTAGAGATTATATCGATCGAACTTGCTAGTGTCTGCTTCTACTTTAAACGGAACGTTATTGGCTGGCGAATTTTCTTTCAGTTCTTTGAATGTCGAATAAATCCCTTTTCGGAATTTTTTAGTAGTGAGAATATTGTTGGTTACGGAATCTTGCGCCAAACCATTTCCACAAATAGTTAGAAGAAAATAAAAGGCTAACGACTTCATCAATCACCCAATCTTCTCCACCACCAAATTATGATTGGTGTAAATGCAGATATCCGCTGCAATGTGCAGACTGTCGCGCACCATTTCTTCTGCCGTCAACTGCGTTGCATGCTTTTTCAATGCCAGTGCAGCAGACTGGGCATACATTGCGCCCGAACCAATGGCGGCCACGTGATTATCTGGTTCGAGCACATCACCTGTTCCCGAGATAACCAAAATCTCATCTTTGTTAGCAGTGATCAGCATCGCCTCTAATCTGCGCAAGAATCTATCCATGCGCCAATCTTTCGCCAGTTCAATGGCAGCGCGTTTCATGTTGCCGCCATAAGCGTTTAGCTTTTCGTCAAAGCGATCGAGTAGGGTAAAGGCGTCTGCCGTAGAGCCCGCAAAGCCAACTACCACTTTTCCGTCTTGCAGCTTGCGTATTTTTTTTACGTTGCTCTTTGCGATGGTGTTGCCCATGGTCGCTTGGCCATCTCCGCCAATAGCCACTTGGCCGTTGTGCAATACAGCGAGAATGGTGGTGGAATGGATTATCGTCATTTTAGACTAAAGAAGTAAATTGGTAAACGTCACGTAAAGGAATACGCGCATCTAAAGCAGCGATACGAAGTTCCTGTTCAATCGTTTTATATTCTTCCAATTCCCAATGTTGGGTGGAGTTCAACCTAAAAATTTCAACTCGGATAGATTCCGAATCAACCAACACGTATTCTTGCAATGTTGGGATATCTCGATATAAACTGAACTTGCCGCCTCGGTCGTAGTTTTTTGTGCTCTCGGACAGAATTTCAATCAAAACAGTCGGGTTGGTAAACGTCCTACCGCCTTTTCCAAAAGGCGCACTCTTATCACAATACACCGATATGTCCGGATAAGTGAACAGCGTGTTTTCTCGAATGTAAAGCCTTTTGTCACCACCATAGGCCCTACAGGTTTTTCCTTTTAGTCGCGAGCTCAATTCGCTGAACAAACTGGAGAATATTTCATTGTGATTATCACTCGCACCAGCCATCGCAAACACTTCTCCCTGAAAATACTCATGTTTTTCAGCCGCCTCATTTTCCATTTCAATAAATTCTTCTATGGAAATGAATTTCTTTTGATAAGATGCAACAGGCTCTTCAATATCCATGTATCAAGAATCTTAAATCAAAATCCTCACCGGGTCTTCCAAAAGCCCTTTCAGCGTTTTCAAGAATGCCGCACCCACCGCACCATCCACCGCACGGTGGTCGCACGAAAGCGTTACCTTCATCACATTGCCCGGTACCAACTGACCATTCTTCACCACCGCGGTTTCTTTGATGCCACCCACGGCCAAGATGCACGCATCGGGTGGGTTGATGATGGCCGTAAAGTCTTCAATGCCAAACATGCCCAAGTTCGAGATGGTGAAAGTACTTCCTTCCCAATCGCTCGGTTGCAATTTTTTGTCGTGTGCTTTTTGTGCCAAGTCTTTTACTTCAACTGCGATGTGCGAGAGTGATTTGTTATCGGCAAAGCGAATCACCGGCACCAACAAACCATCCTTCACCGCCACGGCCACACCAATGTGGATGTGGTGATTCTTACGCATTTTATCCCCCAGCCAGCTTACATTCACATCAGGATGTTGGCGTAGCGCGGCCGCCACTGCTTTAATCACCATGTCGTTAAACGAAATCTTGACAGGTGCAATTTCATTCATGCTTTTGCGCGCTTCTATTGCCTTATCCATGTTGATTTCCATGGTCAGGTAGAAATGCGGAGCCGTGTACATGCTCTCCGACAAGCGTTTCGCAATTGTCTTGCGCATTTGCGAAACAGCCACTTCTTCAAAACTTTCCTGTCCCACCACTTGTGGCAACACCACAGGTGCAGCCGTTGCCCCTGCTTTCGCAGGTGTTGCAGTCGCTGCCGATGGTTTATAATTTTCTACATCCTGCTTCGTCACGCGGCCGTGCTCACCACTACCCGCAATTTTGCTGATGTCATATCCCAAATCCTTCGCCATCTTCTTGGCCAAAGGCGATGCCTTCACACGTCCGTTGGTCGAGGTGCCATTAGAAGCACCATTGCTCGTAGCCGCCACCACAGGGGTAGTCGAGGCGCTTGCGCTCACGGCTGATGTAGCCGCAGGTGCCGCGCCCGATGCTTTTGCCTGATGCGCTTTCAGCAATGTTTGCCAGTCGGCATTTTTCTCTCCAATAATTGCCAGCACAGCATTCACCTTCACCGCTTCTTTCGCTTGTGCGCCTATGTACAGCAACGTACCTGTTTGAAACGATTCATAATCCATTGTGGCTTTGTCGGTTTCAATCTCGGCCAACAGTTCGCCCGATTTCACCGCATCGCCCACCTTCTTGTGCCACGTAGCAATCACGCCTTCCGCCATCGTATCGCTCATCTTCGGCATCAACACAATTTCCGCTTTAATGCCACTGGTATCAATCGCAGCGGCAGCGGGTGTGGCTGCCACTTCTGCTTTCGGTTGTTCCGCTTTTGTGCCACCGCTGGTGGCGGCTGTGTTGGCTCCGGCCAATAGTGCCGAGTAGTCTTCGCCTTTATTTCCCACAATGGCCAACACACCATTGATTTGCACCGGCTCGCCCTCGTTGGCGCCCAGGTACAGCACCGTGCCCGTGTTGAACGACTCATAGTCCATCGTGGCCTTGTCCGTTTCAATTTCAGCCATCAACTCGCCCGACTTCACCGTGTCGCCCACTTTTTTGTGCCACTTGGCAATCACCCCTTCCGTCATGGTGTCGCTCATCTTGGGCATGCGTACAATTTCTGCCATATTCTTATAGGTTTCTATTAATGATTTCTGATGGTGCGGCCACCAGTTTGACTTTGAGCTTAATGGACTTCAAAAATAGCCGTATTTCCGCGATTTTCAAGGGGATTTTTTGGTGTCAAACCAAACAAGTCGCTTGCCGCACCGGTTACTTTCTTTAAACATTATCTTTGCCCCAATGAAAAAAATTATCGCGTGGGTAATCCGCTTTGTGCCGCGGAAGTATTTGCAACGGTTGAGTGGAGTAGGTTTAAAAGTATTGGGTATTTTCTATGCGGGCAAGAATGTCGAGTGCCCCATCTGCAATCATCAATACCGTTCGTTTTTGCCGTATGGCCGAATCAACCCTCGCCCCAATGCACTTTGCTCCAATTGCTTGAGCTTAGAGCGTCATCGCTTGATTTGGTTGTACCTTAGAGACAAAACTAATTTCTTTCAATCGAAACTGCGCGTGCTACATATCGCACCCGAGCCGTGTTTTATGAAACCGTTTGAGAAGCAGCATGGCGAGGGCTACATCACAGCCGATATTGAATCACCATTGGCCAAAGTAAAGATGGACATCCATCAAATTCCGTTTGGTGAAAATCATTTTGATGCCGTATTGTGTAACCACGTGCTCGAGCATGTGCAAGACGACATTAGAGCCATGAGTGAAATCAGGCGCGTGCTTAAGCCCGGTGGCTGGGCCATTTTACAAGTGCCTTTTTTTCATCCCATTCCAGAAGTTACATTTGAAGATAACTCCATCACCGACCCGCGTGCCCGCGAAAAAGCCTTTGGTCAAGATGACCACGTGCGCAAGTTTGGAAAAGACTATTCCAAAAGAATAAAACAAGCCGGGCTTCTGGCAGAACCGAGTACATTCGCGAGCGACCTCACGGAAGAAAAGGCAATGTATTTTGGCGTAGAGCGCAAAGAAGTTTTGTATGTGGGGAAAAAGTAAATCTATTTCTTCCTGCCGCCTCCAATAAAAAATCCAATTTTTAAGTTAAGGTAACTCTTGTTTATGGATTCAAATTGACCTGTCGGTGCGCCTGCACCTTTGTAAGCTGTTACATAATCAGTCATCGACCCAACGAAATTGTATTCCGCCATCAAACGGAGATGCCCAAAATCCACTCCAACTCTTGGAAAGAAACCCAAGCGGTTTCTCTCATTCATAGTATCAGTATTGCCAACTAAAAAATTATTGCTGGGATTGAAAACGGCTAACCCACCGCCAACAAAAACTCGGTACTTAACGGGAAGATAATATTGATAACTTACTCCAAGAGATGCTACAAATGGATTACTCCCACCAGTCATGGAGACCAATCCATTGTGTTCTATCCTAAAACCTGCACTCATTTTATCATTGATCCGGTAACTGGGCTCAATGGAAATAGAGCCAATACCACTGTTTTTCCCCAAAGGCACACCCAAATCGAAGGCAAGAAAAATTTTTCGGTAGGTTTGACTTGACGAAATTAACGGCATAGCTACCAAAGCTATGAAAAGAAGCTTTTTCACAAGGTTAGGTGTTTGACTATTCGAAGTTACAAAAAGAAATAGAAGTCCGTTTTTTTACGTGACATTAAAAAAAGCCAGTCTAGCCGCGAAGTTGTGCCACAAAAAATGCCCGCTTTCGCAGGCACTTTAAAATTTGAAATATTAAATTCTAAATCTGAAATCTACTTTCCTAGCTTATCCAACACGTCCATCACTTCTTGAACATGTTGACGGCTGGTTTCCAGCAATGCTTTTTCTTCGCTGTTCAAATCCAGTTCAATCACTTTTTCGATACCGTTCTTTCCTAAGATAACAGGAACGCCTAAGTAGCAATTTTTAATTCCGTATTCGCCATCCAACTGCATACACACTGGCAACACCCTGCGCTGATCCTTTACAATCGCTTCAACCATTTGTGCAGCGGCCGAGCCCGGAGCATACCAAGCAGAAGTACCCATCAGTTTCACCAACTCGCCACCGCCTACTTTGGTGCGCTCAATGATAGCGTTCAATTTGTCTTTGGCAATCAACTCTGTAACTGGAATGCCGCCCACCGTTGTGTAGCGAGGCAACGGCACCATGGTGTCGCCATGGCCACCCAACAACATCGCTTGAATATCTTTTGGCGATACGTTCAATGCTTCAGCCAAAAAAGCTCTGTATCGTGCAGTGTCCAAAATACCGGCCATACCCATTACACGCGTGCGTGGCAATTTTGACGTGATGTGCGCCTGGTACGTCATCACATCCAGCGGGTTGGATACCACAATAATGATCGCATTGGGCGAATGCTTCACCACGTTTTCAGTAACTGATTTTACGATGCCTGCGTTCGTCCCGATCAAATCATCGCGGGTCATGCCCGGTTTGCGAGGCAGCCCCGAGGTAATCACCACTACTTCTGAGTTGGCGGTCTTTGTGTAGTCATTGGTTGAACCAATGGTACGCGTATCATATAAATCGATGGGTGCCTTTTGCCAGATGTCCAGGGCTTTGCCTTCCGCAAAACCTTCGCGAATGTCTACCAACACTACTTCGTTGGCGATTTCTTTGTAAGCCAAAACATCGGCACATGTTGCGCCCACGTTACCTGCTCCAACTACTGTAATCTTCATGAGATGCTCTTGTTTAATTTTTATTGAATGGGTAATAACAAACTCTTTATCATTTGGGCATCTTTTGTATTGGAAAGAACCCAAAATTTGCGCGCAAATGTAGTTGATGTTAGCTAAAACCAAAAGTTACGAACCATTTCTAGGAAGGAACGACTGAAGAATCTTCTTTATCCGCTTTTTGCGGATTCTTAGCTGCGCTCAGAATTTGCAGTCTAAAATCAGGGTTCTACGGGTAGTGTCTGTTATTTTGAAGCGATCATCCATCCGGTAACCTACTACCCAAACAATTTGTCCGTTGCTCGCCACCACGGTGACAGAATCTTTATCGGCCAATGATAACTTTTGGTCAATAAAGAAGTCACTCAGCTTCTTTTTTTGGTTCATACCGAGTGGATAAAACACATCTCCCTCCATCCATTTGCGCCACGTGAGCGGCATCGGTACTTTGTCTGCATCTAAGCATGCCATGGTTTTTTGGGTAGACAAAAACGCTTCTTTCAACAGGCGTACTTGCATCTCTTGCGCGCCTTGGCGATAAACCTTGTCTACTTCTGCTATTTCTACAGGTTTTAAGTCGGACTTGCTGTACAAAATGAGATTGTCGCGGTCTATTACCAGCTCGTATTCTAGGGCGCTAAATCGCTTGCCGGGTTGTAGGTGTGTTGCGGTTGCAATCTGATGGCATTGGTCCCAGTTAAACCCGAATGTTCTCAGGTAGTGGTACAAGGCGGCCGCTGGCATATCTTGTAATCCTTTTTTCGAAATCAGTAGTTGCCCGTGAAACTCATTTACGTAAGCATTTCGCCAATAGGCAAGACCAGCTTCTGCAAAATATTCAACCCCTTTTAGCTTTTCGGTTGAGCGGGCAATGGTATTTTCTAGAGCCGGGTTGATTTGCTTTAAGGTAGTTATTACGGTATGTCTGATTTTATTCCTTTCGTAATCAGTTCCCGCATTGCTCTCGTCTTCTCGCCAAGCTAATTGAATTTGTGCCGCGTATTCTTCTATCTGCGCGCGCGAGGCAAACAAAAGTGGGCGTATGATCTTGCCGTTTCGAGGTTCAATTCCGGTAAGGCCATCAATGCCCGCGCCCTTGGTTAAATTCAGGAGCACCGTCTCGGTATTGTCGTTGGCATGGTGGGCCGTGGCGACACAATCAAAACCCTTTGATTGCATGAGTTGAGCAAACCAAGCGTAACGCAGCTCACGTGCAGCCATTTGCACCGAAAGTCCATTTGCCTTGGCATAGTTGTTGGTATCAAAACGATTACCGAAAAATGGAATGCCACGTTGCTTGCAATAATGCGCTACAAATTGTTCATCTCCATCCGACTCGGCACCGCGCAATTGAAAATTGGCGTGGGCAACAGCCACAGAAAAACCACCCTCATGAAAAAGACGCAACAGCGCCATCGAATCCAACCCGCCACTCACGGCCACAAGGATTTTATCGGTACTTTTGCACAGTTTTTTTTGGTCGATAAACTTTAGAAATGCGTCTTGCATGACGGACAAAGGTAACTTGATTCATTTGATTCGATGGCAACCAATGCCTTTGAAATTTATTGCTCTTGCATGCCTGATTACCCTATGCTCCAATGCGTTCGCACAAAAGAAAATCAATCTTAAGAAGGCGAATGTTGCATTTGGCAGCATGAAAGATGGCCAGCGGTACGATCGCTTAGTGGGCGATGTGGTGTTTGAGCAGAATACCACCACCATCTATTGTGACTCGGCTCATTTTTACAAAAACAAAAATGAGTTAAATGCTTTTGGTAATGTGCACATTGTTGATGGTGACTCGGTAGACATTACTTCAAAAGGTTTGGCGTATGATGGCAACAACAAAATAGCACGCCTGAGAAAAAACGTGGTCTTTGTTAAAAAAGGGTTAGCTACGCTTTACACCGATTTTCTGGATTACTACAGGGTAAAAAATGAAGCGCGCTATTTCAATGGAGGGAAATTGGTGGACACCACCAATACGCTTACAAGCACCAAGGGTTACTATGACGTGAATACCAACTTGGCATCGTTCAAAAAGGATGTAGTGGGCGTAAATGAAGATAACACCATGACTTCGGACACGCTACAGTACAGTTCGAAAACACGGATTGTCTTCTTCCGCGATTCTACACTTGTGAAAAGCAAAGATGGCAAGACGGCTATTTACGTGCGCGGTGAATACAACACGTTGGCAAAAACCTCCCAACTGGAACGAGGCCTGTTTGAAACCCCCACCTACCGCATGCGAGGAGACCAGAATTTTTTAGATGACAAAAAGAAATTTTACAGGGCCAAAGGCCATGTGGCAATGACGTCTAAAGAAGACAACATGACCATTTTTGGCGATGACGCCTTCTACGACAAAAAAAATGGCATCTCTAAAGTGTATGGAAATGCCTACCTGGCGAAAGTGGATGACGATGGCGACACATTGTTTCTTTCGGCTGATACGCTTAAGTCCATTGAAAGTGTTGATCCCAAAAAGAAGCGTTTGTTGGCGTATCACCATGTAAAGATCTTTAAAAACAATATGCAAGGCTCAGCCGACTCGTTGGTGTACGTCAACTCAGACTCAACCCTATATTTCTATCGCGACCCTGTGTTGTGGACAGATGGCAACCAAATGACTGCCGACTCGATGCGGATTTTACTAAAAAACAAAAAAATCAATCGCATTTACATGATTAACAATTCGTTTGTGATCTCTCAGGATTCGATGCAGAATTTCAATCAGATAAAGGGTAGGCGTATGACTTCTTACTTTGATGGCCGCAACATTCATCACGTCATCGTACAAGGTAACGGAGAAAGTTTATACTATGCCCTTGAAGAGAAAGACGTACTCAAAACCGACAGCTTAATTGTAAAGTTGCTCATCACCATGGGCATGAATAAAATGATTTGCAGTAATATGCGCATCAACTTCAAGCAGGGAAAAGTAAACAACGTGAGTTTCTACGTTAAGCCAGATGCAAAGTTGATACCCGTGCACGAGTTGAAAGAAGATGACGAGCGATTGAAGGGGTTTGTATGGCGCATCAAGGATAGGCCGCGCAAGCGCGATGTGGTAAAGAAACAGCCACCCTTAACGAAAACGTAATACCCGAAATTGCTGCAAACCCAAAATTTTTTCATTGGTTTGTGGCGAAACACCAAATCTTTTTGTACTTTTTCATTTGAATGGGTGTGGAAGACAAAAAATCATAACACTTGTTCAAACACATATGAAGCGGTTGGCCTTGTTAGTGGGTCTTTTGATGGGAGGATGGCATTCCATCGCCCAAAGCTTCGAGCTCGCTGAAACAGCTGAGACCTACCAAGTTTCGCCCAACCAAATGCTCCGCATACCCATCCGCCTTAAGAATATATCCGAAAAGACCCAATTCTACGTGATACGCGTAGTAAAATCAGATTGGGGTAACACCCAAAAAGGTTATTTCTGCTTGGGCGCCACCTGTTGGGACGCGAACCAGGAAGAGATAACGAAGAAACTGGAGCCGGGCGAAACGGCTGCTGACCTCAATTATACATTTGAAAGCGGTATGCAGGCGATTCAATCGGGCATAAGAATTGAAGTTTTCCCAAAAAGCACTCCTAGCGAGCTTGTTGAGCGTACTTCCACTTTGGTGGTAGAAGAGAAACCCGGACGCTCCTTTGTTTTCCAATCGAGGGAAATCACAATCCACGATGTTTACCCCAACCCAGTTCAAGATCAGGCATTCATAGACTACAAGCTCCATACGGAAACCGTGAAGGCTAAAATTGTGGTACACAACGTGTTGGGTAAAGCCATGGGCGATTATGAGTTGGCTTTTGATGATAACCGGGTAAAAATACAAGCAGACGATTTGGTACCGGGAATCTACTTCTACACAGTTTATCTCAACAATAACGGCATTCTCACCCGTAAGCTCATTGTCAGGAAGTAGCCATTTTGGTTACAACTAAATTCCCTTTGCCTTGCATCTTATGGCTACGAAAGTCTCAGCCATGCCAATTATTGATTATTGCCCCTCGAGCGTTATATTTGCGGGCTATTTTCATTTTAAAACCTTGATTTCCCGCGAATTGCCATTTTTTCAATTGACGAAGCTTCGATGGATGCTTCCCTTGTTTGCTTTTTTGCTGGTTAGCGCGTGCAGCAAGTTTAGGAAAATCGAAAAAAGTGACGACTGGAAGTTGAAGTATCAGGCGGGCCTCAACTACTATGAAAAGAAAGACTATTACCGCACGGCAATTTTGTTCGAACAGATATTACCCATTGTACGTGGCTTGCCAGAAGGTGAAAAGGTCGAATTCTATTTGGCTTATTGCCAATTCTACGAAAAGACCTACCTGCTCGCTTCTAACCAGTTTAAGACATTCTTTGAGAATTACGGCAGAAGCCAACTGGCAGAAGAAGCATATTACATGTATGCCTACAGCTTGTTTGTTGCTTCGCCAGCAGAAAATCTCGATCAAAAAAGCAGCATTGAAGCGATGGGTGCCATGCAGACCTACGTCAACCAATATCCTTACGGAAAGTTTGCTGAAAAAGCCAATGAGGTGATTGCAGCCACCCAGCAAAAACTAGAAAAGAAGGGTTTTGACAATGCACGGCAATACCTCAAGCTAAAATATTACCAGGCGGCAGTGATTGCGTTTGAAAATTTCAAAAAAGGGTTTCCTGATTCAAAATATTTGGAAGAAATCACTTACCTAAAAGTGGTGGCGCAATACAAGCTAGCGCAGCAAAGCATTTTGTCGAAGCAACGCGAGCGGTATGCTTCTACGGTTGAGTTTTACAAGGAATTGGTAGATAACTACCCAAAAAGTAACTTTATTAAAGAGGTGGAGTCGTATTACAGCGACAGCCTTGAGAAATTGAGCAAACTAAAAGGAAACACATCAACGAATCTTAAATCTTAAAACTTGAATTTTATGGCAACACAACCTTCAATTGTTACACGCGACATCGATAAGATTTACACGCCCACTGGCAACTTGTACGAGTCGGTGGTAATCATATCGAAGCGTGCCCGCCAAATCGCTGTCAACCTGAAAGAAGAGTTGAACGGCAAATTGGCTGATTTTGCTACTACTGTTGACAACCTGGAAGAGGTATTTGAAAACAGAGAGCAGATTGAAATATCGAAGTTTTATGAGCGCATGCCAAAGCCAACCACCACGGCAACGGAAGAGTTTTTGGAAGGCAAGCTCACTTACCGCATGCGCGAACAAGGTGCGGAAGAAGAAAAAGCTGACTAAGACTTTGTGTTCGGGAAACGAATCCCGCAATCGCAGCGTTTCACCCTTATGATATCAGGCAAAAAAATCATTGTCGCGGTAAGTGGTAGCATCGCTGCCTACAAGTCTGCGCTGTTGGTGCGCCTGTTGGTAAAGGCGGGTGCCGAGGTACGCGTAGTGATGACGCCAGCCGCCAAAGATTTTGTTACACCACTCACTTTGTCTACGCTTTCCAAACACCCGGTGCTGTCAGAATTCACCAATGGTAGCGAAGGCCTTTGGAACAATCATGTTGAACTCGGGCTGTGGGCCGATGCATTGGTGATTGCACCCGCCAGTGCCAATACCCTCGCTAAAATGGCTAGCGGTGTTTGCGACAACCTGCTGTTGGCGGTTTACTTTTCGGCAAGGTGCCCTGTTTTCTTTGCACCCGCCATGGACTTAGACATGTTGCAACATCCGGCAACCCAAAAAAATATTCAGACCGTTATCGGTTTTGGCAATCGACTGATCAAATCGAATTATGGGGTGTTGGCGAGTGGCTTGGTAGGCGATGGCCGCATGGCCGAGCCTGAAGAAATAGTGGAAGCACTATCGCGTTATTTCGGTGAGCGAGCGAAGCTAAGTGGCAAAAAAGCTTTAGTCACTGCTGGCCCAACTTATGAAGCGCTTGATCCAGTTCGCTTTATTGGTAACCATAGCACGGGTAAAATGGGTTTTGCTATTGCCGAAGAGCTAGCCAATCAAGGAGCATTGGTAAGACTGATAGCCGGGCCCACACAGTTGCAAACAACGCATCCTAACATAGAGCTAACAAAGGTGGTATCTGCAGAGGAAATGTGTAAAGCCAGCATGGGTGTATTTGCAGAGACTGACATCACCGTCTTGTCGGCAGCAGTGGCTGACTACAAACCAGTAACTAAGGCAGATCAAAAAATCAAGAAAACTAGTGATCAGCTGACCATCGAACTGACGAAAACGCATGATATTGCCGCGCAGTTGGGTAGCCAAAAGCGCAACGGGCAAGTGATGGTGGGCTTTGCGCTGGAAACCGAAAACGAAAGAGCAAATGCGCTAAAAAAACTTAACACAAAGAACTTAGACTTTATTGTGCTGAATTCTTTGAATGACGCGGGCGCAGGTTTTGGCCATGATACGAACAAGATTTCCATCATCAGCAAAACCGGTGAAGAGCAGAAATTTAGTTTGAAATCTAAAAAAGAAGTGGCCAAAGACATCGTTGATATCATTGTAAAGGCAGTTAGCCATGATTAAGATCAACACTATTTTGCTTTTCGGCTTTCTCTGTTTGCTGTTGCCGTTTTCGGGCAACGGGCAAGAGTTGAATTGCAAAGTCACCATCGAATCGGGCCAGATCCAAACGTCAGATCGCTCCGTTTTCAAGGATTTAGAGCGCGCCATCAGCACCTTTTTGAACACCCGCAAGTGGACAAATGATTCTTACAAAAACCACGAACGCATTGAGTGCGGAATTTTCTTAAACATTACACAGATGCCGGCTATTGGTCAGTTCAAAGCCAATGCTCAAATTACCATTGCAAGGCCGGTTTACAACTCAAATTACCAAAGCGTACTGTTCAACTTTGCCGACCGCGACTGGGAGTTTGAATATTTCGAGTCGCAGCCAATGGAATATAACGACAATACATTTATCAGTAACCTTACCTCGATGTTGGCTTTTTATGCCTATGTGATCTTGGCAATGGATTATGATTCGTTCAGCGAGTTGGGTGGAACACAGTTCATTCAAAAAGCATTGATAGTGGTGAACAACGCACAGTCTTCGGGCAGGCCCGGCTGGCAACCACTGGGCAGCACACGCAGCCGTAATGCCCTGTTGGAAAATCTCAACAACCCGCAAATGGTTGACTTGCGGAAGAACAACTACGCCTACCACCGGTTGGCGTTAGATACTTTTGATAAGAATCCTGATCAAAGCCGGGAGAAAATACTTGAGGTAATAAAGAATGTGAAGAAGGTGTGGACTATTTACCCGACTTCTATTTTTGTGATTTCTTTTTTCGATACCAAGTCGGCCGAACTAGCAAAGATTTTCTCTGAAGGTAGCAACCTTAACCTTAGGCGCGAAGCATTTGATATTTTATCGCAAGTAGACCCCAAGCGAGACATTTACCAGACCATTCTGCCCAAGTAGCAGTCACTGTAATTTATTTAGTGGCTTCAAAAATCTGCCCACAAGTAGTATTTTTACTCGTAGATGCTGTTGAATCTTACCATCAGGAATTATGCGCTCATCCGGGAGTTAGAGATTGCCCCTTCGCGCCAACTAAATGTGGTAACGGGCGAGACGGGAGCCGGAAAATCCATTATGCTAGGGGCAATAGGGTTATTGCTTGGCAACCGCGCAGATGCAAAAGCGCTTTGGGATGAGAACGAAAAGTGCTCAGTCGAGGGCGTGTTTGATGTTTCTGAATATAGAATGAAATCGCTTTTTGAGAAATTAGATCTCGACTATGAAGATCAAACAGTGATTCGCAGGGAGATCAGCCCGACTGGCAAAAGCAGGGCCTTTATTAACGATACGCCTGTTACACTCGATGTAATGCGGACCATTGGCGATCGCCTGTTGCACATTCATTCTCAACACGAAACACTCGATTTGGCCAACAAGGGATTTCAACTGTCGTTGATTGATTCTTTTGCCGGCAATGAAAAATTATTGGACGCCTATACAGAAGTTTGGCGCGATTATCTCGCGGCAAAAGCCAGTTTGGAAGCATTGACCAGCGAAGCGGAAGCTTTACGGCAAGAACATGATTTTATCAAGTTTCAATGGGAGGAGCTGACAAAAGCCGACTTGCAAGAAGGGGAGATGCAAGCGCTGGAGGCTGAGCAGCAAGTGCAAGATCATGCCGAAGAGATCAAGTTGAATTTGGCGAACGCGTATGTTATTTTGGAAAACGCTGAGGTGTCTGTCCGTTCTGCGTTGGGTTCGGTACGTGCGCAACTCAACGCGATTGCAACATTTTCACCGGTTTATGAAAAGCTGTTGGAACGTTTTGAGAGCACCCGCATTGAGTTGGAAGATATTGCCAATGAAATTCAAAAAGAGGAGGAACGAATTGAATTTGACCCGGAGCGCGCCCAAGAAACGCGTGATCGACTTAGCACTATTTACCAGCTGTTGAAGAAACACCGCGTTGCCACGGTGGCGCAATTGTTGGAGTTACAACAGCAACTGGAACAACGCTATCGCAAATCATCTAACCTCGAAGGCGAATTGGCGCAATCACAGGCGGCAGTGACGAAGCTCAAAAAACAGGTGGATGAGTGTGGAGCCAAACTCTCGGCAGCGCGGCAGAAAACATTTACGCCACTATCAAAGCAAATGGCGGGGTTGCTCAAAGAGTTAGGTATGCCCGATGCAACAGTGAAGATTGATCATCACTTGATGGAAGCCACAAATACCGGTGTAGATAGCATTGAACTGTTATTTAGTGCAAACAAGGGCATCGGGCCAAAGCCGTTGGCGCAGGTGGCATCGGGCGGTGAGTTCTCTCGTTTCATGTTTGCTATTCAGTATATTTTGGCTGACAAGACTTCATTGCCTACCTTAATTTTAGATGAGATTGATACGGGGGTTTCTGGTGAAATTGCCTTGCAACTGGGCAGGATGATGACCCAAATGGCGGAAAAACATCAGTTGATAGCCATTACACATTTGCCACAAATTGCAGCCAAAGGAGAAGCGCACTTTTTTGTGTACAAGGATAACTCATCGGCAAAAACAATCAGTCACATCAAACAACTAACACAAAAAGAACGTATTGAGGAAATCGCTAAAATGATTTCAGGAGCCAAGCCATCCGCCAAGGCCGTAGAGAACGCTAAAGAGTTGATGCAACTTTGACGTTTAACTGCTGATTAGAAAATATAGCGGAATAGCAAAAATAAGCCACCCGATACAATCATTACCACAGGAAGCGTCAGCAGCCAAGCAATTAGAATATTTCGTACTGTATCTGGCTGTAAGTTTTTGATGCCTTTGCTGGCAACCATGCTTCCTGCAATGCCAGAAGATAATACATGGGTGGTGCTTACCGGCAGACCCAAATAAGATGACACCCCAATGGTGCTGGCCGCCACCAGTTCTGAACTGGCGCCTTGCGCATAGGTAAGATGTTCTTTTCCTATTTTTTCGCCAATTGTCTTCACAATTCTTTTCCACCCAATCATGGTGCCGATACCCAGGGAAAGAGAAATCATCAGCAAAACCCAGGTGGGTGCATAGTCGGTAAGTTGCTTTATGTCTTCGATACTTGCTGTTAATTTCTTGCGGTCATTTTCGCTTAGGCGAAGGTCTTCGTCTTCAAGTAACTTGGCAACGTTGCGGCTAACGAGCATTACGTCTTTACGGATTTCAAATTTTTCTTTGCGTGGTATATCGCTCAATGTTTGAATGCTGTCAAACATATGTTTCAAATGTGCATTCTTGGTAATTGATACTGCGAGTTTTTCCTGCTGAGATTTGGAAAGCACCGCGCTGTCTACTGCGGCAAGCACTTTTTCTATTGAAGAGATGGATGAGGGTAAGCGCGAGGCATCAAAATTTGTATTGAGTGCAAAGAACGAAGGCACAATTCCAATCAACACAAGCATAGCCAGACCCACGCCTTTTTGGCCATCGTTGTTACCGTGGAAAAAACTTACGAGTGTACAGGTAATGAACAGAATACTTCTGATCCACCATGGTGGTGGTTGATTTTTTTTCGGTTCTTTGAAGAGAAGATCACCTGTTTCACTTTTCTTGGTGAAAGCCCGAAGAAAAAACATCAACACAATAGTAACAGAGAAGCCGAAAAGTGGTGACACCAACAATGAAACTCCGATTTCTTCCGCTTTGCTCCAATTGACAGCAGCACCGGATGCTTCTGGAAGAAAAGAATAAGCGAGGCCTACTCCTAAAATCGAACCAATCAATGTGTGGCTGCTAGAGCACGGGATGCCCAAATACCAAGTCAATAAATTCCAAAAGATGGCGGAAAAGAGCAGCGCCAAAATCATGGCTAAACTGTGGGCAATGTTCTGGTCTACCAAGGTTTCCACCGGTAACAGGTTTACAATTCCCATCGCCACACCAATGCCGCCCAACATTACTCCCAGAAAATTCCAAGTGCCGGACCAGATAACCGCGACCCAAGGCTTAAGTGTGTTGGTATAGATGACTGTGGCCACGGCATTGGCCGTGTCGTGAAAACCGTTAACAAATTCAAATGCGCAAACCGCCACCAAACAAAGAATCAGCAGAATGGTGTAGGAGGTCTCTAATTCAAACATAAAAACGAATAAAAATCTTGGTGTCCGCCTCACACCAAATGCAATAATTGCAGCCAAAGGTAGTGCTGCTTTCGCGACTCAATGTTATGGATTTGTTACCATTTTTTCGTGGTAAAATAGGAATAAAAGCGGTTTTTTTGGTCTTTTTGTAACGAACCCAATGATCATTTCTATCGCGGGCGAACAACTTGAGTTGCTTCCTCAGAAGGCTGTTTTCTTGCCACGGCACCAAGCGTTGTTGTTGGCTGACGTTCATTTTGGAAAAGTGAACCACTTCAGAAAAGCCGGCATAGCGGTTCCTCAAAAAGCCAATGACAAAAACACCGAGGGATTAATTGAACTATTGAGACAGACAAAAGCCACCCGCGTCATTTTTTTGGGCGATCTTTTCCATAGCCATTACAATGAAGAGTGGGAAGTCATCGGTCAATTGACGAGTCATTTTAAGGATGTTTCGTTCGAGCTGGTGATGGGAAATCACGACATCCTTAGCGAACATCAATACAAACGCTATGGTTTTCTCTTGCATGCACAACTTACGTTAGGGCATTTCTTGCTGACGCATGAGGAATTGGCCCGGGTGCCCGCTAAATATTACAACTTGAGTGGGCACGTGCATCCGGGTGTGCGCTTGCGCGGAAAAGCCCGGCAGTCTTTGCTGTTGCCTTGTTTTTATTTTGGAAAGCGAAAAGGGCTGTTACCGGCATTTGGTTCTTTTACTGGCTTGGCTGCGGTGAAGCCCAAGGAAGGTGATTTCATTTTTGCCATTGTACAGCACGACCGAGTACTACAGATCAAATAGCCTAGCGCCTTCTTCTAGGTTTTGGTTTACTGCCTCCACCGCCTCCTGTATTAAACATCAGTCCAATAGAAAATTCCAAACCTGTAAAATCTACTTTTGCATCTTTGTAGTCAACAGCTTTTGTCTCTGTTGTGCCGTTGAGTGAACCTCCGGTATAGCTTCCTTTCAAAGGGAAATTCGCAGCCCCCAACAAATAGTTAGTTTCTAGGGAGACACTTACTTGACCGGTAACGGGTATGGTAAGTTCTGCTCCGAAATGGTAGCCAAAGCCCGGGTTGTTTTCGTATGTGAGAGCAGCGTTTGCCACGTCCCATTTTTCAACTTCGCGGATGGCGCGATCAATGTTGCCATAGTTTAAGTTTTGCCCGAAGCCATAAAAGAAAAATCCTCCTCCTTTGATATCGAATTCCACGCGCTGCCCTTTCAGTTGAAAGACTAGTTCTGCTGGAATTAGAATCGTAAAGTTGGGACCAAGTAATGAGTTCCTTGACTCGAAAGGAAGATCTTTGATGTTGAGGCCAGTCATGCGATATAATGAAGCGCCCGTCTCCAACGCAATGAAGCGATTTAGGTTGACCCCGATTCCACGGATGGAAAAAGGGCTGATGGGGGTAGAGAAATCTCCATTTTTTGGAATGAAGTAAGAAAAGGATAGTCCTACCTCTTGTGCATGCAGTGCGCTGAATCCAATGACCAGGGGCAACACTAAAATCAATCGTTTCATAACCTAATGAAAGAAACAAAGTAAAGCATTTCGAATTTGTGATTTAAGTTTTATGCAACTAGATTTAGAATCGTATCACACATTAAACTAAAAACGTACCACATGAGATTCATTGTTCTGCTATCCGTATTGTTCACACTTGTGAGTTGTGGCAAAAAAAAGACTCCCGCTGACTTAGTTATCGAAGGTGGTAAAATTTACACGATGAGTACATCGCAGCCCACCGTAGAAGCAGTGGCGGTTGCCGGTAACAAGATTGTGTATGCCGGCACGCTGCAAGGTGTAGCCGATTACAAAGGTGAGCAAACAAAAGTCTTTGATTTGAAAGGCAAAACGATGACACCGGGCTTCATCGAAGGCCACGGTCACATCATGGGCTTGGGCTATAACGAAATGCAGCTTGATTTGATGGATGTGAAAAGTTATGACGAAATGGTGGAGCGTGTGCGCGAGGCAGTCGCGAAAGCACAACCCGGCCAATGGATACTAGGCCGCGGTTGGCACCAAGACAGGTGGGATGTTAAGCCGAAAAAAATGGTGAAAGGATTTCAGACACATCAGCAGTTGAGCGCTGTATCCCCTAACAACCCAGTGTTTTTAAAACACGCCAGCGGTCATGCAGGTTTTGCCAACGCCAAGGCCATGCAAATGGCAGGCGTTAACCAACTTTCAGTAGAAGCGTTGCGCAGAAACACCGAAGAGGGTGGTGAAATTATTCGCGATGAGTTGGGTAACCCCACGGGCTTGTTCAATGAGCGGGCACAGCAGTTGATTGCGCAGCATATTCCCGAGAACACTGAAGAGACGGACACCCAGGCGTTGGAATTGGCGATCAAGGCATGTTTGCGCAATGGTATTACCAGTTTTCACGATGCTGGCGCTGCCCGCAATAGCATAGCATTGTTTAAGAAATTCAAAGAGCAAAATAAGCTTGACATCGGCTTGTACGTGATGGTCACTGGTTTTGATCCGCCTTTGGTTTATGAACACTTCCGAAACGGACCAATAATTGATTCGTTGGGGAACTTGACAATCCGGTCGGTTAAGTTGAATTGCGATGGAGCTTTGGGCTCTCGAGGTGCCTGGTTGTTGGAGCCTTATTCTGATCGGCCAGACTTTAGCGGTATGGCTACATTGTCGATGGATACAGTTGCAAAAATCGCTCGTGAAGGCTTGAAATATGGTTTCCAGATTTGCTCTCATGCAATTGGTGATCGTGCCAACCGTGAAATTCTAAATCGTTATGAGGCGGCTTTCAATGAAAATCCTGATAAGGCAAAAGATGTGCGCTATCGAATTGAACATGCCCAGCATTTGGCGCCTTCCGATATTCCTCGATTTGCACAATTAGGCGTAATACCTGCCATGCAGGCAAACCATTTATCTTCGGATCGGCCGTGGGCTATTGATCGGCTAGGCGAAAAGAGAATCAAAGAAGGCGCTTATATGTGGCAGTCATTGTTGAAGTCTGGGGCGAAAATTGTCAATGGCACAGATGTCCCGGTGGAGCCCATCAACCCGCTGGCATCATTTTTTGCATCGGTAACACGCCAAACACTAAAAGGCCAACCCGAGGGCGGCTTCGAGCCTGCTGAGAAAATGACACGCGAGCAAGCCCTGCGTTCCTACACACTCGATGCAGCATACGGTGCTTTTGAGGAAAAGATAAAGGGTAGCATAGAAGTTGGTAAGTTGGCAGACTTTACCATCTTCGATAAAGATATTATGTCGGTGCCCGATGCAGATCTCTTAAAAACCCAAGTGATGGCCACCGTGGTAAGTGGGCAAGTGCGATATGAAATAAACCCAAATACTTTAAAGAAGTAGATTCATAGTCAACAAAGCGAAAATCAGTTTTGAAATTCGTGTGCTGCGATCGGTCTGCATTGACAAGTAATACTATCAAACGTAATCGTGTTCAACATTAAGTTTTCGTTAAAACCAGAAAGAGATGTAAGTTTTGTTTAGAAAGGCAAGAAAAACAAAACGAAAACATTGTTTCAGCTGTAAAAACAAAGTGAATCCCTATTTGTGGGGGTAGTAGGTTGTAAGAAAAACTAGAGGAATTTTTTTGTTGAAGATTCCTCAAGTTCGTAGTGTCAAAACCCAAACACTATGAAAAAATATCTTGGCTACATTGTTGGCATCACCATTTTTCAATTTTCGGTTACTTGCTTGATGGCACAAAACTGGACGGGTAGCAGCACGCCCACCAACACCACCGATGCGGGTACGTTCTCTCAACTCACCTCCACGCCTTGGGGCGGCCAGCATGGTTTACTTTTCAATGCATATAAAAGCCCAACACTTGTAAACGGCCCACTTTCTACGCTTGGCAATACCAAGCACAGCAACGATGCATCGTTTGGTAGCGGTGCTGCGGCAATTATGTTTTTAGCCAATGGAGGCAACATGGAGTTTTTTATCAGTAACGCCTCGCCCGGACCAAATCAAAACGTGACTTGGGGGCTGCCGAAAATGCTGATTACGCGCAATGGCAATGTAGCCATTGGCACAAATAATTTTCAGGGGCAATATAAATTTTATGTAGCAGGAAAAATCGCTGCTTATGATGAAATCAAAGTCTTCACCAACGGCTTTTCTTTCCCGGATTATGTTTTTGATGCGAACTACAAACTGCGCAGCTTGGAAGACACAGAAGCATACATCAAAGAAAACCACCATCTGCCCGAAGTGCCTAGTGCTGCTGACATTGCCAAAGAGGGCATGAGCTTGAATGGCATGAGCGAGATATTGTTAAAAAAAGTAGAGGAGCTTACGCTGCATTTGATTGAAATGAAGAAGGAGAATGATGCTAACAAGAAAGAGATTGCCGAACTAAAAAGATTGATTTCTAAACAGTAATGTTGCGATGAGATTGTTACGAAAGCTCGTGAGTTTCTGTTTGTTTATGCTCCTTTCTGTTTTTGTGTTTGCACAACAATCAGATAGCATCAGTTACTGTGAAATATTAGGCAGAAAAAGATTTGATTGGGCTAAACCCGATGTGATTTACTTTGATTTTGGTTATAAAGTGGATGGAAGACCAAAGGATGCCAAGGGTAAGCCAATCGATTTTGAAAATATGGTAGATGCGCTGAACTACATGGTGAAGCAGGGTTGGGAATTTGTGACTGCTTACACGGATGTAACGTACAATCATTTTCTTTTGAGGAGAAGAAAATCCAATCTTGGTAATAGCGAGCAAGAAAAAAATAAATAAAAGCAATGAGAAGAATAGCTTCATCTATAGTTCTGTTGGCTTTGGTGGGGGCTTTTATGTTCTCGCTGGAGGGGTGTGGGGATGAGCCGGATCCTTGTAAAGGGTTGAAGCCAGTATACGCTGATTTTAAGTTTCAGGATAAATTTTCCGGGATTGACAGTCTGTTTACGATTGACACAGTATTGATGGAGGCTTTTCAGGGTGCTTATTATAAGCGGTTAATATTCACTGCCTCTGAATCTGATGCCAAATACAATTGGTTAGTGGGCGAGAACATAAAGACATTCACAGAACAAACATTTTTTCTGGACTTTACACAACCTTATGGATCAATAGAGACAAAACTTACAGTAAACAAAGCTCCGAATAAGTCATGTTTTCCGAGCGATGATGGGATTGACTCTGTAACAAAGAGATTGTATCTACTCGAAAAAAGCAATTTCAAATACGCTTTTGAAGGAACCTTCACAGGACACCTTACCACGAGCCCAAAAGACCAGTTTGATATCATCATAACAAACTTTGGTCAAAGTCCAAGTCCTGATCCACTAGATCCACCTGGTAACTATGGCTTACGTGTTTTTAACCTGCCAAAAGGTTGCGGAAGGAATAAGGTTTCCCCAAGTGAATACTCGCCAGAAATAACTCAAACAACTTTTAGGAACTTTCTTATTGAGCATAAATATACTTCGTCACCAAATGGTGAAGTCTTTCCATGCGGGGAAGTTTTTACCGCTTTAGGCAGGGTGTACAGTGGCAACAATAAAATTGAGATAACATTTTTGGAGTATGATATTTCAAAAAAGAAGTTTTTCCCCACTCGCAAGCAGTTCCTAGGCATTCGAAAAAAATAAAGAGCTATGAAAAATATTTGCTTACTAGTAACGATTATTCTTACCGCATCTGCAAAAATTGCAACGGGACAGTGCCCATCTAGGGCATACAACCCTAGCTGGGATTGGAGAGGAAAAGTAGTTTATTCGTTCAATACCTTAGATGTAAATAATCAACCGAACATTATTACTAAAATATCCCCGTGGTATGATTCTATCACAAATAATCCTAACATCAATAGATTTGTGACACAATTTCCAAAGGACTATGAACCAAACGATGGGTGGGTGTTAATTCAGCGTGACTTTGGTAATCCGGTACCTATTAATAATCCATATTTCATTTTGTACAATAAATTCTCTGGAATCTTGAGGGTTTTTGTTTTGGTAACGAGACAATATAATGGGTACACTGACGCGGTGATAAACCTAAAGTTCGCGAATGGCTCAATAAAAACCGCCATTTTAGAAAATCACTCGACAAACGCTGGTAGAAGTGCTTTGGATAATTTTGACAATCAAGTTCCTGAAATAAATATACCTAATCGTTACTCAAATGATACCCCTTACTGGCTATCAGCAGATTTTTCTATTGCTTATGACCCATGCACCTGCAATAGCTTATCACAGCTCATATTTGAGGCAAGTTTAATTTCAACAGCAAATTTAGCTTTTAACACTTACGGCACTCCCAAATCAGGTCTGGATGCTACCGGCAATGGTTCGAACGAAAAACAAAGCCTGGCTAAAACAGGGCAGGCAATTGTTGATGCCGGCAATTCTTTTTTCTCTACAGCTAGCGATGCAATCAATAACATAAAAAACTCATTTCCTAATGCTTCAGCCGGCACAAAATCCGATTTGGAAAAGTTAGGTACGATTGTGCCAGGAATAAGTGCCATAGTGGGGATAGTTGATTTTTTGAGTGGGCTGTTCGGGGGAGGGTCAGATACATCCACAGCGTCAGATATCAATTTAACATCAACTGGAACGATAACAACAACTGCGCCATATAAGTCTGTAATATTTGCCAATCCCGGCTCAGCAAATCTTTCTCTAGTTCCAAGCACCCTTATCAAGTACAATAATACTTTGGGTGTGTTTAATGTATTAGAAACGCCTGAGGTGGCAGCTGGTCAATGGGACATTAACTATGGTTTCAGGACTGTCACTTATAATGGTTATTATGTAACGCAGCCACCAGCTTACGTCATTAATCCAAACTCAGGGTATGATGCTGGTTTAAGTGACATCAAAGCAGCACTGGTATATGAGATCCTTGATTATGGCTTCATCATGCCAAATTTTGGTTTCTCAGCTCAGAATACCATCATAGAGGAAGAGAGACGTGGAGCACTTAGGACATTTAGAACCAAGTATGTTCCTATAAATAACGTGTCCGACCTATACATGCAAATCGAATCTTATCAGCCAAATTTTTACAACCAACCCCTTTCAACCATCCCTAAGTGGATTTATTTAAAAGTGACGGCAGTATTAAATGACGGCAAAGGTCATCAAGGGGTTTTTGTAACAAAGCTAACGACCAAGCCTAGTTCGTTTATATCAATTCCAACATCACTGCAGTACGTACCAGAAGATATTGTTATTAACTCTGGAATTGCCAACAATGTACGTGCATGGAATACGGCTACTATCAATAACGGTGCTTCTTTTAGTTCCAGCGGGATTTCTGTGATTGCAGGTAACTCGGTAACCCTTACTCCTGGTGCATCACTTACAAATCAAGCTTCTATGAAAGCTGGCACACCCAACGGAAATCCAACAGTCATCTCACAAGGTGATCCTTCTGGCATTTGCGTGTCTTCAACCTATGTTTCCAAGGCAACGCAGTTTGCTAGAGTAGCTTCTGAACCAGAGCCGGAAGAGAAAGCTTTTCAGGTTGATGAAAAAGAAACCACTGCTTTTCCAAATCCTACTAATGGAAGTGTTTCTTTCCGTTATTATGTTGGCGAACCCACGCAAGTGCGGCTCAATTTAATAAGCACCACCGGCTCTGTGATAGCAACACCCGTGGATGCCTACCAAGAAGCTGGGCCGTATGAGGTTGGCTATGACGCCAACAACTTGCCCTCGGGTATTTACATTTATACATTAGAGACTAGCAAAGGCAAAGAGACGAAACGGCTGGTGATAATCAAATAGCAACAAGAACACACGCAACAAAAAACCCCTGCCACCGGCAGGGGTTTTTTGCATTATACTAGGTTAGGTTATTTCAAAAATTTATGTGCTTTGTCCATCAAAAGCTTGCGGTCGGCAGTAATGGAGGGATCACTGTAGATGCGTGAAGATAGTTCTGCTACCACACCTTTTTTGTAGCCAAGCTTTTCAGCCACCTGCTCGCAAAAATGGATTTCACTTCTAAACACTTGCCCATCGCTCTTCATGAGCTGAATTAAATGATATAGGTTTTCAAACTTTTGGTCTTCGGTTAACGTATCTAGGTTTCCAATGGGTTTCGGTTTTTTCAACATCTCATCTACTTCTTCTTTGGGTATTCCATTGGCTTTTGCGATCACGTGTATCACCTTGGCTTCTTTTTCAGCTACTGTGCTGTCGCTGGCAGCCAAATTTATCAATACGTTTAGTTGGTCTTTTACCATAATGGTTAATATTTGTGCAAAAATAAATCCTAGAAAAAGCGAATTTAGACAAATTTTGGACAATCCTTACATAGGCACAAAAAAAATGACAAGTGGTAGCTTTGCCGATGCAACCCTTTGTTGAAAGCCATGTCATTGGAATAAATTAGTTCGATATGAAGAAATGGATGTTGTTAGTTGGCATGTTGGCTATAATGGTAGGCGTGTTTGGTCAACAGCGCGAAACCCGAAAGTTGGAGTCCTTCAAAGGGATTAAGGTATCGCAAGGAATAGATGTTTATCTTAAGAAAGGCGACAAAGAAGAGGCGCGCGTGGAGATTGGGCCCGACAGCAAATTGACCTTGGATGATGTACTCACAGATGTGAGTGGCTCGAGCTTACGCGTTCATTTGGCGAGCGGCAGTTGGAAACGGGTCAACGTAAAAGTGTATGTTACCTATGTTACACTAGAAAAAATTTCAGCGAGTTCAGCCGGCAATGTGTTTGCAGAGGGCATCGTCAAATCTGAAAGCCTGAGTATTTCGGCAAGCAGTGCCGGTTCTGTTGAAATCAGCATCGATGCGAGTCAGGTTACGGCAGATGCTTCAAGTGCCGGGCGGATTGAGTTGGAGGGCAAAGCAAAATCGTTAGAAGTTGAAGCGAGCAGCGCAGGTGATGTAGATGCTTATTCTCTTGAGAGTGAAAAAGTAAATGCACAGGCGAGCAGCGCTGGTTCAGTAAAAGTTACCGTGTTAAAAGAAATTGAAGCACATGCCAGCAGTGCAGGCGATGTGCGCTACCGCGGTAACCCATCGCGCACCAACACAGGCTCAAGTAGTGGAGGCTCTGTAAAGAAATCCAACTGACAACAGCCGAAAAGAAATTAAAGAAAAGCGCAAGTAACTATTTGCGCCTTTTCTTTTTCTCTTCCGCCAACACCAATTTCCAATTAGTAAGCGCCACCAGAAAGTTTTTTTGATAAACCGTTTGCTGGCCGTTTGCAGGATTGATAAACGATTGATTGATCATAACCTTGCTTTTCTGCCTTAGACGATCAACCGCTACTTTTAGTTTAAATCTAATTAGCGATATCTTTAAAAATACAAACAACATTACCAGGCTTTTACGAGAAACTACAGGCTTCTTTTTGTCATGGGATCCTTGCGCGCAGATTACGACCAACGTTGCCCTGAAGTCTCCTCGCGCGTCAGCGATTGAATATTTCAGTTTTTTGTTGAAAAAGTGAGCGCATGAAAAAGGTGACCGTCAGCGCGATCAGTATTCCGCCCAAAATATCAAAAGGGTAATGCACACCCAGGTAGATTCTGGAAAACGCAACGGTAGTCGCCCATAGCAACATCGGTATTCCCAATCGCTGATCGCGATATAAAAAAATGATGGCAATGGCCGAGGCAAATGCTTCCGTGGTGTGCCCTGACGGGAAAGAGTAGCCGCCTCCGACACTCCACTGCGTGATGCGGGCGTCAATTTCATAAGGGCGCGGAATAGAAGTGGTTTTTTTTATCAAATAAGAAACCAAACCGGCCACCCCAATCGATAAGCCTACGTACAAAAACGAAAGCCTCGATTTTCTTTTGCTTGTACCTCTTTCATCCCATATCAACATCGCCAAAGGTACTCCAAAACTCACAAAGGTGATGGAATCAGAAATAAATTGAAGTGTGGCGGTGATGGTTGGATTGCCCGCCTGTTGCAGCGCAGCAATGAAATCAAGCTGGGGTAGGAATTTGACCAACACCATCAGACCAGCAATGCAGATGGCGAAAAGGGCGTATTTTTTAATTGTGAATGTGTTGCGTGGGGTCATTTCGGGTGCAAATAAAGCCAAAACGGGCAAACACCTTCACCATCATTTTTTCTTATTTTACCCCTTTGTGGATTTATTTTTAACCCAACTAAAACGTTTTCAGATATTTTTTTACGAAATGAGGATTATTTTTAACCCTATGTTAAGTGAAATGGATTATTTTTGAGCTTTCATTGCAATAAAATAACCACTACCTTATGTCACATTTACGTTTTGAAGCCCTCAAACGCTTACACGACCGAACCAAAGTCCATGCAGAACCCACTAGTCCAAACATCTCTAAGTTTTTTGGAGAGAACGTGTTTGGAATGGAGCAGATGCGCGCCACTTTGGCACCTGCCGTATTCAAGAAAGTAAGCAACGCCATCAAAAACCACGAAAAAATTGACGAAGCTACAGCAGATGCCGTGGCATCAGCCGCTAAATCTTGGGCAATCGCAAAAGGCGCTACACATTTCACCCACTGGTTCCAACCCATGACGGGTGGAACGGCTGAAAAGCACGATTCTTTTTTTGATGCGCTCTCGGGGATTGAAAAGTTTAAGGGCAGCGAGCTTGTGCAACAAGAGCCCGATGCATCGTCTTTTCCTAGCGGAGGTATCCGCAGTACTTTCGAGGCTCGTGGTTACACTGCTTGGGATCCCACTTCGCCTATGTTTTTGTATGGCAAGACATTGAGCATACCTACCATATTTGTTTCCTACACAGGCGAAACGCTCGATACGAAATCTCCACTACTCAAGGCATTGAAGGCTGTGGATATCGCGGCCACCAGGGTGTGCCAGTTGTTCGATAAGGATATCAACCATGTGGTGGCCTCGCTTGGCCCCGAGCAGGAATACTTTGCTGTGGACAAGGCGCTGGCCGATGCGCGCCCTGATTTGGTAATGGGTGGTCGCACCGTTTTTGGTCATGCACCTGCACGCGGCCAGCAACTAGAAGATCATTATTTTGGTACCATTCCCGGCCGTGTTTATGATTTCATGCGCGAGTTTGAAATTGAAGCCTGGAAGTTGGGTATACCTGTTCGTACGCGCCACAACGAGGTTGCTCCCAGCCAGTTTGAAGTGGCTCCGTTGTTTGAAGAAGTGAACGTGGCCAATGACCACAACCAACTGATGATGGATGTGATGAGCCGCGTGGGCGAGAAGCATGGGTTAAAAATACTTTTCCATGAAAAACCTTTCGCGGGCGTAAACGGAAGTGGTAAGCACAATAACTGGTCGTTAATTACCGACACCGGTGTGAACTTGTATGCCCCCACTAGCTCGGCTAAAGACAATTTGTTGTTTTTGACATTCTTCATCACCACCATAAAAGCTGTGCACGAACATGCTGACTTGTTACGCGCAAGTATTGCAACAGCTGCCAACGACTTTCGCTTGGGAGCAAATGAAGCACCGCCCGCTATCATGTCGGTGTTCATTGGCTCACAAATGACAGCTGTGTTGGATGAGTTAGAGAAGAAAGGCAACGTGAAGATTGAGAAGGGGGATAACATGTACATGAAGTTGGGCATCGACCAGATTCCGGAAATCATACTAGATGCTACAGACCGTAACCGTACTTCGCCTTTTGCCTTCACCGGAAATAAATTTGAATTCCGTGCAGTGGGCTCAAGTGATAATTGCGGCACGCCTATGACGGCACTTAACTTGATTGTTGCGGATCAGTTGACCAAATTTTACGAAACCGTTAGCAAAGAAATTGAGAAAGGTGAGGAGAAGCGCATGGCCATTGTGAATGTGTTGCGCAAGTACATCAAAGAATCGAAGGCAATTCGCTTTGAAGGCGATGGGTATTCTGATGAGTGGGTAAAGGAGGCAGCCAAGCGAGGTTTGAATAACATCAAAACCATGCCATTGGCCATCGATGCTTATGTATCAAAAAAGTCGCTTGAACTTTTTGAGAAGTATGGTGTGATGAGTCACAAAGAAGTAGAAGCCCGCAATGAAATAAAGCTGGAGAGTTACATTAAGAAAGTACAGATAGAGGCGCGCGTGATGGGCGATTTGGCCATGAACCATATCATCCCCACTGCCATCGCTTATCAAAACAAATTGATTGCCAATGCCAATGGCTTAAAGGGTTTGGGCATCGATAACAAGGCGGTTGTACAAACCATCAAGGAAATTTCAGGTCACATCGAAATTATTAAAAATGGTGTACGCGACATGGTGGAGGAGCGCAAGCGCATCAATAAGATAGCTGACACCCACAAGCGAGCCATTGCTTATTGCGATGACATCAAAGAAAAGTACTTTGAGACCATTCGCGATTCGGTGGACAAATTGGAATTGTTGGTGGATGATGAAGATTGGCCACTGGTGAAATACCGCGAGCTTTTGTTCTTGCGCTAGTTTTTTACTCATCGTGTTACAAAGAGAACCACCGCCAAAAGGTGGTTTTCTTTTTTTATCCCATCACAAAAGGCTTTGGTTTGGTTGGGGCGGGCTATTACATTTGTTTGACTATGCAAACACTTGACCAAATCCTTGGTATCCGCTATCCGATTATTGTGGCACCCATGTTTTTAATCAGCAATACTCAAATGGTGAAAGCAGCTTTGGCCAATGGCGTTTCTGCTGCGTTCCCTGCACTCAACTATCGCACCGATGCCGAGCTGCGGGCGGCCATGGAAGAGATCAAAACCGCAAGCGATAAACCTTTTGGCGTAAACTTGATTGTGAACAAATCAAACCCAAGGTACAAAGGGCAGCTAGCCACCATGTTAGAAACTAAACCCGCTTACATCATTACTTCATTGGGTAGCCCGCAAGAGGTGATTGAAAAATGTAAGCCGCTTGGTATCAAAGTGTTTTGCGATGTGGTTGATTTAGCTTATGCAAAAAAAGTAGAGACGCTGGGGGCAGACGCGGTGATTGCCGTGAACTCGCGCGCAGGCGGACATGCGGGGAATATTTCTCCACAAGAGTTGATCAGGCAACTGAAAGACAATTGTGGACTACCCATCATTTCGGCCGGTGGCGTAGCCTTTGGCAAAGATGTGAAGCAAGCGTTAGATTGGGGTGCGGCCGGTGTTTCGGTAGGCACTATTTTTATTGCTTGCAACGAAGCCCCGATTTCGCAAGAGTATAAACAGGCAATGGTAGATTATGGAGAGAAGGACATTGTTCGCACCACTAAACTCTCTGGTTCGGCATTAACGGTGATCAATACTCCTTACGTTCAGCAATTAGGTACAAAGGCCAATTGGTTGGAGTGGATACTAAATAACAACAAGACCTTGAAGAAGTATGCCAAAATGATCATTGCCTTTAAAGGAATGAAAGCAGTTGAAAAGGCGGCTTTCAGTGCAACCTACAAAACCGTGTGGTGTGCCGGGCCGGCCATTGAGCATGTTCACGGCATCCGGCCGATGGCAGAGATTGTTCAGACTTTGACGAAAGAATTTGAAGCCGCATGATTAAGGTAATCGCCTTTGATGCAGATGACACACTTTGGCACAACGAAGTTTACTTTCAAGAGATAGAGCACAAGTTTTGCGCTTTACTTGAGGAGTATTTACCCCAGCACACTGTAGCCCGTGAGCTACTTCAAACGGAGATTCAAAATATTAATTTGTACGGGTACGGTGTCAAGGCATTTATGCTCTCAATGATTGAGACCGCTATTCGTATTTCTGACAATACCATAAAACCTGCGGCTATCAACAAGATTATATCATTTGGAAAAGACATGTTGGATAAGCCGGTGCAAAAAATGGACGGAGTGGTTGAAGTGTTGGAGAGTCTAAAGAATCGTTATCGGTTGGTTGTGGCTACGAAGGGAGATTTGCTTGATCAAGAGCGTAAACTTAAAAAGTCAAATCTTGAACACTATTTTCATCATATCGAAATCATGTCTGAAAAAGGGCAGGCTGACTACCAAAAGTTAATCAGCCACCTCGACATACGGCCTTCAGAATTCCTGATGGTTGGCAATTCGCTGAAGTCGGATGTGCTTCCTGTTCTCAAACTTGGTGCGCATGCCATTCACATCCCCTATCACATTACTTGGGATCATGAGAAGGTGGAGACCACCATAACCGATGAAAATTTCAAGCAGGTGGAAAGAATTGTAGATGTCTTAAACGTTGTGCTTTAAGTTTTATGGAACAGCAACCCAATAATCCACTTCATGGAAAAACGCTGGAAATGATTTTGCGCGAGTTGGTAGATATGTACGGCTGGCAAGACCTTGGGCAGATTATACCAATCAATTGTTTTCGTTTCGACCCAAGCATTAAATCAAGTTTGGCTTTTTTGCGAAAGACAGAGTGGGCGCGAAAAAAAGTAGAAAAACTCTATCTCGATTCCTTGCGCTGAAGTGTAGTGTCAATCAGTCTACAATAAATCCGATTTTAGAATTTTTGTATTTCCCGATTTCCGCTCGCATGGCCTTAAAGGTTTCGGCAGGGGCCAACGGTGCTACCATGTTTACAACCCACGCGGGTACTTCACCGCCAAAATCAATTTTGATTTCGTACACAACAGATAATTTACCGGGCGACACTGATTTCACATGCCAAATGGCTTCTGAAAAAGGTACACGCACCACTTTTTTCTTTACGGGAATGTAATTTGGTTTACTGATGGCTTTTATCTCAAGTTCCTTCGAGTTTGGGTCTTGATGAATGGATAAGTCGATTACAAAATCGCGGTTGTTGGTGACCGATGGCGTTTGCACCTCGGTGTGGTATATGATTTCATTATCGCTTATTTTTTTTAGGAGCTTGGCGCTAACTGTTTTGTACTGCCAACGGTGAAGATTGTCGATATCTAACAACATCGCTACGGTTTGGGTGTAGGTCGCGTTGAGCAAGAACTCGACTTTAATCGCTTTGTATTTCGACTCTTTTACGGGACATGTATACACTTTGATGCTGTCTTTTTGTGATTGTAATTTACAATTGCCTTGAGCGGTACTGTCCCAATAAAGGAGCAACGAGAAGAAAATGAGGTATCGCATCCGCTTTAAACGCTACTGGGGCACACTAAGTTCAATAGAATAACCCGTTTCGAATTTTTTGAAGTCATCTGAAAGAAAATACGATCGAAGTGATATGTTTTTGCCTACACGGTCCATCAGCAAATAATGAAACATTGGTTTATATTTTTTTGCCCAATCGTCTAACTCTGCAGTGGAGGGGCGCGTGGGCTGGTGAATACCTCCGCCTCCGCCTATCACTAAAAAGTCTTTTCCTTGTTTTTTAAAATGTTCGAAATTATGTGAGTGCCCGGTGATGAACAAAATGCTTTTTTTTGACTTTAGGTACAGTGGAACGAACTGGCCTTGAACTGCTTTGGATGAACCGACAATTGTGCTGTTGGTAAAAGGGGCGTGGTGGCAAGACACGATGGCTGCTTGAATAGCCACGTTGTTGTCGATCTCTGAGAGTGTTTTTTCTAACCATTTTTGTTGGGTAATGATTTCCTGGCTAGTTAGTTTTTTGAAATTTGAGTTCAACAGCACAATTGCAATAGAATCGGTGACCGACAGATAACCCAGTCGATTGTGATTGGGGAATCTTTTTTGGAAAGTTTGTTCGCCTTTTTTTGCCTTGGTCATTACATCGTGGTTGCCCAATAGCGCATTCACTTCAATTCCGTTTTTGCGACAGTGCTCCAGATACGCATCTATTTTTCTCCATTTTTTTTCCTTGTGACCCAATGATACCACATCTCCCAAAACATAAATCGAAACAGGTTTTACATCTACAATTGACTTAAAAATCAATTCTGTTGCTTTGGTATTTTGGTTGGATTTTAGAAACACATCTTCGATCCACATGGGCTCTTGTGTGTCGCTAACAAATGCAATGGTTTTGGATAACTGCCCATACCCTAGGAAGGGTGTAATTAGAATGCTTAAAAGAAAAAAGTTTTTAACTCTTTTTGCCATGGTTACTGCGAATCGCTATTTTTAACCAATATTACCTAGCAATGCTCGTTCCAAAAGTAAAGCTAACCATATTTGCGTTTTTGCTGAGTAGTTGCGGTTTTGCGCAGCAAGAATTTGACATTGCTGCAAATAGTATTTTCTACCCGCACAAGTTAACAACTGGTTACTTTAAAAGTGAGATAGCACTTTCGCAAGTAAAGTTACCTTTTGATTGGCTTGAAAGTTCCGTTCAAACACCATTGCTTCACTACCACGCAGTCTTTGGTCTGCCGAAAAATTTTTCGTTGGATGGTCGTCTGTCAACACTGGTGGTTGCCAATCAAGTCACCCTCGGACCGCGTTGGGGCAAGCAGTTTGATCGGATGTCATTTAACTTGGGTTTTGACCTCGCTTATGCGTTCGGTGCGCTTAATTTTTCCGGGTTTGATAGCAGCGTGAGCACGTGGCTAAATTATCCTAATGCATCAGTTGGCTATAAAATTAATGATATTGTTTTCACGGTCAAGGCCGAGTTGTCGGGCGTGACATCTACTTCTTCGCGCCAAGGCACTACAGAAGTGGTGAGCGATAAAAATTTTTTTAATGGCTATACGATCGCATTCTACATGGAACAACGGCTTTGGAAAGATCATGTCTTTATTCTCGGATTTAAAAACACTTACGCCAAGTATCATTTTATGGGGTGGCCGGCTTTTTCTACCTTCAATCGATTCTACAATATGCCTGAAGTTTACTTCGGGTTAATACTATGAAGATGCGACACGCCACAGCCTCTCGAATTCGTGCAAGGGTTTCCCTTTCATTTTTGGCACTTGCGGTGGTCACCATGAGTTTGATTTCTTGCAATGTTGAGAATACTGCGATCCTTCCGAAAATAACACCCCTTCCCGTGGGTGCAGTCAATGTTCCTTTTGTCGCACAAGTTCCGATGGAAGGCGTTTATGAAGTGGTGAGTGGTAAAGAGCGGTTTGGTGATGTGGTGGCTTTGAGGTGGCGCTATCGTCAGCTTACCATTTTTGCTAGGGATAATTATCTCATTTTGCGCAGTGGTCTTAAAGACTCGTCTATCTACCTACAGGGGTTTTGGCGGGTGCCCACAAGTGACGGCAACGGCACAGCTAATTTTGTCATTGAGAAAACGCAAGGCACTCGGGCGTTGCTGCGCGGATTTCGCCCACCGTCATTTTCTATCAAAGGAAAATTTGGTTTCGGTAACGAAGCCCCACAGCAAAACTTTGAGTTGAGGTTTGTTCGACCTTTTTCAGCGTCCGTTACCGGAAGGGATTTTCAGATTGTAGGACACCGTGCCGGAGGGCGCACCTCTGATCGACTGCCTGTTTCTGAAAACAGCATTGAGATGATTTCTTTTACCGAAACCTATGGCTCCACAGGGATTGAAATTGACATTCGGTTGACGCGAGATAAGGTACCGGTACTATATCATGATGAGGATATCAATATTCGCCTAACAGTGAAAGGACCTATTAACGGACCGATTGGAAATTTTACTTACGATCAATTGAACACCTTTGTCCGTCTTATCAGGGGAGAACGTATTCCTAAATTGGAGGATGCGCTCAATTACGTTGTGGATAGTACACGTTTGGAATTTGTTTGGTTAGATATGAAAGAGGGGCGGCAGGCATTGGATCTTGTGATTCCGATCCAGGACAAAGTGCTGAAGCGAGCGCAGCAAAAAGGCAGAAAACTCGAGGTGTTAGTCGGCATTCCAACAGACGATGTATTGAATGATTTCAAAGCCACTCCAAATTTTTCATCTATCCCTTCGCTTTGTGAGATCAGCCCAGAAGAAGCTCGTAACCTGAATTCACTGGCGTGGGCGCCTCGCTGGACACTGGGTACACAAAATGATTTGGTAGCCCAGGTGCAAGGTGAAGGGCGCCAAGTGTATTGTTGGACCATTGATGTGCCATCGTACATCGAAGCCTTCATTCGAGATGGTCGATTTGATGGATTGCTGACCAACTATCCTTCCATTGTTGCTTACTACTATTATACCCAGCCCTAAGATGAAAAGACTTTCCCTGATTCTTTTAATGGCTGGTTTAGCTAGTTGTTGCTGGGCGCAAGAAAAGAAATCGGAAAAAAGGTATCGTTTTTCTGTTACGGGAGGCTTAGGGTGGACACATTACATCAATACACTAAAAATTGGGACAAACTTGGCAGTAGAAGACCACCTTGGTCTTTCGTTCAAAATATTATGGGAGCCAGAACATCGGCTTGCGCTTGGGGTAGAATCCGGTTACTACACGTTTTATGAAGTAGAAAGAACTTCTCCGGTAAACGCACAAGTGACGGGAAGAGCCACACTCAACATCGTTCCCATCATGCTTCATATTCGCTTGCGTATAATCGATAACTTCTATTTATCTACCGGCACCGGGGCTGCCATGTTGCTCTCTCGTATTGAAGGCATTGGTGGAGCGATCGACAGCAACCAAGTATCCCTCTCTAATTTTCAACTATCGGCATCCTATTTGCGCCCCATTTCGCCACGGCTACGGCTGGGGGCCGAGCTGAAATATTTGAGTGTTGACAAAACGGAAGATGTAACACTGTCGTTGATGGCGGTCGCTTCGTTTCGTTTCTAAGATTTTTTGGCTCCGTATTTTTTCCACCACCATTGAAAAACCAATAATGCCCATATTCTGGCATGCACATCGCCTGGATTATTGGAAAAGAGTTGTTCTTTTAACTTTTTTATTTCGCCATAGTTGAAAACACCTTGTTCATTGATTGTCTTTTCAGAAAGCAAATCATCTTGAATAAGCGATTTCATTTCTTGGCGAAGCCATTTGAGCATGGGCACTTCAAATCCTTTCTTGGGTCGTTTGTATAATTCTGGCGGGAGCAAATTTCTAAATGCATCTTGCACCACTCGCTTGCGCATCGATGAATTGATTTTATGATCATCAGGCAACGAAAAGGCAAAGTTAACCAATTCGAAATCCAGAAATGGCGTTCGCACTTCCAAACCATTGGCCATGCTCATCCAATCTACTTTGGTGAGCATGTCGTTGGGTAGCACCAGCTGCATATCCGTGAACAAAATATCGCGAATGCTTTCTTTATCAGGAATGGTTTTTAATAACTCGCTTTTGAATGTGTTGTATTCCGCTTGGTCGAGAGCAGATTTACTTTTTTCTGAAAACAACCTATAAGTTTCTTCACTTTTTGCATAGCCAGCCCATTGCCAATACCGTTCTTTCGATGTCAACTTCATGCCTTCCGCAAATCGCCTTAGTTGCCTCGCTTTGTTGCCAACAAAATTATTTCGCGATTGCGGCAAAGAATTCCACAATGGTAACAAAGCTGCTGTCAGCGTTTCCGCGAATCCGGGGTGAATGAGTCGATAGAAGGCTGCGTGCTTGTTGTAACCTGCTAGTAACTCATCGGCACCATCGCCCGAAAGGGCAACGGTGGCATGCTTGCGTGTTTCTTTACTGAGGATATAAACATTGATAGCCGATGAATCAGCAAAAGGTTCATCGATGTAATCTAAAATGGAATGGACATGCTCAAACAAATCCTGATTGCTAAGGGAGAAAACGGTGTGCTCTGTTTTAAATTTCTTTGCTACTAGATTGGCATAGCTTGTTTCGTCAAAAAACTTTTCATCCGTAAACCCAATCGAGAACGTGTGGAGATTGGGTTTGTGCTTTGCTGCTAAGCCTGTTACCACCGATGAATCAATTCCACCACTTAAAAATGTTCCCAACGGCACATCTGCAATCAATCTGCGTTGAACAGAGGCTTCCAATAAGTCTATAAATTTCTCTTGTGCAGTAGAGTAATCCATAGTCGATTGTTCATCATCAACAGCTATTAAGTAGTATTGACTAACTGTGGACTGTCGTCTGTGGACTTTCAAATAGTGTCCTGGCAATAGTTTTTTGACGTTTTTGAAAATCGTTCGTGGCGCTGGAATGTAGTTGAGTTGAAGATAGGTATGCAGCGATGTAAAGTCGAGTTCTTTTTCAATGCCGTAGGCCAAGATGGATTTCATTTCGGAGGCGAAAAGAAATTTGTCTTCGTCCATCAAATAGAGTAGGGGTTTTACTCCAAACCGGTCGCGGGCGATAAAGAACGATTGCTCTTGCTTGTCGTAAATACAAAAGGTAAAAAATCCATTGAGCTGGTGGAGGCAATTTTCTTTTTCTTGGATGTAAAGTTTGAGCAGAACCTCCGTATCGGAATTTGAGAAAAAAGTGATGCCTTTGTTTTCCAGTTTCTTTCTCAGCTCCTGAAAGTTGAAAATCTCACCATTGAAAATAATTGTGTAACGCTTGGTTTCATCCCACATCGGTTGATGGGCCACTGCTCGTGTATCAATAATTGAGAGCCTACGATGTCCGAGTCCAACAAAATCGTCATGATAAACAGCCTGATGGTCGGGGCCGCGTTTTTCTAAGGCTTGCGTAGCTGCCGTGATGTTGATGAGATTGAATTTCCCAACGAGATTGAAAGCAAAGATTCCAGTTATGCCACACATGTTACTAAGAGCAAAAGCTACAGACCCCATGCCACAGGCTACGGGCCATGATGTTCGCACAAACAACTCGTAACTTGCAGCTCGTAGCTTGCGGCTTACAAAAAAAATCTTCTGTCATTAACGAATCTCTGAAATACTGATGTTCCTCACCCACACCTCACTTCCATGGTCTTGTATGGCAATGTGGCCTTTCTTCGCAGCTCCATATCCTACCGCTTCGTTCCATTTGCTTTTGGCCTTGCGGTCTTTCCAATCATCAGAGCCGAGTTCATACTCCACAACTTTTTTTCCGTTTAGCCAGTGCTCGACATGATTGCCATTTACTACCAATTTCGATTCATTCCATTCGCCAATAGGTTTTGGTTGTGCGCCTTCCGCTACGTGCATTCCATAGTTAGAGGCGGTCTGTTGCCATTCTTCGATTTTCCCCGGGTAGCCGATGTCATCTAACATCTGGTATTCGGGGCCGCTGTAGTAGGGCTCGTCAAATTCTTCTGTCACCCGAAACATCACTCCGCTGTTTCCTTGGGCGGGAAGTTTCCATTCCCAACTCAACTCGAAGTTTTCGTATTGATTTTCGGTGATAAGGTCGGCACGTTTTTCGTTTCCATCAAATGGCTTGCAGTGCATTACGCCATCCACTACTTCCCAACTATTGTTTTCCCTTCCTTTGAAAAATCGCCAACCACTTAAGTCTTTTCCATTGAAGATAGACGCACTTTGCTGGGTTTCTTTGGGTTGGCAACTGACCATCAAAGTTACAGTCAGTATGATGACATAGAATTTTTTCATTGAGTAAAGTTGGCAAAATCCTTGGTATCGAACAAAACCATGGACTTTCAAAAAACAAAAGCCCTTCCGATAGTCCCACCATATTTCATGGATTGGGTCGGAAGGGCTTTGCAAGCCTGATGATGATTTACCAATAAGTCAATAGAATGAGCACGCTTAGAATGAAACACCAAAGCTGAATGCGTTCAATTTAGGGCCCTTATTTTCTGCAAACAGTTCGTTCATGTCATAGTTAAAGAAGAAGTCTGCACCCTTAAAGCCAAGTTGCACACGCAAGCCGTAGCGTAGGTTGTTGATATAATATGAGTCATGACGATGCTCTTTTTTGGTGTCGCCATTTTGCTCAAATTTTTGTTTGGTATAGCTGTCGATTCGGTAACCAACATAAGGACCTGCGCCAAACCGAAATCCTGAGCTTGAACGGCCGTTGAAAAATCCCGGCTTACGACCGCCTCCACCAAAATCGATGACGGGTACCAACGAGGCTTGTACGTATGCAACTGTCAACTTACTTTTATCGTAAGAGACATCTCGCGTATCTAAAGCGAAGTTCACCTCACTGTCGTTTTTGGTCATCTGCACGCGGTCGTTCTGGAACTTAAAATTATACCAGCTAAAACCACCGCCCCACTCCAAGAAAAACTTATTTGCCAATCGTGTGCGTTGGATTGAATTTAGTGCCACGTACCAACTGCCCCACGGACGAACGCTGTAAAGGCTATTGTTTTGGTCAGGGAATTTTCCGTTTTCCAAGTAATTATTCGTTCCCAAGTCCATCGAAAATGTGCTGAAGGTTTTCCTGCGGTGCCATTTGCGTTTGTAAGTTTGGTAGCTTGAGTAAGATTCTTTGTCCTCGGACTCTGATTTTTCGTCAACCCGATTTTCGGTTACGGTGGGTGCGCTTTCGCTGGCCGGAACAGTATCTTTCAAATATGCAGAGGCAGGTTTCTCTAACTGGCTTGAGTCGCGTTTATCGAGTTTCTGAATCATATCGTCCATCAGCGATTGAAAGTTATAGTGCTTTAACGTTTCTAAATCTTTTTTATCGTGAATGGCAAAAATGACTTTGCTTGCATCGCCCACTTTAATAACAACCGTGTCGGCCTTTTTTTGGGCTATTGAGTAATGGAAAGTAATAATTGCTGTAAGGAATAATATTCTTGTTTTCATATGTGTAAGATCTTAATTCTTAATTCGGTTTTACTCTTGTGTTTCAATGGGCTTTTGTTTTTTATGATTGAAGGCAAACAAGTTCTCTTTCAAGGTTTGGAAGTTGAGGTTGCTTTCACCATTTTTTAAATCAACTAATACACTCTTAATACTCCGCTTTTCTGCACGTGCTGTCGCCACGGCTTCGGTAGCAATGGGCTGTAGGGTAAACTCCAACACAATTGGTTTTTGCGGCTGTGCAGCAACGGCAGGGGTCGCTTCTGATGGCAAAACAATTTGAGCAGCGACTGGCACTTCCATTGAATTTGTTTCGCCTTTTGTGATGGCCAACGTTGCTTGTTGATTTGCTGACGACTTAGTGGTAGACGATTTTGCCAAAACGGGCTTCGCGATCTTTTTTGGAGGCAGCTGCGCTGGTGCGGTAGTAGATGGGCTTGGGTCAATTGGTGGTTTTGCAATGGCGGCTGGAGATTGCGCTGGAGGGTTGTCCATAGTTGCAACCGTTTGGCTAACAGTATTGCTGGTTTGCCACGTATAGGCCCACCACCCCACCGCACCTACCAACAGCACTGCGGCAGCGGCACGCCACCAAATCACTGGTTTACTTTTTTTTTCCAGTTGGCGCTCTACTTTTTCCCATGCCTCGGCCGAAGGCGGCAAGGAGTGGTTTTCTAGCTTATTCTTAAATAACTCGTCCATTTTATTCATGGCTCATGATTTTTTTCTGTTCGCCTTCTAGTTCCAATAGTTTTTTCTGCAGCAAAGCCCGAGCGCGGCTCAACTGCGACTTAGATGTATTCTCGCTAATGCCCAACTGCTCAGCAATCTCTTGGTGCGAGTAACCGTCAATCGCATAGAGGTTGAAGACTACCCGATAACCTGTAGGCAACGATTCAATCAGCTTCATTAAGTCGTCTACTGCCAAGTGGGCATCCAAATGTTCATAGTTCAATTCCCGGTCAGCGGTGTCGATGTCTGTTTCCAAGTACATGTACTTTTGCTTTCGCAGATAGCCGAGTGATTCATTCACCATGATGCGCCTGATCCATCCCTCGAAGCTGCCATCGGCCTTAAATTGTTCAATGCGCTCGAAGATTTTAGTAAACGACATTACCAATACGTCTTCGGCTTCCATTTTGTCTTTTACATAGCGGCAGCACAATGCATACATCTTACCCGAGTACAAACGATATAAATCACGTTGGGCGTGGCGATTTTGGCGCTTGCATCCATCAATTAATTCCTGTTCTCGAGCACGGTAAACTTGTAAACCCATTTAATCGAATTCAATAACTAGATGCATATACGGACGAAGGGGTTGCATGGTGTCGAAAAAGAGATAAAAGCGGCCTTCATGAATTATTTTTGTGTTTAGGCGTATCTTTTCATTAACATCGACATTTTAGTCTATATTCAGTAATAATAGACAAAAATGAAAAATCGCCTTTTTTTTCTGGTAATAATTTTGGGGGCTTGCGAAGGTCAAAATCCATTCCCGTATAAGCAAAGTAAGGCATCTTTTCCTGAAGTGGAATATGTCAAACTCGCGATTTCAACCTCAAGCAATTCTAAGTCGGTGATCGCAAATGGATTGAATTATTTGGAGTTACAGATTCTGGCTTTTAACAAAATCGATGCTTTGGTACAGTCATATGATTCAAGAAACGATATTGTCGAAGTGATAGGAAATGGACGGAACTTTCAAATGAAACACCCATTTCGATTTACCGCAACAGAAAAGGGCAATTATTCATTTCGTTTGAGACAAGGTGGAATTCCTGTCCGTTATGCACAAGTTGAAATTGTTGCTATTGAACCCATTCAATTTCAGCCAACACTACTTCCCGTGATTTTTCACTATTTTAATCATAAGGCAAAGCCCATGTCAGATTTGGAAAAAGATTCGGTGTCAGGTTATCTTTCAAAGATATTGGGATTGACCATTAAGGATTTTAGTAATTTGTCAGGATCAACTGATCCCAACGCAAACGATACGGGCATTCGACTGGAGATGGCAAAAAAAGATGCTCAAGGCTCGACATTACAGCGGGCTGGTGTGAACTTCATTGAAACGGGCGGCATTTCATTTAAATCCATGGAAGATTTTGAAGATTATGCTTGGAAAAATTGCTTTTGGCCGCCTAAGAAATACGTCAATGTCTGGGTTGCGTTAGCTCCTTATTTTGATTTCAAAATAAACGGCTCTATTAGCTGGGCATACTATCCAGATCTTTCCGATTTTGGACAGAGTACCTATCCACCTGGGCTTTATGGAGTGATGTTACATCAGAATGGTGCCGCACCCGCTGTGTTATCACACGAAATAGGTCATATGCTCAACTTACTTCATGTATTTGGTGACTGCACAAGTGATAATGACGATTGTGCTGACACATGGAGTTATTCCAGAACAATTTATGATAGTCAAAGTAAATTTTCTCTGGAGAAGGTTAGCTGTTCTTTAGAGAAGTTTATCTCCAATAACTTTATGGACTATGGGCCATGTTGGAATAATACTTTTACTTTACAGCAGGCCCTCCGAATTCAAGGTACTTTGTTGAAATGTTCATTTTTGCCGACCAAACGAAATGGGTATTCAAATGGCCGATTATCTGGGGATGATGAAAAACCAACTCAAGTGCGGGTTTCGGATAAAAGGAGATTGGTGCTGTAAGATTTATTAAACCTTCACAAAAATCTTACGCTTATACATCTGCCAAAGTATCACCAAAAAGAAAAGGATGAGCGTGACCGCGAAACCCAACGATGCATTTTTTGGACTTAACCAACTGGCGTAGGCATTTTGATAAATGAATGACCACAACGAGGTTTGATTTTCGCCTTCCCCCACCTTGATGCGCAAAAGCATTTTGGCCAAAAGCCCTGAAGCTACAAACACAAAAATGGCGTTGGTGCCATAGTAGATAAATGGCATCGACCATTTTTTAATTCCTTGTACGTCAATCAGCCAATAGCATGCAGCGAAAAATTGCATAGCGATGCCTCCTGTGTATAATACATAGCTGCTCGTCCACAGTGCTTTGTTGATGGGGAAAATCATTCCCCACGCTAGGCCTGAAACTATCAAAAGCGCCCCAACAAAAAACAGCCAAGCTACTTTTTTTGCTTGCTCATCAACACTGGAAAAGAGTCTTCCGCACAGCATGCCCAAAATGCCCGTGGCAATGGCTGGCAATGTGCCGAGAAGCCCCTCAGGGTCCCACGTTTTGCTTTGTGCCCATAAGTGGCCGCTTAGTATCAATCTATCCAGCCACGCACCCAAGTTGGTTTCGGGTTCTAAGTTGGCTGCACCAATGCCCAGCACGGGGATCATCGTCATCAATACAAAGTAACTTAACAGTAAAATCAATGCAATGCGAAGCTGTGCAAGCCATTGTGTTGATAAATACAACATCGCGCAAGCGAGAAACACTAAGCTGATACGCTGCAATACACCGGGAATGCGCACCGTTGCAAAGTTGAATTTAGGAACGAGTGCGAGCATGAGACCCAGCGCAAAGATGATAGCTGCGCGCTTGAGTATTTTAATCGTATTTTTCTTTGATAGCCCCTCCGACATCTTTTGCTGGTAGGCAAAATGAATGGATACTCCGACAATGAAAAGAAAGAAGGGGAAAATCAAGTCGGTAGGTGTGCAGCCGTGCCAATGCGCATGAAGTAGGGGTGCGTAAACGCTATCCCAACTGCCGGGGTTGTTTACCAATATCATGGCTGCCACGGTTATGCCGCGGAAAACATCTAATGAATAAAGGCGTTCTTGCATTTAGGATTTCAAATTTCAGATTTAAAACCACTCTTGTATCCTACTTCGAACCTCTAATTTCGAACACCGAACTAAATTCCGTCAAACAATACACGTGACTCTAAATATTCCGGCACCACTGTTTTCCAACCTTTCTTTTGTGACAATAACTGTGCAAAGGCCATCGCGCTCTCTACTTCACCATGTGTTATAAACGTAGTATTAGGTGCTTTCTTGAAATTGTCAATCCACTGCAAAAGCTCGCTTTGGTCAGCATGGGCTGAAAGGCCATGTACTTCGCGCACGTTACAGCGCACGGGCACTTGTTCGCCAAACATTTTAATGGATTTTTCTCCTTCCAGAATATCTCTTCCGCGCGAGCCTTCGGCTTGATAACCAGCAAATAATACAGTATCGGTTTCGCGTGAAAGGCGATGGAATAAATGATGCAAGATGCGACCGCCTGTAACCATGCCGCTGGCTGATATGATGATAATCGGCTTTTTAATTTCGTTCAGCGCTTTGGAGCTTTCGCGCGTGTTGCAAAAATGGATATTGGGCGAATCGAAAATGCTCATCAATTGACTGCCTTGCCGCGTTACTTTGATTTTATGTAAACCACCGTGTCTTTCGTATAAATCGGTCACGTTAATGGCCATTGGGCTGTCGATGTAAATCGGTAGAGTAGGAATAGCGCCCTCCCGCATCATTTTGTTGAAATAGTAAACCAAGCTTTGTGTGCGACCCAAGGCAAATGCAGGAATGACGATTGCTCCATTGTTATTGTAGGCTTCATGTACTATGTGTTTGAGTTGCTCCTCCACATCAAGTTGGGGATTTACTTTATTTCCATAAGTGGATTCAATCACCAAAATATCTGCTTCGGCAATGCTTTCCGGTTCATACATCACGGGGTCATGGTAGCGGCCAAGGTCGCCCGAAAAGACGATCGTCTTTTGTTCGCGCTCGCCTTTCAACTTTATTTCGACAAAAGCTGAACCGAGAATGTGGCCGGAGTTATAGAATTTGACGGATATATTGTTGCTGATGTCAATTTCCTTTTTGAAAGGTTGGCTTTTCACCAACATCAATACTGTCTTCGCATCTTCGGTGGTAAACAAAGGTTGTGGCTTGCTGTGTTTGGAATAGCCCCGCTTGAAAGCGAATAATGCTTCTTCTTCTTGTAATTTGGCGGCATCCAACAACATTATTTTCATTAAGTCTTCAGTGGCATCGGTGCAGATGATATTGCCCGAGAAGCCATCCTTTACCAAACGCGGTAGATAGCCGATATGGTCGATGTGTGCATGGGTAATCACCACTACGTCAATATCGGCTGGGTCGATGGGAAGTTTATCCCAGTTGCGTAGGCGCAATTCTTTTTGTCCTTGAAACATGCCGCAGTCCAGCAAGATCTTTTGCTTGTTGGCTTCAATTAGGTATTTGGACCCGGTAACGGTGCGGGCAGCGCCAAGGAATTTGATTTTTACGTCCATGAAGTTAATTTGAAGATGTGCCGATTTGTTCCATAGAAATGCCTTTGGCAAAGATTTGAAAATGATGGGTTCTTTAATTCAAACTCAAAGTAGCGAAAGGGTCGGGGGAAAGCAAATCGTCTGGCTTTCGCAATTCGTTTTAAGATGTTCTGATTTTTGCTCCTTAAAAACTAACCTCAATCGGACCAGGTTTCAATTCAGTTTTCAATAGATCCTTTACTTTTTGAACTATGTTTTTGAGGGTTGAATAGCTGTTATCTGGTGCATTTAACACTATAACTGAGATGGTATATCTTGAAAAATTCTGCTGATACTGAAGATTCTTATCGAAGGTTAGCAAAGCATCAAAATTGTTTTGGACTAATAGGTCAAGCAATTTTCCATTCGAAATTCCTGTCCAGCCTTTTTCCGATGCTGTATAAATTTCGTATTCGTGTAAATCCTGTTTTAGCCGTTTCGGTAGGTTTTCATCAAGCAGCAGTCTCATAGATTTGCTCGATGTTTTTTGAAGTCAGGATCTTGCTAGCAATTTCAATCACGGCAATCGCCTGCTCTCTTTTTACGGTAGGGAAGTCCCCTAAAAATTCATCTAATGTGATACCTTTTTCAAGATGGTCAAAGAGGGTTTGTATCGGAACCCTTGTACCTTTAAATACTGGGTTGCCAGACAAGACTTCTTTATCAATATTGATTAGATCTTTGACTCTATACATATATCAAATGTACAAAATAACTCAACATCAATCCTTCCTCGTTACTTCCGGACTACCCTGATATTTGATTGAGCTCACGGCATCCGTGTCCATCTCCAGCGTGCTGGTGGCGTGCACGCGTGCGCGGGCCATCTTTTTGGCTTCTACCACAGCATCGTCTACTTTGTATTGGCCGGCTTTCAACTGTGCTAAGCCGTTTATTTCAGCTTGCAAAAAACGACCTTGGCCTTCCAAGTCGAATTCCATTGGGCCTGTCATCTCAATATCCAGATTTTGCACGTTTAGTTCAGCATCGCCTACCATTGCGCCCTTGAGCGAAATCTTCATGTCTTCTTCTTCAAACCCAATTACGTTAAACTCACCCGCACCTACGATGCGCAGTTTTTCCAGCGAAGGCAACAGAATAGTGATTTTCACACGGTCGTCTGTGATGTCCTTTTCCCAAAACGAGTTTCTTCGGCTGGAATAATCAATTTCCAATCGCTGCCCCGACAAATCCACATTGTATTTTTTCTTCTCGCGTTCAGGGCCATCTAACTCCACCGAAAACCGATCACTCTTTTTGATGACCAAGTCAAAAATTCCTTTCACTTCTACTTCGTTAAAATCTTTCAGCCCATATTGGTCTTTGTCGTTAAAGCCTTGCTCCGATTTTGGCCGTTCTGGGCAGGTAAGGCATTGCAGCCCTTGGTCTGTCATTTGCCACGTTTGCTCATCGCTGTTATAGTAGCCATCGTATTGGTAACCGTTGTAGTAAATATCATACTTGTTGTAGTTGTCAATCAATCGCCACATTTCATTGTCAATCTTAAACTTTTGGCTGTAGGGGAGATACAGTTGCATCTCCAGATGCTGTGCATGAAAGCGGGCATCTTTTTTAAACGTGATGTTTGAGTCAAATTCCAACACGCTGTCGACTTGGTTTACTTTGTAGTCAACCATTTGGGCGTTTTCAATCGCTTTCTTCCTTGTATTTCCGTAAGCGATAAAACGTTGCACAAGTTTCACTTCTTTTCCATCGTATCCTCGCAGCGTTAAGTCTGTAACACGATAATCGTCCAAACCCGTTTCGGTTACTTTCATCACGGCCGTTTTTCCATTGAGGTCAAACACTTTTTCGGTTTTAAACTCGCCTTCTTCTTTGAATGAAGTAATTACGCGCGGAACCGTTATCGCCAATCCAACAAAACACAAGAAGAATAATCCGCCCAGTGTCCAGTTAACAGCCGGACTAGTAATGCGCCTATTTGCAATAATTGAGCTGCCACTTAAGATGAAACTGATACATGGAATGAGCACCGCAATGAAAGCGACTACAAACATCCAAACGGGGAAGGTATTCCTTATCGCATCCATTGGTAAACTCAATCCGCTCAGGCCACCGCCCCAAGATTCGGGAATGAAATGCGCACTTACGATACCGAAGAACACGCCAAATACAATCACCACTGAAATCAAAAACGACAAACCTATCAACACAAAGACGAGCCCAATAACAATGCGCACCACATCTACCATTACGCGCAGTATTGGCCCCAACACCTTACCAATGCCATTCAACACCGTGGCTATCAAGCGAAATGGGAACAGCACAACTTTAGTAAGCGGACTTTCTTCTTCACCTTTTTCGTTTAATCCTTTTTTTACGGTTGATTCAATATTTGAGAGGGTAACGGGTTCGCCTTGCATTTCCATTTTTTCAGTAATGGTTTTAGCCTCGGGCAAGGCTATCCATAAGATGATATACAATAGGAATCCAAAGCCGCCTGCGAAGCACAACGCTACAAATAATAATCTGATAACTGTGGTGTCGGTTCCGAAAAACGCTGCCACTCCGCTGGCCACCCCGCCCAACACTTTTTTCTCCTGGTCGCGGTACATTTTTTTCACGCTTGCCTGGTCATCCAGCGATTCGTTGGCGGGCACCACAATCCACAAAATGATATAAACCAATAGCAATGAGCCGAAACTTCCAAACACAAGTAATGCAAACAGCACGCGCGGCCACACAGGGTCAATGTTGAAATAATGGGCTAATCCGGCACACACGCCACCCAAAATTTTTCTGCGCTGGTCGCGATACAATCGCTTATTCGCGGTATGGGCGTCAGCACCGGACGATGATTCGCTAAACGATTTTTCTTTCTTTGGTTGCTCAGCGAAATCCTGTTCTTCGGCCGCTTTGAAATCACTTACGTTGCCCATGGTGGCCATCAAGCTGTTCACGTCTTCGCGTGTAATCACTTGCTTGCCCTCGCTCAGCTTTGCCAGAAAAATTTCGGCTATGCGGTTTTCGATGTCAGCAAGAATTTCGCTGCTGTCTTCAAACGAACCAAAGTACTGGTTGATGGAATCAAGGTATTTACGAAGCGCATCGTAGCCGTCTTCTTCAATGTGAAAGATGATGCCGCTGATGTTGATGCTGATGTTCTTTTTCATTTCGGTTCGAAGTTATGAATCAAAAGTTAGATGTTATAGGTTCGAAGTTAGATGTTAGTTAGAAGATGCTCCCTCAACTTTCCCGCGCACGGCTTCGGTTGATCGAACAAGTTCGTCCCATGTATCGGTAAGGCCTTTCAAAAATTCATGGCCTTCGTCCGTTAGTTTGTAATACTTCCGTGGCGGCCCTTCTTTCGATTCCACCCACTTGTATTCCAGCAGTCCTGCATTCTTAAGTCGCGTCAGCAAAGGGTACAAAGTTCCTTCTACCACAATCATTTTGGCAGATGTAAGTTCTCTGAGCATGTTCGATGCATACACCTCTCCGCGCGAAATGATGTGAAGGATACAGAATTCCAAAATCCCTTTCCGCATTTGTATTTGAGTGTTCTCTAAATTCATACAGCACGTTTTGCGCATCTATTGGCAAGGAGCGAGCCAATAGTACTATGTATGGCCAAGTACTGACATTTTTTTACAACTCGCACTCAAAAAGCTCATTTTTGCGCTATATTGAAGGTTTATACCAAACCAGAATTTTAATGAAACAGTTGTGCGGGTTGTGCCTAATGTTCGTTTCTGTACAGATTTTTTGTCAAGACACACATTATTGGACATATCGCTATGGCACCAAGGCCGTTTTGATGGGTGGTGCAGCCGTGGGTGGATTGGCGGATAATACTTCGGTGATTTATAATCCGGCATTGTTGAGTCAAGTTAAAAGCACATCTATTTCCATTAACTCAAATGCCTACCAGGTAGTCAACATCACGGCCAAGAATGGCGCAGGACCGGGCCTCGATGTTGTCAGTAGCCAATTTAGTGCGGTGCCCATAACCGTGTCAGGTCTCATACCGAAAAAGCAATCATCACGCCTCACGCTCGGCTATGCCATCATTGTGCCTGCAGAATTTACCTTTAAGGCTACCGCGCGAGAAGATGCAGCAATCGATATTGTAACGGCAGGAACAGAAAGCCCCGGGCCAGAAGATTATGTAGGTCAGTTTTCGAACAGCACACGATTGTCTGAAAACCAAGGTGCCTTTGCATTGGCTTATAAATTCAGTGATAAATTTTCGGTGGGACTTACCAATCAGTTTATTTACCGATCTCATACGTATACTAAAAATGAGTTGTGCCGAATGATTTTGAACAACTCAGTTACCCCAGGTAACGGCACACTTGTTACCACCAATGAATCGCAGACTATTGAGTACACAAATTTGCGCTACGTGCCGAAGCTCGGCTTGGCCTTTGCGAGCGGCAACTGGTCAGCCGGTGCAGCATTATCTTTTCCGAGTATCACCATTGGAGGCACGGGTACGATTGCACGCGATATTGCTGCCAACAACTTGCAGGTGAACCTTCAGACTAATCCGAACAATCCACCCATCCTTTCCAGAACCAGCACCTTCAGCAACTTGGCCCTCAATGCGCGCGAAACGGGATTGACCACAACCATTCAGACCCCGTTGTCGGTTTCTGCAGGCTTCACTTACCAAAAAAGCAAGTGGTTGTTTGCCGCGTCTGCGGAATGGTTTGGCAGCGTGGCGTTATACAACATTATGAACCCAGCAGACAATACGTTTAAGCGGCCGTCAAACTTGCAGGTGGACGGACAGAAATTTTTGCAAGTCAATGCTTCTAACAAATCTGTTTTCAATTGGGCGATTGGTGTTGAGAGAACAGTAAGCAACCGCGTGAGTATTAGCGGTGGCTTTAGAACTAACCGTTCCTACTTCGACAAAACCTTTGACGACCGAGCAGTAGCCAGGGGCAGGCGCACGTTAAATGATAACTCTTTGAACCTTGATATTTCATCATGGGATATTTACCACATGGTGTTTGGGTTTACGCTGAACCAAGAGAGGCGTGACTTGAGTCTCGGGTTAACTTATTCTTGGGCAGATGACGGAGCCATTCGGCAGTTTGCCAACTTTGACCAGCCCACGGAAAGTACTTTCTTACTTGGGCAAAAACAAACTACCACAGCTCGATATTACTCCTTCGGTGTGTTGCTCGGCTATACCCTGCGCGTACGTTCTCAAAACTAAAATCGATGAAATACCTTTTTTGGATTTTGATGTCGGTGCATTCTTTAACTGTAGCGCAGGACTTTAAGAACTATACACAGAGTATTGCAGGCGCAGCGGCTAAGTTTGAGATGGTGGCTGTACCGGCCGGAAAATTTGAAATGGGCAGTAAAAGTATGATGGCCGATAATGACGAAAGCCCGGTGAAAGAAATTGAAGTGTCTGCATTTTGGATGGGAGCGAAGGAAGTGACCTTTGCAGAGTGGGATGCCTATTTCAAAGATGCTCAACTACCGCAAGGAAAAAATTTGGATGGGATCACCCGCGCAACTCCTCAATACATTGATTTGACTTGGGGCATGGGGCGCGATGCTAGCCATCCTACCAACAGCATGAGCCAGCAAGCCGCTTTGATGTACTGCAAATGGCTGTATTCCAAAACCGGCATTTTTTTTCGATTGCCCACGGAGGCCGAGTGGGAGTATGCGTGCAAGGCCAACACTTCAGCTATCGATTCTAAAGCCTTGATTGAACATGGATATTTTCAAGAAAACAGCAACGCAAAATTTCACCACGTAGGCGAAAAGAAACCCAACGCATTTGGCTTGTACGATATGCTCGGCAACCTCAGCGAATGGACGCTCGACCAATACGACCCCGCATACCTAAATAAGATTTCTATTAAAGACCCAGTAAACCTGCCGACATCAAAGTATCCGAAAACGGTTCGCGGAGGTTCATATTTAGACAAAGCAATTGAGTTACGTTGCTCCAACCGCATCGCTTCCTCCCCCGACTGGAATAAACGTGACCCACAAATTCCAAAAAGCAAATGGTGGCTCACCGATGGTATGTTTGTGGGCTTTCGAATAGTTCGGCCGTTACAGCAACCGAGCAAAGAGGAAATTGAAAATTTTTTTGCGTTATATTTAAAGTAGTGAATCCCCAAACCCCTCACCCAACTGCCACATCAGAGAACGTAGCGAGTAGGCTCCCCTCTCCCTCGGGAGAGGGGCTCGGTAGCCGTGCTATTTGATAAGTTTAGATGGGTGAGGGAAACAATAAAGTCTAAAACACTTAACATTTGCCCATGAAAAGCTCCAAACAAACCCGCAGAGAATTTGTAAAACAAACTTCTCTAATTGCCTCATCGCTTCTCGCCATGCCATTGGCTTCGCAAGCGCAGTTTCAATCTTCTGTGGACGATTCAATAAAAGTTGCGTTGGTGGGTTGCGGAGACCGCGGCACAGGCGCAGCCATGCAGGCTTTGCTTACCAAACAAAATGTGAAGTTAGTGGCGATGGCCGATGCGTTCCGCGACAGGTTAGAGGATTGTTATAAAAATTTGATGGCAGATGATTTAAGTGATTGGTCGGGGGCAACCGGAAACATCAAAGGCAAAATTGCCGTGCCCGAGTCCAATAAGTTTGTTGGTTTTGACGGGTATAAAAAAGCAATTGCGTTGGCCGATGTGGTAATTCTGACTACGCCACCCGGGTTTAGGCCTATTCATTTTGAAGAAGCCATTAACAAAGGCAAGCACGTGTTTATGGAAAAACCTGTTGCCACTGACCCGGCAGGAATCAAGCGTGTGTTGGATGCGGCAGTGGTCGCAAAGCAAAAAAAACTGAACGTGGTGGTGGGATTGCAACGCCATTATCAAAACTCGTATCGGGAGTTGTATAAAAAACTGAAGGAAGGTGCGATTGGTGAAATTGTATCCGCGCAAGCGTGGTGGAACAGCGAAGGTGTTTGGGTAAATCCGCGCAAATACAACCAAACCGAAATGGAATACCAAATGAGAAATTGGTATTACTTCAATTGGTTGTGTGGCGATCACATTGTAGAACAACATATTCACAACATCGATGTGGTGAATTGGTTCAAGGGTTCGTATCCTATAAAAGCGCAAGGCATGGGTGGCCGCGAAGTGCGCAAAGGAAAAGAATATGGCGAAATCTTCGACCATCATTTTGTAGAATTTCAATATGCGGATGGCACAGTATTAAATAGCCAGTGCCGCCACATCAAGGGCACATACAGTAAAGTAGATGAACAACTGATCGGTACGAAGGGCACGATTTTTTGTGGTGATGCCAACATCCGCGACCGCAAGGGCAATGTGACATATCAATTCGATAAGGCGAAAGAGAACAACCCGTACCAAACTGAGCACGATGAATTGTTTGCCGCCATTGCCAAGGATGAATATAAATTTGCTGATACCGAAAATGGAGCGAAGAGCACCATGACTGCGATATTGGGCCGCATGGCCACGTATAGTGGCGAAGTGGTTGACTGGGACAAAGCGGTGAATTCGGGACTCAGCATCATGCCTACCTCGTTTGATTTTGATGCAATGCCGCTTACCCTACCCGATGCAGATGGGAACTATAAAGTGGCTGTACCAGGGGTAACGAAGTTCTTTGCGTAGACAGATAGATGCTAGATACTAGATACTAGCAACTAGAATCCAGCATCCAGTATCTAGTACTGCAAATGCTTCACCGTCATCCCTTTGTTGATGAGTTGCTTCAGCGAGTCGATGCCGATTTTGATGTGGAGGTCAACATAGTTAGTCGTCACCACGCGGTCGCTCACATCTGTTTTCACGCCATCAGGTGTCATCGGTTGGTCAGATACCAATAACAAAGCGCCAGTGGGAATTTCGTTGTAGAAGGCAGTGGAGAATACAGTGGCCGTTTCCATGTCAATCGCCATGGCGCGTATTTTTATCAAATAGTTTTTAAAATCTTCGTCCCACTCCCAAACCCTTCGGTTGGTGGTGTACACTGTGCCCGTCCAGTAGTCTTGGTTGTAATCACGAATGGTGGTGGAGATTGCTTTTTGCAATGCGAAGGCTGGCAGCGAAGGCACTTCGGGTGGAAAGTAGTCGTTGCTTGTACCTTCTCCACGTATCGCTGCAATGGGTAAGATAAAATCACCGATATCGTTTTTGGCTTTCAAGCCACCGCACTTTCCTAAAAAAACAACGGCTTGTGGATGAATCGCGGTCAAGCAATCCATAATGGTGGCGGCATTGGGGCTGCCCATCCCAAAATTGATGATGGTGATGCCCTCGGCTGTGGCCGATAGCATGGCCTTGTCTTCGCCCATCACAGGTACGTTGTGCCACTCGGCAAACTTGCGCACGTAGTTCGAAAAATTGGTGAGCAAAATGTAACGCCCAAAGTCTTGGAGTTTTACGCCTGTGTAGCGCGGCAACCAGTTTTCAACAATTTCTTTTTTGGTTTTCATAATAACGTTAGTTTTTTACATGCCCTCGTTTTCAAGTACCTTTCGCCTGTGCACAAACTTAATCTGCCCGAAATCAAACCCGCGCTGAAAAAAGAGCAAGGCAAAATATGGATTTTCGATGGGATTCGGAAAAAGTACCTGGTGCTTACCCCGGAAGAATGGGTCCGACAGCACTTTATACAGTATTTAATTCAAGAGTTGAAGTACCCGAAATCGCTCTTTCGCATTGAAGGGAGCCTGACCTACAACCAACTACAAAAACGATCAGATATATTGGTTTTCAACCGCGAAGGCAAGCCGTGGATGTTGATTGAATGCAAATCGCCCGCGATCAAGCTTACGCAAAAGGCATTCAATCAAGTAGCGGTTTACAACATGACCGTTCACGCCAAGTACATAGCGGTTACCAATGGCATGGTTCACTTTTGCTGCGAGGCAGCAAAGGCGGGGGAGGAAGCGGTTTTCCTAGAACGATTTCCTGTTTTTGAATAATGAGCAAAATAAAAAAGGCACTAAGAAATACTGAGTGCCTTAGTGTCTTAGTGGTGATAAATCAGATAAATCAATTCAAAAACTCCTTCACATCGCTGTACGGTTGGTTGAATGCATCCGATACTGCTTTGTAAACAATTTTTCCATTGATCACATTCAATCCTTTTTTCAAGTCAGCATTCTCTGCACAAGCTTTTTTCCAGCCATGAGTTGCCAGTTTAATGGCATATGGCAGTGTAGCATTGGTCAAAGCGAGTGTTGACGTATAAGGTACTGCACCGGGCATGTTGGCCACACAGTAGTGAACTACGTCATCAATAATATAAGTTGGGTCTTCGTGTGTGGTAGGTCGGCACGTTTCAATACAACCACCTTGGTCAACGGCCACATCTACCAGCACTGTTCCGGGGCGCATGGTCTTCAACATATCGCGGGTAATCAGTTTTGGAGCTTTTGCACCGGGTACCAATACACCACCAATGATGAGGTCGTGGGTCTTTACTAATTCGCGTAGCACATATTCGTTCGATACCATCGTGCGCACATTTTTTGGCATCACATCATCTAAGTAACGAAGGCGATTGATGTTTACATCAGTGATAATGACATCTGCACCCATACCGGCCGCCATCTTGGCCGCATTAGTACCTACTACACCACCACCTAAAATCAAGACCTTTGCGGGCATCACACCGGGAACACCGCCCAATAAAATGCCACGGCCTTTCAATGGCTTCTCTAAATATTTTGCGCCCTCTTGTATGGACATACGTCCTGCTACTTCGCTCATGGGCACTAACAGCGGCAGGCTGCCGTCCACACGCTCTACGGTTTCATAGGCCAAACACACCGAGCCTGTCTTCACCATCGCATGTACCAATGGCTCGTATGAGGCAAAGTGGAAATAAGTGAAGACCAGTTGGTCTTTTTTAATCAGCGTATATTCTTGCTCAATCGGCTCCTTCACCTTCATAATCATTTCGGCAATGCCAAAAATTTCCGCGGCCGTGGGCAACAATTTTGCACCCGCGCTGGTGTACTCGGCATCGCTAAAGCCACTGCCTTCGCCTGCTTTGGTTTGCACGTAAACGGTATTTCCGCGCTTGGTCAGTTCTTGCGCCCCTGCTGGGGTTAGCGCTACGCGGTTTTCGTTGTTTTTGATTTCTTTGGGTACTCCGATGATCATAAAGCGTTATGTTATTGTTGAAGATTGTCAAAAAGGTCGGCAAATATACAACAGTTTTACACACACGTTTGCAATGCGTGAAATGAAGATTTTGGAGTAAGTTTTTTTGGCGGCAACCTCACCCCAACGCACTTGCCATCCAGCTCGGCCCGGGCTATCCACTACAAGTCCGTCCCGCGAGACGCGGGAGGCTTTCCGTTTCTATCCCTTGCCGAAGCCAGCACGAAGTTGGCCGTTCAACCGCTGTTCGACATTTGTAATGTCGAACCCAGATGAAACGGATTTGTAATCCACCTATCACTTACAATCTTTTTTCTAATCTTTTCCGTGTTTGCAATGTCCAACCCACATAAAACGGATTTGTAATCCAGAACTCGTTATTGTGATATTTACTAAATTCGCTAATGGCTTTCGCTTATCGCGTTTACGACCAACAAGCTGTTTATTTTGTAACCTTTACCGTACATCAATGGGTTGATATTTTGACCCGCAAACAGTACGTGGAGCTATTGTTGGAAAACCTGCGCTATTGTCAACAACATAAGGGGTTAAAAATTTATGCATGGGTCGTCATGACCAACCATTGTCACTTGATTATTCAAACAGAGCAGCTAAAGCTCAGTGATGTCATTAGAGATTTCAAAAAATACACCGCCAAGAAAATTTATGAGGCCATCGAGAACAATGAAGCAGAAAGTCGCAAGCGGTGGTTGCTTTGGCTATTGAAGAAAGAAGAGCACATTTGGTTTTGGGAAGAAGGATACCATGCCGAGGAAATCACGACACAAAAATTCTTTGATTCCAAAGCAGATTACATTCACCTTAACCCCGTTAGGGCAGGTATTGTAGAAAAGGCAGAAGAATACCTTTATAGCAGTTGCTGCGATTTTTACGGCAATCGTAAAGGCCTATTGGAGCTATCTCCGTTTTGAACAATATTTGGTTTTGTTGATTGCAAATCAGCTTTATCCGGGTTCGACATTACAAATGTCGAACAGCTTAGAGTTGGCCGTTCATCCCAGCCTAACATACTTTCTTGATCTTAACTGCGTTAGAAAAATAAACTATGAAAACTTCCCGACTATCCATCTTCTTACTTATTACGCTCGCAACAACTGTTTCAGTTTCGCAAATACCAGAAACTCCACATCGACCAGCTCATGTATCAGAGAAAGATTATCAGTTGGGTGTGGCATTATTGAAGAGTGCCAACAGCCAAGTGAAAAATGATAATTTCAATTTTACATCAGAAGACTATTGGAATTATGCAAGTGCATTTCTTCAAATGGGTCAGCCACAAGAGGCCGTGTTAAACTTTTTAACAGATTCAAAAAAAGTGGATAGAGTGAAGTTCTGTCAGATTGCAGTTCGTTACCACGATGTAAAGAGTGGTATCGAAAACACAAAGTTTTTTAAGTACTTGGGTGATGATTACACAACGCTCTTGTCTGATTGCGTTAATCTGTAGCGGTACGGCTCCGGTTGCCGGAATGAATTCAAAATGCAAACTTTGAAAGCTTTGACGAGGCTTCATGCACAAAACAGACAACACAAACCTCTTCGCCTTCTACGGTTCCCTTCGCAGGGGCATGGAAAACTACGAGCCGCTGAAAGAAAACTTGCGTTATAAATTCAGCACCTGGCTCACAGGTTATCAGTTGTATTCGCTCGGACCTTATCCATTCGCCTACCGCACCGGTTCACCTACCGATAAAATTTTGGTCGAGGTTTTTGAAGTGACCAACTTGGAAACCAGAAACACCATTCACCAAATCGAAATGGAGGCCGGTTACTTTATGGATACGATCATCATCGATGAACAACTGGTGAACATCTATTTGTACGAAAATAAGGCAGACTATCCTTTCGTTTTTGGTGGCGACTGGGTGAAATTCTTTCGCGGGTAGATTGTTTGCCGCTATTTTATTTTGGATATTTTTATTGCTTTGAGGGGTGCCGGGTTTTTCTCTACTTTTACAATATAATTCCGCAATCGAGTGAACGAAGCAAAAACAGAATTTCCTAAAGTCTCGTCCAAAAAAGCGAAGGCAATTTTGGACGACTATCGGTTAGGGTGGGAGAGCCGCGAGGCAAGTTTACTCGGCCGCAAGGAAGTGTTCATGGGCAAAGCCAAATTCGGAATTTTTGGCGATGGCAAAGAGCTGGCACAACTTGCCATGGCAAAGGTGTTCAAACCCGGAGACATCCGTTCGGGTTACTATCGTGACCAAACCTTTATGCTCGCCATTGGCGAGATGACGTTGCACCACTACTTTGCGCAACTATATGCACATACAGATGTAGAGGCCGATCCCGCCACAGCAGGACGTTTGATGAACGGCCACTTTGCAACGCGCATGCTTGATGAGACAGGCAAATTGAAAGCGATTTCGAAATTAAAAAACAGCAGTGCCGATATTTCTCCCACCGCCTCGCAGATGCCGCGGCTGGTAGGATTGGCACAAGCGTCAAAACTTTTTAGAAGCAATCCTGAATTAAAATCATATACAGACCTGAGCAACAACGGAAACGAAATTGCTTTTGGCACCATCGGCAATGCCTCTACTTCTGAGGGAATGTTTTTTGAAGCCATTAATGCAGCTGGTGTGTTGCAAGTACCCATGTTGGTTTCGGTTTGGGACGATGACTACGGAATTTCCGTCCCGAAAGAATACCAAACTACCAAAGGCAGTATTTCTAAAATCTTAGCCGGTTTTCAGCGCGATAAAAAAGATAAAGGCTACGAAATCTTTACCGTACGCGGGTGGGATTTCCAAGCATTGTGCGAAACATACGAAAAAGCCGAAAAGATTTGTCGTGAAGAACATGTGCCGGTGCTCGTGCATGTGATTGAAATGACCCAACCCCAAGGCCACTCTACTTCGGGTTCGCACGAACGGTATAAGTCAAAAGAGCGCTTAGCTTGGGAGAATGAGTTTGACTGCTTGCGGCAGATGCGCAAGTGGATGATAAACGAAGGCATCGCCAGTGATATCGAGCTAGACGAAATTGAAAAGGAAGCGAAGGCCACTGCCAAGCGTGTGAAAGATGAATCATGGAAAGCTTTCAATAAAGACATTCAGGCAGAGCAAAAGGAATTGGTTGCATTACTCGAGCAATGCGAGCGTGAACATGGGGAAGTACACGGCATTGTAGAGACGCTCAACAAAACAATCAACCCCGTTCATTACGATTCGATGAAGGCCGCCAAAGCCGCGTTGCGCGCGCTGGTCGGCAAAAATTCTGAAATCAAAGACAGACTTCGTGGTTGGATAAGCAATGTGTCAAAACGCAACGAAGACCGTTTCAATTCGCATTTGTTTAGTCAATCATCAGAGTCTGCATTTAATGTGCAGGGCATCGCTGCTCAGTACTCTGAAAACTCGTTGTTAGTTGATGGACGCGAAGTATTGCGTGCTTGCTTTACGGAAGCGCTTCAACGCGACCCGCGCGTGTTGGCTTTTGGCGAAGACGTTGGAAAGATTGGTGACGTGAACCAAGGCTTTGCCGGCTTGCAAGAAAAGTTTGGTGAGTTGCGCGTAACTGATACGGGCATTCGAGAATGTACAATCGTGGGGCAGGGGATTGGCTTGGCACTGCGAGGGCTGAGGCCAATTGCCGAAATTCAATACCTGGATTATCTCCTCTATGCGATTCAGATATTAAGTGATGACTTGGCCTGTCTCCAGTACCGAACCAAGGGAGGACAGAAAGCACCACTCATTGTTCGAACACGCGGTCACCGTTTAGAAGGCGTGTGGCATGCAGGTTCACCGATGGGCATGATTTTGAATAGTTTGCGCGGCATGTTGGTTTTGGTGCCCCGCAACATGGTGCAAGCCGCTGGCTTTTACAACACGCTCTTTAAATCAGATGACCCTGCTTTGGTGGTGGAGTGTTTGAATGGCTACCGGTTGAAAGAAAAACTGCCTGATAATGTTGGCGAATTTTGTGTGCCAATTGGTCAACCCGAAATATTGCAAGAAGGCACAGACGTTACCATTGTCACCTATGGTTCAATGTGCCGGGTGGTGATGGAAGCCGCTGCTGAATTAGAGACCAAAGGAATCTCTTGTGAAGTAATTGATGTACAATCGCTCTTGCCGTTTGATGTTCACCACTCCATCGTAGAGTCGTTGAAGAAAACCAATCGGGTTGTGTTTGCTGATGAAGACGTGCCCGGGGGAGCCACTGCATTTATGATGCAACAGGTACTTGAAGTGCAGAAAGGCTATCAATACCTTGATTCTACACCCTTAACAATTACCGCCAAAGAGCATCGCCCGGCATATGGGTCTGATGGCGACTATTTTTCAAAGCCCAATCCGGAGGAAATTTTTGAGCGTGTGTACGAGTTGGTGAGCGAAGCTGAGCCCGGCAGATTTCCTAGCTTGGGCTAAATTGTTCGTATCGCTGCTAACGTGGTCGGCTCAGTTTCTATGACGTTGCTTCTGTGATAAGAACGATCTAAAATTTGTATGCGCAGTTTGAAACGTTTTGAGCCAATGATAATCTCAGTTAACAAGCTCTTTATCCTGTAGGTTAACGTTCCATCTAAGGGCGCTTTTTTACCTGGATCACTTGAAAGCACGGGAAATCGGCCGCTGAAATTTTCACCAGGACAGGTTGGAAAAGTAAAATCAGGACTAGTGCTTGGGTCGAAAATCTTGAAGTTACCTGTCCCATCATCTATGAATAGATCAACCAAGATGTTATAATAACTTTCGTTACTTTCCATATACACAGTATCTTGCACTTGTGGCAAGTTGTTAACCTGTTTTGTTCGCTGTAGCCAATTCTTGCAATTCAGTGGGGGAAATGGTGATCCGTTTGGCAGTCTTAGTGTGGGGTTTCGCTTAACGAACTTGAAATCCACCAAAGCTACACTTGGAAATTTTTCCAATGTGAAGCTTGAGATGTATTGATTTTGGCGAGTGACATAAAACCTCTCAACAAAGGCCGTGTCAGTTTCGAATCGCGGATCAAGCCCCAAATCACCATCGCCATCTGTAAAGTTCAGTTTGAGAACCAAGGTTGGAAACTCCGGAGGAGCCAATCTTTCAAAACTCAAACCTGCGAACGAAATATTTGGAACAACTGGGTAAGTCGGAGCAGTAAAGCATCCATCTAGCGCTAAAATCAAACCGCAAATCAATACCGAAATAACAATCGACCTCATTCTTTACCTTTGACTATTAATTGCTCAACGCGTGTCAGCACCAAAAAGTTTTGAAGCACTTGCCCTAGTAAACGAAAGCAACTTCGAAAATATTGCGCTGCTGTTGTTCCAACAGCAAGCAACCGAAAACTTGGTTTACGCCAGTTACTTGCGTCATTTGGGCATCCTCCCAACAAAGATAACATCAATCGAGCAAATTCCTTTTTTGCCCATAGGCTTTTTTAAAGCACACGCGGTTCAAACGGGCCATTGGCAACCAGAAACGATCTTCACGAGCAGCGGCACTACGGGCATGGCTACCAGCAAGCATTTGGTTAAGAGCGTTGACTCGTACCTGCGCCATGCACAAACACTATTCGAACAGTTTTATGGTCCATTGAACCAATACAACCTCTTGGCTTTGTTGCCTTCTTACCTTGAACGAAGCGGTTCATCGTTGATTGCCATGATCGATTGGTTCATTCAACAAACAGGCTCGCCACATTCGGGCTTCTATTTATACAACCAAGCCGATTTGCTTGCGAAGGTGGCGGCACTTCGCATTGACAGCAGAAAGACTTTGATTTGGGGCGTGTCATTCGCGCTGCTGGACTTAGCAGAAAAACACGAAGTTGATTGGAACCATTGTATCGTGATGGAAACGGGGGGGATGAAAGGACGGAGAAAGGAATGGGTGCGTGAGGAGCTCCACAGATTTTTGTGCGAGAAATTCAATGTGCCTGCTATCCATTCTGAGTATGGAATGACCGAGTTGCTATCACAGGCTTATTCATCGGGTGAGGGTGTTTTCCAATGCCCAGCCACCCTAAAAATTCAAATTCGTGACCTCAACGACCCGTTTTCACCGGTTGCCGATGGAAAAACCGGGCTGATTTCGTTGATTGACTTGGCAAATACCCATTCTTGCGCATTCATTCAAACCCAAGATTTAGGCCGGGTAGTGCAAAACGGTTACTTTGAGGTACTTGGCCGGATGGACAACAGCGATGTTAGGGGGTGTAATTTGCTGGTTGGATAGCTAATATTGTCGCTAAACTGCATTTTTGTGTAGTTTGCATTTGTTTAGAAAAAAAAGATTGATACTTTTGAAACTGTCAAAAACACCACTATGAAAAAAATTTTAGCCTTTTTGCTTTTGGTTAGCTTCTTAACGGCTTGCAGCCAATACACTTGCCCTACCTACAGCAAGAAAGAAGTAAAGAGAACAGCTACCCAAAGGATATAATCCTACAGGTATTTTTCTACGTCTTTTTGGCCAATAATGGAGTCGCTCATGATGGCCAATCGTTCCACCACATTCCTTAGTTCACGAATATTTCCTGTCCAATTGTAGCCTTGCAGCGCCTTTAAGGCCTTCGTGTCGATTTCCTTTTTCTTCCAGCCATTTTCGTTACTTACGTCTGCCAAGAATTTTTCAACCAACTCCGGTATGTCGTCCTTGCGGTCGTTCAGCGATGGCACTTTGATAACGATTACTGACAAGCGGTGATACAAATCTTCGCGAAAACGATTTTCAGCGATTTCTTTTTTCAAGTCTTTGTTGGTGGCGGCAATCACGCGTACATGCACGGGTATGTCGCGCTCGCCACCTACGCGCGTGATCTTGTTTTCTTGCAACGCTCGCAGCACTTTAGCTTGTGCCGAGAGGCTCATGTCGCCTATTTCATCTAAAAAAAGTGTTCCATTTTCGGCTTGTTCAAACTTGCCAACGCGTTGCTTGATGGCCGATGTAAACGATCCCTTCTCGTGACCAAACAACTCACTCTCGATTAGCTCAGATGGTATGGCTGCACAGTTTACTTCTACAAATTCAAACTTGGCACGGTTGCTTTTTTCGTGGAGCTGCCGGGCGACCAATTCTTTACCAGAGCCATTAGGACCTGTAATCAATACACGTGCATCTGTTGGTGCTACTTTCTCAATTACCGATTTAATTTCGCTGAGCGCTGGCGAGTTACCGATCATTTCATATTTCTGCGATACTTTCTTCTTTAATGATCTTGTTTCCTTTACGAGATTATTTTTGTCGAGCGCGTTGCGAACAGTAATCAATAGTCGATTAAGATCGGGTGGCTTTTGAAGGAAGTCATAGGCACCCATTTTAGTTGCATCCACAGCCAGTTCGGTTGTGCCGTGTGCTGAAATCATGACAAACGTTGTGGCAACGCCTTTTTCTTTGGCCGCCTTTAATACTTCCATGCCATCCATTTTTGGCATCTTGATGTCGCAGAGTGCGAGGTCAAAATTGTCGGCTTCTAATTTGGCCAGCCCCTCTGCACCGTCTTTGGCCTCCTCAATGGTCAGGTTTAATTCTTTTTGATCTTTTAGAATGTCTTTGAGCACCGCGCGGATACTGGCTTCATCTTCAATCAATAATACTTTGGGCATGGATGAGATTTAAGATTTCTGATTTAAGATTTCTGATTTTTAGCTAGATCAAAAACGAAAGGTATCTAGATCAAAAATCATAAATCACGATTAAAAAAATATAAAAGTGCAAGCCTGTAAGCCGGGTTCTGTCATGCCGATGTTGCCATCAGCAAGCTCTATCATTTATCTGGTGCTGATGTTGCCATCAGCATCAAGCAGCCTACCCAATCCTGACCACCTGCATTGCTGCAGGTGAAGACGAGCAATCTTGCGTCAGGACCTATTTGGCCTTTCAACCCGTAAGGTTTGCCATGCAACAAGTGTCACCACTTGCCCGGTGGGCTCTTACCCCACCTTTTCACCTTTTCCCTCCGCGATCGAGTCGCAATGGGTAGTTTGTTTTCTGTGGCACTATCTATATCTCACTTTCGTGAGACTCTTCCTGTTAGGAAGTACGGTGCTCTGCGTTGCCCGGACTTTCCTCTCCGAAATCAATCGGAGCGATAAAGCGGCTTGCAGGTGCAAAGGTAAAAATGTTTGAAGACTTTTCGAGCTAGTGAATGTCTGACCCAGTCAACTTCATCTCGTATTGATCAGCCAAGTTGGCCACCTCCTGCATCATTTCTTTGATTGTTTCTTCCGAAAGATTGTCCACGGAAGCAACTGCTTCTATTTGCAGGTAGTTTTGATCAATCACAAAACGGCAATAGTTGAAAAATGCGGTCTGCTCTAACAGCATTTTGTAGTCCATAGCGGTAGAGGCCGCACACACTTTTGAGTGCAATACAATCAACTTGCGGTTATACAAATCATTTTTCTTGATGGTACCCAAAACCGTTTGAAATCGCCCGCCTGCTACGGGAACGATGATGATTGAATTGTCGGCATCGTATTGCGTGTATTGCCCACCTATTTGGTCGGCATACTTTTTCATGATTTGATTCAGGTCCATGGCGTGTTGCTTTGAAGTTCGAAGTTAAGACTTTCGGTTTACTACCCAAACTCTACGGGTTGTTGACATCACCATCAATTTCACCCCGGGCGCGCTGCTCTTCCAATTCGCGTCTTCTGCGTTCGCGGGCAGAAATCAGTAGTTCGCGCCAGCTATTAAAGCTTTGTGTGTGCATTAAACTCACACCCGTGGTAATGGTGGCTTGCGTTCCAATGGTGTTGGTTAGTTGGTTGAGGTTGGTACGGTTGAACATTTTTACTCTAAACTTACCGTCTGCAGTAAGCAAATAGTCTACTGTCCAATCGCCTAGCATGTTGGCAACATCTGAGCGCGCATACTGGTTGTTTGAAAATGTTCCTTCGCGTGTTACCCGCAAGCGGCCATTTAAAAATGAGTAAGAAAGCCGCAATTGAAATGTGTTAAATGCTTCCTGGTCTAACGATCCTAAATCCAAATCAATTTCTAGATTTTGGTCTACTTGGTTGAGCCAGTAGCTTAGTTGGTTAGAGAAAAGTTCGCTTACACTGTTGTATAGACTACCGCTGGTGGCAAATGCATCGGGTGGTGAAAACCTTCGCAATACAATGAGACTGAAGACTTGCTTCTTCAATTCTTGTTCGTCAAGCCTTGCCTTAAATGCGTTGAAGGCAAACTTCAATTGCACCACCGAGCCGCCCGTGCCTGTTACGTTATCGGGTAAATCGTTTGCCAGAATGTCGAAGTTAATCTGGGGGCTGAGCATGGGACCATCCAATTTCATCACCACATCTACTGGGTACTTTCTTCTGATTTGTGGCAGGTTGGCATTGGTTTGGTCGGGCAAGATGGGCGCTAGCGAAGTAAGTTGCCGATACGTGGCCGACAACTGCAAAATTCCAGCATAGGGATCTCCAAACCAGGTGATTCGACTGCCCTTATTGATCATGAATTCTTTGTTGATCAGGTCATACAAAGTAAAATTGTAAAAGCCACGCTCAAACTCGTACACGCCAAACATGTTGAATTCGCCTTTGGTGTCTACCTGAAGTTTGATGTCGCCACGGCCATAGCCGCGAATGATATCCCCCGATTTAATGTCGCGGATGATTTCAGCATAGGCATCAGGCGTAATGTCAAGATTCAAATCCATTGATAAGCCGGTGGGTCCGGCTTTTTTCTTTTTTACTTCCGCAGATTTTGCCAACGCAACAGTGTCAGTCAAGTTAATAAACGAGATAAAGTCCTTTTTCTCCACTGATTCAAAAGATGTAAGAGGAATAAAGATGCGTGTGTTTTTTTCCGATCGGGCGGTGGCAGATATTTTCAGGTTTTCAAAAGGGCCAAGGATGTTTAAGATACCTGAAGCATACGCTTGGCCGTAAAACAAGGAATTGTCTTTTGCGGTAGTGTTCAACATTTGAAAGTTGTTGAACGAGGCATTGAGTACAACCCTAAAGTTTTTGTAATTCAAATGGGTGAGGTAGCCATCAAAAGATCCTTTGTTCTTAAAAGCATCCGTCACGGTAATGTCGTTGAAGATAATCTGTGTGGGGTTCATCTTCAACTTACCATCCAAGTGATAAGTAGTCTTCAAATAATCGATGGTCATTTGGCCGTTTTCGATTTGACCTTCGCCATTTACCATCGGGTGTGCAAAACTCCCGGTAACATCATACTCACCGGTCAGTGTGCCATCGATATTAGAAAATATACCGCGCAAAATGGGCTCAATAATCCGCAAGTTTGTTTTTGCCAGCGTAGCGTGTAGAAATAGAGGATTTTTCTTTTCCGGATCGTAATAGCCCGACAGAGAAACTGTGCGCTGTTTCAGTCGATCGATTGTAAAATCGATGTCAAACACACTCTTGCTGCGGTTCCAAGTGTTGTTTCCATTGATGTCACCTATCAAAAAATTATTAATCGTTAGCGCGTCTACCTTCAGGTGATTTTGAAAGTAGGTGTTTTGATAGAGGTCTTTCGCAATTACTTCTCCATTCAAAACACCAGTAAACTTTTCTGTGCTAATCGCATCGATAATGTTAAGATTGAGTTGTGTGACGGTTACGTTCAAAGTTTTTTCTGGCTGTTGGGAGATTGCACCGTCAATCAGAATCGATTCTTCATCATTGTAAAGTTGTAGGTGATGTATTTCCCATTCTTTGCCTTTGTTGAGCGTAAAATTTTTTTGATTGATTTTCCACTCTTTGTTGAGCACATTGATGCGCGAGGGTAGTAGCTTAATGCGTGTGCTGTCTTTTAAAAAGTCAATTTCTGATTTTAACCGAATCAGGTTGGTGCTGTTTTGCTGGTCAGCGTCCAAATTAAAGTCGATGTGGTCTCGGTCCCAAATTACCTCTGAGAAAAGTTTTTCTGTGGTAAATGCTTTGCCCAACAGTTGGCGTTTTGAATTTACAGTCAACATAGCGAGCACAAATACACTGTCGCGAAACTTTGAACCCGAAAACTCTATTTCATTTTTTAGAAAGTATTTTCCGTTTATCTGTAGGGTGTCCACATCAGAGTAGGCCTGCAGTGAGGATGTGATACCATTGGTGAACCTGCCTGTTATTTTGGTTTGTTGTGCAATGCCCAGGTCAAGATTTGCGAGTGTGATTAATGGGCTAACGTCATTTAAGTTTACTTCAAAGTCTGCATGGTAGTCTGTTACCTGTTTGTTCTTTTTTTCATAATAGTCTGCGATCGCCTTTTTATCGTTTTTTAAGTTGAGCTGCAGTTCTTTAAAAAGTCTGGTTAAGTCGTTGAACAACGTTGAATACAGGTAATTGCCGTGCAGTTGAACATCGGCAAGCGAACTGCGTAGTTGTAGTCTGCGTTCTTGCTTTTCTCTATAGGAGATGATGTGCAGCGAATCTAGTTCTAAACTTTGTTTTTGATATGCAACCCTGGTATTCTTAAAAATTGCATCGCCCACCAGGCTGTCAATCGCCAATCCTTTGGTGTCAATATCTAAATAGGTGCTGATAAAAAGGTAATCTTTGCTCAGTCCAATATTCTGCAGATAGGCAGTGTCCAGGTTGGCTTTAATCTTCAGCAAGTCTTTGCCAGGGCGAATGTCTACCGAGCCTGTAGCACTGAACTGCAAATTTGGGTCGTCAATCCGAAGTTGCCCGCTGAAGAGCTGTTTGGCGAAACGTGCATTGGTAGTGATGTTTTTGTAGTTGTAGTTCCGGATGCCGATGGATGAGATTTGCCCGTTGAGAACAAAGTCTGCCGTGCTTTCTGTAAGCCCGTTGCCTTGTACTTTACCGGTAAGCGACACCTTTTGGAAATTGGTAGTGTCGGCAAGGTATTTTCCCAAATCAAAATCGTATAGAGCCAGGTTGCCGCTGTAACTCGATTTATTCACGTTGGTGGGATTGATTTTTACGTTGATATCAGATTTAATGCGCCCCAAGCTACCGTAGAAATCACCATCGGCCACGAAGTCGCTAATGTAACCTTGAAACATACCATTGAGTGAAAAGTCACCCAACGGTTTTAAGAGCGTGTTCACGTTATCAGGAAATAGAAAGTTGAGATCGGTGATGCGCACACTACCGCGCTTCACACTTAGGTCAATAAAAGTTTCAGAAATATTTGGCAGCCCGTCCATCCTTAATGTGCCGGCAATAGATGTTTTGCCAAGTTTTGCCACCATGTCTTTGTAAACAAAACCAGAGACTCTACCCGATAACGATCCATTCAATTCAAGCGGCTCGGGCAGCGCTATGCGCTCTGCGTTGAATAGCGCCAAGTCTTTGGGGTAGATGACGGTGTTTTTGAATTTTGCTTTGATATTTACCTTTCGGTTGAAGTCGCTCAAATCGCGTTGGCTTTTGTACGAGAAGATAATGGTATCAGAAATGTAACTATCGTTGGCCGAGAGTTTGAGGTCAAGAAACTCCATGGTGGTTTGTGAAATGCGATAAAATGTAGACAGGTTGTTGATCTTTAATCCGGTTTTTTTGTCCTGTGCTTGCAGTGAGTTTACGTGGAATTCAATGGTGTCGCCAATGACCTTAAATGCGTTAAGGTCCGCCTCCAAATCAATCTTAAAGTGATGGTAGTCAAAGCCTTTCGCAATGGAATCAAATTGCGTTTCGTTGAGGCTGAATTTCGATTGCTCGAGCGAAACTTCGCCAATATTTATTTTGGGCGGGTTACCACCACCACCTGATTTACCACTGAGGCGGTTGATGAATACGTTGATGTTGAGATTTTTGCTGGTGTCGGTTTCAGCAATGGTTTTTAGGTTTACATCTGCGTGGTCGATTTCAACTCCATCAATGTTGATATTATTCTTATCAAGTAAACTGCGGAAGCGAAAATTAACACTCAACTTTTCGATAGCAATCATCCGGTTTTGTTCGCTGTCTTTAATCTCCAACCCCTCCACCTCCAGTTGGTCGTACCAGCGCAGATAGAATTTCTTGAATGAGATCGGAAAGTCTGATGCTTTTGAGAACTGGCGCGTGTAGCGGCTGAGCAGCGCCTCTTGTACAGCTGGCAGTTGCAGCAAGAAAAAGGCTGTTACCAAAAAAGTGAGGGTAAGAAAGCTGCCGTAGAGCGCTACTCGCTTCAGCCGCAGCAAAACCCAATTTTTGATAACTTGCCACCTCATTTTCGTAAAAACATGTTTCCAACTATCCTTGCAATCGAGTCATCGTGCGATGAAACCTCGGCCTCGGTGATACAACAAGGCAAGGTACTTAATAATGTTATTGCCTCGCAAAATGTACACCAGAAATATGGGGGTGTGGTGCCCGAGCTTGCCTCACGCGCACATCAGCAGAACATCTACCTAGTAGTAAACGAAGCCATGCAGCAGGCAGGTATAACTTCTGCAGCTTTAAATGCTATTGCCTTTACGCGTGGCCCTGGGTTGATGGGTTCGTTGCTGGTAGGTGTATCATTTGCGAAGGGCATGGCCTTGTCACTTGGGTTACCGTTGATTGAAGTGAATCACATGGAAGCCCATGTGCTGGCGCATTTCATAGACGACCCCAAGCCAACCTTCCCTTTTTTGTGTTTGACGGTGAGCGGTGGACACACGCAGATTGTATTGGTGGAGGATTTTTTGAAGATGTCGGTGATTGGCGAAACCCGAGACGATGCCGTGGGGGAAGCATTTGATAAAACCGCCAAGATGCTGGGACTTCCTTACCCAGGGGGGCCGCTGATCGATCAATATGCAAAACAGGGTAACTACAAGGCCTTTTCATTTGGCGACACTTCGGTGCCGGGCCTTGATTTCTCGTTTAGCGGCATCAAAACGGGAGTACTTTATTTCTTGCGCGACCAAAAGAAAATTGATGAGAACTTTGTCGAAAAGAACCTAAACGACATTTGCGCGAGTGTGCAGTATCAGTTGGTGAAAATGCTGATGGCAAAGTTGAAGCAAGCCACGCTACAAACGGGTATCAAACAAGTTGCCATTGCAGGTGGTGTGGCAGCCAACAGCGGTTTGCGCAATACGCTAAGCGATGTAGCGCAAAAGGAAAAATGGGTAGTTCATATACCTAAATTTGAATATTGTACTGATAACGCAGCAATGATTGCAATGGCTGCCCATTATAAGTTTTTGGCAAATCAATTTTGCGCGTTAGATGTTGCACCCATTGCGAATATGGCCATAGGAAACATAAAATGAAAAATATTTTTAAACCAGGCGACACAAAAGTGTACAAAAAACGAGTAACAGAAGATGATGTAGCCGCTTTTCACGGTATCACGCTACACAGGGTTTGCTCTACCTTTTCGCTGGCGCGCGATTTTGAGTGGTCGTCAAGGTTGTTTTTTATTGAGATGAAGGAAGATGATGAAGAAGGTGTAGGCACTTTTTTGAGTATCGATCATAAAAGCCCCGCATTTGTGGGCGAAGAGGTTATCTTTACAGCCACGGTGGAAAAGATTGAAAGAAACGAGTTGATTTGCAGCATCGAGGCGAGGGCAGCAAATCGTTTGATTGCCACAGGCAGAACAGGGCAAAAAATGTTGAAGAAAGAAAAATTGAAGCAACTGTTTACTCCACCCACGCAATGAAGTCACGTTTTTCCAACGATATCAACATCAAAAACAAGCAAGCTCATTTTCAATATGAGCTGATTGATAAATTTATTGCCGGTATTGTTTTAAAAGGTACCGAAATTAAGTCCATTCGCGAAGGTAAAGTAAACCTGCAAGATGGGTATTGCTATTTGAACAATGGGGAACTTTTTGCAAAGGGAATTAATATTTCGCCTTATGATCAAGGCACCCATTACAACCATGAAGCTGCGCGCGAGCGAAAGCTGTTGATGAAGCGAGCCGAACTTCGTAAGTTAGACGGGAAAGTAGAAGAAAAAGGTTTTACGTTAGTCCCTACGCGTTTGTTTATTAACGATAGGGGCTTCGCCAAATTAGAGATTGCATTGGCACGCGGCAAGAAAACGCATGATAAACGCGAGAGCATCAAAGAAAGAGATGTTAAAAGAGAACTTGCTCGCATAAAGTTGAGATAGAAAATGGACATACAATACGGTGTAGGCAGGCTGTCAATTATTTCTGTGCGCAAGGAGCCAAGCTCACTTTCGCAACAGGTTACGCAATTGCTCTTTGGTGATCATTACGAAGTAATCGATGAGAGTAAAGATCGCCATTGGCTGCAGATAAGAATCTATTTTGATGGTACCATTGGCTGGATTGATGCCAAACAGCACCACGCCATTACACGCGAATATTTTGATCAGATCAATACGGCTGATTTTAAAATTACCACCGATGTTTGCTCTACCATTCTTTACAAAAAGACACCGCTCTCAATTGTGATCGGTAGCGTGGTGCCAATTTCGCAATCTGAGCTTTTTAAAATGGAGGAGCAATTTGCTTTTAATGGAGAAGCGAAAGCGCTTGGGCAGAAAAGAGAGGTTGAATTTTTGAAAACCATTGCAACTAAGTACCTCAATTCGCCTGAGCAGGTAGGGGGCAAAAGTCCATTTGGTATAGATGGGGTTGGTCTGATTCAAATGGTGTATAAGATTTCTGGGTACCACCTTCCACACAGTCCAGAGCTGATGCTAGGACAAGCCACTAAGGTTGAGTCTAAGTTTAAAATTGGTGATATTGCATTTTTGCGGTCAATCAAGGAGGGTACTCAACATCTAGGCATACTTATTGATGAGAATAAGATAATTTTTGCTCATGGTAGGATAAGGATTGACCACCTCATTGAAGAGTCTATCGTAGACATGGAAACAAAGTTGCCAACACATCAAATTGAAATAATAGCACGAATTATTGGTGAATAGAATCGTGTTAATAATTGATCTTTTCAAGCCTAATATCAGTTTTTTTTTCTTTTCTATCATATTCGGCAAGTAGTAGATAGCCAGGCTTGGCAGGAAATGCCTCAATAAATGAAGTCTTAAACTTAAATCTTATTTTATTGAGTTTCATGGTTTTTTCAGGTGTATAGGTAATTGTGCCCAGTACATCTTCCCGATTACCAATATCAGTGTCTTTGTAAACAATGCTGAAGATGTCCTTATCAGGGTATTCTTGGCAGAAACGAAAATCAAATCCACCTTCTTTTTTAGCTATTCTAGATAAGGCTTGCTGCGAGGAAAATACTCGTACGTGTCCAAAGAAAATTTTTGATTTATTTTTCTTAATGATATGCGTCTTCTCAAGATCATGAGTAGTATTGATTTCAAAGATTACAAGATTGTAAACGTCAATATGAACCGGTGGTGAATATCTTGACAGAAGCATTTTGCCAACGCTTGTCTTCTTTTTAAACTCCTCCCCAATAACAAATGTTTTTCCGTCATTAGTTTGAATAAATGAGTGGAAGAGAATGTTATCTCTTAATTCGTCTGTATTGTTGTTGTAATTAACAACAGCCTTTGTTCTTAATTCTTCTTTGTATATAGTCTTTGAACTTAAATATTTTCCAGAGATGTCGTATATGAGTGTGCAAAAACCTAAACTATTTTCAGTAAGGGGGTTGTCTTTCTTGTTGAAGAAACTGCAGAAAATAACAATATTTTTTTTCAAAGGCTCGAATGTTAGACTCAGAGGAGAAATACAAAACAAATTAGATTTAATAGGTATGAGAGAGACTCTTTGTCCTGAGTTTGGATTGTTTATCAATAGATCATATTCAACGAATCTCTCATCCGTATAAGTTCTAGTGATCAAAAAGCCAAAGCCATCAGAAAATTGAAATGCTTCAGAGGGTTGACCTGAAATTCTTTCAAACCAAAGTTCATCAAGGTTGTTGTTGTAAGCTGTTATCAAACCGTTTTGAAATTGAATGAAACCCGTGTCGCTAATCGTTGCGAGGTACTTTTCACCAAGCTCGAATCCGTTAACTAAATCTGTATAATTTTCTAGCATTGCTTTATTGCTGACAGGGTTTTCAATATCTCCCAGCTTCTTTAATTTATCACTGAACGAAAGGAGATTTGACTTTTTATTTTTTGAATCGAAGAATAAAAACAAATATGCGGCTCCATTAAAGGAAGTTTCAATGAGTTTGTAGGTTATTGGTTTGGTGAAGGTTATTTTATCTATTTCTCGGAAATCTTCATCGAGTATCTGTAATAAATAGTTATTTGACGTTTTTGAACTTTTCTCCGCTTGGTAAAAAAAGTAGTAACCCTTGACAATACCCTGAGATGAAATAGCACCACTTGCTTTCAAAGCCAGAAGTGACCCTTCGTCTTTCTTAAGGTTTTGTCCAATGCAGGGAACAGAAAAAATCAAAAATGCCAGTCGTATAAGCTTCGTTTTCATGTTTTTAGAAATTGTTGCTAATAATACTTGAAAACCTACCGTTTGGAAAAAATTTTAGATAGTCACTTTTTATTTCTTGTGGTGAAAGAGTAGATGCAGGGGTGCTGCAAGCAGCCCAAAAAGAAAATAGAAAGTTCTCATCTGAGTAAAAATCATCTTTTTTATCAATTAGATAATTGAAGGCGAGCGAAGCAGCTTCATTGGCTCTAAGGCGATGAAGAAAAGAAAGAAACCTATTATATTGTTCCCCATAAATGGGGTTCATCAATTGGACAGATTTTCCAAACGTAAATTCTCGCATGCTTTTGGAAATGTAAGCCATATTCCGACCTACCATACCCACTCCATAGGGATTGCTCGGGAACTCACTTGCTAGCAGAATAGAAATAAACAAGCTTTTGCCGTACTCCTTAAATTGAAATAGACTTTCAGCTAGTTCATACCTACTACTTAGTAATACTCTATTTTGTTTGGGTTGATTATCAATTGAACTTTGTTTAATAGCTTTAGTGCCAAGAATTCTGTTTATTACTTCAATCCTGTGTTTACAATCGGGATGGGTAAGCACCGAATCAGCCACTTCTTTTATTATCCTGACTTTTTGGTCATCAAATTCTAACCACTTTTCGTTGAAGGGAAATGCTTTTGTTTCAAATACTTTTTTCAGATTAATAGTTTGAGAACCAAAGGGAGTATTTGCACTATCCAGTACTTCTAAGGCTTTAATGGCCTCGCGAGGTTGATAATTTGTGTTTAGAAAATAAGTTAAACCTAATGAATCGGCAACAAATTCTTCAGCACGGATATGGCGTTTCAAAGATTTATCTAAATTCATCAAAATCCTTGTTAGTTTTGAATACTTTAAGAACTCACTTTTTTCCGCACTTTTTATTTCTTTCTTTAGCTCTTTATCAAAATTAAATTTTGTCAAGTCATCGATTCGATGGAGTACATGCTCAGAACTTATATGTGCGAGCTCATGGCAAATAACGAAGGCAAGTTGATCTTCGGTTTTTAGTCGGCACAGCAATCCGAGCGATACTCCAATGGTGCCATCCCAAAATGCGGTTGCATTTGGCTCATCGCTTCTATAAGGATAGATCTCATACCGCTTTGTAAGGGTTGGGTTTTTTTCAATTATTTTTTCAACTATTTCCTGCAGATATTTTTGCAATAAACCATCTGTAATCATTAGGCCTTTTGTATAAAACTCAAGGAGTGATTGGCTATGTTTTTTTAAAAGAAGGTACGAGAATGAACTATTTTTTTTGTGCGCGAATTCGCGCTTAGAAGATGCAAGGGCTTCTTTTACTTTTTGCTGAGCGTGCTCCGGGATAACATACATGAAAGGTGACGGGCAATAATTCCGCTCCAGTTGCGCAAGTGATTTGGAGCTTATTAGAATCAAAAAGGTAGCAACTATTAATTGAATCTTCTTTTTCATCTCATTATTTAACCAAATTTAGTTAATCGTAGTAAGTTCTTAGCTTGCTCTATCAAGAAATTGGTTTTATCTTAAAGGCGTGAACAGCCGTGTACTTGTTTTGAACCAAGACTTTAGCCCACTGATGGTTTGTTCGGTGGAACGGGCTTTTATTTTGGTTTACCTCAACAAAAGCGAAATGGTACGTTCGGCAAACGGACATAAAATCCATTCCATTACCCGTAGCTTCCCGCTTCCCTCTGTTATTCGACTAAACCGATACGTGAATGCACCTTACAAAGGCGTAAACCTCACTCGGCAAAACATCTTCAAGCGCGATAATTCTGAATGCCAATATTGTGGCACCAGGCGCGACTTAACGCTCGACCATGTGGTGCCCAGTTCGCGTGGCGGCCAACATTCGTGGACCAACCTGGTTACAGCCTGTAAAAAATGCAATGCGAAGAAAGGGGACCGCACCCCCGAAGAGGCCGGCATGGAGTTGAAGCGTAAACCCTATAAACCCAGCTACGCATTGTTTCTGCGCGATGTAACAGGTGCGCACCATAACGAGTGGGATGAGTTTTTGGAAGCAAAGTCGGCCTAGCTGGCCTTGCGCATCGAAACGAGTGGTGCGTTTTGCCTTACTGTACTTTTCAAGCTATCCGAGGTTTCGCCCACGGGCCTGATTTTTACCCAATGTGGGGTAGCTCCGTAGAACAAACATTTTTCGTTCATCATAGCGAGTTTCTCGTCACTCCAAATTTCTGTTTCTGATTTGTTCGGCAGTTGAATGATCCAAAGCATGTGGGTGTGGTTTGGTGTTTGTGGTATTAGACACAAGGTGAGAACGATAGGTTGGGGCGTGTTGTTGCGTGGGCACAAAAATTCTTACATGTTACGCCATGCTTTCAACGCTTCTTGCGGATGTTGATGAAGTTCTTCTCCTTGGTTCGATTGATTTTAACAGCCTGACCGAGGTAGTACTTCACCTTGTTTACCGGTATGGCATCCACTGAAGTGAAATAAATCTTTTTGATCTGCTGTGTATCGTGGCTAAAGAGGTTGTATTTGTCGGTGATGGAATTGCCTTCAACTAAACCCAGCACCACTTTTTGTGTTTTCTTTTCAAAGTTAAGGTAGCACAATAGGCCGTTTTTTGAGTAGAATGGGATACCCCATTTGATTTGTTCTTCAACATCCGATACCGTTTCGAAAATAATCTCGCGCAGTACATCCAGTATTAGTTTTACCGGTTCAGGTTTATCAAAAAGGTAGTTATCAACGGCAGGCGAGTGCATCCATTTTTGCTTTTTCGCCAATAAAGTTAACGAAACAAAGTTTTTATTTTACACGTCTGGCGGGCGTGTCTTCGTAGAAGAAATCGTCAAACTTTTTGTGGGATAGGTTGGACTTGTCTTTCAATATGCTGATCACCATCCAAATGGTGAACGCGGATGAAGCTAAAAACAATAAAAAAATCACCGCGAAAGAAATCGGTAATGCGGCCAGCACCGTATAAATCAAAAGAAGTCCCGTGCTGATGCCAATAAGGTATTCTGTTTTTTTGCTCATGCGATTTTAACAATAGCCGATGCAAAAAGTTTTGACCGAACGGGCTTTTGCGATTGTGCTTAGTCGCGCACTTTATAAAAACGAACACCAAATAGTAGTATTACCACATAGCAAATAATCGGCAACAGATAGGCGTTGGCCACACCATACTTGTCTGCCACCCAGCCCATGATGGGCGGGAATACCGCGCCACCCACCACGCCCATCACAATGATAGACGCGGCTTTTTCTTTGAGGTCGCCCAAGTTGCGCAAGCCCAAACCAAAAATAGTGGGGAACATAATGGAGAATGTAAACTGCAGGCTGATGAGGCAAGCAAAAGAGAACCATCCCCAATGCTGCGAAATGCCAAGACAGAAACAAATGCTACCAAAAGCGAAAATTGCCAACAACTTGTTGGGTGCTATAAAGTTCATGAGGTAAGTGCCTACCATGCGGCCAAGCAGCATCATCGCCATGCTTACACTAAAATAATAGGCTGCTGCTTCATCGCTCATCCCCGGCATGTGCTTCACCGCGTAATTAATAAAGTATGCCCAAGTGCCGCCTTGTGCTGCTACATTAAAAAACTGGGCAATCGCTGCCCATCTAAAATGTTTGATTTTGAAAAGATCTTTGAAGCCACGTGTGCTCGAGTCAATAGGTATTTGAACGCTGGGCACTTTTACAAACCAAAATGCCACGCCAATCGACAATACGACCAGGCCAATGGCTGCATATAATAACTTTACTGAAAGCAAATCTTGCTGCGTTTCGCCCGTAAGGGCAACCCTTAAAATGAAGAAGCCGCCCAAGGTGGGCCCAATAATGGTACCCACTGCATTGAAAGTCTGTGAGAGGTTGATGCGCTGCTCTGAACGATCTTCATCTCCCAATGCTGCACTGAATGGATGAGCAACTGCTTCCAGCGTTGCCAGACCACATGCTAAAACAAAAAGCGCTATCCTAAAAAATGTAAACGACTCGGCACTTGCTGCCGGAATGAAGAGAAATGCTCCGGCTGCATAAAGAAGCAAACCAACGAGCACGCCATTTTTGTATCCGTACTTTTTCATTAGCCACCCGGCAGGCAAGCCCATTACAGCATAGGCACCAAAGAGCGAAAACTGCACCAACCCCGACTGTGCGAGTGACACGTGCAATACTTTTTGGAAATGCCGATTGAGCACATCGCCCATAGACAGTGCAATGCCCCAAAGCATAAAAAGGCTAGTCACAAAAATGTAAGTGGTGAGGTACTGCTTGCGTACCAACGGAGTTTTTTCCATTCGAGTAAGAGGGTTATTTGTCGGGCATTAAGGCGGCTAAAATAATGTAAGCTAAAAGGCCGCTTCCAAACATCAGAAACGCGCCAACGAAAATCACCCGCATAATGGTGGGGTCAATATCAAAATAGTTGGCGAGGCCGCTGCATACGCCAAATATCTTTTTGTCTCCCTTTGTTAATTTCTTTGCCATGCTTGTTGATTCTTTTTTATAAAACTAGTGTTTTCTTACAACACGAAAACAGTTTTTTATTTTTTCAGTATGCGCCATGCGGATGGATAAAGGTTGTTGATGCGGTTGCCGAGCAGGTTCATCCAACCCAGCGGCACCTGCTGGTAGGTTGCCAAGGCAAATCCTTTCAGGCCTTCACCCACCTGAATCGGCTCTTTTTTCAAGAACGCAATGGCCTCTTCCAATGATAAGTCGATGGACACAAAGTTGGCCTGATTTAAATCTACTGACAAAGCCCACGCATGTTCGGGCACAAACTTATTTTGTTTTTGTGTGGCGATGGCCGAGCCGCGCAGCGTGGTGTTGAGGCATTGCGTTAAGATATTGATTTCTTGGTGGTAGAGGTGCGGTATTCCGATGATCATCTCGCCCAATTGAAGCAACTCATGATTGCTGTTCATCATCCAAGGTGCCAAACTTTCTACCGTTTTTTTATTGGCCAAAGGAAGCAAATCTCTCAACCGATGGTTTTTTTGTGGCTGGGTTTGTTTTTTTTGTACCACGGAAAGGAAAAACCCTTCTCCCGTTACGCGGTGCGGGTAACAGCGGTATCCAAATACATTTAAATTTTCCACTTCCTGCACACCCCAACTTGCTGCTAGCGGTAGTCTCTTAAACTCAACCTCATTTTGTTGGGCGAGCCAATGCAAGTTCTGTTCGTTTTCTATTTCGTTGTACGTGCAAGTGCTGTAAATCAAAATTCCATTTTCCTTCAGCGCAGGCCACACGTCTGCCAAAATACGCTGTTGCCTTTGCGCGCAATGCCTTACATGTTCGTCTGACCACTCGCTTACCGCTTGTGCATCTTTTCGAAACATGCCTTCGCCAGAGCAAGGCGCGTCCACTACGATCAAATCAAAAAATCCTGCCAGTTGCTCAAAATCAGCAGGATCGTTATTGGTGACTACCGAATTTCCATAGCCCCACTTGGTGATGTTCTCGGATAAGATGGCCGCGCGTGCTCGAATCACTTCGTTGCTGACAAGTAGCGATTGGTTGCTAATCAGACTTAACAAATGGGTGGACTTACCGCCAGGCGCAGCACATAAATCTAGCACCATGATTGGCTTTGCCAAATCGATGGATTGCTTAACTGCCTGCTCCAACAGCATAGAACTCGCTTCTTGCACGTAGTAGCACCCCGCATGAAACAGCGGATCGAATGTAAAACTCGGCCGTGTGGGAAGATAAAACCCGTACTCGCTCCAAGGAACTTGCGTGCCCGCTGGGTTTTTCCATTTTCTCGGATTTGCCCTTATGCTAATGGGCGAGGGTACCGCCAACGAATCAAAAAAAGCGTTGCTCTCGGGGCCAAGTTGATTGTTAATCGAGTCTTTGAAGGCTTGAGGCAGCTGCATGGCGATGCTTCAAAGTAGTTCAATTAAATTGATAACTTCAAATTGGTTTTAGGCCGAGATGCGGTGCTTAGCCGACTGTGTACGTTTGTTACCGATAAGGTATTTGATTTACGATTGCTAAAAATCATTTGGTACTTTCATTTTCCAATCGTTACGAAACCAAAACAAAACAAAACCTATGAAACCCACCCTTGTTGCATGCATTCTATTGTTGCTGGTAGCTTGTCAAAAGCAGAAGTTCGATGTCGTTATCCGTGGCGGAACAGTATATGATGGTTCTGGCAAAGAAGGGGTATTGACCGATGTGGGCATCAATGCCGATACCGTTGCCTTTATTGGCGATCTATCGGGTGCGCAGGGTAAAAAGGAAATCGATGCAAAGGGCTTGGCTGTTGCTCCGGGCTTCATCAATATGTTGAGTTGGGCAGTGGAGTCGTTGATGATCGATGGTAATTCGCAAGCAGATATTCGGCAAGGTGTCACCTTAGAGGTCTTTGGCGAGGGCAGTTCGATGGGGCCTTTAAACGACCAAATGAAAAAGCAAGCGCAAGAGCAAATGAAGCGCGACCCAGAAACCGCTTATGAAATTGATTGGATCACACTTGGCCAATATTTAGAGTCTCTTGAAAAGCGGGGCGTATCTCCCAATGTTGCATCTTTCATTGGTGCAACTACCGTGCGCGTGCATGAGTTAGGTTATGCCAACCGATTGCCAAATGACGAGGAGATGGCCCGTATGAAAGCATTGGTAAAACAGGCAATGGAAGAAGGTGCGTTGGGGGTAGGCTCTTCTTTGATTTATGCTCCGGCCAATTATTCATCTACCGAAGAGTTGATTGAACTTTGCAAAGTGGCGGGTGAATATGGCGGCATGTACATTACACATATGCGCAGTGAGGGAAATGCGATTTTCAAAGCCGTAGATGAAACTATCCGCATTGCCCGTGAAGGAAAGTTGCCGGCAGAAATCTATCACCTAAAATTTAGTGGAACAGAAAACTGGAATAAGATTGATTCAGTGCTCGCAAAAATAGATCGGGCTAATCAAAACGGAGTGAAAATCACTGCCGACATGTACACATACATTGCGGGTGCTACTGGCTTGGATGCTGCCATGCCCCCCTGGATACAAGAGGGCGGAATTAATGAGTGGATCAAACGCATGAAAGACCCGGTGATACGTAAAAAAGCGTTGCAAGAAATGCGTACGCCCACCGACAAATGGGAGAACCTGATGCGGTTGGCGGGCGATCCGGAGAAAATACTATTGCTTGGTTTTGTAAACGATTCGTTGAGGAAGAACTTCACTGGAAAAACGTTAGGCCAAGTGGCGAAAATTTACGGTAAGTCGCCTGAGGAAACAGCCATGGACTTAGTGATTGCCGATAGTACCCGGGTGGGAACTGCTTATTTTCTAATGAGCGAAGAAAACGTGAAGCGCCAGCTCAAACTACCTTATATCAGTTTTGGGTCAGACGCTGAGTCGCCCACCACTTCACCCGTTTTCTTGAAAACCAGTACCCATCCGAGGGCGTACGGAAATTTTTCTCGGTTACTCGGCAAGTATGTACGCGATGAAAAAGTGATTACGTTGGCAGAGGCCATTCGAAAGTTAACGTCACTGCCGGCATCCAATCTAAAAATCAAAAAGCGCGGTGCACTAACACCGGGTTACTTTGCAGACATTGCCATTTTTGATCCGGCCAAAATTCAAGACCACGCTACATTTGAAAAGCCACATCAATACAGCACGGGCATGTTACACGTGTTTGTCAACGGAACGCAAGTATTAGAGAATGGAGAACACACCAACGCGAGGCCAGGCAGGGTGGTGAGAGGGCCAGGGTGGAGAAGCCAATCGAATTCTGAGCGCTAGCGAAGAATCTCATTCGTTTCCGAATTGGATTGTTCCTTACCGAGCATCGAATTTTAGTTTTTCTTCTCCTCACACATTTCCACCAACACTCCGTTGGTGTACTTGGGGTGCAGGAAGACTATCCGTTTGTTGTCAGCACCATCTTTTGGTGCATCGGCCAATAAATGAAAACCCTTTTCAGCACATTGATCCATTTCTTTTTCTATGCCCTGAACGGCAAAGGCCAAATGGTGAATGCCCTCTCCACGCTTTTCAATAAATTTTGCCACGGGCGAGTCGGCACGTGTGGCTTCCAGTAGTTCAATCTTAATTCCGCCTACTTCAAAAAACGAGGTGCGCACACCTTCGCTGGCCACCGATTCTATTTTGTAGTGTGGCTTGCCCAGAAGCTTCGCAAATAATTTGTTGGCTTCATCCAGATTTTTTACTGCAATCCCAATGTGTTCTATTTTTTCCATATTCAAATATAAACAAGCAAAAGGTGTGTTTTGTACAGCCGACCGTTTTTAGTTGAAAAGCGTGATTTTAGGTTGCTTGAAAAATGCCCCTTGAAATTGTTGCGAATAATTTACTATTTTGTGAAGGTTGTTGAACGTAAACTTATTTATTCACCCTATTTTCAGCACTATGAACATTTTCGTTGCTCGCTTAAATTTCAAAACCAGGCGCGAAGACCTGGAAGCTGCATTTGCCAAGTTTGGCCAAGTTACCTCTGCTAAAATTGTAAAAGACCGCGACACGGGCCGATCAAAGGGATTTGGCTTTGTAGAGATGGCCAATGATGCAGAGGCCCAAGCTGCCATTGCTGCATTGAATGAAACTGAATTGGATGGCCGCACCATTGTGGTGAAGCCTGCAAACCCCAAAGGTGAAGGCGGAGGCCAGCAGGCGTAGCCATTTGGAAATACTTTAACTCAAAGCGAAGGGAAGCCTTCGCTTTTTTTTTACGACATGACAAAAAATAGTTCGACCGACTGGCAAAAAGTAATTGGGTTTCTTGCCGGTCCACTGGTTTTCTTTTTGCTGATCAACCTAATTAGCGCTGATTTCATTTCACCCTCGGCCGGCAAGGTGCTGGCATTGGCCGCGTGGATCATTGTTTGGTGGATGACTGAGGCAGTGCCTATTGCCATTACCGCACTGTTGCCGCTCGTACTTTTCCCCTTTTTGGGCGTGATGAAGATGAGCGAGGCGGCAGCGCCTTATGCCAACCCCATCGTGTTTTTGTTCATGGGTGGATTTATGATAGCGTTGGGTTTGGAGAAACATCGCTTGCACGAACGAATTGCACTGAACCTCATTAAAATCACCGGCACCTCCGGCAACGGAATCATTTTGGGTTTTATGATTTCCACTGCCTTCATCAGCATGTGGATTAGCAACACGGCCACGGCTATGATGATGCTACCCATTGCGCTCTCTGTCATCAACCTATTGAAAAGCGATGCTTCAGTGCCAAACGAAGCGTTGCCGAAAGGCGAAAGGAATTTTGCCATCGGCCTGCTGCTCACCATTGGCTATGCTTCCAGCATTGGCGGTATCGGCACAATCATTGGCACACCGCCCAATGTGGTTTTTGCCGGCTTGCTCGATCAGTTCTATCATCAAAAGCTTGACTTTGGCAAGTGGATGCTAGTGGGCGTGCCGTTGATGACCTTGTTGTTGGTGGCCATGTATTTTATCATCACTTCACTGTTATTCAAGAATGGAATCGCCAATGTAAAGGGCAGCGATGAACTGATTAAATCAAAGCTGAAGGAGTTGGGCGCGCTGCGCAAAGAAGAAAAACTGGTGATGGTCATTTTTGCCACCACGTGCCTGCTTTGGATATTTCAGCAGCCCATCAATATCCTTCTAAAGAAAGAAATGCTGAACGATACCAACGTGGCGATGTTGGGCGGTGTGCTCATGTTTGTGATGCCGGTAGACTGGAAGCAGATGAGCTTTTTGTTGAAGTGGAGCGATACCGAGAAAATGGCATGGGGAATTTTGATTTTATTTGGCGGAGGTCTGTGTTTGGCGCAAGGGCTTTCCAATGCAGGTATCATTCAGGCGGTGGGCGCAAAAATTGCGGCCAATAGTCCGTCTACCAATTGGTTGTTGTTTGGTTTGATTACCGCAGCGGTGTTCATCACCGAGCTGATGAGCAATGTGGCATTGGTGCAGATTTTTTTACCGGTGGTATTTGGCATTGCCACCAATCTCGGCATCGACCCGATTTTGATGGGAATGCCCGTAACGCTTGGTGCGAGTATGGCTTTTATGTTCCCCGTGGCAACGCCACCGAACGCCATTGTGTTTAGCAGTGGACATATGCAAGTGAAGCACATGATGAAGGCTGGCATCTGGCTCAACATCATTTCTATTACGTTGATCTATTTCGCCTCTGTTACCCTGATGGAGTGGGTGTATGGAAGTTGAATTGACAAACTACCAAACCTGAAAATATCAAACTGGAATATTACTGGAATCGAAAGTTACGGAATAAACATCTTGTTTTGCGCCAGGCAACCTGCCAGCTGCCGATAGATGCGCGCGATGGATTCTGTTGAAGCATCTCCGTTCATTGCCCTTATGATGCGCTCAGAAAGCGTTCCTTCAGTGAGAATAACAGATAGCTCTGGCTTCCACTTTTCCAAGGCTGTGTTGCCACTGCCAGCGATCTTTTCAATAACCTTCTGCCACAGTTCGCGCGGAGTGCAAGCAGCGGTCAATCCAAATGCGCGCAAATAGTCAACATCGTCAATGGTGGCGCGTTGCCCTTCTGCCAGAACTTTTTCATACACCGCTACAAGGCCATCGGTTTTGTATTCCATCTGCTTTTCGTGGTGGATAAACTTACCATTCACCAGCGCCTTGAGTGTTTCAATCACCAATTCAATAATGGCCATGTCGGCTGTGGGGCATTCTTGTATGTCCATGATGCGGATCTCAATCGAGCCACGATCAAACCGCGGTATTGCCCCACGCGAGTTGACCCAAATGGGGTTCAGCACACCCGATGCATCGTACGGAGCGATGTCAGCCTTTATCTTGTCGTAAACCTTTTGCAGGTAATTGCGCTTCGAAAATATTCTTTCGGGAATCACCTTGCCTGTAATAGAAGGTATTTTAGCTTGATTTGTTTTATAGTAGGAGAGGCGCGTGTCCAAATGCCCCGTCAACTTGCCGTCTAAAATGGGCGAACTCGCACACAATGCTGGCAGCAGTGGCAGCACCAATCGCACCGCTGCATGCAACTTGGCAAATTCTTCATCGTCATAAAACGGCAAGTTCAGATGAGTACTCTGTAAGTTAGACCAGCCGTGCCCTTTGGCGTTGAAGATGGAGTCGTAAAGTTGATATACCTCGTTGTTATCATGCGGCCATAATTTTGTATCCGTTATCGGATTCATCAATGGGTGCGCGGCAGTGGGCATGAGCATCGCATTCCATTTCTCCAAAATGCCATTAATTCGTTTTACGTCATCGGCAAACGCATTTTCCAGCGCGTTGAAGTTGTTTTCAGGATGGGTGGATTTTAGTTCAATCACATGCAGCACCAATTCGTTTGACCACGTTACCATTCCGTTTTCAAAATCGCTGCCGTAGTTGCCTAATTCGTGCTTCAACACTTCATCTACTATCGGTTTTACAGCAAGCGTGGTTTTATCCACCAGCATGTACTCCAGCTCAATACCGTAGCCTTGAAACAAATGGATGCGCGAAGGTTGTGTCATGCCTTTGATTTTACTTTAGTCAAAATTACTTCCATTATCGTATCATACAATTTATCCTTCAAAATTTTGTCTTCAATGCCGGCATCAATGTTGGGGTTGTCGTTGATCTCAATGACATAAAACTTGTCATCCACCTCCTTCATATCTACACCGTAAAGACTGCGGCCAATGAGGTTGGTAGCTTTCACCGCGGTTTTTAAAAGGCCGGATGGTGCTTGGTCAACTGCGATGGATTCTACTTCACCTTCTTGCGACTTTTGTTGCTTCGCGCTCCAATTGATGATTTGCCAATGCTGGGTGGCCATAAAATATTTACACACGTACAGCACTTGCCCATCTAAAACACCCACGCGCCAGTCAAACGGAGTGGGTAAAAATTCCTGTGCAATCAGCAGATCCGATTTTTCGAACATGCTTTCGCGAACTTTCTTGAATTCATCCAGCGAATCGATCTTAAACACGCCTTTAGAGAAGGCTCCGTCCGGCTGTTTGAGTATAAATGGAAAACCGATTTTGGTGGGCAATTGTTCGCAATTTTCTTCAGTTATTACAAATGACTTGGGCGTGAGAATTTTGTTGGCGCGCAACAGTTCGTGCAAATAGACTTTGTTGGTACACTTTAGTATTGACTCAGGATCATCGATCACCACAAGTCCCAATGAAGCAGCTTTTTTTGCAAACCTAAATGTGTGGTGGTTTACATTAGTGGTTTCGCGAATAAAAAGCGCATCATACTGAATGAGTTGGTCGAAATCGTTTTTAGTGATGAACTCGGTGTTAAATCCGGCTTCTAGCGCTGCCTTGTAAAAGCGCTTCAAAGCGCGGTCGTCAGATGGGGGGTTGGCATCATCTGGGTTAACAAGTATCGCGAGATCATGTTTTTTCTTGTCGGGCCGATAGTCACGTTTGCGGTGGAGATATTTTTCCAAGGCTTGCGCAAGTCGAGGTTTGTCGCTTTCGGGCACCTCGTTGATGCTGATGGGCTTGATGTTGTGAAGCACCCATTTATGCTTTTTCGAAAATGAGGCACGAATGGATGGCGCTTGCACCATTTGAAAAAGTTGCTGAGCCAAACGTGTCAGGTGTTCTGATTGGGCATTTCCAAAATAAATATTGAACTCGATCCGGTCATAAGGTTCATTCTTGAAAGTGTTTTGAATGAGCTCATCAAAGTCTAAAGAGTCGTCTCGTAAAATGGACGGGAATCGTAAATCTTGAATGGTAGAAACGCCCGGTAATACTTTGTGCCCACGCGCTTCAGCCAAAAGCGAAACATAGTAGCCTTCACTTTGATATTGGTACGATTTGCAGAGATTAATTACTTTTAAATTCCGGAGGGATTGATAAGCTTCTTCTGAAATATACTTGTCGGGGGTGATCACATCAACATCTTCTAAGTTGAATTGCCATGCTTCCGGTTTTTCTACAACAATGAGTTTTGGCATACATTCAATTTGAAATTGAATACAAATTTGGAAATGATTCAATTTGAAGATTTGAAAATTGAGATGGGCCGAATAAGTGTATAGTCATTTTCAAATCAACTCATTTTAAGTGTTCAAATTATTTTGGCTCAATGATCAGTAAGTTTGCATCATACGTCACAATTCCCAGCATAATGCTATTGATTAGCCGGTCAAACGTAACGTTGTAATGTTGGCTTTTGTGTGGATTGTGGTTCATAGGGTCGGCCAGGTACACGGTGTTGCTTCCTTCTTCATATCCATTGACAATCACAAAGTGACCAACCGGCTCTCCTTTAATGCTGTCAAATTTATTGGTTGAGGGTATTTCGCGTGGGGTTTCGTATAAGTACGTGGCGCTTAGCCCCGTGAGAATGGGTGTATTTTGCTTCAAATATTTTTTAATCAGGTGTTCGTCCAGTTCTTCTTGAAATATTTTTCCACCGGATTCTAGAAATTGGATATAAGCCTTTGATGCCACTTTCAGTTTTTTGCTCTTGAACTTGTAGCGCATCTGCTTTTTGAGGTTGGTAATGATATTGGCTTGTGGCAGCAAAAACCAGGTAGGATCAAATACTGTTAGGTTGTAGGTGTATAGGTGTGCTTTGTAGCCTCGTTGCAATGCGTGATTTCCAAGCATCACGGCCAATGTTCCGCCATTTTTTAACTGCTTCACCTGCTGCACTACTTCTTTCAGTGAAATTGGGTCTTTATAAAACTCATAGAGGGCGTGCAAACAAGTGGGGCCGCATGTTACCTCATCGGGCTGGGCTTTGATATCGAAATTGAGAAACAAGCCTTGGCGTTGGCTCATACTAAAATAATTTTGTGATGAATAAGTCAATCACTTCAACTAAAATTAATGCAATAATCACCCACTCTAAAATGCTGCTTTCGCGCTGGTGCGAAATCTCGCGGAACACACTTAAGTTGTCTTCAATAATTCTGAGTGTATATTCTATTTCGCTAAAGCGAACGCGCAAATCAAAATGTTTCATCAACCCTTTGTGTAGTTTATCAAGGTATTCATCGTCCCACACTTGCTCGGGTGCATCGAAGATGTAGATGTTGTCGGCAATGTCGTTTTGGGTGTTCAAGGCCTTGCCAATGAATTTAATCATCTCGCGTCTGCCGATGCTCAATTTTCCCGTTCGCTCCAGGTCGCGAGCAAATCCCTTGATCTCACTCAACGAGTTTTCAGTAATCACGTGGTAATGGTCTAATGCCACCGATTGTGCCAAGTTAAACATGGCGATGCGCATCACCTTGGTATCTAAATGGTCTACAATCAGCTGATTAAAATCAAACTCCATCTCGCCCGGTTGCACACTTATTTCATAGTCATCGCGCAGCCAGTTGTTGTTGGGGTCTTTTAGGTAGGGCTGAATGGCTTTTATCGCAATCTTGATCTCTTCTTCTGAATGTCCTGAAAAAACAATGACGCCATAGTTGAAGAAGTACTGGTACCGGTTGTTGCCAAAGCCGTACAATAATTCGGTGGAAGAATCATAGGCTGGCTTTATTTCCAAAAATGCTTTGAGGCCTTTGATATCCAATTGATTGGCCACCAGCAGGGCTGATAATTTGACAGTCTTTTCCATAAGTGCTTACCCAAATTTAAGGTTTAATTCGTTAACCTTTTGTCAACTTAGGTTTCGCTTGGTTATCGGACGGATGTTAATAAATTTATTGGGTATTGAATTACAAAAATTCAATCGTCATCTTTGAAGCTTTAACGAACTCTAATGAAAAAGTTTGCTATTCTCGCCATCATCATTTTTTCGGGTACAAGTTGTTTTAGCTGGGGCGTCACGGGTCACCGTGCCACGGGACTAATTGCTGAGCGCTATCTCAACAGCAAAGCAAAGAAGAAAATCAAAAAATTGCTGGGCCAACAGTCTTTGGCCATGGTAAGCACCTGGATGGATGAAATCCGTTCTGATTCAACATACAACTACACAGCCGATTGGCATTGGGTGACTATTGAAACCGGAAAGACTTATGAGGAGTCGCCTAAAAATCCGGATGGAGATGTGATTATGACACTCGAGCGGTTGATCAGCGAATTGAAGTCGGGGAAGCTGGACGAAAAAAAGCAAGCCGAGTACCTTAAGATGATTGTGCATTTGGTGGGCGATATTCACCAACCGTTGCATGTGGGCTGCTGCGATGATCGCGGTGGTAACAGCGTGCGCGTAAAATGGGCGCGCAACGATTCTAACTTGCACAGTGTGTGGGACAGCAACATGATTGACGAAACCAAACTGAGCTACACCGAGTTGGCCAATGCCCTTGGCCAACCCGACAAAGCCACCGTTGCCGCTTGGCAAAAAGCTTCGGTGCGCGATTGGGCAAATGAGTCCATGGGTTACCGAAAGCAAGTATATGCCATTGGCGATGGAAATTTGGGCTACAAGTACTCATTCAAAAACCTTGACACCGTTGAACATCGCTTGCTGCAAGCGGGCATACGGTTGGCGGGGATTTTGAATCAGGTGTTTGGGAAGTAGTTTTCGATAGGGGAGCAGGGTAACGGATTTCGTATTGGTGAAAATTGGGAGTTTGAAAAACGTCAATCCAACATTTGCAAAAAGGAAAGGCCCATTAGAGATAAAAATGTTTGGTTCGCGAATGCCAACCACACTATAGCGAATGCTATATTGAGGAGTTTTTTTATTCTAAATCCACCTTTACTTCTTCTCCCTCTTTTTTAATTGTCACTAATTTAATGTTCATTACATTAGTTGGGGAACCCCATTGTGTAACATCCATATTTTGGGTGGCGCTACCTGAACCGTCAGCATTAATGTTAATATTATAAGATCCGTTTGGCGTACGAGTAGTATGGGTGTATTTTGTAGCTACAAACTGAACTGCCAAATAATATTCGCCAGATTTCAAATTTTGGAATGAAAAACTGCCTTTATTGTCTGTAACCTCTGTAAGTAGCGTTTGTTGTTTTACTTCAAATGGCAACGGATAAGGACCACAGCCACTAATTACCTGCCCTCCAACAATTGTACCCGGAAATTTTTTTTGGACTGAAAGATTGAAATCTACCCACTCTTTAAAATAGGGTGTATTGGGAATGAGCATTACAATACTCCCTTTTGGGGCTCGTATTTTGTCTCTACTTTTAATACTTTCCAATATAGTCCTTGGCTTGTTTTCGTCCACAGTATATGCTCTGCCATTAATTTTTGCAGTACCCTTGCTAATCATTGCGTTGGCTTCATCAACATTAAACTTTGTTTTTATTGGATTTATATCTTCTAAGTTATCTTCATAAAATTTTTCATTGCTGCTATTATATACAAGTGTTAGTATTCTTCTTGTTTTTTTGTCTATTACTATTTTATAGGTTTCAGTAATGGTCAGTGTGTTTCTAAGTTCCACTAAAAACACATCTCTTATTTCACCTGTTCTGCACGAGGGGATATTAAGCTCCTGTACCTTTTCTGTCTCCCAACGCATCACTTTGGTCCTGTAGCCCTGGTCAAACGTTACTTGGGGAATGAATGCCTTATAACCCTCTTTTAATGGCAAAATGCTTATCAGAATTTCCAACGAACTGCCAAGAAAAAATTTCTCATCAATAGGAACATCAAACTTTTCTTTTTCTCCATTTATATAGTTTTCTAACTCCCCTTTTATCTTGCTTCCAAACGTTAAGTTGTAAGAAAACGTTTCTGTCTCTGATATAGCAGTTATAGGCTCAAATGTTTTTGCGTTTAGAACAGATTTTCTTTTAACCACATCCTTTCCATTTTCTGTAATCCGTTCTATAATGGTTATTTCCTTGGCTGTCTTGCTAATCGTAACAAAACGTCTATTTGGTAATTGAGGATTTCCGGTATTAAAGAGATTGTTCACTTTTTGTTCCCATATAAAACTTCCAGTGTTAAGTAGTTCAGCATTGATACTTGTGCTATTCGGTTGAATAATGTTAGGTTTTTGGGCAAAACTATAAAGCGATGCTGTTAGTAAAAACGTAGTAAAGATGGTTTTCTGAATCAACTGTTTCATTTGGTCATTTATAGTCATAATTTGTCTTTTTTTTGGGGGGGTTCAAATTCCACAATGCAATCGAGGGTGCTTTCGTTGTATCGGGTGATCCGATGTGGCGGAGTACTTCGCCTCCATAAAATTCTAGACTTACATCTACATGCTAAAACCCAACTTTATTTTGTATCGGTACATTGTTTTATTTAACTCTTGCTCCAGCTTTAATACTTCTTTTGTTTTTTTACTTATCCAAAATACCTCTTTATTTCCTTTGCTGTTATGCTCCAACAGCCAGCAATCAATTTTTTGAGAATCGTATCCGACAAGCTGTACCGAACCAGTTACGGTATAAGCAACAGTTTGATACTTAGACGCGGTCCCCGGATCATAGAAAGGAATTAGAAATGTTACTCCGTTTTTATACGGCAACAACGGAAAAGTTTCTAAATCTAAATGCCAGTTTAGATAATTTTTATTGACAGATGATTTATAGGCATCCCAGATGGCTTTGGCTTGTCGGGTTGTAACTGAATCGCTCAATAGGTTGCCATTAAGGTGAACTGTTTTAGTGACAAAATCAACAATTGTTTCAGTAACTGTTTTAGTGGTGGCTGTCCTTGCTGTTTTAACCTTCCACCATGTTTTATGATACAGAGGTTGCATTGTTGCGGCATCTGAAATAGATTTTACAGTATGTATTACACTATCCTTGTCTTCCCACTCTTGTGTTATCTCGATCACCTGTTTTCCATTGTAATCGCTTCGTTTAATTGTTCTTGTCCAAAATTGTGTTTCTGTTCGTGGGGCATCCTTATTCATCTTAAAATATACAAGGTAACGCTGAATACCTTCTTTTAAAACTTTGGTGTTAATGTTTGTCCCATCTATTCGGATTGTATCATTTTTTTGTGCTTCAGCTTTGTGTGAACAAAGAAGAAAAGTTGCAAAGAGTATTTCCAAAATAAGTTTCCTCATGAGTTTATTTGTTTAATTTTTAACCTATTTAGTCGCTGGTATTGTTTTCAAGGTTCCGATCGTTTTTGAAAAAGCAAAAGTGTTTTTATTGTTTCAAAATATTTTCTTGTCTACAGATTGTTTTATTTGCGACATTATTTTATCGGTCTGTTTGGTATCTTTAGATTCGATAAGTATAATTAATTATTCCTGTGTTGAGGGGATACGGTGGTTTTTTTCTCTAACGTCTTCATATTATCATCCGGAATCCTGTCAATCATTTTGTTGTACGGGTCGATACCTGCTTTGATGGGTAGTTTGTTGGTGATAAACGTATAAGTAGATTTTCCAGGTTTCACCCAAACTTTCTTCATCTCTAAAGGTGACTTTGAAATCAAACCTTGTTTGTTTTTAGTATCATGATCAAATACTCCAATTTCTAATAAGTTGGGTTTAGTGCCTGTAGACAATAACTTTCCATTGCCATCAAAATAGCTTTTCGAACTTTCAACTTCGAGCGTTACTTCATAGTTGTCGTTGGCTACTTTTTTATAGTAAGCATTTGCAACCTTGTTAGAATACAGTGTGATCTTTTTGAAACTATCTTCTAAGTAATATTGTAAGTCAGCCGGTGTTGCTGCCTTCATAAAGTCATACCATTCTATTGTAGTTGTGAACGGTCCTTTTTGTCTGAAACGTGTTGCCTCTACATAGGCTTTGAAAGCATTATTTAATTTTTTCTCTCCAATCAAATCTTGAAGACCATACAATACCAAGCTGGCTTTTTGATACCAAACATATTTCTGAAGATCATTGTCCATCAATGTTTTTTCGAACTTGCTTTCGTTTGCTCTGCTTCGCAAATACGTATCCAAGTCTTCTTTTAAAAACCTTTGCATGGCATCTACTCCATATTCTTTTTTCATGACCATCAACGAAGAATACTCTGCCATCGATTCTGAAATTTGATTAGCACCACGAGTAGCAGAAGGCATCACTTGATGGCTCCACCATTGATGAGCCACTTCATGTGCGGTTACTGAATAGACATAATCCAAATCATTTGGATCACTAAAATCTCCTACCCAACCAAAACTTTCGGCAAACGGAACAGAATTCGGAAAGGATTGCGCAAAGCTTGCATAACGGGGAAATTCAAGTATCCGCATTTGAGTGTAGAAAAAGTCTCATAATTTATATCACTAAATATAATTTTAGATTTATTGCTTATTGTTAGAGTAAATTCTCCGTTTTCGTTTGATATTGAACCCGTAAAGTTATTTTTCAATTCATTTTCACTATAAACACTTACATATGGAATGGGTTGTAATGTTTCGGAATCTTTTATTACACCTTTGATTTTATTGTTTTGACCCCAGGTTTGAATGCTAATTAGTAAAAGCAAAACGTGAATTATTTTCATTAATAGTTTTATTGGTAGTTCGGCTTTACTTCTTTTCTATTTTGGTCAATATTTTTGCTGGTCAATTGATTTAGTAATTTGAGATTTAACTTTTCCGGTATGTTCTGTTGTTTTTGATTCAATGAGCATAATAGAGCATTCTTCTTTAGATGAAACTCTGTGATTGATTCCTTTTCTTACAACATAAAGGTCGCCCTTTTGCATAACGAGGCTTTCTTGATTTTCAATATCCATTAACAAGGAACCTTCAACGATATAAAATAATTCGTCTTCCATTTCGTGATTATGCCAAGGTACTTCTTGTCCTTTTATTTTTACCACTTTAATGTATTGGTCATTTACTTCGCCAATAATCTTTGGAGAATAATAGTTATTAAGACCTAAAAACGCTTCGTTCACATTCATCTTTTGAATGATTTACCTTTAATAATTTGCCTTCTTTTTTTGCGCGCTTGCAAAGGGCTGCTTCAATAAAAAAGTTCCGTTAGAAATTGATATCATTTGTTTCATGCATTCATAATTTTTGATACATATTTTCTGTGATCAGAAAGTGGCTGATCATCTTGTCTATAGTCTTCAGCACAGAAGTTTTTTGTAAATAGAAATACATAATATTTTAATAGCAAGTACTTACAAAAAAGTACACTACATACGAAAAGGGTATTCTAGGTGATTATCAATACTTTAAAAATTTAACGAAATGAAAAATAATCGAGTGAAGCATATTGCGCAGCGGATTACGCCTTTCAACGAACTGAAGGAAAGTAGATGGAGGGTTGAAAAGATTAGTCTAGGCGATAACGCCAAAAATGCTAACTCTGGTTTTAAATGAAGTAGTTTTGACTTAATCTGA
>JAFDYV010000002.1 GCA_018267275.1 Bacteroidota bacterium | reverse complement strand
TCTTTTGGGCATGCAAAAGAAAAGTGAAAACTCTCTTTGCGCTATCGCGCGCGCTCAAGCGCTGGGCGTTCGTCACCGCAACGGGGCTGGGAATCTTCTGCACCCACAGCCTGCCGCACCGCCTTGCAGAATCTTCAAGGCCCCTTATGCGATGACTGAGAGATTGTTTTCCAATCAGGTGCGTATTTCATGAATCTTATCTCGCAGGCTGAGTTCAATTTAGATTTTGTCATTCCGAGGGCAGCGAGGAATCTTTTGGTCTGCTGTTTTAACGCACATCAGCTTTGTGGGTACATTTACAGTAAAATTTGCGCAGTAAACCAACACAATACAAGCTTTTGTGTTTCATAATCGGTCATTGACCTCAAATATCCATACCATGGAAGAACCCACGCCAAACAAACCCCGAAAAATTGACACCGGCTTAGTCATCGGCTTGCTTGCTGTGGTCATCAACATCATTACGGTAACCGTTTACATCCAACAAGCCAAAATCATGCGGCAACAATTACACGCTTCGGTATGGCCGCACCTGGAATGCTTGCCCAGCTACAACGAATCGGGCTTTTACCTGGAAATTGAAAACACGGGCGTGGGCCCTGCCATTATAAAGGGAGTGGAAATGAAAATTTTAGGGCGCCCCGTGGTCTCGCTTGATTCGGTTTTTTACCACGCCATCGGCACCGATTCGTTTCCTCATTATGTGTCTACAGTAGAAAATCGTGTGATCGCGGCCGGGCAAAAAATAAAGCCGTTTGACGTAAAGGACTCTACATACGCCAAAAAGTTATATCAAGGTCTTAGGAAAGTTGGTTTTGAGTATCACGTTTGTTACGAATCGATTTACGGTGAAGCATGGAAAGTATTCGGAACGGAAGTGGTGGAAGGAGGATGTAAGTAACAAAACTTACACAGTCGAAATTCCGCTAGGCACCTCAATCCAATCTCCCCCATCTTTAATCAAATTAATCAACTCATCCACAGCTTGCGGGGTGGGCACGTTGCGCTTCACCACCTCTTTACCTTTATATAACGTAATGCGTCCAGGCCCAGAGCCTACGTATCCGTAGTCAGCATCGGCCATCTCACCGGGGCCGTTTACAATGCAGCCCATGATGCCAATCTTCACACCTTTCAGGTGACTGGTGCGCGAACGGATTTTTGCGGTGGTCTCCTGCAAATCGAAAAGGGTTCGTCCGCAAGACGGACAAGAAATGTACTCGGTTTTGGAAATGCGTGTGCGTGTGGCCTGCAAAATATTGAAAGCAGTCTCGTTCACCATTTTATCCGAACCACAGTTTTCCGCTGCAATGAAAACGCCATCGCCCAAGCCGTCAATCAATAGTCCACCCATATCGGTAGCGGCATACAGCTGCAGTAACTCGGATTTCAAATCGCGGTAAGCGCGACCGATGATCACCGGCACCTCGCATTTATGTTCCATCAGCTCTACAAACAACCTGCGTTGTTCAGGCATGCCATGGTCATTGTAAGTGTCAATCACCAACACGGCAGTTGTGTCTGCATTGAGTTTTTCAATCAACCCCTCGTTTACATCCGCCAAACACGCGTACACGAAATTTAATTTATCGGATTGTTCTACCCCTTTGTAATAATCCTTCGCGGGGATGAATGGATATACGCGCGGCTTATTTTTTTGAGTCAACCATGTTGTATGGTTTTGCGCCAATCCCAAGGTGCCGGGAATTTCAAAGTCAATCGTGTTATCTCCTAAGAAGATGTAGTCGCACGCCATGTCAGCAATGTTCCATTTATCGAGGGGGACGGAATAGTGGTAGCCCAACGCAAACAGCGATGCCGGAGTAATTTTTTCCTTCATTGAAAAATCGGCCATCACGCGCGGCACGTTGTGTCCACCAATGTTCATCACCTCATCCGTGTGTCTGCGTGTGTACGAAAATGGATCGATGGGGTAATGGTTGATTTCCGGAATGACAATGCTTGCTTTGCGATGGTCATAACGCCTTGCCAGATCTTGCGCCACAGGTACTTCTGCCTCGGGCTCTTCAGTTAACGAAACGCGAATGGTGTCGCCCAACCCATCTTCCAACAATGTTCCAATACCAACAGAAGACTTAATTCGGCCATCTTCGCCATCGCCTGCTTCAGTTACACCCAAGTGCAGCGGATAAGGTTGAAAGTTTTCCTCATTCAGTTTCTGCACCAGCAATCTGTACGCCTGCACCATAACCTGCGGGTTGCTCGACTTCATCGACAAAACAATGTTGTAGAACTGAAGATCTTCAGCTATGCGCAAGAATTCCAACGCGCTCTCTACCATTCCCAGAGGCGTATCGCCATAGCGGCTCATAATGCGGTCGCTCAGCGACCCGTGGTTAGTACCAATGCGCATGGCGGTGCCATACTCTTTGCAGATTTTAACCAGTGGCGTAAACTTCTCACGGATGCGGTCGAGCTCTGCCTGGTAGGCGGCATCGGTATATTCAATTTCTTCGAAGCGCTTCTTATCGGCATAGTTGCCGGGGTTGATGCGCACTTTTTCAACTAAGCGCGCGGCCAATTCGGCAGCGTTGGGTGTAAAGTGGATATCGGCAATCAGCGGCACGGTGTAGCCGCGCTCGCGCAATTCTTTTTTGATGTTCTCTAAGTTTTGGGCTTCTTTAATGCTGGGAGCGGTAATGCGAACATACTCACAACCGGCATCTACCATGCGGATGACCTGCTCTACCGAACCCATGGTGTCCATTGTATCCACCGTGGTCATGGACTGCACGCGAATGGGGTTATCGCCACCGAGAGGTACATCGCCAATGTTGACCACGCGGGTTTTTCTGCGGCTGTAATTAACAAGGCTATTGCAATACTTTCTGGCTTGATCGATGGTGGTGTGAATCATTGGAAAATCAAAATTTATGATGCCAAATTTATCGAAAATTAGATGTATCGAATAACAATGAAATGGCAGAATGGTTACGAATCCACCACCCCAAGGAATTCTGCTGTTAGCGTTGCTCATTAAGTTCCCTCTCCTGCGGGAGAGGGCATTCAACACGTGTGTTGACCGATGACCTACGAGGGTGAGGGTAACGGTTATTGCCAAATAAGAAGCAACATCTTATCTTACCAACTCAACGAATAACCATGCGCTTAATACCTTGCTTCATTTTGTTAACGTTTTTTCTACTCAGCTGCACACGAGAAAAAACTCCCACCGACTTTGAAACCATCACCAAAGATGACGCCTGGCGCCAGACCATCGCCACCGGCCATTTCAAACGGCTAAGCAAAGGCTACACCTACTACGAATTCAGCAACCCACAAGCCGACACTGTGCTGGTTTTGGTACACGGTTTTTCAGTTCCTTCCTACATTTGGGACTCTACCTTTCGTGCCGCCACCCAACGCGGCTACGCTACCTTGCGCTATGACAACTTCGGCCGTGGCTACTCCGACAATCCAGATGTGGTGTATGATGTCACTTTGTTTTCCGGGCAGTTGAAAGAACTGATGGATTCTTTACTAATCACCAAACCTGTTACACTGGTCGGCCTTTCGGATGGCGGACGCACGATCACACATTTTGCCGCAAACTACCCGACCCGAGTGCAAAATTTGGTGTACGTAGACGCAGTCGGTTTTGAGTCGATGAACCCGCGTGGTACTGCGGTGACCGTAACCGACAAAGAAGTAGCCGATTTTAAATCAAGCGACAACTACCGCAACATGGCCAAAGGCCAGCTCACTGACTTTTATGACTCTGTTCCCTTTAGGGGGTGGGACAAAAAATATGAATCGTTGATGCAATATCGCGGCTTTGTGCGCGCACTCATCTCTACACGCGTCAACCGAACAGACCTGGCGGGTGACCATCAAAAAATAAGAGATGCCAAACTGCCGGTATACGCCATTTGGGGCGAGCACGATACTGTTGTTGTGTTGAACGACATTCGTGATAACATGATGAAACGGCAACCCACCTTACAACTCACGGTAATTCCAAAAGCCGGACACTTGCCACATATGGAACAAACTCGACTTTTCAACGACATTTTATTCAATGAAATAATGGCCAAACGTGGTAAGAAAAGTTAAACGATAAGCGAATGATACGCCTGCTCTTCTCATGCGTTGTGTTATCGTGGCTTGTCCCGTGCCAGCCACAACCAAAAGGCAAACAAGTAACCGCAGCGTGTTGGGTGACCCATCCCGATCAAACGAAGTTGCTTTCAAAAACTGAAGACATAGCTTTTTCTGATACCACCCAAAATAGTTTAATCATTCAGATCGATACGAGCAGCACCCACCAATCGCTGGACGGTTTTGGCTATACACTCACAGGCGGAAGTGCACAACTAATTCAACAAAAGCTGTCGACAACCGAACGCGAGGCGTTGATGAAAGAACTTTTTCTCGAGAGTGGCATTGGCATTAGCTACCTGCGCATCAGCATTGGTGCATCGGACTTAGATGAAAATGTTTTTTCGTATGATGACGTTCCCGCAGGAAATACTGATGAAGACCTTCGCAATTTTTCATTGGCGGCTGATACCAACTATCTCATTCCCACCCTCAAACAAATCCTACAACTGAACCCCGGCATAAAGTTGATGGGCTCACCTTGGTCGGCCCCTGCTTGGATGAAAGATAATCATGCACCCAAAGGAGGTAAATTGTTACCACGTTATTATGGCTCGTATGCAAACTACCTGGTCAAATACATTCAAGCCATGGCCCAACAGGGCATTGCGCTGGATGCCATCACCATCCAAAACGAACCTGAGCACCCGGGGAACACTCCTAGCATGACAATGACAAGTGAAGAGCAGCGCGAATTTGTGAAATCTTTTCTAGGACCCACCTTTCGCGCCAACGGTATCACCACAAAAATTATTATTTACGATCATAACTGCGATCACCCCGAATATCCATTGAACATTTTAAGCGACTCGGTGGCCAGAAAATTTATCGATGGTACCGCGTTCCACATGTATTTGGGAGACATTCGTGCGATGAGTAAGGTACACGATGCCCACCCCGATAAAAATATTTATTTCACCGAGCAGTGGACGAGCGGGCAAGGCAACTTCGGAGGTGATTTAGCATGGCATGTTAAGAATTTGATCATCGGTGCACCACGCAACTGGAGCCGTACGGTGTTGGAGTGGAATCTCGCAGCAGATGAAAATTTTAAACCTCACACCAACGATGGCGGCTGCACATTGTGCCAAGGGGCAATTACAATCAACAGTAAAACCGGCAGTGTGTCGCGAAACGTATCTTACTACATTGTTGCGCATGCTGCCAAGTTTGTGCCGCCCGGCTCGATACGTATTTTCTCAAGCGAAGTGCATGGGTTGCCTAACGTAGCATTTCGCACGCCCTCTGGCAAGAATGTGCTGATTGTGTTGAACGACACCGGTGCCGAAGTGAAGTTCGCAGTTGGTTACAACAAACGGTTTGGTAATACTTCGCTACCGGTGGGTGCGGTGGCAACGATGGTGTTTTAGAGAATACCCTCACCCTAATAATTTAATCTGGAATCGGCACGCTTCACGCCCTCTCTCCTGCTGGAGGAGAATGAAAAATCTTTTCACAGTAGAGTGAGTTGAAGAGAGGAGATCGAATAGCAGTTTCTAAAGTTGCCATCCAAAGGTCAAAGGCAAGAAATTAGATTCTAGGCGAAGTCATCAAAACAACTTCACATCCTGGATAATCTCCTTGGTAACTTTGAAAAACTCTTTGTGGATATTGAAAGGCTCTTCACCATTCTGCTCTTTAATTACATAGCGGCCATCTTCCTTCATGGTGTAGGCATTTACATTGTCGCGCAAATTGTAGCGAAGGATGTTCATGGCCTGCTTGCGCAGCATTTCTTGTTCCAGCAAAAATAAAGATTCAATACGCCTATCGAAGCTGCGCACCATGGCATCAGCACTGCCGATGTACACTTTCGGATCGCCAGCGTTATGGAAATAATATATGCGAGAGTGTTCTAAATACTCACCAACAATTGAAATTACTTCGATATTGTCGCTCAGCCCTGCTCTACCCGGCCGCAAACAACACATGCCGCGCACGATCAATTTAATTGGAACACCCGCCTGTGAGGCTGCATAGAGCGCATCGATAAACTCCTTGTCTTGAATGGAATTAAACTTAATGATGATACCCGCTGGCTTTCCGTCACGTGCATTTTCTGCCTCTGTGCGTATGAGCGACATCAGCTGGTTGCGCATGTCGCGCGGAGACGTTATCAAATTCTTGTAAGCCGTAGGTTGCGAGTGTCCTGTGATAACGTTGAAAAATTCAGACACATCGTTTGCATAGGCTTCGCTTGTGCTGAGCAATCCGATGTCTGTGTACAACCGCGAGGTGGCTTCGTTGTAGTTGCCGCTCGACAGGTGTACATAACGATAAACGCGGTCGGGTTCGTTGCGCACAATCAACAGCAGCTTCGTATGCGTTTTCAAACTGCTCACACCATAAATCACAAAACATCCGGCCTTCTGCAGTTTTTGGGCTTCACGTAAATTATTTTCCTCATCAAAACGCGCTTTCACCTCAAACAATACCGATACGTGCTTGCCCGCCTCGGCTGCCTTTAACAATGCAGCGCTTACACGTGAGTCGCCTTTGGCCAATCGGTAAATGGTGATCTTGATCGACAGCACATAGGGATCTTCAGCAGCTTTCTCCAACAACTCGAGCACAGGCTCCATTGAATTGTAGGGATGGTGCATCAAAATATCTCGCTCTTTCAAAACATCGAACAAATCGCGCGTGCCTAGTTCGGGGAACGACACAGGCTTAACGGGCGGTGGATATTGGGCGCGTTTATTCTTGAAGTCTTTATGCCCAACAATTTGATGTATACCCGCAAAGTCGATGAGGCTTTCGCTTGGCACTTCGAAAATATTCAAATCGTCCAAATCCCATTGTATCTTCAACAAGCGGATCAGCCAAGAGTCTGGGTTTTCTTGTATGTCTACGCGCACTACCCTACCCGACCTTCGGGTTTGCAGTTTGCGCTTCAACTCATCTAAAAAGTTCGATTCAATGTCTTCACTTTCTTCAAGCGTGAAGTCGCCATTGCGATTAATGCGGAATAGGTTTACGCTCGCGATTTCGATATTTCTAAACAGGTGATGGATGTTGTGGCGCACAATGTCCTCCACAGGCACAAATGAAATCACACCATCCAAACCCAAAATCTCATAGAAGCGGGGTATGTTGCTGGGCACCTGAATAAATGACACGCGCAATTGGTTGTTGATGTCTTGCGGTGCTTTGGTCACAACCCCAAACAGCAGGCGGTTGTTCTTCAATACCGGAAACGTGTGGTAGCTATCAAACAACATGGGCGTAAGCATCGGGTAGATGGTGCGCTGAAAATATTGGTCTACCCGCGTGCGGTCATCATCCGACAAGTAATTGTAATGGGCAATGCGAAATCCATTGCGATCAAACAGTGGCTGAAGACGTTTGATGTAATAGTCGTTTTGTTCGTGAACGAACTTGTGAATTTCTCCAAGCAGATATTGGCGAAATGGCTCTTCGCGCAAGCCGCTGTAATCAAAGCGTTCTTTGCCGTAATCAAGGTAATTGTACAAACTCCCCAACCGAATGGTACAAAACTCATCGAGGTTGCTGGCAGTAATGGCCAAGAACTTAAGCCGATCAAGAATGCTACGATCGATGTGCTTGGCTTGATCCAGCACACGGTAATTGAACTTCAACCAGCTTAAGTCGCGGCTGATGTAGCGACTATCGGCAATTTGCTTTTCAACCGGGTTCTCCTGCAATAAAGCTGTCTCCATTTGTTAAATGATACTACACTGGATACTGGCACCTAGACTCCAGCATCCAGCATCGATTTAAATATCAATCTTCGCATACTTCGCATTCTTCTCGATGAACTCTCTTCGTGGAGCCACTTCATCTCCCATCAGCATCGAGAACAGGTGGTCTGCCTCGGCAGCTGATTCGATGCTTACTAACTTCAATGTTCTTCGGGCAGGATCCATGGTGGTGCTCCAAAGTTGTTCGGGATTCATTTCTCCCAAGCCCTTGTAACGCTGCACGCCCACGCTGTCTTCCTTTCCCTCTTTACTCATTTCTTTGATTAAGGCATCACGCTCTTCTTCATTCCAACAGTAGCGTTCGTCCTTACCTTTCTTCAGTTGATAAAGCGGAGGTAACGCGATGTACACGTATCCCTGTTCAATCAAATCGCGCATGTAGCGGAAGAAGAATGTGAGGATGAGCGTGCGGATGTGGCTACCATCCACATCGGCATCTGTCATGATGATTACTTTGTGGTAACGAAGCTTGGTGAGGTTCAATGCCTTGTTGTCTTCGGCTGTGCCAAACGTAACGCCCAGCGCAGTGATCATGTTCTTGATTTCTTCGTTCTCGTATATTTTGTGTTCCTGGGCTTTTTCTACGTTTAATATTTTTCCGCGCAGCGGCAGAATGGCTTGAAAATTACGGTCGCGGCCTTGCTTGGCCGATCCGCCTGCTGAATCTCCTTCTACCAAATACAATTCGCAAATCGCAGGGTCAGAGCTGGCACAATCGGCCAACTTGCCCGGTAAACCCGTACCCGAGAGTACGTTTTTGCGCTGCACCATTTCGCGGGCCTTCTTTGCAGCGATGCGCGCCTGGGCCGCCAATATTACTTTGCTTACAATCAGTTTCGCCTCACGCGGATTCTCCTCTAAAAAGTTTTGAAGCATCTCCCCCACGGCCGTATCCACTGCACCCATCGCTTCGCTGTTGCCCAACTTCGTTTTGGTCTGCCCTTCAAATTGCGGCTCTTGTACTTTTACAGAAATAACGGCCGTTAAGCCTTCACGGAAATCATCACCGCTGATGTCCACTTTTGCTTTTTCCAATAAGCCCGATTTATCGGCATAGCTTTTCAACGTTCGCGTGAGTGCCCTGCGGAAACCGGCCACGTGTGTGCCCCCTTCATGCGTGTTGATGTTGTTCACATATGATACCAGGTTCTCGCTGTAGGAAGTGTTGTAGCTCATAGCTACCTGAATCGGTATCTCGCTCTTGGGCGTATTTTCGATGAATATTGGGGCCGCGATTAGTTTCTCGCGTGTCGAATCCAAGTAGGCCACAAACTCGCGCAAGCCACCCTCAGAGAAAAACGTGTCAGATTTTGGATTTCCACTTTCATCTTTCTCGCGCAGGTCTTTTAAATTCAATTTGATGCCAGGGTTCAAAAACGCGAGTTCGCGCAAGCGATTGGCCAACGTCTCGTAGTTGTACTCTTGCACAAGCGTGAAAATCTCGTGGTCGGGTTTAAAGTAGACGGTGGTGCCACGTTTGTCAGACTCGCCCACTACCCGCACGGGATATTGGGGAACGCCTCGATGATACTCTTGTTCGAACACCTTGCCTTCGCGATAAACGGTGGCCACCAACACGGAAGAAAGTGCGTTAACACAAGATACACCCACACCATGCAAACCACCCGATACCTTGTAAGTGTCTTTATCGAACTTGCCACCCGCGTGTAGTACCGTCATTACAACTTCTAATGCCGAGCGCTTCTCTTTTTCGTGCATATCGGTGGGGATACCCCGCCCGTTATCTTCTACGGTAATGGAGTTGTCTTCATGAATGGTGACGTGCACATCATCGCAATAGCCGGCCAGGGCCTCATCGATTGAGTTGTCCACTACCTCATACACGAGGTGATGCAAACCCTTTACGCCCACATCGCCAATGTACATGGCCGGGCGCTTGCGCACTGCCTCTAAACCTTCTAAAACCTGAATATTGTTGGCTGAATAATTCGTGTCTTTTTTCGGGGTGTTTTTCGCTGTCTCTTCGCTCATTTCTTGTACTTAAATAGGAATAAAAATAATTTGGCGAAAGTACGGTTTTCCATTGGATTTTTGCGGTTTTTCGAGAGGGTATTATTCACTTTTCAGACTATTTTTTTGGTTTGGAAAAGTCGCTTTTTAGGGCACCAACTAAATGTTTAGTTTTGATGAAATTTCTTTTATGAAACACCTCGTTTTTGCCCTCGTTGGGTGTCTCGCTTTCGCGGAAAGCGAAGCGCAAACCCAGCAACCGATTTTCAAAGACAAAGCCGATTCGACCGAGTACTTTGGCTTGTTCCAAAAGATCAGCAAAGTTTATGGGGTAATGGGCACCACCAATGAAAAACAACGAGATAGTCTGGCTGCTGTTGCCAAATATTGGATTGAACGCCAGGAGCGCCTTCGGGAAAAAGTAGTGGGTTATCGGTGGGTATATTCTCCCTCCCACCCGCAATTGAACGAGGCACTGGAGCAAAACCGGGATTCGGTAACCGCCATCACGCTCACAAAATTGGCCGAACTGCCGCCCGAGCTTTTCCAGTTCAAGAATCTTACCAAGTTAGAACTAATTGACTGTCGGATTTCAAAACTTCCGCGTAAGCTTTCGAGGCTTAAAAAACTTGAGCACGTAGCGGTATTTACAGATCGGTCGGGTAAACGCATTAAGCTTGCCACGAACAAAACGGTGAAGACCCTGGTGATTGGGAGCAACCGATTGCCAAGACATTACCGTGCTTTTAAAGCACTGCACAGATTGGATTTATCGCGCAATAACCTTGCGGATTTTCCGAACATAAAAGGTTGCAAGAAGCTGAAGGAACTTTCATTACGCGAAAACCTGCTGACGCTGGAAAATCTAAACGCACGGTCTACTATTTTAGAAGTACTCGAACTGCAGAAGAACAAAATCAGGCAAGTGCCGTCTGCCATTGCGCAGTTCCCCAACCTAAAGCGCCTGGTGTTCAATTATAATCCCATAGAAAGTGTGAGTGACAAGATGAGCATGCTTCAGCGTTTGGAACAGGTTGGTTTTTATTCCAATCAATTGAGCCAGGTGCCAGTGGCGTTGTACAGTTTGGCCTCGCTGAAGGAAATTGACCTGTACTATAACCAAATTGAACGACTTGATGCACGCGCCAGCCAATGGAAAAAATTAGAGGTGCTTTACCTATCAAACAACAAGTTGATTTCGCTGCCCGACAACTTAGGCGAACTCACCAACTTGCGCGAGTTGTATGTGCACAACAATCGCCTAAGCGCACTGCCTGAATCGCTCAGCCTGTTAACAAACTTGAAGATACTGCGGGTGAACAGCAACTACCTCACTGTGCTTCCAGGTATTGAAAAGCTGGAGAAGTTGGAGAACATTGACTTATCGAACAACCAGTTGCACACTTTTTCGCTAGATGTGTTCAAATTTCCCAAACTCAAAATCATTTCGTTGCTCGGCAATCAATGGGATGAGGACACCAAGCAAGAAATTAAAAAACAGGCAACAGCGCTAGAGAAAAAAGAAGTAACAGTGCTGTTTAACTAAATACGCATCAAGCGAGGTCATTCAACTTTGACTCACTTTTTTCTTGAGCTCCGTTTTTTTGCTTTTGCCTTCTTCGCCTCTTTTCCATTCTCCTCTTCAGCCATCAGCTTCAGCTTTGCTTTCTGCAGTTCCTCTTTTTGTGCGGGGCTAACGGTCGGATAGCTGATATCCAACTTTTCAAATTGGCGGGCAATTACCGATGCGATTGCCAAACGTGCATACCATTTGTCGTCAGCGGGGATAACAAACCAAGGAGCATGCTCCGCAGAAGTAGCACTTAGTGCATCACTGTAGGCATTTTGATAATCGTCCCAAAATGCACGTTCCTTTAAATCGCTCAGCGAAAACTTCCAGTTCTTGCCGGGATCTTCAATGCGCTCCAGAAATCGTTTCTTCTGTTCTTTCTTCGATACATGCAAAAAGAACTTCATGATGATGGTGCCATTGTCTGCCAAGTTCTTTTCAAATCTGCGAATTTGTTTGTAGCGCTGTTCCCAAAACTTCTTGTCTACCTTCTTAGCATTATCAACACCCGGTATATTTTCGTTCAATATCCACTCGGGGTGCACTTTGGTTACCAGCACATTTTCATAGTGCGATCGGTTATGAATAGCGATCTCACCCCTACCCGGAAGGGCTAGCGTATGCCTCCAAAAATAATCGTGGTCTAACTCGTGCGATGTTGGTGCTTTAAAGCTATAAACTTTTACGCCCAACGGATTGAACCCTGACATAATGTGTTTGACGGCTCCGTCTTTGCCGGCCGCATCCATGGCTTGTAATACAATCAGCACCGCGTATTTGTTGTGCGCGTATAGCTTATCCTGCACTTCAGCCAAATGCTTGCGCCCCGCTTCGAGCAGCAACTCAGACTCTGATTTGTTCAGTGACTTGCCTTTGTATTTTGTGGAGTAGTTGGAGAGCTTCACGTTCTTTCCGGGCTTTACTAACAAAGCTTTTAAGTCGATTAGTTTTTCATCGGTGAGCATGGCATTAGGGTTTTTATGTATAGCAAGCTAATGCTTTTACCCAATACCGCAACATGATTTTTGTCAGGCGCGCCAGGCAATCATCAAAAAATCCTTGATAGACTCAAATCATTTCCTTACATTTCTCATACCTATACAAAACCTACCCAACTATGAAACAGAATGCGTACTTCCTGATTATTGGCCTTTGCGCCTTTGTTTCGGTAACTGCTTTGGCCCAACAGAAAGACGTTGAGGCCATCAAAGCAGTGATTGCAAAAGAGACCTCATCTTTTATGAACGTGGACCGAAAAAATTGGTCAGACACATGGTTGAAAGCACCTTACGCCTATTGGTCGTACTCCGATTCTACCGGAACTAGTTTTGTCGAAGGCTGGGAAGCCCTAAACAAGACTTTTGACGAGTACTTCCGCACGCAAAAACCCAGCAAGGCCACCATCACTAACGAGTGGCAAGAGATACGCGTTTACGGCAATGGCGCTTATGTCCGTTTCGTACAAAAAGTTAAGGACGATATCGACCGTGACGAGACATCGCAGATGCGCGTTTTAGAAAAAACAAAAGACGGGCAGTGGAAAGTGATTTGCGTGGGCGCGATAGCAAAGTATCCAAAGGAGTAACTGTAGAAGTTGTTGGTTGATCGTTGTTAGTTATTGGTCAAGGACTTTTCAGTTGTTCGGTAATGGGTACTACCGCGAACGAGCAACCGATAACTATCAACCAACAACCTCCTAAGCCTCCACCTTAACACCTAAATTAAACCCAAGGGCAACAAATTGTTCGTGCCATTCGGGTGTTTCGGTTCCCTTTTTACCTTCGGTTGAAATTTCGAAATACAGGTTTTGGCTCTTATAAAAATTGGGGTCGAGGTTAAACTTCTCAAGTAGCGGAAACACACGGTTTAGCCGTTGTAATCGCTTCACGTTACCAACGTCTGCTCCCACCCGTTTAATTTCTTCAAAGATACTCTCGCTGGCGAGCCTCGAAATTTTTACCGGATCTTCTATCTTCAAACTCCAACGTGTAAGTTCCAGAGAAATGCGTTCCATTTCTTTGATGTTGATCTTCTCTTTCTGGAAGCAGTTCACCAAATCGGCATTTAAGATATACTCAAATGTTGTGCGATAAGCGTTGGGGATCGGCAAGTTGTTATTAGACAATGCGTTTACCAGGGTGTAATCAGTATCATAGGTTCTGCGAAGTGAACTCTCAAGGTCTTTCAAACTCTGCTGCGCAATCATGTCTAAAATCTTGCGCTTCTCATCGGCAAACATTTGCCAGATGGTATACTTCTCGGGCCCGAAGTACTGCTGCATAATGCCCATCACATCGCCAAGCCTACCCTCTTCAAATGCTTTCACCATGCGGAACTGCATGCCGGCAAACTCATCGGGCTGCATCTCCAAAGAAATATTCCCAATGATGTTGTGTTTGCCCAAATAAATAACTGCAAATGCAAACTTCTTTTCAGATTTGGTGACGAGTGATTTTACCTTGGTGATGCTCAGCACAAGTTTCTGCTCGCCCGCTTCCTTCTTAATGAACGATTCATTACTGGTGCTGTAATTGAAAATGGTGAGCGACTCGGGTTCTTCTTCAAAAATAGCCGACACCGCAAAGTGCATACCCACGCGCTTCAGGTTTGTACGGGCTGGCACCACTAACTTCTTGTATACAATCGCTCCGTTCTCTTGCGTGTTGCTGGGGGCTTTCTCCAAGCGCTGTATAAACTCAGGCTCCAAATCAATCCCACCAATCTGGCTGGCGAGTTGCACCACACGGCACGCATACTGCATCACCTGAATGGTTTCAATTCCAGAAATCTCGTCAAAAAACCAACCGCAGCTGGTGTACATCAACATGGCGTGGCGCTGCATTTCAAGAATCCGAAGAATCTTGTTCTCTGAAGCATTGGGTAAAGCATGGTGTTGCAAAAACGCTTGAACCGTTTCATCGCTTCGGTTCAACACCACGTTGATATATTCGTTGCGGGCGTGCCAAGGGTTTTTGAGCACCGTGCCGCCTTCTTTTTCAAAAATATGTTCCACTGAGTCGCGCAGCCAATCCAATGCCTCGCGCAAAGGGCCGCGCCACTTTTGATGATATCCTTTACCCGAGTTACATCCGCAATCACTACGCCAGCGCTCAACGCCATGTACGCAACTCCACGAACTATCCTCAATAATCTGTGCTTCGTATTCAGTAGGGAATTTGTCTAAGAACTGACCGTAATTAATGAGATTGGCTTGTTTGTCTTTCTCAATATAATCCAAACAAAAGGCCAACGCCATTTCGCCATGTTTGTGGTGATGCCCGTACGTTTCGCCATCGGTGGCAACATGCACCAGTTGAGGTCCTGTATCATTTTTGTCAATTCCGTTGACAAGGTTCTCTGCAAATCTTTTTCCATCGTTGAGCAAGCCATTAAAAGCAATGCCTTGCGAAATATTGCCTTCGTAGAAGAAAAGATAAATCGTTTTTCCGGAGGGCAGCTTACACAAATACGCCTTGCGTGTATTCACGGTGCTCTCGTTTACATCCGTCCACTTCTCCTCGCCCACTTTGCGTACTGCTTTAGCCTGCCGGGGTGCAAGAATAGTAAACTTGATGTGGTGAGCGGCTAGTACCTCGAGCGTGGCATAGTCAACGGCCGTTTCTGCAAGCCACATGCCCTCTGGCTTTCGTTTAAAACGTCTCTCAAAATCGCGGATGCCCCAAATCACTTGCGTTTCTTTATCGCGGGCATTGGCCAATGGCATGATGATGTGATTGTACACCTGCGCCAATGCCGACCCATGGCCTCCAAAGTATTTTAAGCTTTCGCGGTCGGCCTCTAAAATTCCTTCATAGGTTTCTTTCGCATTCAACTCCATCCACGATAGAAGCGTGGGCCCGAAGTTGAAACTAATCTTGGCGTAGTTGTTAGTGATTTTCTTAATTACACCATCTTGCCCCAAAATACGAGAAGCCGCATTGGGGTCGTAGCATTCTGCATTGATGCGCTCATTCCAATCGTGATACGGGTGAGCAGAATCTTGCACCTCAATTACCTCTAGCCATGCATTTTCGCGTGGCGGTTGGTAAAAATGGCCGTGGATACAGATGTATTTATTGGGTGTAGTGCTCATTTAGTTTGCTGGTTAATAGGCTTCGAGCCGCAGGAATTTAGAGATGCAAGCTTCAGATTGTAAGCTACGGGCTATTGACCATCAACTTAAAAAGCTTGTGGCTTGCAACGCGAGGCATGCGGTTTTGGGTTACTCAATCTCAAACTCTGCTACTTCTTCATTTAATTTTAAAACAATACATGCCAAAGGAGGTAACGTAATCGAAACAGAATAATCCTTTTGGTGATATTTTACTGGTGATGTGTGCAGCAAGCCGGCATTGCTCACGCCACTACCGCCAAAGTCAGCCGCATCGGAATTGAATATTTCCTTCCAAGTGCCTCGATACGGAACGCCAATGCGGTAGTGCTGGCGCGTTTCAGGCGTAAAGTTGCAGACCACCATCAGTAGGTCATTTTTATCGTCTGACTTGCGCATAAATACAATCACGCTATTCTCGCGATCGGAATAATCCGACCATTCAAATCCCTTTCCATCAAATGGATATTGGTACAAAGCCGTTTCTGTTTTATATAAATGGTTCAATGCCTTAATGGTTTTTAAAATACCCTGATGATTCGCACCAAAGTTTAGCGCATCCCAATCAATTTGTCGGTCGTGCGCCCACTCGCTGGACTGACCAAACTCGCCACCCATAAATAACAACTTAGTACCCGGATGGGTGAACATGTATCCATACATCAGCCTCAGGTTGGCAAACTTGCGCCACTCATCGCCTGGCATTCGGCCTAACAATGAGCCTTTGCCGTGCACCACCTCATCGTGCGAAAGCGGGAGCATGAAGTTCTCAGTAAAAGCGTAGATGATACTAAAAGTGATCTCATCTTGATGGTATTTGCGATAAACGGGGTCAAGTTTGAAATAATGCAAGGTATCGTGCATCCAACCCATCATCCACTTTTGTCCAAACCCCAAGCCGCCCAAGTACGTAGGTTTTGAAACACTCGGCCACGCGGTAGACTCTTCGGCAATTGTTACTGCATCTGGGAAATTGCCGTAAACGACTTCATTGAATTCCTTCAAAAAAGAAATTGCTTCTAAATTTTCGTTGCCACCATATTCGTTGGGTATCCATTCACCTGCTTTGCGCGAATAGTCTAGATATAGCATTGATGCAACCGCATCCACCCTCAAGCCATCAGCATGGAAGCGCTCCAACCAAAACAATGCATTACTGATGAGAAAGCAACGCACCTCATTACGACCATAGTTGTAGATATAGCTGCTCCAATCCGGATGAAAACCTTTGCGCGGATCTGCATGCTCGTATAGATTTGTTCCATCGAATTTATAAAGGCCATGCAAATCACCCGGGAAGTGCGATGGTACCCAGTCTAATATCAAACCGATGCCGGCTTGGTGCAGCGCATCTACCAATACCATAAACTCTTGTGGATTACCAAAGCGACTGGTAGGCGCATAATAACCCGTAAGCTGATACCCCCACGAACCAAAGAAAGGGTGTTCCATTACCGGCAAAAACTCAACATGCGTAAACCCTGCTTCTTTTACATAATACACCAAATCATCCGCCAATTCCTTATAACTCAACGAACGATTCCCTTCTTCTGCCTTACGCCTCCAACTGCCCAGGTGAACTTCATACACAGAATAGGGTTTGGGTTTGCTCGCGTTTTGCTTACGGTCGTCCATCCATTTCTTGTCATGCCAAGTATAGTGGTGATCCCAAACAATGGACGCAGTGGCTGGCGGCACTTCCGCATAAAAAGCAAAGGGGTCTGCCTTTTCCAAATACTCACCAGTGTTCGATAAGATCGCATATTTGTAGACCTCTCCTTTGCCTACGCCAACAAAAAATCCCTCCCATATACCTGATTCGTCCCACCGAGGCGAAAGTTTGTGATTATTGGCATCCCAGTGATTGAAGTTGCCGATGACCGATACGTGGCGGGCATTTGGAGCCCACACCGCAAAGTAAGTTCCCTCTTCCCCTTTGTGCGTTGCCAAGTGAGCACCCAATTTTTCATAGAGCTTAAAGTGCTTTCCCGACCGGAACAAATGAATGTCGTAATCGGTGAGCAGACTAAAATGATCGGGTTCCTCTGCCTTTGCCTTCGATGTCTTCTTTCCCATGGTAATAACGTTTAAGGGTTATTTCTTTTTGGTCAACTCCTTCGCCAATTGATAGCGCCTCATCTGGTAACGAATGCCTCGCAGCGGTATGTTCACCCAATCAGGGCGTCCATTCAATTCGTAGCCCAACTCGTACACAGCTTTTTCAATCAGGTAAGTTCGAATGAGAATTTCATTCTCGGGCGACAATGATTTTTCCATTCCCATTCTTTCTAAATATGCGCCCAAATAAAACCTACTCACATAATGTTGCCATTGTTCTGCCCACTGTTCCAAAAACTCCAAATCTTTTTCGCGGTAATTTTCATTGAGCAATATCTTTCCGAATGCCGCATAATGAAATGAACGCATCATGCCGGCCACATCTTTGAGCGGATTCTTTTTCAGTCTCCGTTCGCTAAAGCTAAAGCCAGGCTCGCCTTCAAAGTCGATGATGATGAAGTCTTTACCGGTAAACAGCACTTGTCCTAAATGATAATCACCATGTATGCGCGTTTTGATTCCGTTGATGCGCGTTTGGTAGATTTCACTGAAACACTCCAAGATTTCGTCTTCCATCGCCAATACCTCTTTCGCGATGAGCTGCGTGGCTTCATCTAATTTGCCTAATGCTTGGCGCAGCATTTTCATGCGGTCGTTTACCAACTTACGCAATGAAGAATACAACGCGCGTTGATAGTTGGCAGTAAAGTACTCTGGCGAAAATGCCGGGTTCGCGTTGTCTGAAGCCAGCGCAAGGTGCATCTCGGCTGTGCGCTGCCCCAGGCGCACCACTCGCTCGTAAAAACCTTTTCCAATAAATTCTTGAATCAACTCAGGTGCTTCGTCAAACTTAATGGCATCTTTATTGACAAGCTTGGGCAACTTCTCCTTCTTCGCTTTCGCCATTACCCGTTCATAAAAACGACCAACAGAATCAAGCGTCATTACCCAACTGTCGCCCTGGTTTTCAACTTTCTCCTGCAACAAGCCAAAGACAATGGTCTTACCCTCATTATCGCGGTACTCTATGCTACCCGCATATTTGGGCGCGTTGCGGAAGTTAGTGCTCTCCGACAAGAACCGGACAATTTCTAAATCCGGGTTAATCTCCTTTTCAATCTTGCGATAAAACTTAAAGAAGTATTGATCGTTGTAGATGATGGATGTGTTGCTTTGTTCGGCTTTTAAAATTTTCGAATCAATTTTTTCGGCATTCAACTTCACATAAACACTCGAGTTAAACTCCAGCGTACCTTCGTCATCTTTCAATCGCAGCTTTTTATCCATGCTGGCAAATAGAAAATCGCGGAAAGACTTGCTGTAGCTGCTATCCATGATAAATCCTGACTTCTCTTGAATCTCGGCACGGCAAATTACACTCTGCGGAATGAAGTCTGCCTTGTCAAATAGATTGTCAGCAGGAACAAAGCACATCGGCAAAAAGTACAGTTCGGGCAAGCGTTGTACATAGTCTACTTGAATGATGGTGAGGTAATGCGTCTCACCTTCCACCTTCACGGGAATTACTTTGTGAATGCCCATTTTGCTGATGACTTTGGCTTTACCACCAAACCACCGGCATTTCTTCATAAACGGCTGAAGCACTTTTCGCTCCAACACGCGCATCTCGTTGTAGTTGCCAAACAGGCGTTCCCAACTCAAGTCTGACTTATACAGAAACAGTTCGTTGCTTGAACCATTTTCTTTACCTTCAGCAGCATCTGCCTGAAACCAAAAATATCCGTAAGGGCCGATGGTAATTGGGTAATCGCCAACACCTACACTCTCAAACCTATTTTGACTAAACACTTCGGTAATGTCGCAATCGCGGTAATCTGAGAAATTCAGTGTTGTGGCCTGTGAGAATTGTGATAAGTTCGCTACCACAATCAAACGTTGTTCTCCGTAGGTGCGCGCGAAGCACAAAACTTTGGAATTAGTACTTTCAATAAACTTCAACTCGCCACGACCAAAAACATTTAAGCGCTTGCGCATGGCCAATACGTTTTTGATCCACCACATGAGCGAAGATGGATTTTCTTCTTGTGTGGCCACGTTGAGCGACTCGTATCTGTAAATCGGATCTGTTACAATTGGCAAAAACAATTTTTGCGGGTTGGCATCCGAAAAGCCCGCATTCAAATTAAGGTTCCATTGCATGGGCGTGCGCACCCCGAAGCGATCGCCCAAGTAAATATTATCCCCCATCCCAATTTCATCGCCATAATAAATCACGGGCGTTCCGGGAAGCGAAAATAAAATTGTGTACAACAACTCTATCTTCCTACGGTCGTTATTGAGCAGCGGTGCCAGCCTGCGGTTAATCCCTAGGTTATGTTTGGTGTGCGGATCTGTTGCGTACGCTTTGAAAAGATAATCTTTCTCTTCTTCGGTAACCATCTCCAACGCAATTTCATCGTGATTGCGCAAGAACAATGCCCATTGGCCGTTGGCGGGAGTTGCTGGTGTTTGCTCGATGATGTCAACAATCGGGTAGCTGTCTTCAGTGCGTAACCCCAAAAACAAGCGAGGCATCAACGGGTAGTTGAAGTTCATATGGCATTCTGTGCCATCACCAAAATACTTGGCAGCATCTTCAGGCCAAAGGTTAGCCTCTGCAATTAAAATACGATCATCATAATGCTTGTCAATGTGCGACCGAAGTTTTTTCAAGAAAGCGTGCGTCTGCGGCAAGTTTTCGCAATTGGTTCCCTCCTCTTCAAACAAGAAAGGCACGTTGGGCAATCGAAATCCATCTACACCCATTTTCATCCAGAAGTCAACCACTTTGATCATCTCCAATTGTACTTCTGGATTATCGTAATTCAGTTCCGGTTGATGCCGATAGAAACGATGCCAGTAATACGCTTTCGCCTCATTGTCCCACGCCCAGTTAGAGCTCTCTGAATCGGTGAACATGACCCGCGCTTGTTTGTACTTATCGGCTGTCGAGTTCCATACATAATAGTCTTTGTAGCGCGAACCTTCGCGTGCCTTACGCGATTTTTGAAACCACGGATGTTGATCAGACGTGTGGTTCAAAATCAACTCGGTGATCACACGAATATTTCTGCGATGCGCCTCCTTTAAAAACTGCCGAAAGTCTGCCAGCGTTCCGTAGTCGGGATGAATATCGCAATGTTCAACTACATCAAAGCCATCATCGCGTAAGGGCGATGGATAAAATGGCAATAACCAAATCGTGTTGATGCCTAAGTCCTCGAGGTAATCAAGCTTTTGAATAAGGCCGGGAAAATCGCCAATACCATCGGCATTGCTATCATAAAAAGCACGGACACTTAACTCATAGATAACGGCATCTTTAAACCAAAGTGGATCGTTCTTGGGCATGGCTTACATGTTTGACTCGTGAATCTCTACTTTGAACAAATGGAAAGGCATTTTGAAAGGATTTAATTCCACAAAATTCCACTCTTGCGTCCAAGTATAATGTTCGTCTGTGATCAGGTCGTGCAACTTCACATTGATTTTGTCGCCCAATCTTAACCTATCTTTTGGCAACTGTACAAATCCTGATTGCTTACCATTCACATCCAAATTGACAACGCACAAAATGATGTTTGATAAATCGTCCGTAGCTTTCAAATACGCGAGCAGTTGGCTGTTTTCTATTGTGCAAAACTGAATATTCCAGGTTGACTGAAGTGCCGGATTTTCTTTTCGGATTCGATTCAATATCGACATGATGTCGGTCATGCGGTTGGTGCGCTTCCAATCGTAATGGCGCACTTCATATTTTTCTGAATTCCAATACTCTTCTTTTCCTTCAATGGGAGTGTTCTCATAAAACTCATACGAAGGTCCGTACACTCCAAAGTTTGAGGACAGTGTAGCCGCCATTGCATAGCGCATGATGAAACTATTCTCACCTGCATGTTGCAAATGATAGGGCAATATGTCGGGCGTGTTGGGCCAAAAGTTAGGTCTGAAATAATTGCGCGAAGGACCGTACACCAATTCATTCATGTATTCGATAATCTCTTGCTTGGACACGCGCCAGGTAAAATAGGTGTAGCCTTGCGTAAACCCAACCTTTGCCAAGGAAGCCATAATCTTGGGTCGCGTAAACGCCTCGGACAAGAATATTACGTCAGGATATGTTTTATGCACTTCTGCGATTACCCACTGCCAAAATGGAATTGGTTTTGTATGTGGATTATCAATTCTGAATACGACTACACCTTGCTCAATCCAATAGAGAAATACCGACTTCAATTCTTCCCACAGGTTTTTCCAATCGTCTGATTCAAAGTTGAAAGGATAAATGTCTTGGTATTTCTTAGGTGGATTTTCTGCGTATTGGATTGAACCATCGGGCCGCTGCTTGAACCAATCTGGATGGTCTTTTACGTATGGATGATCGGGTGCACATTGAAAGGCAATGTCCATTGCTACATCAATGCCCATTTTTTTCGCTTCAGCAATCAGCTTTTTAAAATCTTCTAATGTACCCAGCGCAGGCAAGATAGACTTGTGCCCGCCTTCATCGCTGCCAATGGCCCAAGGCGAGCCAGGCTCACCTTTTTCAGAGCGCACATTGTTGTTGCGCCCTTTGCGGTTGATTTTGCCGATTGGATGAATGGGTGGAAAATACAGCACATCAAAACCCATGGCAGCCACCCGTGGTAGCAATTTGATGCAATCTTGAAAGGTGCCGTGCTTGCCGGCTTCCAAAGAACTTGAGCGAGGAAAGAACTCATACCATGCACTGAAATTCGCCTTGTTGTGCTCTACTCTGATCTCTAATTCTGTTGGATATCGTGTTTCGTTTTCCTTCAAGGGATAGTCATGGACAATCTGCTCAAACTCGTTGCTCAATACCACCTGAATAGCTTCGGCATGCTTGTCTGTGTTTTCAAGTTTGCTGGCCAAATTCATCAGATTAGCGAGGCCGTTGTTGGCCAAGTTGCGCAAGAACGCAGCACCTTCCATCAACTCAACTTTTACATCTACTTTCGCTGCTGCCTTCTTTTTGAATCCATCATACCAAGTTTCAAAATGGTCTACCCAGGCATCGATGGTGAAGACATATGTGCCTTTTTCCTCCACTTTAAAAGACGCTGCCCACTCATCATTAAAGGTGGGGCGCATCTCTACTGTACTCCATCGGCTTGCACCTTTCTTTTTAAATAGTACGGAGGCGCGGAGATGGTCGTGGCCATCGCCAAAAATGGAAGCTGACACTTGCACCGTTTCACCGACAGTACGCTTTGCAGGATACAAACCGCCATCTACCAGCGGTTGAACATTCTCAATAATAACGCGTCTTTTACCTTGCATGAATTACTTTACTTTTAAAATGAGTGAACTAAAGGCAGGAATCTCGAATGACATTGTCAAATTAGCATCTATTCCAATTTCTGCTCCACTGCGCAGTAAGTCTCTGCCTACATACGCGGAGCCGTGCTTTAAGCCCAGGTCTGGCGCCAGGCTTTCCGGGATTTGAATTTTAACGCCTTCGGTTTTGGTATTGAAGTTCGAAACGATAATCAATTTTTCTTCGCCATGGTAACGCACAAATGCATGCACCAGTGATGAGAAGTTTCCTTTCTGCTGGTTAAATACTGTAAGGTCTGCGTACTTCCCCTGGGCAATGGCTTGGTTGTTGGCAGCGAGTGTCAAGATGTCGCCATAAAATTGCCGCAGTTGCTTTTGTTCATCACTCAACTGTCCGCCATCGTATTGCAAGTTGTTCACCCATTTTTGGTGTTGTGGAACACCCCAATAATCGAACATGGTGGTTCGTCCATCATCGCCAGAGAACCCCTCGGCCTTCGCACCAGGCTCGCCCACTTCTTGGCCGAAGTAAATCATGATGGGTCCTTCATCAATACACGCACTCACTACCATGGCAGGGACTGCTTTCCACGCATCGCCTGCAAAAAACGGAGAAGCAAACCGTTGCTCATCGTGGTTTTCCAAAAAATGCAGCATGTTGTGATTGATACCTGTCAAACTCTCCTGGATTTTAGGAATGCCATCGCTGTGCGCCTTTTGGTTCACCAGCAACCTCAATGTATCATATAATTGCACCTTATCGTACAAGAAATCAAATTGCCCATTGTCGATGTAATTTCTGTACTGTGTGGGGTTGTAAATCTCTGCAATGAAAACAATTTGCGGGTTTACTTTTTTTACTTGTGGAATTACCCATTGCCAAAATTCTACCGGTACCATTTCGGCCATGTCACAACGGAATCCGTCTATCTTTTTATCTGCCCAGTACACGAGTATATCACGCATCTTCTCCCATGTGTTGGGTACAGGCTCAAAATGTTTCTTCTCACCGTTTTGGTAATCCACGCCATAGTTCAATTTCACCGTTTCAAACCAATCGCCCAAGTTAGGGGTAGCAGTAAACTGGTTGTTACCTGTTACCTTGGCGGGATTCTCAACAAACTTGCCATCTGATTTTGGTGCCTCGGGCTGGTACGGTCGCTTGGGCGCAACAAAAGCTTGTCCGGGCAAATAGTAAAAATTATTTGTCGGCCTAAATGACACGGTGATATCATCGCCTTCGCCCAAATCCTTCACTCCAGCAGGCCTTGCATCAGACTTGTAAGCACGTGCAACATGATTCGGAACAAAGTCGATTATTACTTTTAAATCTTGTGCATGCGTGCGAGCCACCAAGGCTTCAAATTCTTTCATTCGGTTGGCAACGTCTACAGCCAAATCCGGATTTACATCATAGTAGTCTTTAATGGCGTAGGGCGAGCCTGCTTTACCTTTCACTACATCGGCATCATCAACCGCAATTCCATTTTTGGAGTAATCAGTAAGCAACGCATGCTCAATAATACCGGTGAACCAAACATGGGTAACGCCCAAACCCTTGATTCCCTTCAAAGCGGCATCGTTAATATTGTTCATCTTCCCGACCCCGTTGTCTTCAGCAGAACCATAAAATTTGTTGGTGGTGTTGGTGTTGGCAAACAAGCGGGTCATCATTTGATAGACCACCATTTTTTTGGTAGTGCCGGGCATAGCGGGTGTATCAGGTATTTTTTCTTTAGGGGTGCTGCAGGCCAAAACGCTTAGCACCAACAGCAGGGATAAAGCCTTTTGCATAATTCAGTTTAGGCTTTCAAGATAGGAAATGCCTAGTATTTTGAAGCAGAATTTTGGGAAAAAATCAACTTAAACTAAGGCCTTTCGGGTCTCTTCTGGCATCATATATTCGCAAAATCACTATCGAATCTGGCTCAACAATGTAAAAGACTTTGAAGCTGCGAACTATCTTTACCCTTACATTCGGAAAGTCGGTGGCCAACCCAGATTTAGGAAACTCCGCAATCAAATCCGCTGCGTTATTGAAGAGAATCTCTAGTTTAAGACTGAAGACATCTGACTGATTATGCTCTCGCCAAAATTTTAAAATTTCGAGTCTGTCATTGACTGCACTCTCTGTCCACTCTACTTTTTTCGCCATTCTTCGATTATGTCGTTGGCTTGGCTTGAAGAATACAGTTTACCTTTTTTGTAGTCTTCGAGGCCTTCGCTCACTGCTTGTCTTTCTTCTGCGGTAAGGTGATAAACTTGTTCAGCCTCGGACTCCAAATGGAGAATTTGATAAATCTCCTTCAACAGCGCTTCATTCTCGATAGACTGTATTTTGTTTACAATCTTATCTTTCAAATCGTTGTAAACCATAAAAATTCATTTTACGAATGTACCCAAAAAAAGTGACTCAGAATATCGCACCCGAAATGGTGGCCGTCATCATGGTAGCTAGTGATGCAGCTAACATCGCCTTCAAACCCATGCGCGAGAGATCTCCCTGGCGACCGGGGGCCATACCGCCTATGCCGCCTATTTGAATGGCAATGGAACTGAAATTAGCAAAGCCGCACAGCGCGTATGTGGCAATGCGTATCGACTTTTCGTCCAACAGTCCAGCGGCTTTCATTTTAGAAAGGTCTACATATGCCACAAACTCGTTGATAACCATTTTCTGGCCAAGCAAACTACCTACGCCCAATGTCTGCTGCCAATCCACGCCCATCATAAAGGCAAACACCCGAAACACTTGGCCTAAAATGTATTGAAGTGAGAAGCCATTGAACGCACCGTTGGTACTTGTTTTCACAAACTCATTTAGGCCAGTCATCGCACCCACAAAATCAACAAGCACCCAGTTCACGGCATAAATAATGGCAATAAATGCAATTAGCATACCACCTATGTTCAATGCCAATTTCAATCCATCTGCCGCACCAGACGCCAGTGCGTCAATCAAGTTTACTCCAATCTGCTCTTTGTTTACTTTTAGCTCGCTATCAATCTTTTCCGGTTCGCTTTGCGGATAAAATATCTTGGCCAACACAATGGCCGCGGGTGCATTCATGATGGAAGCACACAAAAGATACGTTGTAAACAGCGTTTTCTCTTCTTGGCTGCTTCCCCCAAGTAACCCAACGTAAGTCGCCAACACGCTGCCGGCAAGTGTTGCCATACCGCCAACCATTAAGCAAAAAAGCTCTGAGTTGGTCATTTTGGCGATGAATGGCTTCACCAGCAATGGTGCTTCGGTTTGTCCCATAAAGATATTTGCCGCTGCTGATAAACTCTCGCTACCAGACAGGCGCATGGCTTTGGTCATTAACCACGCAAAACCAAAAACGATTTTTTGTAAAATTCCGAGGTAATATAAGCCGGCTGTAACAGCCGAAAAGAAGATAACGGTAGGCAACGCTTGGAAAGCAAAGATGAAACCGGTGTTAGATGTATTTGAAGCTAATGAACCAAAAACAAATGCAGATCCCTCGCGGGCGAAACCCAAAAACGTAACAAACTTGTCGCTGATAAATTCAAACACCACGCGCACAAAACCAACTTTTGCAATGGCCAGCCCAATCACCAACTGGAATAAGATGCCGATGCCGACCAAGCGCAAATCAATCTTTTTACGGTTGCCCGAGAGCAGGTAGGCTATGCCAACAATAAAGATGAGGCCAATGGCAGCGCGAAGGTAGTTCATGAAGTGTTTGTTCGTTGCTGGCTACTACTTTTCATTAATTGCGCTTGCCCAACTCGTCCCGAATCTTGGCAGCCTTCTCATAGTCTTCTTTGTCCAGCGCTTCCTTCAACAAGTCTTTAAGCTTATCGATGCTCAGGTTTTTGTAATCATCTGCCTTTTTTGAAGGCTCTTTCTTCACCTTTGCCTTTTCAGGTTTGGTCTCTATTTTCTCCTCTTCTTCCTCCTGATCGGTAAGCACGATGCCCGCCTCTGCCAAAATTGTTTCGTACGTATAAATCGTTGCATCAAATCGCAACCCAATGGCAATTGCATCAGACGGTCGGGCATCAATCTCGGTCTTCTTCAACCCATCACTACAAACAATCTTTGCAAAAAATACCCCTTCCTTTAAATCTGAAATGATGATCTCCTCTACATGAAAATGAAACGCGTTAGAAAATGACTTGAAAAGGTCATGCGTCATCGGGCGATTCGGGATGATTTTTTCGATTTCTATCGCGATCGCTTGCGCCTCAAACATACCAATGATAATTGGCAAACGCCTATTCCCCGACACCTCGCCAAGCACTAAGGCAAAAGAGCCTGTTTGGGATTGGCTGGACGAGAGGCCAAGAATTTCTAATTTTATCTTCTTCACTTACTGCTAGTAAAGTTGAAAAGTACAAAAAAAAATTCACCCAAGTAGCAAGCCCCTACTGGTGCGCACCACCTGGGTGTTGGGTCTTATTTCATTGCTTTGATAGCCTCTGTCAATTTCGGAATTACATCAAAGGCATCGCCTACGATACCGTAATCAGCTGCTTTGAAAAATGGTGCATCGGCATCTTTGTTAATCACCACAATGCATTTGCTAGAATTAACACCTGCTAAGTGCTGGATGGCCCCTGAAATACCGATAGCAATATAGAGCTGTGGCGCCACCTTCACACCGGTTTGCCCCACGTGCTCGTGATGAGGCCGCCAGTGCATATCTGACACTGGTTTACTACAGCCCGTTGCCGCGCGCAACGTTTTTGCCAACTCTTCCAAAATGCCCCAGTGTTCAGGGCCTTTCATACCGCGCCCACCCGACACCACAATTTCAGCCTCAGGCAAGAGTATGTCGCCCGTAGCCTTTTCCGTTCCCGTTATCTTCGTATTGAAGTCAGAATCGCTCAAGGCTACTGAATAGGCAACAATCTGCGCGCTGCCCCCTACCTCTTTTGCTTCGGCTGCATTCTTCTTAATGGCAATAACTTTCTTTTGATTTTTCAACTCAACGAATGAGAACGCTTTGCCGGTGTAAATGCTGCGCTTCACTACAAATCCTGGAGCTGGCAATTCCACCACGTTTGATGCAAAGCTTGCGTTTGTTTTAATTGCCACCTTGGCAGCGGCAGGTGTACCCAATGATGAATTGGCCAACACCAACACGTCTGCATTTTCATCTTGCATGGCTTTCGTAAGTACGGTGGCATACGCCTGAATAGCAGGGTGGTCCAACCGCGCATCGGCTACATGTAGTACTTTCTGGGCACCATATTTACCAAGCGTTTCAAACTCGCTAGCACTTACAGTGCCCATCACGATTGCGGTAACCCCTGAGCCCATCTGGTGGGCATAGGCCAACGCCTCCAAAGACGTTTTTCTCACTTTACCGTCTGATACTTCTACAAAAACTAATGTTGCCATTACTTTATTTATGATTTACAATTTTCGATTTCTTAATCTTAGCAATAAATTAAAGGACCTTTGCTTCGGTTTTCAACCGCGTAACCAATTCGGCTACATTATCTGCGCTAATCATTTTCACTGCGCCTTTAGGCGCTGGCAGTTCAAACTTTTGCGTTTTTACCGATGCTTCTGTGGTCTTGGGCTCCACTACTTTCAGTGGCTTGGTGCGTGCCGACATAATGCCGCGCATGTTGGGTATTTTCCATTCAGCAATTGGTTCTTGACAGCCGGCCACCAATGGCAGCGATGCTTCCACTGACTCTTTACCTCCCTCAATCTCGCGTTGCATTTTCACCGTGGTGCCCTCCAAATCCAGTTTCATAACAGGTGAGACAGATGGTATGCCCAACATTTCGCCCACCATCGCGTGCACCACTCCACTATTATAGTCGATAGACTCACGGCCCATCAACACCAAATCATAACCTTTCGCATGCTCTGCAATTTGGGTTGCCACAAAAAGTGAGTCAGTAGGTTCTGCATTTACGCGAATAGCATCATCAGCACCGATCGCCAACGCTTTGCGGATGGTGGGTTCTGTCTCAGCTAAGCCAACGTTTAACACCGTTACAGTAGTACCCGCATTTGCCTCCTTTAACTCAATGGCACGTGCCAAGGCATAATCATCGTACGGGCCGATGATAAACTGCACGCCATTGGTGTCGAACTTCGTTCCGTTATCAATAAAATTGATTTTAGAAGTCGTGTCCGGTACGTGCGAAATACAAACGAGGATTTTCATAAGAATTATCTAAACAAATGATTTACAATGAATTAAAAAATACTCTTCAAATTCGGCTCAAGTTATAAAAAGAACCCAAAAAGCCGTGACCTACTTTGGGGAATATTTGAATGGAATAACAATCCAATGGTGAGAAGGTTCACTCTATCATCAGTCGTACAAGGAGTCGTTGCACTGGGTTAATCGGATCGGTGCTGTAGATCGTAATCGCTTTATTTTGAAGACCACTACGGCCATCGGGGTTAAAGGTAAATTGCAAGTTCGCAATTTGACCTGGTTGCAGTGTTTTAGAAGATGGTTGAATTGTTAAGCAGGTACAATTGCTCTGCATGTGCCTAATGATGAGCGGTTTTTTTCCGGTGTTGCGGTAGGAAACGTTTCGCTCTGTCAGCACACCCGATCGAACAGTACCCAAATCAACGGAATAACTTTCCAGTTTAAGTGCGGGTGCAATGGCCTGCTCTTCAGGCGTGAGGGAACCAAATGCTTCTTCGGCAGTGGCATATACCGAAAATGACTTTTCAGGTTGCGACTCATCATTCGTTTTTAGGACGATATTATCAGACAAATAGCCAAACTGGTTTTTTCCACGACCGTCATAGGTAATTTTGATTGCCGCCTTAGCATTCGGTGCGATCTTTTTCGGCACATTTACCTTGATGTGAGGGGGCGCAATAATTCCTAAAATTTTTAATGTGTCCTTTCCGCGGTTGTAGGTAGGGAACTCAGCCGCTACCGGCTCTCTGTTTACGTACACTTTACCTACGTTGAACGAGCTGTTTCTGAACAATAAGTGCCCATTTTCGACAACAAGGTCGTAGGGCATATCTTTATTCTCGGACTTTTCATTAACAACGTTTCCTTTAATTCGCAATACAATCGGGTTGCCATCCAGGTCTGTGGTAACTGCGAGCGTCTTATCGAAATAACCAGGCCTGTCTTTTGGGTTGTAGCTGGCCCGGATAAACCCACTTTTACCTGGAGCCACTTGCTGTTTGGTCCAATCTGGAATGGTGCAACCACAAGAAGGTTGCACTGCCAAAATCTTTATTGGGCGTGCAGCCTTGTTCGTGAAAGTAAAGTCATACACCGCCAATCCTTTGGTTTCCACCACATCCCCAAAGTCATGAACCTTCTCAACAAATTGAACAGGCTCAGCTAGTTGGGCAAATAAGTGGTTAGTAGTTATTACTACACACAACACCAGAATGCTTCTCATTGCAAAATAGCTATCATGCACAAAGCTAGAATCAAAAATCACAAATCTAAAATCTATCTTTGCCACCATGTCTCGTATACTTACTGGAATACAAAGCAGCGGACGGCCGCATCTAGGCAACTTATTGGGTGCCATCATTCCGGCCATCAGGCTATCGCAACAATCAGGCAATGAGTCGTTTTTCTTTATTGCCGATTTACATTCGCTCACCACCATCAAAGATGCTAAACAGCGGATAGATAATGTGAATGCGGTAGCAGCTGCATGGCTGGCTTTTGGATTTGATACTGAAAAGAATTTGCTCTACCGGCAAAGCAGAATATCCGAAGTGTGCGAACTAGCCTGGTACCTGAGTTGCTTCACTCCATTCCCCATGCTGGCGAATGCCCATTCCTTCAAAGACAAATCCGAAAAGTTAGCTGACGTAAATGCGGGACTATTCACTTACCCTGTTTTGATGACGGCCGACATCGTATTATATGATGCTGATTTTGTACCCGTGGGCAAAGATCAACGGCAGCATTTGGAAATGGCTCGGGATATTGCGAGTAGCTTTAACAATACTTACGGAGAAACTTTTGTGGTACCAGAAGCAAAAATTGAGGAAACCGTAATGACCATCCCCGGAACGGATGGTCAAAAGATGAGTAAGTCGTATGGAAACATTATAGATATCTTTTTGCCTGACAAAGAACTGCGCAAACAGATTATGTCAATTGTAACAGACAGCACGCCCATGGAGGCGCCTAAAAATCCGGATAAAGACAATGTGTTTGCCATTTATCGATTAGTGGCTAATGCTGAACAAACGGAGGCGTTGCGCCAAAAATACCTAGGTGGAAATTTTGGCTACGGCCATGCAAAGCAAGAGTTATTTGAACTCCTCATTTCAAAGTATGCAAAAGAGCGTGAGGCGTTTAATTTCTACATGTCAAACTTGCCTGAGCTGGAGAAGAAATTGCAGTCGGGTGAAAAGAAAGCAAAAGATATTGCCGCTGTGACACTGGCAAAAGTGAGGCGTGCTACCGGGTTTTGATAACTTCAGATTTCTAGAAAATAATTGACAAGTAGCTATTTGCCCGTCCAAACTACCTGCTGTTTGTCTTTGCCGAGGTTGAGCACGATGCGGATCGGGTTAGGGATGATGACCAGCCGCGTCTCTTTACTGGGCAGCTTTTCTAACTCAACAAAAACACCCTCGTTTGGCGCCACTGAGAATTCATTTTTCTCATTTATTATATACGACTTGGCCATATACGCAATTGGCAACAGTACGTCTGTATCTGGACAAATCTTATCATGCACTTGTTGCAGCACCTTTTCCATTTCATCACCAAAGTCGTCCAAAAAAGCATCTTCCAAATCATGCAGCGCCTCCTCCAAATCGTCATATTTTGGATTGTTGTAGTCAATTTTTTTTAGTTCGTTACGCTTGAGCGCTATTTGCTGCACTGCTTTATCGAGGGCTTGAATGTCCATGATGTTGATTTTCCGTCAAAGTTGCCGAAAGAAAAAATAAAAACAAGCGGAATTGCTAAATTTACCCACTGTTAAAATATCAAAAACTGATATGGCAAACGATTTCCTACCCATCAACGGTACTGACCACATAGAGTTTTATGTGGGCAACGCCAAACAGGCATCGCTGTACTACCAGCATTGTTTTGGTTTTGAGTTAGTGGCCTATGCGGGCCCCGAAACTGGCGTGCGCGACCGCGCGTCATACGTGTTGCGGCAAAACAAAATTCGTTTTGTGCTCACTTCATCGCTACAGCCAGAAACTGATATCAGCAATCACGTAAAAAAACATGGCGATGGCGTAAAAGTGCTTGCGCTTTGGGTGGACGATGCCACAAAATCCTTCCAAGAAACGCTGATGCGAGGCGCGGAAGCTGCCATGGAACCGAAGAAACTGACAGACGAACATGGAGAAGTGGTGATATCGGCAATCAAAACATATGGTGAAACAATTCACACCTTCGTGGAGCGAAAGAACTACAAAGGAGCTTTTATGCCAGGTTTCAAACCGGCAAAAAGTCAGTTTAAATCTACGCCCATCGGGTTAAAACACGTTGACCATTGCGTGGGCAACGTAGAACTTGGCCATATGAACAAGTGGGTGAAATTTTATGAAGATGTAATGGGCTTTAAGTTGCTCATCACTTTTGACGATAAAGACATATCCACAGAGTACAGCGCGCTGATGAGTAAAGTGGTATCCAACGGAAATGGATATATCAAATTCCCTATCAACGAGCCGGCCACCGGCAAGAAGAAGTCGCAAATTGAAGAATACTTAGATTTCTATAAAGGCGCGGGCGTACAACACATTGCCATTGCCACGGATGACATCATCCATACCGTGGGCGAACTAAAAAAACGTGGGGTAGAATTTTTGTACGTTCCTGAGGTGTATTACAATGACGTGCAGCAACGGGTGGGTCACATCAACGAAGACTGGAAGGAACTACAAAAGCTCAATATCCTCATCGACCGTGATGAAGAAGGTTATTTATTACAAATTTTTTCGAAACCGATTCAAGACCGCCCTACCCTATTCTTTGAAATCATTGAGCGCAACGGGGCAAAATCGTTTGGCAAGGGCAACTTCAAGGCACTGTTTGAGGCCATTGAGCACGAACAAGAATTGAGAGGAAATTTGTGACCAACAATAAAAAATCATGAACCATCTCCTGGAAAAAATTGCAACTAAAGAAGTGTTTCCCGGCTTTGTTGGACGCTTCATTCACACCCAAACCATGACTTTTGCGTTTTGGGACATCAAGCAGGGAAGCATGGTGCCCGAGCACTCGCATTTGCACGAACAAGTGGTGAACATGCAGGAAGGTGAATTTGAACTCATCGTTGACGGCCAGCCTCATCTGTTGCAGCCCGGAATGGTGTTCACGATTCCGTCTCACGTAAAGCACTCTGGTCGGGCCATTACGCCCTGCAAAATACTCGATGTATTTTCACCTGTGAGAGAAGACTACAAATTTTAGCTCACTAGTCTGAAATCTTGAAATCTGAAATCTTAAATTTAGAATGGACTTACTTCAGCCGTCAAAACAAAAAGCAGCGCATTGGCTCAATAGCACCGTGATCGATGCTGCTTCAAAAGAAGAAATAAACAACCTGCTGGCAGACAGCAATCCTAAAAACCTAATCGACAGTTTTTACAAAGATCTGGAATTTGGAACGGGTGGCCTACGCGGAATCATGGGCGTTGGTGCGAACTGCATAAACCAATACACCATTGGGGCAGCCACCCAAGGTTTGGCCAACTATTTAAAAAAGAGTTTTGCAAACCAAGAGATTAAAGTGGCCATTGCGTATGACAGCCGAAACAATAGCCAAGCGCTAGCCCAAATTACGGCCAACGTCTTTTCTGCGAATGGCATCACCGTTCACTTGTTTCCGGAATTGCGCCCCACGCCCCTACTCTCTTTTGCTATTCGCTATTTGAAATGTCAGTCTGGGGTAGTGATCACAGCCTCGCACAATCCGAAGGAATACAATGGCTACAAGGCATATTGGAACGATGGCGCGCAACTTGTACCTCCGCATGATAAGAATGTAATTAAAGAAGTTGAAGCCATTACTTCTTTTGAACAGATTCTATTCACGCCAAACCCTGCAAAGATTATCGCAGTCAATGCAGAAGTTGAGAACGCCTATTACGCTGCAGTAACGAAATTGATACCACGGCAAGATAGCATCACGCGACAAAAAAATATTCCGCTGGTCTATTCTAGTATCCACGGGGCAGGCATCACCATGGTGCCAGAGTGCTTGAAGCGAATGGGTTTTGAGAATTTGCAGGTGGTGGACGAGCAGCGTCAACCCAACGGAAATTTCCCGACAGTGCAGTCGCCCAATCCGGAAGAGCGATCAGCCATGCAAATGGCGTTGAACAAGGCACAGGCAATCAATGCCGAATTAGTGATGGCCACGGACCCCGACACCGACCGTGTCGGCATTGGTATCAAAGACGATGCAGGCCAATTCTTCTTGCTAAATGGAAACCAGGCCTTTGCACTAATGATGTGGTTTGTGTTAAAGAACTTGAAAGAAAAGCAAAACGCGTACATCGCCAAAACCATTGTGACCACGGAACTCGTAGACGACATGGCACGAGAGCTGGGCGTGGAGTGTTTCAACACACTCACCGGTTTTAAATACATTGCCGAATTGATGCGCGAGCAAGAAGGCAAGAAGAAATTCATCGCTGCCGGAGAAGAAAGCTATGGCTACATGGTGGGCGACTTTGTACGCGACAAAGATGCAGTATCTGCCTGTGCCTTTTTTGCCGCCATGGCAGCTGCTGCCAAAGATGATGGCCAAACATTGTATAATTGGCTTTTGGCAATGTACCTGGAGTTTGGGTTTTACAAAGAGGGGCTAATCAACTTGGTACGTAAGGGTGCCGAGGGCGAGCAACAGATCAAAGATATGATGAAGAAGTTTAGAGAAGCGCCCCCCGCGCAACTTGGAGGCGAAAAAGTAGTGCGCGTATTGGATTACAAGCTTCGCGAGGAAAGGAATTTGATCTCAGGCGGAAGGAAACCAATTGCCTTACCCGCATCTGATGTGCTTCAGTTTTATACCCAGCAAGGAACCAAAGTTTCCGTAAGGCCTTCCGGCACCGAGCCGAAAATCAAGTTTTATGTGAGCGTGAAATCGGTTCTAAAATCAACGTCTGAGTTTGAAGTGGTGAACAAAAACCTAGATGACAAAATTAAGGCGATTGAGAAAGATTTGGCAGTCTAAATCTTAGATACTCGGTACTGTATTCTAATATCTAGTATCTAGCTTCAAGTACCCAGTTCTCACCAATCAATCTCCTTCAATCCCTTGCTGCGCAAGTATTCGTTTGTCTTACTAAAAGGCTTGCTTCCAAAAAAACCACGGTCGGCCGAAAAAGGCGAAGGGTGTGGCGACATGATGACGAAATGTTTATTACGGTCGATGACCTCACCTTTTTTTTGCGCATAAGCGCCCCATAACACAAACACCAGGTTCTCTCGCTGATCTGACAGCGCCTTGATGGCCGTATCTGTAAACTGCTCCCACCCTTTGTTTTGATGCGAACCCGGAGAAGATGCTCGTACCGTCAGCGTTGCGTTCAACAACAGCACACCTTGGTCTGCCCATCGAACCAAATTGCCTGAGTTGGGCATAGGCTTGCCCAAATCGTTTCGAATCTCTTTGAAAATGTTCACCAAAGACGGTGGCGGTTTTACGCCATCATTCACAGAAAAACACAAACCGTTTGCCTGCCCCTCACCGTGGTAAGGGTCTTGCCCTAAAATCACTACTTTCACTTCGTTGAACTTGCAGTGTTCAAAGGCAGCAAAAATCTCTTTTGCCCGAGGATACACGGTTGTTGAAGCATACTCGGCTTTTACAAAGCTGGCAAGCGACAAAAAATACGGTTTGTCAAATTCCTGTTGCAGTTTTTCCTTCCAAGATTCATCAATCTTTACATCCATGTTACATCAAAAGCTTAGCATAAATCTGCACGTATATTCCAACTTCTTTTGATTAAAAAAAAATCCTACTTTTGGTGCGATGGTGGCAGAAGTAACACAAGGCGTTAAGGTAATTGTTGAAACGGAGTATCAACCCTCCTACTCGAGCCCGAGTCAGTACCACTACGTGTTTACTTACAAAATCACCATTATCAACAACAGCGATTACACTATTCAACTACAGCGCAGGCATTGGTACATACACGATGCGGGCTTTACCATGCGTGAAGTAGAGGGCGAAGGCGTGGTAGGGCTTCAGCCGATGTTGGAGCCGGGCGAGTCGCATCACTACGTTTCGGGCTGCAACCTGAAATCAGGATTGGGCAAAATGGTGGGCAGCTACCAAATGGAGCGCATCGTTGACGGCAGCAAATTTCAGGTAAACATTCCAGAGTTTGTGATGGTGGCACCGCTGAGGCTCAACTAGGGCGTGAAAATCTTTCAAGTAAAGTCATTTTTGAAACACTGGCTACTGCGCGTTGACGAGCACTCGCTGCACTCACCATTCTTTTACGACTTTTACAAAAATGTCATCAAAGCTAATTCCAACACAAGCGACTATACATCGATTGAAGAACTTAGAAATAGACTAGCGCAAAACCACACGGCAATTTCGGTGGCAGACTTGGGTGCAACGTCTCATCATTTCGCGAGTACACAAAGAACGATCGCACAGGTGGCACGAACGAGCATCACACCAGCTCCCTGGTGCCAGTTTGTACAACGACTGTTGCGCTACACCCGCAGCAAAAAAGTAGTCGAACTTGGTACTTCCATGGGCATTATGTCGTTATACATGGCAACTGATCCGCATGTTCAAGTCACCACGTTTGAGGGCAACCCCGACATGGTGAATATTGCGCTCACCAACTTTGAATTTTTTAAAAAGCAAAACATCAACCTGGTGGAGGGTAATATTGACAAAACATTGCCAAATCATTTGGAAACACCCTCTAAAATTGATTTTGTGTGGATGGATGCCAATCATCGTTACGAACCCACCATTCGCTATTTTGAAGCGCTAACCTTGCGCATGGCAGAGAAAGGCATTATTGCTATTGACGATATATACCACTCGCCAGAAATGGCGCGGGCTTGGCACGAATTGCGCCAGCATGATTTGGTGTACGGTAGTTTGGACTTATTCAGGTGCGGAATATTGTTTCTAGACCCCACGTTAAACAAGCAGCATTTCATCTGTGCCATGTAGTGTGCTGGCTTTGCACCGCGTGCTATGATTATTTCTTTTTACTTTTGAGTTTTCAAACTATGTCTACACCCACAAAAAAATCAAATAAGTCGACTATCACGATTGTGATTCTGCTCATCATTATCGCAGTACAAAGCATAAAAATCTACCTCGACTATCAAGAGAAAGTAGAGGTAAAACAGCAGTTGGTTTCTACTGAAGAGGATTTGGCCGGAACCATGCAGCGCCTTAACGATGTGAAAGCCGAACTTGACCAGAAGATTACAGAGATCCAAAAGTTAGGTGGCGATGTGGAAGACCTGAAGAAAGCAAAAGCAGAGGTAGAAAAGGAATTGAAGCGTAGCAATGCCCGCAGCTCGAAAGCACTTGCGGAATTAAAGGATAGGTTGGACGGTTACGAAGAGTTGCTGAAGGTGAAAGACGAAGAAATCGAAAAACTCAAAACGGTGAACAAAGAGTTGTTTACCGAAAACAGAACGCTGAAGACAAAGCAAAATAAGCTGTCTGATTCCATTACATCGCTCACCAAAAACAAGCAAGAGCTTGCCAGCAAGGTCGCTCTGGCATCTCAACTGAAGGCCGAAAACATCGTGGTGAAGGCATTGAACGAAAAAGGTAAAGAGCGCGACTCGCCTTTTAAGAACCGCTGGTTTAAAAAGCTGAAAGTCGAATTCAATCTGGCTGAAAACAAAGTAGCCCCCATTGAGGGAAAAAAGATTCTCATCCGGATAACCGATACCAACAACCAGGTAATTTTTGATCAAGGTCGCGGCAGCGGCACATTCATGCTCAACAACAAAGAAGAGTTTTACACTGCAGCACAAGAGATTTTGTTTGACAACACACGCCAAAAGCTGACCTTCTTCTACGAAAAAGGCTCTGACTATGCTGAGGGCAACTACCTGGTGGAGGTATTTACAGAAGGGTACAAGATGGGCGAAGTTCGGTTTGAGGTAAAGTAAAGGTCAACCTTCTTATTTTCAGTACTTTACGGGTAATTTGGGCGCCCTGCTTTCGGGCATTTCTTTTTGAGTCGCTATTGCCGAAATGTGTTTTTTGGCTACCTTTGCACCTCATTTTTAAAAACATTAACAAACTATCATGAAAAACTACGAAACAGTATTCATTTTGAATCCCGTTTTGTCTGAAGATCAGGCAAAGGATACTGTCGACAAGTTCGTGAAGGTGTTAACCAAGGCCAAAGCCAACGTGATCAACGTTGAGCAATGGGGACTTAAGAAGATGGCATACGAAATCCAGAAGAAGTCCACCGGGTTTTACAACCTCATCGAATTCACGACAGAAGACAGCACGCTCACCAGCACTTTGGAGACAGAGTACAGACGCGATGAGTCGGTAATGCGTTTTATGACCATTGCTTTAGATAAGCATGCAACGGTGTACAACGAGCGCAGGCGCAAAGGAGAGTTCAACAGAAACAAAAAGCAAGGAACCCGCAAGGAGGCGGTTGAAGCATGAGCACCAATAATTCACAGGCCACTACGCTGATGAACGAATCCGTTAAGCGTAACGAGAACAAGCCAAAATACTGCCGCTTCAAAAAGAACGGCATTAAGTATATCGACTACAAGGATCCTGATTTCTTGTTGAAGTTCATCAACGAGCAAGGCAAAATCCTTCCTCGCAGATTGACCGGCAACAGTTGGAAGTACCAGAACAAGGTAGCACAAGCGGTAAAGCGCGCACGCCACATGGCCATTCTACCTTATGTAGCAGACGGATTGAAATAACCTAACCCTGTAGAAATCATGGAAGTAATTTTGAAACAAGACGTAACAGGACTCGGTTACAAAAATGATGTGGTGAAGGTAAAGCCGGGATATGGCAGAAATTATCTTATCCCCAATGGCATTGCGTTGATCGCCAATGAGTCGAACAAGAAAGTTGTAGCAGAAAACGTAAAGCAAGCCGCGCACAAGGCTGCCAAAGTAAAGGCTGATGCCGAAGCATTGGCTGCCAAGTTGGGCGAAATGACCATCGAAATTGGCACTAAGGCTGGCGAGAGCGGCAAGATTTTCGGTGCTGTTACAGCAGTACAGGTATCAGATGCACTGAAGGCAAAAGGCTTTGATGTCGATCGTAAGAAGATCAGCTTCAGAGAACAACCTAAGCAATTGGGCACTTACACTGCACACTTAGACTTACACAAAGAAGTGAAGCACGATATCACGGTAAACGTGGTGGCGGAATAATTCGCAAATCTGTAAACTAAAGGGAAAGCCCCGTCCTGCGAAAGTTGGACGGGGCTTTTTTATACCTTTACATAAAGATATGAGATTCTCTTTCCTGCTCCTCATAATGGTTATTAACGGGGCGATGGGTCAGACGCCCGGCAGGCTCCCAATTGATTCGCTATTGGTCGTGCAATCTGATTTAATTGTGTTTGGCCAGCTAAACTATGCTGATGGCAACAAGTTGTCCTGCAAATTGGAAAGTGTTTTTAAGATTCAATGCCCCCCTGATGCATCGATTCTGTTAGACATGGGCGCGAACTCATGTGATTTTACTGTGGGGGTATCTTATGTGGTTTTTGGAACAACTCAGGGGTGTACACATTTTATTCGCGGTGGAGAACTTGTAGAACTCACCGACAAAAATCGGGATGCCATTAGTCATTTACTTGATCGTCTGCTGCCATGCCAAGTGCCAGTCAACTTACCTGATAATTTTGCGGGATGCCATAGAATTTTGAGTCCAGTGTGTGGGTGTGATGGTAAAACCTATGGCAATTCGTGTGAAGCGCGAAGAAGCGGGATTTCCAAGTTCACTCGAGGCAAATGCCGCTAGTTTTCTTTTGCATCAACCTTCTCCACCAACTCATCATACCAAGCCTGCCCATACTTGCGCACCAACGGGTCTTTCAAAAACTTATACAATGGCACTTGCAGCGATTTGCCCAACGAGCATGCTGCTGAACAAATGCTCCACTTGTGGTAGTTCACTGCTTCAAAGCCTTTCTTGTTTTTGGTAATGCGTATGGGATACAAATGACATGAAATGGGCTTGCGATAAGATATCTTGCCATCTAGATAGGCTTGCTCAATGCCGCATTTCAAAACCCCTTGTTCATTATAGTGCGAGTAGGCGCACTCCCTGCCTTTGATCGTGGGCGTAGAGTAGTCGCCATCTTCATCTAAGATATAGGCGCCTTGCCTTTCAACTTCTTCCCTTCCTTCGGGTGTGAGGTAAGGCTTCACTGCTTCTTGAATGTCTTTCATCACCTGCAGTTCATCTTCTTCTAACGGGGCGCCCAAGTCGCCTTCTACGCAGCATGCGCCTTTGCATTTTTCTAAGTGGCAAACAAATTCCACTTCTTTAATATCATCTGAGACCAATATCTCTCCTACCTTAATCATTTTACCCCGCGTTTAAATTCCAACTTTGCACTTTGGCTCTCGCCCTTCTTTTGTCGATAATGTTCTTTATCTGCAATGTAGCACAGCCGTTCAATTTCGGCATGCACTATTTCGTTTTTATCAACCCACTGAATTAAAAACGGTCGCGTAACCTCTCCTTTTTCTGCTACGGTAGCTTTGATCTCTTTAAAATCGTTATCCGCCAAAACGTATTTCGCGTAAAGCGTTTCCTTGCCGGGTTTCCTGAATCGTATGCTGGCGGACTTATCCCACACCACATATTGCGGGCCCAGTGCTTTAAACAACATAAGCATGTAAAAGGGGTCTGAGGCAGAAAACATGCTACCCCCGAAAATGGTGCCCACATAATTGTACGTCCAAATGTTCAGGCGCAGACGCAAATGCACCTCGGTATGGTCGGCAGCCCAAAACAAAATCTTGCCACCCGACCCAAAATACATAGGATACCAGTTCATGAGCGTGCGGAACCGCCATGTGGCAAAAGACTCTTTCTTAGGTGTTTGTAGAAAGGGTGGCATTTTAGTACTTGAACTGTCAGTTGAAGTAGCTCAAAATTAAAACTAATTTCTCATCCTACTTCGGTCATTCACCTGTAACTTGCCAGTTGATTTTATGGAAAATTATCTCGCAACACTTAATGAACCCCAGCTCGAGGCCGTTATCAACACCGATGGGCCCTGTATGCTGATTGCAGGTGCCGGCTCCGGCAAAACGCGGGTACTCACCTACCGCATTGCGCACCTCATCAAAGAGCATACCATAGATCCGTTCAACATCATGTCGCTTACGTTTACCAACAAGGCGGCCAAAGAAATGCGCGACCGCATTGAAAAGGTGGTAGGTGCAGATGCGCGCAACTTGTGGATGGGCACGTTTCACTCTGTATTTGCCCGCATATTGCGGGCAGAGGCTCACCATTTAGGGTACCCCAACAATTTCACGATCTATGATACAGACGATTCAAAGTCGTTGCTAAAGTCGGTGGTGAAAGAGATGGGGCTTGATGAAACACAATACAAAACCAACACGGTGTACAACCGTATCTCGGCAGCCAAAAACCGGTTGATTTCCTGGCAAGAATATTTGGGCAACCCCATGCTAATGGGCGATGATGCCGCCAACATGCGGCCGGAGATTGGCAACATTTATAAAGCCTATGCGCTCCGCTGTTTTAAATCGGGTGCTATGGATTTTGACGATTTACTTTTCAATACCGACAAGCTTTTCAAAGAGCATTTGGAGGTGCTCAACAAATACCAACAGCGCATACACTATGTTCTGGTAGACGAGTTTCAAGATACCAACTTGTGTCAGTATTTCATCATTCGCAAATTAGCGGCCGTTAGGCAAAACATTTGCGTGGTAGGCGATGATGCCCAAAGCATTTATGCTTTCCGCGGAGCTGATATCAGCAACATCCTCAACTTCGAAAAAGATTATCCGGAATTACGCATCATCAAGCTTGAACAAAACTACCGCTCCACCCAAACCATTGTAGAAGCAGCCAACTCGGTGATCGCCAAAAACAAAGCACAGCTGCCCAAAAAGGTCTGGACGCAAAATGAAGAGGGCAACCTGGTAGAGCTCATCAAAGCGGTATCAGACAATGAAGAAGGCAAATTGGTGGCCTCTTCCATTTTTGAAGAGAAGATGCAACACCAATACAAGTTCAGCGACTTTGTTGTATTATATCGAACCAACAGCCAATCGCGCTCCATTGAAGAGGCACTCAGGCGCATGAACATCAAATACAAGGTAGTAGGCGGCCTGTCCTTCTATCAGCGTAAAGAAATCAAAGACCTGCTGGCCTACCTGCGCTACGCCATCAACCAACAAGACGAAGCGAGCTTCCGCAGAATCATTAACCTGCCCAAGCGTGGTATTGGCGACACCACCATCGACAAAATTATTATTGCCGCCAACGACCACGCCATTAGCATTTGGGAAGTGGTGCAGAATGCGCAATCATTTTTGGGTGGCCGAGCCGCGGCACCAATCGATGACTTCGTAACCAAAATCAAACGCTTTGGCATTGAAGTGCAAACGAAAGATGCTTACGAGGCAGCAGCAGAAATCGCAAAGTCATCAGGGTTGTTGAAAGAACTGTACGAAGACAAAACAGCCGAAGGCCTGAGCCGATACGAAAACGTGCAAGAATTGCTCAACGCGATAAAAGAATATGTAGATGATCCTGAAAAGGAAGACAAAAGCTTGGGCGCATTTTTGCAAGAGGTATCGTTGATCACCGGCCAAGACGAAAACAAAGACAACGACCCCGACAAAGTAACGCTGATGACCATACACATGGCCAAAGGATTGGAATTCAAGAATGTGTACATCGTGGGGATGGAAGAAGATTTGTTCCCATCACAGATGATGCTGAGCAGCCGCGCAGAGTTGGAAGAGGAGCGCAGGTTGTTTTATGTGGCCATCACGCGAGCGCAAAAAAAGCTATTCCTCTCCTACGCCCTCACCCGCTATAGGTTCGGGCGTTTGAAGAACTGCGAGCCAAGTAGGTTCTTAGACGACATTGATAAGCGCTACATCAAAACCAGCACCAAGTTTGGTGGCATGGATTCAGTAGCACCCAATCCCCACTTTGCCAAGAGCTTTGTCACCGGCATGAAAAAGTCGGTGAGTTCGCAGCCTGTTGCAAAGCCCACTGCTTACAAGCCACCGGCAGATTTTGTACCCAGCGATACCAAAGGCCTGGCAGCTGGCATGAAGGTAGAGCACCCCAAATTTGGTTTTGGCACGGTGATCCAATTAGAAGAAATCGGTGCTGAGCGCAAGGCGAAGATCAATTTCAGCGATTTTGGCGAGAAGACGTTATTGCTTAGCTTTGCTAAATTGAAGATACACACTAACTAGATGGATATACAGAGTATCATTAGAGAAATAGAAAATCTTTCGCTTAGCCAACAAGTTGAATTAAATTCCATCTTGACAGAGAGGTTAAAAAAGAGGGAAAGACTCATTAAATCTCTCGATGAAATTCGGGGTATTGGCAAGGGGCTTTGGAACATGGATGCTCAAGAATACATTAACAAAATGAGAGCGGATGACAGGTTTTAAAAAAATCTTTTTCGATACATCACCTTTCATTTATCTATTAGAAGACCATCAGAATTATTCAGTGCCAGTGCGGAACTTTATTGTTGACGAATATTTAGTGTTTGAATCTTCTTTATTGACGAGCACCATCACGTATGCCGAGTTTTTTGTTAAGCCTAAAGCAAACAGTGATCAAGCTTTAATTGAAAAGTTTAAGAACAAGATAAAAGAGTTTCATTTTAAAGTATTCGACATTACAGCACAAATTGCCGAATTCTCTTGCGACCTGAGAGTGGCTTATCAATTCTTAAAAACGGCTGATGCGCTTCAACTCGCAACCGCCATCAGTTGTGGTAGTAACAAGTTTCTCACAAATGATTACCAGCTCAAAAGGATCAAAGAAATCGAAGTAATAACTATTGAAGATTTAATAAAATCATGATCGCAGAATACAATACACAGCGCGAAGGCATCATCTTGAAAGAGTACGGCCGCAACGTGCAAAAATTGGTGAACTACATTCGCACCATTCCCGATAAGGAAAAGCGAACCAAAATGGCCACCACACTCATTGAACTTATCAAACAATTGGCGCCCGTAGTGAAAGAGGCCCACGAAAACCCACAACGCATGTGGGACGACCTCTACATCATTGCCGATTTCAATCTCGATATCGACAACCCTTTTACCACACCTGACCGCACCATCTTGTTTAAGAAGCCGCGCAAAATGGAATACCCGCAGAGCGATGTGCGCTTTAAACATTACGGCAAAAACGTAGAACGCCTAGTGCAAGAGGCCATCAAAAAAGAAGATCCGCAAGAGCGCGAAGAGGCCACCATCTACCTGGGCAAATTGATGAAGACCTTCTACAGTAACTGGAACAAAGAAACCCTCGATGACTCGGTGATTGTGAAAGACCTGGCCATCATGTCGAAAGGAAAATTGCAGTTGAACCTCGACAAAGTGCGTGAAGATAATTTATTTGAAAAACTGTACCGCGATCGCAAAGGGCCTCGGCCCGGCCCCAATGGCGATGCACGCGAAAATGGCGGTGGCCGCGATCGTAACCACCGCAACCAACGCTTCAATAAAAACAGGCGCAACAACCAACACCGCAGAAGGGATCAATGAGTTCGTTCAAAATCAAAGGCGGGGTAAAGCTGAAAGGAGAAATTATCCCGCAAGGTGCCAAAAACGAGGCCCTTCAAGTACTGTGTGCCCCGTTGCTTACGGCAGCGCCAGTTACCATTCACAACGTGCCCGATATCGTTGACGTCAACAAACTCATAGAGTTGGTGGGCGACCTGGGCTGCAAAGTAGAAAAACTCGGCAAGGGCTCGTTCCGTTTTACGGCCGCCAACATCAACACCTCATTTTTGAAAACCGATGCCTATCGCAAAAAGGCAGCAGCGCTGCGCGGCTCTGTGATGTTGCTCGGCCCCATTTTGGCGCGTTATGGCGAAGCCAACATTCCAAAACCCGGGGGCGATAAAATTGGCAGGCGCAGGTTAGATACGCACTTCATTGGCTTCCAAAACCTTGGCGCTAAGTTTAACTACAACGCAGACGAAAACCTGTACAACATCGATGCCTCGCATCTAAAAGGTTGCTACATGTTGCTGGATGAAGCATCGGTAACAGGCACGGCCAACATTATCATGGCTGCGGTGTTGGCCAAAGGCACCACCACCATTTACAATGCTGCATGCGAGCCATATCTGCAACAGCTTTGCCTTATGCTCAACCGCATGGGCGCAAAAATCAGCGGCATCGGGTCAAACCTGTTGACCATTGAAGGTGTAGAACAACTCAACGGCACCGAACACACGCTGCTGCCAGATATGATTGAAATCGGCAGCTTCATTGGCCTTGCTGCCATGACGCAGTCTGAAGTCACCATTAAAAATTGTCGCATCGATATGCTGGGCATCATCCCTGAAATTTTCAGGAGGCTCGGCATTAAAATGGAGTTTAGAGGCGATGACATACACATACCTGCTCAAGAGCGCTACGAAATTGAAACCTTCATTGATGGCTCCATTCTTACCATTGCAGATGCACCGTGGCCGGGCTTTACGCCAGACTTGCTGAGCATTGTGCTGGTGGTGGCCACGCAGGCCAAAGGCAACGTGCTGGTACACCAAAAAATGTTTGAGAGCCGCCTGTTCTTTGTAGATAAACTCATTGACATGGGTGCACAAATTATTTTGTGCGATCCGCACCGGGCCAGCATTATGGGCTTAGATAGAAAACAACCGCTGCGCGGCATTAAAATGTCTTCGCCCGACATACGCGCGGGTGTAGCACTGCTAATTGCAGCACTCTCTGCGGCTGGGGAAAGTGAAATCTCAAACGTAGAGCAAATAGACCGCGGCTACCAAGATATTGAAGGAAGATTGAAAAAGTTGGGGGCACAGATTGAGCGGGTAAGCTAAATGAAACTGAAATCCTGAGCGCAGCGAAGAATCCTTGACATTAAACCATATGCCTGGCAAACGGCTTGGCCACCGAAACACACTAAAGGTGTAAGCGTAGGCGAAATAGGGTAGCAAGTTGAGCTCAATCGCTCGACATGCTCCAGAAGCCTGTCGAACAGCGGGTGTTTAACCTTGCCGGGCACAGCGAAGTCGGCTCAAATCTGAAATCCGAAATCTTGAATCTGAAATCAAAGTTATTGCAGAATTGGCATTTGCAACCGCACCGTGGTGCCCACGCCCAACTCAGATTCTAGCGTTACCTTACCATTTAATTTTTGGGCACACTCTTGCACAATGTAAAGCCCCAGCCCCGAGCCTTCTGAGTGAAAGTGCGCGCGGTAAAACATACCAAACAATTTTGCTTGGTGGGCTTTGTCTATGCCAATGCCATTGTCCTCTACCAACAGTTCTATCGCCTGCTTGCGTTTTTGAATACTCAGTTTGATAAACGGATCTAACTTGGTGAAGTCAGCATACTTTACGGCATTGGATAGCAGGTTGATCAAAATGATTTTTATCCGCACCTGGTCGGCCGTGAGCTGAAAATCGGGAGCTATATCAATGATGAAGTTAACGCGACCAACGCTAGGCAGGTACTTAATGGATTCTTTGCACTCTTCAATGAGCGAGCACAAATTGAATGACACCACCTCAAGCTTGGTGCGAGCATTTTGCGAGTAGGCAAGAATCTCTTTGATGAATATCTCGAGTTTAAGCGCGCGGTCGGCAATCATTCGCACCGCCTGCTCGCGCCCTTCTTTTGTCCCCTCGAGGTGGTAAATGGAAGTGAGCCCCATGATGGAGCTGAGCGGTGCGCGCAAGTCGTGCGAGGCGTGGTAGACAAAGCGGTCCAGCTCTTCGTTTGCTTTTTGAAGGGCATCGTTTTTTTTGCGGATTTCTTCTTCAGCACTGCGGTTGAGGCGATCTAAAAACAAAAAAATAAACCCTGCGGTAAACCATACAAACAAGTAGTTGGTGATAAAATAAAAATGCGGGCGGTCGGGCCGAAATTCATTTACGTTGAACTGCGAAATTAAAAACAGTGCAATGGTAATACTGGCGTAGGTAATGCCTTTGAGGCGCTCGCGGTAGCCATAAAAAACAAGTGCTGTCAGCGACAGCGAAAAGAAGTACATGAACGTGCCAGTCTCGATTTCGTCTACCATCGAAAAGTAGAACACCGTGCTATTGCCCCGCAGCAAGAAGAGCAAGATGGAGAGGTCAACCCGCCCGTTACGCATCAGCCACAGGCACAAGCCCGAGAGGAACACATCGGCCATAAAAATCCATGGTTCTCCGCTGGGGTTAAACAGGTTTACACCGAAGAAAAACGCATCGATGAGAAAGTAGACAATGATCAAAGAGGTACCAAGCGTAATTTTACGCTGTTGGTCAATCTCGCTGATGACCTCGTATTTTTTAAAAAATGACATGTGCCCCCAAATTTATTTTGGTTTCGAATGCATTCATTGTTGATGCGTTCAAAAAATTAAAAAACCGAGGTGTTTGGTTTCAGAACTTCCTAAATACGGTAGGCAACTGAGATGATAAAAGTAATTTACCAAAACAAAGAATCCAAGTTGCGGATCAAAAAAAAGCCTGGCGGGCAACTATTTTTGAAAGTTGTGTAACTGCAGAGGGCACAGGTTCACCGAGAAAAGGGATTTGAGAGAAATAATACTAAAACTTGCCAAAGAAACTGGTGATATCAAAGTATATCTCTTTGGTTTCGCCTGCGGAGGTTACAAAGGTGAGTTTGTCGTAACTTTTCTTTCCATCTCTTAGCAATGCCTGCTTAATTACTTTAGAGCCTGGGTAGTTTTGCCTAATCCAAAGATATTCAGCATCAATTGACTTTACGCTGATGGCATTTTCTTTTGAAGAACCGTCTTTACCCGTGGCCGATGATTCAATGGTTGAGGCATCCTTGTTGATGGTAGTAGACTTTTTGGAAGAGGCGCACGCGGCCAGCATCACAAAACAACCCAGCACCAGAAATTTGTTTAATAAAGCATTACCTGACATTGATTTTGAAATTTTATTGAAAAGATAATTAAAATCTAAGAACAAGAGAACTTGATATTTCATCTGTAGTTCGACATGCCCAAGCGAAAATGTTGAACTGCGGCCAATGGGGCATCATGCTCGTTGGAGAAGAACTCCAACGGGGGCGAAGAACTTCGTAGGGCATCACGCTCGTTGGAGAAGAACTTCTACAAGGGTGAAGTGCAGGTTGTAAACCTGTCTTCATCTTTCGTTCGACATGCCCTAACGGAACATGTCGAACAGCAGGACAAATTCGATTTGATGGCAGAGTCTTGGCAACTCCTTTCAATAAGGCTTTCAAAGTCTTTATCCATCACTCCTACTGCTGTATGGCACGGCTCACGAGGTCCATTGATTTTTTGAGTTCTTCCTGTATGTTTTTTAAAATGTACACTTCATCCTTGCGCCAAACGTACACGTATGTTAAATGGCTCTCCACCTCTCTGTCGTTAAATAGCGCGGGATAGGCAGCAGGAAAGCGGCTGTCTGCCACTTCGGAAAAGCCGAGGTGCCTAACGCGGTTTCTTTGACTGACAAAGCGGCTCACGCTGGGAACATACTGGTTTCGCATAAAATCTCGCATGAACAAACTGATAGACTGGGCACCTTTTGTGCTCTCCTCAAAACTGGTGATGAATGCCTTAATGTTTTCATCTCTGATCACATCAAGTTTACCCGTTGTTTTGATGGAATTCAGCACGCTTACTTTCGGCTCAAAAGACCAAGCCCACTGCACTGCACCGAAAAGTGAGTCCAGAGCCGAGGCTTTGTACTTTTTGTAGTCGCTGCTGTATATCTCTAATAACTTAAAGGAGGCATCGCGCGAAATTTCTTGATAATGAATAACGGTAGTTAAGAAAGCGTAGTTGGCGGCCATTTCTTTGTTGAGTGCCGTCAACAGCACCTGTTCAACACGCCTCTCCTTCCGGGATTCATTCCAGTCGTTGATCATCACGGCTATCAAAATACCAATTACCACCAGCGTTATTTCAAAAAAGGCGTAGGCAGTGTATCGTTTCAGGTCGTTACGATTGATAAACAATATCCTTTTGATGATTTTCATCGCGGTTTCAGATTTCAATTTTCAAAGCCACGGGGCAATGGTCTGAGCCAAAGTACTCGTTGTAGATCAAGGCATCTTTCAGTTTGCCTTGCAAGCTGGTGGGCGTCAAAAAATGATCGATGCGCCAGCCTATGTTTTTATCGCGACCAAAAATCACCTGGTTCCAGTAACTGAACTTCTGCTCGGTGGGATAAAAATGCCGGAAAGTATCGGTAAAGCCCGCACCCAACAACCGCGTAAAGCCGTCAATCTCTTGCTGCATATAACCGGCCGATTTGTTGTAGTTCTCTTTAGGGCGCGAGAGATCGATGGGTTGGTGCGCCACGTTGAAGTCGCCACAGACAATCACCGGCTTGCGTTTGTTCAACCACAGCAGGTATTCCAGAAAGGCAGCGTCCCACGCCTGGCGGAACTCGAGGCGGGCCAGTTCAGAGCCGGAGTTGGGTGTGTACACCGTTACAATAAAGTAGTTGGTAAACTCTGCGGCAATTACCCTGCCTTCTTGGTCAAATTCTTCTATGCCAATGTCGTACGTAACGTTTACAGGTTCTTCTTTGGTGAGGATGGCCGTGCCGGAGTAGCCCTTGCGCGCTTTCGATGAATTAACAAAGCATTTGTATTCGGGGAGCAGCTCGAGCGCAGAGAGTGCCTCTTCTTTGGCGGCCTTGGTTTCTTGCAGACACAAGATGTCGGGCGCCATGGCCTTTACGCTGGGCAAAAACTCTTTTTTAATAATGGCGCGTATGCCGTTTACATTCCACGATACGAAGTGCTTCATAATACCTTTTTTGGCTTTCTTAGTGTCTCGGTGCCTAAGTGGTAGAAAAATCTCTCACCACAAAGGCACTAAAACAATAAGACATTTTATTCCAAGCAATGAAAATCAAAAATAGATACTTTTACCTGAAATGAAACCCCTGCGCACAGAACTGTTTGTCAAAAAGCCTGACTTCACCATTTCGTTGCGCGACCCAATTTTTACCCTCGGCTCTTGCTTTGCCGATGCCATGGGGCAACAGTTGGTCGCCAACAAATTCAGCGTGCAAGTCAATCCGTTTGGCACAGTGTATAATCCTGTTTCCATCCACCGCCTGCTGCGTTATTGTGTGGATGATACCAACATTGATAACACAGGCTTTTTGCAGCGCGATGATTTTTGTTTACACCACGACTTTCACTCCACCCACGTAGCAGCTGATCAAGAAGCTTTGGCAAAACAGCTTCAGCAACTCGTGCATGCCCAGCGCACGCACTTGGCGCAATCAAATATTCTGGTGCTAACCTACGGCACTGCCTTTGTTTATCGTAGAAATGACAATGGACAAATTGTTGCCAATTGCCACAAAGTGCCGGCTGCACAGTTCACCAAACAATTACTGACAGCAGAAGAGATGGTGCAAGACTTCCGCTCAATCAAAGACAAACTTAAGTCTATCAACCCCACATTGAAAGTTATTCTTACGGCCAGTCCGGTGCGGCATATCAAAGATGGTCTGGAAGAAAATACGCTGAGCAAATCCATTCTTCGCGTAGGTTGCCATGCCTTGACACAAGAAAAAGATGTTGCCTACTTCCCCGCGTACGAGTTGATGATGGACGACCTTCGCGACTATCGCTTTTACAAAACCGACCGCATTCACCCTACCGAAGAGGCCGAAGAATACATTTGGGAAAAGTTTACAGAAGCATACTTAGACGAACGCACAAAAACATTGCTACAAGAGTGGCACGAAATTAAATCGGCCCTGCACCACAAACCATTTCAGCCAGCATCAATCGCGCACCAACAGTTTTTGCAAAAAACGTTGCTTCGGCTGCAAGGTATTGCCGACCACATGGACGTGCGCGATGAAATTGCCGAACTGCAATCAAAAATGTATGCGTAACGGTTTACTGATAAACGGACGCACGATACAATTTGGCGAGGTAGCCAACGCCACGCCCCAAACTGAATTTGAGCGAAACCTATTTTCGTTTTGGCAAGCATGGCACGCAGGTCAACAAGCATTTGAATTGCAGACCTCTGGCTCCACGGGGGCACCGAAAAAAATTCAAGTAAATCGCAGTCAACTGGAGGCCAGCGCACAAATGACCTTGGCAGCACTCAACCTCCACAAAAACGCAACGGCACTGGTTTGTTTGGACAGCCACTACATTGCAGGCAGAATGATGTTGGTGCGTGGTTGGGTAGGCGGGCTAAACATCGTGGCAGCAGAGCCTTCGGCCAACCCGTTTGAAATGCTGACAAACGAGAAGATTGATTTTGTAGCGCTGGTTCCCTACCAGGTAAAAACTATTTTGAATTCGCCCGAAAAAAAATGGTTCAACCAAATCAAACACGTGATTGTGGGGGGCGCCCCAATGGACGAAGTGACAAAAAAATTGCTGCAACCTTTTGATGCTCAGTTTTACGAAACCTTCGGCATGACGGAAACACTCTCGCACATTGCGCTGAAAAAAATAAATGGGCCAAGGCGATCAGATTATTTTAAAATTCTACCGGACGTGCGCATTGGGCAAGACGAACGCGCCTGCCTTTGCATTGACGCCCCGCACCTTCCCACTAAAATTATCACCAACGATGTGGTGGAAATGAGAAGTTTAGAAGAGTTCATCTGGCTGGGACGTGTTGACAACGTGATCAACTCGGGCGGCATCAAGATATTTCCAGAATCTACCGAACGGAAAATTGAACTCATTTTTTCTGACATGCAGTTGCCCAACCGCTACTTTGTTGCCGGCTTGCCAGACGAAAAATGGGGACAACAGGTGGCGTTGGTGATTGAGGGCGATTTGCCAAAAGCTGCTACCGAACAACTGGCAGATCAACTAAAAAAAAGACTGTCAAAATTTGAGGTTCCCCGTGCTATCGAGTTTGTCGGGAAGTTTGCCGAAACGGCAACCGGAAAAGTAAATCGCAGATTGTCTGTGCAGAATCGTTCGTGAGCCTACTTCATCTTCATCTGCGCGAAATAAGGATGCTCCGGATTCACAATCAACTGCTGACGAAGTGGGTCAATCAATACATCCATATCTTCCAAAGGTATGGCTCCCAACAAAACTTCTGAATCACCCGGTAACACCATCGCGTGCGTAAGCGTTCTCCTATTCTTAAACTTCAATTCAATAGGACCAACCACCTCGCATTCTTTAATAGAGCCATCGGCCCATTTGAGCTTTGCGCTTCTCTAATACCGGTAAGTCCAATTGCTCTTGAATGTTTTCATTGATGGCCAACATGTATGAGCCAGTATCGACTAAGGCATTTACAAAAATGCGGTGCACTTCATCTTTGTCAATTACATTTCTCCGTACCAGCGCCAAATCATCGGCATTGATCAGTTCTATCTCCGCGTAAACAATGCCCATATTTTCGCTTTTGCTTGCCATGCAATACAAAGATACATACTCTCAACTGATCTCAACATTAAAACCCTCACTGCTTCCGTGACTCGCGTGCACTCGAGCCACTGGAAAACAGATATTGGCAACCGCTAAGTTAGTATCCTATATTTCTTGAAAATCAATTCTTCTTGCTCTTTAAACTCATAATGTCCTTCTGCAAATCCAGCACCACGCTTGCCAACTGCTCTACCGAAACATCGCTTTTACTTTCTACATCAGGAAACTGTACGCTGATATAGGCTTTTGCAGCCCACACTTCCATCACATCACTTGCATCAATTTGGTAAGGCGCATATTGCCGGTTGTCCGACACTAAAAACAGTTTACCTGTTTCGTCTAAGTAATTGAACACGCGCTTGTACACAATACCTTCTCGCTGCGACACCAAAATGTAGGTCTTGCCGCTTTTTATTTGCTTGAGATTCTCTACGTACTCACCAATTACAATGGTACCCGGTAAAATCGGTAGCATCGAGTCGCCCGAAATCTCAAATGCGCGGTACGTGCCTTGCTTCAACATCGGTAACTGAAACCGTGGCAGCTCTTTCACATATTCCGCATCGGCATAACCATTAAGGTAACCTGCCGCTGCTTTCATGGGTACCAACTCAATATTGTCGCGGCCGTTCAAATCCTGTGTTATCACTACTACTTCTTTGCCCAACGCAATGGTTTTTGCTTCTGGCCTTTCTTTGGTGAAGTCTTTGCCAATCAGGTCATCTACCGAAATACGGCACACATCGGCAATCTTTTGCAGCAACTCCAGCTTCGGCTCGGCCCTTCCTTCTTCATAGGCACCCAATAATGAGCGTTTGATGTCCAACTTCGCTGCAAACTGGTCTTGCGTCAGCTTCATTTGCTTGCGCAACGCCCGAAGGTTTTCATTTAGGTTTGTCATGGCTTAACGTGTTGATGTGTTGAGGTGTTAAAGTGTTGAGGTGTTAAAGTGTTGAGGTGTTAAAGTGTTGAGGTGTTGAAGTGTTTAAGTGTTGTGTTTTCTATATCCTAAAAATCAGAACCCGGCCGCTGTTTACTTGCCGCATGCCCAGTGAGTACAAATTGCGTTGAAAATACTTGGGGCGGTCGCTCATGCCATCTACATGCCGATGGATTTTGGCAATCACCTCCTGCAAAGGCGTAAACGGTTCAGCGAGCAAATAGCCATAGTAGTTTTCGGGCGCACCCTCGGTTGCAAAGTTGATTTGAAACTTACCCGATGCCAGCTTTTTGCTTTTTAAACGCAGTTTGGGCGATTCCATAGCTAATATTTTTAGCTAAATAAGACAATGCCATGTATCTGCGCAAGTGAATTAGCTAAATAATTTAGTTTTTTTTAGTTTAGGACTGCCGATTACTCCGCTAAGAACATCGGCTCCTCTTCGGGCGTAGTGGGAAATAGTTGGCGTAAGTCCCACATTTTCTGCGGGTTGTAGGTCAATTTGCCGGCAGCCACCTGCAAGGGCGACTCTATATTATTCACGTACAAGCTACCCGTGCCCAAGCCTTGCGGAATGGTGAGCGGGTACTGCGAAGTGAACTGCGCAATCGCGTTCAATCCAATATTCGATTCCAGTGCAGAGGTCATCCACCACCCAATTCCGAGCTTCTCGGCAACGGCAATCCACTCCACGCTGGCCTGCAGCCCGCCCATCAGCGAGGGTTTTAGAATAATGTATCGGGGCTTCAGCTTATCTAGTAATGGCTCGCGTTGCTCGGGCGATACACCAATCAACTCTTCATCCAACGCTATGGCCAAAGGCGATTCGCGGCAAAGCAATTCCATTTTGTCTGAGCCGACCTTTACGGGCTGCTCAATGCTGTGCACATCAAACCGCGCCAAGGCGCGCAACTTATCCAAGGCGTCTTCTTTAAATGCTCCGTTGGCATCCAATCGGATCACAATCTGCTGCTTAAAATACTTTCTACGGATGTACTGCAGAATATCGCATTCCTTTTCAAAATTGTGGCTCCCCACTTTCATCTTAATGCAGGTGAAGCCATCACGGATCTTAATGTCAATTTGCTGCAACATGTAGTCGAGGCCACCCATCCAAATTAAACCATTGATGTCGATAGGGCTGCCGCGCACAAAATCGGTTTCAATAATGTGGCGCTTACCACCCATTAACAAATCGAGCAATGCCACCTCTACCGCAAAAACAACTGAAGATGAGGCCGGCACAAGTTGATGCATTCTTAAGAAAACATGAACACCGGCTAGGTCGGTGGTGTTCACTCGTAGTGTCACACCATTAATGCGCTCGGTCCACTCCGCTAATTCACGTTCGGCCTCCTCCAGGGTCTCCTTGCTCAATCCCACCAAAGGTGCGCACTCGCCCAGGCCAAACATTTCGGGTTGTTCACTGTTCCATACTTTCAAAAACCAACACTTGCGCTCTTTCATCGCGCCACGCGATGTGCGGGCTTCAAAGTTGAATTGCAAGGTGTGCGGATGAATGCTGGCGCAAAGCGGCATACAAGACTTTAATGGCTAAATTTCGCAAAAATATTTACATGCACTTAGCGGAAATTTTTTGGGGGGCAGCCAATGCTACTCCTCCCCTGCGCACGCACAAGCTCGCGGGGTGTGGGGTATGCGCTACACTGCCTGCCGTGGCGGCCTCGCAGGCAGGCACCCCTCGTCCATTTTCTTTGAACTAACACTATGCAATCCATTAACATCAACGAGTACAAATACGATTTGCCGCAAGAGCGCATCGCACTGTACCCATTGGAGCAACGCGACCACTCCAAACTTTTGGTGTACCGACAGGCAAACATCAGCCATCAGCATTTTTATGAGCTGTCGCAATTCTTGCCCGAAGGAGCCACACTATTCTTCAATGATACCAAAGTAATCCCAGCACGGCTGCTCTTTCAAAAAGAGACGGGCGCTACCATCGAGCTGTTTTTGCTCAATCCTTTGCAGCCTTCTCCCTTGGTTGCTGTGTCAATGGAAGCACGTGGCAGCTCGCAATGGCATGTGGCCATCGGCAACGCCAAGCGCTGGACTGACGGACAACCGTTAACGCTCCACTTAGGTGAAGGTAAACTCACTGCCAAGTTGGTTGACAAAGAAAAAGGAATTGTAAATTTTAGCTGGACACCCGAAAGCCTTTCGTTTGCCGAAGTGGTTTCGTTGGCAGGTGCCACGCCATTACCGCCTTATCTCAAACGCGAGGTAGAAGCCAGTGACCGAGAGCGCTACCAAACCATTTACTCAAAAAAAGAAGGGGCAGTAGCAGCACCTACAGCCGGGTTGCACTTTACCGATCGCGTGTTTGAAGATTTAACAAAAAAAAATATTCAAACCGACTTTCTTACGCTGCATGTCAGCGCGGGCACGTTCCAGCCGGTGAAAGTAGAAAACGCCATGGACCACCCCATGCATGCCGAGCAAATGGTGGTATCGAAATCAAACTTACAAAACCTGATTAACTGCCAAGGAATGATTGTGGCGGTGGGCACCACTTCGCTGCGAACCCTTGAAAGTCTGTATTGGTATGGTGTGAAGCTGGAATACAACCAGCACGCAGATTTCATTATCGAGCAAAACGAACCCTATCAAAACCAGAGCAAGCTGTCGTTTAAAGCCGCAGTTCAGAATGTATTGGCCAAACTCGATCGCGACCAATCTGTGCAATTGATTGGCGAGACCAGCATCTACATCGTACCTGGCTACGAAATCAAAAGCTGCGATGCCATCATCACCAACTTTCACCAACCAGGTTCCACACTCATGCTGTTGGTAGCTGCTTTTGTAGGGCCTGATTGGAAAAAAATTTACGACCAAGCCCTCAACAATGGCTATCGCTTTTTGAGCTACGGAGATAGTTCGTTGTTATTTCGGAAGTAGGATTTAAAGACCGAGCTTTACTGCCTAGTTCTTCAATTCAGCGCAACCACTCTCACTTCTACCCTTCTGCCTTCTTCCTTAGAAGCCTTTTGGTCTTTGGTGGCACCATAGCCCTTGGCTATAATACGTCTGCGCACTACGCCTTGGTGGTTAAAATAGTCGAGCACGGTGATGGCCCGTTTATTTGAAAGTTCACGGTTGGCTTCTTCAGAGCCTTCTGCTGACGCGAAACCAGAAATCTCAATGCCCAATGCAGGGTTTTGGTTAATCACTGCCAAAATGGTTTCCAACTCTTTATTGTATTGTGGCTTCAAATCACTCTTACCCTGGTCGAAGAACACTTTCACAAACTTGGTGAGCAGTGCCTTGTCGTAGTTGGCCACTGGCTTTGCAGCTTTGCTGTTCTTCATTTCTTCTGAGAATATCATGGTAGGCAAAGAGAATACTGTTTTACCATCCACATTTTTTTGCTCAAACTTGCTCTCGTCACTTTCGTCAAAGTAGTAGGTGCGAGTGGCCACATCAATTTTAGAGTTTTCTTTCTCGTTGAAATTAACTCCCTCAATTGGATCGGTGTGTTCGATTAAGCCCACCAAGTAATTGATACCTTCCTTATCATTGGCAGCCATCAAATCCAACATCATATCATACACATCTACTTTGTTGTTTTGCACTAGCTTGGCCTCGTTCGATTTTCTTATGTCAGTTTTTGCATCTCCATCGGTATCATAAAAAGCATTTTTTACTTGCACCTCTTGCCCCACCACTACATCAAATTGTTTGATGGTCTTTAAGCTGATTTGCTGATACAGTTCGTAGAAGTAAGTTTGGTTGGGGATGTTCACATTCAACGTGTAAGGCAAAAAGCCTTCTGACTCAATTACGATGTCGTAGTTCTTGGATGGAGGCAGAATAATAAGGTACTCACCTGTTTTCGGATCTGGGTCGTATACAAACTCCAGCTCCTTTTTGGTCGCTGCATCGACCACGTACATTTTAGTAGGCATGGTTTTTCCAGTCTCGGCATTGATGATCTTGCCTTTGATCATGGTGAGAGGAATGGTCATCGCATTCTCTGGCATGTCCAGATAATAAATATCTTGAGCACCTTGCCCGCCTTTGCGGTCAGACGAGAAGTAGGCGCGCTTGCCATCGGCCAGCAAAGTAAAGTAGTTGTCGTTGGCGGTAGTGTTTACCGGGTAGCCCATGTTTTCGGGTTGCGTCCACTTGCCATTCACCAATGTAGTTTTAAAAATATCTCGTCCGCCCATGGTGGCATGACCATCGGAGGTGAAGAATAGCGTTTTTTGGTCGGGGTGGATGAAGGGTGCATCTTCATCATCTGGTGTATTGATCTCAGCACCAAGGTTAATTGGTTGGCTCCATACTCCGGGTGTTTTCTGTTCAATTTTCCAAATATCCAAGCCGCCCTTGCCGCCCTGCCGATTGCTGGCAAAGTAAATCACCTTGCCATCAGGGGTAATACTGCAGGTGGTTTCCATTCCTTGCGAGTTGATGGTGGGCGCCAAGATGGTAGTCTTCGACCACGTATCGCCCGACTTTGTCACTTGCAAAAGATTACCCTGATCGGTGGCTCCGCCCATAAACACGATCATCTTTTGGCCGTCAGGCGTGATGCCGGCTGTGCCCACATTATAGTCAGAGGCAATGGGTACTGCCACTGGTTCGCTCCAAGCGCCCCCTTTGTTGTACGACACAAAAATCGACTCGATGAACTTATCGCCAGAGCGTGTTCTGCCTGTATTGGGCCGTAGGGCCGTGAAGGCCATTACGCTTTCATCGGCAGACACTACCGGATTATACTCCGTGTATTTGGAATTTACGTTACCCGGAAAGCCGTGCACCGTAAAACTGCGCGGCACCGACATGAGTGCGATGGCGTTTTGCGCAGCCGCCATTCCTTTTTCGGCCTGCGCCAGTTGCTTCTTGTCAGCCTTCACCAAATCGCGATAAGCAGAAAAGGTTTCAAAAGCCTTTTGTAACTGCTCGTTGCGGAGGTACAAAATAGCCAGATCAAAATAAGCGACCGGAGGTAAGTCTTTCTTCAAGCTCAGGGCCTGCTCAAAAAGGGGTATCCCTTTCACCTGTTCGTCTATTGTTTGAGAAAACTTGTAACAGGAGGCCGCCTGATAAAAGGCTACCGGGTCTTTTGCTCCAGCCTGAAATGCTTCCAGGAACTTTGGCAACGCCTCTCCATAATTTTTGATCGCAAAAAGCTTTTGCGCTTCCGTAAGCGCCTTGTTGGTTTGGGCAAACAATGAACTGGACGCCAACACCAATAGCAACAACAATCGATTCATTTCTAGCTAATTAAATATTTTACAATTCTACTGCATTTACTTCTTACCAAGGTTGAGAAATACAGATCAACCTTACAAGAGTCTATTTTCGATAAAGAACAAAGCAAAAGTCCTTCAAAAAAAGATAATGCGCTAATAACCAGTTAATAAAATCTTAACACATCAACCAAAAAATATGTAGGTTTTTTCGGCAAATAGTTTAAAATTTAGGGTGAACTTACCCGTAGACCATGGAGAATTTCTGGAAACGACTGAACGTTGAGCCACATGAGCAAGGCCCGGTAGGGCTTTTGCTGGCGATGAGTTTTTTGATGGGGTTGTTCTTGGCAACCGTGGCTGTGGCTTCTCAGACCTTGTTTCTCAATAGTTTTAGTGAACGCGATGATCTACCATTAGCGATTCTTTATTCTGGGGTTTTTGGGATTGTCACTACTTCTATTTACAATTTCCTACAAGGCAGAATCCAATTTAGATCACTGGCAATTTTGAATTTGCTGGTAATCATTGGACTAACTGCCGTGATTGAATTTGGCGACAAATATGTTGCCGATATTAAATTCTTGTATCGATTTGGCTTCATGCTCATCCTGCCTTTCACGTTCGTTGTCCAACTGGTTTTTTGGGGATCTTTCGCCCGATTGTTCAATGTGAGAGATTCTAAGCGACTAGTAGGAAGTGTTGACGTGGGTACTGACATCGCTTCATTGTTAGCCTTCTTCTCAATCCCAGTTATGTTAAAGTATGGCGTTGAGACCAAGACACTTTATTCGATTGGGTTGGCAAGCGTTACACTTTACCTTGTATTGTTCTATCGGCTTTCAAGCAAATACCTTACTTCAGAGCGTTCAGCCGTAAAGTCAGAGTCTGACATCAAAAAATTGAGCACGTTTCAATTTTTGGGCAACAAATACATCATATTACTCTCCGCTTTTATCATAATCTCCACCATAGCCCTCCGTTTCGTTGACTATTCGTTTTTCAATATTTCTACCACATGGTTTGACTCTACCGATACCACCGCTTTAGCGACATTTTTGAGTCTTTTCGAAGCCACCATTATCATTTTCAGTTTCTTGTTTACCACGTTTGTTACCGATAGAATCAATGAAGACTATGGGTTGCGCGTGTCGCTGATTATCAACCCCCTGGTTCTGATTCTTTTCACAGGAGCTGCACTGGCGCTGGGTTCTGTTTTTGGTTTTGCACTTGTCCCAGGACAGGACAAAAACACCATTGTTTATTTTCTGATTGCTATCGCGATGAGCAAGCTATTCATCAACTCTTTACGCGAGGCATTGGATAACCCCACCTTCAAATTTTACTACGTACCCATCGACAAAGAAATCAAAATCGATGCACAGACAAAGATTGAAGGCATTGTGACTGCACTGGCGAGTACCGTTGCCGGGGGGCTGATTGTGTTGATCAACACCGTTCACATATTCAACCTGCTTACCATCACCATGTTTACTATCCCCATCATCGGGATTTGGTATTGGGTTACCAACCGCATGTATGGCGGCTATCGCGATACGCTGCAGTCATCGTTGATAAAAAACAAATCGGCCGTCCGTAAGAATGTAGTACGCGAATACACGCTCGACTCTGTTCTAGGCAAAGAGGTGCAGAGCAGCGCAGAAGAAAAAGTCATTTACGGGTTGAAGTTGATGGAAAAACTAGAGCCGGCATTATTCGAAACTTCCGTCATTCAACTTGTAGAAAGCAAGAACAAGCGCATTCAACAATTTGCAGCAAATAAAATCCAGGAGTTGGGTTTGCAACAAATCGAGGCGACCGAACTAAAGGGTTTGGCAGTGCAAGCAGCAGGGTCGGCAGAAGACAGCGACATGCTCTCTATCTCAGCCGACAAGCTGATGAAGTTGGGCAAATCGGTAAAGCAGGCAGATCGCATTTTGGTTGCCAAACTGATGCGTAAGCTCACCAATCAAAAAACGATTTTCATTTTACTTGAACTGATGCGCGATCCTGACCCCAAAGTGCGCACCGAAGCAATTTTAACCGCCCGCAAAGTTAAGAAGCCCGAAACGTGGGGCGTATTAATCGAATTACTTGCTTCACCGAGCTATTCGCATCAGGCGGCTGCAGCGCTAAAAGAAGCGGGCGCACCTGTTTTACCCTATCTCGAAACCGCGTTCCATAAATCAGGCCAGAGCGACCTGGTGATGCTGAAGTTAATTCAAATCATCGGTCATATTGGCGGCAACGAGGGCATGCCCTTATTGTGGAAGAAAATCGATTACCCGGATAAACGCATTGTCAAGCAAATCTTGTATTCACTTCGCTTGATTAATTACCGCGCAGTGGGACGTGAAGCGCTGCACGTAAAGGATTTGCTGGACGTGGAGATGAGCAAGACCCTTTGGAACTTGGCCGCGTTGGAAGAAATACCGGATGAGCCACATTACAGTTTCTTACGCGAGGCACTGCGCGAAGAGATTCGCGATAATTATGATCACCTGACACTGCTCTTGTCATTGCTTTACGAACCAGAATCGGTGCAGCTAGTGAAGACCAACGTTGAGTTGGGCACACCCGATAGCGTTCAGTATGCGCTTGAACTCTTGGATCTGTTTGTAGAGCAAGACTTAAAGCCGAAACTCATCCCACTGTTGGATGATTCCTCCACAAAAGACAAACTGGAAAAACTACAGATTTTCTTTCCGCGCGAGAGCTATAACCCGGTGCAGACGATCAACTACATTCTAAACCGTGACTTCAACTTTAACAACCGCTGGACGAAAGTGTGCGCTGTACACGCAACTGCCTACTTGCCCGACTTCCGAGTAAGCCGTGGATTGATCAGCCAAATGTTTAACCAAGACAAACTGCTGCAAGAAACCACAGCTTGGGTAGTTTACAACAAGAATAAAGAAGAGTATTACAAAATTGCGGAACGCTTGCCGTACAAAGACAAAAAGTTTTTGGACTCATCATTAGAAAATAACCAGTTGCTGGATGGTTTGGATGACGGCTTCTTTCTGGGAATAGAAATGGTGATGCTGATCAAGAAACTGCCAGCGTTCCACGGCATTTCGGGTAAAATCTTGAGCGACCTCGCTGACAAAATTGTTCCGATCACATTGAAACCGGGCGAACGCACCGTGATACCCGCAGGCGAAAATCCGATTCTCATTCAAGCGTTCGGCAACAGCACCTTGAAGAATAATGGGCAAGTGGTACAAGAACTAGCTTTGAATGACGTATTCGGAGACCTGTTCCATGAGGGGGCAACACCCGCGATTGATGAGGCGGTGGCAAAAGAACGCAGTGTAATATTCAAGATCACACTTACCGATTTTTATTTTGTCATGGCCAGTCACTACGATTTGGCGCAGGGCCTTATCCACAACGTAACCGAAAAACATACCGAAACAGTTTAGGAATGGCCACAGATTCACAGATAACAAATGAAAAGTATGACTCCGATAGTTACCCATTTCAAAGAGAAAGTTATGAACTGATCGGAATCTGTATGGAAGTTCATCGAGTATTGGGACGAGGCCTACTTGAAATAGTTTACAAAGACGCGATAGAAATAGAGTTATTAAACCATGAAATACCTTTTGAGCGAGAAAAGAAATACGAAGTGGAATACAAGGGGCACAAATTAAAGCATCACTTCTTCGCAGATTTTGTTGTATTTGACAAAATCATTTTGGAAGTGAAGGCACAAAAATCGATAGTGGGCGAACATTTTAGCTGGGTATTGAACTATCTTGCTATTTCCGGCCGTCCACTTGGTTTGATTGTAAATTTTGGTGAAAAGTCACTGATGACAAAAAGATTGATTTTATGAATCTGAGAATCTGTGGCAGATAAAAAAAACATTATCGGAGAAAAACAAATTTAGACATGGCATACGAAATTGATGTATTGGTCACCTACGCAGAGAAGGACAACGAAACATCCAAGAAAAGTGAACAAGGCTGGGTAACACAATTCAAGAAATTCTTAGAACTGATGTTGTTGCAGGTGCTGGGCACCAAACCCAACATTGTGATCAAATCAGAATTTGACACCGCTACCGCCCCCGCGTTAGATAATGCCGCAATACTGGTCACCATCCTCACCAAAGAATTTGCACAATCGGGTCGATGCCTTGATTTGGTAGAGACGTTCTACAAACATGCAGCACAATCAAAAACCAATCGCGTGTTTAAAGTTATCAAGTCACCGCTCTCAATGCAAGAACAACCTCCGCGTCTGCGCGATTCATTGGGCTATGAAATGTACCAACTGGACGATGAAACCGGTGCGATGAAAGAATACTCAGACTTCTTTAGTCCTGAAGCCGAAAAGCAATACTGGATGAAGATGGTCGACTTGGCCTATGATATACACGAAGCATTGCTGGCACTAAAAGAGGGCGAATCGAAAGCTGAAGTAAAGAACATCTTCCGAAGGAAAACAATTTATTTGGCCGAAACGGGGCACGATCTTTCAGTGCAACGCAACATCATCAAGCGAGAGCTGATGCGCCACGGGTTTGTGGTGCTCCCCAATCACACATTGCCCACGCGTGCTGTCGATGCTGAGCGCGACATCCGCAAAGATCTGGACGAGTGTACACTGTCGATACATTTGATCGGAAGTGCGTACGGTGAGATACCCGAAGGCGCAGACCGATCAATCGTGGACATGCAAAACAAAATTGCAGCAGAAGTGGCACTTGCAAAGAAACAAGCAAAGCAAGACTTCTCGCGATTGATTTGGATTGCGCAGAATTTGAAAAATGCCAGTGACAAACAAAAAGCATTTATTGAAACGCTGAAACGTGACACAGAAGCACAGGAAGGCGCTGAAATTTTACAAAACCCTTTGGAAGATTTTAAAAACATCATTCGCCAAGAATTGATTGAAACACCCGATGCAGGCTTGGAAGAACACGGCACCAAAACCATTTACCTCGTGCATGACCGAATCGACTCAGCCGAGGTGCGGCCGTTCCAAGAAGTGATTGAAAAGTCCGGTTTCAAAATATTGTCGCCCGCGTTTGAAGGCGACTTGCTGGATGTGCGCAAACGACACATCGAAAACCTGCGCACCTTTGATGGCGCCATTATTTTCAAAGGAAAAGTAAACGACCAATGGGTGCGAATGAAAGTGCTCGATTTGTTGAAAGCACCCGGGTTCGGTCGAAAAAAGCCGATCAAAGGAAAAGCGATTGTAGGTGCCGGCAATCTCGATAGCTACAAAAACCAAAACCTAACGGTGATTTCGAGCGATAGTAACCGATCAGTAGAAACGTTAAAGAACTTTTTAAATGAATTGTAAGGTGTAACGACACCATAAACGTGTCGGACCGCTGTGGCGATTATATATAAAACCAAACAACTAGTACCAAGAACCAAAGTCCTACAAATATGAGTCAAGTAACAACCGAAGATTTGGCAGCGGGTGCATCGCCATTGGTGGGCACCGATAATCCATTCCCGGGTTTGCGACCGTTTAAGATTGAGGAGAGTCACCTCTTCTTCGGCCGCGAAGGGCAGAGTGATGAAGTGCTGCTAAAACTTTCTAAGAGTCGATTCGTTGGCGTAATTGGCCCTTCGGGTAGTGGTAAGTCTTCATTCATCTACTGCGGAGTACTTCCTATTTTGTATGGCGGCTTCTTGACGGATGCCAGCCCCAATTGGGAGGTAATTGTTACCCGACCTGGCTCCTCTCCTATTGATAACCTGTCTGAATCGCTTTTAAAAACAGCCAAAGATTATAATCTGGCTGATACCGAAGATAAAAAGATCAAACGCACAATTGTTTCCACCTTACTTCGCAGTAGTTCGCTCGGGTTGGTAGAAGCCATTCAGCAATCGCGCAGGTCGGCCGATATCAATTACTTGATTTTGGTGGACCAGTTCGAAGAGTTGTTCCGCTTCAAAGACGGTACTGATCCCAACTCAGTAAACGAATCGTTGGCGTTCATCAACCTGTTGATGGAAGCTGTGAATTATGAAGACTCTCCGATTTACGTGGCCATCACCATGCGCTCTGATTTTATTGGTGAGTGTGCCCAATTCCCCGAATTGACGCGGAAAATCAACGACAGTCACTACCTGATACCACAAATGACCCGGGAGCAAAAGCGCAGGGCCATTGAAGGGCCAGTTGCAGTAGGGCAAGCAACTATTGCACCTCGATTGGTGCAACAGCTTTTAAACGACCTGGGCGACAACCCCGATCAACTTCCGATTTTGCAACACGCGCTCATGCGCACGTGGAGCTATTGGGCAAAATACAAAGACTACGAGGGCGAAGTGCTCGACCTAAAGCACTACGAAGCCATCGGTACGATGAGCGAGGCGTTGAGTATGCACGCCAACGAGGCCTACGATGAATTAGACGAAGACCAGCAGCGCATTTGCGAGATTTTGTTCAAGGCCATTACTGAAAAGCGTGGAGAAAATTTTGGAATACGCAGGCCTACGAGGTTAAATGAGATTGCTTCCATTTGCGATGCCTCAGAAGCGGACGTGATTGCAGTGATTGACAAGTTCCGCGAGCCGGGCCGATCTTTATTGACACCTGCTGCGGGCACGGCACTCTCCTCCCGATCCATGATTGATATCTCGCACGAAAGTTTAATGCGCATTTGGGTGCGTTTGAAAAACTGGGTAGACGATGAATCAGATGCAGTGCAGATGTATTTGCGCTTGGCCGAAGCCGCTTCGATGTACCAGGTGGGAAAGGCCGGCTTGTGGAGGCCACCGGATTTACAGTTGGCGCTGAACTGGCAGGCGAAGCATAAGCCTACGTTGGTTTGGGGTCAACGCTATAATCCTGCGTTTGAAAGAACCATCATCTTTTTGGAGTACTCCAAAAAAGAGTTTGACACCGAGCAGCGTATCAAAGAATTAGAGCAGAAGCGGAAGCTACGCACCGCTCGCATTACTGCGATTGTGTTCGGTATTCTAGCCATGTTGGCATTAGTGGCGTTGGTGTATGCTTTCATTCAAGCAGGTATTGCGACAGCAAAAGAGAAAGAAGCGAGGGATAATTTTCAAGAAGCTAAAAAACAAGAGACTTTAGCAAAAGAAAATGAAAAAACCGCAATCAAAGAAAAAGAGAAAGCAGATGAAGAAAAGCGGAAAGCTGACCTGGCAAAAGAAGAAGCCTTAAAAGCTCGCGACCAAGCTAATGCGGCCACAAAACAAGCTTTGGTAAATCTTGATAGAGCTACAAAAGCCGAAAAAGATGCAACGTTGCGAAAGAATGAAGCCATTGCCGCACGTGATGAAGCAAACGTCCAAAAAAACGCAGCAGTTGCGGCAAAAGCACTGGCGGATCGTAGGCGTTACCTTTCGATCGCCAAAAGCATGGCTTTGAAATCGAAGGAAGTAAATGACCCAGTGCAACAAGCGCTCCTCGCACAGCAAGCATACAACTTCAACAAAAAGTACGATGGCTATGCATTTGATAACGACATCTACAATGGGCTTTATGCAGCACTCGACAAGTATGATCATCCACTGACGCGTTCATTGGATGGCCACACCAAGGCAGCACGTGCGGTTGTGACCAACGAACGAACCAATACGATTTATTCGGGAGGTAGCGATGGCAAGGTATACCAATGGAAGCAGGGAAGCGATGGCTTGTGGAAGGGGAATTTGTTAAAGGAATTTGTGGCGCCTGCACCATCAACCCTCGGTGTTTCGTATCAGATCTATTCGCTTGACGTGAGCCCAGACGGAAACTTGCTGGCTCTTGGTGGGTTGTACCCACAAGATCGTGACGCCAATTATGCCATGCTCATTGATATCAGCAAACCCAATGCAGAGCCCAAAAAGATTGCTGGTTTTGTTTCTGACATTGAAAACATTGCGTTCACGCCAGATGGGAAAGGTTTCTTTGCGCGCAGCAACTCTGGCCGAAGCATTATGTATTCTGATTTGACCAGCGCCAAAGAAGTCATTGCCACAAAAGAAAAAATTACCTCTATTGACCTGAGTGCAGATGGTAACAAGCTGGCCGGTGTGTCAGAGGAGGGCAACCTGATTATTTGGGATATAAAAAAGAATTTTGCCCCTACTTCCATCAAAATTCTGAGCGGCTCCGAAAACGACATCCTTGCACTCTCGTTCAACCCGGCAGGCAACGAAGTGGTGATCGGTGATCAAAATGGCATCGTGCGCATCATTAACTTAACAATGGGCATGCCCCCGCGAAGGGTGCTAACTGGTCACACTTCAATGATTGAACAGATTAAGTTCAGTCATAGCGGTGATTTTATGGCTACTGCCAGCAAAGACAAAACCGTGCGCCTTTGGAACATGAAGATGCTAAAAGAACAACCACAGGTATTGAGCAACAATGATTGGGTATGGAGCATGTCCTTCAGCCCCGATGACGAGCAATTGTTAGCGGGTGTACACTCGACCACGGAGAACGTTACCAGAAACGTAGAAGGTGTAAACACACCTACCAAAGACTTCGCGATACACGCCTACCCCACCAAACTAACGACTATGGCCAGCGAATTGTGCGGTTATGCAAAACGTAACATGACAAAAGACGAATGGGAACTTTTTGTCGCTGACGATTTGGACCGCGAAAAAACCTGCTCAGACTATCCAATAGACAACAAGTAAACCTATGAGGAGAATTTTATTTTTGATTTTAGCGGTGGCTACTGTTGTTGAAGGGTACGCTCAGAATTGTGCTCAAACTCTGCGGCTCGCGCGCAGCACCTATGACCAAGGGCGCTTGCATGAGTTACCTTTTTTGATGAAAGACTGTTTAGATCCAAAAAGAACCGATGGCTTCACCAAACAAGAAAAGGTAGAGGCGTATAAGCTTCTTACCATGAGTTATATTTATTTGGAAGAGCCCGAAAAAGCAGATAGCTCGATGCTGCTGTTGCTGCGCACTGATCCATATTTTTTACCGAATGAAAATATCGACCCACAAGAATTTCTCGGTCTATATAAAACGTTTCGCACGGATCCTGTGTACCGCGTGGGGCTGAAAGCAGGGGTTGCTTTTTCACAACCCAACGTTACCAGCAGTACGCCCGTTACCAGTGGTGATACGAAGTATGAAAATCAGTTAGGTATTGTTGCTGGGGCTACCTTTGAAATACCTGTGTTGAAAAAGTTCGTGCTCAATCCGGAGGTCTTGTTTTTTAGCAGGCGCTTTGGCCAAGTGGATAACATCAACCAAAATAGTTCTATCGCTCCTGAGGTGTTAAGTTGGGCATCGATTCCTGTTTCTTTACAGTATGAGTTTTTCAAAGAAAAGTTCAAGAAAAACGAACGCAAGGTAATGCCGTATGTCTCGCTAGGTATGCAAACAGATTTCTTGCTTTCGGCAAGTCAAGAAGCGACTACCGAACGAACCGGATCCGCCACCATCACCCCACAAACCTACGATAACAGCGCTTTGCGTAAAAAAATCATGTTCAGCGCCTTGCTTTCAGCAGGTGTAAAAATAAAAGCAGGCCCCGGTTTATTGGTGGGTGAGGTACGCTATGCATATGGGCTTACACCAGTTACTGATGCTTCAAGTGTTTTTGGAAACCAATTGCTTACGTTCAACAACTACATCGGGCCTAGTATTTACACCGTTAGCTCGTTAGCTGTTACGGTTAGCTATGGCTACAACATCTTCAAACCGAAAAAGTTAACTCGTAAAGTACGCACCTCCATCAAGAAGAAATAGCAGACATGGCAATGCACCTAAGATTAGATCCGATTCGAAAAATGAAGAAACTCGCCTTTTTAGTGGTGGCAATGGTATGGGGCTGTACCAACATTATGGATGCACCCCGCGAAAACAGAAACTCGTTTGTCTTTTTTTACCCTGCAAAACAAAACACCTTAGGCATCTCTGCTGCACCTGATGCAGACGGAGGTGTGGTGATGACCGGCTTCCGCACCGAATCGCTGAACGACATTACAAAGCCAACCATGGTGCTGATCAAAACGGATGCAAAAGGTAAACCATTGTTTGAACAAGAATATCCGGTGCTCCCCGATACCTCATACTTATATGGAAAAGCCGTAAAGCCAGTTGATGGCGGTTACTTGGTGGGAGCCGATAATATTAAAGTGACGACTGACCAGAACTCAAACCAAGTCACCTTATCTAAGATTTACCTGTACAAAATGGACGCTGCCGGCAATGTGATTTTTCAGTATAAGCATAAGCCAACCAATAACATTACCTACACAACTAATTCCATAACCCTTGATGAACAGGGAAATGTAGTGTTGCTGGGAACCAAAGGCAGTGCACTCAATCGTCAAAGTTTGATCTTGATTTTTGCTCCAAGTGGCACCGGCTACAATGTGGTGTGGGACCAGGAATTTGACCTACAAACGAAGAGTTATACGAATGCAAAGGCCGTTCAACTCACCCCTCAAAAAAATGTCATTTGGGCAAGTTCCATTACCCAAGGGCTTACGGCCAAATCATATGTAGCTTTTCCAACTGTAGCGCCAGGCTCAACATTCGTTAACAGCCGGTTGATTGGAGAAAATGATGATGTGAATAACATTTTGGTGAGCGACCTGCAAAAAAATCCCTTTGGCTTTGCGTCCGTGGGCGTTAACTACACTATTGTAAGTGGTACTACCACCAGCAACAACAACTTCTTTTTTGCACGATTGGCCAATGATGGCAACGTGCTTGCCACTAACTACTACGATGATGGAGCATTAATTGATGCCAGCGACCCGACTAACTTATCAAAGCCTGAGTTTAACACGTTAGAAGATGGAGGTTTGGCTGTAGCGCCTGCTCAAGATGGCGGTTTCTTGCTGGTAGGCTATTTGGACAGCCGCCCTGCCGTTGGCGGATTGGCTGCGCGGGGAAATGGAGGCAAAGATGTATCGCTGATTAAGGTCGATGCATTTGGTAACGTGCAATGGTACAAAACCTATGGCGGCATTGGCGATGAAGTGGCCAACACAGCCTTTCAAGCAGCAGATGGTGGATTTATTATCACCGGCACCTCTACTGTGCAAGGCTTTGCCAGCATGTTCGTGATGAAGGTAAATGTAAATGGTGGTTTAGATAACTAGATTTTTTTTAACTATGAAGATTTATACTCGACAATTTCAATTGTTATGGGTTTTGATTTTGGCGTTTACCGCAAGTTGGGCGCAATCACCAGTAACATCCCCATCATTCAGTAACGCTTGCATCGCTTCAGGAGATGTGAGCTGGACGAATCCAGGCACGGTAAATACGATATTGGTTTTTGCCAAGGCTACCACCCCAATCACTATTGGAACTCCTAGCGCAAACATCTCCACTTATTCCAGTGCCAGCGCTGATTTTTCATCGCCAGGGACAGCATATCAAAATGATGCAAGTGCATTTTTAGTTTATAGCGGCACAGCTAGTTCAGTATCATTGACCGGATTGAATGCCAACACTACGTACCACTTTTTGATTTTCAATGCCAATGGTACGAGTTATTCTACTGCCGCAACCACATCAGGAAATACATTGGCCGCACCGGGTAACGCAGGGAGCTTTGGTGCTAATGCGATTACAAATAGCTCGTTGGGGCTTACATGGACAGACCCCACTACATGCTTTGATGAAGTATTGATTGTGGGCAAAACCTCGTCAGTTAGTGGCGCGCCTACAGGTGGCGCAGCAGCTTACCCTACACAAAACATCGACTTTGTCGCGGCCATTGCACCCGACTTCGATGCCGGTGCCAAAGTACTTTACAAAGGGGTAAATGCAACCCCTACGATAGCCAACTTGGCGGGTAGCACAACTTATTTCTTCAAAATATTTACACGTAAAACGACCACGTGGTCAAGCGGCACAGAAATTAGTGCAACAACATTGCCCTCGCCCGTTACAGGCCCAACGTTTACGAGTACTACTTGCGTGGATTTAGGAACAGTATCGTGGACAAATCCAAGCGTTGTAAATACCTTGCTTGTTTTTGCAAAGGCTGGATCAACTCCGATTAACGCTGGAACTCCCACTTCGAATATTTCGACATACGTAACAGCAAGCACAAACTGGGCAAGCCCAGGCACTGCGTACCAAAACGATCCCTCGGCTTTTTTGATCTACAAAAACACCTCAGGTACTTCCGTGAACTTAACCAATCTAACCCCAGGCAATTATCAATTCCTGATTTTAAATGCCACAGGCACCTCGTACTCTGCGCCTGTAACATTTAGTAGTGCCACATTAAGTGCGCCTCCAAATGTAACAGGGTACACCCCAACCCCACAAGATGGTAGCATTCAACTTAATTGGGCTAACCCGTCATGTGCCGACAACATTTTGATTGTCGCAAAACAAGGCGGTACAGTTACTGGTGCACCATCAACGAACAGCTATACGGGGAACCTAAATTTCGGAGCCGCAACGACCCAAGGTTTTCCTGCCGGGGAAAAAATTGTTTACTTCGGAAGTGCTCCCCCTATCACAGTATCAAATCTCATTAACGGAACGACCTATTTCTTTAAGGCGTTTACAATTAAGAATAATTTATGGTCTTCAGGCGTGGAAGTTAGTTCGTCACCAGTAGACTTGACCCCTCCTACAATTACCCTAACAGACCCCCTAGACGATGAATTGAATGTTGCGACAGACGTAACCTATACAATCACATTTAGCGAAAATATCCAAGTATCGGCTGCAGTTTCATCAACTGCGAATGATACTGACATCCTGGTGAAAACCGGATCTACCACCGTTCAGACTGTGCCCCGGGCAAGCCTTACCGGATTCAATGGCACCAACACAATAACATTTGTTGCCTCTCCTGCCCTTAGCACAAGTAGCAACTATTACGTTCTTATTGGTGACAAGGTTTTAACGGATATGGCTGGAAACGCATTTGCTGGTATAGCGAGTAACACGGTCTTGAATTTTACAACCTCTGCCGGTGTAACTCGTACAACAGGGTCGGCAACAGCTAACACCGCTACCTTTACCACGATCAGCAATATTGTTTTAACCGAAAACGGGAAGAATGACTTTGCTGCAGGTGCCAGCCGCACCCTTAAACTTGCTTTCAGCGCATCAGGATATATTCTCGATCCAACGTCTCCGCCAACCGTGACATTTGCTCCAAGCGCCAACATTACTAGTGCCAGCGTTTCAGCGATAGACTTTACATCTATCACTATTACCTACTCCGTTGCCAGCACCAATAAGTTAGACGTGTTGACGATTTCAGGATTGAAGGTCAAGACGAGTAGCACCGGAAATCCAAATGTTGACATCGTTCGCGTTGCTGGTGCGAGTGATGGTACGATATCAAACGCGGGGTTGGGTAGCATCTTTGCAACTGTAGGGTCATGTGCAACATCTTCGCCCGCACTCACTGGCGTGGGCTTGGGAGCTGGAAATTCTGTGTGCTTGAACGGTTCCCTTAGTGGCAAGTCAGTTTCTGCCACCGGCACTGGGTCGATTAAATGGTACAACGATGCAGGCCTATCCTCAGAAATTGTTGCGCTTGCAGGTAATATGACTCCAAGTCTCACAGCACTGGGGTTCACCAATTCTCCCGTGGGCAGTCAAACAAGATATGCCACCTTAACAAGTGGTTGCCAAAGTGCGGCAACCTCATTTACGATAACCGTCTCGCCTCTTCCTACTGCCAACGCGGGAACCGATAAAACTGGTGCGTCTGCTGTCTGCCCTGGCGTTGATATTATTTTAGGTGGTAGTCCAACGCTAACGAATTCCACTGGGCCGGGGCCGTACTCGTACTCTTGGACTGGCCCAAGTTTTACAAGCAGTTCTCCGAACCCAATCCTAACAACTGCAAACACGGGGACGACCGACCAGACAAGTGCATATTCTGTTGTTGTTACAGAGGGTTCAACTGGATGTAGTTCGCTCCCGTCTAACATTCAAGTTACGGTAAAAAATATCAGTGAAGTTTTAGCTTTCACCCCTTCGGATGGCTCCAGCTTCTTGACTACCTCACCAGCAGTGGACTTACTTCCGTCAATTACAGGGGGTTCTTTCTCGGGTATTGGGGTTTTGACCGTTACCAATCCGTCACCTCCACCTGCCCAGAAGACTCAATTCTCACCTTCAGCAGCGGGTGTGGGGACCTTCGGTATCAAATATGATGCAGTACTTTCAAATGGGTGCCCAAAATCCGTTACAAATAACTACTCTGTAAGTACCGGGTTTGCTTTTTATAATTTTAGCTATAACACGTCTGGGGCATTTCCAAGCCCAGCACCACTTCCGTCTGAGTTTTGCAACAGCGAATTTCCAGTAGAAATAAGAATCACCTCGGCCGCGCTTCAAAACATTATGAATTATGTACATACATGGAATACTGTTTATGTAGTCTCCTATGGATATAGCCCAATTGTCTTCAACGGATTCATTAGAAACTACTATGAATTTGGGCAATATGGTTTCGGTACCAATGGAAGCGTAACTTATCCAGGAGGAACCTATTCTGTAAACTATGTAGATCCGGCAGACGGCATCACAAAATCTAAAAGTTTACCAAGAACAATCTTTGATCCTCGGAAACTTGCGACTAGTAATGCCTACCCCACACAACCAAATTTTACTGGAGCCTACCTGATGGCCTACATGCAGTTTGTAAGTGGAGCAGCCACAGCACCCTACACCATTGGCGCTGGCCAAGATTTGAGTTACGCATTTAATGTTGGTGGAACCGGAGGAACGAGTTACCTGTCATATAGTGGTTGGTTTGTTACGGTAAATCCAGTTCCCATCGTTTCATTTTCAGGATTGACATCCGGACTAGTAACCCCAGATCAGTTTTGCAACCTGACCCCACCCACTCCTTATAAAGTAACTGGAAACAAACCCAATGGAGCCTCTGGATTCTTTGAGATCTCGTTTGATAACAGTACTTACACCAAGGCATCACCTCCCTCAAAGGGTCTGACGGACCTGAACAATGGTTCAGCAAATTTTGATCCTCAAGTTGCTTTTTTTGATGCTGGCAATCCAGCGTCCGCACAAAGCGTTTACATCAGATACAGCGTTGATCCATTGACAACTGGAAGTACGGGCACCAATAAATGCATTGGGGTTACCACACCACAGTTAATTTTTGTGAACCCTTTACCGACAATCAATTGGGATTCGGCTGTTCCCGCAGATAACTCGAATTTTTGCTACGAAGGAGCGCGTGTTGACCTAACCACGGATCAATCTATCAACGTTGTTTTTGGAGGGTTTGGAGTTGTTAACAACACAAACAGCACGGGGTATTTTGTGCCAAAGGTTGCTTTCGATCAAAAGAATCTCGGATCAACTGCGATTGAAAGTATCAGTATCTCTGCAACCTTTACCAACAATATTGGATGTAAGAGTACAATCAATAGAGTTTACAACGTTTACCCCAAGCCAAACGCAATATTTACCCCAAACAACAAAACTTCATTCTGTTTTGACGACCCTAGCATCTTAATAAATGGCAATACCCCATCTAGCAGCTACAAGGTGAGCTACCAGACGCCCACACCATACGATTCGACTTTCAACTCGCAATCGTTCACGTTCAACCCAAAAGCATTTTTTAATTCGGCCGTACAACCAGCAAAAGGTGGTAGCCCTAGGAGTGACATTCAATTTTTGGTTTCTTACACAACATCAGATGGCATTGGTTGCACATCAAACTTTAACCGAACATTTACAGTGTCTCCAAAGCTTGACATAGCAATAGCTGGAGTGTCAAAAAATGAGGTCTATTGTGCAAATACAGGAACCAGAACAATCACTCTAACTCCAAAAAATGGAAACTTTTTTGTTGATAATTTGCCCGTGACAATTACCAATGGTGACACGTATTTGCTCAACAAGCCAAACGGTGGCATTGGCACCAAGCTCCTGTATTCTGTTACTTCGGGCATCACGGGGTGTGTAAGCAAAGATTCTACGTTTGTAAATATTTTACCGAGCCCGGTGGCGAATTTCTCGATTGGAAATCAATGTTCGGGCGTTCCAGGAAATTTTATTGCCGTAAGTAACTCTAACAACAAGTTCTGGCGCTGGAATTTCAATGACGGAACTCCGCTCGTATCTGGAAATGTTCAATCAACGAATCATACTTTTTCAACTTCTTCAGACCGATCATTTGCCGTTCAACTGTATGTAGAAGCTGATCCAGCAGCGGCATTTGGCAATAGAGTCTGCAAGGATTCCGTCACCAGAAACGTAGTAGTTGGTGCAATCCCGCAAGTTGATTTTGATTTTTCAAATGTTTGCGAAACAGATCAAACGAATTTTCAGATAAAACTGCTAAACCCATTAAGCACAAGCTTGGCTGAAGCAGCATGGGAATTTGGTGATGGTATTATCGTTCCCTCCGGACTCGTAAATGCCACGGTTACCGGTGTAACTAATACAACGGGCACTTTTTCAAAACCTAATCACTTATATAATATAGCTTCAACATTTACTGTCAAAAGCATTGGAAAGACAACTGTCGGCTGCGTAAGTTCAAATACGCGGACTTTGGCTATTCTAAAAAAATTAATCGCATCACCTGCGTCTATCTACTCTATGACAAGTGTAAATGCACTTGAATGGAAGATTGAAGATCGAAATGATAGCTCACGATGGATCTTTGGAGTTCCTAACAAGACTTCGTTTAAACCATCTAATCAAGCTTGGGTAACAGGCTTATCAGGTGACTATAAAGCCAACGATCAATCATTCGTGAATAGCCCGTGTTTTGATTTGTCAGCCTTTACTAAACCAGCAATTTCGCTAGATTACTGGACAGATACTGAACGTGGTATAGATGGCACCGTATTGCAGTTCTCAACAGATGGTGGTTTGAATTGGTCTAACATTGGGACGTTTTTGTCTGGATCGAATACCTCAACCGGTATTAGTTGGTATAACGAGCAAAACATTCAAGGTGGTAACCCCGGTGCACAAAACTTGGTGGCATGGTCGAGACAGGGAGATACTGAATGGTCTAATGCAAAACATTCGCTTGACGTTATTCCTGCAGTGTCCCGTCAAAAAGTTCGTTTTCGCGTTGCCTTTGGGAGCAATGCAAATAAGCAGTTAGGCGGGTTTGCATTTCACAATGTGCAAATTGTGGAAAGAAATCGCCTTCTACTAGTTGAAAATTTTACAAATGAAAAAGTGAATAGCAATATTTTTGCGAATAATAATACCGGTTATCAAGGAATTAATTCAACAGAGATCGTAAAAATTCAATACAATACGAGTTTCCCGGGTAACGATGCGGTTAATCAAAACAACCCAGCAGATCATGGAGCACGTGCCGCTTTTTATGGAATTATTAACGGGACGAATGTACCAGTTGGATTCGTAGACGGGTTGACAAAAGGGGATTTTACCACGAATTGGTCAGCCGCCACCTCACTTTTGAGATCACTGGTGGCAAGCGATTTTGAGTTAAACATTGTTTCTCAACCCGCCACACCAAGCTCCATCGCAGCGACTGTGACTATAAAAGCCATCAATTCAATTCCTGCAGGGAAAAGAATCAACTTATTTTTCGCGGTTGTCGAGAAAACATCGGGCAATTATCAGTTTGTTATGAGAAAGATGCTGCCCACAGCTTCTGGAATCCCAATTCAACTACCACTTGCCGCTGGCCAGACGGTACCTAATATTCCAACCTTCAACTGGGAGGTTGCAAGTGGAGTTAATCCTGCTCAGTTAGCTTTTATTGCGTTTATTCAAGAGCTGGATGAAAGTCAAGATATAGTTGACAAGACATTAAAACGCAAAGAAGTTCTTCAGTCATTTTTACTGAGCAATCCGAACAATCTACCAAGCATCGTTACCGGCACTGAGCCAGACCAACTTACAAACTTATCCTTCTACCCTATCCCCGCAGATAAAGAACTAGTCGTCAGTCTGCCGGAAGTGGCCACACAAAACACTCCTTTGGTAATGTATGATGCTGTGGGCAAGAGTGTACACCAAACTGCCATTGACAAAGGCCAGCAAAGTAAAACCATTAGCACGCAAGAGTTCGCACCCGGTGTGTACTTGATTCAACTAGAGACAGACAAAGGCATAGTGAGGAAGAAAATAATGGTGGTGCATTGATCGATGATCGAAATTGGAGGGTAGATGTTCGAGGTTGGAGGCTCGATACTCGAGATTCAAGAAAGATAAAATTGGGGGCGCTAGCCCCTAATTTTTTACTTGGTGTTTTGTCATGTCGAGGAATGAGCTTTTTGAAAAAACAAACTCTCTTTTCTCTATTCAAAAGAAATCTCGCTCTAGTTCGTTATGACAAATGAGTTCGGGGAGCCAACTAATAAAATAGCTTTGTCTTGCCGAGGAACGAGACATCTTTTTTGACACAAAATAACTTCCCCTCATTCAAAAGACACCTCGCTAGCACTCGATATGACAAAAAGAACTAAAACTTGCAGCCTCAAGAATCCAGTATCAAGAATCCAGCCTCTAACTTCGACTCAATCAATATCAATATGGTAAACGTCAGTCTCGTTTCTGCGAATGTCTTTCACAAAAAATCCGCCCGGCTGGGCAACTTCCTCCACCAAATCAAACACCGTGCATGACTTTGGTAATCCGCCAAAAATCAACAAAAAAGTAAAATCGCCTTTTCGCGGAATGATCGTCCATTGCGGAGCGTACGAAATGTTTTCGGCATGCAACAACTGACTGCGCACGCCCGAAGTCCGGTCAATCAAAAAAGTGGTGCGCCAAATACGAATCAACATATCATCCGAAGGATTATCGAAATGGCAATGCACGTACACAAACGAGTCTTCGAGCCGTTGCGGATCAATGGACTCCAACGTTTCAACATCAACCACCGGTTTTACCAGCGGGCGCTCTGTTTCAATAGCAAAACGTATCTTCATTTGCGCGAAGTTTTTGGAAACCATGGGAAAAACGCTGGCGTGTTAGTCATATAATCTTCATAGCCGGGCTTTTGTTTTTTGAGTGCTTGCTCCAGCAGTGCCACACCCGAAACCTTCAACAACAACCAGGTCATCAAAATCGAACTTAGTATTGGCCAATAACTGCGCGCTGCCACCGAAAACAAACCAAAACTCCACCACACGCACGCATCGCCAAAGTAGTTAGGGTGCCGCGTGTACTTCCACACACCGCTGGTTAGCAGCTTACCTTTGTTGCTTTCATTCGACTTGAATTTCATCAATTGATAGTCGCCCAACGCTTCAAATAAAAAACCGATCAACCATACAAAACACGCTATTACATCAATCAAATTCCATGGCTGCGGACTGAACTGAACCAATAGCAACGGGGCAGAAATAAGCCACAACAAAACACCCTGAAGCAAAAACACTTGGAAAAAACTAAACCACCAATAACGATGTGCTCCGTAGCGGTTTCTGAACTGTTGGTAACGGTAATCTTCAGGCTTGCCCCAATTGCGCCAAAACAAGTAACCGAATAACCGCAGTCCCCAAACAGCACACAGCACTAGCACCACTGATTTTCGAATGGTATCTCCGCTCCCATTCAGAAAATAGCAGATAGCCACAAGCACAAAACCCAAACCCCAAAAAGGATCTACAATGCCGGCATTGGTCAACCGCACGCTGGCTGCCCACACCAGGGTGAGCATCACCATCACGCAAACAAAACCCATTCCGTACGTTGACCAAATCGCATCCATTGCAGCTCAAAGTTCACTAATTCCCACTCGTGGTTCAACCCTCCGCACTCACATTTTTAGTACATTCGTGTTTTACACATTGCATGAGCACACTCATTATTAGCAACCACGCAGAGTTTGAGACGTTTCTTGGCAAAGAACTGGGCGTTTCAGATTGGCATCGAATCACGCAACCCCAAATCAATCAGTTTGCAGATGCCACACTTGATCATCAATGGATTCACATAGACACTACGCGTGCTGCTGAAAGTCCTTTCAAAAGCACCATCGCCCACGGCTACCTCACACTATCACTAGTGCCGCACCTGTGGGACCAAATTGCAGAATTTCGAAACATAAAAATGATGGTGAACTACGGCATCGAAAAACTCAAGTTCAACCAGCCCGTATTGGTAAATCAAGAGGTGCGTCTGCGCGCCAAGTTACATTCTATTATTAGCCTGAGGGGCATCACCAAATTTGAGGTAGACGTTACGCTCGAAATCAAAGACAATGCAAAACCGGCATTCAATGGAATTTTGGTTTTTTTGTACCACTTCAATCAATAGTCTTCAAGAGCGCTTTTGAGCTGTCAGACGACTGTCTATAAAATGAAAGATTTCAAGAAATATTTTATCATTAGCGCACCACCCAGCGATGTGTATTTGGCGCTTACCAATCCATTAACCATTCACCTGTGGTCGGGTGAAGAAGCGGTGATGAGCACCGAGCCGGGAAGCGAATTTAGTTTATGGGAAGGTTCCATTGTGGGCAAGAACTTGGAATTTGAAGAAAATAAAAAAATCGTTCAACAATGGTATTTCGATGGACAGGAAGAGCCCTCTATTGTAACCATCAAATTGCATGAAGACAAGAAAGGAACTTCAGTCGAGCTGCGCCACAGCAACATTCCCGATGAGGCATATGACGACATCGTAGAAGGTTGGACAGAACAATACTTCGGTGCACTGCAAGAATTTTACGAAGAATAGCCTGCGATTTGAATGGCGCTGTTAGAAAAATCCCTGTATGTCAAGCGGTCGAACTTACCCAATTCAGGGAAGGGATTGTTTACAAAAGTATCAATCATGAAAGGCACACGCATTGTTGAATACAAAGGCAAATTGCGCAAATGGAAGGACGTTAAACACCTCGATGGAGTTAACGGCTACCTGATGTACATCACGCGAAATGCAGTGATAGATGCGTTGCCGGCAAAACATACACTGGGCCGTTATGCCAACGATGCCAAGGGGTTGTCAAAAGTACCAGGCCTTCGCAATAATGCAGAATATGTGAGTGAAGGAACCCGCTGCTACATCGAGGCTACATGCGAAATCAGAAAAGGCGAAGAAATTTTGGTGGGCTACGGCAAAGAATACTGGCAGTTAGTTAAGAAGCTAAAGAGAAAAAAAGTCATTTAACTTTCTCGATTGTTTCAATTTTGGCAATGGCAGATTTGTTCAAAGCCCCATAAAGGTGCGGGTACAACTCTGCGCTAGTGCTTGGTTCATACTTCAGTGGGCTGGTAAGCTTTGTTTCGTCAACGGTCAAGATCAACAAATCCGTTCGGCCTTGGTAGTAGCGCTGCAGCACGCCAGGCACCTGCGCTTCCGTAGAGAGGTGGATAAATCCTTCCGAGGCAAACCCTTGCGGTAGGTAAGAATGATTACTTGCTTGTGCGTCCCAATCTTGTTGGGTGGCGATATGGAATAACATGGTACAAATATCGTTTATTCGTCCAATCTCCGTTCCTACCAATTGTTAGCTTCCTAATCCCGTTATCATTATTTTTGCCGTTCAATCGATTGCTTATGAGTCAAGTTGCCGCCTCGCCCGACAAAAAGGAAAAAATCAGTAACATATTTCACCAAGCCGAACCTTACAAACCCAAAAACAAAGTACGCATCGTAACCGCTGCCAGCTTGTTCGATGGACACGATGCTGCTATCAACATCATGCGCAGGATTATCCAGGCCACAGGCTGTGAGGTAATTCATCTTGGCCACGATCGCAGCGTGGAAGAAGTAGTGAACACCGCGATTCAAGAAGACGCGCAGGCCATTGCGATGACGAGCTACCAGGGCGGCCACAATGAATACTTCAAATACATGCACGATTTGTTGCAAGAAAAAGGCGCAAGTCATATTAAGATTTTTGGTGGCGGTGGCGGTGTGATTTTACCTGAAGAAATAAAGGAGTTGATGGACCACGGCATCACGCGCATCTACTCACCTGATGATGGCCGCGCGATGGGCTTGCAAGGCATGATCAATGACTTGGTGCAACAAAGTGATTACCCCTTGGGCGAAACACTGTCCAATGAATTGGAACAGTTGGAAAATAAAAACCCGGTAGCCATCGCCCGATTGATTACGGCAGCTGAAAACTACCGCGACAAGCACTCAAAAATATTTGACCATATCAATAGCCTGGCTGAAAAATCTCATGCGCCTGTGCTGGGCATCACGGGCACCGGTGGGGCGGGTAAATCATCGATGGTGGATGAAATTGTGCGTAGATTTTTGCTTGACTTCAAGGACCCCGCTAAAGACGGGGCAGGCAAAACAATCGGATTGATTTCTGTTGATCCATCCAAACGGAAAACCGGTGGTGCACTGCTGGGCGATCGTATTCGCATGAATGCCATCAACAGTTCGCGGGTATTTATGCGTTCGCTCGCAACACGTCAATCAAATCTCGCCTTGTCGGCTTACGTAAAAGAAGCAATCCAGGTATTAAAAGCTGCACAGTATGATTTGATTATTTTAGAAACATCGGGCATTGGCCAAAGCGATACAGAGATATTAGACCACAGTGATGTTTCGCTTTACGTGATGACCCCCGAATATGGTGCTGCCACCCAACTCGAGAAAATCGACATGCTCGATTTTGCCGATGTAATTGCCTTGAACAAGTTTGACAAGCGCGGGGCGCTGGATGCGTTGCGCGATGTAAAAAAGCAATACCAGCGCAATCACAACCTGTGGGATAGAAAACCCGAAGACATGCCCGTGTACGGCACCATCGCTTCACAATTTAACGACCCAGGCACTAACCAGCTCTACAAACATTTGATGGATAAAATTGTGGAGAAGACGCAAGCCAATTTGAAATCGACTTTTGCCATTACACGCGAAATGTCTGAAAAGATTTTTGTGATCCCTCCTCATCGCACCCGTTACCTAAGTGAAATTTCCGAAAACAATCGCAGTTTTGATTCTTGGGTAACTAATCAAAAAGAAGTGGCGCAAAAACTGTATGCGGTTCAAAAAACAATTGATACGGTTTCGCGTGAGAACAAAGATTTGGCAAAATTGCTTCAAGCCGAGTTTGATAAATTGAAATTGAATTTAGATCCAAAGAATTGGAAACTCATTGAAGATTTTCCTGCCAAGGTAAAGCAATACAAAGACGAGCTTTTCAAATTTAAAGTGCGCGATAAAGAGATTGGCATCAAAACTCACAGTGAATCGCTCTCGCATTTACAGATTCCTAAAGTAGCATTGCCTCGCTACGAAGCTTGGGGCGATCTACTGAAATGGCAGTTGCAAGAAAATGTACCGGGTGAGTTCCCCTATACATCCGGTATCTATCCATTCAAACGCGAAGGCGAAGATCCTACTCGCATGTTTGCAGGCGAAGGTGGCCCCGAGAGAACAAATAGAAGATTCCATTATGTGAGTTTGGCGATGCCCGCGAAGCGACTGTCCACCGCTTTTGATTCGGTAACGTTGTACGGCAACGATCCTGATTATCGCCCAGATATTTATGGAAAGATCGGCAACTCTGGCGTGAGCATCTGCTGCTTGGACGATGCCAAAAAGTTATACAGCGGTTTCAACCTGTGCGACCCAAAGACATCGGTCTCCATGACCATCAACGGCCCTGCACCAATGCTGCTCGGCTACTTCATGAATGCCGCCATCGATCAGCAATGCGAACTCTACATCAAGAAGAATGGGTTGGAGGATGAAGTGAAGAAAAAAATCAAAGCGCTTTATCCTAATGAAGATGATGCCCCCGCCTACCAAGGTGCATTACCAAAAGGAAATGACGGATTGGGCTTGATGTTGTTGGGCGTAACAGGCGACCAAGTGCTGCCCAAAGACGTGTATGAAAAAATCAAAGCCGAAACGCTGAACCAGGTGCGCGGTACCGTGCAAGCCGATATTCTGAAAGAAGATCAGGCACAGAACACATGCATTTTCTCTACTGAATTTGCCCTGCGCCTGATGGGCGATGTGCAACAGTACTTTATTAACCAAAAAGTGCGAAACTTTTATTCGGTTTCCATCTCTGGCTACCACATTGCGGAAGCAGGCGCAAATCCTATTTCGCAATTGGCCTTTACACTAGCCAATGGCTTCACTTACGTGGAATACTACCTGAGCCGCGGTATGCACATCGATGATTTTGCACCTAACCTTTCGTTTTTCTTTAGCAACGGAGTGGATCCGGAATATGCGGTAATCGGCCGTGTGGCCAGAAGAATTTGGGCAAAAGCCATGCGCGAAAAATATGGTGCCAATGCGCGCAGCCAAATGTTGAAGTACCACATCCAAACTTCGGGCCGCTCGTTGCACGCACAAGAGATTGATTTTAATGACATCCGCACCACACTGCAAGCACTGTACGCGATCTACGATAACTGCAACTCGCTGCACACCAATGCCTACGATGAAGCCATTACTACGCCCACAGAAGAAAGTGTGCGCAGGGCTATGGCCATTCAGTTGATCATTAACAAAGAGTTAGGACTTGCCAAAAACGAAAATCCATTACAAGGTTCCTTCATCATCGAAGAATTGACCGATTTAGTAGAAGAAGCGGTGCTGCTGGAATTTGATCGGATCACCGAGCGAGGTGGTGTGCTGGGTGCAATGGAAACCATGTACCAGCGCGGAAAAATTCAAGAAGAGAGTTTGTATTATGAAACGTTAAAGCACACGGGCGAGTACCCCATTATTGGGGTAAACACATTCTTAAGTTCAAAGGGCTCCCCTACTATTATTCCGCAAGAAGTAATTAGAGCCACTACCGAAGAAAAAGAGTACCAAATCAAAATGCTTCGTCAGTTGCACCAGTATCAAAATGCCAAGGCCACTGCTGCATTGGAGAAAGTGCAGCAGGCGGCCATTCAAAACAAAAACATTTTTGAAGAGCTGATGGAAGCATGCAAAGTGTGTTCGCTGGGGCAGATTACCAAGGCATTGTTTGAAGTAGGTGGGCAGTATAGGAGGAATATGTAGCTTTCATCTTAATTTTCTTTATGATGTCAGCCTTAGCTAGTCGCAGGCAATTTTAACCCAACCAAGGTTTCGCCACACTCCACCTGACAATCATTCATTCGAGATGGCTTCTTATGATATTGCTCTTTAGGTGATGCCCAATCGACCTTACCAGCTAGAAGTCACCCCCGAAAAATACCCGTTGCGCTGATTGTCGCAATCGATTACATTGCTTCAAATTAAATCCAAACACTATGCGTTTGAAATCACTTATTATTTTGTTGATGCTGGTGGCATTTTCTCCCGCATTTGCACAGAACAAGGGTAAACAAAAGCCATCTGGCTCGCCCGAAAAACCAAAAATGCTGGATAAGCCCGCACTGGCACCTCCTGTAAAAGTTACCACTGTTGAAGGAATCACTGAATACCGTCTGGCCAATGGTTTGCGGGTATTAATGTTCCCCGATCAATCCAAGCAAACCATAACGGTGAACATTACCTACCTGGTAGGTTCGAAGCACGAAAACTACGGTGAAACAGGCATGGCTCACTTGCTGGAGCACTTGGTCTTCAAAGGCACACCCAAGCACCCCAACATCCCGCAAGAATTAACCGAACATGGTGCACGCCCCAATGGAACTACGTGGCTCGATCGCACCAATTATTTTGAAACCTTTGCCGCCACAGAAGAAAACCTGAAGTGGGCATTGGATTTAGAGTCTGACCGAATGGTGAACTCGTACATTGCAAAAAAAGATCTTGACAGCGAGATGACCGTAGTGCGCAATGAATTTGAAAGTGGGGAAAACAGCCCCTTTAGAGTTTTGTGGCAGCGCGTGATGGCCACCGCTTTTGAGTGGCATAACTACGGCAAGTCGACCATCGGTGCACGGGCCGACATTGAAAATGTTCCGATTGAGCGGTTGCAAGCATTCTATCGCAAACATTACCAGCCCGACAATGCTGTATTGATGATTGCCGGCAAAATCGATGAAGCCAAAACGCTCGAAATGGTGAACGAGAAGTTTGGGCCTTTGGCGAAACCAGAGCGCCTATTGCAAACTACCTACACCAAAGATCCCACACAAGATGGTGAACGCACGGTCACTGTTAAACGTGTAGGCGATGTACAACTGGCAATGGTGGGCTACCACATCCCCCCCGGCACGCACCCCGATTTTGCCGCGATAGAAGTTATGAACCAAATTTTGTCAACCGAGCCTGGTGGACGCCTGTACAAAGCGTTGGTAGATACAAAAAAAGCCAGCAGCGTAGGCTCGTTCAACTTCCAGTTGCAAGACCCTGGTATCTTCCTGGCTTTCGCGGAGGTACTGAAAGAAAAATCATTGGATGATGCAAAGAATACCATGCTAAAAGTCTTTGACGAATTCAATCAAAACCTGCCATCAAAAGAAGAGTTGGAGCGCGCAAAAACAGAGTTGCTCAAAAATATCGACTTGTCGTTTAACTCATCTGAAAGAATCGGACTTGAGCTCAGCGAGTACATTGGTATGGGCGATTGGAGGATGTTATTCATCACGCGAGACAAAATCAAAGCAGTGAGTTTGCTTGACATCAAGCGAGTAGCCGGAAAATACTTCAAGGCCGACAATCGCACCGTGGGCACTTTCATCCCCACAGAAAAGCCGGACCGTGCAGAAATACCCGATGCACCAAATGTGCAAGAGTTAGTGAAGGATTACAAGGGCACGCAGACCATTGCCGAAGGAGAGGCATTTGACCCCGCTCCTGCCAATATCGAATCGCGTACCACCAAAACAACATTGCCCAATGGATCGAAGGTTGCTTTCTTGAGCAAAAAGACGCGTGGTGAGTCAGTGCAGGCGCGCATGACATTCCGCTTCGGAAATGAACAAACATTGGCCAATAAAGGCACCATTGGCGAATTGACAGCGAGCATGCTTAACAAAGGCACCGCCAAACGTACACGTCAACAGATCAAAGATGAATTTGATAAGTTGAAGGCGAACGTACAGATTTTTGGAAATGCACAACAAGCATCGGTAAACATTGAAACCACGCGCCCGAACTTAATTGAAGTATTGAAACTCGCGGCAGAAGTGGTAAAAGAAGCGAGCTTTCCTGCAGACGAATTTGAAAAGTTGAAGGAAGAAGAAATTGCCGGGATCGAATCGCAGCGTAGCGAACCTACGGCCAAAGCGAGCATCCGTATGCAGCAGCACATGAATCCTTATCCAAAGAGTGATCCTCGCTATGTAGAAAGTTTTGACGAGAGCGTTGCGAGCATCAAGGCCACCAAGCTAGAAGAGTTGAAAAAATTCCACGCTGACTTCTATGGAGCCAACAATGCAACCATGTCGTTCGTGGGCGATTTCGATGAGCCCGCAGTGAAGGCATTGGTAACCGAGTTGTTTGGTAACTGGAAGAGTGCCACACCTTACCAGCGCTTGGTTTCAAAATACAATCCTGTTCCAGCAATTAATGAAAGTATTGAAACCCCTGACAAGGCGAATGCATTTTTTGTTGCTGGCTTGGGTATGGAAATGCGTGACGATAACCCTGATTACCCCGCATTGGTGTTAGGCAACTATATGTTGGGTGGTGGTTTCTTAAACTCACGTCTGGCAACACGCATCCGCCAAAAAGAAGGCTTAAGTTATGGTGTCGGGTCACAGTTCTTTGCCGGCTCGCTAGACAATGTCGGAACCTTTAATGCCTTCGCCATTTATGCGCCAGAGAACGTAGCCAAGTTGGAGGCAGCCTTCAAAGACGAGATCCAAAAAGTGATTACTACCGGCTTTACCGCAGAAGAAGTGGCCGCAGCGAAATCAGGATGGACGCAAGGCCAGAGCGTAACCCGCGCACAGGACAATTCTTTGGCCAGTACACTTAATAATTACCAGTTTATCAACCGCGATATGAAATGGGTTGAAAACTACGAAAAACAAGTAAACGCCCTGACGGTAGATCAAATCAATGCCGCCATGAAGAAGTACTTGAAGCCGGACATGATTTCAATTATCAAAGCCGGTGACTTTGCGAAAGCAGCATCAAAAAAATAAAATTCGGTTTGATAACAAAAAAGTCCACCCAAACAGGTGGACTTTTTTTATTTGAACTTTTGAGCTGTTGATTACTTCTTAACAACTACAGTGTTGCCAGATTTATCCGTTACTTCAAAGGTTGGGTTGCCGACAATTTGTTCCAAGTTATAGATCATGCCGTAGCTTCCATTAATCGACCTGCTTTCGGTGTGAATTAAGTTGTTGGCCGCATCAAAGATGCGAACATTAATGCGCTGCGATCCCTCATTTGATACCGACATCAAATATTTAGAACCTTCGCCCACCTTTGCAACATGCACAGCCTTTACAGGAGCAGCAGTTACGGCACCAGCAACTGCTTTCGTAACACGGTTGTAATCCACTTTCTGTGACTTTGTACCTGAATTGCCCGATACTTCTACTGTATATTGGCCATAAGGAAGGCCGTCAAAATTCACAGGTAGCATAAAGGCATTGTAACCCTTCACTACTTCAGTGAAAACCAATTCGCCTGCTTGGTTATAAATTTTCACACGAACATTTTCCGCTGTCTCAGCACGGTAAATTACCTTTACGATGCTCTCTTTGCCATTCACCACAGCCAAGCTGGGATCTGCGGCAAATGCCATTGCACATACAATTAAAGCGAACATTAGGATTGCTGTCTTTTTCATTTTTGTTTTTTCTTTTTGTTTGATGACGCAAATGTACGGGCGTTGGTAGCTACGGGATGCGAACTTGTAAGCAAACTTGATTTTTAAATCAGAAAATCGTTTGCGGGTGAAGCATCGTCAAAACAGAAAAATGAACGCAAAAAAAATGGCTGCAAGCGATCTTTTTTCATCTTAGCCGCGAGCCAAAAAGCGATAACGATTGCACCTAATAAAATAAAAGAGCCCTGAACAAACAGGGCTCGTCATGATGATTGATGGTGCTGGTTACCGCACGAACGCCTTCAGTAAACCATTTTCGTCATGCACTTCAATGGTATATGATGTAGCATTCTTAACATTAAATAACTTTCCAAATTGGCCATTCACGCGGTAAGACTCACTAAAGAGTTCTCGTTTTTGATCGTCAAGCACTTTAATTACCAATTCACTCGCGCGCGAAGCAAAAGCGGTAACAGCAATTTTATTTTGATCAGCCACTTGCTCGAAACGAACCGTCTTTTCAGCAATCGGTTGACTGTATTCAATCATCTCTGTGCGAATGGTCGTACCGTTATCCACCGTAACTGAGTAACTGCCTTTTGGCAGCTCAGATAAGTTGTATGGCCGCACAAAGCCATCGGTGTTCTTAAATGATTCTTTGAAAACAATCTCACCTTCGGCATTGGCAATGCGCACCTGAACGGTTGATTTTTCCAATGCCTGGTACATCACTTTAAATACAGACTCCTTCGTCTTCACCACTGCCACATCCGAACCTGTAGTTCGCTTGGCAAAGGCAAATGTTGTCACTCCCAACAACACTGCTGCAACTAAAATTTTTTTGGTCATGAATATCTTTTGATTTAGAGACGGCAACGCCAATCTTTAAGTTGCAGTGCGTATGTTAAAAAATTATGAAAAGATGTTAATTCTCGGTTTTGAACACTAATCGTTCAAGCGCGAACAGTAGGTCTGTTGGCAAACAAACCATCAATTGAGATGAAAAACATCTCTTGATTTTTCTGTCTTTTCTAGAATTTGCAGATGATAATGAAGCTGATTGGATAAAAAGGTTTCTTTTTTCTCTGTGGCCAGATTTGCGAATTTTAGTTTCGTCTCCAAGTCCATGTTCAACTCGTTGGCGATATGAAAAGCCGAAACCTTTTTAGGTTGAGCCGAAACATTCATCAACTGCATGTATTGTTGGTAACGTTCCACTAATGCCGGTGTAACGGGTGTGATGGTATCCACCTCCATCAAATGAACATCAGCACCAGGATACAACTTATCGCGGTAAGTTCGGTACAATGTCTTTAACTGTAACAAATCATGACACTTCACAACAATATCCGATTCACCACCGGAGTAGCGTTTGAGAACACTCTCCAACTTTACGAGCGAACCAAGCTTATTGGTGTTCGAAACGTGATTGAAATAAATTCCAAATGAGATATCACGCGTTTCGGCATCTTGCAACAGCTGTCGATAGCGGGGCTCAAAAATGTGGAGAGGAACCAATTCTCCCGGTAAGGGAAAAATGGAAAGCGGAAACATCGGGATCAGCACCAAATCAGTCATTTGGATAACAACACCAAATGAACGAAAAGGTTACTGCTTTTTCGGTGTTTTTTAAGCCCTTTTTAACGTAAAAACTGTGATTTCGGGGGGCATTCCAAACCGGCCGGGGTAACCAATGTAGCCAAATCCACGGTTTACGTACAAGTATTGGTTGCCTTCCTGGTAAAGACCGCCCCATTGTTTGTACACATGCTGCACGGGCGTCCATTGAAAGTCGCCTATGTTCACACCAAACTGAGCACCGTGGGTGTGGCCTGCAAACATCACGTCTATATTGGGGTGCTGAGGGCGAACTTGCGCATCCCAGTGAGTGGGATCGTGCGAAAGCAACAATTTTACTGTAGCCTCTTCGCTGCCGCGATATGCTTTCTCCAAATCGCCATGCTTAGAGAACCGCGTGCCCCAGTTCTCGACACCAATAATGGCTAGCTTCTCCCCTGCTTGTGTAATGATGCGGTTTTCATTCAGCAGTAAGTCATAGCCCAACAAGCGATGTGCGTGAATCAAATCTTGAAAGTTTTGCTGCTTCTCTTGTTCTGTGTTCCAAGGTTTATAGTCACCATAATCGTGATTGCCCGTAATGGAGAAGACACCCAAAGGCGCTCGCACTTTATCAAAAACATCAATGAACTGGTTCACCTCTTTCGATTCATTATTGACGAGGTCGCCTGTGAAAAAAATCAAATCCGGTTTCTCTTGAAGCAACATTTCTACCCCACCCTTCACGGCTGTTTTATTCCAAAAGCTACCCGAATGGATATCTGAAATCTGGCCAATGGTGATGCCGTCAAAAGACTTGGGTAGATTAGGCAACTTGATAGTCACCTTTCTGATGCGATAATCATGTGCGCCCGAAACAATGCCCCAGGTAAAAGCGGTGAAAGGAACCGCGGCAGCCGCCATAGCTGTGCGTGAAAGAAATTCAGAACGACTAATGGCCTCACCCGGAAGCGACTCAGCTTTCTTTTGAAAAAGCGAAAGGATCCATCTCACCCCCCGCTGTGCATCATCTACCAACAAAAACACAATGCCCACCAGTTTCGGGAAATAAGCAGCGACAATGCCGGTTAGCATCCAATTTCGAAAGTTTGCACTGTAGCGATAGGGATCACCAAAACCCCACCAGAGCAACGCCACAAAAGTGAAAACAGTCGGAATCCAAAATGCATACCGCACGGTAGTTCTCCACAGCGTAGACCAATTTTTGCTGACCGTTACCACACCTTGAAAAAAGTAGTAGTCAATGATCAGAAATATGGCTCCAAAAAATAAAAGTGTCATAAGTCGATTCCGCATAAAAAAAGAGTCGCCTGTGTTTCCACAGACGACTCTATTTAGATTTTATTTTAACCCAACGCCACTGATTCTGACGCTGTGCCCGTAGGCGCTGGCTTCTTTCCAAAAATCCTCTCTTTTAGCTTTGTCACCAGCAAGTACATAACCGGCACCAAGAACAAAGTAAGGAAGGTTCCGAATATCAAACCAAAAATCATCGTCCATGAGAGCGGCCCCCAGAAGGCTACGTTGTCGCCACCAAAGAAGATGTGCGGATTGAGCTCGGTGAAGAGCGTTACAAAATCAATGTTCAAGCCAACCGCTAATGGAATCAATCCAAGCGTGGCAGCCATCGCAGTCAACAATACTGGCGTCATACGAGTTTTAGCCGCTTCTGCAATTGCCTCACGCAACTCCATGCCTTGCGAACGAAGTAAGTCGGTAAACTCTACCAACAAAATACCATTACGCACAACAATACCTGCCAGGGCCATGATCCCCACACCAGACATCACAATTGAGATTTCCATTTTGAACAAGGAGAAACCAATTAACACCCCAATGATACTGAACACGATTTCAGCCAAGATGATAATAGGACGGCTGGTAGAGTTGAACTGCGTCACCAAAATCATAAATATCAAACCAAACGCTACCAAGAATGCGACACCCAAAAAGGCAGAAGTTTCTGCTTGGTCTTCTTGCTCGCCAGTCATTTTCACCGTTACGCCCTCTGGAGTAGGGAAATTAGAAAGCTTATCTGTAATATCAGCCACCACGTTGTTGGCATTGTAATCTCCCAACACATTAGACGATAATGTGATCACACGCTTTTGATTGATACGTCTGATGCCCGCAAAACTGTTGCTATACTCTGTTTTTGCTACAGCCGACATTGGCACTTGGCGCACTGCTCCACCCATGCTCATGTCGCGGTAGGTCAATGGCAAATTCATTAACGTGTTGATATCGTTGCGGTACTTTTCATCTACACGCAACGTAATGTCATAATCATCATTGGCATCGCGGAATTTTGAAACCGCTCGGCCGTTGATGGACACGTTCAAGGCCTGCCCGATTTGACCAGTGGAAATACCCTCACGGTTTGCTTTTTCACGATCAATAGCCACTAAAATTTCGGGCTTGCTGGCTTGGAAGTCTGATTTCAATTCTTCCACACCTGGCACTTGCAACGAATCCAGGTAACGTTTCACTTTGTCGGCCGTGGCAACGAGTACACTAAAGTCCTCAGCAGCAATCTCAATGTTCACAGGTTTACCGGTGGGTGGGCCGTTTGCCTCTTGGTTCACAGAAATTTCGCAGCCTTTAATGCCTTTTACAGCTTCCCGGATCTTATCCAAATACTCTTTGGTAGACTGACTGTTACGCTGTGCAAACTTTACAAAGGCAACACTCACCTTACCCAAATGAGGCTGCGCTTGACTTCCTGAGAAAGGATCTTCAGAAGCACTGATCGCCACATTTGAAATAATTGATTCTACCAGTGGATTGTCTTTACCAACCACTTCCACCACTTTCTTTTCTACAATACTAGTTACGGAATCCGTCACCTTTTGGTCTGTTCCAATGGGCATAGTGACGTAGGCAAAAATAAAGTTCGGGTCACCTTGTGGGAAGAATACAACCGGTGGTTTTCTGATTCCTGTAAAGACTATTGAAAAAATGAACAACCCGATGACCGCCACTACAACCCAAATCGGGCGGTAGGCAATCAAGAACTTGGCAACAATTTTCTTGTAGCGCTCCTGCACGCCCGGCCAGAAATCTGTTTGGAAATGAGAAATCACTCTAGCAAGGTAAAAGTGATAAAGTGCATAAACAGCATAGCAGAATACTGTGAAATTACCGAAGCCAAAGAATGCACTGAATTCCCTTCCTAATCCTTTGTTTACAGCGGCAAAGACATAAAAAATAATTGCTGCTATGCCAAAAATCATGGTAATAATGATAAAACGCTTATCTACTTTCTTTTTATTCTCATGGTCATGGTTGTGCTCGGTCATGAAATCAGCCGCGAACACAGGATTGATGATATAGGCCACCAGCAATGAAGCCAAGAGGGCAACAATCAGTGTGATCGGCAAATAGATCATGAACTTACCAATCACACCCGGCCAGAATGCCAGCGGAATGAATGGAGCCAACACTACCATGGTTCCAGACAAAACTGGCAAGAACACTTCGCCTGCTGCAATTTTAGCAGCCTTGCGAATCGGCACCTTTCCATTATCAAACACACGGTGAGTGTTCTCGATTACCACAATGGCATCATCCACCACTATACCCAATGCCAGCAAGAAAGAGAATAATGTCATCAGGTTGAAAGTATAATCCAACATGGGGAACACCAAGAATGCAATGAAGCTAGAAATCGGAACAGACATCGCCACAAAGAATGCATTGGTCGCGCCCATGAAGAACATTAAGATGATCACCACCAACACAAAACCGATAATGATCGTGTTGATCAAATCGTGCAACGTTGTACGCGTATTCTCAGACTGGTCAGCTGTGATGGTGATATCGGTACCCGGAGGTAAAATATTTGCCTTAAAGTCTTTCACCACCTCATTAATCTGATCGGATGCAATCACTAGGTTCTCACCGCTTCTTTTGATAACGTTGAGTGTAATTACGTTCTTGCCATCTAAACGAGCGTAGCTTTCTTGTTCTTTGTGCGAGTCAATGACTTCGGCAATATCTTTCAAATAGATTTTTCCACCCTTTGTTGATCCGATGATGGTATTAGCGATTTCAGTCGCATTGTTGTATTCACCATTCACAGTCAATGATCGCTTCATGCCATCCACAGCCAATTGACCACCCGGAATAATAACGTTTTCAGAAGCAATTGTCTGCTGAACATCATCCAGACTTACACCCGCGCCCGCCAACTTAAACATATCGATGTTGATCTGAATCTCGCGTGTAAGCGCACCCACTATCTCTACTTTTCTGATTTGCTTGATGCTTTCAATAGCATCTTGCATCTGCTCTGCATATTTCTTCAGCGTCTGCAAATCATAGTCACCAGAGAGGTTGATATTCATGATGGGCTGAGCCGACAAGTCGATGTCGATCACTTGCGGATCTTCTTTTAAATCAGACGGAAGTTTTGACTTGGCACGGTCTACCGCATCTTTCACATCTGTTTTTGCCTTGTCCACATTAACATCCGTTTGAAACTCGATGATAATGCTCGACACACTCTGCACCGAACTGCTTTTGATTTTCTTAACACCAGCTATCGCCTTACACTCTTTCTCAATTTCTTTGGTGATCAGGTTCTCCATGTCAGATGGAGACGCACCCACGTACACGGTAGTAACGATGATCTGCGGAAACACTACCTCAGGGAAATTCTCCTTTGGAAGGCTCACATAGGTAAACATACCTGCCAAGCAAATGATCACTGTGGCCACGTAAATGCTCACTTTATTATCGATAGCCCAACTGGTGGGCTTAAATTCTTTTTCGAGGTCTTTCATATTTTCGGAAATTGTACGTTCGATATCAGAGGTTCGAATCAGTTTTCAAACCCCGAACATCGAGCATCGATTTAGATTTTTAACCTTTCGCCATCGTTCAACCCTTGGTAGCCCACCGTTACAATCTTATCTCCGGCTTTCAATCCTTTGATTTGAGCAAAGCTGCCATAGATCCCCACTACTTCCACCACGTTTTTCTTGGCTGACAATTTATCACCACTGGCCTCAGCGGTGTACACCACCTTCTGGCCATTGATGTCTTGTACCACATTAACAGGCACCACTACGGCCGAGGGCTCAGAATGAAAGATCACTTTTATTTCGCCCGTCATGTTAGGTCGAAAATCGTTTGAACTCGTCAAGGCCACTTCAATTGGAAACGTGCGAGAGAGTTGATTAATAGTTTTACCCACAAACGTAATTTGAGCGGTGATAGTCTTGTTCAAATCACCAAAGGTTACCACCGCTTTGTTTCCTTTTTTGATGTCACTGGCATACGCTTCAGAGATATTGGCTTTTAATTTAAGCTTATCGTTGCTCACCACACGGAAAGCAGGCGCCCCAGGCGCAGCATTCTGACCAATCTTCACTTCTACCTCATCTACCGAACCATTAATTGGCGATTTAATCCGCGACATGTCTAATTGCTCATTAAGGGTAGCGAGTCTTCGTTCTAAGCTTTCTTTATTGTTTTTTGCCTGAAGGTATTGCACCTCGGTACCGATTTTTTGATCCCACAGATTTTTTTGGCGATTGTAAACGGTAGTGGCGAGTTCCAAACCGGATTTCACTTCTTCAATGCCGCGCAGCGTTAAAGAATTATCAATTTGCGCCAATGTTTGGCCCTTTGAAACAACATCACCTTCACGAACAAAAACTTGTGTGATGATGCCCATGGTTTTGGCGCTAACCAAAATGTTGTCGATAGCTTCAACTGTACCTTGTGTTTGCACATAGTGATCAAACGGCCGAGGTTGCAGCTCGGCAAGCGACACATCCTTCGTTTTCACGTTTTCAGCAGCCGGATTTGTTTTCGCGAGTTCTGCTTCGAGCGCCTTGATTTTGTTTGCGATCTCAGCTTGCTGGCCTTTCAATTCTTTTAACTGGGCAGCTTTGTCATTTTGCTCTCCACCGCAGGCTACAGCTAATGCAGCTACCAGCAGCACTAAAAATGGATTGGTGTAAAATTGTTTTTTCATATTGGGTTTATTTCTGAGTGTTTTGGTTCGTTAAGATTTTTCCAAATGCTTTGTCGATATCGACTTTTGCTACGAGAACATCATACAAAGCGTTGTAATAGTTCACCTGCGCTTCTTTAAGGGCTGATTCGGCATCAACCACCTCAAGGCTAGACCCAACACCTTGACCGTATTTAACTTTCGTTACACGAGCCACTTTTTCAGCCAGTTTCATATTCTTCTTTTGCGCCTCTAACGACTGAATACTATTTTCATAGGAAGTAACAGCCTGCTTCACTGATAAGTCAACTGACGATTTCAACAGCTTGTAACTATTGTCGATCTTTTGTAACCGTAATTTCTCTTGTTGCAATTGATAGCTGTTTTGAAGGCCCGTGAAGATGGGGATACTCAACGTGATGCCAACAGAACTAAAGGGGTAGAGTTTGTCTGGACCTACACCCTGAACTTCAGCGAAATCTGGACCATTCGAAAACAAATTACCGAATGTTGTTGCTTGTTTGGAGTAACCTAAATTTGCGTTGGCGCTCAAAACGGGTAACGCTGCAGCATACTTGTTTCGAACGTTCAATCGCTGTAACTCGCGACTGGCCTCCAACACCTGTACATCTGGCCGGTTCTTGTAGTCCCATTCCTTCAGGTAATCGTCCAAATTCACGTTTGTTGAAATGTCATCAATCTTGCCGAGAAGCACCAAGGGCTGATCCATCGGAAAGTTCATTTGAAACTTTAATAATTCTAAACTGAGTGTTTGGAGGCGCTCAAATTTATCTTTCTCAGTGACCAAGTTATTTTGGGTCACCTGCACACGGTCTACATCAATTTCCTCTGCGAAGCCATTTTTGTTGAGAGCCGATGTGTTACGCAGCAACGTATCTACCCGTGCGATGTTATTGGTAAAAAGGTTAATACGTTCTTGATTAATCAATGCGGAATAAAATGCCTTCGTTACTTGCTCAATCGTTTGTTCTTTGGTTTGGTTGGTACTTTTGTATGCCAAATTCTTGAATGCTGATGATGCACGCAAACCCACCAAGTAAGAGCCGTTAAAGATTAATTGATTGACTGAGAGAGAAGCATTTAAACTGTTCTTCAACTGAAAGAAGTTTTGAGATGCAAGTACATCGTTATCGCCTAGTTGAGGGAAAAAATTCGGATATTCTGACGCGGGCAATCCAGAAAAACCAAATAAACGCTGCTTTACGCCAAAGAATCTGGGCAGAGTTGGATTTGAAGTTGCATTGACCGATCCACTAACCTGGGGCAGACCAATCCCTATCGTCTCCTTCACTTTTGATTGGGCAATTTGCTCATCAATGACCATGTTTTGCATGGTGATTGAATTCTTTAGCGCATACTCTATGCATTGTTGTAAAGTGAAGGCATTGGGTGGCGCATCTTGTGCGTTTGCCACTCCCCAACTTCCAACAACTAACAATAATCTATAAAATCGTTTCATGTTTGGGTTGATTTGTTTTGGTTTGGTTGATGTAGTTTTCTTTGTATTTCTGGTAAAGCTTGCGGCCCTTGTCGGTAGTAAGGCCGTAAACAAAATGTTCGAATACCTGCGTTTGCACTTCGGCCAAATTGAATTTCGAAGAGGGAAACACCCGCTCGTCAAAACACATTTCAATTACGCCCAATCGCTTGGCTGCCAAAATGTGCGGATTGATGTCTGCTCTAAAATGGCCGTCTTCAATTCCTTGCTTGATGTTACGAACAATCGAGTTGTAGATGTATTCCGATTTGTAACTCTCCCAAATTGCCCACGCCTTGGGGTGAAACTTCTGAATATCGTGGAGCAGCGTAGGGTTCATTTCTTCCATATCGCGCTTCAGGCAAATGGCTATCTTATGCAGTTCATCAATGGCATTTTCTGGATTCTTGGTGATCTGCTCGTATTCCAAGCGGTCGGAATGCATGTGCGATTTCGATACCATCGTCACCAATTCGTCTTTATCGGCAAAGTGCTGATAAAGGGTTTTCTTGGAAACCGAAAGGTGACGCGCGATGTCATCCATCGAAATACTGCGCACACCATACCTCATAAACAGTACCTCTGCTCCTTTTAAGATCTTATCCTTTGTATCTTTTTCTTCCATGCAATTGGGCGCTTCGCGTTATTAAAGCGGGCGCAAAACTATGGAAACTTTTAACTTAATAAAAGTTTCCACGGTTTTTAAACGAGAATTAGTACGATTGGTTTTGATTTTTTGTTAAGAAAAAGAACTTTTTTTCTAGCCTTTTATCTCAAACGTTTGTGGTACGTTCTTCAGACGGTGCCACGGGTTCGCGGTAGCACCATTTGTCTTTCATTTTTTGCTTAAACCGTTCCCGATCTTCAGGCGACATATTTTGCCAACGTTCTCTCCAGTATCCTTTCCAACGGTGGCCGCCATGGTTCCTTCCGCCAAAACCGGAGAAGAATATTTTGCTCAACACTAGAAGACCAAGCGTCTGCCAGAATGAAATCACCGGGCCATTAAATAACACCGGCACCAGCCCATTCCACAAATACATGGTGATCAATGTAAACGCTGCTACTGCAACTATTCCTAACGCCACCATCATCAACACCTTTGCAATCCATTTTCCACGTTTCATACTCCTTCTATTTTAGTTTTCTACTCTTCAAATTACTACTCATTTCAATTTTGCAGTCCACAGTCTTGTGCCATGGCAACTGGCCAAATAACTATCGACCATCGACTACATCATTATAAAACTTCTGCAATCGCTTTCTTAACGCCAGTATTGCATACCTTTTCCGCGAAAGCAGCGTATTGATAGACACACCCGTCTCCTCGGAAATTTCCCTGAAACCTCTTTCTTCTATTTCATTCTGGATGAAAATCTCCCTTTGGTCGCTGGGTAATTCAGCCAATGCATCGGTAATCTCATCCCAAATCGCTTCTCTCAACAAAGTTGCCTCGGGAGAATTATCCAGGTCTGGCAAAATATCTTGCAACGTAAGCGGTGCATCGTCATCCCTTCCTGATACTAATTCAAAGTCGGTTTGCTTTGGTCGTGCGGCATCGCGCCTATAGCGATCAATGATTTTATTGCGCGCTACGCTGTACAGCCAAGAAGTAACCCGGTCAAGTGACTCAATGGTTTCGTAGCCGGCCACAAACTGGTAAAACACATCCTGAAGTATGTCCTCCGCCTCTTCCACCGTAGACACACGGCTGCGGATAAACCCCAGCAGTTTGTCTTTCTCCTTCAGGAATGTGTTTTCCTTTATCTGTTGCATGGCCAAGTCCATGTGCCGCGATTCTTTTGATGGTAAAGACGGGGCGCTGGCGGATTTATTTTAGATGTTAATGCAAATTGTGCTTTTTGTTTGGATTTGCCATTGATACACACCAACGCTTAATCACTATTTTTAGACCATGTTTGTAACGGCCAGCTATATCAACTACCAAGGCAATCGGTTGCATTGTGCGAAGGCTGGAAATGGTGCCCGCGTATTACTACTTTTCCATGGCTTTGGCCAACATCATCGCGTTTTCGATTCGTGGGTAGAAGCGTTGGGTCATCAATACACACTTTATTCATTTGACCTCTTCTTCCACGGCCAAAGCCATTGGCATAGCCGAGAGGCATTGGAGAAAACAGATTGGCAAGAAATCATGACGCTGTTTTTTAAACAGGAATCCATCACCGATTTTGAGTTGGCCGGGTTTAGCATGGGCGGCAAGTTTGCACTGGCAACGCTTGAGTTGTTTCCCACGAAAGTGAAAAAGATTACCCTCCTTGCACCCGATGGCATCAAAACAAGTTTTTGGTACAGCCTCGCCACCTATCCCATTGCAACACGCTCGTTATTCAAGAGCATGATTTTGCACCCTAAAAGACTGTTATGGTTAACCAAATTTTTGAGCGCGCTTCATTTGGTTGATAGTGGTTTACTGCGGTTTGCCGAACACCAAATGAACACCGAAGAAAAACGCAGAAGGGTTTACTTTACGTGGGTCTACTTCCGCCACTTGAAATTTGATCAAAAACACTTAGCCGGTATCATCAACCAGCACGCAATTTCATTTACAATCGTTGTCGGTCGTTACGATAAAATCATCACCGCTGCAAACATGCAACCCTTTTTGTCGAAACTGAAGGAGAAAGAGTTTTTCCTAATTGAAGCTGGACATAATGACTTGATCGACAAGTCGATTCACGTGGTTATTAAAAGCCAAAATGATAACCCAAGCTGAACGTAACAGGTGACACAGGTCCCATCCGAACACTTGGGTTATTCCTTAATGATGTATAGTCGTTATCAAATGCTTGCGATCTAAATGGCACACCCAATTCAATGGTAAAGAAATTGTTTTCATCTCGTCTAGACCGCAACATTACGCCTGCCGTAATAGACGCACCATAATAGAGCTTATCGAATTGTGGCGCACCGCTCACCACAATGGCTGCGTTGTAGCCGTACATCAAATTAGCAATAAACGAAACTCGCTTATCCGGTGCTGCACGCAAGTGAACGCCCGCATTGTAACCGAACCCAGCAAAGGCATAACCACCAGCGAAAAAAAGTCCAAATCTTTTCACGGGCATGTAGGTTAATCGGCCACCAAGGCCACCATAATCTAAACCAATGCCCAAGCCAAAATCGCCTTTGGGTGTATAGCTTTCCTTCAAGCCATTTTCTTGATAGTATGTTTCGGGCTTCTCAGGGCTATCTTCAACAGCTGGCCGTGGCCGAGCCACCAAAGCCGGAAGCAGCTTGCTACCACCGTATACTTTGATGGGATATGAGCGAAGTACATCCCCCATCACGCGCTTGCGTTGGTATTCGTCTTCGTTTGCGAAACGCACCGAATAGACTTCAGAAATATTGAAACTCCCGGCCTTTGTAAATACCAAGTTATCAGACAGAGCCGTAATCTCGGTTTTTACTTTTGTGCTGTCATTCAACACGATCAACGTCTCCTGTGCCCTTGCTACCTTCAATACGATCACTAGTGCTACAATTAATATCCCACGCATGGCGATTTTTCTTTATGCTATCGATCAAAAATACCCAAACGGCACCGATTTTTCTCTGCAATTTTTGATAAATGTTAGCTACTTTTGCCCTTCATTTTTCCACTCCCATGATTCTATTTTTCCGCACAGAATCCAACCTTATTTACGGGGTTGGCACGACCCATTCATTTTCGGTTGAGGACTTGCAAAAACTAACCTGGCTTTTTGGCGGAGCGAAGCCATTGCAAGAGAAATCGCTAACCGGAAAGTACCTGGGTCCCCGCAAGGAGATGATTACACCTTGGAGCACAAACGCGGTAGAAATCACGCAGACAATGGGCATCAAAGGGATTGAGCGGATTGAAGAGTTCTTTGCAGTCACGGCAAATGTTCACTTCGACCGCATGCTACAGCACTTATACGATGGCCTCGACCAAGATATATTTACGATTCATCTCACTCCAGCTCCCATTCTTGAAATTGACGACATTAAAAAATACAGTGAGCAAGAAGGCCTTGCACTAAGCGAGGAAGAAATCACGTATTTGAATGAAGTCAGTTGGAAACTGGGACGAAAATTGACCGATAGCGAAGTATTTGGATTTAGTCAAGTGAACTCCGAACACTGCCGCCATAAAATTTTCAACGGCACGTTTGTTATTGATGGTGTTGAAAAAGAGATGACACTCTTTCAGCTCATCAAAAAAACATCCAAAGAAAATCCGAATCAAATTGTTTCGGCTTACAAAGACAATGTGGCCTTTATCAAAGGACCACGCGTAGAGCAGTTTGCGCCAGAGCGACAAGACGTACCCGATTTTTTCAAAATAGAAGATTTCGATTCGGTGATTTCGTTGAAAGCAGAAACACACAACTTCCCCACCACTGTTGAGCCATTCAATGGCGCAGCCACCGGTTCGGGTGGAGAGATCAGAGATCGGCTTGCAGGCGGAAAAGGCTCGTTGCCCCTAGCGGGAACGGCTGTGTACATGACTTCGTATCCGCGTTTGGAGAAGGGCAAAGCTTGGGAAGGAAATGATCCAAGAAAGTGGCTTTACCAAACACCTGCCGAAATCCTTATCAAAGCATCGGATGGCGCAAGTGATTTTGGAAACAAGTTTGGTCAACCGCTCATCAGCGGAAGCTTGTTCACCTTCGAACATGAAGAACAAAAAAAGAAATACGGTTTCGACAAAGTAATTATGTTGGCTGGTGGCGTGGGCTTTGGCAAAGAAAAAGACAGCAAGAAAGAACACTTAAAAGCAGGCGATCAAATTGTGATGATGGGTGGCGATAACTACCGCATCGGGATGGGTGGTGCAGCCGTATCGTCTGTAACCACCGGTCAATTCGCCAATGCGCTTGAGTTAAATGCTATTCAGCGCTCCAACCCCGAGATGCAGAAGCGTGTGATGAATGCCATTCGCGCAATGGTGGAATCAAAAGAAAATCCGATTGTTTCCATTCACGATCACGGGGCAGGCGGCCACTTGAATTGCTTCTCTGAATTGTTAGAAGAAACGGGTGGTACGATTGAAGTGGAAAAAATTCCCGTGGGTGACCCTACCCTTTCGGCAAAGGAAATCATCAGCAACGAATCGCAAGAGCGGATGGGATTGGCTCTGCACAAAAAAGATATTGACACGCTGAAAAAAATAGCTGACCGCGAACGGGCACCGATGTATGTGGTGGGCGAGGCTACGGGCAATAAAAAATTTACTTTCAAAGGCGCGAAGGATTCTATGAATCCGGTAGAACTTGAAATGAATCATTTGTTTGGTTCATCACCGAAAACTATTTTAAAAGACCAGTCGCAGAAAACAACTTACAAAGACGTAACATATGATGCATCGCAATTGCAATCGTATATCGAGCAAGTGTTGCAATTAGAATCGGTGGCATGCAAAGATTGGTTGACCAACAAAGTAGACCGATCGGTCTCCGGTAAAGTAGCCACGCAGCAAACGTGTGGTGAAATTCAGTTGCCTTTGAACAATGTGGCTGTAATGGCAATTGACTTCTTGAGCAACAAAGGAATTGCAACTTCCATCGGTCACGCGCCCGTGGCAGCATTGGTCAATCCAACGTATGGAAGCAAACTAGCCATAGCCGAAGCGCTGACCAATTTAGTGTGGGCACCACTCACCCACGGACTAAAGGGTGTTTCGCTCAGTGCCAACTGGATGTGGCCGGCAAAAAATGAAGGCGAAAATGCGCGTTTATATGAAGCAGTGAAAGCAGTTAGTGATTTTGCTTGTGAATTGGGAATCAACATTCCCACCGGCAAAGATTCACTGTCGATGACGCAAAAATATCCAAATGGTGATGTCGTTTATTCGCCCGGTACCGTGATTATCTCTACTGTGGCAGAAGCGAGTGACATCCGTAAAACTGTGTCACCCGATTTAAAGCCGGTGGTAGGCTCAACGTTGTTCTACATAGACTTCTCAAGAGATGATCTGAAGTTAGGTGGAAGCAGCTTAGGCCAAGTACTCTCTTCACTTGGCAATGATGCGCCAACGATCAAAGATTCCAATTACTTTGCGAAAGCGTTTACCACTGTTCAAGAACTGGTCAATCAAAATCTAATCTTGGCGGGTCACGATATTTCTTCGGGTGGGTTGATCACTGCTTTGTTGGAGATGTGTTTCCCGTCTCAACAAACAGGAATCGATGTGACTTTAGACTTAGGAAAAGATCCGATCAAAACATTGTTTGCTGAAAATCCCGGAGTAGTGATACAAGTGAGCGATGTGAATGCGGTGATAGATGGGCTGAGTAAGAATAACATCGCTTTTAAAGAACTAGGGAAAGTTACTTCAGATAATGTGTTAAGGCTGCAAGCCTCGGGTCAAAAGCCACAAGCCATGAGCAGCACGAACCAGCCTGAGGCTTGGAGCTTGAAGCTTGAGGCTTTGCGCGAAAAATGGTTCCACACCTCCTACCTGCTCGATAAAATTCAGCGACCAAAGGGTCATGCAGAAGAACGAAAAGAAAATTTCACCCAACAACCCCTCACCTATCAATTCCCGGTTCACTTTAAAGGAACGTTTCAATCGTTGGGCATCGATGCAAAACGCAGAACACCCTCCGGCATAAAAGCGGCCATCATCCGCGAGAAAGGTGTGAATGGAGATCGTGAGATGGCTTACGCGCTTTATCTCGCTGGCTTTGATGTGAAAGATGTACACATGACTGACTTGGTTTCGGGGCGCGAAGATTTGAGCGGTGTAAACATGATTGTTTTTGTGGGTGGGTTTTCGAATTCGGATGTGTTGGGTTCTGCCAAAGGTTGGGCAGGCTCTTTCTTGTACAATCCCAAAGCAAAAGCCGCGCTTGATAACTTTTACGCACGTCCCGACACACTGAGCTTGGGTGTTTGCAATGGCTGCCAGTTGATGATGGAGTTAGGTCTCGTCTATCGCGAAATACCAATGGCTAAGCATCCTAAAATGCACCACAACGGTTCAGGAAAGTTTGAGTCCACGTTTATCACCATCGATATTCCCAAAAACAATTCAGTGATGATGAGTTCGCTGGCAGGCTCGCGCTTGGGCGTGTGGCTGGCACATGGCGAAGGGAAATTTGTGTTGGGAAGTTTGGACAACTACCAAGTGGCCGCTACTTATTCCTATCAGCAATATCCGGGCAACCCCAACGATTCTGAATTTGCAGTGGCTTCACTCTGTTCAAAAGATGGAAGACATTTGGCCATCATGCCACACATTGAACGTACGTTGTTCCCTTGGAACTGGCCGCACTATACCCGCAACAAACAGCAAGACGAAATTGGGCCATGGATAGAAGCGTTTGTGAATGCGAGGGAGTGGGTGAAGGGGAAAGTTCGAGGTTAGAGGTTCGAGGTTAGAAGTTCGAAGTTTGAAGTTGGAGGTTGTACATTGACGACTAGTCCAAAAAGAAAATCATTTACAAGCAATAAACTTTCGGACTTTCCGACTACCTAACAAATTACCCCCGAGCAAAAAATGATACCCGTCCTAATCGTCATTGCATTTTTAATAACCGCGATTTGGCTCTTCACCAATCAATCCAAATTCGGAAAACCGCCTGTTGGCGAACGATTGGAGCGCATCAAAAAATCAAAACAATACAAAAACGGTAAGTTCGAAAACGCCAGTTACACGCCCGACCTCACCGAAGGCGCGAACTTCTTTACGGTGCTGATGCAGTTCTTCTTTGAACAAACCAAGAACCGAAAGCCAAAAACTAAAATCCCCACTCAAAAAACAGACCTTCTCCACCTCGACCCCAACCAAGATATACTGGTCTGGTTCGGACATTCTTCTTACTTTATTCAAGTGGATGGCAAAACATTTCTGATCGATCCCGTTTTCAGTGGCACCGTGTCACCAATTTCCGTGGTAGGTGGTGCCTTTGCGGGGGCGGATGTGTACAAACCCGCTGACTTACCAATCATAGATTATCTACTCATCTCGCACGACCATTGGGATCACCTCGATTACCAAACCGTAATGGAACTCAAACCAAAAGTAAAACAAGTGATTTGTGGGTTGGGCACTGGCTCACATTTAGAATTTTGGGGGTACGATGCCAACAACACCATTGAAAGAGATTGGCATGAGGTGGTAGATTTAGGAAGTGGATTTTCCATTACGCTCACGCCCGCCCGCCATTTCTCCGGCAGAAGTTTTAAGCGAAACCAAGTACTGTGGGTTTCATTTGTGCTTAAAACACCGAGCATGAAATTGTACTTGGGTGCCGACTCTGGCTATGACAGACACTTCAAAGAAATTGGCGACCAACATGGCCCATTTGATTTGGCATTACTCGAATGCGGCCAGTACAGCAAAAACTGGAAGTACATTCACATGATGCCCGAAGAAACCATTCAGGCAGCCATTGATTTAAAAACCAAAAAAGCCATGGCCGTACATTGGGGCAAGTTTGCGTTGGCCAACCATGCGTGGGATGATTCCATCAATCGCGCAGTAGCAGCAGCCAAAGAAAAAAATGTGAATCTGATTACGCCTATGATTGGGGAGGCGGTTTTATTAAAATCTGAGCAGAAGTTTGGAGAGTGGTGGAGAGAGTTGGAATAAGCAACAGTTGGCCAGTAACAAATGAATTAGTAATAAACTTATTCTTAGTAAGTGATTTTTTTTGTCAGACTGTCCCGCTTGTAGATTTCTTTGCCTTTGATCTGTCCAAGGGAGTCATAATAAATCCAATCTCCATCTTTTATTCCCCTGTCGTAGAAACCCCCGATGTATTGTCCACTTGTCTTCACTTTTCCATTGGAATAATATGTAACATGTCGACCATTTCTTCTTCCATCTTTATACTCAATTGTCTCCATTTTAACTCCAGTCGGATACCACCAAGTGCTTGTTCCAGTCATGTTATAAGATAAGACATCATATTCTATTGAGCCATCTTCATAGTAACATATAGTATTTTGTAGAGTCCAGTCGTTGTAATTTCTAATCAGTGCTAATATCCCATTTGCTCTAAATATTTTTTCTTCTCCCTCCTTACTCCAGTTCCAGAAATTCCGAATTAAAGTTAGACCATCATCAAAAATCAATGTATCAGGGCCAAAGCGATTCTCTCGATTTAACCAGAAGTATTTTTCCCTTTCAATCAGGCTGTCATTTTTCAAAGGGCTTTCAAACTCCGTTTCAATATTATAGTTATCATTCTCTGCTCTTGTCAGGTAACATTCAAAAATCTGCTTGTTCAACCTGTGCTTGACATAAAAAGTTGATGTTAACGGAGGGGCATTTGTTGTTTTGATGTTCGTCCCAGGCAGTATTAATATGTCAGCATCATATGACTCTATGATTTTATAAATTTTTAAAGTGTCCACTTCTCTCATTCCTGTTTGGATTGTCGCGATGCGGTAATAGACGCTACCATCTTCTTCAGAAACTTGATAGTTTATTGTCAAGGTGCCAACAGTTTTACCCACCATTAGAACGTCAACTGGAACTTTAGCATATCCGTCCGAAAGCAAGTCGGAGTACTTAAAGTCGGTTCTGATATGAAATGGGTCAAATGGAGGTGGTGTCGTTCTGCGTTGGAAGTAAATGAATAAAAAAAGTCCTATGTTAGCTAAGGCTGAAATGATTAATGCCAACCGAATCTTCATGAAATTTAAAATTACCGCCAACTATTTATTCAAGCCATAAAACTACCAAAAGCCAACCATTTCTAGTGGGCTTTAAGCGATACGTTAAAATATGAGGCCGATTTTAGGCTATCTACTAAATGTTACTTCTTTTTTCTGAATAAAAATAAACACCAGCGTGCTCAATCCCAACAAATACGGGTAATAAAGATGAGCCATGATATCAAATGGCCCTATTATCTGGTGAGCCACAGCCAGTGCCGCCAACATCTGTGCACCATAGGGCAACAGCCCCTGCACGAAACATGAAATGGTATCGAGGATGCTGGCGCTTCTGCGTGGGTCAATACCATTTTTATCGGCAATGTCTTTGGCCAGTGGCCCCACAATCAAAATGGTAATGGTGTTGTTGGCCAGCGTGGCATTGACCAAAGCCGTGAGCGAAGCAATGCCCAACTCGCCTCCCCTGCTGCTTTTTACATGTCGTGATACATGGTGCAAAATATAATCGATGCCGCGGTAGTAGCGAATGAGCCCCACAATGCCGCCAATGATGATGCACGTTAAACTCAATTCAAACATGGACGCCATACCCGTGTTGAGCGCGTTGATCATCGGCCACAGCGTGAGGTCACTCACAAAAAAGCCAATCACCATGGAAAGAAAAATACCCGATATCAACACCCAAATCACATTCATGCCCAATAAGGCAGCAATAAAAATAAACAGGTACGGAACGATTTTGACAAACGAATATTCGTAAACAGCCGCAGACTGCGTTGGAAGATTAGTAGTAAATGCATACAGTAGAAAAGTAATAATGGCGGGCGGCAGGGCAATCCAAAAGTTTACTTTAAACTTCGCACGCATCTCCACGCCTTGCGTGCGTGTGGCCGCAATGGTGGTGTCTGAAATCATGCTTAAGTTATCGCCAAACATGGCACCGCCCACCACAGCCGCAAGGCCTACTGCCAACGTGCCGGGAACGGATTCATTGATACCTGCAGCGATAGGCGCAAGTGCCACCACGGTGCCCACGGAAGTACCTAACGAAAGCGAAATAAAGCAAGCCGTTAAAAACAAGCCACCAATCAACAGACTGGGCGACACGTAAGACAAAGCAAAGTTGATGGTAGACTGCACCGCGCCTATCGTTTTACTCACCTCTGCGAACGCGCCTGCCAGCAAGAAAATCAAAATCATCAGCATAATGCCCGAGTCGCCCGCGCCTTTGCTAAACTCTTCAATCTTATCGTGAAAGGTTATTTTGGGGTACAACACAAAACCCACAATAGCCGAAAACAAAAATGCCACCAAAATGGGCACCTTATAAAAATCATTCAGCAGCAGCGAAGTGCCGAGGTAAACAAAAATAAAAACCAACAAAGGTGTGAGCGCCCAAAACCTACCGGAGTTATTATTCATAATCAGTCGTCTGACCGCTCTAAGCGGTCAGACGACTTGCAAACATAGTCGATTAATTTGATAGGTTAATAAGTTTCATAGTTCATTTATGCCATTAGTCGTCAAATCAATTTTCCATCTCTCACCACTATTTCAGAACCCTCTGCTAAAAACACCGACTTGGGAATCTCATTTTTTAAAAATCGAAAGTTTGAGCCGTACGTTGCGTCAAAATCTACATCAATCTGAAAATCGATAATTGGGTAAACTTGCCACGTAGGATGTTCTACCCCGTATTCTGATGTTTTCGTATCAGTAAGCTTAGTGTAACCCCAAAAATGTTCGGTAATAAATTCTTCTTCGCTGCCCGCTAAAATATTTTTAGCGATTGATTGGGCATTCACCCGTACTGAGTTCCATTGCTTATTTTCCCACCTGTACTCAACCGACAACCGGTCATTCGCCAACTTCCAAGAATGCGACATCGGCATGGTTTCGTATTTCTCCTTGTATATGAGATTGGCCACCAATGTCAACGCTGGCTTAGGCACAACTTCCTTGATGAAGACTACGCCTCGCTTCCATACATTACCTTCTTTGTACCTGCAATAAAAACGGAGATTGACTTCTTCAAAGTTTGAATGAAATGGGACACGAATTCCTTTGAGTTTCGTGTTTAAAAACATGAATCCGACTAAACTGACATAGCAAGTATTGTCCCACAAATCTAATTCGGTTTTGTGAGGAAGGTATGGCTTTAGCAATGACTGATCAACTGCATAATTTGCGATTGCTAATTTTCTCCATTCTGCTGTTAAAAATGCCCTTTTCATTTCAACTGTTTTACTTCTTTCATCTACTACATATCCCCCTAAAAGCACAATATTCGCACCTCTTTAAATCATCGGTCTGATCAAAGGGTGTTTTTGCCTCAAATATTTCCTTAAGGAGTTTCAGCAGATGATCTTCGAATTCGGGCAGGTACCGATGCGCATCCTCCATTCGTTGCCCATCAATCCGCAAGCCGTATTGAAAATTATTTTTGAAGAGTTCCTTTCGGTTCATTAGTCCGGGTTGCAATACATAGCTACCCGAAATCTTTCGCGCATACACCCAAGCATACATCATGGCTTGAAACACCGCTTTGTTTCGCTTGGCATCATCACGATCAAAAAGGGAAGCCACCGATTTAAAGTCATTTAAATCCTTGCCTGTTTTATAATCGATAATTCGCACCTGGTTTTCCTTTCGATCAACTCGGTCAATTTTGCCACCCAGCGCCACCGCCTGATTAGCCGACAACGGAAATTTAGTATTGAAGCTATTGACCTCCAATAGTTCAATGGCAAATGGCGCGTAGGTCTTGTCTCTCTCAAGTACTTTTATCGCCATCTTCTTCACCATCTCATTCACCACTAGTTGCTGCCCCTCGTAAGTCACTTCTCTTTTATCAGTTAACGAAAAATGTTTTCGATAGGCTCGTTCGATAAGCGCATCCAGCTTCTCTTTTAAATTCTCAAAATGCATCTCCTCCACCAACCACTGACCTCTAACGGGTTTTAAGTCGTTATAAAATGAATACATCACTTCGTGGAAGATATTGCCGAACACGCGGGCATCGGCCGTTTCTTCCACTTCATTGGGCTCTTTCAATCCGATTACGTTCTTAAAATAAAAGAGCAAGCGACAATCTAGGTAATTGTTGAGCGATGAAGGCGTAAGGTCTTGCCCTTCATAGCGTGTCAGTTTGTCAAGCACGCTGGCATCTTTCGGGATGCTAATGGGTTGGGGTTGCTTAATGGAAACGGGGCTATGCAACAGTCTTCGTTCATACGGCCAGCCCGTATCATAGATGATTTGGTTGAGGTAGCGGCTCATCTCGCCCATTCCCAAAACATCTGGCTCGGTATTATAAAAAAGCGAAGCTTTTTGCGTGCGCTGCAGCAATCGGTAAAACAGATACGCATACATCGAGTCTTGATGCTGATACGTTGGGAGACCATACGCCTTGCGAACAGAATAAGGAATGTACGAGCCTTGCTTGGCAGATGCAGGCCACATGCCTTCGTTCAGCGACAGCACAAACACATTCTCAAAATCAAGATTGCGCGTTTCAAGCACGCCCATCACCTGAATGCCCTTCAATGGTTCGCCTGAGAACGGTACTTTCTCAGATCGCATCATTTGACGAAACAGCTTTTGCACCATTTCAATTTCCATGGGCTCTTGGGCAGTCAGCTCTTTCAACTTGGTAAGCTGACGATGAAAATAAAAAGCAAACTCCTTTTCAAACAAAGTGCCCACCGGCTGAACGGCCAGTTGCTCAATCAAATCCAGTAAATGCGCGCAAAGGTTTGCCGGAGCTACGTTTTTAAAGACTGCCGCGATGAACGAATCGCCAGAATCAAAAAACTGCTCATCCAAATGCACGCGGTTGCCTTTTTTAATCATCTCTTGCATTTGACCAACCTGGCTGGCGGAAATAGCTTTGAGATAAGGATGGTTCAACAAGTTGAAGACGTGACGATAGTAAAACTCGTCTTTGCGTTTCGTTCGATGTAAATCAAACAAAAAATCGATGAAGGAGAAGAAAGGTGTTTGTACGAGTGGGTAGCCCATCGTAACGTTGATGGCAGTCAATTGGCTGGGCAACGAATAAAGCACAGGCAGCAACATGCTCTCGTCCGGCAGCACCACCACCGTCTTTTCGTAGTCTTCGGGCTTGAGTTCTTTTAGGTATTGCGCCAATAACTTGGGCTGTCCTGCCTTTTGGGGAACACCTAGCAGCGTAATTTTTCGTTCGTTTGAAAGACTCTGCGGAGCTTTTTTCGGAAATGTGTCTTTTAAAATCGGATGCGCACGATACAATCGAAAGAAGTTGCCAGCCTCGCGATACTCTTTGCTGACGTAAAAATCGTCTTCATCCCAATACACTTTTGCTTGCTGGTTTTGTACAAACCAACTCATGATTTTATCTTCTACACGCGTGAGCGCGTAAAACCCGGCAAACACAATCTGATTTTTATAAAACCCGGGTTTTTCCGCAGCCACTCTCTCCCACGCTTTGCGATGGATCAATCCTTCGTAGCCGATTCCATCCGCTAGCAAACGTTCAACAAAATGCTTGTATACGGGGAGCAGGCTTTTCCAAAGGCTGAGAAAACGAGCTTTTGTTTCCGGTGAAGAAAATTCTACTGTCTCCCAGAAATCCTGAAGAAACGTTTTCTGCTCTTCGGTGAGGTAATCAAAGTACTGCTCAACTTCTTTTAAGTTACTCACATCCCGAAACAAATCTTCTGCCTGAACGAGATACTTATCTAATTCTTCAAAGTCGCGCAGCAGCATCTCACCCCAGTAATAGAATTTGTCAATGCCCTCTGTGTTGGCATTTACCTGTTTATATGACTGATACAATCGTAGAATAAGATTGAACTTGTCAGCCACTTGCAGACCAGAAAAAGAAGAGATGAACTCTTCAATTGTCAAAATCGAAGGAACCCACTTAGGGGCAGTCAGGTTTCTGCGCAATTCATTTTTAAAGTACAACGCAGCCCTGCGATTGGGGAATACCACGGTTAACTTGTCCCACTCGGGATAGTCTTGGGCAATCGTTTCGGCTAGTCCTTGTAAAAATGTTTTCATCGCACCTCCAATATTCTAGCATCACTAATATAGACCAGAAACGCGCCCATGCATTGATAGTGCATTTTTCTCAATACCTCGACATACTCTTTAACTTGCTCTGAGTCGGCAGAAGACTCTTCTCCCGTCTTGTAATCAAGCAACCAAACTTGTTTATCGTTAAATGAGATACGGTCAATTCGCCTCTCCTCACCGTTCTGAAGAAATAACGCCACTTCCGTTTTGTGGGAATTCTGTGGATCAAACAATGGGGCAAGCGCTGGTTCATAGATTAGCCAACTCAATGCTTTTTCCACCACTGCGCAATCTTCCTGGGCTAACTCGCCTGTGCTGATGATTGACTTCCACTCGTCTTGCCACTTTTGACGGGAGCTGATTTTCGCCAATGCGCTATGGACTAAAATACCTTGATTTACCTTCGCGCGCCTCTCACCCGGTTGAAAGTAGTCGGCCCCTCTTTTGCGGATCGCGAGTCGATTGCGCCATTGCGAAACGGTATAGTTTTTCAACGACACCACATGGTGCTCGGATACTCTTGGCGAAGAGGGAATAATCGATCCTATTAAAAGTTGTTGCTCCTGTTCGCGGAATTGCGCGCTCAATTGTTCATTGACTTTGATGCAATTCAAGACCAATTGCCCTACGCGCTTTGACTCCGAGCTTTCGCCCAAAGGAGCAAAGGCGATCAAGCCTTTCTCAGCACGGGTGAAGGCTACGTAAAGCAAATTCAAATTATCCAATTGGATGCGCCTGGTTTCTTCTGCATATTGCTCTTCAAAAAAAGTATCAGCCAATTCCTTGGTGTACTTCACCGGAATAAAACCCGCCTCCTTGAATAGCGCATGCTTCGATTGTACCCAAAGCAATGGGGCCTTACTGCCATGGCCCAGGTCCCAATCTAAAAAAGGAATGATCACGTATTTAAACTGCAAGCCTTTCGCGCGGTGAATGGTGATGATTTGAGCCGCCTCAATACCGCCCGCTACCTGTATGGATTTTTTTTCTTTGTTCAACTCCCACCAATCCAAGAAAGAGGCCAAATCACTTTTCTCTCGCTGGGTAAACTCCTGAACCAAATCTTGAAACGACTGTATGTAAATGACTTCATTGGGCAATTGTCCCAGGTTGAAAAGATGAATCAGGTTCTCGACCATCTCAAACAATGACAGCGCACTCAAGTAATCTCGGTGGTGAATGAAAGAAGCGGGCGTCCAGTTACTAAAACTCTTCGTTTTGCTGTCAGCAAAGATTTCATTCAAATCGACAAATGTTTGGGTCGGCCAGATTTTTTGGTATTCATATGCTAGGTTGGCGCGTGCAATCAAATCTTTAGGGTCTGCAATGACGCGGAGTGCGTTGATCAGCACCACAATACAGGGTGCCCGATACAACATCAACGATTCGTTTGACACCACATCATACTTGAATTTGCTTGTGTCTGCGGTTGCTTTGTGCTCTATAAATCGGGCAGCGATCTTTTGTCCGTCTTTATTATCACGAACTAAAAAGGCAATATCTTGAACATTCACGCCTTGGCTTTGCAAATCCTCAAATAGCTTTGGCAGGCGATCCAATGCTGTTTCGCTAAAAGATTTTTCCTCGGCCTTACCATTTAAGAATTGGATATTAACATAGCCTTGCGCTGGATTTTTGTAAGGCTCTTGCTCAGCATCTTGATACGCTTGTTTGGGAAATTCATCGCCCGTTTGCTTTGAAACCAGTTCGGCAGCAGTCTTAAACAAAGAATTGTTAAACTTTACAATATTCGCATCGCTGCGATAGTTGGTATCGAGTGTATGCGTTGATATCTGCAATTCATTGACATCACTCTTTACCTTTTGTTGCAAAATGGAAAGATCGCCACCACGCCATCGATAAATTGATTGTTTGATGTCGCCTACAATCAGACTTTTATAGTTCTGCGCAATGCCATTTTGAACCAGCGGCAACAAATTACCCCATTGCAAACCGCTGGTATCCTGAAATTCGTCAATCAAGTAGTGGCGATAAAATGAACCTACTTTCTCATAAATAAACGAAGTGTCTTGCTCGCGCATCAGCACATTCAAAAACTTGGGCGCATCTGACAAGAGCAACAGATTTTCTTCACTTAAATACTTTTTTTGAATTCTAATGATATCCGCCAGCAGTCCAAACGAATACAAATTTTTTACTACGGCTTTTGCCGATTGGTAGCTTCTAAAGTTTTGCTCGATGTACTCAACCAACGCGGATAGTTGAGGTTGCCATCGCGCTCTTGCAGTTTGGATGATCAAACTATGATGGGGAGACTTAGCCTGAGGCCACTCCTCCACATCTTCTAGAGCCGCGCGAACACGAGTCTTCGGAAGCAGTGTTTCACTTTTCAGATTACCGATCGAAACTGAAATAGTTCTTAAAAATGAATAAACACTTCCGCTGTTTCCATGTTTGAAATCCGTCACAGTAAGGCCCTTCTCTTTAAACTCACTCAACAATTGACTCGCCTTTTGCTCAACATGCTTTTCAAATGGGTAAATTGAATCATTGAGTTTCTTCCTAAACGACTTAAAGAAATCTTTGTCAGCCGTTACCCGCAAAACTTCTTCCTCTATCTTCTTGAACGATTCATCTTTTATCAAACTGGCAAAATCAAGCAACAACTTGCGGATGTCCCAGTTCTCACCCTCTTCCAATTTCTCCTCTGAAAAATCAAGCACCCATTTGCGCAACTGATCATCGTGGCTCAGCTCATCCATCAAAAGATTGACCACTTCCTCCAACACCAAATCATTCTCCACTTCCAGCCGAAAATTTCCCAACAACCCGGTCTCACGCGTAAACGATCGAATCACGCGTTGAAAAAACGCATCGATGGTGCTAATCGAAAATTCGGAATAGCGATGCAGCAGCAACGAAAGGATCTCGGCACTTTTTCGTTTGAGCTCGGCCGGGGGCAATTTAAAACCCTCTTGCTCTAATTGTTCAATGATCTCAGCTGCAAGATCCTGACTTTTGTCGTTGGCAAAATCATGCAAGTAATGTAGAATCCGATCCTTCGTCTCTTGCGTACTCTTGTTGGTGAACGTCATTGCCAAGATATACTTGAAGTAATCGGGGTAGCGCAACGCTAACTGAATGTACTCGCGGGCCAGCACGCGTGTCTTGCCCGAGCCAGCAGAAGAGCGGTAGATATGAAAGGGCTTGTCGGTCATTACCAAAAGTTAAAAATGCTAAATTCCAACAAACATTAAGATCGCTTTTTAAAAAAAAACAACTATTTTCGGGAATATATAATGACACGCAAACTATACCTCTGGTGGCCTCGGTTCTATTATTCATTTCCCATTCAACTTTTGCTGAACAACATCAGACGCAATCACGTCTTGATGCTATGTTGGATAATCCTGTTTGCGATGATTACTGGCAGCTTTGGCAAACTGCTGGGCATCCCCTATCTGTTCCTCGACCCTGAATATCTCAACAAAGTAAACTTTGCCAGCTTCTTCTTCCTCGGCTTGATGACGGCCGGGTTCAGTATGGCATTTCACATCACCGGCTATATATCCGATGGCCATCGATTTTCTTTTGTGGGCACATTGCCCAATCCGTTCAAAAAATTTGTCATCAACAACAGCATCATCCCCATCATTTTTTTGGGGACGTTTATCTATCAAATCGTTGGCTTCCAAATCAACAATGAACATTGTACCACCGCGCAGTTGGCCGAGCGGATTTCGGGATTGCTGGCCGGATACGGAGCGATGACGCTTTTCTTTGCCATATACTTCCGTCTTACCAACAAAGATATTTTCAAGTATGTAGTCTGCCGCATCGATGAAAAAATCAAACAAAACGTAACCGTAACGCGGGCAAGTGCCATGAAAAAGTTGGACATCGCGCGAAAGAAACAAGTGCGTGTAGACAATTACCTGGACAGCCGACTTCGCGTAAACTCCGTGGAAGACACAAGCTTCTACGATAAGTCTACCATTCTTCAGGTGTTTGATCAAAATCATTTTAATCTCGTGGTGATCGAGGCATTCATTTTTGCAGCAGTGCTGTTATTGGGTGTATTCAAAGATTATCCTGCCTTTCAACTTCCGGCAGCCGCCAGCTTTATGATTTTTTTGACCATTTCAGTAATGGCCTTTGGGGCTTTTGCGTATTGGTTTGACGAGTGGTCGGCCACGGCTGGGCTGGTTGTTTTTCTCTTCATCAACTACTTACAAGGCGAAGACTTCTTTACCAAAAAATACGAAGCCTTTGGACTTGATTATGGCCAAATGCCCGCACGATACGATGCCGACACGTTACAGTTTCAAGCCGACACCGCCATCATCAATGAAGACAAGCGAACAGAATTGCAACATCTCAATAATTGGCGCAATAAGTTTGCACCAGAGCACAAACCAAAAATGGTTTTTGTTTGCGTAAGTGGCGGTGGCAAGCGTGCCGCTTTGTGGACTTTGAATGCACTGCAAACCGCTGACAGTCTTAGTAACGGTGCCAGCACCGAGCATGCTGTTTTGATCACAGGCGCCTCAGGCGGGTTGATTGGAGCAAGTTATTACCGAGAACTCAAGCTCCGACAAAAATTAGACGAACCCACTAGACCAAATCATGCCCTGCATCGGCAAATGATTAGCAGTGATAACCTAAATCCTTTGATTTTCAGCTTGCTAGCCAACGACCTGTTCGTAGGCTTTACACGATTTGAGTATGGCGACAAGCTTTACAAGAAAGACCGGGCATACACATTTGAAGACCAACTCAACAAGATTACTGAGCAGCTGATGGACCATCCCATCTCTTATTACCGTGATTTTGAAATGAAGGGGTTGGTTCCGATGGTTATTCTCACCCCTACTGTCGTGAACGATGGACGTAAAATCTATATTGCATCGCGGCCTGTGAGCTTCATGAATGCCGAACTTGAAAATTTTCAAAACTACTCATTGGAAAAATTCAGTGGTGTTGACTTCCAACGATTTTTCAAAGAGCAAGATGCTCCCAACTTGCGCTTTCTTTCAGCACTGCGAATGAGCGCTACCTTTCCTTATATCACCCCAAACACCACGTTGCCCACCGATCCGCCTATCGAGATGATGGACGCTGGCATCTCTGATAATTTCGGAATCATTGATGCCGTTCGATTTATGTATGCCTTCAAAGATTGGATTCGCGAAAACACCAGCGGTGTGGTAGTAGTGTCGATACGAGATTCACCCAAAGTGCCAGACGTACAACCCAAAAAAGGGCAAACGATATTGGATGCCATCACGCAGCCCATCAGCTCGGTGTACAACAATTTCGAAAACTTTCAAGACATCAATGGCGATTTGCTGTTGGGGCAAGCGCATGATTGGCTGAAAGCTCCGATTGACCGCGTGGATATCCAATATCAGGCAGAAAGTTATGTAGACCTGCTGCAGGGTATGGACAGCATCCGGCAAAACAATGCACGCGCTTCTTTGAGCTGGCGATTGACCACGCGCGAAAAAGAAGGAATCGTCAATAACGTCTATTCAGAAAAGAATAAATCTGAACTGATGAAACTAAAACAACTGCTGCAATGAGTTTTTTGTTTACGCTGAAATTCTTAAAGACCGCAGCTATTGCTGCGGTGGTTTTCATTGCATTGGACATCATTTGGCTGTCAGTAGTGGCTGCGCCCTGGTACCGAAAGGCGTTGGGCTACCTGGCAAGTCTAGATACAGATGGAAAAATTACGTTCAATATTCCACATGGATTGATTGCACAGCTCGCTATTACTATTGCGATATCAGTAGTGGTGAGCATGGCACTGCAACTCGATAATCGGCTGGCAACGGCAATGTTGACGGGCGGCTTTATCGGATTAGCATTTTACACTTGCTATGACTTCACAAATCTCTCTTTTGTAAAGGGCTGGCCGTTGTGGATTTCATTGATTGATCTTGCGTGGGGAACAGTACAAGGCGTGGTGGGTGGATTGGTGGTTTATTTCTTGGGTCGTTCATAAAAAATGCTCAGCAACCTCATCAACCAATTCAACTCGTCACTCGACCTATCAGCAAAGTTGCCAAAGGGCATACACGTATTAAATCCATTTAAGGACGTTACTACCGAACATTTGAGCAGGGCTTTTTACAATCAGTATTACAATGACAATCGAACACGTCATGTTATCTTAGGCATCAACCCCGGCCGGCTGGGTGCGGGGCTTACAGGCGTTCCATTTGCTGACCCAATTAACTTAGAACAATACTGTGGCATCAAAAACAACCTGCCCAAGAAACACGAACTGAGTTCAGAATTCATCTTCAAAGTGATTGAGCGGTTTGGTGGCGTCAACCGATTCTACGGGTCGTTCTATTTTACCTCGGTATGTCCATTGGGTTTTACCAAAGGCGGAAAAAACATCAACTATTATGATGAGCGGCCACTACAAGAAAAAGTAGAACCCTTCATCATCGAGAGCTTGAAAAAACAGTTGCAATGGGGGCTCAAACAAACACAAGCGTTTGTGCTGGGGGAAGGAAAAAACTATGACTACTTACTTGATCTCAATCGGCAACACAATTTTTTTAAAGTCCTGACCCCGCTCCCTCATCCGCGCTTCATCATGCAATACAAACGCAAGAAAATAGAAGAGTACATTGACTTATATTTGCGGGCTTTATCAGCAACATGAGCGCCCGCGAACAACTATTAAAAACCCAAGCACTGCTGCGCCTCGAAAAAGAGGCAGACCAAGAACAATACCGGCAAAAGGTTTTACAACGGCCACTGCATGCACGGGTAAAAGAAGGTGTTACATGGTACCCCGTCCGGTTGAAGAGCGACTACATTGGCACAGGCGAAAGAATCATTGTTGAACTGGAACGTGCTACACACCTCGAACAACCGCACGCCTTTCAAAGCGGAAAAGTGGTAAGCGTTTTCTCGAACGCCCAAAGCAAACCACAGCGCGATTACCAAACGGGAGTGGTTAACTACGTGCGCGACAACTTAATGGTAATTACTTTAAATGGCGAAGACTTAACCGACTGGATTGACGGAGGCTCACTCGGCATCGATGTAATGTTTGATGAAGTGAGCTACCGCGAGATGGACTACGCGCTGAAGAAAGTGATCGAAGCGGAGGAAAATCGGGTGGCGGAGTTGAGGGAGGTGATGTTGGGCGATGCTGGATACTCGGTGCGAGATGCCGGAGGCCAAATCCCCAGCATTCAGCATCCATTATCATCTGTTCTGAACGACAGTCAACAAAAAGCACTGCAAAAAATAATTGACACCCACGATGTTGCTTTTATCCACGGCCCTCCCGGCACAGGCAAAACAACCACGTTGGTGGAAGCTATTCTGCACACGGTAAAAAATGAAGGTCAGGTATTGGTATGTGCACCAAGCAATGCAGCTATCGACTTACTGGTGGAGAAGTTAAGCGACCGAAAACTCTCCGTGTTACGACTCGGCCATCCGGCTCGCGTAACGGAGCAATCATTGAGCAAAACATTGGACGCTCGAATTGCCGAGCATAGTCACTTTGGCGAGTTGCGCGCACTGCGCAAAAAGCTCGAACAGGTAAAGGCGCAAGCCGGCAAATACAAACGCAACTATGGCCATGCACAGCGCACCGAACGTGCACTACTTCGCGAGGAAGCAAAACAGCTAAAGTCTGATGCCGACATGCTTGAATTTTACATCACCAATGATTTGCTGCAGTCGAGTGACGTAATTGCGTGCACACTAGTTGGGTCGGCTCACCAAACATTGAGGGGACGAAAATTCAAAACCCTATTTATTGATGAAGCCGGGCAATCGCTAGAACCCGCGTCTTGGATTCCTATCTTAAAAGCTCATCGGGTAATATTTGCTGGCGACCACCATCAACTGCCGCCCACCATCAAATCAATTGACGCGGCCAGGCAGGGGCTCGAGAAAACGCTTTTTGAAAAAGGTATTGCCAGACACCCCGAGAAATCTTCAATGCTACAAGTGCAATACCGTATGCACGAGGCCATCATGAAATTTTCATCTGATTATTTTTACGAGAAGGGATTGATTGCGCATGAGTCGGTTAAAAAAGAATTGTTGCGGCCATCGCAGCCCCCTATTGAATTTATTGACACAGCCGGTTGTGGTTACAATGAAGAGCAAGACCCCGAAACGCTGAGTCGTTTAAATAAGGAGGAAGGCAATTTGGTGATGCAATTAGTGGAAAAACTCATCGAAGAGATTGGCCCTGAGGCTTGGTTGGATGAAAAGATAACCATGGCTATCATCACGCCCTATCGGGCGCAGGTAGATTATCTGCATACTTTGGCAGAAGCATCTCCCGTTTTGGAGCCACTTCACAAACTTATTTCTATTAATACCGTTGATGCCTTTCAAGGGCAAGAACGCGATGTGATTGTGATCAGCTTTGTTCGCAGCAATGAAAAAGCAGAAGTAGGCTTTCTAAACGACATCCGCAGAACAAACGTGGCCATGACGCGCGCCAAGAAAAAATTAATAATGATTGGCGACAGCGCAACGCTAGGTGCTCACCCCTTCTACACCAAGCTGCTGGAGTATGTGCAGGAAGGTGGTTTTTATAGGAGTGCGTTTGAAGTTTAAGTTTGAATAACCAATCCGCAGTTAATTGCGGATTAAAACCTGCCCATTGCAGACTGCCTACTGCTTACTTCTCTTAACTGCTCCCCTCACCGCTTCGGCAGTCCATGGGTCTTCAGGCCAATGATGACGCGGGTAACGTCTGTGCAACTCACTGCGCACTTCATGGTAGGTGGTCTGCCAGAAACTTCTCAGATCCTGGGTCACTTGCACGGGTTTGTAACCAGGTGAGAGTAAGTGCAACATAATTTTTGTGCGCCCTTCGTTGACGGTCGGTGTTTCTAACAAGCCAAACATTTCTTGCAGCCGAACTTCAATTTTGGGAGTATCTCCGTGGATACTATACTGAATTTTGATGTGCGACCCACTCGGCACCTGCAGTTTTGAAGGTGCAAGCTGTTCAAATCGATTGCTATACTCCCAAGGCAGAATGGTTTGTACGATGGCATGCAGGTCAAGCTTTTGTAAGTCTGTCCGTTTTGAAATACCTGTCAAAAAAGGAGCAAGCCATTCATGCGCACGGGCAATCAAGGCGTCATCATATACATCAGGCCAGTTTTCATTTGCACGCCATTTGGCCAAGCTCACCACACGTGCTTGCCATTCTCGCTCGTTATCGCCCCACCCAATCAGTTTCAGTCCTTCTTCGCGCAACGCCAGCAAAAGTGTATTGGTACGTTGATCATCTGAAATGCTAGCCATTACTTTTGAAGACACCACTAAATTTCCCAGTCGCTTTTCTACAACTCCTACCACCATGCTGCGATCGCTATCCCATTTTACCACTTCTGTTTCTGTCGTACGGGTCACCACATCTGTTTCCGCCACAGGCGCGGCCAAAAAAATCTTACCTTCTGTATGCCCCGCATCCAACTGTGCGATGCATAGCCACTTATCCCGGTGAAGTGCATCATGTTCTGGCAGCTTGGCGACCCTTCCATTAACCAATTTGTAACGATAACCCTGCTTGTCAATTTGCTGGGCCACGCGCTCTGGGTACGCTTCCATCAATAGCGCGCCTACATCGGTATCCGCGACTATCGAGTTGTCAGCCGTAGTCTTAAATATCTTCCGCCACGATGTGGCCAATCTTTCTATTCGTTGCAAAACGTTTCGATCCGCATTTACTTTCTCGTTGGCCCTCCATTTACGCAGTATCTCAACTCGCAAACTCAAATCAGAACCCACTTCTTTCGGCAATGGGTCGCGCTCTTCAAGAATCGCGGCAATGTCGATGGCAAGGTTCGTATTCAAAGCACAAAGCAGCATGTGGGCAATCCGCGGATGGGTAGGAAGTTTTAATATCTGCTTGCCCCGTTCGGTAATTCTTTTCCCGTATAATGCGCCAAAGTCATTCAGCAATTCAACCGCTTGATTGATAGCACCCACAGGCGGAGGGGTAATCCAATTCAATTCAAAAACATCGTTAACGCCCCAACTGGCAAGCTCCAACACGAACGAAGACAAATCGGCTTCTACTATTTCGGGCTGCCTTGATGCCCTTAAATGTTGATGCGTTGCCTCCGGCCATAAGCGGTAACAAACGCCTGGGCCCAACCGGCCCGCCCTACCAGCGCGTTGGTTAGCCGCATCTTTTGCTACTCGAATCGTTTCAAGTTTTGTGAGGCCACTGCGCGGATCAAACTTTGGTGCGCGCGTGTACCCGCAATCAATTACCGTGGTAATCCCTTCAATCGTAAGCGATGTTTCGGCTATTGTCGTGGCCAACACCACTTTGCGCGATCCATTGGTTAAAGGCAAAATCGCTTCTTGTTGTTGTTTGTAAGGCAAATCTCCGTACAATGGCAATACAACAAAACTTTCATTTGCAAAGCGTTCACTTACTTGTTTGATCTCCCCCACACCTGGCAAAAACACAAGCAAATCTCCGTTTTGTTCTTTAACAGCCTTTTTAATTGCATGCGTCACCGAATCTGCAATCGAGGCATCGCGGGCGGGAGTTTGATATTCAATCTTCACCGGAAACTGCCTACCGGTACTAGTGATAACGGGCGCTTTCAATGTCCATGCCAACTTTTCACTTTCCAAAGTGGCCGACATAATCAAAATGCGCAGGTCTTCTCGCAGCAACTGTTGCACCTGCAGGCACAGCGCCAACGCCAGGTCTGCATGCAAGCTTCGCTCGTGAAATTCATCGAAGATCACCAGGCCTACACCCTCGAGCGAACTATCGCTTTGAATCTTTCGTGTTAAAATCCCTTCTGTCAACACATCGATACGCGTGTTGGCATTGGTCATGTTCTCGAAGCGAACCTGATAGCCAATGGTTTTGCCGACTTCTTCGTTCCGCAAATCCGCCATACGCAACGCCACCGAACGAGCCGCCAGCCTGCGGGGTTCCAGCATCAGGATTTTTTGGTTTCTTAACCAAGTCTCGTTTAATAACTCAAGCGGCAAAACCGTTGACTTACCTGCGCCCGGGGGGGCTTGGAGAATTATAATGGGAGTATCATTCAGTTTCCTTTTCAGTTCAGGAATTACTTCGAGAATGGGGTACCCAGACATAAAGCCAAAAATACAGCCTTATTACTGAACTTTCGATTCAAATACTCTATCGAGTGGATAGTTCGTTCACAATCTTTATTGCGCTGTCAATCTCATTTTCACTATTGAATATATGGGTCGAATGACGCACTCCGAATACATCTCCCTGCGAGCGAGGGCGCATTTTGGCCTTTGCCCAATAGGCATCTTGCAATTGCGCACCCGTCATGCCCTCGATGTTGTAAAGCGTAATTCCGGCACACATGGCTTCTTCTTTGGGCGAGAAGATCTTGACTTTCTTATTTGCCCGCAAGCCATCTCTTAACCGGTTGCCCAAAAACTTGATGCGCTCGTAAACTCTCTCGGGGCCTAGCTGAAAGTGAAAATCAAGGGCAGCTTCCAAACCAAACAACACCGAAAAATTGCCCGTGCCACGTTGCGTAAATCGAAAGCCTTCATCTGCATGGTCATCCCACCGATAGCTAGCCACCGTTGTCCAAAGATTTTTTAAATGCTCTGATTTTACAAACATAAACCCTGTACCGCAAGGTGCACCCATCCATTTGTGGAAGCAACCTAAGTAGGCATCGCAATCAATCTCTTTCAAATCAATTTTAATTTGCCCAATGGTTTGCGCGCCATCTAATACGGTAAAGATGCCTCGCTTTTTTGCCTCACCACACAGTTCGTTTACGGGCAAAATGGCACCGCTGCCCGAAATCATGTGCGAAAGCATGAGTACTTTCGTTTTGGGTGTAAATGCCTTTACAATTGTATCAAACACCTCAGCGGAGCTGTTGATAGGCTTACCGATGGCAACGGTTTTAAAAACAGCTCCAAATCTCTTTTCTTTCAATTTCCAACTTGACTGGCCACCGCCATGCTCTTGGTCAGTGGTTAAAATTTCATCGCCAGATTGAAAGGTGAGGCCGTTGGCAACATAACTCATACCATGGGTAACATTGTCTGTCATGGCAATTTCGGCCACCTCGCAATTCAGTAATTTGGCAACTTTGGTACGAATGGGGATTAAGTTGTTGTACCCACTAATGAACTGCTCTTTGTTGTCGTCTTTGTAGGCCCAATCGGCAACATCGGTTGCCAGATAACGAGCGTGTTCCGTCATCTTATCGACAACCACTTTAGGCATTACGCCCACCGTACCGCAATTGAAAAACACTTTGTCTTTTGAAAGCATAAACTGATCGCGCACGCTCGCCCAAAACTTTGGGTCGTCAGGTTGCAATAACTCATTTGCATGCGCGTCATCATTAAAAAAAGGGAGCGCCACGGCCGAAAGACTAAGGCTTCTTAGAAGTGTTCTTCTATCCAACATAACGGTATATTTTATTTCGATTTCCGGTCTTTTATGCGGTACACAAATTTCAGCCCCGACCACACCTCGCTTACCGCACAGACTTTTACATCTACCAAACCATTCTTCAACCCAAAGTGGCGGATGATATTTTCGTCCAAATCAGTGTTTATTTTCGATGCTTTTTTCGGCCAAGACACCCACAACATTCCGGTGTCCAACAACAATGGCTTTGCTTTGAGAAATGCGGTCTCAAATTCTTTTTGGCTGGTGACAAAAATATGAGCAAAGTGTATGGATTGTTTTGCCGGGCGGATTTTGAAAGTTACTGCTGTTGGTAAAGGTGAAACCCAATCGAAATATTCTTGTGGCGCGTTGCTCAAGTAGGCAGCATTGTTCTCCGCTAAACCTAATTTTTTTAACAAAGGCTTCTCTGAATAACCGGCCATCTTCGAAATTTAGCAGGTATATAGCTAAAAACCCAAGCAAGGATTAAATTCTGAAGGGGGCGCACCCAACAAGATGCGTTGGCAGGCGAGTAAACCTCCAGTATGAAAGAAAATGGTGAGATGCTTCGGTGACGCTCAGCATTAACAAAAAAAATCCCGACCTTTCGGGCCGGGCTTTTTTACTATGCGGTGCACTGGTTAATTCCCTTTGGCACGCTTTTCCATTTCCTGGTTGAAAGTATCCTTAAACTTCTCGTAGTCGTAGTCGATTTTCAAACGGTCGTCAGTAGATAAACGTTGGTTGTATTGCTTTACCAATTCATCAGCCGACAGTTCGATCGCAATATAAGTTTTGTAGTTACCATCTTTTGTTTGCACTAATTTTTCGCAAATGGTGCGCACGCCTTGCAACGTTTGGTCTACCACTTCACGGTTCAATTGCTCAAACTTCTGCTCCAATTCTTCCTTGCGGTTCATAGAACGTGAATTGGTATAGTTATCAGTAACTGTCTTTACAGTTGTCTGGATGGATTGCGCCAGTTCATTTCTAGCATTTGTCAACGCCTTCTTTTTTGAAGTCACTTGATCCATGCTCTCACCAATGGAATTAGCCCTAAAAACTTTGTTGTTGGTAAAGAAATCAGGACCTGAGCAAGGTACCACTACTTCTTTCTCACCATCAGGGGTCTTTTGCTTGGCTTTGCAACCTGCAAACAATAGGGCAGCTGCGGCTACTATTACCAGTGAATAATTTGCGATTCTTTTCATAAACGTTGAGTTATTTAGTTAGCAATTTAGTTAATGCAATTTACAGGCCACAGTTTTTAGATTAGTTTTTTCCTAATTAAATCATTGTAAAATCGAATTTAATAATTCCGGCAGCTTCTCTTTTTCTAGTATTTCCAGCGATTTGTTATATGCCTCTTGGCTAGATCGCTCAAAGTCCAAACTGAAGCCTTTTACCCGATCCAGAGTAGTGGCATAAATTTCTTTGTTGTCCTTTACGGAAGAAACGCGAATTACGGCTGTAACATAAGTGATAAAAATACTGCCTGAAACTGCTCCTTTTTCTGAATTGGCATCCACATCCAAAGCCAATTCTGCCTTGTTCTTTTGATCGGTAAATTCAAAACCCGCATTTGCCAAATAATTCTTTATCTTATTAGTAACCTGTTGCGTTGATTTTACATTGCCAAGGCTCCGCTCCACAGACGATACATAAACCAACGGTCGCTGCACATTCAGTAAGATCGTGGCCCTTGGTACCACCAATTTCTGCACCACCAGCGAATCAATTTTCGTGGCTGTTCCACCAGCAAAACTCAACGGGTTCACCTTTATCGACACCGTTTGTTCTAAATCTCGGGAGCTAATCTTGGTTAACAGAATTTTCGCACTTCCTTCGGCATTCGTTTTATAATCCGGAAACACGTTGCCAGCACCCTTCTCAAACGTTGCGCGCAAAGGCAAGTCGGCAATCTTCTTTTTGGAAGCTTTGTCATAAGCTTTTGCTGTAAACGATTGGTCATCGATTGACACCCTACGGTTCAGCGTTACTTCTGAAGGGGTAACGGCTATCTCCAGTTTATCCAACAGCATTTGCATACTGGCAATCACTTCGCTGGTCAACAGAATTTCTTTTCCTTCAAACTCCAATCGAATGGGCTCCGCCAAGTATTTTTCAATAGCTCGAAAACCCTGGTAATAGAAACCCAAGGCTAAAACAGGATCATTATTCCGCTCGGCCTGCTTTGCCTTGGTGAAAAAATCCAATCCAATGCTGACGGCATTCCGCTTTTGTTCGTCCTTAATTTCTTTATACCGTTGTTTTGACAATCGATAATACACCCAATAGTTTCGATCGTCTTGCCAAGAATCAACTTGCTCAAATTCTTCTATTTCATCAGCCGCGGTGGTCTTAATGATCTGCTCGTACTTTTCCTGAAACTCCTTGTTGGCATCAATCTGGCTCAACACTGAAGTACCAGATACATTTACCTTTATTTCAGAAACTAAGTCTTCCAACGCACTTTTTTTGGCTTCCTGCACAAAGTTGTTGGTGCCGGTTTTGGTGCTGTGTCCGATACCGATGTAGTAAAAAGATTGGTCGGGCTTGGCTGACAGCCATGTCGGCTTAGTATTCTGCAAATCATTTTTTAAAGAAGTATTTACCGCAGGGCTACAAGCAGCCGCCAACAAGCATAAAAGGAAGGTGGGTTTCACAAACTAAACGGGGTTATTAAGCGTTTTAACAGACTGAATCAATGCCCATGCCAAAAACGGCAAACAAAGCTAATGGGTTAATGATTGAACTGGCAATTTTTTCGATTAACTTTAACAGATCAAACAAAAAAGGTATGAAGGCAATCATGTTGGGGTTAGGCGTTGCAGTATTTGGCCTGATTTCTTGTCAAAAAAGTGAACAAATCAGTGAATTCACTGGCAATCAGGTAACTTATGCGCTGCAGCCAGGGTCATCATATGCTGTGTCGGGCACGGCAACGTTAAAAGAAAAGAAGGATGGAAGCACGGTGGTTCTGGTTGATTTAAGCGGAACCTCGGGCGATGCAAAATATCCAGTGCATTTGCACTTAGGCGACCTGAGCGTGGCGGGTGCGCCTGTAGCCGCCTTGTTAAGTCCATTGGCTGCCAATGCTGGCAAGAGTGAAACGAATGTGGCACAATTGGCCGATGAAACAAAGATTGCTTACGCAGACTTTGTGAAACTAAAAGCATGTATTAAGGTACACTTATCCGATTCAGGCCCCTCAAAAGATGTGATACTGGCAGCAGGAAATATTGGTTCCGCTGTTTCCAGCCCCAACGGCCGGGCTGCTGTGGGCGTTTGTAGCAGCAATTAATGCCCCCCTTCTTGTTTGGTCTGCGTAGCGTAAGGTGACTTGTAGGTCTTCAAAAAATCGGTATACGCGTTACCTCCTTTTTTATGCTCGTTTTGCAAAAAGAATACCAGTAACGGATGGAATTCTTCTGGTTTGCGATACCCCGGAATCGGATAAACACCAGAATAGTCTTCTTCCATAAAGGTTACCGTAGGATAGCTCAATTGATTGTTCAATAAAGCAGCTGCCAGTTGATGAGCTCCCGAATTGCCCTGCTGAATAAATTTGAAAGTGGTGCCCTGAAAAACCACGTCTTCACGCTGCTCAGCATTGAATTTTACAGGATAGTATTTTTCATTCAGCATCTTGGCAATGGTAGGGTCGGCAAAAGTATTTTTGTCCATCACCTTACACCAGCCACACCAATCGGTGTAAACATCAATAAAGAGTTTTCTCTTTTCAGTCTTTGATTTTTCAACAGCCTCTTCGAACGTGAGCCAATTTACTTTAGCAGGCTTGACTTCTTCGGTTTGCCCAAACAAACCCAAAAAAGCCAACGTCAATAGAAATCCAAGTATGTACTTCATGGCGAGGAGTTTAGAAGTGTAAAATTAGTGATTAATTAATCAAAGTTGGTGCCAACAATGTAACCTAGTATAATACCCTTTGGCGTTGGTCACTATTCCCGATAGGCATAATAACTCAGCACCGTTTCTATGGCATGGCGAATGGCTGTATTGATGGGGTAAAACTTCTGTGTGAGTTCAAAATCGATGCTGTGTAGTTGCAGATAGTACTGACTCATCACGGGAATATCCGCCCCTTCCCCAATTTTAGAGTCCGCGTTTTGAAAATTCTCTGCTTGCTCAGTTTTGATAATCTGACAAGTGACCAACTCTTTTTTATCGTATTTATTGGTGCGGGCCGAGTAACCAAACAATCGACAGATCATGCCGCGATGGGGATATTCTGAACATAAGCCCGCCCCTGCTTGAGTGGGGTTGAGGATCAAACATATCGAAGAATCTGTTGCGATAATTTCCGACAGCCATTGATCGGCCAGGCCGCTTTGGTGCAGGTGAAAAGCAAAAGGCAAAAATTCTAAAATGGTAGCTTCAATATCCGGTTTGAAGCAGCATTTGCCACAGCCCCACTTACAATGCAAGCCAGACCAGTTTTGAAAAGAGGCTATTTCTTGATCTAACTTGTTGAATACCGCTTCAACCGCTTGTACTTTTTCAGGAAGCGTCATAGTCATTGTTCGTTACCAACCTCTTCTTCTGGTTTGGCGTGGGGGCGTGCCGAACAAAACTCCAAAAACACCGCGCACCAGCGATTTGCCGATTTGATTCGTAATGGGTGACGTGAGCACTTTCTCCAGAGTACTTTTTCCGGTTCTTCCAGACTTTGTCTCAACTGCCTCTTCTTTCGCCCGTTGTTCTTCTTGCTTTTCTTCTTCTTGCTTTTGTTGGCTGGCCTTTACCTTCTCAGAAAGCATTTCAAACGCACTCTCTGGATCAACGGTGTCTTTGTATTTTTTATACATGTCAGAACTTTCCAAGAGGGTTTTATATTCGGCCTCGCTCAACGGCCCCATAAATGAAGCGGGTGGCGCTAAATGTACCGTCACCGTTTCGGTGGGAATACCTTTTTCATTTAGCACCGTAACAAATGCTTGGCCAATACCCAGTTGGGTAAACTGCTTTTCCATATCGTAAAACGCAGATGTGGGAAAAGTCTTCACTGTTTCTTTTAACGCTTTTACATCATTGGGCGTAAAGGCGCGTATCACATGGCTCACGCGATTGCCGAGTTGAGATAATACAGTGGGCGGAATGTCTTGCACCATCTGCGAACAGAAGAATACACCGACACCTTTCGATCGAATCAGTCGAATCACCTGCTCAATCTGGTCCATAAATGCTTTAGGGGCATCTTTGAAAAGCAAGTGCGCTTCGTCTAAGAAAAACACAAGTTTAGGCTTGTCAAGGTCGCCCGCCTCTGGTAATTTTTGGTATAGTTCAGCTAACAGCGAAAGCATGAACGTAGAAAAAATTGCTGGCTGGTTTTGAACATCTGAAACATTCAACAAGCTAATCACGCCACGCCCATCAACTCTCTCCATCAGATCTTCTATGTCGAAGGACTTCTCGCCAAAGAGTTGGCTCACGCCCTGTTGCTCTAATGCTACGATCTTCCGCAGAATCGTGCTGGCTGTAGCCGGAGAAATCTTCCCATAGCTTTCTTTAATTTCCGCAGCGCCCTCGCCTTCGGAAAGGTAGTTCAGTACCTTTTTCAAATCGTTAAGATCGACAATAGGCAAGTTTTTATCATCGGCATATTTGAACAAGATCATCATCACACCACTCTGCACTTCATTCAATTCCAATATCTTACTCAATAAAACCGGGCCAAACTCAGTAACAGTGGCACGCATTTGTGCACCCAACTTACCACTCAACGAATAGAGCTCTACGGGGAAACCAGCAGGTTTGTAACCATCAAGCCCAATGGCTTTTGTTCGCTCGGCAATCTTTTCGTTTATGGCACCTTCTTTTGCCATGCCGCTCACATCGCCTTTCATATCAGGCATGAACACCGCTACACCAGCAGAAGAAAGTTGTTCAGCCAACAACTGCAGCGTGCGCGTTTTTCCGGATCCAGTGGCACCACTCACTAAGCCATGGCGGTTCATCATTTTTAACGACAAGTTTACCTTCGCTTCGGCCACAATTTGGCCATCCAGAACGCCCGCTCCCAAATAAATGGACGGGCCGTTTACGGTATATGACTTGTTGATTGCCTCTACAAACTTCTCTTGCGACATAGGGGTTGGTTTTAATGCTTAAAAGTAAAATAAAAAATCTTCAAACTTTTCGTTTCAATAGCCAGTCAATCTGTGGGTCGGTTCCATGTAAAAAAGTGTGTTCGCCAAATCGTTCAAAACCCCACTTTGCGTAAAACTTTTGTGCATTGAAATTACGCTCCCAAACGCCTAACCACATCCAATCAACTTTCAAGCCTTTGGCATATTCAAGTGCTTTTTCCATCAAAAGGCTGCCAATTCTCTTTCCTTGGTGCTGGGGATGGATGTATAGACGCTGCAACTCAAGGGTAGAATCTCCAAGCTTTTCCTTCACTTCGTCATTCTTGCGCAGTCTTACAAAACCCAATACCCTTTCTTCATCCAAGGCTAAAAATAATGCAGTATTCGGTTGGCGAAATTCTTGCTGCATTTTTTCTAACGTATAGTTATCGCGATAAAAGATGTCCATATCCTCGCGGGTATTGTGAGGGGCAAATGTTTCTTCAAATGAAAGCATGGCCACTTCTAGCATCGCAGCCAGCTCATCGTAACGCGCCAATCGAACTTGAATCATGATGGGAAAATAAAAAAAAGAACCCGTCTTGAAAAAACGAGTCCTTTTGATGTCAAGAAAAAAAAACAGCTACTTCTTTTCTTCAAAATTCTGAAAGGTATACGCCAGTCCTATGTTCAAAGCCTGGCTGGTTTGAAAGGACTTATCTTGATCGTAGAAATACATGCCAATAAAACCAAGTGAGGTGGTCACAAACTTACCCACGCGCGCTGTCATCGTCAAATCCAACCGGTGGTCAATGCGCTCGAATTGCAACTTTTCATAATCTAAAAACATGATGTAACGCCATTTCAGATTCAGATTCTTTGCGATGTCTTTGTCAAATTCAGCCAGCGCCTGAAAGGCAAACCATTGAATGCGGGTGGTTTCACCAGGCTTCACACCATACGGGGTTGGGTTAGCCGCAGTTACAAAACGGTTAACATTATTCACATAAGTTACCCTTGGCGAAAAAGGAGATAACCGCAATTTAAAGTACGGCACCGGGTGGTACTCAAAGCCAAGGGCAGCAGTCAAGTAAGCAGGTGCAAAAGCATCCGAAATCAAAGTGGCAGAATCTCTGTTCTGCTTATCTTTTGCGTAGGTTTCACCTCCCGCAAATTGCGATAAAAAGTTAGCCGAAGCGGAGAAATCCCACTTATTGTTGATGGCGCGACCGTACTTGGTATCCAAGAATATCCTATCCAGCGTTTTGCGATAACCCTGGCCAGCATTGTTCACCATGCCATACAACAGGTCAATTTCATTGTTCCAGGAGTGGTTGTCTTTTTTGTAGTTGGCTTTGTAGTTTAATAGGACATTAAAGCCAATTGAATTAACACCCCCTGCTTTCCAGTTGCTCGAAAACGCAGCCTGATTGAGATTGAGACCTGCACGGAATGTCTTCTTCCAATGGGTGAGGGTATCAATTTTGATTATTTGCGCATCAACCGACAGAAAACACGTCAATGCAAATAATAGAAAAAAGGAAAAACGAAGGGTAAAAAGTTTTTTCATAGGTGTTTGGTTTTAATCCAAACACAAAAGTATAAACTTTTATATGTTATTGATCTTGATTTCGTCCAATGCCACCTCGGTAAGGGGTTTTGTAATGAACTTGATGACGAAATTGTTATTGACAATCTTATCAATATCGCGCTTGTTATCTGAACTGGACAGAATAATCACTTTGCATTTGTTGCGCACCAACTCTCCAAACTTCTCAAACTCATACAAGAAAACAAATCCATCAACGATGGGCATGTTGATGTCTAAGAAAATAATGCTGGGTAAGTTCTCGGCATCGTTCTCATGCGTTTTCAAATAATCCAATGCACTCTTGCCAGAGCTCTTTACTTCTACCCGTTTAGAAAATTTAGTAATCTCGATGATGCGCTTGCTGATGAAGTTATCAGTGTCGTTATCATCTACCAACATCACCAAATCCAAGACTTTCGTAGCTGCTTCAACCATCTGTCCTTTTTTCGTTAAATCACTGTTTGTTCAATCAACTACATCTTGCGCACAGCAAATGTTACGCAAATGTACCTTAATCTCATTATTCTCAAATTGTTCACAAATTTACTTACCAAAGCCGAGTAAGAATTCGGCAAAATAAGAAAAAAAAATTTGGTTACTTCTGAATGATCTTCAAAGTTTCACCCGGCTTTATTGTCAAATCTTTTCGCTGGTTCCAATCCATCAAGTCCTTGATTGTCACCCCATATTGCCGGGCAATACTATACAATGTATCTGCATCACCTACTCTATGTATTTTCTCCTCTGGTTTAGCGGCAAGAACTTCAATCGATTGATTGGTATGTACCTTTTTTGAGCTGGCCGGCTCCTTTATGAAAAGTTTTTGACCGATACTCAAGCCAGCATTAATAGAAATTTCATTCCATTTTAATATGTCCGTCACCGCTATGCTATGCAGCTTGGCAATCGAGTAAAGCGTCTCGCCTTTCTGCACCATATGGGTAGCCTCATCGTTGCCAGGCACGACAGCATCTTGGGATATTTCATTTTTCGACCTAACTGTGTCAGCATTTGCCGCGATAGTCGGTTTTGCTTCCCCCGCTTTTATTTCCCAATTAAACGAGTCTGGTTCGCCCAAACTTTGCTGCGAAGTTGGTACGTCACTCACTTCCGTCACAACCGGCACCACAGCAGGCACAACTGACGGGCGTTGCGGGGCTTGTTCGTAATCAATCGTTGCTTTTGGGTTTAGCTTGACGATCGCATTAATGTCTAACTTTTCGTGGCGCGACCTTCTGTTCCATTTTTCTAGTTTGGTTACGCGGATTCCGTATAACTGAGAAATAGACCACAAATCTTCGCCTGGTTTTACCTTGTGCACCATTACCTCACCTTTGGACTTCTTCTTCTCCAAAAAGTAATAGGCTCCCTCTTCCAATGTTTGATCAATCGAAATCTCATTAAACTTCAGGAATCGCGACAGGGTAATACCCGCCCGATCGGTAAACGCCACTAACGACTCTCCCTTCAGTGCCTTTACAGTGCGTAGCCCATTCACAAACCTAACATCGGGCCGTGCCTGGGCGGATTTGGCCGCTAACGGCTTAGCCCTACTCGATTTGTCGGACGAAAGCGTCAATGAACCAAAGTCTTGCATGGGCTGCGAGGTGGGTACAATCACCACATAGCTCTTGTCGTCAGGTATACGGCCGCGCAACGCCCACTTATTGTATTCTCTCAGCGTTGATTCATCCAGCTTTAGTTCGGTCGCCAGTTCGGCCAGTGTGCGCGCTTTCTTTGACTCAAAAACATAAATTTTTTGCTGCGGTTCGCCTTTTATTGCACCTTCAAAAGCTACCTTGTAGGCGATAAACTTTTTTACGTACCAGTATGTCTCTGACGTGATCTCCATATGGCGTTTGCCATAATGTTGGTCGCCCACACTTCGTTTTAGGCCGCCAGCACCCATTTGGTAGGCTTGCAATGCCAGCAACCAATTATCAAACTGGGCATTATTTTGCTTGAGGTAGGCTGCCGCTCCACGTGTTGCCGATGCAATATTCATGCGTTCGTCTACCTCGCCATCAACACGAAGGCCCATACTCATGGCGGTAAAATCTTTAAACTGCCAAAAACCAACTGCATTAGATACAGATACTGCATCGGGTACCAACGAACTCTCTTGGATGACCAAATACTTAAAGTCGTCTGGAAGTCCCTCATCTTCAAATATTTTCGAGATAAGCGGAAAATATGTTTTGGCTCGCTCCACTTTCATTTGAAAGTAACGGGAGTGGCGTGTAAGTGCATCTACGTCATGCTGAATCTCGCGTCTGGCGTCATCGCGGATGGCGAGCGTCATATCAGCGAAATGCATTTTATGAGGCACTTGTGGAGCTTGTGCATGCGAGGCAGCAGCTCCAAAAAAAATGAGTGCGGCTGCAAAAAATCTCATTGTAGCAAAGGTAGAGAAAAGTTTTGACGTAAGAAGCGTTTGACGGCTAGAAGTTAGATGTTAGAAGTTAGCTTCCGAATAATCATCAAACCATCTCGAAGCGGTAACAAAAAATTTTCTACACGGCTGTCTGCATGAACCTTTTGATTGAACTGTTGAATGGCTCGGGTGTCCTTATCAGCTTTCTCTTGCAGCACCTTGCCGCTCCATAGTACATTATCGGCAATGATAACGCCTCCCGGCCTTACTTTATCAACTATCAAGTCATAGTACAACGCATAGTTTTCTTTATCGGCATCAATGAATACCAAATCAAAAATTTCATTTAACGTGGGGATGATATGGGCAGCATTGCCAATGCGGTAGTCAATTTTGTTGTGGAATGGCGATTGGCTAAAGTAGCTGCGCACCCTCGTCTCTAATTCTTCATTAATGTCGATAGTGACGATTTTACCTTCGTGAACTAGACCTTCAACCAGGCATAAGGCAGAGTAACCGGTATAAGTGCCAATCTCCAAAATACGATGCGGTCGCACCATGTGCGACACCATTGCCAAAAATCGACCTTGCAAATGCCCAGACACCATTCGAGGCATCAGCACCTCGGCATGTGTATCTCGATTTATTTTTCTGAGCAGATCAGACTCCTCAGCGGTGTGTGCCAAACAGTAACGCTCAATCTCTGGCGGAATAAACTCCATCTTTTGGCGCCTATTTCTTGGTATCTACCGTTGCGTGTAGTTTCTCTCCCCCACCAATCTCCACCACTGACGCGCCATACACACGTATCGTTGATTTTATGAAATCACTATCATCTGCTTTGTAAATGTTGTCTACATATTTTTGCGGATTGCGATCGATGTAAGGGAACCAGGTGCTATGTATTTGCACCATGACGCGATGGCCTTTCTTAAACGTATGAAGGATGTCTTGCAACTTGATATTGACATCCGTAATCTGATTAGGGACAAATGGCTCGGGTTTTTCAAAACTATTGCGAAAGCGGCCGCGGAATGTTTCGTGCCTTACCAATTGCTGGTAGCCAGCCATCACAATGTTATTTGGGTTGTGCTTGGGATCATTAGGCTCATTGTCGGGGTAAACATCTATCAACTTCACAATAAAATCAGCATCTGTACCCGTCATCGACACTTTGAGCTTTGCAAGTATCTCACCCGCCAACGCCACGTCCTGCGTCAACACATCTGTTTCAAAAGTGATAACATCCGGCCTGCGCGAGGCCTCACGCTGATCGTCAGTCATAAACCTGCGCGGAGTGAAAACCAGACCCTCCGTTTGTGAGGTGTAAGGGACCGGTTTAGCCGGGTCGCTCACGTATTCAAAAACCGCATCGGCTTTTGTCGGTTGATTCAAAGACAGCTTGCCGTTCTCTCCGAAATACAATTTCATTGGCAATACTTCTTTTGGCGGCCACTGCGAAAATTGCTTCCAAACTTTCAGGCCGCAATCGTACATATAGGCTTCTGGCAATTTGGGTGGCGCATTTTCTTTTAAGACCGAATGAAAGAATTTGCGCTCTATTTCCCGTTGATAAAAGGTAGAAATGCTATCACCAAAATAAATATGATTCACTTGTTGGTAACCGCGCTCACGCGCCCAATCACCATGGCTCCAGGGTCCCATCACAATGGTATTGTAGGTGCTTGGGCTTGAGCCCTCGATGCGCTTGTAAATGTTGAGCGGACCGTACAAGTCTTCAGCATCATACCAGCCACCCACCGTCATCACGGCATGTTTTACATTGGTAAGGTGTGGCAACAGGTTTCGCTTTTGCCAAAATTCATCATAATTGGGGTGGTCTATAATTTGTTTCCAAAAGAAGTTGTCTGCATGGTATTTTTCGGTTGCATTCTTTAGCGACCCAATGCGCAAATTAAAGTCATAACCATCTTTAGGCTGTTGAGCGTAAAAGCGCATAATCTTATCGTCATACCAGCTCTTGTCGGTTGGCTTTTCATGTTGATAGCCAAATACTGCAAAAGCGGCAAGGTAACTTTGCAAAAAAGCGCCTTGGTGATGAAAGTCATCAAAGAAGAAGTCAGAAATGGGTGCTTGTGGCGATGATGCCTTGAGAGCGGGGTGTGCATCGGGTATGGCCGCTGCTGTGTAAAAACCAGGGTAAGAAATTCCCCATTGCCCCACACGGCCATTATTGTTCTTTACGTTTTTTATCAACCAGTCGATGGTATCCCAAGTATCAGAGGCTTCGTCAATAGCGGTTTTATTCTTGCGGTCATTGCCCGGAATATTAGGACGCATGTTATCAAATTCACCTTCACTCATCCATCGCCCACGCACGTCTTGGTAAACAAAAATGTACCCATCTTTCATCAGATACGGTGAAGGACCCAGGCTCTTCTCCATTCTGGTAGGCCCATACGGCTCTACACTGTAGCATGTGCGTTGCATCAATATGGGGTAAGTTTTGGATTTGTCTTTTGGCGAATAGATAGTTGTGAACAACTTAATTCCATCGCGCATGGGGATTTGAACCTCCACTTTTTCGTAGTTCTGCTTTACATATACGGAGTCTGGTATTTGAGCTAACACCATTTGCGTTATCCCGCAAAACATCACACTTAGAATAAATTTTTTCATTTCTGTAAAGGTTTTCGGATTAAAGTTAATAATAACAGATCGCCACGCAACCAGGATTTTGTTGAGTGGTTTTAAAAGCATCATTACATTTGCGGCATGATGAAAAAAGCCATTGTGGTGCTGTTATGCAGTTCGATCGCGGCAAATGTAATTGCGCAAAATAATCGTTTTTTGATAGCCTTTGGCTCTTGTAACGACCAAGACCGAACGCAAGAAATGTGGAATGAAATCATCGCGCAACACCCAGACGTCTGGATATGGGTAGGGGATAATATTTATTCAGATTTTAAGAATCCTGCGGGGCGGCCGGCACTTTATCAAAAACAGAAATCAAATGCTGACTACCAACGGCTGATTGCTACATGCCAAGTGACCGGCACGTGGGACGACCATGACTACGGTGTGAACGATGGTGGCAAGAACTATGGATTAAAAAAACAAAGTCAGCAGCTGGCCATGGATTTCTTAGGATTCGACAAAAATAATCCCGTGCGGCACCATGAGGGGATTTATAATTCCGTTGAGTATGGCCGCGGAAAGCAGAAAATCAAAATCATCAATTTGGACACGCGCACGTTTCGAGATACCGTTTTGCGCGAAAATTATGTTGACACGCTTAGCGGCAAAAAAATGTATCGCATGCTGCCCAATTTAAGTGGAGACATGTTGGGCGAACACCAGTGGGCGTGGCTAAAGCAAGAATTGAAAAATACTTCGGCAAAAGTGGTGATTGTGAATTCGAGTATACAAGTACTGCCACGGCAGCACCGGTTTGAAAAATGGGCAAACCTGCCGAACGCAAAGGAAAGGTTGTTGTCGTTGTTAAGTGAAAGCGGGAAGAATATCATTTTAATTAGTGGAGACCGCCATATCGCAGAGTTTTCAAAAACTCAAATGGCTAATGGCAAAGCACTTTATGAGTTTACCTCTAGCGGCCTTACCCATACGTGGGCAGAGCCGTGGAAAGAAGATAACGAGTTCAGAATAGGCGAACTGGTAATCCAAAAAAACTTTGGTATCATTCAAATAGACTGGAAGGGCAGCGAGCCAACCATCGAAATGAGAGTAATGGGCCTTCGCCAGCAAGTGTTTAACAAAGTCTCATTTTCGTTTTGAAAAACGTAAACCAAAGGTTAACGTTTTTTTTACAATACAATTAAACAATCTGGTGTACTTACTGTTATTTTTGCAGCCTGAAAAAACTAAACAATCGGTCGGAAAAACAAAACAAACTATGAAAACCCAAAAATCACTTCTTTTAGTCGGAATTTTTGCAGCATTTGCGGTAATCGTTACAAGCTGTGGCGATGGTGGCAAAGCTGCTAAGGAAAAAGCAAAGCAAGATTCAGTGCGCAGAGCAGACTCAGTAGCACGCGAAAAAGCTAAGGCTGACTCAATTGCTGCTCTCCCTAAGTCAATTGCAGAGACTGCCATCAACACACCTAACCTGAGCACGCTCGTAGCGGCATTGCAAGCAGGCGAGTTGGTTGATGTATTGAAAGGTACCGATGCATTGACTGTATTTGCCCCTACAAACGATGCATTTGCGGCTATCCAATCAACAGTTGACATGCTGTTGAAGGCTGAGAATAAGTCAAAGTTGCAAAACGTATTGAAATACCACGTAGTTGGCGGAACAGTAAAGGCGGCCGATTTGAAAGATGGCCAAGAGTTAACTACACTTCAGGGCGAAAAAATCAAAGTTCAGTTGAAAGATGGTAAAGTGTATGTGGGTGGTGCCGAAGTGACCAACCCAGATGTTGCCGTTACCAATGGTGTGGTACACATGACAAACAAAGTTTTGGTTCCTAAGAAAATGTAATCCTTCCCGGGAAACAGGTTCTTGTGAGAAAGGCTGCCGAGAGGTAGCCTTTCTTTATTTGGGGGTGCTTGGCCGTTTGCCAGTCCGGCAAATAATCTTCAACTTTCCCGCTTGTAAAAGCGCGCATGTCAGAAAAAAACAAATACACGTTAAGCGTGGGCATTACTTTGGTGATAGCCAATATGATCGGCACTGGTGTGTTCACCTCGTTGGGCTACCAGGTAGGTCCACTCCCATCGGGTTTTGCAATTCTGCTATTGTGGGCAGTAGGCGGGGTAGTTGCGTTGTCAGGGGCGTTCACGTATGCAGAAATATCAACTACGCTAAAAAAATCCGGGGGTGAGTATTTGTATCTCGGCAAAATTTTTCACCCCGCATTGGGTTTTGTCAGCGGATGGATGAGCCTGCTGGTTGGTTTCGCTGGCGCCATTTCGGCAGTTGCCATTGCCATTGCCGAGTATTCTTCTTCGCTGCTTAACATCAACGGAAAAATAATCGCTGTGGCTGCCATCGTATTGGTTTCTGGTATCCATTGGTTTGGGGTAAAAACCGGTGGCAGGGCACAGAATATCTTAACGGGCACCAAGCTACTACTCATTGTATTTTTCTGCATCGCACCGTTTTTTATTGCGGGGCCAAAGTCAGAGATCAGTTTTTTACCTCAATCGGGGGATTGGGCATTGATTACCAGCGCAAGCTTTGCTATTTCACTTGTGTTTGTGGTTTACGCTTACACTGGATGGAATGCGGCCGCCTATATCGCAGGCAACTTGGAGAATCCCACCAAGAATCTACCGAAGTCGCTCATCATCGGCACGTTGGTGGTAGTTGTTGTCTATTTATCACTCAATGCCATGTTTTTGTACACGGCCAGTTTTGACGAACTGAATGGCAAGAATGATATTGGAAATGTAGTGGCTGTTAAACTGATGGGTACTGAAATTGGCTCTGTGTTTTCAGGGATATTCAGTATCGCTTTGCTCTCCACGCTTAGCGCCATGACCATTGCCGGCCCCCGTGTTTTGGAAGCAATGGGTGACGACTATCCAAAACTCAAAACCTTTGCCGCCAAAAACAAATATGATATGCCCTATTTGGCAATACTGGCACAAGCAGCCTGGTCAATTTTTTTGGTACTCGTTAGTTCATTCAAAGAAATCATTCAATATATATCGGTTAGTCTTTCTATTTTTTCGATGTTAACCGTACTGGGGATATTTGTTTTACGCAAGCAGTATAGTTTGGAGCAACGCCCGTTTCGTGTTCCGTTTTACCCTTTTCCACCCATCATATTTACGGTCTGCACTATTTGGATGATTTATTACGTGACGGTGAATGACTACAAAGTCATCCTCTATTCGCTGGGCACCGTCATTCCCGGATTAATCGTTTATTTTGCTGTCGCTAAACCAAAACAACCTGAACTATAAATACTGAAATGAAAAAGCTTGCCATTAATGTCTTAGTTACCCTTTGTTTATCAATATTTTTCAATTGCTCCAGTAAGCGCCAATCTGCCGAAGCCGTGACTACCGACTCCACCAAAGTGCATTCGACCGCCACGCTGCAAATTGATTCAACTGTTACTGAAAATGTCGCACCACCGGTTCAAATAGAAAAGGATACCGTGTTAGACAATGCTGCCCGTTTCATTGCTGGGTTGCCTCAACTTTATGAGTCCTCTTATTCAGCTCTTGAGAAAGATAAGTACTGGATTGAATACAAACAATCAATGGATGCCAACTGGAAAAAAATGAGCGATACCAGGTTGAGCAAAATTGCTACATGGGAGAAAGACGTATTCTCAAAGTCAATTGAAGATTCACTTACTTTGTTCTATCCGTTTTCGGGTCCTGACTTTCTCCACGCCAACTTTTTATTTCCCCGCGCACCAAAATATGTTCTTGCCGCGCTCGAGCCCATCCGCGAAGTAGTTGCATTGGATGCTAGCTCAGAAAAATTCAGAGATGAGTTTTTGGACAGCTTGGGGCATTCTCTAAGAGATATCTTCAACAAAAGTTATTTCATCACCAACCACATGGAGAAGGACCTAAAACAGGTAAAGGGTGTGTTGCCCGCGTTATACTTCTTCATCGAACGAACAAACCACGAACTGCTTTCTCAAAAATTTATAACAATAGATTCACTAGGCAACGAAACGGAAGTTGGCGCTAAAAAAATCAACTGGCAAAAAACGCCCTGTGTAAAAATTATCTTCCGCGACCGTAGCACGAAAGAAATCAAAACACTTTATTACTTCTCTATTAGCATTTCAAATGGCGGGCTCAAAGACCGGCCGGGTTTCGTCAAGTTCGTAAATAATCTTGCGCCATTCAATTCATTTGTGAAGTCTGCCTCTTACCTCATGCACAAAGACGCATTCACGAAAATCAAGGATTTATTGGTGAGCAACAGCCATGCTATTTTTCAAGATGACACAGGCATGCCCTATCGCTACGTTAAAAACAAGCTGAATTGGAAGGGCACATTCTTTGGTGAATACGTCAAACCTGTGAAAGATTTTAGTTCTGAGCTTTACCAAACCGATTTGGATTCGGCCTACCGTGCTTCAAAAGCGCAGCCACTCCCCTTCTCGCTTGGCTACCACTGGAGTACAAAAAAGCAGAACTACATGTTGTTCTCGAAGGAAAGGGGCGCCACCGCCAACAAATAAAATTGAAACAGCATATCGCCCATATTGCGCTTTTGGTTCGCGATTATGACGAGGCGATTGAGTTTTACGTAAAGAAGTTAAAATTTGCCCTGGTGGAAGATACACCTCTCACCGAAACAAAACGGTGGGTGCTGGTCGCTCCACCGGGTTCAAACGGATGCAAATTGTTACTTGCAAAGGCTGTGGGTTCGGAACAACTAGCACAAGTAGGGCACCAGTCAGGTGGGCGTGTGTTTTTGTTCCTGCACACCGACAACTTTCATCGCGACTACGAAAACCTCATCAAACATAATGTGAATATTGTACGCCCTCCTTCCACAGAGACGTATGGAACGGTAGCTGTCTTTTCAGATTTGTATGGAAATCTGTGGGATTTGATTGAGCAAAGCACTTCCGCCCAAAATAACCGTATTTAGAAAGTCAGATGGTACCTCTTAAAAAAACTTTGGCAGTCTTATTTGCTATACTAACAACGATCGGTTGCGGGCAAAAAAAGGAGGGAAAGACAATCATTCTACAGCCCGATCAAGATGATGGCGGACTAGTGTTACCTGACGGCTTTAGGGCTTTGGTAGTAGCCGACAGCGTGGGGCCCACGCGCCACATCGCGGTCAATCTGAACGGTGATATTTATGCGAAGCTACGGATATCAAAAGGTAGTCAAGGCAATGTGGCACTACGCGATACTGACGGAGACGGCAAAGCCGATATGATTCAAAGATTTGGCGATTATCCGAACGATGGAAGTTTTGCAACCGACATGCGCATTTACAATGGCTACCTGTATTTCAGTTCAGAATTGGTTGTGTACCGCCAAAAACTTGACCCATCCAATCTAATTCCAAAAGGCCAACCTGAGACAATCGTGATTGATTATAGTCCACTACGATGGCATAACGCAAAGACATTGGCGTTCGACAAACTGGGCAATTTATATGTTACTTTCAGCGCGCCAACCAACACATGCGAAGACTGGTCAACCGTCATAGGTACCAACTACGCCAACATAAAAGGATTCGACCCGTGTCCGCAGCTCAATGGCTTCAGCGGTATTTGGAGGTTTGATGCGAACAAACCAAATCAAGCGCAAACGGAAGGCGAGCTGTACGCCACCGGCTTGCGTAGCATCGTAGGCATGACTTGGAACGACCAAACAAACAGTCTTTATGCCGTGCTGCATGGGCGCGATTACCTTCACTCACATTCACCCAAAAACTTTAGTAAATGGCACAATGCCGTATTGCCATCTGAAGAGTTTATGAAGATTTCTAAAGGTGAAGACTATGGGTGGCCATATACCTACTACGACCACTTTCAAAAGAAAAGAATGATCGCACCTGAGTATGGTGGAGATGGAAAAAAATCCACTGACAAATATGCAATGCCTTTGATGGGCTTTCCTGCCCATTGGGCACCCAATGATTTACTGTTCTATAACGGCAGCCAATTTCCCGGACGCTACAAGCACGGAGCATTTGTTGCTTTCCATGGATCTACCAACCGAGCGCCTTTTCCGCAGGCAGGTTATGTAGTGGCTTTTGTTCCGTTTGAAAACGGTGCACCAAAAGGTGATTGGGAAGTTTTTGCAGACGGGTTTGCCGGGCGCGATACGCTTAAAACGATGGAAGAAGCACGCTACCGGCCAATGGGACTGGCCGAAGGACCCGATGGGTCACTATACATTTCCGAATCAAAAAAAGGAAAGATTTGGCGAGTTTTATTTAAGGGTGACGGAAACAACTTTGGCGAAACGCAACTTCAAAAAATGCACTCGCTCAAAAAAACAAAGTCTTACATCGCTGATCCTCCGCAACCGAAATAGATTAGATAAAAAGTACCTTTTCTGTTTTCGAATTTTAGAAACTAGGCCTTAGATTTTTCCGCTATCTTTGCGCCTCATTTTTCAGAATCCATGATTGCGGCAAATAACATCTCACTTCGTTTTGGTAAAAGAATTCTTTTTGACTCGGTCAACCTCAAATTTATTGAGGGCAACTGCTATGGCGTAATTGGTGCCAATGGCGCGGGCAAATCAACTTTCTTGAAAATTCTTTCGGGCGAAATTGACCCCACTACAGGTAACATCAGCATTGACCCCGGCAAACGGATGGCGGTGCTGAAGCAAAACCACTATGAATTTGATGAAGTATCTGTGTTGGACACCGTGATGATGGGCCATCAAAAGCTTTGGAAGCTGATGCAAGAAAAGGACGCTATTTATGCGAAGCCTGATTTTTCGGAAGAAGATGGAGTAAAAGCCTCTGAAATGGAAGCTGAATTTGCCGAGATGAATGGGTGGAATGCTCAATCAGACGCTGCTGCACTATTGAGCGGCTTAGGTATTGCCGAAGAAGACCATTACAAACTGTTGAAAGAACTAAGTGGTAACCAAAAGGTGCGCGTGTTATTGGCGCAAGCGATTTACGGCAATCCCGATATCTTGATATTGGACGAACCAACTAACGATTTGGATTTACAAACCGTGGGTTGGCTTGAGGATTTTTTGTTGGAATTCAAGAATACTGTGATTGTTGTATCGCACGACCGTCACTTCTTGGATACAGTTTGCACACACGTGGTGGATGTTGATTTTGGCGGAATCAAGTTGTACACTGGTAACTATTCGTTCTGGTACCAAAGCAGTCAATTAGCGTTGCAGCAACGCGCTTCGGCAAACAAAAAGGCCGAAGAGAAGAAGAAAGAACTCATGGAATTTATTTTGCGTTTCAGTGCAAACGTATCAAAATCAAAACAGGCTACCAGCCGCAGAAAGTTGCTGGACAAAATCAATGTAGATGATATCCAACCATCTAACCGAAAATATCCTGCCATTATCTTTCAACAGAAACGAACAGCTGGCGACCAAATTTTGCACGTAGAGAACTTAGCGTGCACTCTCAATGGTGAGACGCTTTTCAAAGACTTAGAATTCTTCGTGAACAAAGGCGATAAGATTGCCTTTTTGGGGAAACAAAGTTTAGCGATCACGTCTTTGTTTCAAATTTTAATGGGTGAGCTTAAGCCGACATACGGGAAATTCACTTTTGGACAGACTATTACCACTGCTTATTTGCCATTGAACAACGAGTCGTTTTTCCAATCGAACGACAATCTGATTGACTGGCTGCGCCAGTTTGCTGAAGATGAAAACAAAGATGAGGTGTACATCCGAGGATTTTTAGGCAAGATGTTGTTCAGCGGAGAAGAAGTATTTAAAAAATGTAACGTATTGTCAGGTGGCGAAAAGATGCGCTGCATGATCTCGCGCATGATGATGCCCGGTGCCAATCTCTTGATCTTAGATGAACCAACGAATCACCTGGACTTGGAATCGATTACAGCTTTCAATAATGCGTTAAAAGATTTTCCAGGCACTGTACTTTTCACCTCACACGACCACGAGTTTACTCAAACAGTAGCCAACCGGATTATCGAAATCACACCAAACGGATTTATCGACAAGTTGATGAGCTATGATGAGTATATCGAAAACGATAAGGTGGCGCAACAAAAGGAAGCGTTGTATGCTTAGTCAATGGTTTTGTTAACTGCAACTATTTTTCACCGATACTCGTTCTCTAACCGATCATGAGTTGGAGCACCGTATACATAAAAGGCAAAGTTGGGTTTGAACGCGAAGTCATCTCTCAGCTAGAAAAGTCTGGATTTTCATTCTTACCCGGAACAGAAGAGAATGGATTGTCACTTTTTTGGATAGATAATTTGGCAAAGCTGCACGAATTCAAAATTGCAATTGGAAGCAAAACGATATTAAGATATCGTTTGCGGTTTTTCACCAACCTGGAAGAAGCCGACCAAATGACCACTTTCACCAGCGATGAAAAATCGAAAATAAAAAAAATGCAAGAGTGGGATAGGCTTCAAAAAAGCGCGTAACACATTCACATCATTCAACAGTCAGATACCAGAATAACTGACTGAATTTGCTAATCTCAGAAGTGTTAGTTGCCCGGATTGTATTGTCGCTCTGCGTTTTTTAAGACGTCTTCTTTATAAAAAAGCACATCTTTGAATTTGCCCTGACAATATAGGGCTGCTTGGTCAGCAAAGTGTGCACTCTTCGGATTATTGTTCACTCCACCGGCAAGCAACGATTTTGCTTTGATGCGCTTGCCAAATTCCACCACTGCCACAAAGCTATTTCCTACATAGCCGTACATCTTTTTGGTTCCTTCGAAACGCCTGCTTCCGTAAGCAGCCAATGAACCCCAAAAAGATGATGTCATCGCCACGGGCAAACTAGGCTTGCTGTCATCAAACGTCTCGTTGATTTTTCCCGTCAGCCGCTGAAACCGGTTTACCTCGCCCCAACCAATTTGCCAGGTGCCGTAATCGCGTTTTAAATCTTCAAGTACTTTTGCCAGCGCATTTACTTTCGCATCATCAGTTGTTTTTGCCATCGCTTCAATAATGTCCCATTGTCCACCTGCCGAAGTTACTTGTTGCCGTAATTCCATGCCCCAAAAAATCGCCAGCGTGGTAGGCACAGACGTGGCACTATAATTTCGATCCCACTTTTCGAGCAGTTGAATTGGATCCTGTAACTTCAAACGCAAAAGTTCATTGCCTTTGGATTGCTTTGCATACGCAGATAATAACGAAGGAATAAGTTTTTCAAATGCCGGCAGGTAAGTGTCATAGGCGGCCGCTATCAACTTATCAAGTGTAAAAGCTTTTTCGCGCGATAACACCCGAACGGCATTCGTGCCCCTTGGGTTTTCTGCGTCAGGGCACATGTATGTTGGAAACTTTTTCTTATCAAATGTATTTGGACCGGCTGCTGTGACTGGTGTAGAGTTACAATTTTGCAACCAACCTGCGGCAGGATTAAGAAACTGCACGGTTTCATTAGAGGCATGGATGCCTCTCCAATCGACCAACGGGTTGGTGCCATCCAACGGTTTGCTAAAGTCAAATTGTGTATTTCGTTTCGGTACGAAATTGCCATGCCAATAGCCGATGTTGCCTTGGGTATCTGCGTAAACGGTGTTGTTAGAAGTATTGGTTCGCAAGTCTAGGGCCTTCTTAAAGTCAGCAAGGTTTCTCGATTTTGTGCGCTGAAAAGACTGTGTAAGTGCTTTGATTGGTTCTTGCAGCATGCGAATGCTCATCCATTTGTCTCCCTCTTTTGCAATTACAGGCCCGCGGTGTGTGTAATAAACTTTGAATTCTTTTTGCACGAAGCCATCGGTGGTCTTTACTTTCAGCAATACCTTGGTCGTTTTCATGGGCTTCAACCCCGTAGAAAATTTATAGTAAACGGAGTCTCCCTTCTTAACAACCGTCTCTAAATACTCATCAATCACATCGGCTTGGCTGGTGGTGTGCATCCAACCGCAGTTCTCATTGAATCCCTGGTAAATAAAAAACTGGCCCCACGTTACCGCCCCGTACGCGTTCAGACCTTGTTCGCTATTCACGTGTATTTCTGGACGGAAATAAAATGAAGTATGCGGATTGATGAGAAACAACGCGTTGCCTGTTGCGCTTTTGCTGGGTGCAATGGCAAACCCATTGCTACCTTTTGGTTCAGGTTCAAATCCATCATCGTTGTTTACCTCTTCGATTTTAACGGGTGATCCATCACCATAAAAGTCTTTCAACTTGTTGACAGAAACGGCCTCAATGTCGCCACCAATACTGCCTTCGCTAAAAAGCAAACACATCCACGGCTGAAATCGCTGTAGTAATTTTGGTCTTACATGCGGATGGGTGTGCAGATAAAAATTCACGCCCGCAGCAAATGCCTCCATCAGAGGCTTCATTTCCGCGCCCACATTTTTGTAAAGTTTTATCGCCAAGGTGCTGTCTTGAAACAGCCTCACGCGCAGGTCATGGTAAAGTTTACCTTCCCCCTCCACCTCGGCCTGGCGCCCCAGTGCAGTAACATAATTCATTTCAACGCGTTCAAAATCGTCTTCGCATTGCACGTAAAGCAAACCAAAAACTGCATCGGCATCAGTTTTTCCGTACACATGGGCAATGCCCCACATATCGCGAACAATGGTCACGTTCGCGGCTTGTTTTTTCCAGGCATTGATTTCATCTGCGGTGAAAGGCTGCGCCAAACAAGAGCTGGTGAGCAACAAAAGGCCAATTAGTCTAAGCATCGACAAACTGTTAAATTTTATTTTTCAATACCGAAATTCAATCCCAAAATCCGATTCCGTAAAATCAATCTTATCTCCCTCACCCCAAAAAATACCCGTCTCCACGCAGTACCTATTTTCGCCTCTCCCTCGGGAGAGGGGCAGCAGACGTAGATTCATTTGCGAATTCCCTGGGGTGAGGGTAGAATCGGGTTATTACAAATTTTCTCAATCAACAAATCAAATACCCAAAATCCAAACATCATTACACTAAAATGAACTTACTTTACGTCTACGGGGTTTAGTTGAACTGTTCCAAATCCTGATTACCTCTTTTTTTTATGTCTAAAGCGAAAGTGACCATCGGCCAGGTTTTCAAAACAATTATATGGCCGCGCAAAAAGCTACTATTTATTGGGCTCATTCTGATTGTGATTAGCCGGGCCGCAGGCTTGGTGCCCCCGTGGGCTACCAAACCATTTATGGACGACATTTTGGTGAAGGGCGATATGGAAAAGTTGCCTATGCTTTTAGTGATGGTGACAGCAGCGATATTGGTACAAGCCGCTACCTCCTATTTGCTCACTCGCATTTTAAGTGTTGAAGCACAGCACCTCATCTCTCAGCTCCGTTCAAAGGTGCAAAAGCATTTGTTGCGACTACCGATTCGGTTTTTCGACAACCAAAAATCGGGGGCGCTGGTATCGCGCGTGATGAACGATGTAGAAGGTGTCCGCAACCTGGTGGGCACAGGGTTGGTACAATTGATCGGTGGCATTTTAACGGCCATTATTTCGGTTGGTTTTTTGATCAACATCAACCCATGGATGACGTTGTTCATCTTATTGCCGATGGGCATTTTTGGCGTAGTGACACTAAAGGCTTTTGCCTACATCCGCCCCGTGTTTCGCGAGCGTGGAAAAATAACGGCCGAAGTAACAGGCCGTTTAACCGAAACATTGAACGGAGTGAGGGTCATCAAAGGCTTCAACGCAGAACCACAAGAAATAAAAGTGTTTGAGGCGGGGGTTGAAAAGTTGTTCCTCAACGTAAAGAAAAGTCTTACTTCCACCAGTTTGGTCACCAACTTAGGAACGTTTTTAGTGGGCCTGGCCAGCGTGGGCATTATGGCGCTAAGCGGCCACTTCAAGCTCACCGCGGGAGACTTTTTGCAATTCACCATGTTCATGGTATTCATGATTGCACCGATCGTACAAATGAGTAACATCGGCAGCCAGCTCACGGAGGCATTTGCGGGATTAGACCGCACCGAAGAATTGATGAACACCCCGGTAGAAGATGACGGCACTGAGCGCACCATCCAGTTGGGTAGTGTTAAAGGTGAAATCGAGTTCAAAAATGTTTCTTTCTCCTATGAGGAAGGTAAGCCCGTGCTGAAGAACATCAGCTTCACGGCACCAGCCGGTTCTGTCACCGCTTTGGTGGGCACATCGGGCTCGGGCAAAACAACTATTGCTGGCCTTGCCGCCAGCTTCCTCAATCCGGAAACGGGCACCATAACGATTGATGGAGTTGACCAAAGTAAGATTTCTTTGGACAGCTACCGCAGCCAGTTGGGCGTGGTGCTGCAAGATGATTTTTTATTTGAAGGTACCATCCGCGAGAACATTTTGTTCCCAAGGCCTAATGCCACCCATGCGGATTTACAAATGGCTGTGAAGGCTGCCTTTGTGAACGAGTTTACCGATCGTTTTGAGTTAGGCTTAGATACCGTGATTGGCGAACGTGGTGTAAAGTTATCGGGTGGGCAACGGCAGCGCATTGCCATTGCCCGCGCCATACTGGCCAACCCCCGCATTTTGATTTTAGACGAAGCTACATCTAACTTAGATACCGAGAGCGAAAGCTATATCCAAAACAGCTTGAAGACGTTGATGCAGGGGCGCACTACGTTTGTGATTGCCCACCGTCTTAGCACCATCCGCCAAGCGGATCAAATTTTAGTGATTGAAGACGGCCGCATTGAAGAACGTGGCAAACACGAAGAACTAATTGAAAAGAAAGGAAGGTATTTCGAGTTGTATACGTATCAGGCGAGGATATAGGTAAAGCGAACGTTTTCGGGCTTTGCGTTCGGGTGGGGAGTTAGAACCTGCGTTCTCTCCCACGTGATAAAATAACTGAAAAGCACAACACTTTCAAAACGCACTGTCGCCCCGCCTGGCGCAAACACATGTTGGCGGTTCGTTTTAGTTACTGTCGTCCTTGTAACTTGAAAGTCCAATAATGTAGTCGGTGATTATTTTGAAATCACCCTCTTTCGGACTCCACCTGTCTACAACATAGTACCCGTCTCGAGTGTGTGTTTCAAGTATGAAGTGATTTCCGTCAAAACCGTGTACGCTGTCAGCTGTATACATTTCCCAAAATGAAGTCCTGTCCAAAGTTTTGCAGAGGGTATTCCAGTCGTTTGATTTTAATTTTGTCGAGTTTTTTTTTATTATAGGGTCAATAACTTTTCTGGCAGTTTCGATTTCAATTGGATTCGTCCCCATAGGTAAGTGTTTTCTCACTTCCATGTATTTTCCAGCCAACGAGTCAAACTCAATAATGTCGTATGTTAATTTAGTAGTATCTCCGTTGTCAACAGGTCTAGAGTCTCGATATGTTTCCTTCTCTGTAAGTTGCACACCATTGTCGGTTCTTTCAATGATGATGGTAAAATGATTTCTAAATGACTGTATTACGGTCAGTCGTATGATTTCATGTCCACGATACTTGTCTGCGAGGCTTTTCTCGCTTAGCTGTCTAAGTATGTCTGCAAACCTGTCAGAGTAAAAGGTCTCATTTTGATTTATTCCGCTCGGAAAGAAGTCCGAGTTTCTAGTGTAAGTGTAAAGATTTTTTCCAGATAATTTGTCGTATGGCTCTGAGCAACTCAATAGTGTCAGTCCGAGGATGATATATTGAAACTTTGTCTTCATTACTAAAATGACCGCCAACTCCCAAATATACGCAACTCTGCGGCCAAACTTGCGCAAAGCGGACCCGAGTGGCTGGCTTTGCGCAGCTCGGGCCGTTCATAACTTCTCGTCCGCTGCCTTCCCTTGTTTTAGTGCCTATAACGAAATAACTTTGCTTCCATAACAAACATCCCAAAAATCCAGCAAACGTTGTGAAAGTTGCCCTACGCACACTCCATACCATTTACGGATTTGTTGTGTTTCTACTCCTCTTCATTATCTTGTTTCCGCTGCTTCTCATCCCCATCATTTTTCCCAAACGCTTTTTTTTAGTTGGTATCATCAACCGCTGGTGGGCAAAGGGTCTTTTCATTTTCACCTTTCTCCCCTATCGCGTAGTATGCAAGGCTCCGCTCAACAAAAGCAAGCAATATGTATTCTGTCCCAATCACTTTTCATACCTGGATATCCCCACCATGGGTCTCAACCCCATCAACACCATTTTTGTGGGCAAAAATGACATGGAGAAAATTCCGCTGTTTGGATTTATGTACCGCAAACTGCATATTACCGTCAATCGGCAAAGCTTAAAAAGTCGCTCTAGCACATTGTTGGCGAGCATGAAGGCCTTGGATGAGGGCAAAAGCTTGGTAATCTACCCGGAGGGAGGCATCATCACTCAACATCCACCACGCATGGTACATTTTAAAGATGGCGCCTTCCGGGCAGCCATCGAAAAACAAGTTGCCGTAGTGCCCGTTACCATTACCAATAATTGGATAATTTTGCCCGACCAAAAACAGTTGCGTTTGCACTGGGGCCGCGTGGAGGTAATCTTTCACGAGCCCATCGAAACAAAAGGCTTGACGCTTGATAACGTACAACAACTGAAAAACCAAGTTTTCAACATTATCGATGCAGAACTGAACAGAAAATATTCACAAGCTCTTTAACCTCTAAAACCTAGTTTCCCACCTCTAACTTCGAACATCCAACTTCCAACATCTACCTTATGTCCATCGACAAACAAACACTTCAAAAAATAGCGCACCTAGCTCGATTAGAGATGAAGGAAGAAGATACAGACAAAATGCTGAACGACATGAACCAAATGCTCGCGTTTGTTGAAAAATTGAAGGAAGTAGACACTACAGGCGTGGAACCCCTCGTTACAATGAGTCACGAGATCAATGCCCTGCGCGAAGATGAAAACAAACCTCATCTGAACCGCGAGAAAGCCTTGGCCAACGCGCCAAAAAAAGACGCACAATATTTTAGGGTTCCGAAAGTTTTGGAATAATATAAATTAAACACATTCATGCGAGCGTTGGCATTTTGGCGAGAGTGGGCAAAAACCTACCAATACCTGTTCTTTTTGTTAAGCGCAATAACTATTCTGAGTGCACTTGCTTTTTGGTCGATTTACTTGATAGAATCTCCTTCCGCATTTAGTTGGGAAGAACTGCAACAGATACAAACCATTGATAGCAACGGCAACAGTTTTTTAGTGGGGCCATTTGAAGTGCACGAGCCCATCAGCAGTCTGGTGCTGTTCGAATCATACTTGGGCAGCACACTACAACCGGTAAATTTTGCTTATTATTTTTTTCTTGCATGCTTAAGCATAGGCGTACTCACCATTGCAGCCATTATCACCACCCTTAAAAGGTTTTCGTTTTTCGTTGGAATGAGTTTGCTGATTTTATGGCTGATTGGCCTCAACCTGGAATCGCTGCAATTATTCAGTCTTGACAACAGACTGCCCACTTTCTCAATCGTGGCAGTATTTGCTGTTGCGGGCTTTTACTTTCAGGCGTTTCGTAGCGAAACGTCTTTCTGGGTGCGATGGGTTGTGTTTCAGGCAATAGGCGCAGTACTTTGCTTTGTGTTTTTGTGGGGCAGCAACGTGGCATACCCCCTCTTGCAACTGTCGGCCAACAGCATCATCACGGGCACGGTGCTTGCGCTGCTGTTTGTTTTTTTTGTGTCGCACGAAATCATTGCGCTGTTTGTTGATATTGTTACGCAAACAAAGAATCCAAGTAAAAGCGCATTGCATTTTTACACCATTTCCGGAATTTACTTGGTGAATCTCTTTGTGTCTTATCTCGTCAAAGAAGGTCACTTGAGCATCAGTTTCTGGATCATCAACTCATTTTTTTTACTCACAGTGTCGGCCGTACTGGCGGTGTGGGGTTTCAACAGGCGACAGCCCTTGTATGAAGACTTTCTATCATCTCCCGTTCTGGCTGTTCTGGCATGCCTAAGTTTAATGATGATTTGTTTTTCGTTTTTAGTGTTATTGTTTGCAACTGCTAACAACACCTTGATTGATACCATGCAAGACTTGATCTTGTATGCCCACTTAGGTTACGGGCTTATTTTTGTAGTGTACGTAACAGCCAATTTCTCACCCATGTTGTTGGCTAACCTACCGGTGCATAAAATACTTTACAAGCCCGACACCATGCCATTCTTCACGTTCCGTGCTGGTGCTGCCATCGCTACGTTTGCGTTTTTGTCATTTGCATCTACCTGGGGCTCTTACATCGACCAAACTTATGCGGGACACTACAATGCGCAAGGTGACTTGGCATGGCAAAGGGGCGAATTCACAGCGGCCGAGGGCTACTACAAAAAATCGCTGGTTTACCGAAATCAAAACCACCACGCCCACTTGGCATTGGGTACGCTGTACACGCAGCAGCTAGATCCTGCCAAAGCCCGATTGGCGTTGGCGACCATTGCCGAAAACAGCCCGAGCGAAATTGGCTTTATCAACTTGGCCGACTTGTACGCGGCCGGTGGCAACCCTTTGGCTCAAACATTGGTGCTGCAAGAAGGACTGAAAAAAATACCCGCCAGCAGTCGTTTACAAAATGCCCTGGGGCTGGCTTATGTAAAGTTGCAAAACCGTGACTCTGCCCTTTTTTATTTCAATCAGTCGCGGCAAAATAAAATCACCAAAGAAGCCGCAGAAACAAATCTCTTGGCGGCTGCAGCGAAATTTCAATTGCGTTTCCCTGCAGATTCACTGCTTGCTTTATTGAAGTCAAACAAACCATCTGCGCGAAGTAACGCCTTAGCGCTTGCCAATGTGCAGGGCACTTCGTTAGCACTGTCTTATCAACTTCCAACCGACACAGCGCTATCAGTAAAGGAAGCTGTGCTGATGGTAAACTATTTGGTAAACCAAAGCAGAAGTATTGACACGGCTATCTTGCGAAAAGCAGAAACGCTTTCGCGGAAACGTGCCAACGAGACATTTAAAGACGACTTGCAAGCCGCCATTGCAACCAGTTACTACCACCAAGGCATGTCAAAAAAAGCGGGTGAGCTGATGCGCGAAATTGCTTACCGCTCTGGCACAGGAAAATACTTTTACCAATTAGGCATTTGGCTGCTGCAGCAAGAAAATCCCGCCACGGCCGCACGTTATTTCAAAATAGCGAGTGAAAAAGGTGTGCAAGATGCGCAATGGCTACAGGCCATCAGTTGGCTGGAAGCCGACAGTATCCGAAAAGCGATTCCTTTGTTAGCGGAGCTGCGTATTAATCAAGATACCCTTGTGGCAAAAAGGTCACAAAAAATACTGGAGGCGTTGGATCTCAATCTCAACCAAATTACCGGCCTTGACGATGAAGCAAAAAGTATTTTCGCACGCTATCGAATCCCATTAAGCGACACTATTGCGTTTGGTAAAATAGTCAATGAAATTTCAGACGCAAACACAAAGGCAGGTTTGCTATTGGCGCGCAGCAGGCGGCATTTTGCATTGGATAACATGGATGAATCGATCGCCACCCTGCAACAAATCAAGGGTTTAAAGCTCACAAATAAAAAGCTGTTTGAGGACATTCAATTCTTTAGTTTGCTCATATCGGCACAACAAGAAAACTGGAAAGCCCTTAAGCAACAACTAGCTACTGTTGATTTCACCGAAAGGCCTGTGTACGCAAGCTACTTCCGCGCGTTGCTAGCAGAAGCCGATGGCGATCAACAACAGGCAAAAGTAAATTTTGAGTTTCTCTCCAATGCTACCATTCAATCGGAGGAGATTGCAATTGCTACAGCGCGCTATTTTTTGAAAGACACCACTGATCGACTGAAGCCTTATGGCGTGATCGTAAATGGATTGTTGGCAAAGCCGAATTCAATCAAGCTATTGAAAGTGTATGTGAAGGAAGCCGCAGTGCTTGGCTTTGACGAAGAATCGGAAGAAGCGCTAGAAAAACTGCGCAAGCTGATGACCGCCCGGGGCTTTAACACCTACGTGCGCGAAAACCCTGATTTTTTTGAGGTGCAGGCTAGGTAGCTAGCCACAGATTCGCAGATTTTTTGTTCGAATATGCTCCTGTAGGTGAACACACTCACAGAAAGCTTTTCAAATATTTTGCGCGTTGCAGTCTGTTAATCAGCGAATCATTGGCAAATAAATTTAGATTAATCTAAATTTTATTTTTTATTAAACGAATTAATTAAATTTGCTAGTCTAAACTGAAGAAGATGTGTTTGCGGCTGATTTTTGCGGTTTTATTATTTGACAGCTTAACAGGCTGGGCACAAACTGCAAGCCTCTCGGGTAGTGTAACCCACCAAAACCAACCGGTCGAATTTGCCAATATACAAGTGCTACAGACGTCAATCGGCACCACCACCAACGCAGAAGGACGATTCACTTTAGCCAACCTGCCATTGGGTAAGGTAACCCTGAAAGTGTCTTCTATTGGCTACGTACCGCGTAGCATTGATGTGATCTTAGTAGCAGGAAACAACACCATTTCGGTGGCGCTTGACGAAGATGCCAAGCAGTTAGAAGAAGTGGTGATTACAGGTACCATGAAAGAGGTTACCAAAATGAATTCGTCAATACCGGTGGAAGTTTACTCACCCGCCCTTTTCACAAAAAATCCCACGCCCAGCATATTTGAATCGCTCAACATGGTGAATGGTGTGCAGCCGCAAATTAACTGCAACGTGTGCAACACGGGCGACATCCACATCAACGGGTTGGAAGGCCCCTACACGATGATTTTGATCGATGGTATGCCCATCGTGAGCAGTTTGGCAACCGTGTACGGCCTGTTCGGTATACCCAACAGTCTGGTAAAGCGTATTGAAGTAGTGAAAGGGCCTGGCTCCACGTTGTATGGATCTGAGGCTGTAGCGGGTGTCATTAACATCATCACACAAGATCCAAGCACAGCACCCAAATTGAAACTGGATGTTTTTGGCACTTCGATGGGAGAATACAATACAGATGTATCTACCGCCTTTCGCGTGAAGAAATCATCTGCGATGCTGGGGATCAATTATTTCAACTTCGATCAAAAATGGGATGTAAACAATGACAACTTCACCGATGTTACGCTGCAAAACCGTGTCTCGCTGTTTAACAAATGGAATTTTCACAGAGCGTCAGGCAAACGCTTTTCAATCGCTGCAAGGTACATATATGAAAACCGCTGGGGTGGCGAACTGCAATGGACGGAAAAATACCGCGGCTCCGATGTGTATTATGGCGAGTCCATACTGACCAGACGAGGTGAGTTGATCGGCACGTATCAGTTCAATACGAAAGAAGACCTGCAGTTCGACTTTTCTTACAACCATCACTTTCAAGATTCATATTATGGCCAAACCTATTTCGTTGGCGATCAGCACACGTCATTCGCACAATTGCGGTGGTCAAAGAAATTGGGGAAACACGATCTTCTAAGCGGTACTCCTTTTAGGTTTACCTATTACGATGACAACACCGCTGGCACGGCACGTCCAAATGGAGAAAACCATCCTGCCGTAACACTGTTGCCGGGTATCTTTGTGCAGGATGAAATCAAATGGTCGCAACGCTTTACCACACTTGCCGGTGTGCGTTATGACCAACACAACCTACACGGCTCGATTGTGACACCAAGGCTCAGCTTGAAATTTTCACCCAACTCATTGAACACGATCCGCCTGACAAGCGGCAGTGGCTACCGGGTCGTTAACTTATTTACAGAAGAGCATGCTGCACTGTCTGGTTTTCGGCAAGTGGAAGTAAAAAATGATTTGCTACCTGAGCGCTCGTGGAACGTGAACTTAAACTATGCCAAGAACATCGCGTTTCAAAGTGGCTACGTGAATATAGATGGCAGCCTATTCTACACCTATTTCACCAACAAAATTGTAGGCGATTTTCTGAGTGACCCCAACAAAATCATTTACGATAACTTGAAAGGGTATGCGCTATCACAAGGACTCACATTGAACGCAGATGTGGCTTTTACAAATGGCCTCAAGGTGATTACAGGTGCCACGTGGATGGATGTATTTTTGAAGAATGAAAGTGGTGAGAAAATCCCGCAATTGCATGCCCCAGCGTTTTCGGGCACTTTTGCTATTAGTTATGCATTGCCAAAGTCCGGTTGGGCTTTTGATCTCACGGGCCGCACGTATGGCCCCATGCATTTGCCGGTGGTGCCCAACGACTTCCGGTCGGCAACTTCGCCATGGTTCACTATCATGAATATGCAGGTGACGAAGCCAATCAATAAAAATTTGGAAATATATGCCGGTGTAAAAAACCTGCTGAATTTCTTACCCGAAAATCCATTGCTCAGGCCGTTTGATCCATTCGACAAGAACGTAGGGGTAGATAACCCCAATGGTTACTCATTCGATGCGAGCTACAACTATGCACCCATGCAGGGATTAAGAGGAATGATGGGTGTGCGGTGGACTATTCGGTAGACTTGTTAAAAAACGTACCTTTTCTTGTCTTGACGTATTTGTCTACCATCAAGAAATAAGTTGGCCTTTTCCGATCCCAATTGTCCTTTATTTTTACAGTTAACAACTTACCGTCTCTTTTGACTACGGTGATGCGCAGGTGACCTGCTTTGTAACGCAACTCCTCCAGTAAACTTGCTCGGTTAAAAACTCGGTGGACAAGTACAATTGGTTGTTGTTTAGAAGAGTCATTTACCATTTGAGCTTTAACTACTTTGCCGTGTCTGAACACTCTTCCGCGAACAAGACTATATGAAAGGTTTTCATAGCGACTCAAATATTTCAATACAAATTGTGATTCAGATTCAAAACTTGCCGTCTGCCCATGCACAATAGAATTGAAACCAAGGAACAATATCAAAAGTAGTCTCTTCATTTCTTGACTAGAATCGCATCCACCAAAATAAAATTCACATGGTCCACATCCGATTCGTTTAGCTTGAGCTTCCCTTTCACTCGGATAAACTGATCCGCTTCAAACTTTTCAGGCTTTGTTTTGAATGTAACCTCGGCAATCGTTTCGGGCCCAGCACCGCCACAAAAAAAACATTGGCTATAAGGAAATTTAGAAATCACAATGTAAGCGTTGCCAGCCACATCAATGGGCAAGTAATACCCTTCTAAATCAATCTCCTTCCCCACCATTGACTTTAGTTCAGCCGGAAAATTAGGCGTAAGGAAATACTCAGCCGCTTTTTCGTTGTACTTCGTTTCAAACTTTGTCTTTGCAAACAAACTCCAACCCTCGGTTTGTCCATAGCCCCACGAAGCGAGGCTAATGAGCAAGGTTAACATTAACAATCTTTTCAACATAACTGTGTTTCTAAATTTCATTCATTTTCAATCAACCGCCCGCCAGCACCTGATGTATATCGGTGCGATAGGCGCGCCAGGCCGGTAACAAAGAGCAAAGCACTCCCAACAACAAACTCCCCAACAAAACTAGTAGTTCTTCGGCATACCACACAGCACCTGTAAATCCGCCTTTGGCACCCTCGGGTATCCAGGTTGTAAAAATCCACAGCACCAGATGGCCCAATGCTAAACCCAACAAGGCGCCAAATAACGTTAAGGTCATTCCTTCCATTATCACGCTCCACACCAGCTTTGCACGGCTTGCACCCATGCTACGCATAATGGCCAAATCATATTGTCTCTCTTTAAGTGAATTGTACAGTGCAATAAAAATGCTCAGCCCGGAAATAAAAATGAGAACGTAAGCAAAACCCATTAGCACATCCGTGCCCACTCCCATAATGGAGTACAGGCGAGCAGTTTCAAATGCGGGCGATGCCGCCTGCATATTAGTTTGTGAGTTAATCATGCGCGGCAACTGAATAGCAGCCATGGGGTTTTTGTACTTGATCAGTAACGAGGTGATTTCACGGGTGCTGTCATTCGCGACATTGGCTTGAAGAAGGTTGGAAAAACGACTAGCCATTACCACGCTGTCGCGCGATTCTTCATGCACTTTCCAAACGCTTGAAACATTTGTTAGAATTAGGTTATCGATTACCGAACCCGTTGGCTTCAATATGCCTACAACTTTGTATTCGGCTTCTTCATGAGCATGCCCTTCTTTTGAGAGGCCATGCGAACTCGCAAAATGAGCACCCAATTTCAATCTCAACGCGTCAGCAACTGCTGCACCAACGGTCACTTCCAAATCACTTGTCCACCACTTACCCTCGCCAAGCTGCGCACTATAGATGGCAGTATATGCCGAGGTAGTTCCTACAATCCGGTAGTTTTGGTAGCTATCACCTAGCGCCAGAGGGATGGCATTTTTCACCAGGCGATGGTTCGCCAGCTTTTCAGCATCTACCAGTTTGATATTGCCTGTGGGAAAATCGATATGAAACAGATTGCAAAGTATTAATTGCAAGGGGCTGCCTTTAGCACCAACTACCAAGTCAACACCCTTGGATGTGTTCCCAATTTTTTCGCCCAACTGGTTCTTGAACAAAATCAACACAGTGATCACGCCAATACCCAAACCAACCAAGAGAATATTCAGGAGCGTATTCAGCGGCTTGCTTCTTAAATAACTCCAAACCAATACAAACAAATTCATGGTTATTGATTTTGAGCTTTGAGTTGAATTTGTTGTTTGATCACATTCTTAAGACGTTGATCGTGCGTTGCCACCAGCAGTGCCGCTTGATGATGCTCGGCCACCTGCAAAAGCAATTGAATCGCGCGCATGCAGTTGGTATCATCGAGGGAAGAAGTGGGCTCGTCTGCTAAAATCAACGCGGGTTTGTTGATCACCGCCCGCGCAATAGCAACGCGTTGTGCTTGCCCGAGGCTCAGCTCAGAAATTCGGGCGTTTCGTTTCTCCTTGAGTTGCAACTCCTCCAACACTTCGACTATGCGCGCCTGCTCGATCTTGCTTCCTGCCAAATATGGCGCCATGGCGATGTTCTGAGCTACGGTCAAAGCACCGATCAGGTGATTGCGTTGAAAAACAAAGCCCAAATGCTTGGCGCGAAAATGATCTAACTGTGCCTCGTTGAGTCGCGAAATATCTGTGCCGGCAATAAAAATACTGCCTTGCTGCATACGCAACAGTCCCCCCATCAGGTGTAACAATGTGGTTTTGCCACTGCCTGAATCACCCAATAACAGGCATGGCTCCCCCGCGCGCACCTCCACATCCGGAAGTTGGAGTGACGAGCCGGTCTTATAGGCGTAGCTTACATTACTGGTCTTGATCATGCTTTTTTTACAATCGATTGTGCCCGAACCTGTGTTAACACCAACAGTCCTATCACAAAAAATGTTGCAATGGCAAGCGTGCTATTCCGCATGCTACCCGTCACGTGCTCGATAAATCCATAACTAAAGGTGCCCACCACAATAGACAGGTTAAAGGTGACATCGAAAAAGGAAAAGTAAGAAGCATTATCGATTGAATTCTGTGGAATCAACTTAGAGTAGGTTGCCCTTGATAATGACTGAATTCCGCCCATTACGATACCTACTGCAAATGCAAGCGCATAAAACTGGTATTCTGATTGAACCATGTACGCACCAAAACAGATAAACACCCAAAACACAATCATGATGATAAGCACGTTTTTGTTTCCCAAGCTACCAGAGAGTCGTGCAAAACCATGGGCACCCAAGGCCGCTACCAATTGAATCACCAAGATGGTGAGGATCAACTTTGTGTCCGGTAGCTTTAGCTCTTTAGCACCGAAGGTGGCTGCCATGTACATGACGGTTTGTACGCCCATGTTAAAGAAAAAGTAGGCGAGCACATATTTTTTTAGATCAGGATTGTGCGAAAAACTCTTCCAGACGTTCATCAACTCTTCGTACCCTTTTGCCAAGGTTGCTTTTGCCTTTCGCACTTCTTCGGGAAGCACAGCAAACGTGATTTGCGCAAACCCGATCCACCACACGCCTACCAACAAAAATGATAACCGCACCATGGTTCCTTCTGCAACACCCAGCACACCGTGCAACTGTATCAAACCCAAACATAGCACCAGCAAAACGACACCGCCATAATAGCCCCATGAGTATCCCTTCGCGCTGATTCGATCGAATTGGTCTTCAGTAGCAATCTCAGGCAAAAAAGCATCATAAAATACCAAGCTGCCAGAGTAGCCAATGCTGGCAGAAACGATGCAGGCAATACCCCACCCCAAGTTCGATTTTTCGAAAAAGAACATGCCGATACAAGCCAACCCCCCAATAAAGCAGAACATCCGCATAAAAATTTTTTTTCGGCCAGCATAATCTGCCACACCCGATAGCAATGGCAATAGTGGCGTTACCAACAAAAAAGAAAAGGATAACGCGTAAGAATAAAGTGCCGAGTTTGGAATTTTTTCCCACCACAAAAATGAAACATCATCGCTGCCATCGGCACCCTTGGCTACGGCCTGATAGTACACAGGAAAAATAGCTGAAGTAATCACCAGCGAGTAAACTGAGTTGGCCCAATCGTATAGGCACCAGCCGCGTATGATTTTTGGATTGTTCTTTTCGATCATGTAAAATACAAGTCAATATAATCAAAACTCAGTGAAATGATATTCTATTTCAAAGGCAAGGATATACTTCGTTGACAAAGCTGGTTGCTCCAGGACTGTTTCATTCTCCGCCTTGCTATAAAAAACAAAAGCCCCGATTGCTCGGGGCTTTTGTATAAGAAACCTTGAAAAATTAGTTCTTTGTAACTTTTGAATTGTCGAGCGCAGTGTACAAAATCTTGCGGGCATTGCCCTTGCGCAATTCTGTTTCTACGTCAGCAATAATTCCGCGTTTTGATTCACTGTCAACCTTTAGGGCGATAGTGATTTGCTCGCGTTCCACTTCTTCAAGCTTAGATTTTTCTTCATTCACCCACTTGATGATCTCCTTGGTGTCGATGAATACATCATTGGCTTGAATCTTAGCGTCTTTACCATCTTCCGCTTTGGTTGGCTCGCCTATATACAAGCTTGCTACCAACGTTTTGCGTTCCAGTTTTCGCAATTGAGAAGCCTTGGGGATCTGTTGCTTTACGTGAATCGTAGTTTCACGCATTTCGGTAGTTACCATGAAGAAAAACAACAACATGAACACCACATCGGGCATTGACGAGGTTGGAATTTCCTGCTTTACTTCCGCTTTCTTTTTAAACTTCGACATAATGCGATAATTTAATTCCCCACTTTAGTTGGTTCTGCAATCGAAATCTGCATCGGATACCCTGCGCGGCCCTTTTCATAAATAGCCTTTGCTTCCGGGTCCTGACCGATTCTCGATGCCGCCTCGCGAAACTCTTTGTTGGTAACACCCGCCTGTTCGGCATAGATGTCGTAGTACGCACCTTGGCAGATGTCCAGAATCTCAACAAACCGCTTGTGGCTTGTACCACGGTCGGTCTTGAAAGAGATAACTGCTTTCTCGGGGCTTTCGGAGCTGGCTGGGTCTACACCTTTGTTGGTGATAAACTTTTTGATCATCTCCTTCAAGCCACTGACATCCGACATCGGTTCGCCTTCTACCAGCAAGTTGTCTGACGAGTTAACCTGAATCTTAAAAATATTCTTCTCCTGCATCTTTACTTCCTGCTCTTGGTTAGGATCAGGAGGCGGAGGTAAACCAATGCTCAACCCTTTATCGTTGTTGATTGTTGTAGTCACCAAAAAGAAGGTCAACAACAAGAACGCGATATCGGCCATTGAGGCGTTTGGAATTTCGGGCGTTGCACGTGCCATTTAACTCTCTTTCTTTTTAGTTATTGATAATATCTCTTACCAACGAAACGATTGCTAAAATGGCGGCAATGAACAACGCTACATAGAACGTGATCAAGCCTGCGCCAATTAGCTTCGAGCCGAGTGCATCTCCGCCCATGGCAGCATAACGCGCAGATACGGTGTCGTCAGACAAGGCATATGCCACGCCAAACAATACCACAATCGCGATGATGCCAATAACGGATTTCAACAAGTCGGCCGGGTGCTTGATGGCATTTACCAACGGCATACCCACCGATGCCACTAAGGCAAGGCCGATAAGCACGTAGCAAACCCACAAACCGGGTGAAATCAATGAATCTAACATACTTTTCTTATTTAGAAAGTTTGTGCTTTACCAAAATGTCAATCAATGAAATAGAGGCGTCTTCCATTCTGTTTACCAAGCTATCGATTTTAGATACGCAATAGTTGTACAAAACTTGAAGCACCATACCCACGATCAAACCACCTACGGTTGTGATCAAGGCCACTTTCATACCACCGGCAACGATAGAAGGAGAGATATCTCCGGCAGCTTCGATGGCTTCAAACGCGTCCACCATCCCCACAACAGTACCGAAGAATCCCAACATAGGGCCGAGTGAAATACACAACGAAATCCAGATTAAACCTGATTCAAGGCGACCCATCTCAACACCACCATAAGATACGATTGATTTTTCAACCATGTCCACACCTTCGCCTGAGCGCATTAAACCTTGTGTGAAGATAGAAGCCACAGGGCCGCGGGTATTTTTGGTAACGTCTTTAGCTGCTTCCACGCCACCTTTTGCAAGCGCATCCTCAATCTGGCTCAACAACTTCTTGGTGTTGGTGGTTGCCATATTCAGGGTAATAATTCTTTCGATGGCAATGGCCAAGCCCAAAATGAACACGATCAAAATCGGCCACATAAAGGGAGGACCTCCATCGATGAACTTCTGCTTCAATACTTGGTGGAATGATTGTTCTTCTGCAGCCGCTGCATCAGTTGCAGGGGTTTCAGTCACAGATGATGCTGCAGGTGCGGCTGCTTCGGTAGCAGCCTGTGTAGAGTCAGCTTGCGCCAACGCTTTTGAAGCGCCAAATGCAAGCACTCCGAAGAAAGCTAGAATCGTTACTAATTTTTTCATGGTTTAAGGTTTATGATAAAACTTGAAGTGGCCAAAATTAAAGGTTTTGCCCATTTCCTCGCAAGAATTTGGAAAAAAAACTAAAAAACCATCGATTATTTCTTTCACTGCGCTGAGTACAATCATTAAGTAGGCATAAAGTCACAGAAAAAGGACAGAAATAGGCCAGAGCGGGTAGATTAAAACCGTATTAATCCATTTCTTTGTGGCCTTTTTGGAGAGGTGTCCGAGTGGTTGTCCCGAAGGGATGCCTTCGGCAAAGGAGCAACTTAAACTTAAGTTATGTTCTACGCCTACGTATTGAGAAGTGAATCAACCAAAACTCACTACTATGGTAGCACCGAAGATTTAGGCAAACGGCTTAATGAACACAATTCTGGAAAAGTAAAGTATACGAAAGGCAGGCGGCCTTGGGCATTGCATTATTTCGAGGAATACCAAACTCGAGCAGAGGCAACAAGGCGAGAGAGGTTCTTTAAGTCCATTAGCGGCTATCTTTACTTGAAAGAAAAGGGAATAATTTGAATTTTGGAGAGGTGTCCGAGTGGTTGAAGGAGCACGCCTGGAAAGTGTGTATACTCGAAAGGGTATCGCGGGTTCGAATCCCGCCCTCTCCGCTTGATCCTCCGTAGCCTTGGCGAAGGAGGATTAAGTTATTCGAGATTAAAATCTAATAGCCTACGCTAAAAACTAATACAAGTTGATAATGCAGTTCGTATATATATTGCGCTGCGCTGATGAAACTTTTTATACGGGCTGCACAAATGACCTGCACAAAAGGTTAGAAAGACACAATCACGGACATGTCGAATACACCAAAACTGGTCTTCCTGTTGAATTAGTCTTTTATTGCGCCTTTACAACCAAAGAACATGCTTTCGCTTTTGAAAAGTACTTGAAGTCTGGCTCCGGGATTGCATTTAGGAATAAGCATTTTTTATAGTGAGAACGCCTCTGGAATTTCGCGGAGCATCCCTCCTTCGCTAAAGCTTCAGAGGGCAGGTCGAATCCCGCCCTCTCCGCAGTTTTTATTTAGAAATCATACGGTCAACTCGCCAGCCAATGGCTTCCCTATTAACTGTTTGGTTTTTTCCAGCCCCTGCTCACTTAATAATATCATCAGCTTGGTAACGGCCGCCTCCAACGTCATGTCGGCACCACTGATCACACCAATTTCCTTCAACCATTGGCTGGTCTCATACTTTCCTTGCTCTACCCTGCCCCCCCCACACTGCGTTATGTTCAACACCAACAATCCTTGGTCAATTGCTTTGGCCAGCAATTTCTTTAACCAGCCCAATGCAGGTGCATTGCCCGAACCAAAGGTTTCAATGACCAAAGCTTGCAAGCCAGGCGTGGCCACCACTGCCGAGACAGTCGCCTCGCTAATGCCTGGGAAAAACTTCAGCACTGCCACTTGGTTGTTGAACCCCGACCTCAATTTGAACACACGACCCGCCCGCGGCACATGAATGGCGTTGTAATTATAGTCGATAGCAACACCCGCCTTGGCCAGCACAGGGTAATTGCTGGATTCAAATGCATCGAAGTGACGGCTTTCTACTTTCTTGCTACGGTTGCCCCTCAATAACTCGTAATCAAAAAAAACGCAAACTTCGGGCACAAGCGGTTGACCGTCTTTTTTCGCTGCTGCAATCTCCAATGAAGTGATTAAGTTCTCTCGCGCATCAGACCGCGGTTCGCTGATTGGCAACTGCGCGCCCGTAAAGATGACAGGCTTGGCTAAGCCTTGTAGCATGAAACTGAGGGCAGAGGCTGTGAACGACATTGTATCTGTACCGTGGAGCACCACAAAACCATCATGTTGCTGATAGTGATCACTGATAATTTGCCCAATCGTTTGCCAATGCGTAGGCTGAATATTGGATGAATCGATGGGATCATCAAATGACACGACCGTCAGGTCTAAAAATAAGTTCTTGAGCGTGGGCAAATGTTCCAGAATCGATGCAAAGTCAAATGGGATCAGTGAGCCTTCTTTATTGCGCACCATGCCGAACGTACCGCCCGTGTACACAATCATAATTTTCGCTTGTGCGGGGCTTGGCGATGCGGTATTAATGCTGACAGTTCGGTAGGTAGTCATGAAAAAAGTCGATTCGCATTGGCGAAGGTAACGTCTTTTAATTGTTGCTCACTTATTTTTTTGTAATCGCAAATCTTTTGCGCCACAAGTGGAAGGTATGCCGGTTCATTTCGCTTGCCGCGATGCGGAACCGGAGCCAAGTAAGGGCTGTCGGTTTCCAAGATTAACTTCTCGAGTCCAATTTCCGGAAGTACTTTATCCAAGCCTCCATTCTTAAAGGTGGCCACCCCTCCAATGCCTAGATAAAATCCCATCGCCATGATTTTCTTCGCTTGCTCTACTGAGCCCGAGAAGCAATGAAATACACCCGTGAGTTCACCATCCAACATGGGTTCCAACAATTGAATGGTTTCATCAATTGATTCGCGACAATGAATCACAATGGGAAGTCGGTATTTTTTCGCCCATCCCACCTGCACTTTAAATGCCTCTTGTTGCTGGCCCCAAAAGGTTTTGTCCCAATACAAATCGGTGCCTATCTCGCCCACGGCAGCAAACTTGCGCTTGCCGAGCCATTCTTCAACCAAATAGAGTTCTTTCTCAAATTCCTTTTTTACGTAGCAGGGGTGCAAGCCCATCATACTCACACAAACACCCGCTGACTTCGCTTCCAACTCCAACATATTATCAATTGATGTGTGATCGATGTTCGGCATGTAAATGCGCTGAACATCAGCTTCAACGGCACGACTCAGCATGTCTTGCCTATCGGGCTTAAACTCATCAGAGTAGATGTGGGCGTGCGTGTCGATCCAAAAAGACATTGAAGAATTTAAGATTTCAGATTTCAGATTCCTGATTTGATTTTTTAAGAGACGTGGTTAAAATAACTTGTCAAAAAAAATAATCGCACCGACTACCGCAGCTGCCAAAGCAACCACCAATACGGCAGCGGCAGAAATGTCTTTCATTCTTCCTGCGGTTTCATTCCTTTGTGGCTGCACTAAGTCCACCCATTTTTCAATCGCGCTATTGAATAGCTCTGCTGCAAGAACCACCCCAATGCAAAGAATCACTACATACCACTCATATTTCGAAATGCGCATTTGCCATCCTAATATCAAAACAAGAAAGGCTATTGCAGCATGTATTTTCAAATTGAGTTGTTCGCGCCAAGCCGTAAACATGCCGTTAATTGCAAAGCCAAAACTTTTAAAGAGACGTCTCATCTCACAAAGGTAACACGTTTATGAATCGATTGATGCTACTGCAGCCTGCAACAAATCTTGCTCGACCAGCTCCCCGAAACCTTTATACTGGCTTGCTAAACGTAGGTCCTCCTCAAGCGAAATTTTGTGTTGCGACACCGAATGAATAAGGTTTTTATTGTTCAATATGTTGGCCAGATAGATTTGCTCAGGCTGCCCCGGAGTAGGCACTAACAACACATTCTTCCTTTTCAGTCTGGCCAAATCCATTAAGCTGCTGTAACCCGATCGGCAAACGATAAATTTTGACTGTTCAATGGCTTGCTGCAATTCATCGCCAGGAAGGTGATCTACCTCGGCAATTTGGTGCTGGGTAAGGTTGTTTTGCTTGAGACCCACTTGACCTTTCACAATCAGCACTTTAAAATTCGTTTTTGAAACCTCCCATTTCATTATTCGTTCAAAAATGGAGCGCTGTGGCTCAGGCCCAGAAATCAACACCAATAAGTCATATTGTATCTCTTGCAAACTTGGTTCGCGAAACCGTGACAGGAGGCCAACGTATTTGCAATTTGGCAAACTACTGCGAGAAAGATCGCCCGATAGCAAAGACCCCGGCAAATCTGGAATCCAGATTTCTTGAAACGGCAACATATTGTGATGATGCCAAGAATTGAAAAGGCCGCCACCCACTTTCCAAAAACCTTGGAACTGAAAATTGACTTGGTGCGTAACAAAAATATTTTTGGTTTTACCCGAATGACACCCATACCGATGATCGGAGACGATGACCTCGATAGCGCGTGCCTTCACAATTTCTTCCATCAGCAAGTGCTCTTGTTTGATGGCGCTGAAAAACTTTTTGCTTTGGCGGATGAGCTTAGGTAGCAGGTTCGAAGACAAGGAATATTCGGGGTGATAAGAAGGCAACTCAAAGAACTCTAACTGCGGAAACTCTATTTGCAATAATCGTAAGGCACCAGCACTGGATGCCACCTCCACTTCATGTCCCTGCCTAACGAGTTCTTGGATAATGGGCACGCACCGAGTAGCATGACCTAGTCCCCAATCAAGTGGCGCTACTAAAACCTTCATGGCTGGTGTGAGGCAACGCTGTAAGAAAGCGATTTGAAAATAAAACCCTGCTGCGCCTTCTCATGTAAAAAACGCGGCAATACATACCGAAGGTTTTTTTCGGCCTTGAGGCTATCGTGAAAAACTACAATGGAACCGGGCCGTGTGGCGCGAAGACTGCCTCGCAAACAATTTTCAGGCGAAAGCGATTGATTATAGTCAGAAGTCAGTACATCCCACATCACAATCTTATACTTTGACGCCAGTGCGTTGATTTGCTTTGAGCGGATTCTGCCATAGGGCGGGCGGAAGAGTAATTGGTGGTCGGTAGCCAATGACTCGATGATAGACGACTGCTTATAAATTTCAACGCTGCATAACTCAACATTGGCCACATACTTTTCAGTTGAAGTACCCCAGCCTTTCAAATGGTGGAAAGTATGGTTACCGATGGTATGACCTTCGTTTACAATCCAAGAAAAAATAGCAGGATGTTTGCGGATGTTATCTCCAATACAAAAAAATGTAGCTTTTGCATTGAACTGATTTAGCTGATCTAGTACAAACTCAGTGGGACCCGGCACTGGGCCATCATCAAATGTTAAGTAAATTTCTTTTGCTTCTGTAGAAACACGCCAAAGGAGGTTCGGAAAAAAAAATCGGAGAAACGCAGGTGTTCGAAAAATTATCACTCTACGCGGCAGGTTAATAACGTAATGTCATCGCGGTAACTGTTGCGGCCTTTAAATCCATCCAACTGAACGATGATGTCTTGATGCATGGTGCGCAAATCTTTTTGATGATTTTTTTCAAAATACGCCCGTAGCGCCTCCTGACCAAATTCTTGTCCTTCATCGTTAGCGGTCTCGGTCAATCCATCAGTATATGCTAACAGCGTGAACTCTGCCAAATCGGTAATAAAGCCCTCGTTAATGAATGGCAGCGGATGCATGGCACCCAACACAGTACTGCCTTCTTCCAACTGCCTTACACCTTTTCCCTTCTCGAAAAGAAACGGAGGGTTATGACCCGCGTTGACATACACCATGGTTCGCAAGTTGATGTCATAAATTGCCCCAAAAAAGGTAATGAATTTCTCGCCCTTGGCATTATCGAACACCTGGTAGTTGAGCGCTTCAACAATTTCTGTCAAATTGGGCGTTTGCCGTAACAAGGTTCTGAGCGATGCCTGAAAATTACTCATCATCAAAGCCGCGGGTATTCCTTTACCACTCACATCGGCAACACAAATCAAAAATTGATTTTTGTTGATGGGGATGTAATCATAATAATCACCACCAATAACATCGTGCGGCAAGTAGCTCGCTTCAATTTTCAGATGCTCGGTGTTCGGTAGTTTCTCAGGAAACAAGAACTGCTGCACATCACTGGCAATTTCTAATTCTTTGCGAAACGCCTCTTGCTGTAATTGCTGGGTGGCAAGTTTCATATTCTCGTTGGCCACCACAATGATGTTACTCAGCGCCTGAATGAATTTTACATTTTCTTCCAATTCGGGCGAATTACTTTGGTGATGTAGGCCACCCACAAACACCAACGCCAACGTCTCGCTTTTGTGAGAGATGGGAATTACCATGTCAAATTCATGGAAGTCGCATTGATCAAACTCTTCCAGTTGGTGGATTTTTTTCACCATCTCAAATCGGCTATCAAGCTTCACTTTCATGAAGTTGAGCTTGGTGCCGAAGTTTACTTTGCAACTCCAAACAGCATCGCGTACAAACAATGCCAATTTTGTAAGTTGTAAATTAGATCTAAGTGTGAACTTGAAAATCTTGTACAAGGAATCTTCTGATACGTTGCTGTTAATCGCTTGCGTGATTTCGAGCAATGCATTGAGTTCGAGCTCTTTCTTTTCAAGCTTTTTCCGAAGAAGGGTGTCGGGCATATAACCGTAAAAATACTAATCCAATTCAGATAAGTAAAGGCTCTGATTCTAACGCAAGTACAGTCCAACCAAAAAGGACTTGAAAACCTACCTCCTCCCCTTCCACTCCACCCGAACGAACAATGATTGTGCACCCACCGCCACCACATAAAATGGATAACAAAGCTGCAACATGAAAAACGAAAGCCAATGCCACCTTAACTTTAAAAACAAATGCACCGCATATAAAAACAAAAACTCCAACACCCACTTCGCTAATAACAAAAAAATCAACAACTGGTTGTCAAACCCCTGCAAAACAACCATTACCAAACTGATGGCGTAGGTAATTTGGAAGATCAACACTAAAACAGCAACTGATTGGGTGATCACCGATGGATTGTGCTTCCACTTAGAAGCCCACCGCAAACGCTGCTGAACAAAATCGCTTAAAGTTGGCAGCGGCTTGGTTAAGACGACCGATTGGGCATCTGTCATCGGCCTGACTGAACCCGGAAATTGCGCATGCATTTTCTGCATAAGGTGTTCATCATCTCCCGAGGCAATATGATAACTTCCCACATAGCCATTCACTTTTTGAAAAGCGGTCTTTCGGAATGCCAAATTGGCGCCATTAGCCATGGTAGTTAGGTCAAATCCTAACGTGGCAAAGCCGGAGCCAACCAAACTCGCAAACTCCATCGCTTGCAGTTTTGAAAACAAAGTAGGCCCTGACACGATTTTTACTCCGCCCACCAACATATTTAATTGCCGTGTAAAGCTTGAACTAATTGACTTCAACCAATTTGGCGGCACAGTACAGTCGGCATCGGTGGTGACGATGATTTCATGAACACAATGACTCACGCCAAAGTCGATTGCCTTTTTTTTTCCTTCAAAGCCTTCGGGCAAAACTAACAACCGAAAGTTTTGATGTTCATCAATGAATTGTCGTACAATGGTAGCGGAATGATCCGCAGAATGATCATCGACCAGAATTACTTCATAAAGTGTCGAAGGGTAGCTTTGGTTAGCGACAGTCTTTAACAGGTTTGGCAGATTCCGTTCCTCATTTCTAAACGGAACAATGACCGTTATGCCTTGCTCTTCAATTTGCACAGTACGCGAACCATTTTGAAAGACCAAAAACCAGCCCGCCAAAAGCGCAACTACCAAAGAAAAGTACATCCCAAAAATGACGATGAGGGCAATCATAGCGGTGAAGGCAAGATAGATGAAAATTTGTAAACGAACCGAAATGTTAAAATCGCCTTGAGTCCACTATCTTGCACGCTTCAATGACCATGCAAAAAAACGTGACAGAGAAAATTGTTTTGGGTTTGGATCCCGGCACAAACGTGATGGGATTTGCGGCCATTATGATCAAGGGCAAGCAACTTACATTGTTGCAGTACGGTGTTATCAATATGGGCAGGCAGGGCGATCACGCCCTGAAGCTCAAGAAGATTTTCGATCAGGTATTGGCGTTGGTAGACAAGCATCAACCGGATGAAGTTGCGTTGGAAGCTCCGTTTTTTGGTAAGAACGTGCAATCGATGTTAAAACTCGGCCGTGCGCAGGGCGTGGCCATGTCGGCAGCGTTGTTCCGCGAGGTGCCAATCACCGAATATGCTCCACGGAAAGTGAAACAATCGGTAACGGGAAATGGCAATGCCAGCAAGGAGCAAGTGGCCAAAATGCTGATGCAGATTTTTTCGATCAAAGAATTACCGAAGTTACTGGATGCCACCGATGCGTTGGCAGTCGCTGTTTGTCATCACTACTTAAAGGGCAATGCGGCCACAACCAGAAAAAAGGCGGCATCGTGGGGTGAGTTTTTGAAGGAAAACCCAAAACGGTTAAAAGCAATCGTCAAATGAAGCGCATCTTGGTCATCGTTTTCTCGGACATCCAACATGACGCGCGCGTAGCAAGGCAGATTGCATTTTTAAAAGGTGATTATCAAGTAAGCGTTTTGGCTTTTGGAGGAAAAGAAAATGACGGTTATGAGTTATTGAAAATTCAAAAGCCAGTTTTGACACTGACAAAAAAAATAGCATCCGCTTTTCTGTTGCTCGCAAGGTTTTATAAGTCGGCATTTACAATTTTGCATCCCCATCAGGAAGCGAAGCAACTACTTGGCGTCCGACAATTTGATTTGGTAATTGCCAATGATGTTGAAGCACTACCCTGGGCTTTTGAATTGACCGATGGTGTACCCGTTTTGTTTGATGCGCACGAGTACGCACCTCGCCATTTCGAAGATCGCCTTAGCTGGCGTATTTTCTTTCAAGGGTTTAATACTTTTTTATGTCGAGAATACATACCCAAGGTGGCGGCCATGACCACCGTTGGGAAGGGGTTGGCAACCGAGTACGAAAAGAATTTTGGAAAAAAGCCTACCGTAATTACCAACGCCAACTGGTTTTATGATATTCAGCCGAGTCCGGTAACGGAAAAAATAAGGATGATCCATCATGGTGGCTCTACACCCTCGCGCAAATTGGAGTTGATGATCGAGATGATGAAACATCTAGACGAGCGATTCACCCTTGACTTGATGCTCATCGTTCCACCTTCTTCTTCCGCCAAAACCCGAGGATACATTGATTATTTGAAGTCATTGGCAGCTGAGGATAAACGGATTCGCTTTTTGCCCGCCATCAAAAGCAGCGAGATTGTGCCGTTCATCAATCAGTATGACGTAGGTGTTTTTCTACTGCCCCCTGTCAATTTCAATTATGCCAATACACTCCCCAACAAGTTATTTGACTTCATTCAAGCTCGACTGGCAATTGCTGTTGGGCCTACGCCTGAGATGGCGGAGATTGTAAATCAATATAACATCGGCATTGTAGCGGAAGATTTTTCCGCTGAAAAACTTGCGGCAGCCTTGAATACAATTAGAGCTGAGCAACTAATGATTTGGAAGTTGAATTGCCAGTACGCCTCTCGAGGGTTATCTGCGGAGCAAAACCACACCCGGCTAAACCAAATTGTAACAGCGCTAACATAAATGACCCTCTGCCCACTATCATTTTTGAAAGTAATGAATCGCCATTTGTAGAAATTAATTCAACCGAATCTTCTACAGGAACGTCTGTTTTATTGGCCAATCAAAGAACGTAAAATGTTTAATTCCGCAATTCGTTTTTGCTTTAGGAGAAAAAAAAACGAAAAAGTGGAGCGCCTTGAAGCATTCTCGAAACTAAGTCGAATGAAATGGTTAATTGAGCATCGAATGACTGGATCACCCAGAGAATTTGCTCAAAAAATGGGAGTATCGGAGCGGACACTTTTTCGACTCATCAATCAACTAAAAGAAATGCACAACATTGATATTTACTTCTGTCATCAATCCAACAGCTATAAAGTAGATTCGTCTGAAGGATGAAGCAACTCACCGAACTTAATAATCGCTTAAAATCGGCTGACATTTTTTGGCAGTAGTGTAAAATAGTTTTGGTTCATCAACCAACTAAAACCAATTTTTATGAAAAAAATCGTTGTTACTACACTGTCAATTTTGGCGTTTAGTCTCACTTCATTCGCGCAATGGGCCACATCCGGCTCTGACATTTACAACACCAACACGGGAAATGTGGGTATTGGGAACACCGCTCCTACATCTAAACTTGATGTTGTAGGTCCAGGATCAAGCAATTCATTCTTACTCGTAATGAGAAACAATTGGAGCAACGCAATGGCATTGTACTCCGCTGGTGATCAAAGTTTCCTGCAATCATCAATTGGGATGTTTCGTGCAAGGGGTACATACCAAAGCCCTACTACAATATCGTCAGGTGACCGAATAGGTTCTTATGGTGCATTTGGGTATACAACCGCGTACAACACTGGAGCAGCAATGGAGATGTACGCAGGAAGCGGTCTCGGTACCTATATTTTGTTTGGAACAACTGCCACACCTGGGGCATCAAGATTAGAAAGGGTAAGGATAACAGAAAGTGGTGATGTTGGTATTGGAACAGCTACACCTTCGCAAAAATTGCAAGTGAACGGAAACATCCAATGCGTAAATGTGTTTCAATCCTCTGATGAGCGTTTCAAAACCAATATCAGAAAAATGGAAAACCCATTGGACAAAATCAGCCGATTGCAAGGCGTAAAATACCAATTCAATAGGCAGCAATTTAAAGACAAGTCTTTTCCAGACGGTGATAAAGATGGACTTCTTGCCCAACAGGTGCAAAAGATTTTTCCCGAACTAGTAACAACTGATGCCGAAGGTTATTTAAGCGTTGACTACGTTTCGATGATTCCCATTTTAATTGAATCAATCAAAGAGCTAAAAACCAAAGTAGACTTGCTTAAGGCTGAAAAAGTTCAGCATGAATTAACGGTAGACCAAAAGAAAACCCTTGATCGGTTTAAAGGTGCTTACCTTAATCAAAATGCTCCCAATCCTTCTACAAACGGAACGACCATCGAATTCAATATACCTGACAATGTGTTCTCGGCTTCTATAGTCGTTCACGACTACAACGGCAACCAAGTCAAAAAATACGAAATCACTCAAAAAGGTCAGGGAAAAATAGAAATTCAAAATTCCGAAGTTGGATCGGGTATTTTTCTGTACACACTATTGCTTGACGGGACGGTTTTGGATGTAAAACGGATGGTGTTAACAAAAAATTAAGCTGGTTCTAGAAAACTGAACGTTAAAAAATAGAGCGTTGAAAATTCAGCGCTCTATTTTCTAAAACGGCACCCTCTCGCATTTCATTCGGGTAAGCCAGCAGCACAACCTCAGAATGGATCTGATTAAACTTTACCTCGGATGATAGCTTTCTAATCAAAAATGTATAGTCCATAAGCAATTGTTCAAGCGTAGGCTTAACGTCAAAGAATTCTATCGGATTATGATAGATGGCAATTGATAATACGGGGCGAAATTTTATCAATGTTTTCTTTGCACCCGTAACAAAATCCATGGCTGCGCCTTCAATGTCAACTTTTATAAATTTCGGTTCGATGCCATATTGTTCAACTATCGAATCAAGTGACTTTCTTTGTACTTCAATTTTGTCATACTGTCCAGTTTTTCGATAAGTGCTAAAACCTGCGGAACCTGTATCAAACATTAGAATGGGTGGTTCGTTATCGGAGGCAGCTACTCCCATGTTTATCAATTCGTATTTATCAGAAGAAATGCTACTCTTACTCAAATTCGAAAAAAATCTCTCTGCCGATTTTCTTGAAATCTCCAATGAAAAGACTTTGCTGTAGTGGTAGCTATTCAAAGCTATTGCTGAGTCGCCAATATATGCTCCAATATCAATAAAATGCTGACCTTTCAAACGGGCAGTTACTTGGTTGGGCAGTAGCTTCAAACCATGATAGAAATAGAAAACCGATTCCTCCATCAACCCCCTAGCCAACTTTATGGACCCGGCTGTTTCTTTTAATTGCTGATTTATCAAATCCTTGGAGGATCTTTCCTCAACCGGCAACAAACCTCCAACGACTGCTCTATTTTTGGTCATCGTTATCCTATTGCTTTCGTCTGGATAATGCAACAGCCGTGTTAGTATTACATCAACTACATTAATTGACTCAGGTTCAAGGCCATTTTTGAGAGCCTTTATTTTACTTGGCATTTCCCTCTCAATAAAATAGCGTTTAAAACTGCCCCCTAACCCATCGGTAATGTAAATCGAGTAAGGCCTCGATAATGCAATTAATTTGTTTATGCTACTAACGATTGGAAAATAGAGTAGCGGGAATTGAGATTTTATATATCGACCAATCGCAGACATGCCTATTTTCCTAAAATTGTTTTGACAATCAATGATTTTGCATAACGTTTCCAAATTACATAATTTGCAAACTTGGGAAGCTCCTTTAAGCTCATCCTGACAGTGTCAACAGGAATCCCGAAGTCAGCCAGCGATTTGGTAGTAAGAACTGGAAATCCGCGATAAAAACTATTACTTACATTTTTTTTGTGATACGCCTGAATCCAAAGTGGTTCCTTCAAAATAAACCTAGATTGACGTTTTGAGGGCGTGATGAATTCCAAATAGATTTCTTTGAATACAAACAACCTCAAGACGCTCCATTGTGTGTGTAGCTTTGCAAAAACACCATTTGGGTTTTCGGAAACGGATTCGATCAACGTTATAAAAGGGGACATCGGGTAAAAATAGTGCGCCATTTTTCTCGTATTTGTATCCAGAACATAACCTGACGCAAGCGAAATCATAAAGTTGCTCTTCTCAATAAGATTTTGCTGAATTATTTTAATTGCATCTTGATGCAGCATGTCATCATTATCGAGTCGTGTAGTCACAATCCATTTGTCAGAGGGTTTCAGAAACGCCTTTACCTCTGTCATGTGTTCTTTTGCAAAACCCTCTACCCCTCTAGAGTAACAAACCTTGATATGTTTGTAAGCCTCAAGTTCCTTGAGGAAAGTAGCAAAGTAGCTTTGCGTATCAATGTCAAAAAAGATAAGCCATGTAAATTGTTTATTGGACTGATTTAATATAGAGGGGAGGCAGTATTTTTTAAATAAGTCAATTCGCCCTGCGGTCCATTCAAACCATTCTTCAGGCGATTGCTTTGATGACTTCGTAAAGCCTTTTAGGTTAAATTGTGTTATCAAAAAATGTGAAAAATCCATTTACCGAAAACAGCAAATACCTATTTGTTAAGTTTAAAACTTGGTAATCTGAAAAACTGAAGAATCTTATTTACCAAAAACAATAACTGATATGCAATACCTTTCGATGGTAACGATAAACCTTCTGCAAAAACAGGAGTTCCCGTTTTAGTTGCGATAGGCCTTTCTCGCGATCTTTTTTCAATTACCAACACGTTGTCGTAGAAATGAAGAGAATCCATTGATCGCGTCAACCCATCTACTCGAAAGGAATTCTGCTCTGAGTGAAACGCATTTAGTCTATCAATCAAATCCTTGGAAAACTGAATAAATGTCCCCCTTCTTTTATATCCTCCACCATATCCTAACTGATAAGATGTGGCCAAGTCCTCACATACGTACACACCGTCAGGTTTTATTTTATCAAATAACTCTTGAAATGTAAAAATCTGTTGCTTCATTTTATGCCCTCCATCATCGATTAAAATATCAATAGGAGGAAGTTCTGCTCGCAATTTTCTCAAAAAACTCCTATCTGATTGAGATCCAACAATGATCTCAATATTTTCTTCGGTTAATTCTTTTACCTGCGGGTTTATATCAACACCATAAATTCTTGCTTCAGTACCAAAATAATTTTTCCACATCTGTAAACTACCGCCCTGAAAAACACCGATTTCTACAACCACGATTTTCTTGCCTCTAAATCTTTGGAAGTGACGATCATAGATTTCAAAATAATGATGCCATTTAAAAATTTGCCGTCCAGAATTATTAACAAAATATGATTCGAGATCATTCATACTCATTCTTTAATTATGCTTCAGTTCTATTTAACTATTTGACCTGTGTTGAAAATTTTCAACTCATTCCTATAAGCCCACAACAAAACTACTCCACTTATCACCAAGTAAAACAAATGAACCTGCCATCCATAGTTAACCCCTAGCCAAGGTTCGAGAAGCAAGACACAGATACCGAGCAATAGGGGAGCGATAATCAACTTGAAAGTGTTAAACTTGAAAACAAAACGCTTTCGAATACCCCAAAACAAAATTAAAATCTCAATCGCGTAACTTATCAGCGTTGATACAATTGCTCCCCAAACTCCCCATCGCTGCACAAACCAATACAACAACCCAATTTTAACTAAAGCTACCACTAGATAAAAATAGGGCAATGGCTTCGAATACTTCAAGGCTGCATAGGGCATGGCCACCCAAAGCCGTAGCGGCCTCAGCAAGTACACGAGTGCTGCAAAAGGAATCAACGGAATAGCCGCATAGTAGGCCTCATTGAAAAAAAGTTGAATGACTGGGGGAAAAACAAAAATACTACCGGCTACGGCAAGAATAGCCACACCAGTTAGCCCATTGTAATAACGATTGATCTCCACGGTACTTGCTTTTTCAGACTGCTCGTAAACCTTGCCAAGCACTTTCGGATGGATGGTGGCGTTTAATCCCGTGAGTAAGAAATCGATGGCCAATAAAAATTTGAGCGCAACATCATAATACCCAACCGTTGATTTAGAGATAAGCGCCAAAATGATGATGCGATCATAGTAGTTAATGAACCATTGCTGAATTTGATAAATCAAAGAAGAATTGTTGAATTCAAAAGTTGGCTTGAGCGATTGCCAACTGAAATGAAAACCAAACTGCCGAAAAATACTACCCAAAACCCAAGAGGCAGCAATCAATGCACCTATCAACTTGCCCGCAATTGGGCCCCACAGTGTGTCTGGGAAAATAATCAAACCTAAAATGGTCAAGCCAGCAATGAGCGAAAATGAAAGTAGGTTCAGCCACAAAAAGGTAGTTGCTTTTCCCTGCGTTTGAAGTAAACTGTTATTGACCTTGAATAATGCCTGAAAAATACCTGTAGCCACCGACAACACACCAAATGGCAAAAACGGAATTTGCCCTACTCCATACACGCGATCAAAAATAAAATTGCCGAGCAGTGCCAACAACAAGCCGATGGCAGCGCTTAGCATCAAAATGAAAACAAACGCACTGCCGACAAAAACTGCTAACGCCTTTGCATCGTGCTTGTGTTCATGAAAATTCAGGTAGATGGAAGCATCAAAACTATAGGTAACCAAAATCTGAACGAGCAGGGAAAAACCGAAGTAAATCGAGAGAGATCCGTACACATCGGCTGGGAGTTTCCCATAAAAAGGCATCAGCAGTATGGCGCTAGCCATCGGCAACGCGCCCGCCACCGTATAGATCATTGAGCTTTTGATGAACCCTTTCGTAATCACGCGCGCAAAGATGCTAAGATTTTTGCCAACTGTTGTGTCAGGTTTCTTCGCGAAAAAACCGTTGCATCAAATGAAATTTTTTCGGCTGGCGTTTGCCAATAATCATACCTTTCCAACACCAACTTCTTTAACGCGGACAGATTATGACGCTCGATGATCGCTCCAGCACTCAATTTTTTCAAAATTGCTGCGGCATCGCCTGCTTCGGGGCCGATGCCCAAAATGAAGTTGCCCGAAGCCAAGTACTCAAAAAATTTGCCAGGGAGGTTACCCGGTGCGATGGCCGTGTGCGCCAGTACCAACAGTTGCACATCGGTCGATCCATATCGTTGTAAGACTTCGCTGTGCGGCAAGTGCGGAACAAAAGAGGTAATGGCATTTAGCATTGGGTCATCTTGCACCTCAGCACGAAACCGGGAATTCACGTTGCCCACAAACTCAACCAAGATTTTTTCTTTGTCCACACTACCCGCAATTATCAGATCTTTGATGGCCTGCATCACCGGGCGCGGGTCGCGCAATTCATCTACTACCCCAATATGCCGCAGCGTAAACTTTTCGGTTGGATGGTGCCGAACATCTTTAAAATCATCTTCATCAAAGCCGTTGGTAATCAATTGAACCTTCCTCCCACTCAATGCTTCCAACCGTTGCTGGTGATATGGGGCAATGGTGATTACCTCATCGGCAGTGGTCAGCACCTTTCTTTCCAGGTTCCTATGCCGCCTTCTCGCCCAATTGGTTAACGAAAATGTGTCGAGCAGATCCCATTCGCTCCAGGGGTCGCGGAAGTCCGAAATCCATTTCAACGCGGGATTCTTCTGTTTCAACGTCAAGCCTATCAAATGCATGCTGTGGGGTGGCCCTGTGGTAATGATGGTGTCAATATGATTGCTTTTCAAAAAATCATCGAGGAATAAAACAGACGGCCGCACCCAAAACACGCGTGCATCCGGAATAAAAAAATTACCTCTGATAAAAAGCGATAATCGTTGCAAGAAGGATTTCTTTCCGGTGCTCACAAAGTCAGTCTGCTTTTTATTGCCGCTGAGTTTTTGAAACAATTGATAGGGCTCCCAAATGGGCAGTTTAATGATCTCCGCTTCCGCGGGAACATCTTTGAGCAAAGAGTTATCTTGAATTTCTACAAATGGGTTTTCGGGTGTGAATACAAACGGCTGATAATCAAAAGAAGGTAGGTACTTTACAAACTTTAGCCAACGCTGCACGCCACTCCCACCAAAGGGAGGCCAGTAGTACGTTATAATCAATATCTTCTTCAAACAGCCAAATTTTGAAACGCAAAAGTAGCTATAAAAGTAGGTAGTCCTGATGCTTTGAGTCAGGATGCTGACATTCATCGTCAGCATAGGCAGTCTGCAGTCGGCAAGAAAAATTTCGGGCACCTTCCCTACTGATGTTGCTGCTTATCGTGTTCTAAGAATTGTCCAAGCAGAAATCACGAGCCGCATCCGAAGATTTAAACCACTGAACTTCGGCATCGCGCTTAAACCAAGTCAATTGGCGTTTGGCATAATGGCGTGAGTTGCGTTTGAGCAATCGAATGGCTTCCTCCTTGTCATAAACACCGTCCATAAAATCAAAAATCTCTTGGTAGCCAACCGTCTGTAGCGCGTTGAGGTGCTTTTTTTGATAAAACTTGGCTGCCTCCTCAAACAAACCATTGGCAATCATTTGGTCCATGCGGATGTCAATCCGCTTATACAGTTTATCGCGATCCAGATCGAGCCCCACTTTGATCACCGAGTACGGCAAAACCTTTTTGGATCTTTTGCGCCAGGCCGAAAACGGCTTTCCCGTGGCCGCAAAAACCTCCAGCGCGCGCATCAGTCGCTGAGGGTTCTGAATGTCAACTGTTTCGAAGTAATCGGGGTCTATTTGTTTAACTTCTGCTTGCAACCAAATCAATCCTTTTTCTCGGTACTCAGCAACAATTTGGTCACGTATCTCGGCCGGAACGTCAGGCATTTCATCAAAACCTTCTAACAATGCCTTGAGGTACAACCCGGAGCCTCCACAAACGATAAGGTAATCGTGTTTCTGGAAGAGTTGCAAAATCAACACCTCGGCATCCGCACCAAACTGTGCCGCGTTGTATGAGTCTTCAAGCGAATGAGTATTGATGAAATAGTGCTTGACCAAATTGAGTTCTTGATCTGTAGGCTTGGCGGTTCCAATCTCCAGCTCTTTATAGATTTGACGCGAGTCGGCCGAAATGATTTCGGTGTTCCAACGCAAAGCTAAGTCCATCGCCAAGGCAGTCTTGCCCGAGGCCGTGGGGCCAACAATTACAACAAGCTTTTTATCTTGCACGCGCAAAAATAGAACGAATTAACAACCCGTTTACAAATATATCTGTTACCCTTCTATAACTTGGCCTATTAATTGCCATTGCTCCGTTTTAAGTAATTAATCAACTTTGTGAATTATTTTACTATTCGAATGAAAAGATTTCTCCTTATCACCCTATTGACTGTTGCCGTTGCCGCGCAGAGTCAAAACTTGTACAAGATCGAGTTTAAAATTAAGGGGTGGAAAGATACCACCGTGTATCTGGGAAGTTATTATGATGAGAGTACTCTGCTGCGCGATACCGCCAAAGTTAAAAATGAGCAATTCGTTTTTGATGGCAAGAAGCCACTGGCTCAAGGCGTCTATTTTTTGGTACTGAACAAAACCAAACTATTTGATTTTGTGGTGGGCCATAACACATTTTTTTCGATGGAGACCAATTCGGACGACTATGTTAGAAACATGGTGGTAAAGGGTGATGAAGACAACAAAATCTTTTTCGAAAACCTGAAGTTTATCGGCCAAATGAGCAAAGAAGCTGAGCCATTCATCAAAATATTGCAAGACTCAACACTTAAAGAAGACCAAAAGAAACCGGCTCGCGAAGAGTTTTCAAAATTCAATGATAAGGTGGTCGCCTACCAGAAAGGCATTGTAGAAAAATATCCACAAACCATAACTGCCAAATTGATCAAAGCCACTCAGCAGATTGAAGTGCCCGCCCCACCCAAAAAAGCCGATGGCAGCATCGACTCAACCTTTCAATTGCGTTATTACCGCCAGCACTTTTTTGATAATTTCGATTTGGCAGACGATGCGCTGATAAGAATGCCCAGACCGTTTTACAAAGAAAAAGTAAAAGAGTATTTAGAAAAGCTTTTCTTGCCCGCACCCGATACTATCACCAAGGAAATCAATCGGTTGGCCGCCATCACAAAAAAAAATCAAGAAACCTATAAGTTCTTTGTCTACAATTGCATGACTATGTATGCGCAACCTGAAATCATGGGGCTTGATGAGGTGTTTGTAAATCTGTATGACAAATATTACGCTTCGAACGAAATGGATTTTTGGATTACCGCACCGGTGAAGAAGAACTTGAAAGACCATGCCGACAAAATCCGCTCAAGCATGATCGGCCGCACTGGCGCCAACTTAATAATGCAAGATCAAAACTTGCAGCCCCGCTCCATGTACGACATCAAAAACAAGTACACGATTCTCTACATATTTGATCCGGATTGCGGGCATTGTCGAGAAGAAACTCCTAAGCTGGTAGACTTTTATAACAAGAGCAAGGCAAAGTACAATTTTGAAGTGTATGCCGTAGCAGCTGATAGCTCGCTGGCTAAGATGAAAAACTTCATCAAAGAATTCAAGACCCCTTGGATCACGGTGAACGGCCCACGCTCGTACATCAAAGAGCATTACTCAAAACTCTATCATTCCGAAACCACGCCTACTATCTACATTTTGGACGACAAGAAAAAAATCATCGCTAAAAAGTTGCCCGTAAAACAATTGGATGAGTTTTTGAGTAAGCATGAGCGGTTTGAGAAGATGAAGAAAACTTCAGGAAAAGGTTCATAACCGAACACGTCGATACCGTTTTTCGACAATTCACTGCCAGGGTGACAATTTTTTACACGTTTTGTGCAACCATTCAGCCCATAGCGAGTATCTAAGCATATAAAACCCAAACCATGGCGCTGTTATCATTTCTCGGTAAAAAGAAAAAAGAGCTCAAGGCAGCTTGTCAGATCACCAAAGAACCTATTGAAGCGGGATATGGCTACTTGCTCACCACTTCGCAGGTCGTTACTTCCAAAAAATATTGGGACTTAGTTATGACCGAGCCTGAAACAATGTCGTACACGGTGTCGCATTTCAAAAACCAACCCAGCGGCACGCAAATGCGCTCGATGATTTTTGACAAGTACGCCACCGTTGCCAAGCCGTGGATGATCTCTGATTCCATCATCAACTATTTTGAAGTAGACAAGCAACAGGCAAAAGAAAATGCAAAGCGATGGTGGGAAAGTGAGGGCACTTTTTCACCCGAGCACACCGGGCCAGCTTCACAACACTTGGCTACAGATTCATTTAATTTAGCCCGTGAGTATGCCGTCATGGAAGCAGGCCGCTCGCGGGTGAAATAAGCTCAAACAAAAAATCCCCCTTCCATCAAATTCAACCTTTTTAACACAGCTTTTTCGCCACTTTTGCAGATTATTTTTTGAGCGAATCTGTGAAAGGACTGATTTTTTGCGCTTTGATGGTTGTGAGCTTGTGGGGCACGGCACAATTACCCGGCTTGCACATTTCCAAAACTACCGACCGCATCGCCATCGATGCTGAAATGAATGAACCCGTGTGGAAAACGGCAGAGGTTGCCACTAAGTTCAAACAATATTTTCCATTCGATTCTTCGTATGCAAAAGCACAAACCGAAGTGCGGATGACGTACGATGATAGCTTCATTTACGTGTTTGCCCAGATGTACAACCTAGGTAAAGGCCAGTATGTAACGCCTTCATTGCGAAGGGATTTTCGGGGCGAAGCGAATGATTCATTTGTGGTTCAGTTTGATACCTTTCAGGACAACACCAACTCATTTCAGTTTGGTATCAATCCATTCGGTGTGCAACGCGAAGGCCTGGTAGCCAATGGCGGCAGTACCAACCAATCTGATTTATCGTTGAATTGGGACAACAAGTGGTATTCGGAAGCTAAGATGCTGGAAGACCGATGGGTATGTGAGTTTGCCATTCCGTTCAAATCCCTTCGGTATAAACATGGGCTGTCGAGCTGGAATATCAACTTCTATCGCATCAATAGCCAATTTGCAGAACGGTCTACTTGGGCGCCAATCCCGCGTAACTTTCCGTTGATATCTCTGGCATTTACCCGAAAACTTTTGTGGGATCAACCATTGGATAAACCCGGCTCCAACATTTCGATCATCCCCTATGCTGCAGCACGAAGCAGTCAGAATTTTGAAAAAGGTGAGCCCGGCCAAAGTGCCAGCGCATTTGGTGGCGATGCCAAGGTGGCCATTGGACCAGCTTTGAACTTAGACCTCACCGTAAATCCAGATTTCTCGCAGGTGGAAGTAGACCAGCAAGTTACCAACCTCGATCGGTTCGAAATTTTCTTTCCCGAGCGAAGGCAATTTTTTTTAGAGAATGCCGACCTGTTTTCTGACTTTGGGGGCGAAGGCATGCGGCCTTTTTTTTCCAGGAGGATTGGCGTGACGCGCGATCAGAACACGGGGCAGAACATTGAAAATCCGATTTATTTTGGAGCGCGCTTAAGCGGCAAGGTGAACAACAACTTACGCATTGGCTTGCTGAGTATGCAGGCAGGTGAGGACAAAGCCAACAAGCTGCCCTCCACCAATTACACAGTTGCCACTTTCCAACGAAAAGTCTTTGCACGGTCTAACATTGGTATGATCTTCATTAACAAGCAAGCCTTTCAAGACAGCGTGGGTGGCGATTTTCTGGTGAGCCCACAAAAATTCAATCGCGTAATTGGCCTTGACTACAATTTGGCAAGCCGGGACAACCGATGGAACGGAAAGTTTTATTATCACCGCTCCATCAGCGATGTGCAAAAAGATTCTGCCTTTGCCATGTCGGCACGCCTGGCATACAACACCCTTCGATGGGATATTTCAGGCACTGCCATGAACATAGGTGCCAACTATAATCCAGAAGTGGGCTTCGCCAGAAGAAAGGATTATTTGCGACTGGCACCCACTATTTGGTACAACTTTTATCCCAAATCAAAAATAGTGAACAGCCATGGCCCCGGTTTTGACTTTGATGTGATTGGAAACAAGAAATACGGCATCACCGACTACGACTACAATTTTATGTACCGTATACGATTTCAAAACACAGCACAGTTTAACATCCGGTTGCGTCAAGAATACGTGTATCTCTTTTCCAGTTTTGACCCCACCAACACAGGAAGCGAAAAGCTTTTGCAAGGTTCGGATTATGTCAATAATGTGATCGTTGCAAACTTTACGTCTGATGCGCGTAAGCGGTTGTTCTTTGATGCCTCCACACGTTCTGGCGAGTATTTTAATGGCCACCGGATTAACTTAACGGGCACACTTAACTACCGCGCGCAACCTTACGCAGTGTTCTCGCTCAATTTTAGTTACAACAAAATCAACCTCCCTGCCCCCTACCGCAGCGCAGATTTGATTTTGATCGGTCCAAGGTTTGATTTCACTTTTTCGCGGAGCTTGTTTTGGACCACGTTTGTACAATACAACAACCAAATCAATAACGTAAACATCAACTCGCGTTTGCAATGGCGTTTCCGCCCGGTTTCTGATTTGTTCATCTCCTACACCGATAACTACTTCGCCACTGACGAGGTGCGAGAGAACATCCAATACAACAGTTGGCAGCCCAAATTGAGGGCAATTGTGGTGAAATTCACCTATTGGTTGAATTTATAGTATCTGATTTTCAATAACTTAACAAAAAATAAATATATGTTTAAACATATATTTTCAGTTTTACGTTATACTTGCGTTACAAATCAATTAACCCTATGAAAAAAATCACATTCCTTTTTGCAATGGTTGTGGCTGTTGCCGCATCAGCACAAACTAACTGGGGCCTTGACAAAGGTCACTCAAGCGTTGGCTTTAGCGTAGCGCACATGGTTGTATCAGAAACCACCGGTAACTTCAAAGATTTTGATGTAAAGGTGTCTTCAACTTCAGATGACTTCAATGGTGCGAACGTAGAGTTCACCGCCAAAACCGCGTCTGTTTTTACTGATAACGAAAAGCGCGATGGCCACTTGAAATCAGACGACTTCTTCAATGCAGAGAAGTTCCCTGAAATGAAGTTCAAAGGCACTTTGGTAAAGCAAGGAAGCAAGTACGTATTGAAGGGTGACTTGACTATCCGCGATGTAACCAAAGCGGTGTCATTTGATGTAACCTACGGTGGTAAAGTAAAGGCATTTGGTGGCGAGAAAGCAGGCTTCAAATTCTCTGGCAAGTTGAATCGCCAAGACTATGGCTTGAAGTTTAATAAGGCCTTGGAGGGCGGTGGTTTGATTGTGGGCGATGAAGTGGAAATCATCTGCAAAATCGAATTGAACAAAGCTGCTTAAAAAAATTTAGTACATTTAGAAATCCATAGCCTCAACCGGGGCTATGGATTTGTTTTATGAAGATTGAAGAAGAGATAAAACAGGCCAAATTCAGAAACGCACATCAAAAAGCCGTAATCAACTTGCTTTACACGGCCAATTGGCTATTGGACAAAAACGCCTCTTTCTTCAAAGGCTACGGCATCACCAACCAACAATTCAATATCCTTCGGATTCTGCGCGGCCAACATCCCAAAAAAATTTCAGGTTCTGAAATAAAGTCACGCATGATTGACAAGAACTCTGATGTGTCTCGGTTGCTCGATCGCTTGCTCACCAAAAACCTCATTGAAAAAACACCTTGCCCCAATGACAAGCGGGCTGCAGATGTTATGATCTCGCAAAAAGGCCTGGATCTTTTACACGAGATCGATGAAAAAATGGATGCGACAGACGTAAAGACCCTCGGCATTAGTTCTGAGGAAGCCGAAGCATTGAACAATCTTTTGGACCGTTGCCGCGGCTAAAATCGCCTACTCAACTGCTTTCAATTCTACCTTCACAAAATCCATCAGCTCCTTGATGTACCCTTTGCTGAAGTCAAATTTCACATTGGCTGCAGCGTAAATTTCCGGGATCGATTTGAGATACCCCAACCGCAATGCCTGCATGTAGCCGGCTAGTCCCTTTTGCTTGTTCTGTTTGAAATTTCGCCAAACGGCAATTGCACCCAATTGCGCCATACCATATTCGATGTAGTAAAATGGCACTTCGTATAAGTGTAACTGTTTTTGCCACAAGTAATCTTTCGCTTCTTGCAAACCGCTCCAGTCGGTAATGGTATCGGCAAACTCATCAAATATTCGATTCCAGTTTTGTTTGCGATCTTCTGCGCTGTGAGCAGGATTTTCATAAATCCAATGTTGAAATTTATCAATCGTGGCTACCCAAGGCAATGTTTCAATAATGTCTTCTAGCTGATCGCGCTTGGCGCGTTTCAATTCCTCGTCCGTTGGAAAAAATATTTGCCATTGGTCCATCGAAATTAGTTCCATGGCCATTGAGGCGAGCTCTGCCACTTCCATTGGTGGCGACTTGAAATCATTCAGTTCTAAGTCTTTGGTGAGAAAATTGTGCACCGCATGGCCACCTTCGTGCATGATAGTTGTCATGTCGCGCATGGTGCTCGTAGCGTTCATAAAAATAAAGGGTACGCCAATTTCGGCCAGCGGATAGTTGTAACCACCGGGCGCTTTTCCCTTCCGCGACTCCAAATCCAAATGCCCCATTTCTTTCATCACCGACAAGCAGTTGCCCAAATAAGGATCAAGGTTTTTGAAGCATTGAATTGATTTTTCTGTCAAGTCTTTGCCATCTTCAAATGCTTTTAGCGGTTGCTTGCCATCTGCATCCACTGCCTTGTCCCAAGGGCGCAGTGTATCCACTTTCAATTTCTTTTTGCGCTCCAACGAAAGATCGTTTAGAATCGGCACCACCTCCGATGCAATGGCTTCGTGGAAATCGAAACAATCTTTTGGTGTGTAATCAAATCGGCCATAGGCTTTGAACATGTAGTCGCGGAAGTTTGCGAAACCAGCATTGCGCGCCACTTGGTGACGAAGACCGACCAACTTGGTAAATAGTTCATCAAGAGTGGTTTTGTCTTGGAGCCTACGTGCAGCAATCTTATGATACGCTTCTTCGCGTTTCGCTCGGTCAGTAGATTGCAGCATCACGCTTGCCTGTTGTAAGGTCAGTTCTTGACCTCCAAGCTCCACCGTCATTGCACCTGAAATAGACGCGTATTTTTGCGTGTCGGTAGTGATTTCCGTCATCAACGGAATGTTTTCTTCCCTGAAAAGCTCAACTTCCTTTTTTAGGTTCCGAACCATGATGCCATATCCTGGTTGATTTTCAAGTTCCTTCAAAAACGGGCTATCCAGAACTTTTTTGTTGAGTTGGTCGGAATAGGGTGCATTTTCTGGTTGGATTTCTTGCACAAATTGGTGGTAGCTTTTTGTGTACTCTTCGTTGTCAGTATAACATGTCATACGAATGTAGCGCCAGCCCATGTCTTCGCTGATAATCGCCTCCAATTCGCTACGATGGCGCAGCCAGGTCTTTAACTCGCCAACTGAGTTGATATTGCTCTGCAATAGCTTTTCAAAATAGGGTTTCAGCTCAGCCCATGAGGTTACGGTAAAGTTCTCTGGAAGAAAGTGACGAGCAGGGCGTTTCGGTATCTCAATCGCTTGATTCATGTTTCGTATATTTAATGCGGAAAGATAATAGGGATACTGGATACTTGATACTGGTTTCGCTTTAATCGGTTTAACAAAATCAATTGGAAACATTTTTATGAAACGACTACTCATCTTGGTGACCGTTATTCAATTGGCTGCATGTAAACAAGAAAGCCAACAAACTAGTTTAACGATTTCTGTCGAGCGAATCGAGCCCGGTCTGGATGCAGTAATCGACAAAGAACTCACCGTTTCGGTAATTGCAACCGGCTACGAGTGGAGCGAAGGGCCACTTTGGCTAGAAGGTGAAAAGAAGTTGTTGTTTTCGGACGTTCCTACCAACACTGTCTATCAATGGACTGAACAAAACGGTGCTTCGGTGTACCTCAATCCAAGTGGTTTCACGGGCGAAAATCCACGCGGTGGCGAGCCGGGCTCAAACGGACTGGCCTTAGATGATGAAGGCAACCTGTTGTTGTGCCAGCATGGCGATAGACGGGTTGCCATGATGAACACCGGTTTGACGGAACCCACTGCTGATTTTACAACCGTTGCTGAAAAGTATCAAGGAAAAAAGTTTAACAGCCCCAACGATTTGGCATTCTTTAACTATAACATCTATTTTACTGACCCCGCCTACGGCCTAGAAAAGCAAATGGATGACCCCGCGAAAGAACTACCCTATCAAGGCGTCTTTAAAGTGGATGCCAACGGAAACGTGCAACTGCTGATTGACTCGCTTACAAGGCCAAATGGAATTGGTTTTTCCCCTGACGGAAAAAAGCTTTACATCGCCAACTCAGATGCTGATAAGGCGAGGTGGTATGTGTATTCAGTTAATGATTCTGCTCAAATCACATCAGGCAAAGTAATGTATGATGCCACGGCCCTAACGAAAACAGAAAAAGGCTTGCCCGATGGTTTGAAAATTGATACGCAGGGTAACGTGTTCGCGACCGGCCCCGGAGGTATTTGGATTTTTGATGGTGATGGCAACCTGTTGGGCAAAATAAAATTGCAAGAAGCTACATCTAACTGTGCCCTTACGCCCGATGGAAAAACGTTGTTCGTCACCAACGATATGCAGGTGCTTAAGATTAAGTTAAGAAATTGAAATTGGTTTAAGGTTGTTGGTTTCTGGTTGCTGGGAACTGGAAACCTGGAACTAGAAACTCGAAATATGAAGCTTTTGATAGAAACGATTGGCTGGATTGGTTCGGTACTCGTGATAGGTGCCTACGGATTAAACAGCTACCAAAAAATAAAATCTGATTCAAGAGAGTTCCAATTGATGAATCTAGTGGGCGGCATACTTCTCATCATCAATAGCGTTTACAAAGAAGCATATCCTTTTACGCTTATCAACTCTGTGTGGGTAGTGATAGCGATTAGTTCTTTGATTAAGCATAGAAAATAACAAAATGGTTAGGCAGCCTGATTTTTACATCCTTGCAACCTTGCGTGGAATATTTCTTATTTCTTTCACTGTACCACTTTTTTTAACCTCGTGCATTAAAGCTCCGGAACGAAAACTTGCGCAACATATTGATTCATTATTCACCCAAGAATTCAAAGAAAACGAACCCGGTGGCGCAGTCTTAATTATAAAAGGCGAGAAAGTAGTCTTTTCAAAAGGCTACGGATTGGCGGACTTGAATACGAAAGAAAAAATCACCACCCAAACCCTTTTCAACACGGGATCTATTTCAAAAACGTTTGTTGCCAACGCTATTATGCAATTGGCAGACGAAGGCAAACTTTCGTTGATGGCTAGTTTATCCAAGTACTTTCCTGATTTTAAAAACCAATCCATTGCCAACAAAGTAAAAATCCATCACTTGCTCACCCATACCTCAGGCTTGCCAGATAACCGATGGAAATTATTAAGCGAAGAATTTTTATTAACTGCTAAAGACGAAGAGAACTTTGCTCCCATCAAACAAAACGATACACTCCTATTCGAACCGGGTTCGCAATTTGAGTATTCTAATCCTGCCTTCAACGGTTTGGCACTGATCATCGAAAAAATAGAGGGCAGAAAATGGCAATCGGTTATTGTTGAAAAAATATTCAAACCATCAGGCATGACTACTAGTTTGATTACGGATGGCTCTTTCCCCGACAAGGGTGTATCGCACGCCTATGTAATAAAAGATGGAAGATGGAACGAGTTGGACTATGGCGAGGAGCCTACTTTTGCAGCTGCGGGCAATGGCGGCATTTGGAGCTCGGTGGACGAATTGGCAAAGTATGAGATTGCGTTGCGAAAAGCGGTGTTCTTGAACAAAGAAACCATTGAAAGGTCTCGCACCATTACCACATATGAAAATTGGAAATCAGATGAGCCGCCATTCATTGGTGTTGGTTGGTTTTTGTCGCAGCCCAGCGATTCAGTTAAGATGATATCGCATACAGGCTCGCAAGGTGGCTTTAGTAGCGACTTCGTTAGCATTCCAGAAAAGGAGATTGTGTATATTTTGCTTTGCAATAAGCCTGTGCAAATTTTACCATTGAGAAAAAAAGTTTTAGCATCTTTAATGAAAAGTAACTGGCTTGACTAGATTTCGATTGAAAAGCGGACCAGCAATAAACAATATGAAAAACATAGTACTACTACTTGTATTCATTGCCAACCTAAGCGTTGCGCAAGACCTTTCAAAACAACTGAGGGAACTTGACGCCTACATAAATAACGCTCGAAAAGAATGGCAAGCACCTGGCTTGGCAGTGGCCGTTGTGAAAGACGGCAAAATCATTTTCAAAAAGGGTTATGGTGTTCGCGAGATTGGTACCAATAATCTCGTTGATACGAAAACCATTTTTGCGTGTGCTTCCACCACCAAAGCGATGACGGCTGTGTGCATGGGCATATTGGTGGATGAGGGAAAGGTCAATTGGGATGACCCTGTGAGTAAGTATGTGCCGGATTTCAAACTGTACGATGTAAACGTTACTCGCGAATTGCAAATCCGAGATTTGTTTATTCATAACAGTGGCGTAGGCAATGCGGACTTCTTGTGGGGGGTGATGGATATTTCTTCCGAAGAGGTATTGAAGAAAATGGAATTGGTAAAACCAAGCTATTCGATGCGGTCGAGTTTCATTTACCAAAATATTTTCTATTTGGTGGCTGGTAAAGTGATCGAGAATGTTTCGGGTCAAAAATGGGAGCAATTTATTGTAGACCGAATTTTCAAACCATTAAACATGACGCGCACCTTTTCGCAATTGGCAAGCGTGAAAGAGACCAATCAATCGAAACCACACTATTACTACAATAACGCCATTCGGGCGATCACGCCTTCTACGCCAGACAAAATCGGCCCGGCCGGCAGCGTGTACTCTTGCCTTGACGATATTAGTCTGTGGATGCAGTCAATGCTAGACAGCAGTAAATACAATGGCGGGCGGTTGCTCAAACCCAAAACATGGGTCGAAATGTTCAAACCACAAACAATTGTTCCTGCCAGTCAGTTTTATCCAACCATGCAGCTGATCAAACCCAACTGGATGACGTATGGACTTGGGTGGTTTCAACACGACTACAAGGGCAAAAAAATCAATTACCACACTGGCAGCTTGGCCGGTGAAGTGGCTATTCACGCGCAGCTTCCGGATGCAAAATTAGGCGTTTATGTTTTCGGTAACCTAGACCATGCCGAAGTGCGCCACGCGTTGGTCTACAAAACATTTGACCTATTTGCCTTGGGTGGCAATCGTGATTGGAGCAAAGAATTTTTGAGGTTATATGGCGACATAAAGGCAAATGGTGAGAAAGCAGAAAGAGATTTCGAAGCAAAGCGAGTGGCCGATACAAAGCCATCGTTGCCACTCACAGCTTATGAAGGAAAGTATGTTGATCCACTCTATGGCGAAGCCGAAGTAAAAATTGAGAATGGAAGTTTGAAAATTACCACCAACAACTACTTAACGGCCACCGTGCAACACTGGCATTTCGATACCTTCCGTGGGGATTATGAAAAAGGTTGGTATGGAAAAGCACTTGCACAATTTTTCCTGAACGCAAATGGGGAAATCAGCAAATTGGATTTTGAGGGAATGGAGTTTGCCAAAAGTAAGTAATCTTTCATCACCACTAAAACGCAAAGGCGCGAATCGTAACTTGGGTCGGTTACCCAATCTCAATCACCACATCATCCGTCATTGGATGGCCAACGCAAGTAAGCACATAACCTTCGGCACGCTCGCTCTTGGATAAACCTTCTTCTTCATCTAACTTCACTTGGCCGGACAATGCCTTTCCGCGGCAAGCGGTGCACAAACCACTTTGACAAGAGTAAGGTAAATCAATGCCTTGATCGAGGGCAGTTTCTAAAATCGTTTTGTTATGCGGAACGGCAATGGTATGCTCATTTCCATCATAGCGGATGACCACATCGCGCGTTTTCTTTTCGCCACTCGGCTGTTCGTCTTTCTTGGGTTTGTCAAGCACACCCGCCACAAAACTTTCTTTGAAAACCTTTTCTTTTGGAATTTGATGCTCAGCCAACAATGCCTCTACATTTTTCATCATACCCTCTGGGCCGCACATCAAATACGTAGTTTTATCCAACCCCCAATCGGGTATGCGCTCGAACAATTTCACCAACATTTCTTTGTTGAGCAAACCAGAGAGCCCCTGCCAATTCATTGGGGCATTGTCTAAAATATGGATCACGTGCAAACGTCCTTCATAGGTTGTTTGCAGTTGGTCAAACTGGCTCTTGAAAATGATACTATCGATGTCGCGATTACAATAGATAAGAGAACAGATGCTATCCGGCTCTTGCGTTAACAAACTTTTAATGATGGACATCATGGGTGTAATACCCGAGCCACCCGCAAACATGACCAGATGACGCTTATTTGCTTTTGAAAATTCGGTAGTGAACTGCCCCATGGGCTCCATCACCTTTATCTTGTCACCCACCTTTAGATTGTCGGGAAGCCAGTTCGACATCAAACCTTTGTCGACCCGCTTCACGCTTACCGCCAAATCAGCATCCACAAAGGGCGAGCTACAAAGCGAATAAGCCCTGCGCACCTCTTTGCTTTGCACCGGTACAATCAACGTTAAAAACTGACCCGACTTGTAACTGATTTTATTGGCGGGCTGCTCAAAAACAATCGAAATAGCATCCTTCGTTTCTTGGATGATGTTTTTCACTTTCAGCTCATGGTAATGTGAGCCAGTTTCTTCCTTTTTCTCCTCTTTTTTTTTCTTAAACAAACCGAACGCCATATGTCAATTTTAGCTCTATAACAAACTAGGCCGCAAATGTACTTAAAATTAGGCGACAGAATTTACAGGAAATAATGCAAAAGAATGCCGGGGCAAACACTGAGACTTTACAGATTCAACCAATAGGTAAACTTCAACACCAAGGCTTGATCATTGGCGCGCGCATCGGTAGGCAGGCGATTGTCCGTGTGGTTATACACCAAGAAAATGTCTGATGCCGGTTTGAAACGCCACTGAAGTCGTGCGTTGAAATTGTATGATTCAAAACGAGTATTGTACTGATATACCGCTGTAAGAAACAATTTTGTTGAAAGCGTAAGATCAAGGCGCGGGCGTATCAGCAAAAAATCAGCACTTCCATAGGGCTGACCCAAATGCAGTTCGTTGTAATTGATCGTCACCCCCAAGCTACCATAAGGCTGGTAGCGGTAGTTGAGCGTGCCTCCAGCGGTAAGCCGTGTACCGGAATAAAACTGCCCTCCACTGACTTGGGCAGAAAAGTTGAAAACCTTGCGGGTATTTGAGTTGTAGTTCAATTCAAATTCTGTCCACTCAAATTGCTTGCCCGTGACATACGGGATCCCTCCACGCGGAAACAGCGGATTAAATTCTTCCGGGAGGAGTTGAAAAATGTGAGTGGCAGAAGCCGCCAAAAAAGACGTATTCAAAAAATTGAAAACGTAATCTACAGAATACGTTCTATCGGTAAGTTTACCTCCTGGAATAAAAGTGTAGTTGACTTCAGCTCCCGGCCCCATTACAGCAATGGGAGAGTTTTTTGGATAGAGCCTGCCCTCTACCCTGCCAAAGCCGCTTAAATAACCTGGATAAATCGCCAAAGCTGGAACAAACCCCGTCTCCGCATTGTAATTTTTTCCAACGGCATTATTGGCCACAAAGGCATTGAAGTGCCGCGTGTTATAGCCAACAAATGCACCAGTCGAAAAATTATTGTTAGTCGAAAAGTCATCCAGTGAATGATGATAGTAAATGTCGCCATTCCACCTGTTGCTTTTGGTAATGAGGTTAAAATCAAATCCCACCACACGGTTATACAAATTAAGCCGCTTGGTGGTGTCTGTTCCGTTAATTACATCACGCACCAATCCGGGCGCGTATCTCTTCGTTCTATCATATGTGCCAACGCCCAACGATTGCTTATCAACAATAAAGAAATCGATATTTGAGCGAGAAAATATTTGTTTTTGTACGATGGCCATCGAGTACATTTGGCTAGGCAAACCTATGGACGCTTTTTCTGCAGTTCTCATGTTCAAAACACCAATGCGCCAATCTTTGCCAATTTTGCCGCTCACGCGGGCGCCATATTGAATGGGCACCTGCCTTGCCGAGCCTGTGGAATCCAACACCAGACCTACCCTGCGCGAAAAGAAAGGGCGCGTGTCCGGAAAACCAGGCGTTGAGAACAAATCACTGTTCTCTAAAAAGAACTGGCGCCTTTCGGGAAATTGAAACTCAAATCGCGTTAGGTTAATCACTTGTTGATCTACTTCAACATTCGAAAAATCGGGATTCACCGTTAAGTCCAAATTCAGTGACGGGCTAATCGCAACTTTTGCGTCAAGCCCTACATTACCTGTGCTCGCAATCGGCCTGTTATTCTCAATATCTTGTTGGCTCACGCTTGCCAAATAGGGAATCAGGGAAACATTCGCACCGGCATGGGGAGGCAGGTTTTCAAACACAAGCTTGCCAGAGTACGCAAACGAAGCCGGGATGAATTGAATCGGTGTGGCTATCCAACTGCTTACTTGGTTGTGCTTCAAATCTTGTCTCAAAAAAGTAACATTCCATTCTCTTGAGTTGTGATTGTAGCGAAATGATTTTAATGGTATCGCTAACTCAGCCACCCACTTATCAGGTGAGCGTTTTACTTCTGAGTACCATTTATTGTCCCAACTACCGTTAAACGAATCATCATCTTGCCCTCCTCCGGATATAATTCCCTCTGACTGAACGCCAAAAGGAGTAATTGTAAAATAAAAACCATTCGTATAGTCGTTATATGAATCCAAGAAAATTCCAATGTTGTCATTGAGATCCCAGTCCACATCCCTTCGCAGAGACTGCATAATGTTGGGCTTTGCGTCATCATAGCATACAAAAGACACGTACAAAAAATGGTCATCGTAAGCCAACCTCGCCTCGGACTGGAAGGTAGGAGGAAGCGAGTCTACGGGGTAGTTCAAAAAGAAATTCTTGGCTACATCTGCTTTCTGCCAGGTAGACTCATTCAAAACACCATCCAACACCACTTTGTCGCTGGCCTGTGCAATCATCAACGGGAGACCCGGCCTGTTTTTTTGTCCGTATGCCAACGATCCAAAAACCAACGCTATTACCAAAAGAACCGCTTGCCGCATAAAAAAAGACCGCAAATATACCGAAACTGCCCTCTAAACGGCAAAACGGGCGTAGTTGTTTGAACTGAAAAGCCTGCACAACAACTTCTTTTCAATGACTTCAACGGGGCGGTAGAAAAAATCTATTTGCTGCTGAAACTTTTATCGTAATTTTACGATTATAAAATCACAATGGGACTTACCAAAACAGAAGAATTCACAAAAACACAAAACGACCTGGCAGCATTTGCGAAAGCGTTGGGTCACCCCGCACGCATTGCCATCGTTCAGTTTTTGATACGAACCAAGTCATGCATGTGTGGCGACATTGTGGATGAACTTCCGTTGTCTCAATCAACCGTTTCGCAGCACCTTAAAGAATTAAAAAAGGTGGGATTGATAAAAGGAGACATTGAAGGTCCCTCGGTGTGTTATTGCATTGACGAAAAGGTATGGAAACGCGCACGCAAAGCAATTGCAGACTTGTTTGCGAGCCACAATGAGCCAAGTAACTGTTGTTGAGTATTTTTTTAGATTTTATAATCGCAATTTTACGATAAAAAAAAAGCCATGAAAGCAACTGAAAACGAACAATTGAAGCAATTGGTGATGGAGAAATACAGCCAGATTGCCGAGCAGAACAAATCGCAAAACGAATCGAGCTGCTGCGGGGCAACCTGTGGGTGCGATACCATTGATTACGCAGTAATGGCCGATGACTACTCTACACTGGGTGGCTACGTAAAAGATGCCGACCTTGGCTTAGGATGTGGCTTGCCCACTGAGCATGCCCTCATCAAAGAAGGTGATACCGTAGTTGACTTAGGTTCCGGTGCAGGCAATGATGCCTTTGTAGCCCGCGCAATTGTGGGCGAAAGCGGCAGGGTGATTGGCATTGACTTCACCGAAAAGATGATTGAGAAGGCGCGTAATAATGCCGCGAAGCTTAACTATAAAAATGTGCAGTTCCGACAAGGTGATATTGAAGATATGCCGCTGGCCGAAAACACAGCGGATGTAGTGGTGAGCAATTGTGTATTGAACCTTGTGCCCAACAAACGCAAAGCATTTAGCGAAACGTTTAGGATACTAAAGAAAGGCGGACATTTCAGCGTATCAGACATTGTGTTGGTGGGTGATTTACCCGAAGGATTACAAAAAAGTGCAGAGATGTATGCCGGCTGCGTATCAGGGGCGATTCAAAAAAGTGAGTACCTTAATATCATTAAGGAAGTTGGTTTTACCAATATCAAGATCCAAAAAGAAAAACGAATCAATCTGCCCGATGAAATTCTCAATGGTTATTTAACCAATGACGCAATTGAGGAATTTAGATCAGGCAAATCGGGCATCTTCAGCGTTACTGTATATGCTGAAAAAAGCACAGCATGTTGCGCGCCCGGCTGCTGCAACTAACCATCAAAACTGAACACTTACTTATGCATCTTACCAACCAGCGGCTTTTGCCAACACTACAACATACCAGTGATGAACTGACAAAGCAGTTTGATCTGATTGACACAGAAAGGAAAGAAACTTTGCTGCGCCTTGCTCACTATGTGCGTGAACGATTGGCTGCCGGCAAACGAGTTTACCTGAACTTCATTTGTACCCATAACTCCCGCAGGAGCCATATCTCCCAACTTTGGGCACAAGCTGCCGCTCATGCTTATGGGATTGAGAATGTCCATTGCCTATCGGGTGGCACGGAAGTGACAGCTTTTAACCCACGGGCTGTAAAAGCCATGCAGCACGTTGGTTTTCAAATTCTCGTCAATCAGCCGGGCGATAATCCCGTTTACCAAGTTCGTTTTGCGGAAGATGCGCCACCTGTCATCGCGTTCTCGAAAAGATACGATGACCCGTTTAATACAACCACCGAGTTTGCAGCGATCATGACGTGCTCGCATGCCGATGCAAATTGCCCCATCGTGCTCGGTGCAACCCAACGAATGTCCGTCACTTACAACGACCCGAAAGAATATGATGGAACGGGTCAAGAGGAAGAGAAATACTTGGAGCGTGTGGCGCAAATTGGTCGTGAAATGCTCTTTGCCTTTTCAATGGTGAAGGATTAATGTAATTTGGCGAGATAGTTTGTCACTTGGAGCGGTTCTAATAACGCATTAGCTTCGCTTTCTATCCAAAGGTAAAACATGCAAAGGTGGCTTTATATTCTCATCACATTGGCTTTGTTCGCAGTAGGTGCTTGGTTAGTAGCATCAGTTAGCGATAAATTCAACTCCTTTAGTAAAGCACCAGAAGAAAATAAAAAGACAAGTGTGCCCACCCAAAAAGAGCCAGGTGAGCAATCTTTTGCAAATGAGGTGTTCTTATTGAGCGAATTTTTTGATGAAAACGAATGTAAGACCGTTGCACAATGTGATTGTTGCGCCAGCGACCTTTTCTTCTTAAATAGTCGTCAATTTGTGATGGTATCGCGCTGTTTGTATAACGATACCTATTTCTCAGGGACCTATTCGATAACAGAGAGGAACTTAGCTCTTACATTCAGCCAGAAGTCCGTAGTTGAAAAAATCAAAGAAGAAACCAATGAAATCAGTTACGAAACCGCAATTCACAAAATCAGTAACATCGAGTTCATTATTGACTTTTGTCACGAACACATTAAGGTTCACAACTCAACCATAAAAGAATTTACAAACGGCTCAAAGTATGATTCGAAAACTGCCACCGAACTTTTAAATTCCCTAAAATCCAATCAAGTATTCAAACTACTAGCTACTTAGGTCAACAGCATTTTGCTTATCTTCGCATCCTAATATCTTTTTGTGAAAAGTACCGCTCTCACTGCCATCTCGCCCGTTGATGGCCGCTATTACGCTCAAACCCAATCTTTACGGCCTTACTTCTCAGAACTAGGATTGATACGCTACCGGGTATTGGTAGAGGTAGAATATTTTATTGCACTTACTGAATTGCCACTTCCCGAACTGCAAGCCTTTCCGGAGGCAAAGATTGAGCCTTTGCGCAACCTATATAAAAATTTTAGCGTAACAGACGCAGAAAAAATAAAGGACATAGAAAAAACAACCAACCACGATGTAAAGGCGGTAGAGTATTTCCTTAAAGATGAATTCGACACGCTTGGGCTTGCAGCATTCAAAGAGTTCATTCACTTTGGTTTAACGTCACAAGACATTAACAACACGGCCACGCCTTTGCTATTCAAAGAATTTATAAATAATGAGTTCTTGCCGTTGTTGGAGCGCTTTGTGCAAACACTCAGCATACAAGCCATCCATTGGAAAGACGTAGCCATGTTGGCGCGCACGCACGGGCAACCCGCTTCCCCTACCCGGCTGGGTAAGGAGTTGGAAGTTTTTTGCGTACGATTGAAGAACCAATTGGAGTTACTGAAAACAGTTCCCTTCGCTGCCAAACTTGGAGGTGCAACGGGAAATTTCAATGCACACCATGTGGCCTACCCTGCTGTTGATTGGATAAAGTTCGCCAACCACTTTGTTAAACAAAAGCTTGGGCTACAACGCAGCCATCCCACCACACAAATTGAACATTACGACCATTTAGCCGCGCTATTTGATAACCTCAAACGCATCAATACAATCTTAATGGATTACAGTCGCGATGTGTGGCAGTACATTGCGATGAACTACTTCAAGCAAAAGATAAAAGAAGGCGAAGTTGGCTCCAGCGCTATGCCGCACAAAGTGAACCCGATTGATTTTGAAAATGCTGAAGGGAATCTAGGTATTGCAAATGCGCTCTTCGAGCACCTCTCCGCGAAACTTCCCATCTCGCGCTTGCAACGCGATTTGACCGACTCAACCGTATTGCGAAACATTGGCGTGCCGTTAGCACACACAACCATCGCACTCAAGTCCCTCGAAAAAGGAATTGGCAAACTTGAATTGAATCGGGCCGCAATTGATGCGGACTTAGAGAGTAATTGGGCCGTGGTGGCAGAAGCCATTCAAACCATACTGCGAAAAGAAGGATACCCCAATCCTTATGAAGCATTGAAAGCGCTCACCCGAAAAAATGAGGCCATCACGCAAGACAGCATTCATCAATTCATAGAAACACTCAATATCTCTAATACGCTAAAAGCGGAATTGAAGAAAATCACTCCCTTTAACTACACCGGCATCAGTTAGGTTCGGGCGTGTATAGCAGTTGCTTTGATGCAAAGTCATACAACGTTAGCCTGCGCAGGTTGAAGTAAGAAGTCCAGAAAGAGCGCAGCGCCTCTACATAACTTCTTCGTGCATTGTCTTTTTCGGTGAGGGCAATATTCAAATTGGTGATATCAATCTTGCCAATCAAATATCGATTCTGAGCAACATTGTATCGCTCGCGAGCCACTTCATCAGACTTCTTCGTTATTTCAATTTGTAAACGCAACAAATCAAACTGGCGCACTTGGGTAATAATCTCTTGGTCGGCATTTACCTCGTCTTGCGCGATGGTGTAATCATTTAGTTTCTTATTGGCCAGTGCCGTTTGCATGGTAGCCTTATTTCGTCCCCAATTAAAAATGGGCACGTTAAAGCTTACATTAAATTGCTGTTGCTGCGAGGGGCGGTTATAAAGGTCATTGAACATCAAGGCCGTGTTGTTCAATCCAAATGAGGCTGACAGCGAAGCATCGTTTAAACGACTACCTTTCGCCCGAGCAACATCTCGCTCGGCTTCAATGCGCCTCCGTTCAAAAGCGATATAGGCTGCGCGGTTTCGTCTAGCATAATTTAATGCATCCTCTAAGCCCACTTCAAACGTAGGTATTTCCTCAGGCAGCGCTAATTCAAATGACTCATCATCTTTGAAACCCAGAAAGGTACGCAGCATCAAACTGTTGTTTTGAATGTTGATGCGCGCCTGCGCCACATCTTGTTTTGACTTCAATAACTGCAATTCCACTTGCAAGAGCTTGTCTTGCGAAGTGGTGCCGATGTTATAACGCCCTTGTTCAATTTTGAAAATCGTATCGTTGTTAGCCAGGTTAAATGTGGCAATTTGTTCATCGATTTGCGCCCTTATCACTTGAAAATACATGTCGGCAGCTGTCTGAGCAATAAACTCCATCTGCTCTACAAACTCCCGCTTTGACTCTTCAAAACGTAACGGTTCGGTTCTTCGATCCCATTTAAATGGATTAAACGCATACAAGGGTTGGTTCAAGCTGACAAAAAACAAATTGCTATTCCACGCAGATGAGTTTCGCGCAATGTCATTGAAAAAGTTGAAGTTGGTGTTGGCCGATATAGTACCGCCCGTCCAGCGCAACGGCTGTATCAGCCCAACATTGGTAAGCGAGTTCGTTTGATTGATGGGTTGGAAAAGCCTTGTTCCTTCGGGTTGAATAACCTGGGTAAAACCCTGACCGTAGCTCGGTGCGTTGCCAGAGACGGTTAGTTGAGGATTGAACCGTGCACGAAAAGTTCGATATTGCCAATAGCGCGTAAGTTTCGAAGTTTCTGTCCGTTTAGAGGCCGGTGATTGAGCCAACGCGCGAGCAATTACTTCTTCTAGGTTAAGTTTATGTTGAGCAAACAACGAAAACGGCATTGCGATCAACGCCAGTAAAATCAAAGTCTTATTCATATCGTAACGAGGCAATAGGATCTTGTTCGGCAGCTTTGCGCGCGGGGGCAATTCCAAAAATTAAACCCACTGTAGCTGCTACACCAAACGATAATACAATAGAACTGAAACTGATGACGGTGGGAATATTGGCAAAAGACGAAACCAAATAAGCAAATAGTATCCCCAACACAACGCCAATGATTCCCCCACTCACACTTATCATCACCGCCTCAAACAAAAACTGCTGTACAACATCGCTCTTTTTCGCGCCAATAGCCAAACGCAATCCTATTTCTTTGATGCGCTCCAAAACCGAAGCAAGCATGATGTTCATAATCCCGATACCGCCTACCAACAAAGAAATGCCAGCGATGGCACCCAACACATAATTGAAGATGTCGTTGGTGCGTTGCTGCTGCTTTAGTAACAGCTCCGGAATTTCGATTTCGTAGTCAACCACATCGTAATGCCTGCGTTGTAGCAGTCGACTGATAATTTCCGCAGTAGGTTGCAGCATTGCCGTCTCCTTTACCTGTATTACCAACCGATCGATTTGATGATAATTTTTCTTCTCTTGCTCATTTTCATTTGAACTATTGTTACCACGGATAAACACCATGCCTTGGCTCTGCATGGCGGCCATTCGGAGTGCCTCGCTGGTAATCAAATCTCGGTTGCGATAGCGTACCAACACCGTTTGCAGCGGAGCATAAACGTCCATATTAAAATCTCGGATGCCCAATTTACTGATGCTGTTTTGTGACACTGTTCGCTCAGACAATACACCTATTATCGTCAACCAGTGAGTGCCAACCTTGATGCTTTTACCAATTGGATTTTCTGTAGGAAAGAACTTGCTCTTTAAGTTTGAGCCGATAATACAAACAGGTGCACCAACTTCCATATGTGCATCGGTAAAAATTGTTCCCTCTGACAGTTCGAAGTTGTAGATTTTAAAATAAGCAGGTTGTACGCCCACCAATTTTGCAGAGCGTCTAACGCCATTGCTGATGGCAAAGGTTTCCAAAATTATTTCCGGGCTTACCTCGCTGAGCGTAGGTAATATTGATTGGATACTTGCCACATCACGCACGGTGAGCCCAGGCGAAAACTTCTTCTTCTCCTTTTTGCCAACTTTTTCAGCAATTTTCTCCTCTTTTTGTTCGATGATTGGTTTGATCACAATATTATTGACACCCACCAACTTGATTTGATTCAAGATTTCTTGCTGGGCACCATTACCAATTGCCAACATGGCGATTACGGCCGCCACGCCAAAAATTATACCTAACGCAGTAAGCAGAGATCGCACCCGATTTGCAATCACAGCATCGATGGCAATGAAAAGATTGGCCACCAAACGTGGGTTGAACAGTTGTAGTAATTTCACTGAATAGAAGCTTTGGCAGTTTTCTTCTCGGATTCTGCACCTTCCTTCTTCAAGCGTTTGCCGTTTCGTTCGGGTAGCAGCGCAACTTCGTCATCTTCTTTACCCGCTGGCACCGACAGATAAACTTCTTCGCCCGCTTTGATGCCAGCCAATATCACGGCTTCGTTTGCATTTGTCTCGCCCACCACGACCTCTTGTTTTGAAATTCTAATTCCGTCTTTTTTGAAAACATAGGTGATAGAATCGTGTTGCGCATGGAGGCTTTCCAACGGAACAAATGTAACCTCTGGTAGAACCTGCACGATGATTTTGTTGCTAGTAGTCATCGATGGCCGCAATGCCGGATCAGTTCCATCAATCTCCACTAGCACTTCAAAAACTTTGGCATCGGAGTTGGGTCGTTGTTCACCCACGTTTGCTACTTTAGTTACTTTACCTTTTAACCTCTTGTTGGGATCAGAATCAAGACCAATGTCAACTAATTGTCCGGCTTTAATTTTTCGCACGTCTACTTCATTGACAAAAGTTTTTGATTGCATTTTAGTGAGATCAGGTAGCGTGGCCACGGTGGGCTCCCACATACCAATGCGCGAGCCAGCCTTAATGGGCTTGCCATCCCAACCTTTTTCGTAAATAACCATGCCATCTTCCGGAGCCGTAACGTTAAACGACTCCAAAATCTTATTCATACCCTCCACATCGCCTTGCACTTTGCGTAACTCAGCACTGACTTCACGCATCTTCTCTACATTTTGGTTGCGCTTGATCTTGTAGTTCTCTAATGCCTGCTGGTAGGCTCGGTTGGCTTTATCCAAATTGATCTCGGCTTGCTTGATGGTGGCAGGCGGCTCAAACTTAGATTGTTGTAAAATTATCTCTTTTTCTTCTGATGCGTATTTGAGATTGACCAGCTCATCACGAGCCTGGCGCATTTGTAAGGTAGTATCAAGTTGGGTTTGCGTAAACTTTGAGTTGGCTTTTTCAAAGTCAATTTGCTTTTGAGTAAACTTGTTCTGAAACTCCGATCGATCGAGTGTAGCAACCCAATCTCCTTTTTTTACGATAGTGCCTTCATCAACAATGTTTTGCAGCGTTACCTCCCAAATCTGAAATTGACGCACAGCTCCAGGCCCCATTATCTTCACTGAATTCTTCGCCTCCAGCTCGCCAGTAGTCTCTACCTCAATTCTAAATTCCCCCTTTTTCACCAGGGCCAAAATTTCTGAAGCTTGTCCGGACTTCGTTTTACGGAACCAAAAAAATGAAATCAGCAATGCGAGGCCAATTCCAATAGCAACCAATAGTTTCCGGTTTAATTTCATAGGTGAAGGTTTTGCATAGATACTTGAAAAGCAGGCAAAAGGTTACAACTAAAGTCTAAACCAATTGTTAACAGGCTTTATTGTGCTTACGATGAAGGATTTGAATGGAAAGTTTTACCGAATTTCCTCTCCTGCCTTTGTTTTCCAGCGTTCGTGCATCCAAACCCATTGATCGGGGTGTTGGCGCACAGCCATTTCGATGAAGTCGTTAAACTTCTGTGTGTTGGTGAGAAGGTCTGCCTCCTCATCCCCCGTGTTTGTCAACGGTATCTCAGGAAAGATTCGCATGTGCTGATCCAGCTTCTCATCTAAGTGAATAAAACACGGCACCACTGCAGCACCCGTCTTCATCGCCAGAATGGTGGCGCCAATGGGCGTGGCAGCCGGCATACCGAAAAAGTTGACAATGCGACTCTTTACCTTAGTGTCTTGGTCAATCAAAATAGCCAACGCGTTGCCAAGTTTAAGCTCTTTAATCAATTTGATATTGTCTTTGCCCCTTTCGATGTATGACGCACCAAAGGCATTCCGATAATTTTGTAGCAATGTATTAAGGCGTTCATCCTTCATAGGAGTACCCACCACGCTTAACTTCACTCCATGAAAGGCCATGTTGGTTGATTGCATATCAAATGCGCCCACATGGCATGTGAGAAAGATTACCCCCTTGCCTTTTGCATGGGCAGCCTGGAAATGTTCGAAGCCGTGGGTGGTGAGAAATTTTTGAAGATCGTTGAGTGATTTTACTTTGAGCGAGCGCAAGATATCTCCGGCATTTTTGCCCAGCATCTCAAACATTTTCTTAGCGAGGACAACAATTTCAGCGATTGACTTTTCACCACTATACACTAACCCCAGGTGAAAGATCGCCAGTTCGCGGGGTTTCTTTGAGAAGTGGTACGCCACCCGACCCAACATACCACAAAAGCGCAGCCACAATTTGCGCGGCAAAAGGTTGGCTGAGAAAATCAGAAACCGCACAAAGTAATAAAGCAGCGTGTATTTTATTTCTTTTCGAAGCGGCCGTTTTTCCATAAATTGAGACAGAACGAGTCGCAAATTTACTGAATAAAGGCGAGCTAAAGCACAGCGTGAAGAAGTTATACATTATTCGCCATGCCAAAAGCAGTTGGGAAGACCCCGACCTAAGTGACTTTGATCGACCACTGAACGATCGCGGTAAACGCGATGCCCCCAGGATGGCCAGGCGGCTTAAGGAGAAAAGGCTTACGCCCGATATCGTCTTGACCAGCCCCGCGCAAAGGGCGAAGGATACCTGCCACATCTTTTGCAAGGGGCTGGGCTTCATCAAAAGTAAGATCGAAGAAAAGCCAGGGCTCTACCATGCCAGCGATGACGAGATACTGAAGGTGATACACACTTTGAAAGACCGCACGGGCGATGATGAAGAAAATGTGCTCATATTTGGTCACAATCCGGGGCTCACCGAATTTGCAAACCGCCTGAGCAACGAAAACATTGACAACATACCCACGGCTGGTGTGGTTTGCATTTCGCTGAGTGCAAATAAGTGGAAGCACATTGAATGGGGAAGAGGTAAATTGGTATTCTTTGACTTCCCTAAAAAAAGGTTTGATTGAGCCCCACCCTTTTATTTGTGAATACCGATGATCGGTAGCAGATCATATGCCTTGCGCTTCAAAAAACCTACTTCGTTAAACCGATAGCCAACAACGATTTTAAACGTGTTACTTGAATTAATAAACTGAATGCCATCAAACTTTGCCGAGCGTGCTTGCCCTACAAAGTTAACACCCGAAAAAAAGCGTTTGCCATTGTAGCCGATGCCAATACGAAGATCCAAAAAACTATTGACAACTATTGCGCTGCGCGCACGCAAGTCAACAGCGTAATCAACCCAATGCACTGCTGGCCCAATAGATAAACTTGTGTTTAAGAAGAAAGCTTTGTACACAAAGGTATACGAATAACCTGGCGACACACTGGCGGTATTCATTTGCAATTGCTCAAAGGCAGTATTTGCTCCCAGGGTTGCGTAGTATTTACTGCCGTACACGGCTGAGTCTAGTGCGACATCAAAAAAGTTAATGGTGCCCGTAAGCAAGAACGACCCCGCGCTTTTGCGTTGCCTCTCAGAAAAGTTATATGCAGAACGTAATGAGAACTTCTTGTTGAAAGCATACAACCCATTTATACCAAAGTTATTGGTTCGTGCATCTGGCCGCTGTGGAAAGGGCATGCCTTTCAATATATTTTGATTTGGATCCGTTACGTAGAACCCACGATAGTTTTGATAGAATAAATCCAAGCCCCAGTTTTTTCCAAGTAAGTTCAATTGCAAGTCGGTGGCCGTTGTCTTTCCCAACAGCGATTCGCGTTCCGCCCCAATGGGTACCGAAAAAGTGATTTCCGCGCCTACTTCAAAAACGTACAAGCCAAAACCCAAGCCTACTGAATTATTAGGCTTGTAAGTAAGTCTGTTAGACGCGTTGCTTTCTTGCTGTATCTCAAACTGATTAGTCCGTTGTTTGATCAACGGCCAAATAAAAAAATAATCGGGGAAGCGCTCGATGTAAACATTTCGGATTGAGTCTTTGTTCTGCGCATTGACGCCACCAATCGCCAACGCGAAAACAAAAATCCAAACCAACAACTTTTCAAACACCCTGCAACACATGGGCAGATACATTGCAGCAAAAAAGTTACAAGATATACTCGCTCAAATCTTTGTTCTTTACTAAACCCGCCAACTTCTCTTTTACCATATTCTGGGTAATTGAAATACTGGCGGGCGTTGAAATCTTATCGGGCACATCAAATAAAAACTCATTCAGCAGGCGGCTCATCACTGTGTGCAGCCTGCGGGCACCAATGTTCTCAATATCGGCATTGATGGTGAAGGCTGTTTCGGCAATCTCGTTGATTGCCCCGTCATCAAAAGCTACGCTTACGCCCTCGGCTTCAAATAGCGATTGGTATTGTTTGGTAAGTGCATTTTTGGGCTCTTTCAAAATCCGCACAAAGTCTTGCTGGGTTAAATTGTCAAGCTCCACGCGTATGGGGAAGCGCCCCTGCAACTCAGGTATTAAGTCAGATGGTTTGGAAATGTGGAATGCACCTGCGGCTACAAACAACACATGATCAGTTTTGATGGCTCCGTACTTCGTGTTCACAGTGCTACCCTCCACAATTGGCAGCAAGTCGCGCTGCACACCTTCACGGCTCACATCGGGGCCACCACCACCTTTTTTACTTGCGCCCGATGCTATCTTATCAATCTCGTCTATGAATATGATGCCCGAATCTTCGGCTTTGCGGATAGCCTCCTCTTTTACCTCGTCCATGTCAATCAGTTTTGCGGCCTCCTCCTCCATCAGAATTTTCCTTGCTTCAGCCACAGTTACTTTGCGCTTGCGTGCTTTTTTCGGCATCATGCCGCTGATCATTTCCTGCAGGTTCATCATGGACACTTCGTCCATCATGCCTGCACCTATCATGCCGATGCCTGCGTTGCCGTTTTGCTTAATGTCAATTTCGATCTTTCGGTCTTCCAGTTCACCATTTTTTATTTTCTCGCGGAATAGGTTGCGTGTTCTTTCATTCAATTCAGTATCAGACGTTGGAATTTCTTCACTCTCGCCATTTTGCACTTGAAAGCCGGCAGACTTTCGCATAGGGGGAATGAGCGCATCTAAAATAATCTCTTCTACGATTACCGATGCCTTTTCGCGCACTTCTTCTTTTCTCTTGGCTTTCACCATGTTCACCGATTGCTCAACCAAATCCCGCACCATGCTCTCCACATCTCGGCCCACATAGCCGACTTCGGTAAACTTAGAGGCCTCTACCTTCACGAAAGGCGCATCGGCAATCTTTGCGAGCCTGCGCGCAATTTCTGTCTTGCCTACACCTGTTGCCCCTATCATCAAAATGTTGTTGGGCACGATTTCATTGCGCATTTCTGAGGGCACATTCATTCTGCGCCAGCGGTTGCGCAAGGCTATGGCCACATTTCGCTTGGCCTCGTGCTGGCCGATGATGTATTTGTCAAGTTCATGCACAATCTCGCGAGGTGTTAGTCCGGCTATTTTTTCCATTTTGTTAATGAGAATAAGCTTAAAGGTAGGATGTCTTGATCGATTGCAAAAGTCAATTATTAAGTGATAAAAACATTTTTCAAGTATTTGTTTCTAACATCCCGATAGATATAGAAATCCGAATCAATTGTGGCAATCTTGGTAATGCCTTTCGCTTCTGACGTCACGATTAAGGTTGCATCGGCTAAATCCATCGGCACATCGCTAAACTTCTCGCTGAGTTCTATCAGTCGTATTACATGTTGGATTTCAAGCTCAAAAATTTGTAGTCCACCGCGGTTAATCCATTTCAAAAAATTGATTTGGGTTTTGGTACTAAAGTCAAGCATGTGCGATACCTCCGCAATCACTGGCCAGGTTGTAATCAAGTGACCTTGGGTGCGTTTCAAAAATGATATGGCTTTCTCATGATGGCTGTCGCTCTTGTCAAATAAAGCAATCAGTGGCCCTGCGTCAACGAGCGTGCTTTGCATGGAGCTTTTCTTTTACCCTTTTCTTGTAGGAAACAGATCCATCTTTGCGCCCACTCCCCTCCTGCCCAAATAAATCAACCCCTGCTTCAAAAGCACTTTTTGTTTTTCTGCGCTGAATGAGGTAAGCCTCTAGCGCTTCTTTTACAACAGTTGATTTAGAAACACCCTGATCGAGGCAATATCTCAATAGCTCTTTTTCGGTATCATCGGAAAGCCTGACGTTTAACATGTAAGGTAAATTTGTAATACAAATGTAATACAAACGTCTGAAAATACAAGCCTGCTTTAATTCTCCGTAGTCAGCGCACTTAGAACTTATAATTGTACCCCAACCTCACCACTTGCGTCTCGTAATAATCGGTGCTGGTGTATTTAAAACCCAAGCCTATCACCTCTTTCTTCATCACGAGCGTATTCAACAAGTCGGTAGCGTTTAAAAACAACTCCCCCTTTCCTTTTTGGATTTGTCTCTTCACGCCAACATCCAAAGAAAAACGCCCGGCAATTTTACCTTGCGGAATAATGTCAGGCGCCAAATAGATTGCGGTTAGTTGCGCCTCAGATTTTCCGCCAAACTTAAAAAAGTTGTTGATCTTCAGATTCCAGGAGGTGACCTCTTGTAACGGAGCTGAAAAAATACTTCGTTGAGGGTACAAATTCTCGACCGAAAATGCATTAATCTGGTTGTGGTACACATTCGCGTTAATGTTTACCCTATAACTTGCAGTCACTTCCTGATCGAGCGTTACCTCAAAACCCGAATTGAAACTCTTTCCCGCATTTTGGAAAATGGCGTAAATCAGCGTGCTGCCCGGCACGGTGCTGGCGATACGAGTAATGGTACCATCGGCAAAGCGGTGGTACAGCGCGCCATAAAAATATCCTTTCGCCCAATTGTTTTTAAAACCGAGTTCTACTGAATTGGTAAACTGTGGCCGCAATGCCGGATTTCCCACTTTGATGATCTCGGCATCGTCATACTTTGGAAAGACGCGTATGTCCACCTCGTTGGGTCGGTCTACTCTTCTGTTGAAAAAAAGAGAGACTTTACGGTTGTCATCAAATTTATATGCAAAGCGCATGTTAGGAAATGGTTGATTATAGTCGTAGCCGCTGGTCTTATAAACCGGATTGTTGGGGTCGACTTCATAATCAATCTTGACATATTCAAAACGCAAGCCCACTTCTGCTTCTATCTTCTCTGATTCAAAAACATAGTTTCCATAGGCTGCGGGTATCACTTCATTATACACGGCAATGCCGCCAGCGTTCACATCCAAGGGTGAGTTCAAGCCGGGAATAAACAGCATATTGGTTGGAATTTGCCTTTTCCTAAACTTCACACCAGTTTCCAAACGGCCATAACGAAGAGGCCGTATGTAATCAGCATTAAAGTCATATACAGACTCATCCGAAATCAGCTTGAAGGCATCTAAGCCTGTGAAAGTTGGCAAGATGTTCGTAAAAAAATACCGTTCGTCTTCGCGATGGAACGTATAGTTAAAACCTACATTCAAAAGACGACCTGGTTCTTTAAATTTATGTTGATAAGCGGCTGTGGCCATGATAGTGGTCTTCAATTCGTCTTCCAAAAATTGCCAGAGGCGTAAACGCTCGCCCGTTTTGCCATTGAAGAAAGGTTCATCGCCATTGTCGATTATTTTTTCACTTCCAAACAAACCAGAAATGGTTAGCGTATTCGCATGATCAATCGTCCAATCGATACCAGATTTTAAAGTTGTGAAGGCGGTGTTGCGATTCCGTTTGGTTTGTTGATTGATAATGGCCGTATCGCCATAGTTACGGGTGACGAATTCATTCTTGTTGAGTGTCTCGGTGTACAAATAATCGCCTTGAAAAAACGCATTGATTTTGTTTTTTCTGTAATTCAACGAAAGCGATGGATTGATTTTGGGCGTGACCTGATATTGGGGGCGAATGGTGGGGAGGTTTTCTTGTCGCACCCACAACGCACCTGCACCCAAGGCAAAGCCTGCCTTTCCGTTAAAACCTTCTTGCTTATTTTTTTTATAGATGATGTTAATGATACCTGCATTGCCATTGGCGTCATACTTCGCAGAAGGGTTGTTGATGATTTCGATTTTTTCAATGGCGGAAGCAGGGAGGTTATCCAAACCTGATTGACTCCCAAATCCCGTCAAGGCAGTTTGCTTACCATCAATGAGCACAGCCACTTTATCGTTCCCACGCAGCAACACTTTACCATCCTGCACAGTTACGCCCGGGAGGTTTTGCATGGCTTGCATGACCGAACCACCACTCTGACTAAGATTATCGGCTACCGAAAAAATCTTTTTCTCCAGCTTTTCACTTACAGCATCTTGCTGGCCTACCACCACTACTTCGTCAAGCTTTTTGGTGTCTTCAGTTAGCGCGATGGCGCCAACATCTAAAAAGCTAGCCAGAGAACCAACAAATAGTGTTTGCCTTTTGGTAACAAACCCCACGAATGAATATTCGAAATAGTAGTGCCCCTGTGCTATGCCGGTAAACCGAAAGCGCCCCTCGTCATCGGTAATGGTACCTGCCACAAAAGTACTGTCCTTTTGGTTTTTGACTACCACGTTCACATAGGGAATCGCAATAGCAGTATTGTTATCTTTCACGAGCCCGGAAATGGTTACTGTTTGTGCAAACCCCACGCTAAAACTGCACGCGGTAATCAATAAAAATATGGCCCGATTCATCGGTCTAAACTTATCGAGTAAAAATGTAGCTGTAACTACCGCTGTTAAAATTATTCCGCTACGCAACGACTCAGGCTTGCTTCTGGTCTGTCAGTGAGAAGTTGACGGGGTTCTTCACTTTGTCTTTCAATAATGCCGTTTTCAACACTTCATCTACCGTATCTACATAATGGAAGGTTAAACCCTTTAAGTAGCCCTTTTCGATTTCTTGAATGTCGCGTTTGTTGCGCTCGCTTAGGATTATTTCTTTGATGCCACTGCGCTTGGCTGCGAGTATTTTCTCTTTGATGCCGCCCACAGGTAAGACTTTGCCCCGCAAGGTGATCTCTCCCGTCATCGCGAGGTTTGACTTTACCTTTCGCTGGGTATAAATCGAAGCCAATGAGGTGAGCATGGTGATGCCCGCAGAAGGACCATCTTTGGGTACGGCACCAGCCGGTACATGTATGTGCAAATCGTACTGTTGAAAAACACGGTGATCTATTTTTAGCGTATCTGCGTTTGATTTCAAGTAAGACAATGCTGCCATGGCAGACTCTTTCATCACATCACCCAACTGGCCAGAAATAGTAAGCGCACCTTTGCCTTTGCTCAAGCTTGACTCCACAAACAAAATATCGCCACCGACTTGCGTCCATGCCAGACCCGTGACTACGCCCGCAACATCATTGCCTTGGTACAATTCTTCGTCAAAAATTTGAGCACCCAAGGTTTTCGCAACAAATTCCACAGTTACGTTCTTATCAAAAGGTTCGTCCATTGCTTTTGCTTTCGCGATGGCGCGAACGACCGAACCAATCTTGCGCTCCAACGAACGCACACCCGACTCGCGCGTGTAGCCTTCAATGATTTTAAGCAACGCCTCTTTTTCAAATTTCACTTCGCTCTCGCCCAACCCGTGTTCTTTCAGTTGCTTGGGCACCAGGTGCCGTATGGCTATTTGCAATTTTTCTTCAATAGTATAACCGGTAATTTCTATGATCTCCATGCGATCGCGCAGTGCAGGCTGAATGGTATCTAACGAATTGGCCGTGGCAATAAACAGCACCTTTGAAAGATCATATTCTACATCCAAGTAGTTATCACCAAACGCATTGTTTTGCTCAGGGTCTAGCACTTCTAATAAAGCCGATGAAGGATCGCCCCGAAATTCTGAACGCACCTTGTCTATCTCATCCAAGACAAACACAGGGTTAGATGATTTTGCTTTTTTCAAATTAGACAAAATCTTGCCCGGCATTGCCCCAATGTATGTTTTGCGGTGGCCGCGGATCTCCGCTTCATCATGTACGCCACCCAAAGACATGCGCACATAGTTTCTGCCCAGCGACTTGGCAATGGATTTTCCCAATGACGTCTTCCCCACCCCGGGTGGGCCATACAAACACAAGATTGGCCCTTTCATATCTTGCTTCAACTTGAGCACCGCCAGGTATTCGATAATGCGGTTCTTCACCTTCTCTAACCCAAAATGATCTTTGTCTAGAATTTTGCGGGCGTTTTTTAGATCGAAGTTATCGGCAGTGTATTCATCCCAAGGCAAATCGAGCATGAACTCGGCATAGGTCATTCCTATTGGAAAATCTGGTGCCTGTGGATTGGTACGCTGCAACTTATCCATCTCTTTGGCAAAGTGGTCTGCCGCAACTTTTGGCCATTTCTTTTCAGCTCCGCGCTTACGCAGTTTTTCAATTTCTTTTTCGGGGCCATCGTAACCGAGCTCATCTTGCAACACCTTCATCTGCTGGCGCAAAAAGTAATCGCGCTGTTGCGAATCGATATCGGTGTGTACTTTCTTCTGTATTTCGTGCTTGATCTCAAGCATTTGAATCTCCTTCAGCATATACTGCAGAAGCACAGTGCCGCGATCAGTAATCGTGTCGCTCTCTAATATCTTCTGCTTATCAGGCACGTCCACATTTAAGTTGCTGGCCAAAAAATGAATCAAAAAAGCCGGACTCTGAATGTTATCGAGCGCCAGCTGCGCCTCTTGCGGGATTTCTGGATTAAGTCTTAAGATTTTTGTGGCGGCATCTTTCAATGACTGCACCAAGGCCTTGGTTTCTTTTGTTTCGATTTTGCTCAGGTCATCGCGCTGTAATAAAATGCGCGCAGTTAAAAATGGATCTTCCTTCACAAACTCGCCCACAATGAAGCGGTTTTTTCCTTGAATGATAACCGTGGTGTTACCATCTGGCAGCACCAACATTTTAATGATGCGTGCCACGGTGCCTTGTCTGTAAAGGTCGTCAATACCGGGCTCTTCAGCTTGCTTGTTTTTTTGTGCCACCACACCAATCAATCGCTTGCCTTCATAGGCCTTTTTGATCAGCTTAATTGACTTTTGCCTGGTGACGGTAATGGGTATCACTACACCCGGAAAAAGGACGGTATTTTTAATGGGCAGAATCGATACTTCATCAGGCAGTTCTTCTGCCTTGATATCCATTTCCTGCTCGGGGTTAATTAATTGTATTAACTCTTCAGAATCTTCTTGAACGATGGGCGTAGCCAATGATTTAAACATATAATGCCAATTTGACACAAAAAAAGGTAGTCTCCTAGTGGAAACGTGAAAGGCGGTAAGGTGGTCAATCACTGTGCCATATTTCTTTATGTAATCGTGCACGTGACATCTGTAATGCAAGAAGCACACACCCAACGTGAAGACCTAAATTGAGCTAGCCATTAATCAACTGATTCCAATATTGACTAAATTGTTTCGTTTTTGATAGCGATTGATGCGCACGACTGCCAGTAAACGATTTTCCTACTTATTTCTTGGTACCCTTCTAGTGGTGGCCACGGTACTTGATTCTTTGGGTCAGAAACAAAAAAAATTTAAGGCCGGCAACAAGGTAGCACTCTACGATTCGGTAACGGCTTTCGGCCAGAGTGACATATTTACCTTTTCCAACATCAACAAGACAAGACTTTATGCCGATGCAGCAAAACTGAAACAATTGCAGCAAGCTGAGAAGAACAACAACGAACAAGAGATGTACACGCTGCTGCGCGAGTACGTTAAAAATTTTGGCGTGGAAAACTTTGCCAAAAATGTACCGATGCTTTGGCGGCTGGCCCAGCTCTCTGAAAAATTCGGCACCAAAGGCGAAGCCGTTTTGCTTTACAAGCTTATTTTGAAACACCACCAACAAGGCATCAACATCAAAGAATTATATAAGCGATACGATGCGGTAGAAACTGAAAAGAAAGAAAACTATGTGGATTTGAACTTGTACTACAAACTGGTGGACTATCGCAAAGAAATTGACACGCTGCGCCCGCCCCATTCGGTGCTGGTGCGGATGGACGATGGCATCAACTCGGCAAAAGAGGATTATGGACCCACCATGGGCAATGCCGACTTTGTGCTACTATTTACTTCTAAACGTAACGAGCACGAACAGCGCGCCTACAACGAAGATCTGTTTTATACTTTGAAAGTTGATGGCGTGTGGACGCCTGCGCAAGATTTTAAGACCATCAACACGCAGTACAACGAAGGCTCAGCCTGCTTGAGCAAAACTGGCAAAGAATTGTACTTCTCTCGCTGCAATGCCCCGGGCGGCCTCGGCAACTGCGATTTATATGTTGCCACATTGGGCAAAGACAGCACGTGGACAAACATCAAAAACCTAGGGCCGGCCATCAACAGCAGTGGGTGGGATTCGCACCCCTCGCTCTCGCACACGGGCGACACTTTGTTTTTTGCCTCCAACCGCGCGGGTGGCTTTGGGCTTTCTGATATTTATTTCACTGCAAAAGACAGCAAAGGCCAATGGCAGCGCGCCAAAAACATGGGCCCTATTATCAATACGTTGAACAGCGAGGTGAGCCCCTTCTATCACCACAAGTTCAACGTGTTATACTTCAGCTCCAATGGGCAGCCGCTTAACTTTGGTGGCTTCGATATTTACAAGACCTATCGGCAAAGCGGCAACTGGACCGAGCCGAAAAATATTGGGCCGCTGGTGAATGGCGCGGGCGATGAGTACTATTTCACCATCGACTCGCAATCGCATGACTTGTACTATGCACGCAGTGAGCAGAGCGATAAAAAGAATCTGGACCTCTATTCATTTCCCGTGCCAATGGAAGCACAACCGGAAGCCGTTACACGCTTGCGCGGATCGTTGCTCGACCAACATGGAAAACCGCTGGGCGGCATTGTATCGGTAATAGACCTTGACAAAGGCGTTGAAGTAGCACCAAAAAAAATAGGGGCCGAGGGCACTTTTGGTTTTGAGCTTATTAACAAACGCAACTATTTGTTGATTATCCAAGGCGATGACTACTTCCGCATTGAAGAGATTTTCTTTTTAGATGGCGACAAAGAGATTAACCGCGTAGCCGAACCGTTGCAGCGTAAAATTGCATTCCGATCGTTGGAATTTGAAAATGGTAAAGCCGACATATTGCCTGGCATGCACGAAGACCTGAGCAAACTCGGCAACTTTTTGCTCGACCACCCCAACAATCGGTTGCTCATCTCCGGGCATACCGATTCTTCAGGCGATGAAAACCTGAACCTCAAGCTTTCGCAGAGCCGTGCAGACGCTATTAAGGCTTACCTCGTAAAAGAGTTTAGGTTGGCCGAAGAGCGAATTACCGCGACCGGCTATGGCAGCGCACTACCTATTGTGCCCAAAGAAGAAACTGAAGAGCACAAGCAGCTCAACCGAAGAGTGGAGTTTGAGATTGTGAATTGAGTTAAGGGGTCTATTGGTGAAGAATACACGCCAATTTGGGCGGAATAATGCACCTTTTGGTTATGCTATAATGAAAAAACATCCACGAGTATATATATCCGCAAGTTGGCGACAATTACATTTGGGCAATGAACAATTTCACAAAACTACTCACAGTTGATAGGGAATTTATTTTCAACGGACAGCTTACCGACTTCAATGAAAGACTAGGGAAGTTAAAGGACATAAGATGCAACGCTCTTTCGGATCGAGAAATAAAATTTTCACCATTTATATCATTGGGGACGATGGTAATCTCAGGAGCAGTTGGACTTGTTGACGGAATTAATGTGAGAGCAATAATCAGCGACACCGACACTAACCAACTGAAAATTAATCTAAAGACTAAAGTTAGACCTGAGCATTATTTCATTATTGTTTTGTTCATATTTTCATTTGTAGCGATAATTTTTAGTAACGAATCAAAGTGGTTGATTCCATATGTATTTGGACTTTGGATTATTTGTCACGCTTGGTTTCAATTTATTTACCAACTTCAGGAAAACCACTTGATTGAGAAAATTGTTTCAAAATTAAGATTGAGAGAAATCTAACTATCGCCAACAGTGTGTTTATGCCAACTGCGGGTGACGTGTTAATTTGAAGTTTAGTTTTTAGATTTCGCTTGGGCACGCAGGACAAAGACACGGCTTCGAAAGCCGCAGCCGCCATAAACACGGAACGTTAACTGTCATTTTAATATGGACAGAAAAGTTACATTAATATTTTTGGTTTTGACCTCATGTACACTTGAGATTGTTAATTTAACTGAACGAGGAATTATTCTGGACGACAAGGACGACATTTCGAGCTCAAAAGAAATTTTACAACCGGGGACACATTTAATACCCATGTATGACGACTTTGTTAAGATTGAAATAATACCAAAAGACTACGAGGACGAATTTAAATGCTTGACAAAAGACAAAAGGGAAGTAATCGTAAAGGCCAAAGTTCAATACTATCCTATTCCTGACCAAGTTGCTGACCTGTACAGTGATTTCGGTGACAACTATTTTGAATATTTCGTAACGCCTGAGTTTAGAGCTGCTATAAGAAAGTCAATTGGACAATACGACTCCATGGCAATTGACAAAACTAAGATTGAATTGAGAGTAAAGAAAATCTTAGATAGTGTTTATAACCACGGACACATTGCAATACAGAATTTCAAAATAGATTGGGAAAATTAAAACGCCCGCCAACAGCATGTTCCCGCAATGGTGCCGTGACGAGTTAATTCAAAGTTTTATCTTCGTTCAACGTTTTCGTTTCGTGGGAATTATAAGAAGAACCCAATCGCAAATCACCCCAATAAATAGTAGAGCGATGAAGATATTGCAACGGCCATCGCCAGCAAAATGGTCCAAGTGATGATTTGGTCTTTACGGCTTTCAAAGCGTGCCCGCACTACCATAGTTGCACGATCTTCATCGGAAATCCTATATGCTTTTGGATCGATAGGCTCTCCAATCCTAAACTGGAACATGCTCTTGTCGCGGCTACCTTTTAGGGCTGCCTTGCGAATCTCCCGATTTTTCTCAAACGACTCTTGCGATTGCTTGAGAAATCCTCCACCTAGCATCTGCAATTATTTCTTGGGTGCCTCACCCCTCCCCTCTCCCAACTTCGCTTTGGCTTCATCGGCCATATTCTTCAACTCTTCGGCCGTTTTTCCTTTTAGGTAGTCGGGTAGCTCCATACCTGCCATATTGAAAATCTCTTGCAGTGGCGGAACTGATTTATACAAACCTGAAATAAAATTAGCGGTAGAAGTCTTGCCATCGCCACTGGCGCCAGTGCCGCCATCCCACACGGTGAGTTTGTCGATCTTGATATTCTTGATCGCCTCCGTTTGCAAGCGAACCAGTTCAGGCAATTTATCTACAATCAATAGCAACACCGCATCGCGGGCGTTATCGCCAGAGGCTTCCACAATCTGCTTCAAGCCCTGTGCTTGCTTGGTCAACATCTCGTACATACCGCGGGCTTCCGCTTCCAATTTTGCATAGATGGCATCGGCTTCACCTTTGGCGCGCTCGCGCAATTTCTCGGCATCGGCCTGCGCTTCGATGATCAGTTTTTGCTTTTGGATTTCGGCCGCCACCACAATGTTGGCATTTTGCGAAGCACGCTCGCGCTCGGCACGGGCCGCCTCCGCTTTTTGCTCGGCCAGGTAAGCTTCTTCCAACGCCTTGGCAGCCTGCACTTTTTCAGCTGCAATAGCTTTCTTCAATGCCTCAGCTTCGCGCTCTCTGCGGGCTGAGTCTGAGTTGGCAATGGCAATCTTCGACTGGTTTTCTCCCGTTACCGCCAACGCATTTGCTTCGGCAGACTTGATACGCGTATCACGCTCCGCCTCTACTTTACCTATTTGCTCATCGCGTTTTGCACCCGCAATCAAAACTTCCTTATCTTTCACGGTTACAGCAACCTGCGTATCGCGGTCACGCACCATCTCAGCTACTTTAATATCTCTTTCTTTCTCTGCTTCGGTCTTACCAATATCACCCAGGCGCTCTTGGTCTGCTACGCGAATCTTTGCCTCGTTGATGGCCTTGGCAGCAGCTTCTTTACCCAATGCAGCGATGTAACCGCTCTCGTCTTTAATATCGGTAATGTTCACGTTGATCAGTTTCAAACCGATCTTCTTCAACTCCACTTCTACGTTGTGCGATACGTTGAGCAAAAACTTATCGCGGTTGGTGTTGATTTCTTCAATGTCCATCATGGCCACCACCAGGCGCATTTGGCCCACAATGATATCGTGCGCCAACGCATGCACATCTTGACGTTGCAAGCCCAGCAAGCGCTCGGCTGCATTTTCCATCACGCCTGTTTCGGTGGAAATACCCACTGTAAATTTAGAGGGTACATCTACCCGTATGTTTTGTTTACTAAGTGCATTGGTCAAATTCACTTCAATGGAAATGGGCGTCAAATCCATAAAGGAGTAATCCTGGAAGACCGGCCAGATAAATGCAGCACCTCCGTGGATACATTTGGCCGAACCACCGCCCCCTACTTTACCATACACTACCAATATGCGATCAGACGGGCATCGTTTGTAGCGTCTGAGCATGGTGCTAATTAAAATGAAAACAAATAACCCAACGAGGGCTACGATAACTATCATGGGGGGCATAGGGAGATGTTTTAGATTATTTGCGCGTTACTACTAAAATGTTTTCGGTTACACTTACTACTTGCACCAGCGAGCCGGTAATAATGGGGTCGTCATCATCGGTGATGGCCTCTAGTGTGCGCAGGGCGCCACTTACATTGACTTGAACCTTGCCGATACCTTTGCGGTGCGGGCCAATCAACAGGTACACTTCGCCAGTTTTGCCAATGGCGTCCGCTATTTTCATGGTGCCATCGGCTGCGGCCTTGCCGATTAAATAAAACAAACCAGCCATCAGTGCCATCATCAACAAGCCAGAAACACTGGCTATGATCAGCGAAATGGTATTGGAAAAACCAGCATTGACACTGGCGATACCTGCCCATGAAAAAATGGTAAAAAAACCCACCATGTTTTTGAGCGTGAGGAACTGAAACGGGATGCCGTGGTCGGCTTCAATTTCAGAATCAGGTAAATCATCGGGAGAGTCGGCACCCGAGAACGAAAAAATAAGTTGCAGTACAAAAAACAGGGTGAAGGGTATGGCCAAACCCCAAAATACTTTTAAGATACCATCCAAGCTTTGCCACCAACTTTCGATTGCTTCCATAGACAATTTGTGATTGTAATTTAATGACAATTTATCGTTCGGTCGCAAGGGATGTAACCAAAAAAAGAAAGCCACACAAACTGCGTGGCTTTCAATCGTTTAGGTAGTAAAACTTTTACGCGTACTGGTTCAGCATTACCGGCATTACCAGCATCAAAATATCTTCACCCTTGTCTTTCTCGGCTGGGTTAATTACCCCGGCTTTGTTCGGGGCCGACATGTTTAATTTAATTTGGTCGGCATCTAAATTGGATAGCATTTCAATCAAGAAACGGGCGTTGAAACCGATTTCAATGTCTTCACCTTCGTGTTCGCATGAAAGGCGCTCGTTGGCTTCATTAGAGAAATCCAAGTCTTCGGCCGACACCTGCAGCTCGCTGCCGGTAATCTTCAAGCGCACTTGGTGTGTGGTTTTGTTGGCGTAAATAGAAATACGCTTCAACGAGCCCAACAAATCGGTGCGGTTGATGGTCATCTTAATCGGATTAGATGACGGAATTACATTTTCGTAGTCGGGGAAACGCTCATCTATCAAACGGCAGATCATTCGGATGTTACCGAAATTGAAAAATGCGTTCGACATGTTGAAGTCGATGGTCACATCAGTATTCTCAGTTGGCAGGGTGGTTTTCAACAAATTCAACGCTTTGCGCGGAATGATGATGGAGTTGCCGTTATCTGATTTAATATCTGTTCTGCGGTAACGAACCAAACGGTGGCCGTCTGTTGCAACAAACGTAGTGTTCTTCTCGCCCAGGTTTACGTACACCCCCGTCATCGCAGGGCGCAGTTCATCGCTACTGGTAGCGAATATGGTGTTGTTAACGGCTTTCGCCAAAACCTCCGAAGAGATGCTCGCAGAGAAGTCATTCGATACCGAAGGCACTTTAGGAAAGTCTGTTGCATTTTCGCCAGCCAACTTATAGCGGCCGTTGTCTGAGCTAATCTCTATTGCATAGCTGGTGGTGTCGATCGAGAACGTTACCGGTTGGTCGGGCAGGTTCTTCAGGGTATCCAACAAAATACGCGCAGGCACCGCAATGCTTCCTTTCTCTTTCGATTCAACCGTAATTTCGGTAATCATAGAAGTCTGCAAGTCTGAGGCCGTTACCTTCAAATTGCTCTTGTCTATTTCAAACAAAAAGTTTTCTAAGATGGGCACTACAGGGTTAGTAGTGATTACGCCATTGATATTGGAAAGCTGCTTGAGCAGGTAGCTTGAGTTAACAATAAACTTCATTGGAAATCAGTGGTTTGTAGTTTTTACAGGGCGGTAAAGGTAGAACGAAAAACAATACTTAACAAGGTGGGGAATTAAGTATTACCCACTGATTATCAACACTTTTTGAACACTTATTTTTTGGGCTTAAAGTACGTTCTTCCACGCAGCAAAACGGCCGCGGCCTTTGCGTTGAGTAAGATCGCCTCGTTGTTCAATTTGGCCAATACGAGTTTTTGTGCTGATGCGGTGGCAAAAACCGACAACCGCCACTCGCGATTAGCAATATCAAAGATTGAAATGGTGACAGAAGGGGCAACATTGAACAGACTGTCATACTCGGTTGTTTCCTCGCCAGAAAGTATTTTATCGGATGGCATCTGTAAAACAGCATCTAAGTACCCAAGCAGCTTAGTTGTGTCCGCCTCCATGCCATCTATGGAAATGTATTGCTTTTGCGCGGTGATGGTGAAATCTTCGGCTGCTTGACCTGGAAATGAGGCGCGCAACGACTTAAAGTTCTGCCAATTGAAATTAAAAATGCGTTTCTCGCGCCAGTCATTCTCGGTCAATTCAAAAATAGAAGCCACATACACGCGGTAGCCCGGAATGGTAACCACATACCAATCACCTCCTTCAAAGTAGAAATAGGTTTCTGATTGGGCAGGGTTGCCAACCACAAAATACTCTTTCAATTGCTCTCCGTCTTTCTTTAGCGTGATTTTGACTGCCGCATTTAACTTTTGCAAACTATCCACCAGCGATGGCGCGACTTTGCGCTTGGGTTCGGCCTGTAAAATGGTAGCAAAAAAAACTTTTATCAACTGCCTGTCCGCTTCTTTGCCGTTGACCAACCATTTGGCGCCATCGTATTTTAAACGCAAGGTATCTTTGGCCGAGGTAAACTGCACTTCGCTCACCTCTGCTTGGTCTGCAACTTTAAACAGTTGTTTATCAATCTCTGACGCAGTTCTAAAGCCAAACACGAGCACGAACACCGTTGCAGCACAAAGCACTGCTAATGAAACAAACAATTTTATGTTGCGATTTTGGAGCATCAACCTTCCGTCAAAAATGAAGAATACTTTTTCTTGCGCGCGTACATCCAAACAACTCCGAATAACGCCAAGGCCATCAAAGGCAGCAGAATATTTACCGCTTGCCAATATGTTCTTTCCTCTTTGATTTTTTGTTTGTCCAGCGGCCTGATTTTCACTTCTTTGTTGCGTGCGGCAATTAATCCGTTCTCGTTTGTAAGGTAGGCCACCATGTTCAACAGCAAGTCTTGATTGGAAAACGTATACCGGGTAAACGGATCATAGCCCAAAGTCTGCGGCTCGCTTTGCCTTGGGTTTACATCATTTCTGGCGAGGTCGCCATCGGCCACAACAATCAATTTGGAGTCAACGCTTTTCGCCACAAACCCAACGGTATCTACCCCACCAGGTGCAAACCGGTTGGTGAACAACGATGTGAATTTGCCTTCCAACAAATAGGCTAATGGTATTGCGCCAGCGTTAAAACTACCTTCGCGAATCTGCTTGCGTAAATCATTGACGCCAACTTTTACTGGAGCGAGGAGCTTACGAGAATACGGTGAAGAGAAAAACAACGGAATCTTTCTCACACCGGTAGCCTTTACGGTGTCGATACTGCTGATGAATTTTGTTTGGGCAGCATCCAAGTTTCGCGTAATAGGATGATCGGCATATTGGTTGATCAAAGGAAAAAACGGCCAGTCTAACTGCATCAATTGCGGACGGCCACCTGCATTGCCCACCACCACTGGGTATTTACCACTTACACGATCTTGCACCAAGTCTGGATTGATGCGCACGCCATATCGGAAGAGCTGGTCATCTAGGTTAAGGTTGTAGGGAAAGGCAAAATAGTTGTCGCTGGAGGCACTGTCCATATTGGCATCTAAACGATCGAGCAAAAAAAGTATCTTGCCACCGCGCATTAGGTATTGGTCAAGTTTGTACTTGTCGGGTTCTGAAAACTCAGTTCGCGGTTTGGCAATAATCAGTGCATCGTAATTGCCGACAGTGGGCTTGGCGGAAAGATCCATTTTGAAAACATCGTACTGCTCCAGCAGCGCGTTATTGAAACTGGCAATCTGAAGACTGTCTAACTCGCCATGGCCGCGCACCAATGCAACTTTCTTACGATTGTTGTTGCTCAACTTGTAAATGGCATTGGCCAACTCAAATTCCACATTTTCGATTGACTGATTCAATGCCTCTTGCGAACCCTGTGCACGGTTACCTTTTAACAGCATTACGCCCGTTTCAAATCCACCATAGGACACCAACGCCCCCGGAAATACAAACTTCTCGATGCGTTGCCCCTCTTTGTTTTCGATCACATTCATTGGGCTGATGCCTTTTGAGCTGAGCTCGCTCATGAATTCGTTACGGGCTTTTTCGCCTTTGGCTTGGTTGGGATCGGTGAAAACAAAACTCACTTTGTTGCCGGAATAAATACGAAATTCTTCCAACGTTTCGTGTATCGATTTTTGAAAACGCTTAAAGCCTGCGTTGAGCTCGCCCTCCAAAAACACTTCTACAAATACCTCTTCATCTAAAGTTGAAAGAACTTGCTTGGTTTGAGGCTTGATCGTGTATCGTTTCTCTTCAGTCAAGTCAATACGGAAAAAATAAAATGAAGTAAGCAAGTTGAGCAACAACAAGGCTACAGCGCCATTTGCCAGCAATAACAGATCACCCACCTTTCTGCTCTTCTTCCAGTCTACCATAATCTGCTTTTCAACACCACCGTAGTACACAACAGAAAAAAAATCGTTACGCTAATGGCGTACACTACATCGCGGCTATCAATTAATCCCCTGCTCAATGATTCATAGTGATAAAGCACTCCGATTTGCTTTACCAATAATGCCTGCGTTCCCGCGAAAGCAGAAAGGGAATCAAAACCAAGATAAAAAAGGAACGAAAAAAAGGCTGCTAAAATAAACGCTACAATCTGATTATACGTCAGCGATGAAGCCAATAAGCCTATTGCCGAAAAGACTGCAGCCAATAAAATCAAACCAATATAAGAGCCCACCACGGCTGCCGTATCAATATTACCAACGGGGTTCCCCAACGCAGCAACAGAAAAATAGTAAACGATAGTAGGTAGCAACGCCAGCAATACCAATGCCCACGCTGCAAAAAACTTACCCAACACTACTTGGGTTTCAGTCAAAGGTTTGGTGAGCAATAGCTCTAAAGTGCCCATCTTCTTTTCTTCCGCAAAAGTCTTCATGGCAATGGCAGGTATGAGAAAAATAAACACATAGGGTGCCATTGAAAACAACGTATCCATATCGGCATACCCATAGTCCAAAACAGAAGTTTCTGGAAACACCCACGTGAGCAAACCGATGGCAGTGAGAAAAACGCCAATGACCATGTACGCAATAAGCGAACTTAAATAACCCGAAAACTCGCGGACAAAAACTTGAATCATGCCGCTACAGTGTTAGTGAATGATCGGAACACCTCTTCGAGGCTGGCATTCTCACGCAACAGGTTTTCTAGCAAATCATCCGCAACAATTTTTCCTTTATTGATAATAATCACGCGGTCGCAAAGCGCCTCTACTTCTTGCATAATATGCGTTGAGAAGATCACGGTCTTTTCTCGACTGATATCCTTAATCAGCTTTCTTATCTCCAGTATTTGATTCGGGTCAAGGCCGGATGTAGGCTCGTCTAAAATCAAAACTTGGGGACTATGGATGAGCGCTTGCGCCAACCCCACACGCTGACGATAACCTTTTGACAGCGCTTCAATGCGTTTGTTCTGCTCGCGCGTAAGCCCGCACATTTCTACCAACTCTTGTACACGCGTTTTTAAGTTTGAACCCTTTAGGCCATACACTGACCCAACAAATTGGAGGTACTCGTGCACGAACATATCGAGATAAAGCGGATTGTGTTCGGGCAGATAGCCAATAACCTTTTTCACCTCAATCGGTCGCTCCTCCACATTGATACCCTCAACCCACACGCTGCCTGATGTAGGCGGCAAATAGGTGGTTGCAATCTTCATAGTAGTTGACTTGCCCGCACCGTTGGGGCCCAAAAAACCAACAATCTCACCTTTCTGAATGGAGAAAGAAATATTGTCTACCGCCTTTTGGCCGCCATAGATTTTTGTGAGCTGTTGAACTTGCAACGACATTTTAAGAAGCGTGCAAAAATAGGGAATACTCAAATGATTTAAAGACCAACAGTGGCTAAAAAACGGAAAATTCTCCGTTGTATTGTTTGGCAGCGATGTGCCTTGCCTGCCCATGACAAAACCAAAACCTTTACGTAACTTTCGGCCAAGAACTACAACCACTACCATGATCAAGTACACGAATCAGTTTTTGACCAAGTTGGAGGACTTGGTTGCAGAATCTGACTACATCTTGCGCTATGAAAAAGGCAATTTTAAGTCTGGATACTGCGTATTGAAGGACCAGAAGATCATCATTGTGAATAAGTTTTTTACAATGGAGGGAAAGATCAACGCGATTTTGGACATTTTAAAAAACGTGGAGTTGGATACCACAAACTTCACCGAGAAAAGCCTGAAACTGTACCAAGAACTTACCGCCACGGAGGTAAAAGCCTGAGTTTTATTTTGAAAGTCACTCTATTAGGGACGGGAACATCGCAAGGAGTACCTGTTATCGGGTGCGAATGTGCCGTTTGCCAGTCGTTGGACTATCGCGATAAGCGATTGCGCGTTTCTGTGCTGGTACAAGATAATAACAGAACCATAGTAATAGACACCGGCCCGGATTTTCGCCAGCAAATGTTGCGCGAACGAGTCAAAAACTTAGATGCCATCATACTAACCCACAGCCACAAAGATCATATTGCGGGGCTTGACGATGTACGGGCTTTCAATTATTTGCAACAGAAAGATATGCCTGTGTATGGCATGGCAGCCACTTTGCAACAAGTTCAGACTGAATTCTACTATGCCTTTGAAGACACGAAGTATCCAGGCACACCACAAATCCAGCTTCACACCATTGACGATAGCCCTTTTGCTGCCGCGGGATTCGCTATTACTCCATTGCCGGTGATGCATTTGCGGATGCCGGTACTTGGCTTTCGCATCGGCAACTTCAGTTACATAACCGATGCCAACTTAATACCTGACGCAACCTATGAAAAACTGATTGGCACCGAAGTGTTGGTACTCAATGCCCTTCAAAAAGAAAGCCACCCTTCGCACTTCACATTAGGCGAGGCCATTGAAGTTGCCAAAAAAATTGGCGCGTCTCAAACCTACTTCACGCACATCAGTCATAAAATGGGCACCCAACGATCCATTGAAAAAGAACTGCCGAAATCCATAGCTTTGGCCTACGATGGATTGACTTTTCAACTCTAGTGCACAATAGCTATTTCTTTCTGGCTCAATTGAGCGCAGTACTACACCAACGGCTGCAGGGCTTTGTTTTGGTATCTTGCTTCAGCCAAAACAAAGACGAACTTGTGATGGAGTTCAACAACGCGAGGCAATCATTTTTTATAAGAGCAAGTTTGCAGCCCGCACTCTGCTGCCTCAGTTTTCCAAATGTTTATCATCGGGCAAAAAAAAACAGCATCGATTTGTTTCTGGATGTTTTGATGAAGCAGGTCGTTTCTGTTACTCAATTTGATAATGAAAGAAGCTTCTCCATTAACCTAGAATCAGATTGGGCATTGTTGTTTAAAATGCACGGCTCTCAATCCAACGTTATCTTGATGCGAGAGCAAAAAGTGGTGTCAATCTTTAAGAATCAATTTGACGCTGATTGGGATATCGACATAAAGCAATTAAACCGAACCGTTGACTGGAGCAAAGAGAGCTTTTTTCAATCGCAAGAAAACTTAAAGACCAAATACTTTACGATCGGCCGGGAATTTTGGGAATACCTCGGGAAGTTGGATTTTGAGAGCAAGTCTGTAGACGTAAAATGGGACATGTTTGAAAGTACGTTAGCGCAACTACGCGCGCCAAAATTTTTCATTGGATATACTCATCACAAAGCAACTTTTAGTTTGCTACCGATTTCAAATATAATTGACCAATTCTCCGATCCAATTGAAGCGGTAAATTCATTTTTTCAATTGGCGACAACCGAGAGCGCTTTGGAAGTAGAGAAGAAAAGCTTGCTGAAATATTTGCAAGAACAAATCAAAAACAAAAAATCATTTGCCGAACGCAATGAGCGCAAACTAAGCGAACTGTTGAATGATCAGCACTATCAATTGTGGGGCGACTTAATCATGGCCAACATGCACTTGGTGAAACCGGGAATGGAGTCTGTAACGCTCACTAATTTTTATAATCAAGAACAGACTAAAATTAAGTTGAAAAAAGAGTTGAATGCCCAGCGTAATGCCGAAGTATTCTACCGAAAATCAAAGAATCAACAAATTGAAATTGCAAAGTTGCGAGAGTCAATTATTGCAAAACAAAAAGAAATCGCAGCGCTACAAAAACGGATTGAAGAAATAGAACAGACCACTGACATCAGGCAACTAAGAAAAGAAAATGAAAAGGCGAAACCCAAGAAGGTAACGCCACTCCCCTATCGTGAAGTTGAATTTAAAGGTTTTAAAATTTGGATCGGCAAAAGTGCCGAGGCGAATGATGAACTCACATTGAGACATTCTTTCAAAGAAGACTTATGGCTACACGCAAAGGATGTCGCGGGTTCGCACGTGCTTGTCAAGCATCAGGCAAATAAGCCTTTCCCGAAAGATGTAATTGTACGTGCTGCGGAGTTGGCTGCTTATTACTCAAAGCGCAAGAATGAAACACTTTGCCCGGTGGCAGTTACAGCAAAAAAATTTGTAAGAAAGAGAAAAGACGACCCAGTTGGTGCCGTAGTAGTAGAAAAAGAAGATGTCGTTTTGGTAAAACCTCAAATGGTTTAGAATCTACGACTAAGCCTTGAGCGCAACCGATTATGTTTAATAACGCTGAAGGTTTTGTTGTTCCTCGCATATGCAATCAAGGCTCCTCCACCACTAAACATTGCCAAATTGAAATACAAAATGATAAGACTGATTGCTCTCAAAACAATCACTTGATAAAGAAGCATAAACAACGAAACACAAACTAAAATGATGCCTGCGATTCTAAAGGACCTCATTTTACTTTGCTTCACCTCTGCTAGCTGACTTTGGAGATGAAGGTCATCGACAATTTTAATAATTGAACCAATCTCCTCTTCACTATACCCCTGCCTGCTTAAATCAAGCCTGATTTTAACAAAATCCTTGCCGTCACCTAGCCATTCCAGATACTGTGAAACGTTGACTTCTTTCACTAAAAAAACTACTGCACTTCGTGCACTTTAATCATGTTCGATCTTCCGCGCTCTTGAATCGGCATGCTTGCCAAAACAATAAAGATGTCGCCTTTCTTCACGTGCCCATCACGCTTCAAAATTGCCTCCACATCTGCGATGGTTTCATCTGTAGATGAGGCCTTGTCGTAATGATAAGCGCGCGTGGCCCACACCAAGTTCATGGTATTAATAATGTTACCATTGCTGGTGAATGCAAAAATATTGGCGTTGGGGCGGTGCGAAGAGGCCTTGTAAGCGCTGTATCCGAGCTGCGTCATGCCCACAATGGCTTTGGCATTCACATCTTTGGCCAGTTTACAGGCAGTTAGGATGAGATTATCTGTGAGGTAGGTTGCAGACTTAGGGTCCACTTCTCTGAAACGGTAAAAAATATTGCCTTGCTTTTCTACCGAGGAAATCGTGCGCACCATACTACGAATTACCTCAATTGGGTATTTGCCGGCAGCAGTTTCGGCTGATAGCATTAATGCATCGGCACCATCCATCACAGCATTGGCCACATCATTGGTTTCGGCACGTGTTGGGCGCGGGTTTTCAATCATGCTCTCCATCATTTGGGTGGCTACAATAACCGGTTTTGCCAGCTTATTGCATTTTTCCACCAGCATTTTTTGCACCATTGGCACCTCTTCCATCCAAATTTCCACACCCAAGTCGCCACGCGCCACCATTACCGCATCAGTCGCGGCAATAACTGCATCAATGTTTTCAAGCGCTTCAGGTTTTTCAATTTTCGCTACAATGCGCGTGTTAGACTTGTTGCGATTGATGATGTCGCGCAATATTTCAATGTCGGTTGCTTTTCTTACAAATGAAAGCGCCACCCAATCAACTTTGTGCTTTAAGCCAAATTCTAAATCTGCTAAATCCTTTTCGGTGAGTGACGGAGCAGATACCTTAGAGAAGGGCAAATTGATTCCCTTGCGCGGCTTCAACGGGCCACCATAAATCACCTTGCACACCACATCAATGTCGCGCACCTCCATCACTTTCAATTCGATTTTGCCATCGTCAATCAAAATCATATCACCGCGCTTCACATCCCGTGGCAAACCTTCATATGATGTACTGACAATTTCGTGGTTGCCCACCAACTCGCGCGTGGTAATGATGATCTCTTGGCCTGGTTTGATTTCAACGCCCGGTTGCACATCATTGACCCTAATTTTCGGGCCCTGCAAGTCTTGCAAGAGGGCCACGTTGGTGCCCATTTCCCGGTTAAGTTCGCGCACGTATTCAATTACCTTCAAGTGATCTTCATGCTTGCCATGCGAGAAGTTGAGCCGGAAAACATCTACCCCTTCTTTGATGAGGGCATGTAGCATCTCTTTGTTGTTTGAAGCAGGGCCAACAGTGGCCACGATTTTGGTGCGATTGTAAGAAACTCGTTCCATGAGAAAATTTAAAAAATGAAGTTGTCTTTCGATTTCAAAGCCGCCAAAGGTATGAAAGCAACCAATTCAACGGAAGGAATAGTGCGCAAGAGTTCCTGCAAACGATTGCTTTTGGTTTCATCGTCACTTTGCACCATGATAATGTAATCATAATGAGGAAATTCTGGCACCATTCGGCCGGTTTGGGCTTCGGCCTCGGCTGGTTTATTTCTAAATAAACGAACCACCAGCGACTCTGACCAATGCATAAAATGCGCGTATCCTTGATTGTTGTTTTTTTTATCGGCAACCTGCAGGTCGGGTTGCCTTGCAAGCTGCAATTCTACCTTGCGGTTAATTTCCCACGCCAACTTGTAGCCCTTGGCGGCAGAAATGATACCTAAAAGCTGAAAATCGTAAGAATATTCAAATTCTAGGCGGGTCTTCTTCATCATGCAAGCTGCGCGAAGGCACAGCAAAAGTTTGCCAATATTGCACTAAATCTCTTTATTTGCACCTGATTTTTGAATCTTAAACCTTACAATCATGTCTGAAATCGCACAAAAAGTAAAACAAATCATCATCGACAAACTAGGTGTTGAGGAATCTGAGGTGACCCCCGAGGCAAGCTTTACCAATGACTTGGGAGCTGATTCGTTGGATACCGTAGAACTTATCATGGAGTTTGAGAAGGAATTCAATATCTCTATTCCAGACGATCAGGCTGAAAACATTGCCACTGTTGGCCAAGCTATTTCTTACTTAGAAGAGAACGCTAAGAAATAATGTAAATCTGCAGGCCACGGCCTCGCAAGATTGGGTTCTGTCAAAATAAAGAGGGTGTCAATAGTTATATTGCGCCCTTTCTATGTTTTATAAACGTATTGTTTCATGAGTTTGAAAAGAGTTGTCATTACCGGAGCCGGAGCCCTTACCCCCATCGGAAATACGCTGCCTGCCTATTGGCAAGGTTTGAAAGAGGGAAAGAGCGGTGCGGCACCTATCACAAAGTTTGACACCACTCTCTTTAAGACCAAGTTTGCCTGCGAAGTAAAAGGCTTTGATGCGGGCAACTTTATGGACAAAAAAGAAGCCCGCAAACTCGACTTATTTTCGCAGTATGCGATGGTGGCGGCAGACGAGGCAATTGTTGACGCCAAGTTTGACTTGCAAAGCATCAACCTCGATCGTGTAGGCGTGATTTGGGGATCGGGCATTGGTGGAATATCTACCTTCCAAGAGGAGATGCGAACCTTCTTTGCTGGAGATGGTACACCAAGAATCAACCCGTTCTTCATCCCCAAGATGATTCCAGACTTAAGCGCGGGTCACATCTCGATTAAGTATGGCTTTAGAGGCCCCAACTTTGTAACCGTTTCTGCTTGTGCCTCTTCTACCAACGCGATTTATGATGCTTATACGTATATCAAATTAGGTAAGGCAGACATCATCGTCTCTGGTGGATCAGAAGCTGCGGTATGTATTGCGGGCGTGGGTGGCTTCAATGCATTGAAAGCACTATCGGAAAGAAATGATTCACCCGAGACAGCCTCACGACCTTACGATAAAGATAGAGACGGTTTTGTGTTGGGCGAAGGAGCAGGCGCGTTGATTATTGAAGAATACGAACACGCTAAAAGACGTGGCGCAAAAATCTACGGTGAGATTATTGGTGGCGGCATGTCTGCCGATGCCTATCACATTACCGCTCCGCATCCCGAAGGTGCCGGCATCATCAAAGTGATGGAATATGCATTGGAGGAAGCCGGCATTAAACCGGGTGAAGTAGACTACATCAATACCCATGGCACGTCTACTCCGCTGGGTGATATTGGTGAGATCAAGGCTATTCAAAAAGTGTTTGGCGAAGATGCCTATAAAATGAACATCAGTTCTACCAAGTCAATGACTGGCCACTTACTGGGCGCGGCTGGAGCTATCGAGGCTTTGGCCTGCTTGCTTGCACTGAACGAAGGGGTAGTACCTCCTACCATCAATCACTTTACCGATGATGACGGCCTAGACGCACGGTTAAATATGACTTTTAACAAAGCACAAAAGCGCGATGTGAAAGTTACGTTGAGCAACACCTTTGGTTTTGGAGGTCATAATTTCTCGATCATCATCAAAAAAATGGAGTAATCCCTGTGTGGAACTTACTGCCCTTACCGAAAACAAGTTCCAAGGATGACAAGAAACTGATTACGGCCATCAAAACCATTGCAGGTTTTGCGCCCGGCAATTTATCGCTCTACAAACTTGCCACGCTGCACAGCTCTAAATCAAAAGAGCAAGACGGCTTTCGCGAATCAAACGAACGACTGGAATATTTGGGCGATGCCATATTGGGCGCTGCCATTGCCGATTATCTTTTTAAAAAATACCCTTTTAAAGACGAAGGTTTTCTCACAGAAATTCGCTCGCGCATCGTCAACCGCGAGTCGCTCAACAACATTGCCCGCAGGTTGGGCATAGGCGCAATAGTAAAATTCGACCAACGAAATGTGCAGTTGCAAAACGTGATTTTGGGCAACACGCTCGAGGCGCTGGTAGGCGCCATTTATTTAGACAAAGGTTATTTGCGCACCAAAAAATTTGTCATCGATAAGTTGGTGCAACCTTATCTCAACTTAGATACCATTGTAAGCTCTACCAGCAATCATAAAAGCAAGTTACTGGAATGGTCGCAACGGCAAGGAAAGGAAGTTCGCTTTGAAACCATTCACATCAAAAACAGCGGAAGAAATTTCAAAGAATTTTCCATTCAGGTGTTTGTGGGTGAAGAAGCGTTTGGTTTAGGTATTGGGCCCAACAAGAAAAAAGCCGAGCAGGCGGCAGCAGAGAAGACGTGTGGGATGTTAGAGATTTAATGTCGACCACATTGACATCTGAATCGTATCTTTACGAAAAGAAAATCATTTGAAGACGTTGCGTATAGGCGGAGCCACGGTCAATCAAACACCCATCGATTGGAAAAATAACGTGGCCAACATTCTACAGGCCATTGAATCGGCCAAAAAAGAAAAAGTAGCAATTCTAAATTTACCTGAACTGTGCCTTACCGGTTACGGATGTGAAGATTTGTTCTTAAGTGATTGGCTGAGCGAAAAAGCCTGGGCACACCTGCAAACCATTGTGCCTGCCTGCGAAAACATTACGGTAAGCATTGGCTTGCCCATCCGTATCAACGGCATTACCTACAATGGTGCATGCGTTATCTCCAATCAGAAAATACTCGGCATTGCCCTCAAACAAAATCTTGCGCGCGATGGTGTACACTACGAACCGCGTTGGTTTGATGCGTGGCCTGCCAATACAGTAAAAGAAGTTGAGATGCACGGGGAAACCGTGCGTGTAGGCGACTTGGTGTTTGAAGCTAACGGCATCCGCTTTGGTTTTGAAATTTGTGAAGACAGTTGGCGGAAAGAGAAACGGCCGGGCTATCGCCTGTGCGAACGGGGCGTTGATTTGATGCTGAACCCAAGCGCCAGCCATTTTGCCATGGGCAAAAGCACCCTACGCGAAAAGGAAGTAGTGATTGATGGGTCTGAAAAATTTAAGTGTGCATACGTTTTCTGCAACCTGCTCGGCAACGAAGCCGGCCGCATGATTTATGATGGCGACATCATTATTGGGCAAAACGGAAAAATTGTTGCACTCAACAATCGCCTTTCATTTAAAAATTACAATCTCGTTTTTGCCGACATCTGTTTTGATGACCCCACCAAAACAACTGCTCCGCCTATTACCGATGGCAAAGAACGCAATGAGGAAATGGTGCGTGCCGCCAGCTTGGCACTATTCGATTACCTGAAAAAAAGCAAAGCGAAGGGATTTGTGTTGAGCTTAAGCGGTGGCGCAGATTCTTCGTTGTGTGCCGTTCTGGTGGCCGAAATGGTACGAAGGGGTGTGCGCGAACTCGGTATTGAGAATTTTGCAGCGGCTGTTGGCCTGAAGAACGTAAGTGACGAAAAAGGTGCCATGGGTCAACTACTCACCTGCGCTTATCAAGGCACACGCAACTCATCGCACCAAACGCTGCAAGCTGCGCGTGAGCTCGCGCTGTCCATTGGCGCTACGTTTCATCAATGGACTGTGGACGAAACGGTAGAAAACAATAAAAAAATTATTGAACAAGCTTTAAATCGTTCGTTGACCTGGGAAAGCGATGACATCGCCCTGCAAAACATTCAAGCGCGCACACGTTCACCTTTAATTTGGTTATTGGCCAATGTGAAGCAATGCATCTTACTCACAACATCTAACAGAAGTGAAGGCGATGTTGGCTACGCTACTATGGATGGCGACACCAGCGGCAGCCTGGCACCCATTGCAGGGCTCGATAAGCCATTCATCATTCAATGGTTGAAATGGGCAGAGAAAGAGTTGGGTTATTCGGGCCTGTCGTATGTGAACAACCTCGCACCCACGGCAGAATTGCGCCCTTTGGAGCGCGCCCAAACCGATGAGAAAGATCTGATGCCCTATAACACCCTGGTGGCGATTGAAGAACTGGCCATTCAACAACGGCAACCGCCAACGGCAGTTTATTTACAGCTTAACAAAACTGCTCCGCATCCGCAATTAAAAGACCACGTGAAAAAGTTTTTTAAGCTCTGGTCTGCTAACCAATGGAAACGCGAGCGATTGGCGCCTTCGTTTCATTTAGACGACATCAATGTAGACCCACGCAGCTGGTGCCGGTTCCCGATTTTATCCGGCAGTTTTGCCGAAGAGTTGGCCGAATTGGACAAACTTTAGTGCACACGGCCTTTCCGTTCGCAGCATTTCATCGCTATCTTTACCCGATTTATTTTTCACTGTTAAACCACCATCCAGTCAATGACTCTAACCGAAACAATGTTAAGCTTTTTTATTTGGAATGGCGACCCAGAAATTTTTTCGATTGGCTTTTTTTCGTTGCGTTGGTATGGACTTTTATTTGCCCTTGGGTTTTTGATTAGTCAACAGTTGTTGTTCTACATCCACAAAGCAGAAGGCAAGCCAGAACGCGATGTAGAGACACTTACAATTATAATGATTGCTGCCACGATTGTAGGTGCCCGCCTAGGTCATATTATTTTCTATCAACCCGAGATGCTGTGGGAACAGCCAATGGCTGTTTTCGTTCCCTTCGAGTTTTCGGCTATTAAGTTCACTTCGTTCACATTCAAGTCTTTGGTAGGCACACTGCTGCCTGTTGCTATTGTGGCATGGATTTACATGGAGTGGAAAAAGAAACCAAAGGCCGATGTGGTTGGCTACGTAGTGGGCGGTATTGTGCTGCTGCTGGTGGCGATGCGCTTTGCGTTCAAACAAGATATCTCATCTTTCTTTCCGGTCGAATTGGTGAATTTCAAGTTTACAGGCTTTGAAGGCTTGGCAAGCCACGGAGGCGCCTTTGCTATTCTATTTGCACTTTGGTTGTACAGCAGAAAAAACAAACCGGGACAATCGTATTTGCAAGTATTGGATCGCATAGTGATTTTGGTTTTTTTGACAGGTGCATTGATTCGTTTGGGTAATTTCTTCAACTCGGAAATCATTGGCAAGCCGACCGATTCGCCCACTGGCGTGTTGTTCACACATCGATTGCATGAGCGAATTATGCGTGGAAATGATGCTGAGCCAGGTTTTATCACCAACCTTGAAATTGAGCGCGATAAAAATGCAAGCGTTGCTACTGACGGTAGAGTACCGGTAAACATCTATTTGTTCTTTAGGGCTGGCACTTTTCAAGATCGGGTAAACGCATTTGTGAATTATGATGTGAAGGGCGCGTTGAATGCAGAAACCGAATTCTTTGATGAAGGACTAGACCCCCTCAAATACAATATTGTACAACAGGCGGATGGAACTTTTGCCGCAAAAATTCAAACAAAAGGTATCGTCCGACATCCATCGCAGTTGTACGAATCGATCTCTTGCTTTTTGCTGTTTTTATTCTTCTGGTGGTATTGGTCTAAGCAAAAAAACAATTTGCCCGAAGGCAGAATTTTTGGCTGGTTTATGGTCATACTATGGGGCTTGCGGTTCGCTTATGAGTTCTTAAAAGAGAATCAAGTTAACTTCGAAAACGAAATGACATTCAATATGGGCCAATTGCTAAGCGTGCCTTTGTTCATTGCGGGCGTTTGGGTGTTAGTTCGCTCATACCGAAAGCCGATTGATCAATCTTAAAGAAAGTGGGCGCTTGCAGGGTAACGTGGTGGGGGTTTATTTGGGCATGTTGTGTTTCAATAACAGTTTGCGCCCAAAATAATTCTGATTCACTGGTAAGCATATCAAATAATGATCGCCTCGTTACTGTGGGGCGGGTAATTATTATTGGTAATAAAAAAACAAAAGACAGGATCATTTCGCGGGAACTGACGCTAAAGCCGGGTGACACCATCCGTATTAGCAAGATGGCCGAAACCTTGCTGTGGGACAAAAGGAAAATTTATAATCTCCGGTTGTTTAACGTGGTAAACATACGCAGTCTGGAGATATCGTCTGCCACCGTTGATTTGCTGGTTGAAGTGGAAGAACGCTGGTACACTTGGCCGGCACCTATATTTGAGCTCTCCGATCGAAACTTTAACGAGTGGTGGCAAAACTACAACCACGACCTTAACCGCGTGAACTACGGAATAAAGTTAGATCAATACAACGTACGAGGCCGCAACGAAACCCTCCGGCTGCAGGCGCAATTTGGCTTTAGCCAGCGATTTGAGCTGAGTTACACCATTCCCTACATTGACAAAAAGCAAAAGCAGGGCCTTGTATTTGAATACAGTTTTGGCAACCCGCGCAACCTTGCATTTTTCACAAACGATCATAAACTGGAATTTGCGCGCGGCACCAGTGCGCTTCGCACCTCACAAGCAATTGGCATTGGCTACACCTACCGAAAGAATTTTTTTGAGACACACCAGCTATCCGTTGGTTATCGCAATTCAGTAATCAAAGACACGATTGCGAATCTGAACGAGAATTATTTTGGCGGTCAAACCGATTTCAAGCAAAACTATGCCAACATCCAATATCAGTTTAAATCTGAGCACCGCGATGTTGTTTTATACCCATTGAAAGGATACCAGATCACTGTTACGCTGCAACGAAACGGGCTTGGTTTTGAAGGCAATGTAAATCAATGGATTGCCAATGCCACCTATGCCCACCATTGGGACTTGGGCAAAAACTTTTACTTATCGAATTTTACGGCCGGGTATTTGAGTAATCCAGACCAACCCTATAATCTTTTCAGTGCACTCGGCTACCAGCGGCAAATAGTGCGGGGTTATGAGGTATATGTCATTGAGGGGCCGCGTTTTGTGGTGAACAAAACCACATTCAAGAAAAGAATATTCGCAAGAACCTGGAGGTGGGAAGATGCACCATTAGAGCAGTTTCGGCATTTGCCATTTGCTGTTTACCTAAAGTTTTTTGGTGATTGGGGCTACGTAGAAAATTACCCCTATTACCGAGAGCGCGGTATCAACACCAGGTTGGCCAACAAGATTTTGGCCGGCTATGGCAGCGGCTTTGATTTGGTAATGCCCTACGATGTGGTATTTCGCTTCGAATATACTTTTACAGCAGAAGGAACGCAGGGTTTTGTGTTCAACATTAAGAAAGAATTTTAGAATCTATTTCTTACATTTACTGACATAACGGAGACATCTTCTGAGGCTCGCCCCGTATCGGCCACAATGCTCTCCTCAACCGTAAAAAAGTTGTGAAATACATCTTTGGGGGATTTCTTTTAGTTGCCATTAATTCATTTGCACAGAGCGGCCAAAATTTAATGGGCGCACGGCAAACTGCAATGGGCAACGCCTCGGCCACTTTGACCGATGAGTGGAGTCTTTGGCACAATGTAGCCGGCTTGGCTCAAACTGAAAATCGGACTTTGGGCGCCTCGTACGAAGTAACACCTTCGCTGGTTGGAGCGAATAGAATGGCATTCAACGGTGCTGCCCCATTGCGGCTTGGAGTTATTGGATTTGGCGCCTTTCGCTTTGGCGACAACGTGTATTCCGAACAAATGATAAGCCTGGCCTTTGCGCATAAAATAGGGATAACATCATTGGGAGCAAAAGCAAATGTGATTCAATACCGCGCTGATGGATTTGGCTCGCAATCTGCATTAAGCCTGGATTTTGGCGGCATCACCCAACTCACCAAACAGATTACGATTGGGGCATACCTTACTAATCTAACCCAATCATCGTTCTCCGCTTCAGAAAATTATCGATTGCCTACCAGGTTGGTAGTGGGCCTGGGCTTTAAATTGAGTGATGATGTGCTTGCCACCACAGAACTCGAAAAAGACCTGGACTATCGCGCGGTGTGGAAAACCGGAATTGAATATCAAGCGATCAAGAATTTTTTCATTCGCGGAGGTTTCAACTTCTATCCCCAAAATTTTTATTTTGGGCTCGGTAGTAAATGGGGAAGTGTTAACGCAAGTTATGCGGTGAGGTACAATAGTCTTTTGGGAAGCACGCATCAAATCTCCATTTCATACCACTTTGCTAAAACAAAAGAACGATGAGGTGGCGGTTGGTCATTGTTGTATTGATCTTTTTTAGTGAATCCCTTGCCCAGCAAAATCAGCGCAAAGACTTTGACCCTGCCTCTTTAGTTGATGAGATTTTTGCGATGCAAGATTTGAACATCAGCTATCAGGATCTTTATGAGAACTACTTACAGCTTTTGTCCAACCCTTATGATCTAAACAAAGTAACTGAAGAACAACTTCAATCGCTGTACGTCCTTGATATGGGTCAAATCAGAGCGCTCCTGCGCTATCGTGAAGAAGCCGGCCCTTTTCTCTCCATCTATGAACTTCAAAACATACCAAATTTTTCGATTGAACTTATTCAAAAGATAAGCCCTTTCCTCACTGTGGTTAATACCTCAACGAGCCTTAACTCAACCATTCTCAATCGCATTTCAAAAAATGAAAACAATTACCTGATTTTGAGATGGGCGCGCACACTGGAACAACAAAAAGGATACTTGGTCGGAATTGATTCCACCGGCAGGTATGCCGGTTCTCCGGATCAGTTGTACAGCCGCTTCCGCACCAGCAAGCCGGGCGATTTTAGTTTGGGTTTTACCCTCGAAAAAGATGCCGGTGAAGCTTTGCAGTGGAATCCGGCAAAAAAATACTATGCGTTCGACTACATTTCCTACCACGCCCAAGTACTTAACAAAGGGAAAATCAAAAACGCAATCATTGGAGACTATCAAGCACAGTTTGGACAAGGCGTTGGACTTGGATCTGTTTTCGGGATCGGTAAAAACGGAGAGTCGGTGACAACAGTACGCAGAAGTAACCTGGGTTTTTCGCCCTACACCTCGCTGTATGAAGCAGGCTACTTTCGAGGCGCAGCCATTAGTTACGAGGTTTCAAAGAATTTGCTGTTACATGCCATGTATTCCTTGCGTTCGCGCGATGCTTCTGTGAGCCAAGATACCGCCCAAAATATTTTGGGAGTTGCTACATCATTCAATTTTTCCGGATTACATAGAACTCCTAGAGAGCTGGCAGCACGCAGCGCCATTCGTGAACAAAATTTGGCCGCTGTACTCAACTTCAAAAACAGCAAGGTTGATGCAGGTTTGCTCATTCATCAAACCAACTTTTCCGCTCCCCTTCTTCGAGAATCAACGCCTTACAATCAATTTTTCTTCAACGGAAACCAGAACATAAATCTGGGCGGTTTTTTTAATTACCATTTTCAAAACATTTCCTTCTTTAGTGAATGGACCCGAACAATCGGCAACGGCAATGCAGTGGTTGCCGGCTTAATGGCCAGCCTGACCAATAAACTGGATGTAGTCTTGCATTATCGTAACTTCAATCGCGATTTTTATAGTTTTTACAGTAATGCTTTTGCAGAGAACTCTAGCCCACAAAATGAACGCGGGATATATTGGGGGTGGAAGTACACATTCAATAAAAAGTATTCTATCGCAGGCTATGCCGACATGTTTGAATTTCCTTGGCTCAAGTTCCGTTCTTATTCACCTTCTGAGGGAACTGAATGGTTGATTCGGTTCAATTACAAGCCTTCAAAAACTGTTACCATGTTTGTCCAATACCGCGAGGAAACAAAACAGCGCAATTCAGCGGATGAAACAAATCTCTACCAAACCAGCTTCGGCACGCGAAGAAACTATTGGTTCAACGTGGACTATAGTACCAACCCGTTCTTGTCTTTCAAATCAAGGATTCAATGGAGCACTTTTGATTTTGGCGGACGTGCAACGCAGGGCATGGTGGTGTTGCAAGATGTAACCTACCGACAAGGGCGTTTTTCGATTTCGGGCCGCTATGCATTTTTTGATACCGACAATTTTGACAACCGACTTTATGTATATGAAAAAGATGTTTGGCTGGCTTTTTCATTTCCTGCTTACAATGGTAAGGGTTCACGGCAATATCTGCTGGTTCAATACCAGATAAATGAGAAAATCGATGTTTGGTTACGGTGGTCACAAACACAGTATTTGAACCGAGATAGCATCGGTTCTGGCGGTGACACCATTATTGGAAATACCGAGAATGATGTTAAATTTCAGGTGAGATTGAGATTATAGGCATGCACGCAACAAAATTAGTGAGCGGACAAGTATTGTGGATGTTATGCCTCGGGTTGGTGGTTTTTGTAGTCGTATTTCGGATGGTATTTAGAAACCCCAAGAAATAATTTAACCCCGGTTTATACTTTTTGTCGGTTGGCAAGTAATTTCATCGAAACAAATCCAAATGATATGAATTTCAACATGCACCTTTCGAGCGTTTCATTTAATCTTATGAGAAAGCTCAATTCCATTTTTGTGATTATTGTTTTTACTCTACTGGCTCTTTCTATCGCCTCGTTCAGTTTTGCACAAACCACCAAAAAAACCCTGGAGCTGCCAGAGTTCAAAAGCATTTATGTAAACAGTAATTACACTGTGTACTTAAAGCAAACAAACAAACAAGAAGTAACGGTTGAAGCGCTTACCGAAATTTACGAACTGACCACCATCAAAGTTGAAAATGGGGTCTTAATGATCAACGTAGAGCGAAAACCTGACAATCCTAACAAGAGCATTTGGGCCAAGCTAGATGATATTAAGTTGCGCCCTACTATGAAATTGACAGTAAGCGTAAAAAACATCAGCGAGCTGCAAGTAAACGGTGGCGGCAAAATCATTTCAGAAAATTCAATCGCATCAGACTATTTGAGCTTAGGGGTAGCTGGTAACGGCAGCATAGACTTGGACATCAAAGGCAACAACGTAAAAACTGAAATTAGCGGTTCGGGCAACATTGTGTTAAAAGGTTATGCAACAGCCAACGATATTGTAATGAGTGGCTCAGGGAGTTTAAACAGTTTTTCCTGCGAACTTGAAAACGCCAAGGTAAAAATGACGGGTTCCGGCAGCTGCGAAATAAGCGCAACCAACAATCTGGAAGCTTTAGTGGTTGGCAGTGGCACCCTTAAACACAAAGGCAATACTAAAAATGTAACCAAGAAGATTTATGGCTCAGGCACAATAGACCGTGCATATTAAATCCCCAGCCAAGTAAAAGTGAAAACAAGGCCACCTGTAGAGGTGGCTTTTTTATTTGAAGGCTTCTCCCTTCGTGAGCACCATCTGCTTCTCATCACCTTTCAGCCGATAATCCCGCGCAACTTTACCCGGTGTAGGCCATTGCAATACTATCCACAAAACAAGCACAGCAAAGTAAATGGTAAAATATTGGTGCTGGGTAAGAAAAAGGCCAATAGCCATCAGCAAAGAAGTCAATACCGCGGCTACCACCCTCATCATAACCACCCTTACGTATTGATCTAGACGTATTCCCAAACTTGGCTCAGACGCGTGCCGACCAAGATGCCGACTACACAGCCAATGAACAATCGTTAGGTCAATAAGTGCCATTACGGGAAAGACAACCAATATCACGTTTGTGGCGTCATTGTCAATGATCAAAGGCGTCAGTCGATTGTTTAACACCAAGTGATACAGGTATAAAAAACCTGTTACAGGCACAAACATGAACGCAAGACAACGATTGTATAGTTTGTAAAAATATTCGGTAAGAGAAGTGTAATTCATGCTGCCGCTTTTGTACCTTCAAAGCTAATTATAAATTACTTTTGCAAGCGAACTACTGAAATGATGGAGTCTACAACGTTGAGTCGGAAAGAACAGGTGATAAGAAGTGCCGCGCAGCTTTTTAGAGAGAAAGGGTATGCTGCGTCTTCGATGCGAGATTTGGCTCAAAAGCTTGGAATTGAGGCCGCGAGCTTATACTCACACATCAAATCTAAAGAAGAAATTCTGCAAAGCCTTTGTTTTGATATGGCGACCGAGTTCAGGAAGTCGCTACAAGAAGTTGAGTCTAAGAAAGTCTCCGCCAGTGAAAAATTAAAGCTCGGGATCATCGGGCATATCCAGGTAATGGCAAAAGATTTGGTAGCTTCAGCTGTATTCATGAATGAACACCGACACCTTAGCCAGCCCTACCTGCGAGACTTTTTGCTGCTGCGTATCAATTACATCAACCGCTTTAAAGATATCATTGAAGAGGGAATCAATAAAGGTGAGTTCAAGGAGAACATCGATAAGAAACTTGCCGTGATGACGTTGTTCTCGTCTTTGAACTGGATGCCAATGTGGTATGATCCGCATAGCAATATTATGCCTGCGGACATCGGCCAGCAGTTGGCCGACATGCTCGTAACTGGTTTAAAAAAGTAAGATCGCATCCGATCTATGGTGCACGGGATCGTCAAATGGGGTGCGGATATTTTATCATCCTTCGCTTCTCCCCAACTTTGGAAAAAAATTCATAGACGTGCACTGGCAGAACTCAACTTTGGCAACGGAGGTGACTTCACCAATAGCGGAGAAAAAACTGCGTTGGATTTCATTAAGCAGAGATTATCAAAAGAGCCGGGCATCACTGTTTTTGATGGGGGATCAAACATCGGAAACTATGCAAAATATGTCGCGAACCTTTTTGGTGATCGCTGCACCGTTTTTTGCTTTGAGCCGGCCCGAAAAACTTTTGAATCTCTTTGCCAAAACACACGAAGTGTATTGAATATCAAAACTTTCAATATGGGGTTAAGCAACCTTGCGAGCCGTCAGCCTTTTTTTACGCACGAAACCCATACCGGCCTGGCGTCTGTGTACCAAAGACGATTGGATGTTGAAGGAAATTTGCTGGGCGAAAGTGAAGAAGTTTCAATGACTACCATTGACGATTTTTGCGCAACCCATAACGTAAATCATATTCATTTCTTAAAGCTCGACATCGAGGGCCATGAACTTGCCGCCCTGCAGGGTGCCCAAAAACTATTAAGTCGTGGTGCCGTGGATGTGATTCAGTTTGAATTTGGAAGTGTGAATATTGATTCCCGAACGTATTTTCGAGACTTCTACAACCTGCTCCACGAACAGTTTGAAATCTACCGAATAGGAGAGAAAATGCAAAAGATTGATCGGTACGATGAGTCTATGGAGGTTTTTCTTACCACCAACTACCTCGCCACCAAAAAAGTCTAGCGTTCGAGTACATTCAAGTTAACATAAGTCCCCCAACTTTGTTAAATTGCAAACGATTGTTAGGGACTGATTACCTGGCTTTCAATAAACGTTAAACAAGCAAATTTATGTACGGTGGCGGCAATACTTTTGAAGGGATCAAAACAGACAGCATAGCCCAGGAAGACCCAACTAAGCTTGCGGAATTTGAAGCAAGAATTGAACGGGGTGAAAAAATAGAACCGACTGACTGGATGCCCCAGCTATACCGTAAGCAGCTGATCCGAATGATTGAGCAGCATGCACATAGTGAAATCATAGGTGCATTACCGGAGGGCACCTGGATTACCCGAGCACCCGGATTCAAACGCAAAATGGCACTGATGGCCAAAGTACAAGACGAAGTTGGTCATGCACAATTACTCTACAGCGCTGCCGAAACGCTGGGCAAGCCGCGTGAACAGATGATTGACGACCTCATTACCGGAAAATCGAAATATTCTAACATCTTCAACTACCCAACATTTACTTGGGCGGATTGCTGTTTTATTTCTTGGCTGGTAGATGCAGGAGCCATCGTGAATCAGTTAGCTAACGCAAAAGGCAGTTACGGGCCTTATTGCCGTGCGTTGGACAGAATCTGTGCGGAAGAATCGTTTCACTTAAAGTACGGACACCATTGCGTAATCTATTTGGCAAGTGGTACACAAAAGCAGCGCCAGATGTTTCAAGAAGCGTTGAATCGCTGGTGGCCACCTATGATGCATTTCTTTGGCCCTTCAGACAAAATTTCGGTACATACCGAAGTGCTAATGAAGTGGAAAGTAAAAATGGGCACCAACGATGATATGCGAAACCAGTTTTTGGATATGTATGTTCCGAAAATTTGGGAGCTTGGCTTTTCTATCCCTGATCCGAATTTGAAAAAGAATGAAGAAACCGGCCGATGGAACTACACTGAACCCGACTGGGAAGAATTCAAGCGTGTGATCAATGGTGATGGGCCTTGCAACAAGGAACGACTAGAAGTAAGGCGTATTGCTGAAGAGCGTGGCAAATGGGTGCGCGAAGCGTTGAAAACACCCAAGACCAAATATGTGATGCCGTTGGCATAAAGAAATTGTTACCGGTTACGAGTTTCTAATCGCTGGAAACCGTAACCGGAAATCTGGAACAAAAAATCAAGTAACCCTCGTGAACTCTCTTGATCCTCGCGTAGTCCGTTTGCCAAAAGTTGGTGAGGAAGGTAAAATTTTTCCTAAAGCACCCTTGGATCAATTTGGCACCTTCGAGGTGTTCGTACAGCCAAAAGAAGGCAAACCTTTTCAGCATGAAGGCATCGTGCATGCTCCAAATCTGGAATTAGCGTACGTGCTCGCAAAAGAAACATTCACGAGAAGGTTCGTGTGTGTCTCCATTTATGTGGTTGACACCCGAGATGTATTTGTTTCGCCAATGACGGATGGTAATCTATCTGCATACGAGGTATTAGACGAGGCAAAGGATGGTGTTGGCAGTAAGAATTTTGAAATCTATCATTTGGTTAAACGGGGTAAACAACATGTGCACGCAGGGAGCGTCACCGCGGCCTCACATGCCGGGGCTATGAGCAAAGCAAAATTTGAGTTAGCCCAAGGAAAAGTAGTTTATAATATTTGGGCCATCGAAACGTCAAGCATTCGTTTTACAATGCCGGAAGACCGAGAATTTTGGTTGACCTTACCAGAAAAAAAATTCAGAGATGCCGCGGACTATAAAGGTGGGGATAAGTTGACTAAGTTTTTAGAAAAAAATCAAACGATGAAGAACTAGCCATGGAAAATCTGCCTTTAAAAGAACTATTGTATAAAATGGCGGATGACCAATTGATTTTGGGACATCGCAATTCTGAATGGACGGGCTTCGGGCCGTTGCTCGAAGAGGACATCGCATTCTCATCGATGGCACAAGATAAAGTAGGCCATAGCCTTGCGTTGTACACATTGCTGCATCAACTGGGTGAAAACGACCCTGATACCGTTGCATTCACACGTAATGCACCGCAATTCCACAATTGCGTATTCGTAGAACTTCCCAATCAAGAGTACGACTTTAGCCTGATAAGACATTTTTTGTACGATAGTGCAGAAGCGCTGCGTTTCGAGATGTTGACAGCTTCCTCATACGAACCATTGGCGCAGGTGGCAAAGAAAATACGCGCGGAGTTGCGTTACCACACACTGCATGCTAAAACGTGGATCAACCAGCTTGGATCGGCAACTGAAGAAAGCGTGAGCCGATTGCAAAAATCCTTGGACTATGCATTTCCCTACGCATTGGGAATTTTTGAGCAATCGCCTTATGAAAGCGACCTAATTGCGCAGCGCATATTCGCAGGCGAAAGTGTATTGAAAGAGCAATGGTTGGCAAAAGTGGAAGAAATGCTGGCAAAGACAAGCTTGCACATGCCCGATTGGAAAGTGATACAACCCATTACTGGCGGCCGCATTGGCAAACACAGTGAACACCTTCAACCTCTGCTTGATGAAATGAGTGAAGTATTTCGGATTGACCCAACTGCCGAATGGTGATGATCTCAAACTCGTAAAAGATCTCATAGGGTCGTTGAAAAAACAAAAAGGGCTGTGATATGAAACCTGTAATTGATGAACTTGAAAAAATCGTAATAGACTTTACAGCCAAACTCAACAGCATTTCAGAAGATGACTTTTCATCAAAACCTAGTGCGATCAAGTGGAGCCGAAAAGAAGTATTAGGCCATCTGATAGATTCGGGGGAAAACAACTTGCGCAGGTTTATTTGCGGCCAATACGAAACCCCGCCTCCAAAAATCACTTACGATCAAGATTTCTGGGTATTGTCGAATGGCTATCAGCAAATGTCTACAAGAGATGTAATTGATAATTGGAGAATTGTCAACACTAAGATTTGTAATGTGCTCAGCCAAATGCCTGTCGGCAATTACCACAAGATGTGTGATTTCGGAGATGGCAAGTTGTTAACGTTGCAGTGGCTTGCCAGCGATTATGTGAAGCACTTGAAACACCATTTGAACCAAATCATCCCTAAGTCGTTTGACATTACATACCCATGATACCGTCTTCAAAACAGGTTTACGAATGGTTAGAGGACGTTAAAGATCCTGAGATACCGGTGCTTTCGCTGGTTGATCTTGGGGTAATCACGGAAGTTGTAATGCGCGAAAACAGCGTGCGGGTTGAAATGACACCCACCTTTGCCGGCTGTCCCGCAATGGATGTGATGAAGAGCGAGGTAATTGAAAAATTGAAAAGCAAGGGTGTGGAGGAAGTGATCGTGAATGTATCATTTCAAAAACCTTGGTCCTCTGACATGATTTCTGAAAAAGGAAAAAAAGCCTTGAAGCAATTTGGCCTTGCCCCGCCCCCATCCAATAAAGTACTTCACGACCTCGAAATTTTGGAAAACGCCATTTGCCCCCGCTGCAACGGTGAAAATACTGAGCTCAAAAACCCCTTTGGCCCCACGCTTTGCAGGGCTATCTATTATTGCCACACGTGCCATGAGGCCTTTGAACAGTTTAAACCGCTATAAAACTTACATCGAGGCTACTTTTTGAAGGAAAACTTTTTTCTTGCGCCCCGTATTAGCTTAGCCCATGAATAGTACCCGTATTACTACGATTGGCGGTTTGGCGTTAATGGTTGGCATGCTATTCTGCTGTGGCAGATCTGCTACCTTGAACGAGAATACCGCTTTCTCAAAAAACGATTCGCTCACGGATCGTTACCTGAACATGCAAGACACACTGTTGCACGTTTGGAACAAACTGGTTCGCCACGAAAAGGAAAAACTCAGTGCAATAGACGAAATGTTCGAAAGAATGACGCGACTGCACCATGGCGATGCATCTTTGCAAAGCCGTTTTGCCCAAATCAAAGAATTACGCCTAACACCGAGGCTTCTGTCTAACCCGGATGTGCTGGAGGAATATGACTTTGCGCACGAGTCGTTGATCAATGAAATGCTTGCACTGGCAGCCACTGGCCAATTGGCAACCGACAGAGAGTTTCAGGCGCTGGTAGACCGGGTTAAAATAGCCGAAAGCAATATTTCATTAAACCGAGAAGATTATGATTCCATTGCTCAGGCATTTAATGAATTTATGCAAACGCATCAACTGGTATTGAAAGAAATCGATCAAAACTGCAATCTCAATCCACGGCCAACTTTCGGATCGGTCACAAAAAAATAAGCCTTGATTTTACCAAGGCTTACTTTCGCTATCCGCTTGTTTTGAATTACCAGCGTTTACGCTCTCTACCGCCACTGCCACCACGGTCACGATCGCGGTCGCGGTCTCTGCTGCCTCCACGGCCTCCTCCGCCACCGTAAGAGCGATTACCTCCCCTGTCCCCGTCAAACGAACGTCTCTTGCGAGGGAAGTCTCCAACTTCTTTCCGTTCACGTGGTGCGTTGCTTGTCATTTCCAAACGAACCTTGCGACCACGAACTTCAATACCCTCAAAGCCTTTCATCACTTTTTCGGTAACATCTTTTTCCAACTCAAAGAATGAGTAAGCACCCTTCAAATCAATTTTACCGATTTTAGCTTTGTCAATTTCTCCATAGTCACAAATCAAGCCAAGCAAGTCTCCCTTTTCCAATCCATCCATCTTACCGATGTTAATGAAGATACGGTCACCGGTAGAGTAACTCTCGGCACCACCACCGTCATCTGAAAAAACACGACTGCGCTCGCTGCCACTCTTGTTCAAATCTTTGGCATCACGGTAGTACTCCAAGAAACGGTTGAACTCAATCGAAGCAAAACGTTTGATGATGTCTTCTTTGCTCAAATCGCGAAGCTCATGATATACTTCGGGCAAAAAGCTATCAATTTCTTCTTCATTCACTTCTACGTTGCGCATCTTTTGTGTAAGAGCCATTATTTTTTTCTGGCATACCTCATCACCTGTAGGCACCAACACTTTGGTAAATCTGCGCTTCAGTGTTTTTTCTATCTGGCTGATCTTGCCCATTTCCTTTTTAGAAATGATGGCCAACGAAATACCTTTTTTGCCAGCCCGGGCTGTTCGTCCGCTTCGGTGGGTATAGTACTCAATCTCATCAGGTAAATTCATATGAATCACGTGCGTGATGTTGCTCACATCAATTCCGCGCGCAGCCACATCGGTGGCTACCAATAATTGTAGTGTCTTATTCTTGAAGCTCTTCATTACACGGTCACGCTGCGCCTGCGTCAAATCACCGTGAAGCGCATCCGCATTGTAACCATCTTTCATTAAGTGATCGGCCACACGCTGAGTATCAATTTTAGTACGGCAAAAAATAACACCAAAAATATCGGTGCTATAGTCCACCATGCGCTTAAGCGCCAAGTATTTGTCGCGATCGTCTACCATCATAAACTGATGATCGATGTTCTCGTTTCCTTGGTTGCGCTCACCCATCGTCAACTCTTGCGGGTTGCTCATGTAATTCTTAGAAATCTCGCGCACCTCGCGTGGCATGGTGGCGCTGAACAGCCACACATTTTTTTCGTCAGGAGTGCTTGATAAGATTTCGTCTATGGCATCTTTAAAGCCCATGTTCAACATCTCATCGGCTTCATCTAAAACCACATAGCTGATAGTGCTTAAGCTTACTACCCTGCGCTCGATCAAATCGATGAGGCGGCCGGGCGTAGCCACTATAATTTGCGCACCGCGTTTTACTTTTCTGATTTGCTCAGAAATACTGGCACCACCATATACCGTTACAATGTTCAAATCTTTTACTTTCTTCGAAAAATTTTCGAGGTCAGTAGTAATTTGTACACTTAACTCGCGGGTAGGCGCCAAGATCAACGCCTGAGTAGTGCGATTGCTTTCGTCAATTAATTGGATCAATGGGAGACCGAAAGCGGCCGTCTTTCCCGTACCCGTTTGTGCCAACCCAACCAGGTCGGTCTTGCCCTGCAACAGAATAGGTATGGCCTGTTCTTGGATGGGCGTGGGCGTTTCAAAGCCCAGCAGGCGGATTGCTTCCACCAATTGCCCTGAGAGCCCCAGGGCGTCAAAAGATTTCATTAAATTGTAATTGTGTTTTAAGTATTAAAGCGCAAAGGTAACCTAATTAATTGAAAGTGATTTTATTAGGTAATGATGCACTTGAACAAACCATTCGGTATGCTGGTGCTCGGTTTAGCTAATTTTTATTTGGGCGAATGTGTTTTAACCCTTCACGAACATTTTTTTACCATTTCCGGTTAGAGACTAAACGAAATGACAATGTTGAAAAAATCGAGAATTAAGGTTGATGTTGTTTCAGATGTAGTATGTCCGTGGTGCTACATTAGCAAACGCAGGTTGGAGAAGGCCATGGCGCAACTCGCAGACCAGTATGAATTTGATGTAGAATATCACCCGTTTGAATTGAATCCTTCGATGCCGAGTGAAGGCGCAAATCAAAAAATGTATCTAACCAAAAAGTTTGGCTCAGCTCAACGATATGAGCAAATTACGCAGCAAGTTACCGAAGTTGCCGCTACTGAAGGTCTACGCTTTGATTTTTCCAAACAAGAAGTAGCACCCAATACGCGAGCGATGCATGCCATTATAGCATTTGCAAAAACAAAAGGCAAACAGCTTGAAACAAAGGAAGCTTACCTCAAGGCTTATTTTACAGATGGCGTTGACCTCTCAAATCCAGATAACATATTGGCGATTGCTGAATCTGTTGGCTTGAAGAAAGAAGAAGTCAGAGACGTGGTATCCAACCCAAAGGCGCTCGAACAAATTGCAATGGCAGAAAATCATATGCAAAAGCTCGGCATCAGCGGAGTGCCGTTTTACATTATCAATAACCAACACGGCCTTTCGGGTGCACAACCCACGGATGTCTTCAAAGATGTTTTTATGCAGCTGACGACTGAAATTGAAACGACTAGTGCTGCTTGCGATATAGAACAAAAAGATTGCTAAAGGAGCTTACCTCCCAAAGTCATCTTGCAAACGCACAATGTCATCTTCATTGCTAGGATTGTTGGCATCGGTGTGCTGCCAGATTTCGGCAATTACGCCCCAGCCATTCAATCCGACTAAACGGTGACGCTCACCTTGTTTTAATTTGATTACCTCACCCAGCGTTAACGATCTTGTTGGTCCTTGGGCATCGGTATCACTTGTTACTACCCCTGCAACCCCGTTGACTAACTTCCAAATTTCCGCCCTTCGAAAGTGGTATTGCCATGACAATCTTTGATTGGGCGCGACCACAAGAATCTTGGGGCTCAACTTGCCGCCAATCATCAAGTCGGCTGTACTCAGGTGCGGAAAGAATAGTTGAATGAACCGTGGCGCCAAACTCTCCTCAATTACAAAAAATCCACCCCAAGGGCGCTCAAAGTCAGCAGACGCCACCTTCAGGTCAAGCTCATATAACTTTTCTTCAATGGCCGCCATCACGTCATGTTTGGGAATACCATTGTCCAATTCTAAGTTTAGCATGTGTCTATTTTTTTATGTAAGTCTTTAAAATACTAGCCCAATGCAAATAACCGGCAGCGCTTAAATGAAGGCCATCGGTTGCCAGCTTTGTATCCAGGTTTCCATTCTTGTCAGTGAATTTACCGTGCAAATCGACAAAGGTGTACTTGAGCTTTTCTGCGTACTTATTTAAATGACCATTAATATAAATAACATGTTCTTGTTTACCCTTAAACTGCTTTGGAAAATTTTGGAAGCTTTCATTGAGTGGCAAGATGCTCTGTACAAAAATTTCAGTTTTGGGAGATGCCGCCCTAATGCGATAAACTATGTTGAAAATATTTTCAATGATCACTTCATTGGGTGTGTTCCGCGATAGGTCGTTAATGCCGATGAGCAAAAAAAGCTTGGAAGGCTTTCGCTTCGTAATGTCATCCAATCGATTTAATACACCAAAAGTAACGTCCCCAGAAATGCCGCGATTAACAACTGTAGAATCATTCAATAGCTTTCGCCAGTCACCGCCCTCGGTAATACTGTTGCCTACCATCATTATTTTTCCGGTAACCACGGGCTGTTTTCTGAACATAGCCATTCGCTTGACATAATGTTCCGGTGAGTTGGGCAGCGTGTCATAGTTGCGCTGTTGCGCTACCGTGTTAAGCGAGATCATCACAAGTAAAAAACAAATTCTCATGCAGCAGCAATTTGCACTAGCTTTTACGAATTTGGAACCATCAGCAGGTAGCTTAGTTTTCGAGGGTCAAACATTTCGTTGGCCAGCTCTTGCAACTTGGCTGCTGTAGTGGTTTTAATCCGTTCCTGAATTTCATCAAAGGTAATCACTCTATTCAAATCGAGCAGATTGCGCGCCATCATCATCATAAAACTGATGTTACTTTCTTCGGCCATGGCAATTTGCCCTAACAATTGCTCTTTGCTGGCCGCTAACTGCCGCACATCTAGTCGCTCATCGCAAAGTTTTTGAAGTTCAATCTTCACCAACTCTATGCTTTTCTTCAATTGGCCGGGTTCTGTGCCAAACGATGTTACGAATATTCCCGTATCGGTAAACGGAATAAACTGCGAGCCAATCGAATACACAAACCCGTGTTTCTCGCGCAACGCCAAATTCAACCGGGAGTTCATGCCTGCCCCCCCTAAGATGCTTGTGAGCATATAAAACGGACTGCGTTTCTCGTCTGATAAAGGATAAGCGGTTCGGCCAATGGCACATCGGGCTTGCTTAACTGGTCGCTGAATCACTACCTCCTTGGGCTTGTAGCCTGAAAATTTTGGGCGCTTTCGTTTGGAAATTGTCTTGGGAACTTGACTGAGGTATCTCTCCGCTAAGGCCACCACTTTTTCCATAGATAGGTCGCCTACGCAAGTGAATACAATTTTGCGGGTATCGAGGTGGCCTTTTACAAAATCCAAAAAGTCTTTTCGTTTAAATCCGCCAACGGTTTTCTCGGTCCCCAAAATATTCATACCCAACGAATGCCCACCAAAAATTACTTTATCAAACTCGTCTTGAAGTGAATCCTCAGGATCATCGTGGTACATAGACATTTCCTCCAAAATCACTTTGCGCTCGCGTTCAATTTGCTCATGCGGAAACGTAGCTTGGAAGGTGATATCTGCCAGAAGTTCAATCGCGCGTTCTGCATATTCATTTCGCAAAGAGGCATAGAACATGATTTTTTCCTTGTCGGTATAGGCATTGAGCTCGCCACCCAACACCTCCAGCCGATTCAAGATATGAAAGGCATTCCGTTTTTTGGTTCCCTTAAAGGCCATGTGCTCCCAAAAGTGTGCAATACCCTGGTTGGCCGTTGTTTCGTCACGGCTTCCAATATCGAGCATGATGCCGCAGTGGACAATTTTAGTAGAAGTGACCTGGTTGTGCACCACGCGGATGCCATTTTTTAGTGTATGGGTTTGAAAGGTGCGCATACGAACAAGTAATGTGAAGATATTGGGAAAACAAAAAAGCGGCAGTAAAAAGCCGCTTGTTTTCGAAAAAATTTGTGGGCCCAGCTGGGCACGATCCAGCGACCCCCTGATTATGAGTCAGGTGCTCTAACCAGCTGAGCTATGGGCCCTTGCAATTATCCCTGCAAAAGGACTGCAATGTTACGGCTTGTTTGGTAAACTGGCAAGTGACAAACGGCACTCAAGTATTTTGAACTGAGTATAGTGATAACGTAGTGTCCTTTCGCATGGTGGCATACCCCGTATAAATTAGAATGATGCCAATGATCTCCGTCACGTAAAGTACTTCGGTATAACCAAATTTAGTAAACGAGCCTCCTATGCCGGGCAATAACCCACCGAATGCGATCAACACGTTTCCTACAAACCGGTTCTTAAAAACCAAGTCTTTGCTATATCGGTAAGCAGAGTAGGCTGCACCGCCCACCAAAAAAACAAATGCATACAAGTTGACGAATGGCGTCATGAGCCTTACAAATTTCCAATCAAGCACTTTGCCCGTTAATCGTGTGGTCTCCACCAATTCATATTTGATAGGCGACAAAACCACAAGCACGCTAGCGATGAAAATCAGAGCAATCACCGCCATCATCATTTTGTTGGCTGTTGATTTGGAAAACATAAGGTATACCGACCCTTGCGCCAACGGGAAGCCGCCAAGCAAAGCTCCTGAAATGTACCAAGCTTTAAATATCCAGGTATTCCAACCCAACAACCCCACCCACGACTCAGTAAAGGTGCCTAAACCGTAACAAAAAACCCCAACCATCCACCAAAACAAATATTCTGGCTTTGCCTTCGACTTCCACCTAGCGTGTAACACCCACGCAAACCAAAACGAAAAAATGGTGGTGATAATCGGGATCTTTTGTATCAGCGACAGCATTTGGCTACTTCAATTTTGTTGAACCATCCGCTTGATAAAGATACCTAAAAGTGTAATAGCGATCGGGTGTAGTGTTAGAGGGTGCAGCGGGCGCACCTTTGTAGTAGCTTAAGATCTCTGCTTTTGCATATTTGGCATCCGCTGTTTTGAAAACAAGCACAACGCCAGCTTTGGGAGTGATGATGTTGGTAGCTGGATCATACAGGTACCAGCCTTTGCCGGATCCTCTTGGAATAGCATACGGAGCGGTGGTTGAGTTTTTATTATCCTGTGCGTAACCACCATCAGGGGCAACAGATAAATCATCAAACAGCCCTGTAAAAACCAACGCACTTGCGTTACCGGGCCCGCTAGTACCACCGTTTACAATGATGGTGGTACCGTTGAAACCAATATCCCATTTAGCGGTGGCACTATCCGCATTTGCTATAATAGCACCCGTCTTAAAGTTGAACAACGTATATTTTCGAGTAACGCCAATGGGCTGTCCGTTGGTTGGGTTATAACCTCCCGAGGGAGGATCAGCTGCCAAGTCTTTTACAGTGGTACCTGTGAGTGTTACTGGAGCGGGGTCACTACTCTTGCATGATTCTAAAAATGCGATCGACAACGCAATCAAAAAAAACTTCGTTAGGTAATTCATAGAATTTGTCATTTTGCTTTTTTGTGTTTATAGTTTCAAAGTATACTGTACGCTTCCGTAAATGAGGCGCCCCGGAATGTTGGGAATATAGATGGGCTCTGTGTAATCAAAGAGATTATCCACACCTAATTGAAGCCTCAAGCTTTTTATTGACTTTGCTATTGATAAGTTGGTAAGCGCGTAACCACTGACAAAGAAATCATACGTGTCCAATATCCCGTTGTTGTCGCGATCGGATGAGGGAACCACTTCACCTTGAATGTTTCCACGAATACCACCTATGCCAAACTTTCCACGGTATAACACGCGAATACTCCCCTCCCAACCCGAACGCTCATCGCGATAAAAAATCTTGATATTTCCTTGGTGGCGAGATCGGTTGTACAGACCGAAGTAGTCTGATGTTGTCAATCGGCCTTGAACGAGTGTATTGGGATCACGATAGAAACTGTAACTGCCCCCATTTCGAATGTTTTCTTCCACGTCTTTGTCTTTAGCATATAGCAACTGGTATCCAGTCGAAATTGTCAAATTCTTAAGCAACTGGTAAGAAACATTGGCTTCTAAGCCCGTAGTGTAAGCCCTTTGTATATTTTTATAACTGTAGATACTTTGGTTACTGGTGGTTATCGCCACTACTTGAGTGTCAATCAGATTATCGATTGAATTATAAAAGAGATTGCAATCCATTGAAAATCCTAAAAGTGGCTTGAGTATGAATCCTCCGTTGATGGAAATGGAACGCTCGGCATTTAGTTTTCCGATTACGCTCGGATCTTCGATGATGGCACTAATTTGCCCGTTCCTTGACAGATCTTCGATCTGAGACAAAACCACTTCCGTGCCTAACACCGTGTAACCGCCAGCAGCACTATTGGTAAAATTGAAATATAGTTGACGGAAATCTGGTGATTTGAACCCAAAGCCACCCGATACTTTGAGCGCAAAGTTATCCGACCAGTCATAACGCAATGAAAGCTTAGGGCTCAATTGATCTCCATAAACCCGATTGTTGTCATAACGGACCCCAGACACAACTGATAAGTTAAGAATCGGTGTCCACTCATGTTGTACAAATGCGTAGCGTGTTTGTTGCAGCCTTTGAGTGGCATCTCCGTATCGACTAGTTTCTACCGACTCATCAATTTGACCAGCACCTAACAGCAACGAATGGTTGAGAGTAGGAAAATATTCGAGATTTGCCTCAACCCGGGCAAACTTTTGTTTGAAGTAATCTGTGTATGTAACACTGTCATCCGACTGCCGTTTCAATTGTGTATCCGTTGAAAAGTTAGTTTGGTAATAACGAAGTGTTCCCTTCACTTTTTGTGAAAATCGTTGGTGAAGCACGGGGTTCAAATTCCAATCGCTGGAACGCCCCACGCCATACGTGCGAACGAAAGTATTGTTGCTTGGTACATCAAAGGCAAAGTCTTGATTTTCGTTGAACCAACGACCCGACACTGTGATCTCTGTATCTTTGTTAAATTTATATGTAAGTTTGTTTGTAATGGTATAATTTCGGAACGGTGAAACTGTTTTGCCATAATTCTGTGGCGACAAATCATATCCATCCGTACTATAACGATTTGCGAAAATAGAAGCTGTCCACTTCCTGCCAACCAAACCTGCATTAGCGTTCATGTCGAAGGTATTATTAGTTGCGTAACGCGAGGAAAGCCGAACGGTATTAGCAGTCGGCCTTTCTGTGATAATGTTGATCACTCCAGCCAGTGCTTCCGAACCATATAAACTTGAAGACGGGCCTTTGACAATTTCAACTTGTTTAATATTCCCTACAGTAAGTCTGGAAAGTTCAAGGGAGCCCGTGTATCTGCCCACGATTGGTTCCCCATCCAACAGGATGAGGGTATAATCTGGATTAAATCCCTGGACCTGAATTCCATTGCCTTGACCATTTACCTGCGGCACCACCACCAAACCTGTTTGCTCGGTCAACACATCGTTGAGGCGAACAGAACCCATGGTTTTGATCATGGGTGTTTGCACCAATGTGACGGGCATGGGCAATGCTCCCATGGTTCGCTCGTTGCGGGTAGCTGTAATCACCACTTCTTCTAATTCGCGCACTTTGATGGAATCATCTTGCGCACGCAATGACATCACGCACACCGTGCACGAAACAAAAGCCACCAATCGAAGTAAATAATTAAACACGGGTGCAAATATGTGAGGCCAGTATTCGAAAAAATACCCAAAAAAGAATAATTAATGCCAGTCTCTTGTTTTTGATCACTTTTGGATACTTTTGAGTGAAAATCCCGATTTCAGGACCATTAATAACATGATTTTTGTCATTTTTTAATTATGAAAGATCTTTTAGCAGCTCCGGTTCACCCAGAAAATACTCAAAAATGTTCAATGCAATCTCTTTATGAAAAGGCTGACATTACCCTGTCGATTGCAGCGAACGAAACAGCGGATGCACAAGCTTTAGATCACCAAATCACAAAAGGCATCATTCACTTTTACTTTTGTTTAACGGGGAGTGCAGTATTTCAATTTGGCCCACATTACAGCCGAGAAATTACCCGGCAGCGCAACTACTTCTTTTATAACCCCGACAAGGACATGCCCTTTTCCATGCTGTTGGCTACCCAAACCAAAATGGTCTTCATGACGATTTCGCTGCAAAGCCTTCATCAATTATTTGTGAATGACGCTCTTCCGTTGCTAAACCCGGAGAATAGCAACCAGAAGTTCTATGACGAAAAGGAAATTCCACCCTCGCTGATGCTGGTTCTTAATCAGTTATTTACAACGCAATTGAGTGACAGCGCACAAAAACTTTACTATCACGGTAAGGTGTTTGAGTTATTAAGCCTTTACTTTTCGCTCCGCCAACCTAACAGCGAAGCCTGCCCATTCTTAAAAGACCAAGAAACGGTAAGGAAAATCAAGCAAGCCAAAGAATACCTTTTAAAGAACTTAGAGGCATCGCCCAGCTTGAAAGAACTCGCCAAGGTTGTTAGCATCAATGAGTATCAGTTGAAAGCTGGATTTAAAGAAATTTACGGACAAACGGTTCATAGCTTTTTACTTGACCACAAGCTAGACCAATCCAGGCTGCTGCTTGATTCAGGAAAATACTTGGTGAACGAAGCTGCCTATCAGGTAGGCTATACCAACCCAAGCCATTTTATTGCAGCGTTTAAGAAAAAGTTTGGCGTTACTCCTAAGAAGTACTTGATGCAGCATTCATCCGTTAGATGACGGGGCATCGGGAGGCAAGGGCTGTTGCGTGCTTGTGTTCTCTTCATCCCCCAATAAAATTGAAAGGGATTTCAAATTATTTGAATGGCTCACGAGTATCTTTAACACACCCACCGCTGGCACCGCCAAAATCATTCCGGCAATACCCCAAATTTTCCCACCTACCAACAATGCAACAATGGCAGCTAGGGCATTGATGGAAATTTTTGAACCAGTGATTTTAGGGGTTATAAAATTCCCCTCGAGAAACTGCACCACGCCATGCACGGCTACCACGCCCACCGCATACCAAATATTATCTTTGGTAATAAGCGCAACCAATGTAGGCAAAGCTGCTCCAAGCGTAATGCCTACGTACGGAATCATTGTAAGTGCTCCCGACAAAAATCCAAAAAAAATCGCGTGGTCTATGCCCAACACCAACAAACCGATACTGTTCAAAACACCAGCGATGAGTACTACCAACGTGAGCCCCGATATATAGGCGCGCACAATGGATTGAATCTCATCTTTCCACTTCAAATCAGAACCGGGCTTGATGGCCAGCAGAAATTCCTTGAAACGATTTCGGTACAAGAGAAACAAAAAAATATAAATCGGTACCTGCACAAAAAAATAGGCCAAGTAGGAGGTCGACAATAAAATAGAACCCAAGTAAGACGAAAGATTTTTCAACCCATCTTTCAAATACTGAACCTGCTCAGTGGTCGATACTTTGAATTTGCTGTTCAGCGAGTCGCTGATTTGCGTAATCAAGTCCAGGAATTTTTGCTCAAGGTCAGGAAGGCTGGCCGCTAAACTGGAAAGTTGAGAAATCACAAACCAGCCAATCATCAGCATCAAAATCAACACACAAAAAAGCGTGAGGCTAATAGCGGCAATCTCACCCATCTTCTTGCCAAAGAACTTGACCACCGGCAAAAGCACTACCGAAAAAAGAGCTGCAAATGCCATGGGCATCAGAATGTCTTTGCTCAAGACCAAAAAGGCAATCGTTAACGCCAATACCACCAAATATTGGTAAACTACTTTCAACTTAAATCCGGTTGTTTCCATAAAATGCTAATATAAACTCAAGATACCGGATGCTGGAACAGTCGAAGATCGAGTATCCCGTATCGATGATTAGTCAATCACACGTCTCGCCAAGCGAAACCTCTTTTTATAATAATCCGAAAACAAATCAGTCTCTACCACGCCCAACGAAGTGGATGCATGAATAAACTTGATATTGTCTTTCGATTTCACAGCGGTAACAATGCCAACATGCGTAATCTCGCGCTTCTTTTTCCCTGTGGCAAAAAAAACCAAATCACCAGGCTTTAAATCTGCGAGTTTCACTTTTTCACCAACAAGTGCTTGCGCATCGGCAGTTCGAGGTAGATTCAGTTTAATCGCATTGAAGGCATTGCCCGTCAATCCTGAACAATCGATTCCGGAACGGGTCGTGCCTCCCCATTTATAAGGAGTACCAGTATAGGCGCGCGCGGCACGGATAACAGCATCTACTTCCTGCGCCCGCATCTTCGATTTGCGCGAGGCCGAACAAGCGTTTAGCAGCAGAAAAATCGAGAGAAAAATCGCAAGTCGTTGCAAACTTAATTGACTAATTTTGCGATTTACTATTGACATCACACAACAAATTTAGCACATAATGGCATACACCAAAGAAGTAGAAGCGCCCACAACTGAGTTCGCCATCGAAGTAATTAAGGCGTTTCAATCTATTGTGGGAGAAGGCTTTGTAATGGTGGACGAAGAAACACGCAACGAGTACGGCCACGACAAAACCGAAGACTATCAATTTATGCCTGACGTGGTGGTGAAGCCAGGCACACCAGAAGAAGTGAGCGAGGTGCTTAAAATTTGTAATCAATATAAATTACCTACAACCCCGCGCGGGGCAGGAACGGGATTGAGCGGGGGAGCACTACCAGTAAAAAAAGGTGTTGTCATCAGCATGGAACGGTTCAACAAAATCTTGAATATCGATGAGTTGAATTTGCAGGCAACGGTAGAGCCGGGTGTGATCACCGAAGTATTTCAAAAAGCCGTTAAAGAAAAAGGACTGTTCTACCCGCCTGACCCCGCAAGTGGGGGCTCTTGTTTTTTAGGAGGTAACTTGGCCAACAACTCGGGAGGGCCAAAAGCTGTGAAGTATGGCGTTACCCGTGACTATGTGTTGAACATGCAAGTGGTATTGCCGACTGGCGAAATCATTTGGACTGCGGCTAATGTGTTGAAGAATTCTACAGGATACAACCTGACGCAATTGATGTGCGGCAGCGAAGGCACGCTAGGCATTATCACGAAAATTGTTTTCAAGTTGCGCGGCTATCCGCAGAAGAACGTGCTAATGATGATCCCGTTCAGCAGCAATGAAGAAGCGTGCAAAGCTATTGCAGCCATTTATGTAGCGGGCATTACACCTTCAGGCATGGAGTTTTTTGAGAAAGAAGCAGCGGCCAAAACTTTTGATTACTGCGAAAAAGTATTGAATAGCCCCGTCACGACCAGGTTAACGGAAGGAATGAATGCATATTTACTCTGCGAGCTAGACGGCAACGATGAGGAAGTGCTGATGCGCGATGCGGAGCGCGTGATGGGTGTAGTGGAAAAATTTGAAAGTGGAGAAATTTTGTTTGCTGATACCGAAGCGCAAAAAGCGGAGTTATGGAAAATCAGAAAAAATATTTCTCCGGCTGTGAACTGGTACACACTCACTAAATCAGATGATGTGGTGGTGCCGCGTGCCAATCTGCCAAAGCTCATTAATGGCATTAAAGAAATTGGAAAACGCTACAACTTCAACACAGTTTGCTTTGGTCACCTGGGTGATGGCAATCTGCACGTGAATATTTTAAAGGAAGGCTTGAGCGAAGAATATTGGAATACGAAAGTAAACGAAGGCATCGGTGAGATTTTCAAACTGACAGTAAGTTTGGGCGGAACACTCTCTGGCGAGCATGGCATTGGGATAGCCAAACGTCCGTACATGAGCATCGCCATGAGCGAAGTCAACCTTGGTTTGATGCGTGGTATTAAAAAAGTTTTTGACCCCAATGGGATTTTGAATCCGGGGAAGATTTTTTAATTATTTCAAGACTGGCAGCCCGCGGCTTATAAATCAAAAGTTTATTTGGTGAGTTTTTGCTACCTTTAGCAAATGACCATGTTCAAACAAAATCAAGTAGCGGAGATCAACGCGATTATTGAGAAAATCGAAAAAGCAGTGAAGCCCAATTGCGAAATTGGCGCGCGCGAAAAAGTTGTATTGCAAACAATCCTAAAGACCAACAAAGTAGAAAAGATTGCAAAATTTTTTCCATGTAGAAGGGAGTATTCAGATGCGATTGTTGCACATTTTGTGAATGAAAAGGGCTTGATCAAAAATCGATTCAGCAGCCATTCACAACCATTCATTTTTCTGCTGCTTTGAACATTTTGCATCAAGGCAAACACGGCTTTCAATTAGAACCCATCGTGCTGCACGCCACTCATACTCTGCTGTTACACTTCATCCTGTAATTTCGCTGTACACAAAATCGTTTCTGTTAAGAGCGGATAGACGTAGTATCTTTCGTGCTGATTAAAACTCAAACTATGCGTAAAAAATACAATCTACTGTTTTCAGTATTTCTGCTTATCACTACCCTTTCGATTGCACAGAAAATCGACATGGAAAAAATGAAGGGCATGAAACCACGCGCCATCGGCCCTGCCGGCATGAGCGGGCGCATTACGGCCATTGATGTAGTTAACGGCAATACAGACATCATGTATGCGGGCTCTGCTTCGGGTGGCGTGTGGAAAACCACCAGTGGGGGCATCAACTGGGAGCCTATTTTTGACAAAGAAAATATATTGTCAATTGGCGCCATTGCCATTCAGCAAGACAACCCCTCGGTAATTTGGGTAGGGACGGGCGAAGGCAACCCACGTAACAGCTTGAATAGCGGCTCGGGCGTTTACCGCAGCTTAGACGGTGGCAAAAATTGGAAACTGATGGGATTGGAAAAAACACGCAACATCTATCGCATCATCATCGACCCAAAAAACACCAACACCGTTTACGTAGCGGCTATCGGGTCACCTTGGGGCGAGCATCCTGAGCGGGGTGTTTTCAAAACCACAGATGGGGGAAATTCATGGGAAAAAGTTTTGTACGCAAATGACAAAACAGGCTGTGCTGATTTGGTTATGGACCCAACCAATCCAAACAAGTTAATCGCTGCCATGTGGGAACATAGACGCTGGCCATGGACATTCAAATCGGGTGGCCCCGGTTCAGGTTTGCACATCACCTTCGATGGTGGAAAAACATGGACAAAGCGAACCGATAAAGATGGTTTGCCGGAAGGAGAGCTTGGCCGTATGGGCCTGGCCATAGCGGCCAGCAAACCTGATGTGATTTATGCAGCCATTGAAAGTAAAAAGAATGCGTTATACAAATCAACCGATGGTGGATTTAAATGGACGATGGTAAACGATAAGATGAGTGAAATTGGTGATCGACCTTTCTACTATTCAGAAATCCATGCAGATCCTAAAAATGAAAATCGATTGTACACCATTTATTCTGAAGTGAACGTGAGCGAAGATGGTGGCAAGTCGTTTCAAAAGTTACTCCCATACTCAGGCGTACATCCCGATCACCACGCATGGTGGATTTCAAAAGAAGACCCTGGCTTTATTGTAGAGGGAAATGATGGTGGTTTGAATATCACCCACGACTATGGAAAAAATTGGCGCTTTGTAGAGAATATTCCCGTTGGGCAGTTTTACCATGTGGCAGTGGATCTGGACCAACCCTATAATGTATACGGTGGCTTACAAGATAATGGCTCATGGGCCGGACCTGCCTACACATGGAAAGACGGTGGAATTCAAAACGCCTACTGGCAAGCCGTGATGTTTGGCGATGGCTTTGACGTACAGCCTGATCCTGAAGACAGTCGCTTTGGTTATGCGATGTCGCAAGGCGGATTTTTGGGCCGATACGACCGCAAAACCGGTCACACCAAAATCATTCGCCCCACACATCCCGATGCAAAATTCAAGTTGCGATTTAACTGGAATGCAGCCCTGGCGCTCGATCCATTTGACAAATCGACAATCTACTATGGAAGTCAGTTTTTGCACAAGTCAACCGACAAAGGCAGCACGTGGGAAATCATTTCTGGCGATTTGACGACCAACGATCCGGAAAAGCAAAAACAACATGAGAGTGGCGGCCTTACCATGGATGCTACCGGTGCGGAGAACCATTGCACGATATTGGCCATCGCGCCAAGCCCCAAAGACAAAAATGTAATTTGGGTGGGCACCGATGACGGGCAAGTTCAACTGACCCGCGATGGCGGAAAAACGTGGACGAACTTGACCACCAAAATTGCGGGCATGCCCAAGGGTGCTTGGATTCCACAAGTGCAAGCTAGCACTTACAATGCAGGCGAAGTGTTTGTGGTGGTGAATAACTATCGTCAGTTTGATTACAAGCCGTACCTGTTCCGCTCGAAAGACTACGGGCAAACTTGGGAGAGCTTGATATCTGCTTCGCAAGTGGGTGATAACAATTACACGTTGGCAGTAGCGCAAGATTTAGTCGAGCCCAAACTCATTTTTGTGGGCACCGAGAATGGTTTATGGGTAAGTTTGGATGAAGGCAAAAACTACACACGGTGGACTAGCGGCTACCCCGCAGGCGTTCCCACCATGGATTTGGTTGTACATCCACGCGAACATGATCTAGTAATTGGTACTTTCGGCCGTGCGCTGTATGTGTTGGACGACATTCGCCCGCTGCGCGAAATGGTAAAAGAAACCAGCGCTGTATTGAATAAAACGCTGCATGTATTTGACCCGGCTGATGCCTACCAAGTGGTGACGCAAGACCCAGCGGGTATTCTGTTCCCGGGCAATGCCATGTTCCAAGGCGAAAACCGAGCTACGGGCGCGATTATCTCGTATGTTATCAACAAGCCCGAGGAGAAGAAGGAAGAAAAGAAAGTCGATGATAAAAAAGACGACAAAAAAACAGATACAAAAAAGGACACAAAGCCTGAGTTCAAAAAAGAAGAATCGAAAGACAAAAAAGATGATAAGCCGAAAGTGAAGCACGATTCCATCACGTTGGAGGTATTCAACATGAAAGGAGAAAAAATCCGTACCATCAAACAGAAAGCTCCGGAAGACAATGGCCTTAACCGCATGACGTGGGGCTTGAATGAAAAAGGTGTACGTCAACCTTCGCGAGAGAAGCCGCGCGCCAACGCACAAGAGCCTGGTGGCACACAAGTATTACCCGGCACGTATAAATTGCGGCTCTCCTTTGGTGATAAGAAAGACTCCACCACCATCAACGTGAAGTCTGACCCGCGCTATCCAAACTCAGAGGGCATCATTCAATCACGCTATGCGATGATCAAAGACTTGCAAAAACTGACTGCAGCAGGTGCGCAGGCAATGGAGCGCTTACGCGAATCAAAAGAGATTGCCGAGGAGTATGAAAAGAAAATCAAAGACTCGAAGCGTACTGACTTGAAGGAAGCTACCGACAAAATTAAAGTGATGAAAGATTCGATCAACAACATCATGGACTTTATTGTAGGCAAAGAAGACAAGCGCCAAGGCATTGTGCGTTCGCCAGAACCTACCCCAATGAGTTACGTTGGCAATGCACAATTCTTCATCAACTCATCGAAAGACCCCATCAGCGCAACGGATCAACGCGTGGCGAAGCAAGCTGAAGAGCAAGTGGCAAAAGTGATTGATCGGGTAAATAAGTTTTACGAAAAAACATGGCCAGAATTTAGAGCGGCCATGGAGAAAGTGAGTATTTCACCTTTTAAGAATTACGAACCGATCAAAAAATAAAGTTGCTGTAGAAAAAGTAAAAAAAAAGACCTGCATGGATCCATGCAGGTCTTTTTTTTTACCGCTGATTCACAGATTTCAATGTTCTTTACAATGGTATGTCGAGTGATCAAAGTTTGCATATAGCATCGTCCCTGGCAGAGAGAATGCGAGATGGAAAATCTCATACTCCATGGCCCAGCTTGTAGGCACAAGTTCTCATTCTCTTTTGAGACACGGGAAAAATGTTAATTCTTTAACGGTCGATTGCCAATCTGTGAATCCCTGCCTGGCGGGCAGGCAGGTGTGGCAATGAGTTACAGCTTCAAAAACTTGTAGGTGTACTTGGCGCCAGATTGCGCATTCTGCACGGCTAAAATGTAATAGCCTTCGTGCAAGTCCTTTACTTTAAAACGCACTTCAAAATCATCGATGGCTTCTGCGTCCACGCTGATTTCGTTGCCAATGATGTTATGGATTTTGAAGACAGCCTTCTTTGCGATGGCAGTTTCAAACTTAACGTTCAAAAAATCGCTTGTGGGATTCGGGTAAACCTGAACGGACTTCACCGGGTCATGGGCGGCAAAGCTTTCATCTTTCGATTGGCCAAAAACCATTGCCGAAACAACGGTGAGAGAAGCAAGAAGCAAGATTTTGGCAGCGTTCATTAAGGTTTACTTACGGTGTTTAATGTCCTTTAGATACAATTCGTAAGCCAAAAGTTTAAAATGCCGCAAAAAAAATAAAATAAACTACGGTTTGACGCGTTTAAACGCGCCTGGGAGGTAATGAACAAGGTCAGAAGCAACCACAGAATCCATCCCCAACTCGTATGCGGCCAAATCGCCAGCCAGCCCATGCAGGTAAACACCCAAAATGGCCGCATCTAACGGATCATAGCCTTGCGCCAACAAGCCTGTTAAAATGCCGGTAAGCACATCACCACTGCCCCCTGTCGCCATGCCGGGATTACCGGTTGGGTTAAAATAGACATTGCCATCAGGCGAGGCGATAGAACTGAAAGCACCCTTCAATACGATGACTGAGTTGACTTGCTTCGCCAACAGTTTTTGTTTTTCCAGGCGCGCAAAGTCATCCGACCACGCACCTACCAGCCATTCAAATTCTTTGGGATGAGGCGTTAAGATACACCCTTGTGGCACCCTCTCTAGCATCTGGCGATTTTCGGAAAGAATGTTAAGGGCGTCTGCATCCAGCACCATTGATTTTTGATATGAACGAAGAATGAATTCCAGTGCCTTTTTCGTTTTGTCTTGTTTGCCGATGCCCGGGCCAATACCAATGGATTGATAGCTCAACACGTCAGGGACATACTCCAAAAAATCTGACCCACCTATTTCAACCATTGCCTCCGGCACGGCAGTTTGCAGGATATCGTACCCGCATTTGGGCGACAGTACCGTAAGCAACCCTGCCCCCGAACGCATCACGGCTTTTGCGCCCAAAACAGCCGCGCCCATTTTGCCAAGACTGCCAGCCACCAGCAAAGCATGGCCATAGCTACCCTTGTGCGAAAATTTTTTGCGTGGCTTCAAAATCTTCGCGGCAGCTTTTCTATCGACAAGAAAGTGTTTGCAGTCTGATTGCTTGATGAACGATGTGCTAAGTTTAATGTCGACTGTAATCCACTCGCCCACGTATTTTGCATTTTCAGGCATTAGAAATGCCAACTTGGGTAACTGAAATGAAACGGTGTAATCGGCTTGAACGATTGCTCCTTTCGAATGAGAATCCATCATCAGGCCCGATGGAATATCTACCGCGACCACATTAGCCTGCGAGTTATTGATTCGTTCTATTACTTCAGCATACAATCCTGAAGGAGGCCGCGAGAGGCCTGAGCCAAAAATTGCATCGATCACAACATCAAATGCTGCGAGCACAAGTTCTGAACTTTGCCGTATTTCTGTCTTGGAAATTTTTGAATCTAACCGAGTTAGATTTTTTTGGAAGTCAAGCGACTCGGGCATTTCACCCTTCACCACAAACACGTTGATGATGTACCCGACTTCTGCCAACATCCGCGCAATGGCGAGGCCATCTCCCCCATTGTTGCCCGTGCCGCACACCACCGCGATTCTTTGTGGCGGCAAGAACTTTAGACAAAACCAATCAAAAAACGCACGGCTGGCCCGTTCCATCAAGTCAATGGAGGCAATTGGTTCGTGCTCGATCGTAAACTGATCAAGCTTTTTGATTTGCTGGCTAGAGAGAATCTTTTGCATTGGCATTTCCTATACAAAACTGATTCAAGTTAATAAAATACAAGCTAACCAGTTAGGCAACACTCAGCTCGCGCGGTGAAGACGACCAACGCGGGCAACCTCAGCTTCAAACAAAATCACCTGAGTATTGATTGGTTTGGATGTAATTGGGATAAATCTGAATATGCTTGCTCCTCACCATGTCAAAAATAGTTTGCCTAAACTGCCGCAGGTTCTCTTTTGATAACGCAGAAACAAATACCACATTCTCAAAACCTTTCTCGCGGTAATACCCTTTCAATTGGTCAAAGTCCACTTCTTCCCTTTTTAACAAATCAATTTTGTTCAATACCAAAACGGTGGGGATGTTGCCTGCGCCAATTTCAGCCAAGGTTTGGCGCACTACTTCTATGTGGTTATCGTGGAAGGGATGCGCAGCATCTACCACATGCAACAAAATGTCTGCCTCGCGCACTTCATCCAAAGTAGATTTGAACGATTCAATCAAATGGTGAGGCAGTTTTCGGATAAACCCCACCGTATCCGATAACAAAAAAGGAATATCGCCAATCACCACTTTGCGCACGGTGGCATCTACAGTGGCAAACAACTTGTTCTCTGCCTTTACATCTGCTTTGGAGAGCACATTCATCAATGTAGACTTGCCCACATTGGTATAGCCCACCAACGCAACCCGTACCGAACTTTGCCGCGATTTGCGTTGGGTGATACGCTGTTTATCAATCTTTTTCAGGTCTTCCTTCAGAACCGAAATCTGATTTTTAATCATCCTTCGGTCGGTCTCAATTTCTTTTTCACCTGCACCCCCGCGCGAGCCGGTGCCACCACGCTGCCGCTCCAAGTGCGTCCACATGCGCGTCAACCTTGGCAATAAGTATTGGTTCATCGCCAACTCAACCTGCGTTTTTGCTTGGGCGGTTTGGGCGCGCATCAAAAAAATATCTAAAATCAGTAAACTGCGATCGTACACCCGCACTTTGTAGTCTTCTCGATTCGCAGGGTTTAGTTCCTTTTCAATGTTGCGTAGTTGCGAAGGACTGAGGTCATCATCAAAAATCAGATGGTCCACATTCTCGCGAAAAGCAAGCTCTTTGATCTCTTCCAGCTTGCCCTTCCCAACAAAGGTGCGCACATCCGGGTGGGGCAATTTCTGCACAAACCGCGCAATAGATTGAATATGGGCTGTTTCTGCCAAAAATGCCAGCTCGTCTAAATGTTCAAGCGTTTGCTCGGGTAGCGTCTTTGAATCGGCCAGCGCTACTAAAATTGCTTTCTTGTTTCCCATGTCGGTTGCAAAGGTACTTTCTTACCGGATTGTTTTTCGGGCGAGGTTACTTTTGTTAGTTTTGTACAATTTACTAAGCAAAATTCCCTCATTATAAGGGAATTAGCAAAGTTACGAACCAAACCTATAGTAAGCCTCTGAAGGCTAGTTGGCGAATGAGAGTTGCTATTGTATTGAATACATCTTGGAATATTTACAATTTCAGGATGAATTTTGTAAAAGCCCTGATGGCCAATGGCCACGAGGTGCACACCATCGCACCACACGATGATTATACGCATTTGTTAGAAGAGGCTGGCTGCATCCACCACGATGTGCGGATGGACAGCAGAGGCGCCAACCCGGTCAAAGACTTTGCCTTAATTTTTGAGCTTTACGGAATTTACCGCAAGACCAAGCCCGATATCATTTTACACTACACCATAAAGCCTAATGTATACGGCACGTTGGCCGCTGCAATGTTGGGGATACCCGCGGTAAACAATGTATGCGGTTTAGGAACGATCTTTTTAAAGGAAACATTGGTTTCAAAATTCGCCATTACCCTATATAAAGTCGCCTTCCGTTTCCCGAAAAAAGTATTCTTTCAAAATCCAGATGATCGCAATCTATTTGTAGAACGGAAGTTGATCAAAGAAGAAATCTGCGATTTGTTGCCGGGATCAGGCATTGATTTGAGCCATTTTCAACCGAGTGAATTTAAGCGTAACCAACCGTTTACTTTCTTATTGATTTCGCGGCTGATTACAGACAAAGGAATTTTGGAATTTGTAGAGGCCGTGAAGAAATTGAAGTCAAAAGGAATTCACGCTCGCTTCCAAGTACTGGGTGCAAAAGATCCATATCATAAACGCGGTGTAGATGTAAAATTGATTGATGAATGGGTTCAAAGTGGCACCATTGAGTATTTAGGTACTGCAAAGGACGTGCGCCCATTCATTGCTTCTGCAGATTGTGTAGTACTTCCCTCTTATCGAGAAGGTACGCCACGGACTTTATTGGAGGCCTCGAGCACGGCAAAGCCAATTGTAACTACCGATGTGCCAGGCTGCCACCATGTAGTAGAGCATGGCTTAAATGGCTTGTTATGCAAGATCAAAGATGCAGATGACCTAGCCGCCAAGATGGAGCAGATGGCGAACTTCGATGACCACACGTTACAACAAATGGGCCAAAACGGCCGCAAGAAAATGGAGACCCAATTTGACGAAAAAATTGTGGTTCAAAAGTACCTTCAGACCATGCAGGGTTTATAACAAACCCATCGCCAGATTCAGAAAAGTCAGTATTTTAGGGTTAATTTGTAAAAAATGCGTTCAGTGCGTTACATCACCCTTTTTTCGTTTTTCGTCCTCGCATCCTGTGGTTCTTACAAAAAGAACATCATGTTCAAGGCCAGTGATGCGGCACAGCCGGAAGTCTTTAAGCGCGAAGCAGAAGGTGCAGAAAAAAATTACGTCATTCAAAAAAATGACCTGCTGACCATCAATGTGTTTACCAATAAAGGAGAAAGGATCATCGACCCGAATCCTGAGCTGACAAACTCCAACATGGCGAACATGAACAACCAACAAGTGCAGCAGTTTAACTACCTGGTTGAACTAAATGGCGTTGTCAAGTTCCCGGTAATCGGTGAGGTGAAAGTGGATGGATTGACGTTGAGGCAGGCAGAAGAAATGACGCAAAAGGAATACGCAAAGTATTTTAAAGAACCATTTACTGTCATCAATTTTGTAAACAAGCGCGTTACCGTGCTGGGTGCACCAGGCGGTCTCGTGATTCCTCTCACCAACCAAAACATTACAGTGGTAGAGGTACTCGCACTAGCAAGGGGTTTGTCAAACGATGCTAAAGCAGACAATATCAAACTCATCAGAAACGAGCGCATTTACCAACTTGATTTCAGCACGATTGATGGGTACCGCAAAAGCAACATGCTGGTAGAACCCGGAGACATCATTTACGTGGAACCCATTCGCAGACCTTTTGTAGAGGGCTTGCGCGACAATTTTATCGTAGTGAGTTTAGTGGTGAGCCTTACCACCTTGCTAGTTTTAGTTCGCACTCTGAAGTAAACGTGAATAGCAACAGTCCACATAGCGAATCTTTTGAATCCATTGATTGGGATAAACTACAATCGGTAGTCGTAAAACAACGCTGGTGGATTTTGTTGATCTTCATTTTGTGCAATCTGTTGGCTTACCTTACCATTCGTTACACCAAAGATGTGTATCAATCAGATTCTGAGATGAAGTTGGACATCAAGCGTGACGCTACCGATCTCGGTATCAAGACGCTGGTAGAGGATCAGAATCTGAACATCGTATCGGGTGAGATTGAGCAAATGAAGTCAAAGGTTTTTTTCAATCGCGTGATTGACTCACTCGATATTTGGGTAAGTTATTTCAGTATCGGTAATGTTTTGAAGAATGAGCTATACAAACAGTCACCCTTCAAGGTGTCCTATCAAGAAGTTCCCGTTCAGCTCCAAGACCAACCTGTTTTTTTTGAGTTTCTGAATGAACGCGAGTTTGAAATAAAATTAGGCGAAAACGGCAACAAAATAAGGGGCACTTTCGGTCAGCCGTTACAGGTAGCGGGCGCAACAATAAAGATTGACATCACCCATCTATACCGCGAAGACGATTCGAACGACTATTACTTCGTGATCAACAGCCGGCCTAGTTTAGTGTCATACCTTGTCAACAATACGGAAGTAGCGCCTTTAAATTTTAACGCAAATACAATTAGCGTTTCATTCAAAGACAACAATGCCATCAAGGCATATGATATTGTGAACAAAGTTGATTCGCTTTACATACAGTATAGCAACGAACAAAAGAACCTAGCAAATAAGCAGAAAATCTTGTGGCTCAACAATGAGTTGGCGCAAGTAGAAAAGCGCATGCAGAATTTCGAAAACTACTTCGAAACCTTCACTTTAAAGAACAAAAGTAGCGACCTGGGTCAGGACTTGCGTAGGACAATCATCGCTCTTAACCGAGTGGATTCTCAACGGTTTATCCTGTCGAAAAAAGTGGCGCAGTTAGACGAACTAATCGAAGAACTAAGCACCAACAAACCAAATCAAAATTTCAATAGCCGAGGTTTTTTGCCCGAAGGCCTGAACAAAAAACTAGATGACCTAATGAGAATGCGACATGAAAGCGACAAGCTTTCGCTCGCCTACAACGAAAATACATTTGCGTATAAACAGAAGCAGAAAGAACTTTCCACCGTGCGCGAACAGGTTTTCGGGACCCTTTCACAACTAAAACGTGATTGGCTCAAATCACTTTCTGAAATGGCCCAACAAAAGCAAAGGTTAGAGCAAGAGTTTGCCACCATGCCAGACAAGAACACCGAGTTTTCAAAAAACCAACGTTTCTACAAGCTATACGAAGAGTTTTATCTCTCCATGATGCAAAGCAAAGCACAATTTGAAATTGCTCAAGCAGGCAACACACCAGACTTTAAAATCTTATCGTCTGCCACGCTGCCCGCGCAACCCATATCGCCAAAAAAATACATGATCTTGGGTATCGGGTTTGTTGCCAGCCTAGTACTTAACTTCTTCTTTATCGGAATTTCTTATTTGCTCACCAATAAGATTACCAGTGTAAAAGAAATAGAAAATGCAATTGTGGTGCCTATCTTGGGAGTGATTCCAATTTCAAAGCGGATTTCAGAAACCACATTTCATGTGAGTGAGAATCCTAAATCAGTTGTCAGTGAGTCCATTCGTACGCTGCGCACCAATTTGGATTTTTTCACTTCTATCGGCAACAAACGGGTAATTACGATCAGCTCAACAATTTCGGGCGAGGGCAAGTCGTTTCTAGCGGCAAATCTGGGTGCAGTGCTGGCCATGTCGAGAAAGAAAGTGGTGTTGATTGATTTGGATATGCGTAAGCAAAAATCAGGATCATCACTTCAACCAAAAGATCCATCAAAAGGTGTCAGCACCATCTTAATCCATCGAAACGAACTGAGGGAATGTATACAGTCTACTGGTTTAGAGAACTTAGACTTCATTCCTGCAGGTCCGCATCCCCCTAATCCTTCCGAACTCTTGCTAAACGGTGAGTTTACGCAGATGTTGACCGACCTGAAATCAATGTACGACTACGTAGTAATTGACACGCCACCTGTTGGTTTAGTAACCGATGGCATCATGGCAATGAAGCGCTCTGATCTTTCAATTTACGTGGTTCGCGCCAACTATTCGAAGCGCGAGTTCTTGTCAAATATTACGCGCATCGAAAAGTTGCACCACCTGACATCACTTTCTGTAGTACTCAATGCACAGCCGAGCTCGGGTAAGACCTATGGCTATGGGTACTACGAAGAGCAACCCAAAAAACCAGGCTGGCGAAATTTTTTTAGTTAACAGTGTTCTCATTTCTAAAAAAACAAAAAACGCGCGTTATCAGTCCATTAAAGGTTGATGTGCATTCCCATTTATTGGCCGGCATCGATGACGGATCAAAAACCTGGGAAGAATCCATTGACATGCTGTCAGTTTTGTATTCACTGGGGTATCAAAAATTCATTACTACACCGCATATCATGAGCGATGTTTATCGCAATGAACCAACAGGCATTCGTACAAAACTTGCAGAATTAAAGGCGGCTATCGCAACCGCGGGTTTACCAATTGCCATCGAAGCAGCGGCTGAATATTACCTGGATGAAACCCTGATGAAGAAGGTTGCACTGTCAGAAGAAATCCTCACTTTCGGAAAAAAGCAGTTGCTATTCGAAACCAATTTCATGAGCGAACCTTTGCAGATTAAAGACTTTATTTTTCAAGCCACATCAAAAGGATATCAGTTGATAATGGCACACCCCGAACGTTACGAATACATGACGTTAGCAAAGGCGGAAGACCTACGAAATCGTGGCGTCTTGTTCCAAATCAATGTGCTGTCGATAATGGGTTACTACTCGCGGCCCGTGCAAAAAATGGCACAACAATTTATTGATAAAGGCTGGGCCGAATTGTTGGGTACAGATTGCCACAACATATTGCAGGCTAATTTTATCATGGAAAATCAAAACAACAAATACTTTCAAAAGGCACTTCAGCTACCTTTACTTAACAATCAATTATGATCGCTGTAACGGGTGCATCAGGTTTGCTCGGCTCATTTGTAGTAAGGCGTCTGCTGAACGAAGGCCATGCCGTGATAGCCATGAGGCGAAAAGAGTCTGAAACCGACCTCAAGCACCCAAAGCTGATTTGGAAAAACGCAGACGTGCAAAACCCAGTCGCACTATTGGAAAATCTCAAGGGAGCGAGCGCTGTTATCCACGCAGCAGCATCGGTATCGTTTAACCCAAGAAGACGAGACGAGATCTTTAATATCAACGTGACAGGCACTAAAAACGTAGTGGACGGTTGCTTGATATTAGGTATCCCTAAAATGATACACGTGAGCTCCGTTGCCGCTTTGGGTAGAAAAAAAAGCGATGCGGTGATTGACGAGAGTGCGCAATGGACTGATGGGCCATTGAACTCAGACTACGCTAAATCAAAATACCTTGCCGAATTAGAGGTATACCGTGGTATTGAAGAGGGTCTTAACTGCTCCATTGTCAATCCATCTTTTATTCTAGCCCCATTTGATTGGAACCGCAGCAGCGCGAAGATATTTGAATATGTGTGGGATGAGCGAAAATTTTTCCCCCCCGGTGTCGCCAATTACGTTGATGTGGAAGATGTTACAACGATCATCACTCATTTGCTGGCTAACAATTTCAATGGTGAGCGTTTTATCGCATCGGCAGGGTCAATACCTTATCATACTTTTTTTGGAGAAATAGCCAAGCGTTTCAAAAAGCGACCGCCCACGATTGAAGTAAATGCCTCCCTCCTTCCTTTATTGGCTAGATTAGAGGAGTTGAAGAGCTGGGCATTGGGAAAAGAACCAACTATTTCGCGTGAGTCAATCAAATCTGCGAAAGCGAAATCAATTTACAGCAGTAAAAAAGCGCAAGAAAAGTTAGATATTCAGTTCAAATCGCTAGCGCAAACGTTAGATACTTATTGCGAGTACTTTTTACGTACATATAGCACAAAGAAAGGATAAACGCAAGATTGCCTTCAGGTTTTTATTGCGCGATTTTTGTGAAACGAAACACGGTTTTTTAAAGCGTAAATTTTTACCTACTTTAGGAAAACCTTTCAGCCAATGAGCCACGAATTTAGAAAAAGAGAGGAAGAGGAGGAGTTGATCAAGCGGTACGAAGCAAATCTAAAAGAGAACTCACCAGGTTATTTTGACATTGACGCGTACGAGATCATCATTGATCACTACATGGAAAAGTTGAAGTTCAAAAAAGCTTTGACAGCCGTCAACTATGCAATCGACCAGTTTCCGTTTTCTACAGATTTGATTGCGATAAAAGCGCAAGTGCTCTCCAATCTGCAGCAATACGATGAAGCCTTGGAACTGCTCGAGCATACACGCAGTTTGCACCCTACCGATCCGGAAGTGTATTTATCCATCGGTTCAATTTTATCACTACAAGGCAAGCACACAGAGGCTATTCAAGTGTACGAACACATTTTGTCTTTCAACGAAGACGATCGTGATGATGTCTACTATAACATCGGGCTTGCATATCAAAGCTTAGAGGACTACAATCAGGCAATTGAGTATTACAAGAAATCCATTGACGCGAACATCACGCACGAGGGATCGTTGTATGAACTGGCGTTTTGTCTGGATGTAGTAGGTCAGTTAGACAACAGTCTTTCATATTATCGTAAGTTCATTGACGAAGACCCGTACTCGTCTGCAGCTTGGTACAACCTGGGCATTGTTTGTAATAAGCTCAATCGCTTTGATGAGGCCATAGAAGCATATGGATTTGCTATTGCGATTGACGAACATTTTGCATCAGCACATTTCAACCTCGGCAACTCTTACATGAATGTGGAGCGGTACAAAGATGCTTTAGAGGAATTTAATAAGACAATTGAGATTGAAGGACCGAGTCCGGAAGTTTATTGCTGTATTGGTGCTGCCTACGAAAACATCAATCAGTTCGACTTAGCACTCAAGTACTATCAGAAAGCTACCAAACTTGATACACTTTATGATGAAGCATGGTTTGGTGCCGGAAGTTGTTTGGAAAAACAAGAAAAATGGTATCAAGCGCTTCACTTTTACAATAAAGCAATCAAGATCAACCATTTGGTGGCAGACTACTGGAAAGCAGCCGCACATGCCGAATTCAAAGTTGGCAACACGATTTCAAGTATCAGTGCATACGAAGAAGCAGCTAATCTCGCACCCGATGACAAAGAGGTATGGCTGAATTGGTCATTCATTTACTACGAACAAGGTGAACCAATGAAGGCCGCAGAACTGCTGGCTCAAGCGCTAAACGATGCCCCAAAGGACACTGACATGCTCTACCGCATGTGCGTTTATTTAGTGGAGGCCGGCAAATTTAAAGAAGCGTTTACATTTTTGGAAAATGCATTAATTTTGGACTTTGAAGGACACAAAGTTTTGTTCGATTTCTTTCCGAAACTCGAAACGCAGAAAGCCTTCTTTAAAATTATCGATCAGTTTAGAAAAGAGAACTCCTAATGAACTACAATCTTAAAAACTTACCTGAGCGTACTAAAAAGCCCAGGCAGATGGGCTTTACCATGGCCATGGACAAAGGCTTGAGCGTGCGCGAGGCAGAAGACTTTATGAGCATTGCAGCCGACCATGTTGATATAGTAAAACTAGGCTGGGCCACCTCATATGTCACACCAAATTTGAAGGAGAAGATAAAGGTGTACAAAGATGCTGGCGTACCTTGCTATTTTGGTGGCACTTTGTTCGAAGCTTTCATTATCCGCGATCAGTTTGATGATTATCGAAAAGTGCTGGACAAATTTGATTTGTCTTTTGCCGAGGTCTCTGACGGATCGATCGATCTAGATCATGACAAGAAGTTAGATTATATCAACAAACTTTCGAAGCAAGTAACAGTACTCTCTGAAGTTGGATCTAAAGATGCAGACAAAATTATTCCACCTTACATGTGGATTGATTTGATGCAAAAAGAACTAGATGCAGGCGCTTGGAAAGTGATTGGCGAAGCACGCGAAGGCGGCAACGTGGGTTTGTTCCGCTCGTCAGGCGAGGTGCGTTCTGGATTAGTGCAGGAAATTTTGACTAAAATCCCATTCGAAAAAATTATCTGGGAGGCACCTCAAAAAGCACAGCAGGTTTGGTTCATCAAGTTATTGGGTGCAAATGTCAATTTAGGCAACATTGCCCCGAACGAAGTAATCCCTTTGGAAACCATACGGCTAGGTTTGCGTGGTGATACCTTCTTGCACTTTCTTGGATTAGAGCGAAAGAAAGATAACACCGCGCCACCTTTTCACGCTGATTGATCATGGTTGAGTCATTGATTGATTTTATTCTTCACTTAGATCATCACTTGATTGCGATTGTGAACGAATATGGTACGCTAACGTACATCATTTTGTTTTTAATAGTTTTTACAGAAACGGGATTGATTGTAATGCCGTTTTTGCCGGGCGATTCACTCCTGTTTGCTGCGGGCACCATCGCTGCGTTGCCAAACTCAACATTAAATGTTTACTTTATCGTTCCGTTGCTGATTGTTGCGGCTTTGATGGGCGACAATGTAAATTATTTTGTTGGCAGGTTTGCGGGTAATTTCATTAAAAGTAAAGAACGTATTTTGTTTTTCAAGCGCGAGTATATAGAACAAACCGAGGCTTTTTATCAGCGCCATGGCGCGAAAACAATTATCATGGCTAGGTTCGTGCCGATTGTTAGAACCATTGCTCCTTTTGTAGCAGGAGCCGGCAGTATGCATTATCAGCGTTACATAATTAATTGCGTGGCAGGGGCTGTTCTGTGGGTTGTTGGACTTACTACACTTGGCTATTTGTTTGGCAACATCCCCATCATTAAAGAGAACTTTGAAAAGGTCATCATTGCAATTATTCTAATATCTGTGCTACCAATGGTAGTGGGTTTGATTAAAGAAAAAAAAGAAGGGCACAATTAATTAACATTATGGAAAAGAAATTTGGCTTAATCGGCTCTACAGTATCGCACTCTTTCTCAAAATCTTATTTCGATGAAAAGTTTTTTAGAGAAGGCTTGCGCGATTATCACTATGATTTGTATCCATTGCAAACAGTTGAAGAACTGAAGAGGCTTTTAAATGAAAATCCGGAGTTATGCGGTTTGAATGTGACTGTTCCTTACAAAGAGCAAGTGATGAAATTCTTAAACGACATCGACAATAATGCAAAGAAAATTGGCGCAGTCAACGTAATCAAGATTCAAAACGGCAAACTAGTAGGTTATAATACCGACAGCGATGCATTTTATGAAACCCTGGAGAAGTGGTTCCCCAAAATTGAAAATGCCAAAGCTTTGGTTCTGGGAAGTGGAGGTTCATCCAAAGCGGTTCAGCAAGCATTAAGAAAATTGTCTATTCCATTTCAAATCGTATCAAGAGAAAAGGCAAAAGACTATATCACGTATGAAGAGTTAGAAAAAGATGGGAAGATAATTGAAGGGTCAGCATTAATTATTAATACCACTCCCCTTGGCATGAGTCCAGATACCAATGCCTTCCCTCCTATTAACTTCGAGTTTCTTAATAGCACACATTACGTATACGATTTGATTTATAACCCTGCACGTACAGTATTCTTACAAAAAGCGGAGATGCGCGGGGCGAACATTAAAAATGGATTAGAGATGCTGCACATCCAAGCAGAAAAGGCCTGGGCAATTTGGAACAATTAGAAGACTTAATGCCTTCTCAAATACGGCTCTGCTAATAAGGTAAACTCCACAACAACTTTCCCTGCTTGAAAGTTGCAGTAAAGCAACTTCACCAAATTGCGGTTTTCCATTTCAAGAGCAATGTCAAATGCCTTTTGAAAGTTTTCTGAAGAATAATTCAATGCGTCCATCACATTGACAATGTTGCTTGTTTTCGACCGAGCTTGGAGGATGGTGAGGATTGCTTGTTCAGGATTTTCCATGTTGCGACAACGAAGTTAAACAATAAGCGGAAAACAGGTACACAATAGACGTAGCTCAAACTGTAGTGTTGCCCGCAACAACCTTGCATTGATTTTAGAACTGCTTATCTTGCATTCATGGATTTCCAACTCACCAGCGAGTATTTCCCCACGGGCGATCAACCCAAAGCCATTGAACAGCTGACAAAAGGATTGTTGCAAGGCGAACAACATCAAACCCTACTTGGTGTAACCGGTTCTGGAAAAACATTCACGATCGCGAACGTGGTGGCGAAAGTGAACCGCCCTACCCTGGTGTTGAGCCACAACAAAACCCTGGCCGCGCAATTGTATGGGGAGTTCAAGCAGTTTTTTCCTGAGAATGCGGTAGAATACTTTATTTCGTACTACGACTACTACCAGCCGGAAGCCTTCATTCCGTCCTCGAATTTGTATATCGAAAAAGACTTGTCTATCAACGAAGAGATTGAAAAACTTCGGCTAAGTGCCACATCCTCATTGCTCACTGGCCGAAGAGATGTGTTAGTGGTTGCATCGGTATCGTGTATTTACGGTATTGGCAATCCCGAAGAGTTTGGAAAGAACCGAATTCAATTAAAGGTGGGCGAATTGATTCCGCGTAATCGTTTCTTATTTGCACTGGTAGACATTCTGTACAAACGAACGGAAGCTGAGTTCAAGCGCGGCAGCTTTCGCGTAAAGGGCGATACAGTTGATATCTTTCTAGCCTATGCAGACTATGCACTGCGTATTTATTTTTTTGGTGACGAAATCGAATCAATTCATGAAATTGATCCGGTATCTGGCAAAAAAATTTCAGACTTAAAAACAGCCACAATCTTCCCGGCCAATTTATTTGTAACGGGCAAAGATTTATTGAACCAAGCAATACGTGAAATTCAAGATGACCTGGTATTGCAAGTGGAAAGTTTCCAACAAGAGCGAAAATTTTTGGAAGCGAAACGGCTAAAGGAACGAACTGAGTTTGACCTGGAAATGATGCGAGAGTTAGGCTACTGCAGCGGCATTGAAAATTACTCACGCTATTTTGATCGAAGGAATGTAGGCGCTAGACCATTCTGTTTGATTGATTACTTCCCTGATGATTTCTTACTGGTGATTGATGAAAGCCACGTTACGGTGCCACAAGTCAGAGCCATGTGGGGAGGCGATCGCTCGCGCAAAGTTAATTTGGTTGACTATGGGTTTCGATTGCCTTCAGCCTTGGACAACCGACCTCTTACCTTCAACGAGTTTGAATCGTTGGTTAATCAAGTGATTTACGTAAGCGCCACTCCATCAGAATATGAATTGCGAAAATCAGAGGGTGTGGTGATTGAGCAGCTGATCAGGCCCACTGGTCTGCTCGACCCTGAAATTGATGTTCGCCCCAGCAAAAACCAAATTGACGATTTGTTGGAAGAAATTGATGAGCGGGTGAAAAAGAAAGAACGTGTATTGGTGACCACGCTTACCAAACGTATGGCAGAGGAATTGACGAAATTTCTGGAACGTGCAGCTGTGAAATGTAGGTACATTCACTCAGAGGTTTCAACACTCGATCGGGTTGAAATTTTAAGGGAACTACGCTTAGGCGTTTTTGATGTATTGGTAGGCGTGAACCTGCTCCGCGAAGGGCTGGATTTACCAGAAGTTTCGTTGGTGGCTATATTGGATGCCGACAAAGAAGGATTTTTACGCAACCAGCGTTCATTGGTGCAAACAATCGGTCGGGCGGCACGCAACGAAAATGGCCGTGTGATCATGTATGCCGATCAAATCACAGAGTCAATGCTGATGGCCATAGACGAAACCAACCGCAGGCGCAAAGTGCAGATGGACTACAATTTGGCTAATAACATTACGCCAAAGACAGTTTTGAAGTCCAAAGACTCTATTTTAGGTCAAACCAAAGTGGCAGACTCCAAAAAATCCGTCAAGCAGTATTATATCGAAGACGAAGAAAAATCATTGGCGGCAGACCCTGTCACCGCTTATCTAAGCAAAGATGAGTTAACAAAACTGGCCGACCGCACGCGCAAGGCCATGGAGAAGGCAGCAAAGGAACTGGAATTTATGGAGGCTGCACGCTTACGAGATGAATACATGGCGATACTGAAATTGTTAGAGGGAAAGTAGCATACTAGATACTGGATGCTAGATGCCAGCCCCCAGCATCCAGAGTCCAGCATCCAATAACCAGTTTCGGACAACAGTGACCGAGAATGAAACAGGCTCTTTACAAGTTATTTGATTTTTTGTAAAATCGTGAAGGATTTTTTGGCACACCAATTGAAAACCCAACCGATATGGAAACACATCAAGTAAAAACCTGCTTTACCATTACATTCACCAACGAGCAATATCAACATGCTGTAAGCTATGTAGAGGACATGAAAAAACATCCGCAGCGCGTGTACTGGCGCGGCAAACAAGGCAAGACAGATGACGAGTTGGTGATGGAGCAAATCGCACACCGAATATTATCGGGATTTTATAACCATGAACCATTTCAAGCCGCCAAACACATTGTGCGGATGGATGCAAAAACCATGTTGTAGGCAGGGGCAGAAAACAAAAAACCTTCCAATTCCTTGGAAGGTTTTTTTTTGCAATGCTTTCTTGGATTAGATCTTCTTCTCCAACTCGGTAATTTTCGCTTGCGCCTCTTGCTTGCCCAGCGACAATGCCTTCTTGTACAATTCAATTGCTTCCTTGTAGGTATTCTTCTTCTTTTTCGGAGCAAGTTTGGTACGATTAGCAGCTTCTTCAATTGCAGCGGCACGTGTAAAGTAAGAGTCTGCCTCGTTTACTTTGCTTTGCACCATTAGCTCTTGAATTCGTGCTTCAATCAGCGCCAACTCTTGTTGCTTGGTTTGGATCTGCGCCTCTTTGTCGGATAGCTCAGCTTCTTGCAGCCCCACTGTGGTAATTAAGTTCGAGTTCTCGTTCTTAAGTTGTTCTACCTTTTCGTTCAACGAAGCAATTTCCGCATTCTTTGATTCAAGGTCAGCCTTTAACTTCTTGATGGTGGCGGCATAGGCGTTGGCGTTGCCCTTTGCTTTCTTCAATGACTTCTCCAACTCGCCAATTTTGCTCTGCGTGTCTTTTACATAGTTATTGATATCGCGCATACGGCTCTTATAGTCATCGTAGGTCGTACCTTCTACCATGTTTACGCGCAATAGCTGGCGGTTGGCGTCAATGGAGTCCATCAATACACCAACTTCCTGCAACGTTTGCGCAAATTGTTGGCTAGTTTGTAACTCAATCTTTAAGGAATCTACTTGCGACTGGAGTTTTTCAGAATTTCCACCGCAGCTGGCCAATAATAAGGCCGCAGCCGATGCTAATAATAGGTTTTTAATCATAACAGTTGTTAGTTTTTGGTGCATTTCAACCGCACAAAATTATAGGGTTTACCGCGGTTCAGGCCTCAAGAAGAAAATATTTTTTCAAAAAGCCTTAAATCAACCGACAACGCGTAAATTGCGACCGCAAAACGGAAATTTTCTTCGTTAAATGCCCAAATTAATAACCACGCGCACGCGTATTGAAGACCTGGGCAAACCTCGAATTATCATCATCGGTGGCGGGTTTGGAGGGTTGGAAGTAGTCAAGAAGCTTCGCGGGGCAAAGGTGCAAACCGTGCTCTTCGATAAAAATAACCATCATACTTTTCAGCCTTTATTGTACCAAGTTGCTACCTCGGGTTTGGAGACGAACTCAATTGTGGCGCCTTTCCGCAAAATGTTTGGGCGATACAATGACTTCTTTTTCAGGCTAGCCGAAGTAAAGAACATCAAACCCGAAGAAAACTACATTGAGACGTCTATCGGGGAGGTGAAATACGACTATCTGGTGATTGCCACCGGTGCTGTTACCAACTTTTATGGTATGGAGGATGTGCAGAAGCTCTCCATGTCCATGAAAAACATTGCGGACTCCATCAAACTGCGCAACAAAATCATCCGCCAGATGGAGTACGCGCTGCTGACTGAAGACCGGGAAGTAATGAACTCATTGATGGATTTTGTGGTGGTGGGCGGTGGCCCAACAGGTGTTGAATTGTGTGGCGCGTTGAGCGAACTGAAACACAATGTATTCCCCCGCGACTATAAAGAACTGGACATGCGCCAAATGGATGTGCATTTGGTGGAGGCTTCTCCTCGATTGCTGAACGGGATGAGCGAACAAGCGGGCGAGAAAGCATTGGAGTTCCTCACGAAGATGGGCGTGAAAGTACATCTAGGTGCTGCTGTGAAGTCATATGACGGTGTGGAGATACAATTGAATACTGGCGAGAAACTGATTTCGCGGGCATTGATTTGGGCTGCGGGCGTAAAGGGCAACCCGGTATCAGGTTTGCAAGCCGAGGCAGTTACGCGTGGCAATCGCTTGGCGGTGGACGAATTTAATCGAGTTAAAGGCTACGAAAATATTTTTGCGATTGGCGATGTTGCTTTAATGGAAGGTGGTGATGCCAAATTCCCTAAAGGGCATCCGCAAATGGCGCCACCTGCACAACAACAAGGTCGCCTTGTGGCGAAAAACATTTTGAACCTCATCGCAAAAAAGCCGATGAAGCCCTTCCGGTATTTTGACAAGGGCAGCATGGCTACAGTGGGAAGAAATAAAGCGGTAGTAGATTTGAAAGGCATTCGCTTCCAAGGCATGTTTGCTTGGTATGTATGGATGTTCGTTCATTTAATGTCGATTGTAGGTTGGAAGAACCGTGTGTTTACCTTCTTCAGTTGGATGTGGAATTACTTTTCATACGATAGAAGCAATCGCCTGATTATTGGCCGAGGCGAAGAAAAAATGAGTGCCGATGAAGTAAAATCTCCGACCGAGGATTTGAAGCAATCGGCCTAATGTAGAAGTGGACTCTAATAAACATCACAAGCTTTCTGCCGCTGGCGTGCTGGTGGCATTGGGCATCATCTACGGTGATATAGGTACCTCGCCTATATACACTTTTGGATTTATTGTAGGTAAGAACCCCGTTTCAAAAGAACTGATTTTCGGTGGCTTATCTTGCGTTTTCTGGACGCTCACCATCATCACCAGTTTCAAGTACGTTTATTTGGCTTTGCGTGCCGATAACAAAGGCGAAGGTGGAATTTTTGCCCTGTACGCCTTAGTGAGACGCTACAAAGTCAATTGGGTTATTTTCCCTGCCATTATCGGTTGCTGCACGTTGATTGCCGATGGCTTCATTACACCTGCAATGTCGGTAACATCTGCGGTGGAAGGCTTGAAGTTTTTGATGCCCTCTATCACCACCAATACCATTATCACGATTGTAATTATCATTTTGGTGCTGTTGTTTGTTTTCCAACAATTCGGAAGTAGCGTAGTTGGTAAAACATTTGGCCCAGTAATGATGATTTGGTTTTTGTTTATCGGGGCCATAGGCGCATATCACTTGCAAGACAATTGGGGTGTTTTTGCAGCCATCAACCCTGTTTATGCGATTGAATTATTGGCGAAATATCCTGGAGGCTTTTGGCTTTTGGGGGCAATTTTTCTCTGCACTACAGGTGCTGAAGCGATGTACTCAGATTTGGGCCATTGTGGAAAAACCAACATAAGAGTGGGATGGGTATTTGTAAAAGTTTGTCTCTTGTTGAGCTATTTTGGACAAGGTGCCTGGCTACTTGCTGAATATGAAGGAAAAACCATTGACGGCATTGTGCCCTTCTTTGCCATTATCCCAGCGTGGATGTTGATTTTTGGAATTGTGATTGCCACCATGGCCACCATTATTGCCAGCCAAGCTTTGATATCGGGCACATTTACGTTGGTCAACGAAGCGATTAAATTGAAGTTTTGGCCTGCGACACGCGTGCGCTATCCAAGCACGGTAAAAGGTCAGATTTATATACCAGCCATTAACTGGATTCTGATGTTCGGCTGCATTGTGGTGGTGTTCTATTTTAAAGAATCTGTGGCCATGCAAAGCGCTTATGGTTTGGCCATCACTTTTGATATGCTGATGACCACTTCTTTGCTGGTATTTTATTTTTCTACCGTCAAAAAATCAACCATTCGCTCATCGGTGCTTGCATTGGTTTTCTTCACCGTGGAAGGAGCTTTCTTAATTTCCAACCTGAGCAAATTTGCGCATGGCGGCTGGTTTTCATTTGCCATCGCATTTGCATTCTTCCTAATGATGTTCATTTTGATGCGTGCTCGAATCCTCCGCGATCGCCACACAGAATTTGTGGACTTAAAGCACTACGTGCCAATGATTGAAGACCTGCAAGCAGATAACTCAATACCAAAGGAAGCCACCAACTTGGTTTACATGGCCGTTGCCGACAGCAAACGTTACATTGACTCAAACATCATTTACTCGATTTTCAAAAAGCGACCCAAGCGTGCTGATTGTTATTGGTTTGTGCATGTTGACACGGTAGATAGCCCTTACACATCAAAATATTCTGTTGATACCATTATACCAAAGAAGTGCTTTTTTGTTCGCATAAAATTAGGTTTCAAGGCAGACCATCGCGTGAACCTTTTGTTTAATAAAATTCTTCACGACTTAGCGGAAGCAGCAGAAATCGATGTGACGAGCCATTACGAATCGTTGAAAAAACATAGCATGCCAGCAGATTTCAAATTCATCATGCTGCACTCGCTTGCTTCGGTGGATAGCGAGATTTCTTCCTTTGACAACCTTATCATTCAAGGTTACCGATTCATTAAAGGACATAGTTTATCTACCGAAGAAATGTATGGCTTGGAATTAGCCAACGTGGAAGTAGAACGTGTACCGATTATGGTAGGCCCGGCTGCTAAAGTGAGAATCAAACGCGAGCGCGAAGACCTTGAGCGGGAAAAAGAACTGCGTTATCACGGGCATGTGAACGAAGTAAACTAGTCGTAAACAATTCTTTTTATGGAGACGAGTTCTCGTACGCATCGTCTTTCTTGGGCGGGCGTTTTGGTGTCGCTTGGGATCATTTACGGTGACATCGGTACGTCTCCCATCTATACCTTCAGATTTATTGTGGGCGAACATGTTGTTTCGCGAGAGTTGATTTTTGGTGGACTGTCGTGTGTGTTTTGGACGCTCACCATCATTACCTCCATTAAGTACATCTACTTGGCTTTAAGTGCAGATAACAAAGGTGAAGGCGGCATTTTTGCATTGTATGCATTGGTGCGCAAATACCGAGCTGCCTGGGTAATATTTCCTGCGATTATTGGATGCTGTACGTTGCTAGCAGATGGTTTTATTACTCCCGCTATTTCGGTAACGTCAGCAGTAGAGGGAATCAAAACTTTGGTGCCTGATATTACGACAAACACCATTGTAACCATTGTGATCGCCATACTGGCGGTGCTTTTTGTTTTTCAGCAGTTCGGGACGAGTGTAGTAGGCAAAACATTTGGACCTGTGATGTTGCTTTGGTTTACCTTTATCGCAGCCATAGGTGCTTATGAACTTTTTGGTCGCCTTGAGGTATTGCAAGCCATCAACCCGGTCTACGCTTACGACCTACTTGTCAAATTTCCGGGTGGTTTTTGGCTATTGGGTGCCGTGTTTTTATGTACTACTGGCGCAGAGGCTATGTACTCTGATTTAGGTCACTGCGGAAAATCGAATATACGGGCGGGTTGGGGCTTTGTGAAAGTGGCGCTGCTGCTAAATTATTTTGGCCAAGGTGCGTGGATTTTATCTAACTACGAGGGCCAAAAGCTTGGGGAAATCACTCCGTTTTTTTCAATGATTCCGGAATGGCTATTGATATTTGGTGTGGTAATTGCCACTGCGGCCACCATCATTGCCAGCCAAGCGTTGATATCGGGTACATTTACGCTTGTGAATGAAGCGATGAAATTAAAATTGTGGCCTGCCACCCGCGTGCGATACCCAAGTCAAATGATGGGCCAAATTTATGTGCCGGCCATCAATTGGATTTTATTGGTGGGAAGTGCGCTGGTGGTATTTCACTTCGAAAAATCAGACAACATGCAGGGTGCTTACGGCTTGGCCATCACCTTCAATATGTTAATGACCACGGTGCTGTTGGTATTTTATTTTGCCAGCTCAAGAAAATCTATTTATCGCTCCATCGCTATTGCCCTTGTGTTTGTGATTATTGAAGGTGCTTTTTTAGTTTCTAATCTCGACAAGTTTGTGCACGGAGGGTGGATTACATTTGCCATCGCCATTGTTTTCTTTCTGATGATGTACATTTTGCTGCGCGCGCGCATTTTGCGAGACAGGCACACAGAGTTTGTTGACTTGAAGCACTACGTGCCCATGCTGCAAGATTTGCAAGTAGACCAATCGATACCCAAGGAAGCGACCAATTTGGTTTACATGTCGGTGGCCGATAGCAAGCGCTACATTGACTCCAATATCATCTACTCGATTTTCAAAAAGAAACCCAAACGTGCAGACTGTTATTGGTTTGTTCATGTGGATACAGTAGACAGTCCTTATACTTCAAAATATTCCGTTGACACGATCATTCCTAAACGTTGTTTTTTTGTAAAGATTAAATTGGGCTTTAAAGCGGACCACCGGGTAAATCTACTTTTCAATAAGATTGTTCAAGAAATGGCCGAGAACAACGAAATTGATACTGTAAGCCATTATGATTCTTTGCACAAGTACGCCATGCCTGCCGACTTCAAGTTCATCATACTGCACTCGCTGGCATCGGTAGACAGTGAGATTTCTTCGTTTGACAATTTGATTATTCAAGGCTACAGGTTCATCAAAAAGCATAGCCTTGCCACTAAAGAAATGTATGGACTTGAATTGGCGAATGTTGAAGTAGAGCGCGTGCCCATTTTGGTAGGACCCACCGCTAAAGTTCGCATCAAACGAGAACGCGAAGACTTGGAGCGCGAAAAAGAGCGGAGGTATCACGGGCATACAAATTGACCGCAATCGGACGTTTTTGTCCGCATCCGACAACAAAACTTAACAAAAACCCTTATTTCGTCAATAAACAACAGTGTTTCTGCGCTGGCACGATATTGTAGTCGTTGTGCCAAAAACAAATTGACATGCTGCGCAACTACATCAAAATTGCTTTCAGGAGTTTGGTGAAAAACCAAACGTATTCGATCATTAACATCGGTGGACTAGCCATTGGGCTTGCCTCAAGCATTCTGATTTTTCTGTGGGTGGCAGATGAGTATTCTTACGATACATTCCACGTCAACTATAACAATATCTACAAAGTATATAACCAGGCAGAGTGGAACGGCCACATCGGCACGGGTAATAACCAGCCATACCCATTAAAAGAGGCATTGCTCGCGCAATCGAGTGGCATCAAGCACGTGGTAATGACGAATTGGGGCGAAGGCAACATGTTACAAGTAGGTGAAACCCGACTAAACAAGTACGGCTTAAATGCCTCCGAAGATTTTTTCAAGGTGTTCACTTATGAGTGGCTATCGGGCGACCCCGCCACTGCATTGAATGAACTTACGAGTATTGTTATCACTGAGTCGACTGCCAAAGCTTTGTTCAACAGCACAGACGCACTGAACAAAACTATCAGAATTGACAATTCGGACGAATTGAAAGTCACCGGAGTCGTCAAAGACTCCCCTAAGCAATCCTTCTTAGAATATGACTACATTCTACCATTCAGTTACTACGAAAAAACAAATCCCTGGATCAGGAACTTTGCAAAAACGAGCTGGGATAGTAACAGCTTTCAAATGTATGTACTTCTGCAAGATGGTGCCAGCAAAGACGATGTGGAAAAGGCTGTTGTGAATCTGATACGCGATAACAATCCAAAGTCACCAACTGCCAAGTTGCTATTGCACCCCATGAGCATGTGGCGACTCTACTCCAATTGGGAAGAAGGCGTAAACACTGGGGGGCAAATTGTATATGTACGTCTGTTCACCGCCATTGCCATTTTCGTATTGATTATTGCGTGCATCAATTTTATGAACCTGGCTACCGCAAGGAGCGAGAGCCGTGCGCGCGAAGTTGGTATTCGAAAAAGCATTGGCTCACGCAGAAAAGAATTAATATTTCAGTTTTTGGGAGAATCAATTACGGTGACTGCCATTGCCTTTTTGTTAGCTATAGTACTGGTTGAGTTGGCATTGCCCAGCTATAATTTGCTGGTAAAGAAAAACATATTCATCGACTATGGGGATGGGCAATTGTGGTTGGCTGCCATCGGATTGGTGCTACTCATTGGCACGCTTTCGGGCAGTTACCCTTCCTTATACCTGTCGTCATTTGATGCAGTAAAGGTATTGAAGGGAAAGGTAAACTTGGGCAAAGGCGCTTCAACCCCTCGTAAAGTGCTGGTGACGCTCCAATTTGGGTTTTCAATTTTCCTTATTGTTGGCACAATCGTGATATACCAGCAAATACAATTTGTAAAAAACCGCGACATGGGCTACGACCGCGAGAACTTAATTCAGATGTGGATAAACGGTGAAATGCGAGATAACTTTTCTAGCATTCGCGAAGAGTTGTTGCGCACGGGAGTGGTGCAATCAGTTTGCAAAAGCAACAGCCCCGTGACGGCCATTTTTTCAAACAACGAAGTGAAGTGGCAAGGCAAAGAAAACACGCAGCGCGTGGCCTTTAGCACCATCGCTACGGAATACGACTACATTCAAACCATGGGCGTGAAAATGATTGAGGGGCGTGATTTCTCTCGTGAATTCAATGACTCGCTTTCAGTAATCGTAAACGAAGCTGCCCTTAAGATAATGGGTATGACCGACCCGATCGGCAAGAAACTTGAAATCAATAACACACAATTCAACATTGTGGGCGTAATACCTGATATGGTGATGGATTCTCCGTACACGCCAGTGCAACCCATGACGTTGCTATTTGATCCTAGTTGGAGCAGCACTGTAACGCTTCGGCTAACAAAGACTAACGATTTGCCAGCTTCCATGGCCAAAGTTGAGGCAGTGTTTAAAAAACTAAATCCCAACTATCCATTCCAATACAGGTTCACTGATGTAGACTTTGAAAAGAAGTTCTCTAGCATCAACCTGATCAGCCGCCTAGCCGGAATATTTGCAGGACTCGCCATATTTATCACTTGCCTTGGATTGTTTGGCCTGGCGGCCTTTACAGCTGAGCAGCGTACCAAAGAAGTAGGAATTCGAAAAGTGATGGGAGCTAGCGTTTCCAGCCTGGTATTGCTGATCTCAAAAGACTTTTCACGCTTAGTGATTTTGGCTTTCCTTATTTCAGCGCCTGTTTCATGGTGGTTTCTAAATGATTTTCTGCAACGCTACGAATACCGAATTGAAGTGGCGTGGTGGGTGCTGCTGGCGGTAGGTGTTTTTGCTTTGGTATTGGCACTCATTATTGTGAGCACACAGGCGCTGAAAGCCGCGGTGATGAACCCAACCAGGAGTTTGAGAAGCGAGTAATGGTTAGTTTCTAAATTGCAGAATAGAAATATGTTACACAACCTGAAAATCGTTTTCCGTCACCTTAGCCGACAGAAATTAAATACTTCGCTTCACATCACTGGGTTGACACTCGGCATTACTGTATGCATTTTGATTACGCTATTTATTCAATATGAATTGAGTTTTGATGCATACCACGAAAAAGCTGAACGTACCTATCGAATTATCTCTAAGTGGGATGAATCAGGTAAAGTGAACTATCACTTTTCAACTCCCTTTCCGTTGGCCAATGCCGTTCGCACAGAAATGAGTGGTATCGAGAATGTGAGTTTTGCACATCCGGTGTACACCAACATTGTGGAGGTCTCAGCACAGAAGAAATTTAGAGAAGATAAAGTGCTGGCAGTAGAGCCGGAGTTTCTGGAGCTTTTTAATTTAGAACCTCTTAAAGGTGATTTATACAAAACACTACGCAAACCATATCAAGCTATCCTTACGGAGTCAACCGCACGAAAATTCTTTGGCAACGAAGACCCCATCGGCAAGACCATTGGTTTTAAAAGTGGGGGAACGTTTGAATTTACAATAAGTGCTATCGTGAAAGATATGCCGCCTAACACGCATTTACCTGTCAATGTTTTTGTATCTCATGCGTACACTGAAAACTTTCTAAAGGATAACTTGGATGGCTGGTCCTATGTATCAGGAACCGAAACACTGGTATCAATTCCGAAAAATACTGACTTAAAAATCATTCAATCACAACTCACGGCCATCGCTAATAAGCACCTTAATTCTGACCCAAACATGCCCAAATTTTACAAAAGCGATTTTGAGCTACAACGTTTGGATGACGTGCATTTCAATGGTGAATTGGGTGGTGGCGGACATTGGGTACAGTCCGTTTCTAAAAGTTGGTTATGGTTTTTTGGCGCTATTGGCGCAGCCGTACTGGCGCTCGCCTGCATCAACTTCATGAATCTCTCCACAGCACAAGCACTCACTCGTGCAAAGGAAGTGGGCGTGCGTAAATCGGTAGGTGCAGGAAAGTTCAATCTCATAACACAATTCTTATCCGAAGCATGGACACTCACCTTTATCTCCGGTATTTTGGCAATAGCGCTTTCGCAACTTTGTTTGCCGTATCTCAATTCATTATTAGATAAAAGGATTTCGTTTGACCTGATGAATTCTCCAGTTTTGCTATCCGTCATTTTAGTTGGGATTATCGTAACTGGACTCTTGGCAGGGATCTATCCAGCCTGGGTGATTTCCAAATTCAATCCCGCGCTCACGCTAAAAGGGAGTAAAATTTCAAGCGCGGGCGATGGTTCAAACTGGCTTCGCAAAGGTTTAGTTGTGGCCCAGTTCACCATCTCAGTCGGCTTGTTGATGGTGGTAATTCTAATCGCACAGCAAGTAAGCTTTATGAGGAGCAAAAGCCTTGGCTTTAATAAAGACAATGTGATTAACGTAGATATCCAATCTCGTACTAATAAACATGAAGTTTTTCGAAACGAGCTATCCAAAATTACTGCTGTAACCGGTGTTTCATTCGCGACCGCCACCCCGAGCAATGCGGGGCATTGGGGTACCATCATGACCAAGACGAATCGAGATGATAAAGACCGTCATGAACTAACGTTGATTTTCGCAGATGATAATTTTTGCAAGATGTATGGAATGAAGTTGCTGGCGGGCCGATTGCTGGAGGCGCGTGACACTTCATATTCTTCGCGGTTATTGCCGAGTGAACAACGTGTTATGAGGTCAGTCGTGAACGAAACGCTGATTCGTGACATGGGGTTTGAATCCAACAGCGCGGCTATAGGCAAAAATCTTTGGATGGGAATGAATGGTGGCAACGTGGAAATCATTGGCGTGGTTTCTGATTTTAATACCGGCTCGCTGAGAGAAGCTATTAAGCCAACTTTGATAACACCTAATGCGCGTGAATATGAACAAGCGGGCATCAAAATTGAAGCTGGAAGCAACGTGCTTGAAACCATCGCAGCCATCGAAACCGCTTGGAAGGTTGCTTACCCGGAAGGCATTTTCTCATATAAATTTCTTGATGAGCAAATTGACTCCTTCTACATGGCCGAGCAGCGTTTGTTCATTTTATTCAAGATCTTTTCAGGTTTGGCGATGTTCATTTCATGTTTGGGTCTTTGGGGCCTTGCCACGTATGCCGCTCAATCGCGCACCAAAGAAATTGGAATTCGAAAAGTGCTCGGTGCTTCCGTGAAAAGCATCGTAGGCCTATTGTCAAAAGACTTTGCGGTGTTGGTATTGATTGCACTGGTGATTGCCACTCCCATCGCTTTGTACGGCATTACGCAATGGCTACAAGATTTTGCTTATCGAATCGAAATAAGTTGGTGGGTTTTTGGGTTGGTAGGATTGACCGCAATTGTAATTGCCGTAACCACCGTAAGTACGCAGGCCATCAAGGCAGCGATCAGTAATCCGACAGAAAGTTTGAGAAGCGAGTAGCCATTACAATTTTTTACACCGTCCAATCAAAACTTTTGCGAACTTTGGTGTTGCCTTATAAAATTCAAACACTGGATGTCTGCCACCAAAAGGATTGCCCTAATTCTAATAGCTATTTTTCTCATCCCGGCATTGTTCTTTTCGGTGTATGAAATCTCTTCTCTCTCAAAGGATGAGAAGATGATTGAACAAATCTACCAGAAACAGCTAGAGGCCATTCTCTTTTCAGTAAATCAGATTTCCGATGCCACTGTCAACAGTTGGATGGCCAAAGCATCCATCAGCCAAAAAGAGGAACATACAAAGGGCGAACTACCTCCCTCACTCAATAACTTGCTGTTGCTCAACTCATCTATTCAGGCCGCTTTTGTGGTCGACACCACGCACGAGAAAGGAACCATACAGTTATACAGCTTAGACAGTAGTCAATCAGCCAACTCAAAAAACTTAGTCGAAGCAGCTTTGATGAAGAGCAACGAAAAAATCCAACAATTGCTGAAATACCGAAAAAGCGGTTTTCAAAAAATTGAGAGTATTCCATCTATGGACCCCACCTTCCAAAATCTGATTTTCATTATCGATGGAAATGCTAATCCATGGCAGGTAGCCGGATTCACAATAGATGCAGAGTTGTTTATTGAAAATGTGGTAGGCCCTCAGCTGAATAAGATCTCCAAAGACCAGTTTAACTTAAATGTTTTCAACAAGGCAAACAACAATCGGGTGTATGCCACAGACCAGCGCGATACCATTTCAATACAAAATACCTCCCTCACCAAAGACTTGTGGGTATTTCCCAATTATTCATTGGCCATAACGCCCAAAGGCGCATCGTTACAGCAATTGGTGAGGCAACGTACCACAACCAATTTGTACTTGTTAGTCGGCTTGGACGTGGTGTTAATCGTGGCCTTGGTTCTTGCCTTTAGAAGTGTAAAAAAGGAAGTACAACTAGCTCAAAACAAAGCTGACTTTGTCGCCAACGTGTCGCACGAGATACGCACTCCGCTTGCGCTCATCAGCATGTTTGCCGAAACATTAGAAATGGGAAGAGTAACCTCGGAAGAAAAAAAGAAAGAATACTACAGCATCATTAATAAGGAGACGCACCGACTGACCGGAATCGTCAATAAGATTCTGAATTTCAGCCAAACGGAGGCCGGAAAAAAGAAACTTCACGCTCAACCGATTCAACTTCATTTAGAAATAAGAGAAGTTTTAAGCACGTATGATTTTCATTTGAGGAATAAGGGTTTTGTTTATTCAATCGAAGAGATCAACGACACAACTGTTTTGGGCGATAAAGAAGCTTTTACAGAAATTTTCATTAACCTACTTGACAATGCAGTGAAGTACAGTAATGAAACAAAGAAAATTGAAATTCGTATCGGTAATGATGAAAAGATGGGCTTTGTTTCGGTTCGGGATTTTGGGGTGGGCATTAGCAAAGCAGATCAAAAGCATATTTTTGATAAATTCTATCGCGTGTCTAGTGGTGATTTGGCAAAGAGCAGGGGCACGGGCCTCGGGCTCTCATTAGTGAAACAACTTTTGGAACAACAGGGTGGTAGGATTTCAGTCGACAGTGAATTGGGGAAGGGATCAAATTTCATTGTTTATTTGCCGCTCGTCTAACTTGAAATCTAAAAATGAGAAAATTTAAAATTGTGCAACTTAAACTAGCTCTTGCTCCAATAGTCTTTCTTGCACGAGTCAATTCTGAAAAAATATGAGCAAAATCCTAATTGTTGAAGATGAGCCAGCGATGCAGCTAGGCTTAAAAGATAATTTAGAGCTCGAGTCGTATACTGTGGAGGTGGCGAGTGACGGTGCGGAAGGACTAGCAAAAATCAAATCAAGTCAATACGATTTGATTTTGTTGGATGTGATGATGCCCAAACTTTCTGGCTTTGATGTGTGCAAACAGGCACGTGCGCTTGGCGTTGCCACTCCCATAATCTTGCTTACTGCGCGCGGAGAAGAAATCGACAAAGTTCTGGGGCTCGAATTGGGAGCTGATGACTACATCACGAAACCATTTAGTGTACGCGAGTTACTGGCACGTGTAAAAGCGCATTTGCGAAGAAGTAAATCAGAGCCCTTAAAAGAAAAACAAGGTCACACAATTGGCCGAATGCAAATTGACTTTGCTGCCTTTAGGGCCGAAGAGGATGGAGCAGAAATAAAACTTTCCCACAAAGAATTTGAGATCCTCTCTTACCTGTACCAGCATAAAAATGAAGTAGTCAGTCGCTACGACTTGCTGGAAAAAGTATGGGGTTACGATGAGCAACCTACTACTCGTACCGTAGACAATTTCATTGTGCGCCTGCGCCAAAAAGTAGAAGTAAATCCAAACCAGCCGAAAGTCATTTTGACTGTGCATGGAACCGGGTATAAATTGATTCTTTGAAAAGTCGGCAGTAAGCGGTCTGCAGTAGGCAGTTGCCCCACTTCAACATGCTTGACTGCCGACTGCAAACTGCCAACCGCCTACTTTTTTCCACCGTTACATCTTGTTACAATCGTTTACCGAGCGATGACATCTTGCCATACCGACCTGCCGTTATTTGTATTGTGAAACAAACAACAACACAAAAAACAAACTATATGAAAACAAGAATCTTATTGGCAGGCGTAGTGGTAGCAGCTATCAGCGCCTTTTCGTTAACAGCCAAAGCGCAAGAGCAGCCTTCTGTTAAAATCGTACCAGGCCATGATAGCAATACAATAAAATTGATTTTTGGATACGAGACCACAGGAGCTGTAAACATTACATTTTCAGATGCTGATGGTGTAATCAGTTCTGACCGATTGAAAGGGGATGCCGTAGCACATGGCTTCATCAAGAAATATGAAGTAAACCGCGCCAAGACAGACGCTTTTTGGGTGCGCATCAGCAGCAAAGAAGTAGCTCTGACTTATAAGTTGACCGCACAAAAAGACGGCAAATGGGCTGCAAGCTTGGAACAGGGAACATATAATTTCCCAACAGTAGCGTCAAGATAGGTTTCAGGTTTGGGAAGGTGGGCGGTTCTTTGGTCAGGCCGCTTACCTCACCCAAACATTTTTATATATTTAAAATCGAATTTGACTAACGTGAAACTCAATATCACCATCTTTTTCTGCCTTATTCTCACCACAGCCGTTGCCCAGCAAATTGATCTGGAGGGCAAATGGAAATTTCACATCGGTGATAAAAGTGCTTGGTCTGACCCTGAATATGATGACGAAAATTGGGAAACGATACATGTACCCTCACCTTGGGAGGATGAAGGGTTTAATGGCTATGATGGGTTCGCTTGGTACAGAAAAAAGTTTGATGGTACCCAACTTTCAAAAGAAGACAGCTATTACCTGAACCTGGGTTACATTGACGATTGTGATGAAGTGTACATCAACGGCAAGTTGATAGGCGTTTCGGGTTCTATGCCCCCTAAATTTAAAACAGCATACCAGTCAGAAAGGAAGTATTCAATACCCAACGACATTCTGCACTTCAACTCCAGCAACGTGATTGCCATTCGTGTTTTTGATGTAACACTAGGTGGCGGCATTATTGACGGAGACATTGGCATCTACCGCTCACCTAAAAGCAAAATGTTGGTGGACCTTTCTGGAATTTGGCAATTCGCCAAGACACGAAACGAAAAACCTTTAGATGCAGAAGCAGATTGGGCAAAAATCATGGTGCCCTCTGCCTGGGAACATCAAGGCTATTACAAATATGATGGCTTCGCATGGTACCGAAAAACTTTTGCGATGCCCGCCAGTTTCAATGAAAAAGATGAAGACATTGTAATAATCATCGGCAAAATTGATGATTTTGATAAGACGTACATCAACGGCAAACTGGTAGGCGAGACAAACGATGGTGAAGATTTTGGTTGGAGCAGGTCATTCGACAAAAAGCGTGTATACAAAATTCCCATTGGGCTTCTGAAAAAAAATGCGAATAACGTGATAGAAGTATTGGTGGAAGACATGGGTAACGTGGGCGGCATTTATGAAGGACCCGTGGGCATCACTACCCGCACAGCATACGAAAGATATTTCAAGAACAACTCGGATAAATCTTTTTGGAAACATGAATAGAGCAAGTGACAGATTTTTCAAATGGAAGTAGACAGGTATAGAGCAATTGACTAGGTGAATTGCAATAGTAAAAAACCTATTTTTGCCAGCAAATCAAATGCTGCGCATTCTGCTCCAACCCTTCCCCACTTTTTCTGGCAAGACCTTTGGCCTGCGCATGAGTTTGATTGCGGGGCTTTGCGTTTTTGGGGTTCTCACACTCTTTAAACCATTTAACCTCCATGAGGTTTCGCGGCTCGTACTCTTTCAACTGGCACTAATCTATTCGCTGACTGCCACGGTGGTTTCAATGTTTGTAGTGGTTTTGTTGCCGGCTATGTTGCCACGCGTTTTTGACGACCGCCATTGGACAGTGCTGCATGAAATTGGTAGTCATCTTTTTTTAATAATGGCCATTACTTTGGCCAACAGCGTCCTAAACATTTTTCTGTATAAATCGAATTTTTCCTTTCAGGGATTTACGGGCATGCTGGGCAAGGTGATAAGCATAGCCATACTACCTATCACGCTGGGCGTGTTATTAAAACAGAAGCAGCTGGTAAAAAAATTTGAACGAGATGCCGGTGAGACGGAGAAATTAATTGAACCACTTGGTACCGATTCAGAAACAACTGCCCGGACGACAGAAAACAATATTCTTACACTCACTGGCCATAACAAAAGTGAACGGCTTGAAGTACAGTCAGACGATTTGCTCTTGATAACGGCCAGCGACAACTACATTGAAATCTACTTTCTTGAAAACGGAAAACTGCAAAAACGTTTGTTCAGAAACACATTGAAGTCAGTGCAAGAAAGTTTAACAAACTACTCCGAGTTCTTTCGCGCGCACAAAACCCATTTAGTGAACCTTAAAAAAGTAGTTAAAGTAACCGGCAACGCCCAAGGGCTGAAGTTGCACTTAGCCGAGTTGACAGAGCCCGTGCCAGTCAGTAGAAACCTAACTGCTGCAATAAAAGAAAAGCTGGGTAGCATTCGATAAAGCACATTTTCACCTTCCCGTTCGTCCCAGCAAAGGCTTTTCGTCCCTTTTCCTTCCCACACGCCCCTATTTTTTGAATTGAAGCCAGTGCACAAGCCACCTTTGCATTGTCAAAAAGAAAAAACTCTTATGTCGCTCTTCAAAGTACTCTTGTTCGCTCACATTGCCAGTGGCGGCACCGCTTTGCTCACTGGCCTTATCAGTATGATTTCTGCTAAAGGCGGGCGCATTCATCGGCTGGCCGGCAAAATTTTCTTTTGCGGGATGGGTGGGGTATTTGCCACAAGCGTGTACATGAGTCTCGCCAAAGGCAATTGGTTTTTGTTTTGCGTAGGCTTCTTCAGTTTCTATTTGACTTGCTCGGGCTACCTCGTGCTCAAAACAAAAGCAGCGAAAGTGTTTGATATGATAAAACCAGTTTATTGGATCGTTTGTCTTTTTGGTTTCTTCTCCGGTGTAGGTATGCTGGGCTTATCTGTAGGTTTGTTCATCAGCCAATCCATGTTTGGCACAGTACCGTTGATTTTTGGTTTAATTTCCTCTGGACTTAGCTTCCTTGACTATCGGGTATTGGCCAATATGGTTGAAACAAAACAAGTCTGGCTGAAAAGTCATGCGCTGCGAATGGCGGGCGCATTTGTTGCCACGCTTACCGCCTTTATCGTAGTTAACATTCAAATTGAACAACAATGGATTCTATGGCTGTTGCCTACAGTGTTGGTTATACCGACCACCCGTAAAATGATCGACAAGTTTCAATCTAACCACGCTCATTTTAAAGCTCGATAAAAACCAACCGTTAGTGTCAGGTTAACCGAATATTTGCTAACTAACAGAACAAAATTGACTTGCAGATACATAAAACTCGCGCAACCCAGATAACATCAACCTCTTGGCCATGATCAACCGATTTCCCAACGACCGAATTAATAATTTTTGTGATGCTGTATTTGCCATTGCAATGACACTCTTAATTCTCGAAATAAAGATACCAGCCCCAAACATTGTAAACGACTTGGGGACGTGGGGTGCCTTGAAAAAGTTAACTCCAAATTTCGCGGGTTTCATCGTAAGTTTTTTGGTGATTGCTCTATACTGGCGTGCACACCTATCGCTGGCGCAGTTCATCAAAGTCTATGATAGCAAGATGTTATGGCTCACCATTTTTCTCCTCTTTTTTATCGTGCTACTACCATTCTCCACCGCATTTTATTCGACTTATCCCAACTACAATAATACTTTCATTTTTTATTGCATCAACCTGTTGTTCATAGGGCTTTTTAATCATTGGATGATTCGATATCTAAAAAAATCGCGAGGCCTTGATGAAATGTTTACGCAGCAAGTCTTTTCATATCTGCAAATCCGTGCTATGTCTAATTGGCTTGTTTGGCTCGCAACCATTATTTGGGTTTTTATCGAACCCCTCTCCGCGCGATTTTTGTTCATCTTGCTTTTCCTAATACTTTCAATTGTAGAAAGGCGCTACAAAAAGAGAGTGGAAGCGGCTGCCAAATAATCATTGAACCCGTTAATCGCTAAGAACATTTAGACGTCCGAGCATCTTCGGTGTGCTGGATGTACCCATATATTTCGATCCGTGAAATCCGATGTTTCAATATTCAAACGCCCGAAATCGGACGGAAAAGATCGATAGTGAACTTGCCGGGCGTTGCAATTGAGTTTTTTCGGCAAAAAATCAACAAAACCAATTCTGGAATAGTTCTGGCAAGGGCAGCAACTGTTAGCCCGTTTGACCTAGTTTTATGACTCGGCTGGCAAGTTCTAAACTAATACTTGTATGCTAAAAAATTACTTTCTCGTTGGGCTCCGCAATATATTACGCTCGCCACTTTTTTCGGCCATCAATATCATCGGGCTGGTGCTTGGCATCACTTGCAGCACCATCTTATTCGTGTATGCCTGGCGTGAAGTAACACGCGATCATTACCATACGAAAGCAAACAGCCTTTATCGTATTACGTTACAGCAAAGAGACAAAGATGAAGTCGGTGCCGTTACACCTGGCCCGTTAGCACCTGAGTTAAAGGCAAACTTTCCAGAGATTATCAATACCGCCCGGTTGGGTAAATGGAGCGGAGTCTTTAAAACCAAAGATGTACTGTTTTCTGAGTCCAATGTATTTTTTGCCGATAACGCGCTATTGCACATGTTTGATTTCCCGCTCGTTGCAGGCGATTTAAAAACCGCGCTTACCCAACCCAAACACTTGCTGCTAAGTGAAAGCATGGCTGCAAAATACTTTGGTAACGAATGGCGCGTGCGAAACGACATTATCGGTACAACCTTTCGGCTAAACAACGAAACCGATTTTGTAGCCGTTGGCATTTTCAAAGATCAGCCTGCAGAATCTTCACTCCAATTTGATTTTTTGCTTTCGTTTGAGCATCTGGTTACTGACAGATGGAGTTACAATTGGGGTAGCCACAACTTCAATACGTTTGTTGAGTTAGCACCGGGCCATTCAATAGAAGATTTTAATAACAAAATACGAGAGGTACTAATTAAGCGCGATCCGCAGGCAGGCTTTAGCCTGTCCACACAACCCATTAAAGACATGTATTTGCATCCTTTAGCATACGACTATTGGACGCAACAGGGCAACTTTACGTATGTCAAAATTTACACTATCATCGGTATTGGGATTTTACTAATCGCTTGCTTCAACTTCATCAACCTCGCCACGGCACAATCTGGCAAACGCTCCAAAGAAGTTGGCATCCGAAAAACCATTGGCGCAACTGCAATACAAATTTTTGGGCAGTTTGTAGGCGAGTCTATTGTTGTGGTCATACTTGCCGCGCTTATTTCTCGTGCACTCATCGACTTGCTGTTGCCCTATTTCAGCTATGTGATCGGTACAGAAATAAGTTTATCGTCCAGCAATTACCTTTTTTCATTGGCGCTGATTGCATTCACCTTGTTGATCGGTTTTTTGGCAAGCGTTTACCCCGCCACGCGCATGGCAACTGTCAACCCAGTGAAGTCTTTCAAAGGGTTGGTAAACGCGGGCAGCGGGAAAACATTTCGGGAAACTCTTGTTGTGGCACAATTCTGTATGTCTTTTTTACTACTTGTAAGTGCAGTGGTTATTTACAAGCAGGTAAAATTTGTACAAACCAAAGCGTTAGGGTTTGATAAAGAGCAGGTGATGTTTGTAGGTCTCAATGGATCGCTGAGAGAAAAAAGTGAGACCTTCAGAGAAGAATTATTAAAGCAAACAGAAGTAGAAAAAGCTGCAGCTTCCACCTCCATTTTTGTAAACAACGAAAACCTTAGCAACATTGAGTGGGAAGGTCAGCTGCCAGGACAGCAAATCAACATAACACAAATGAATGCCAATCCGCATGTCATCCCACTAATGGGCATGAAGATGGTATACGGCCGGAATTTCTCGGAAGATATCAAGTCTGATACCATAGGTTACATCATAAACGAAACCGCATCGCGACAAATGGGTTTTCAACAGGGAGAAGCCGTAGGCAAGCGCGTAGTTTTTTGGGGTTTGCCCGGCACCATTATCGGTATTGCAAAAGACTTCAATTTTCGACCACTATCGGTAGGTATCGAGCCATTCATCATGCGCTATCGACCAAAGGAATTTTACTTCAATATGCTAATCAAAGTAAAGCCAAACCAAGTAGCAGCATTAATCGAAAAACTGCCTAAGATTTACAAACAATTTGACGCAGAAAATCCTGTTACCTTCGGCTTCGTAAACGAACGGTTGAATCGCCAATATCAAACCGAAGAACGGGCGCTCTCCATTGTTTTTCATTTTTGCGTTCTTTCAATTCTCATTACCTGCCTAGGTTTATTCGGTCTTGCCACATTTATAGCCGAACAACGAACGAAAGAAATTGGCATTCGTAAAGTGTTGGGTGGTTCGGTACTGAATATCGTAACGATGTTGTCTAAAGATTTTGTACGACCCATGTTGGTCGCGGTTGTTTTGGCCACGCCAATCGGATGGTTTCTGTTGCAAAAATGGCTTAATGGCTATGTGCATCGTACTGAGTTAAGTTGGTGGATATTTGTTGGCACAGCAGCATTGAGTATTGCAATTGCATGGCTAACTGTCAGCTCCAGAGCGATCCAAGCAGCGATGGTAAACCCAGTTGAAAGTTTGAGGAGCGAATGATCCTGATAAAATATTACAGACTATAGATTGAAAATTTAATACCGCTGGTTAACAGAATCTGACGTCTTCGATATAAAATTTTAAAAAAAAAAGACATGCTTATCAACTACCTAAAAATCATCCTCCGCAATTTACTGCGGCACAAGTCTTTCAGCGTTATCAACATTGCTGGTCTTACTATTGGGTTGGTCACGTTTCTGGCAATAAGCCTCTACATTGTTGACGAACTTTCATTTGACCGATTCCATCAAAACAAAGAACGCATTTACCGTGCGGTGATCAGTGCCCAATTTGATGGGCAGATAAACAAGTGGGGTGGAGCACCTAATTCACTTGGACCTACCGCTGCAAAAGAAATCCCAGAGGTAGAAAAGACCGCGCGCTACTTTCACCACAACTTTGGCGATCTTGGGTTTATCTCAACAGAAACAGAGAAGTTCTCAGAAACAGATTTATTTTTTGCTGACCCGGAGCTGTTCAGTATTTTCACCATCCCAATAATCAAAGGAAATGCAGCAAAAATATTGGACAGACCCGGCACCGTAGTGCTAAGCGAAAGTGCCGCGAAAAAATACTTTGGTGATGTTGACCCTGTCGGAAAAACACTAACCCTCGATAATACCATTCCGCTTGAGGTCACCGGTGTGTATCAAGATTTTCCAGCCAATTCTTTTTTACAAGCTAAGTTACTTGCATCGTTCTCATCTCATTGGTTTGGTCAAGATAAGAACCAAAATAGGGGCAACGCTAGTTTTGATACGTTCTTTTTATTACATAAAGAAGCGAGCGGAAAAGAAGTAGACAAAAAAATAGAAGCGATGCTGGCCAAGCACATTGAAAAAGACAATCGCTGGTTTACCATTGGCCTGCAACCACTGCTTGACATTCGCTTGTCTTCTGGCGATCTGAATACCACGTTTGATAGACGGCAATACGGAGACATAAATCAGGTGAGGATTTTGGTGGCATTGGCTGTTCTGATCATTTTAATTGCAGCCGTCAACTACATGAATTTATCTACCGCGCAATCACAACGCAGAAACAAAGAAGTCGGGATCGCAAAAACGCTCGGTGCAACTTATGCACAACTGAATATTAAGTTTTATTTTGAGACTGCACTTTTTGTAGCGGCATCATTGCTTCTTAGTCTTACCCTCTTTACGCTTTTGCTTCCATTTTTTAATTCGCTCAGCGGCAAAGCCATCTCCATGCAATTTGTGCAATCAGGTTGGTTTTGGTTAGCCTTTGGTGCAGTTTGGTTGATGCTCACGTTACTGGCTGGTTTCTACCCGGCTTTGTACCTGTCGTCCTTCTCACCAAAATCTGCCATGCAAAAGACAAAAACTTCGGGCGGACAAGCCACCATACGAAAAGGATTGGTCGTATTCCAATTTGCGGTTTCCATCATTTTGATTATCTGCTCGATCGGCTTCTACAAGCAAATGAATTTCATCCGCGATAAGAAATTGGGCTATCAGCCCGAGCAAGTGATTGCTGTAATGGTTTCGGGCGCCAAGGATCGAGAACAAACTTTAGCCGTCAAAACTGCTTTTGAAAATTTGAGCGATGTTGTTTCCGTTGCTCGTAGCCAGTCGTTTCCAGGAGCAGGCGCAAGCGGTCGTAACATTGTGCGCGAAGGCGAAAAGGGAGATGGTTCTTCCCTCTTCACTGTACGAGCTTCCGCAGAAGTTCTTAAAACACTTGATATCAAATTGCTAGCGGGGAAATCACTGCCAGAAACAAAAGACCCAAAGGATACCACCGTGCAGGTAGTGGTAAACAAATCAACCGTTGATTATCTTGGTCTATCTCCCGAGGAATCGATCGGCAAAAGGGTAAACATTCAAGGTTTTGATGGTCCAACTGAGATTGTTGGGGTAACCGAAGATTTTCATTTTACTTCGTTACATCAGAAAATTAGTCCACTCTGTTTTCACAATGCTCGTACCGAGGCTTTGACCTATTTATTGGTAAAGGTGAATACTGGCAACTTGGTAGCGACCATAAAGCAACTAGAGAATACCTTTACGAAAATCATCCCATCTGCATTTGAATACACCTTTTTGGATGAGAAACTGAACGGACTTTACAAAACAGAACAGAACCTGACCAAAGTAGTTATTCTGTTTGCCGGCCTTGCCATTTTTGTTGCGTGCCTGGGTTTATATGCGCTGGCCGCTTTTACGGCCGAGCAAAAAACAAAGGAAATTGGCATCCGCAAAGTAATGGGTGCCACTGTACCGCATTTGGTAAACATGCTTTCAAAAGATTTCCTGTTGTTGGTACTCATTTCGTTTGTTATCGGAATCCCCGCTAGCTTTTTCTTGATTAATAAATGGCTCACAAGCTTCGCTTATCGAACTGAAATCGGTATCGGTGTTTTTGCCTTGGCGGGATTTATTAGCATTGTCATCGCCTGGCTAACGGTGAGTATTGAGTCTTTCAAGACTGCTAACAGCGATCCAGTGAAAAGCCTGAAGAATGACTGACCAAAATGTGATCTTGTTTAGATTGTCATCCTAAGCAAATAAACACCCCATCAATTCATTCTTACCAATCCATACAGAATCTGTTGCTGGGAGCAAAGTGTATCTTAATACCGGACACTAGAATCTAGCATCCAGAATCTATTATCCATTACCGAGCATCAAGCGTGCAGATTTGCTATCTTGCCAACATGGAATACAAAATACCTGCTGCTACACGGATAGGCCACGTGCATTTAAAAGTTTCAAACCTGCAACGTGCATTAGATTTCTATTGTGGCATTTTGGGTTTTGAATTGGTAACCACATATGGAGACCAAGCCGCTTTCATTTCAGCTGGTGGCTACCATCACCTCATCGGGCTTAATACTTGGTACAGTAAAGATGCACCCCCTGCCCCGCTTCACGCTGCAGGTCTATTCCACACCGCGATACTCTTCCCTACCCGAAAAGATTTAGCGATCGCGGTTAGCAGATTGCTGGAACACCACTACCCACTGACGGGCGCCTCTGACCATGGCGTATCAGAAGCGATTTACCTCAACGACCCTGACGAGAATGGCGTAGAGTTGTATTGGGACAAACCGCGCAACGACTGGCCGACTACACCGGATGGCCAATTGACGATGTACACCCGCAGGCTGGATCTCCAAAATTTACTTGCCGAAGCAAAAGTCTGAACCCATCTTTTTATTTCGTTTTTATGTGATCTTCATGTCGAATTGAGCAGGGCTTGAATTTGATTTGAAGTAAAGGTGATATTATTGTGCCACCAGCCCGAGCATCAAAGTCATATACGTATTTGTGTAGATCAGTCACCATTTTAACAGCCCCAAAAAACAGCTTAAAAAAAAATGATCTGGGCATAATTGCCATCCGGATACACAAAAAACGGTTGGCAAATGTGGTAATTGTGGGCTTTTTACCAATATGATATTAGCTTTGTCCGTGTTCCCGCTGATTGTTGAATGGGTAGATAGTCGTTCAAAAAATATGGCGATAAATTATGAGAATACTAGTTGTAGAAGATGAGCAAAAGATGGCTGCGGTAATCAAACGCATCCTCAACGAGAACGGGTACATTGTTGATGTCGCGTCAGATGGCAAGGAAGGCGAACTGAAAGTAAACGATGAGCAATATGACTTGCTGATTGTGGACGTGATGTTACCCCAACAAAGCGGACTGCAGCTTTGCCAAAAGGTTCGCGCCACCAACCCTTCCATACCGATTTTGGTTCTATCGGCACTCGATGCCACCGATGATACTGTGCGGGGGCTAGAGGCGGGCGCAGACGACTACATGTCGAAGCCATTTGAGTCGGCTGAATTGATTGCACGTATCAGAGCGTTGATGCGGAGGGGTAGCGACTTAAAGCAGAGTTCGGTATTGCAGTGCAGTGACCTGGAACTAGATTTAACAGGCCGCGTTGCAAGGCGCAATGGAAACGTGATACAACTAACCTTGAAAGAGTTTACGCTATTGGAATACTTGATGCGCAATAAAGGCCGCGTGCTAACCCGCTCGCAAATTTCTGAGCGCGCTTGGGAGCGGCCCTATGACCTCAACGACAACAACGTGGATGTGTACATTAACATGTTGCGTAAAAAAGTAGATAAAGGCTACGACAAACCGCTCATCCAAACTGTGGTGGGTATGGGTTATGTGATACGCGAACCCTATGCTTAAATCCATCAGCCTCAAGTCAAAGGTAGCCACCGTTTTTTCACTCATCGTTATTTTATTGCTGGGTGCTTTTGCGCTTTCCATCTATCTATTTTTTAAGGAGACACAACAAAACATATTTAGCGAACGCCTTTTGGAACGCGCCCGCACCACGGCCAATTTGATTTTGGAAAAAGACGAACTCGATTCAATTTCTTTTCAAAAAGTGGAAGAAATTTTTGCCTCTGGCATCCCCGATGAAGTAATTGAAGTTTACAACGAAAACAACCAGCGGGTGTTCACTGAGCCGCTGAACCTGCACACTCAGCTTAAATCACCTGATCAACTGAACCGCATCAGAAAACAAAAGCGGATTGAACAAATGAACGGTGCGCTACAAAGTTTTGCTGAGTTATACCAAGACAACCAAGGTAGTTTTGTCATCATTATAGAAGCGCCTGATACCATTGGCCTGCGCAAACTGCAAAGCCTGCGCTACATTTTAGGTTTTGCATTGTTACTTGCATTTTTGGTTACCGTGGTGGTGGGCTGGTTTTTTGCTCAACGCCTCATTAAACCATTTAGCCGAATCATTAGTGAAACCCAGAGTATTACTGAGCACAATTTGGCCAACCGCTTGACTATCACCAACGAGTCGGTTGAGATACAGCAATTGGTGCATAACATCAACGATTTACTTTCCAGATTAGAGCAATCGTTTCAGGCGCAAAAAGTGTTTATTGCCAATGTTTCGCATGAAATACGCACACCGCTTTCCATTATTTTAGGTGAACTGGAAATTGCTTCGCTGGAAAAAGATGAAGCGGCACGGCAGGCACAACTCAAGTCGTTTCGTGAAGAAGTGAGGCGCCTGGTGAGATTGAGCGAACAACTATTGTGGCTTGCCCACACCGCGCGCGACCGTCAAGATATTTATTTCTCTAAAATACGAATGGATGAAGTAGTGTTTGAAGCGATGCAATCCATTGGGCGCATACGTGCTGAAAACCGAAAGGTAAATGTGAACTACGAAAAAGACCCGACCGATGACTCATTGTTAATGGTGAACGGCAACAACGATTTATTACGCGCACTCTTCATCAACCTGATTGAAAACGGGCTAAAGTACAGCCCTGAAAATACAGAAGTAAACGTGAACATAGGCTTTGGCGATAACGAGGTTACGGTAAAAGTCATCAATGAAGGCGCGGGCATCCCCTTGTCGGAGCAGCCTAAAATCTTCAAACCTTTTTATCGCAGCACTCCTACCAAAAACCAAGTAGCTGGCCATGGCATTGGCCTTTACCTGTGCAAACAAATTGCATTGGTACACAACGCCACTTTAGATTTAAAATCAGAGCCCGGCAAGGGCGCGGTGGTGGAGTTGAGGTTTAGGAGGGCAGAAATTGCCTAACTTCTTTCTTTCGCTGTTTTTCCTTTCACGAAGTACCATCTAAACCGTTACCACCGCCTTGCCAATCACTTTTCTTTCCATCAAATCGCGCAGGGCTTGGGCGCTTTGCTGTAGTGGATACACTTGGTGAATGTGCTGCTTAATTTTTCCTGTCAGCATCCACTCCATCAGCCGTTGAATGTTCTGTTGATTTTGGTGCGGTTCGCGCTCTGAAAAACTTCCCCAAAACACGCCCACGATCGAAGCGCCCTTCAGCAGCGGCAGGTTGGCGGGCAGTTGCTGAATTTCGCCAGAGGCAAAACCGACCACCAAATACCTGCCCTTCCACGCGATGGAACGAAATGCAGGCTCGGCCAACTTTCCGCCCACCGGGTCAAACACTACGTCCACACCTTTATCATTTGTAATTTCTTTCAAACGCGCACGCAAGTCTTCTTTGCTATAATCAATCACATCGTCCGCTCCTTGGTCGCGGCATGCCAATAATTTTTCAGCAGAAGATGCAGCGGCAATCACCCGTGCGCCCATTAACTTTCCCAACTCCACCGCTGCCAAGCCCACGCCACCCGCTGCACCCAACACCAACAACGTTTCGTTCAATTGCAGTTGTGCGCGATCCTTCAAGGCATGGTAAGCGGTGCCATAGGTATACAAAGTAGTTGCGCCCTGCACGGGCGTGATGGCGGGGGGAATTTTGAAAACGCGATTGGCGGCCGCTGCCACTTTTTCAGCAAAGCCCCCCCATCCGCACAAGGCCACCACACGATCACCCGGTTTTACATGTTTTACTGCGTCACCCACTTTTTCAATCACCCCGCATACTTCGCCCCCTGGCGAGAAAGGGAGCTCTGGCTTAAACTGATACTTGTTTTGGATGATCAACACATCGGGAAAGTTGACACCACATGCTTCTACTTGAATCAGCACTTGGTTGGAAGAAATTACTGGCTCGTCTACTTCTTTAAAAGTTAATGTTTCGGGCAACCCAAACGCGGTACACACAAGTGCTTTCATATCACTCCAAATTTGTAAACGGTTGTTTGCTGATAGATTTCGCCCGGCTTTAACACGGTGGAAGGAAGATGCGGGTGATTGGGAGAATCGGGAAAGTGCTGCGCCTCCAAACAAAACGCACTTCTAAAATGGTAGGGGCTGCCTTCGCGGCCCACATCACTGCCGTCTAAAAAATTACCCGAATAAAACTGCAGCGCGGGTTCAGTCGTCCACATATCTAACATTCGTCCGCTGGTAGGTTCTACCACCGTTGCGGCCAAGGTCAACACTCCCGCTGTTGGTTTCTTCAATGACCAACAATGATCATAGCCATTGCCCATCACCAGCTGCTGGTGTGGCTGTGAAATGCGGCCTCCGATGGTGTGAGGGGTTAAGAAATCAAAAGGTGAATCGCGCACGTGTTCCAAAAATCCGAGCGGAATCAGGTTTTCATTCACGGGGCAATAATGGTCGGCATGGAGCGTAAGTTCATGCTGCATCACATCGCCTCTTTCGCCTAAATTAAAAAAACCATGATGGGTTAAGTTTATTATTGTTTCCTGATCGGTGGTAGCGCGGTAGGCGATAGTCAATTCATTCTGTTCAGATAAACTATATTTCACTTCGCAGGTCAGCTCGCCTGGAAACCCTTCTTCGCCATCGGGGCTGGTGTAGCGCAACAATGCCTCTCGTGGATTGATCTGCTCAACCTGCCAAAAAACTGCATGAAAACCGCGCGGGCCACCATGCAGGCAATTGGTGCGGTTGTTCACCGGCAATTGATATTCACGATTGCCCAACATAAACTTGCCAAAGGCGATGCGGTTTGCATAGCGCCCAATCAGCGCCCCGAAATACGGGTTGCCATTTGCATACTCTTCGGGTTTGGAATACCCCAACACAATGTCGCCCGGTTGCCCTTGTTTATCGGGCACAATAATCGACATCACCTTCCCTCCGTAGTTTGTAAATCTTACTTGGCAGCCGTTTGAATTTTGTAGGATAAATACTTGAAAATTAGCCATGCGATTGGTGTGGCTAATGTCGAAAAAACCAAGGCACTACCAAAATAAAAAATAATGGAACTATTTTGAGCGGCATTACAAACCAACCGGCATAAAGCCGCGGGCAGCATCAGCTCTCCATCACATCATAGAAAACCTAGGCCTCAAGCGAAGAATCTAATAATATGCGGGTTTTTTATAAGGCATCCTTTGCTTACCGTTCCGACCGCGTGTACTTTGAAATGAGTCAATGGTTCACGCTCCCATGTAATCGGTCGCGCTCAGGATTGAGCTTGCCAAATTTGCGCGAATACTAGGTTTGTTGTTAATTTGAAGAAACCTTTAAACCATTATCGATATGTCGAAAGGAATGGACAAGAAAAAGGAGGCCAAGAAGCCTGCCACCAAAACGCTGAAAGAAAAGCGCGCTGAAAAAAGAGCAAAGAAGGACGGCAGAAGCTAATACCTCCACGAAAATCAAAAGCCACCACCTTGGTGGCTTTTTTTTCTCAATTCACTTTCTCCTGCTCCTAATTTGGGAATAGTTGCTGCTAAAAAATAACCCAACGAGCCTTGGCCCTAGATGATTTTGTTTGGCATGGTTTTGTTACAAAAGGGCGCAAATGATGATGACCGAACGACTCTTCCACCAACTACTGTTTCTAATTGTCTATGCGGACAATTTTGTGCACGATCGTGAAATTTTCCTTGCAAAAAACATGAGCCTAATGGCTGGATTTGAATCTGACTTGTCTGAGGGATTTAAAAGTCTGAGCGCGAATGATCGTTACCAGTTGTTCGAAGAATCAATTGCTGAGCTAAAAACATTACCCAAAGAAATGCAAACCCAAATGGTAGCACAACTGTGCATAGTAGCGAATGCCGATGGATTTATGGATAAAGATGAGTGGCAATTGATTTACAATATCTACCACAGCGAACTAAAGCTACGTTTAGATGATGTGTTGCGCGTACAGCGTCAGTTTGTAGCCGAAATGAAGGCAAAACAACTTTTTCTGGCGGCCTAGCCAGACCTTTTTGCTTTATAGCCTTCTTTCACAAGAATCTGCACTACTTTGTCTCTCAGGTCTCCTTGGATGAGTATCTCACCATCTTTGTTAGATCCGCCCACGCCACACTTCACTTTCAAGGTTTTGGTTAGGACATCCAAGTCGGTTGACGAACCCACAAAACCCGTTACCAGCGTTACCTGCTTTCCTGCCCGCCCGCTTTTGTCTAGCATCACCCGTAAATTCTGTTGCCCGGCTGGCAATGTTGTTGCCTCTTCGTTTCCTTGAAACTGGTACTGAAATCCTTGATTGGTAGAATACACCACGCCATCGCGCTTTTTCCAGTCGTTGTTTTTTGCCATTGTTAAAACGAGTGTATGTTTAGAAACATTAAATTTAAAATCATCAGCAATGCATTCATCACGCCTAAGTTAAACCTAAATTCCACGCCTTTCCAATAAAAGCTGCCTACCAACGCGGTGATGAACAACAAGATTGGGCCAAAGAAAAAATTTCCATAAATCGTGATTGGCAGCCCCGCCCGAAAATGGGTAACATCATTTTCTATTTGTGTCGGCACTTTGAAAATAGGAGACGTGTACAAGCTAACGGTGGCACCCTGCCCAAATTCACCTACAGATTTGCCACTCAACGTAAACGCGTTGCCCTCGCGCATTTCTAAGCGTATGGACTCGTTCCCAATTCTTTTTTCTGTGGCTGTGATTACTTGTGTAGTCTTCTCCCCTTCCATCGAATAATCGGCCAGCAATACCGCGGCAAACAAAAGAGCCAGTCGCGATGCCAACTGGGCATAGCGCAAGTGCGCTTTCATAAATTCAAAGTGTGGCTTCTTTTCTGCCCGCACTTTTCTGATATATTCCGCAGACTTGGGCCGATAGCGCGGATCGCGATGTGGTTGGGGGTTGCGAACTACTTCGGGCTCAATGCCCACCAACATTTGGTCGTACAATAACTTTCGCTGTTGATCGCCCAGCACTTCATATGCTTCATTGATTTCTTTGAACTTTGCTTCCGCCTCAGGCGAACGGTTCACATCAGGATGGTATTGCAGCGCCAATTGCCGATAGGCACGCTTGATGTCTTCATCGCGCGCGTAAATGTTAATACCCAATATGAAATAGTAGTTCTTCAAATTTTTACCGGTGAACGTTCAGGAAATACAAATTGAACAAAAAGAATATCAAGTTAAACAATCCCACGTTGAAACGAAACTCAACACCTTCACCGGAGTAGAACACTCCCAAAGCTGAAGTAGCCAGCAAAACTATTGGGAAGAACAAAAAATTTCCAAAATAAGACAGCGGCACGCGCGTCAAGTAATGATTGCGCTGGTTTTCAATCTTGACAGGTATCGATAGAATCATGGAATTATAGTAGTCTACCTTGTCGCCATCCAGAAATACTTCGTCTAACTCATGACTCAAACTAACACTGGTGCCATCGTCAAGGTAAAGAATGAACGAGCCCCGAACATTTTGATCATTTGCGGTCTTGCTGGTGCTCGTTATCTGGTGAGTATTCTTAACAGTTGGTAGCGCAAAATCAAGCATGCAAAACAACGCAAAAACCATTGTAAACTTAGAGACCAACACCATGTAGCGCAAGTTATCGCGCATATAGGCGTTGACGGAATTTTCGCGCACTTCGCGCATGTACTCGGCAGATTTAGGCCGATAGCGCGGGTCGCGGTGGCGAGGTGCAGCCGGTTCAGGTTCTGGTGTTACTACCAAATATTGACCAGAAAGCAACATATCATATTGCTGCCTTTTCTGCGGGTCACCCAGTACATCATATGCTTCATTTATTTCTTGTATAATGAGAGCCGCTTCTGCTGAACTATTTTTATCAGGATGGTAACGCAACGCCAACTGCCGGTATTGTCGTTTGATAACGGTATCGGATGCCGTAGAAGAAACACCTAAAATGGAATAGTAATCTTTCAAGTTTGAATAACAATTCTGTAAAAATAAAAAAGGTGCCAGCTAAAAGCCAGCACCCGCATAATCTTACAAAACGAAATGCTATTTCTTTACCACCCAAGTGAGTACCGGGCGGCTCGCCATTTTCACCACGCCTTCAGCAATGCTTCCGGCCAACACGTGGGCAAAGCCCGTGCGGCCATGGGTAGCCATGGCAATCATATCGGCATCAATACTATCGGCAAAGTAGAGTATGCCATCTTCTTCGCTAATATCATTATACACGTTGATGGTGTAATTCTTCAATTGCAACGATTTTGCAAACTTGTTCATGTAATCTTTCACAACTGCATCGCGCTGAAAATCGCCAGGGGTATTGATGCGCACCAAGTGAATGGTTGAATCATACAATTGCTGGGTGCGCTTTACAATGCGCGAAAAAATCTCCTCATCTTTTGACATAGCCGTGGCATACACAATGTTTTTGAAATCGGTGGATGACGGCTTTTTATGCACCGTGAGGATGGGGCATCGCGAATGGCGAACCACTTTCTCGGTGTTCGTGCCGATGACCATGGTTTCTAAGTTGGTTACACCACGGGTGCCCATCACTACCAAATCAACTTTGTGCTCAGAAATAATTGCATTCATTCCGTGGAACGGGTTACCCAACCGCAACTCACCCACCACCTTTACAGCCGAATACTTAGGGTCTTGCACAATCTTGGTAAGTTGGTTTTCTGCGCGCTCAAGCAGTTTGTAGATAAACAACTTTTCTTCCCAGTCTGCCTTCTGCCATTCGCCTGTGATCCGTGTAGAATCTTGCCCTGCTTCTTCCACCACATTTAACAAAAAAACCGTAGCCCCTGATTTTTTGGCAATGTCAAATGCCACATCCATGGCCACTAAAGAGGTCTTCGAAAAATCAGTCGGAACTAATATCTTTTTCATCTTGAAATAATTTTAGTTTAATGTCAACTTTTAACTGGTAAATCAGATATTGTAAATGTACTGATTCAAAATTACATTCAAAAGCTATTTGCAACTCGCTGCGGGCGTGGTGCTGGTGATGGGACTTTGGTGGTTATGCAATAGAATACCTCGGCCAATCAACAACAGCCCAGAAAGGACCATCGCACCCACTACTACCTTGTTTAAACGAACATTTATCTTGTTCAGAATCAATTGAATGAATTGGGTAAAGCCCAACATCATTGGCCAGGTTCCCATCCCAAATACCAGCATAAAAAGCATACCGTCTTGTAGTGAGGGCATTACAAAACAATACCCAATGGCAAGCATGGTAAGTCCGCAAGGAAGTATGCCATTTAACATCCCCAACAAAAACAATCCCGGTAGGTGGTGATTACCAAGCGCCTTGCCGAACAACTTCTTTAACGGACCCACAATCTTAAAAAGGAATTGGTGTGCAAAAGAAGGGCTTAATCCCATTTTGCCGAACGCAATCGCCAACAGTAAAATGCCGAACGCAATGGACACGATTTGCTGGTAATGACCAAATCCAATCAAACTTCCAAACAGCGCGGCCAAGCCACCCAATATTCCGTATGTAATGGTTCTGCCCAAGTTGTACACCACTTTTTTGTGCAGTTGTGGTTGCCGTACCGTAACTGCCACTAGCAAAGGGCTACACATGCCCGCACAATGGAGGCTACCTAACAGACCCAATATCAACGCTGGCCAAATCATTATTACAATACAATAGTTCTCTCCACGAAGTATTCTTTATCGTTCATTTTCCATTGAATGCTCAGTCGGTATAATCCTTTTTGCGGTTGCGCTATCAAAAAAGCGTGGGGCGAAGCCAACGAACGGTCGAACTTAAAGGCTTGGTCTAACCGACTGTCTGAAGGGCGTGTTAACTTGATCAAACCTTCTTCCACAGATGCAATCTGCGAAAAGGTCAAGCTCAGTTGTTGATTCTCCACCGTCACGGTCGGCTGCTCTGCCAATGCCTCGGCATTTTTCTTTTGTGCCAGTTTGTGATCGTAGCGTAAGTCCTCCTCGTAATAGTTGACCGATACCAACGAGATGTCTTGTTTCACACAAACGACAACCAAGGTGCCAATAAACAACGCAAAGGCAATGAAAGAGAAAACGATGTACTTCATGGCTGTATTTTTTTAGGGGTAATGGGTCCAATAAATTTTGCTTTCGCGGATTGAATTCTTTTGCCGTTTTGGTACACGCCCACCAAAATCGTTGTCTTTAAGCCTGTGAGCGATGTCTCAGGCATCTTCACCATTATCATTCGTTTGAGTAGACTTTCGGTAGGCACTTCAATTTGGTTTTCGCCAATGTACGAGAGGCTTGCACCTACCGGAGACTCTATTTTCAATTCAAGTGGAACATTTTCTATAGTCTTGTTCACAAATTCGATTGAATACACGTTGGTAATCAAGCCATCGTCTGTCTTTGTATACAGTGTGCCGGGCACTTTCAAAATTGTAGTTTCTATATCTGCCCGTGTGAAGATGAAATAACCAAGAACCGCCAACAGCACTACCAAAACAAATGAATAGCCCAACACACGCGGGGTGATGATTTTTTGCCTGCCTTCTTGAATAGCGTTGTAAGATGAATACCTGATCAAGCCTTTGGGCTTTTCGATCTTGGTCATGATGTCGTCACACGCATCAATACAAGCGGTGCAGTTAACGCACTCCAACTGTGTGCCATTGCGTATGTCAATACCTGTAGGGCAAACGTGCACACACATCTTGCAGTCGATGCAGTCGCCTTGTTTTTCGGTAATGGTTTTTTGGCTTTTCTTAAGCTTGCCGCGCGGCTCACCGCGAATCCAATCATAGGCAACCACAATCGAGTTCTTCACGAGCAACACGCTTTGCAATCTTCCATAAGGACAAACCACCGTGCAAGCTTGTTCTCTGAACCAACTAAACACTCCATAAAACAAACCGGTAAACACTACCAGGCCAATGAAACCCGCCCAATGCTCGGCTGGCGATTGCATCACAATTTTCTTTACCTCGCCAATACCAATAAGATAAGACATTGCCACATGTGAGATCAGTACGGAGATAAAAATAAAAATGGCATGCTTTGCAACTTTACGCGCTGCACGGCCGGGTGTCATTCGCAGATTGGCCTCCCGTCTCTGATGATTGGCATCACCCTCCAGCCAATACTCAATTTTGCGGAACACCATTTCCATAAATAAAGTTTGCGGGCATGCCCACCCACACCACAAGCGCCCAAACACTACCGTAAATAAAATCACGAATACAAAAAAGGTGATGAGCGTAATGGCCAGCAAGAAAAAATCTTGTGGCCAAAATATTTGCCCAAACACAATGAACTTCCGTTCGAAGATGTTGAATAACATCAACGGCTTACCATGCAAAGTGATAAAAGGCCCCGCAAAGAAAACTGCAAGCAAAATTGCGCTTACAACGATACGCTTATTGTGAAAAGCTCCGCTAGGCTTTTTTGCATATACCCACACGCGCTTACCTGAGGCATCAACCGTGGCAATGGAATTGCGAAACTCGTCATCGTAAAGATAGAGTGAGTTTCCACTTCCCAGCTGTTCTGCCTTCTCTTCCACTTTGCTCTCCATGCTCATCTCCTCTTCACACGTCAATTTTTTTTTACAGGCTTGCCTGCGTTTTCACGCTATCGGCTTTTGAATCAGGTTTTGATTCGGGTTTCAGCAAGTCGCCCTCCGGTTTCTTCGCATTGGGCGGATTGGTGCCACGCAGTGACAATACATAGCTGGAAACATTTTTCATTTTCTCCGGGCTAATCACACCTTCCCACGCAATCATATTGGTGCCTTGCACGCCATGGCGCACAGTTTTGAAAATGTCTTTGATACCGCCCCCATGTTTCCAATAATCATCTGTGAGGTTAGGTCCAATATCGCCACCACCATCTTTGCGATGGCACGATGCGCACGTATTCAAAAAAATCTGCTTGCCTTCGGCCAGCGCCAGGGCATCGGTAGTTGCCTCTACGTTGTTCTCGTCAATGGCTGCCACGGGATTGGCGGCTTGCAATTTCTTCAACTGTTCTTGCGCAATGGCTACCTCGTTGTCGTACTCTGCTTTTTGAGACGGTAGCGTATCAAACACGTGATAGAACAACAAGTAACCCACTCCAAAAATAATTGTCACCACAAACAACCCTGTCCACCACGGTGGTAAGTGGTTATCCAATTCTTTTATACCATCATAGCTGTGTGCAAATGTGATAGACTCCTCTTTTTCAACGGGGACAAAATCGTTGGATTGTTGCCACAACTTTTCCCACATCGATGGCTCGGGAACGTATTTGATGCCCAGCCGCTCTGCCCTTTCTTTGGCCGCCTGCTGGTTCATATAGTTGAGCACGCGCAGCATGTAGGCAGCTACCAACAGCACCAATATTGCCAATATGAAGATAAAACCCACTACCAGGTAAAAAGCAAGCATGGGGTCGTCCCACACGCTGGCAGTGGGTGCAGCATCTTGTGCAAATGCCCCTGTGGCAAACATGAAAATGCAGACTAAGGATATGATGTACTTCATGGCTGAGTATTTAATGCGTTGGAGTTTAGTGATTCATCGTGCAACGGCTTTTGGCTCATTTCGTCTATGAATTTCTTGTCTGTCGAAAAAGTCCACCAGAGCAATCCGATGAAGAACGAGAAGAATATCACAAACGAAATCACAGGCCAAATTTCGATGTTGTCGATGGAGCGAAGGACTTCTTTGTACATGACTGATTCTTTAAGTGTTAATTGAATTATTGGTTCTCGGCTACTTTCTCTCCTTTGATGTCCACCCCCAAGCGTTGCAGGTAGGCAATCAAGGCAACGATCTCTGCTTCTGGCTGCGATTCATAGCCCTCCATTTTCAAGCCTTCCACAATCTTTTTTGCCTGCGCATCCAACTCTTCATTGGCTACATCCTCATAGCCATCAGCATAAGGCACACCCACAGTGCGAAGCGCTTTTATTTTGCCTGCGGTCAGCGACTTGTCAATAATCTGTTCATACAACCAAGGGTAGGCTGGCATAATTGATCCCGTGCTTACCTCTTGCGGTGTAAGCATGTGGCGGTAGTGCCAGCTATCGGCATACTTGCCGCCTATGCGGTGCAAGTCTGGGCCGGTGCGCTTTGAACCCCACAAGAATGGGTGGTCATATACATACTCACCCGACTTCGAGTATTCACCGTTCTTCGGATCATAGCGCTGTACTTCGCTGCGGAATGGACGGATAAGTTGCGAGTGACAGTTCACACAGCCTTCTCGTATGTAAATGTCGCGGCCGTGTATTTCAAGTGGTGTGTAGGGTTTTACAGAGGCAATGGTCGGCACATTTGATTTGATCAAAAATGTGGGCACCAATTCGATGACGCCACCAATCAAAATTGCAACCAAAGCAAGCACAGTAAACAATACCGGCTTGTTTTCCAACACGTGGTGCCAGTAGCCATCGCTGTGGGCCACCTTTACGCGTGGCGATACCATGGCTTCTTCATCTGCCACAAATTTTCCTGAGGCAGCGGTCTTCATTAAGTTATACACCATAAAGAACACGCCTACCAAATACAAACTGCCACCCACTGCGCGCATCATGTACATGGGCAGAATTTTGGTAGTGGTTTCCAAAAAGTTCTGATAAGTAAGGAAACCATCAGGGTTGAATTCTTTCCACATCAAGCTTTGCACCACGCCAGACACGTACATGGGCAGCGCATAGATGATGATACCCAAAGTGCCTAGCCAAAAATGCGTGTTGGCCATTTGCACCGAGTACAACTTGGTGTTCCACATTCTAGGTACCAGCCAGTAAGCCATACCAAAAATCAGGAAGCCATTCCAGCCTAAGCCGCCAATGTGCACGTGTGCAATAATCCAATCGGTAAAGTGTGCGATGGCGTTTACGTTTTTCAAGCTCAACAGCGGCCCTTCAAGTGTAGCCATACCATAGGCAGTTACAGCTACCACCATAAATTTTAAAACCGGATCTTCACGAACACGGTCCCACGCGCCACGCAGCGTGAGCAAGCCATTCAGCATACCGCCCCAGCTGGGGGCAATCAGCATCACAGAAAATACTACGCCCAGCGATTGTGCCCAATCAGGGAGTGTACTATATAATAAGTGGTGAGGACCAGCCCAGATATAAATAAATATCAACGACCAGAAGTGAATGATAGACAACCGGTAAGAGTACACCGGCCGGTTAGCCGCTTTCGGCATGAAATAATACATGATGCCCAAATAAGGGGTAGTTAAGAAAAATGCTACCGCATTGTGTCCATACCACCACTGTACCAGCGCATCTTGCACACCGGCATACCAGCTATAACTTTTAAAGAAAGTAACGGGCATTTCAAATGAGTTGACGATGTGCAGCACAGCCACTGTGACGAATGTGGCGATGTAAAACCAAACTGCTACATACATATGGTCTTCTCTGCGCTTGATAATCGTCCCAATCATATTGATACCAAACATTACCCACACTAGGGCAATGGCGATATCAATGGGCCACTCAAGCTCGGCATACTCTTTACCCGATGAGATACCCAAGGGCAGTGTGATGGCTGCGGCCAGAATGATAAGCTGCCAGCCCCAAAAGTGAGCCCAGCTAAGGGCATCGCTAAAGAGCCGAGCCTTCAGCAAGCGCTGTAAGCTGTAATACACTCCTGCAAACATGGCGTTGCCCACAAAGGCAAAGATCACCGCATTGGTGTGTAGCGGCCTGATGCGCCCAAAGGTGGTGTATTGAAAATCGAAATTAAATGCGGGGTAGAATAACTGAATCGCGACCAACAGGCCGACCGTCATTCCCACAATGCCGAAGATGACCGATGCGATCAGAAAGGCCTTGACAATCTTGTTGTCGTAGTGGATTTTTTCTAGTTCCATAGCAGAAGGTTATAGCTTGATTTTTATAGCCTTAAAAGTAGAACGCAGCCCTACCGCGCGGGCATGATGGCAATTAGGCTATAACATGATTTTTATCAGGAATTGACCGCAAACGTTGTTTTAACTTTCGCAAGGGGCTTGAAAGCGATTATTCGTCTGACTTCAGCCAATATTCAATTGACAAATCACATGAGAAAGCTCGCATTGTTTATGCACACCTCGTTGGATGGCTTTGTGGCCGGTACCAATGGAGAACTTGACTGGGTTAAAGTCGATCAGGAAATATTTGATTTCGTAACAAAAAGGCTGCAGCACTGCGACACAGCCGTGTATGGTCGCACTACGTTTGATATGATGGAGGCTTATTGGCCTACTGCTGCCGAACAACCGAACGCCACGGCACACGATATTGAGCACAGCGCCTGGTATGCCAACATTCAAAAAGTGGTGTTATCGAAATCATTAACTCTAACCAAGCCTAACACGATCCTAATTAAAGACCACCTGGCCGCGCGTATCATCGACTTAAAGCAACAGCCGGGCAAAGAAATTATTTTGTTTGGCAGCCCCACCGCAGCCCATACACTGATGCACGAAGATTTAATTGACGACTATTGGCTCTTTGTTAACCCGATATTACTGAGCAAAGGCAAACCGATGTTCAAAGGTTTTCAGCCCAACACCCAATTGAAGTTACTAAAGAGCACTACCTTCGCCAATGGCGTGGTTTGCTTGCATTATGAAAGACTGCTTTGGCGATGAGTGTTGAAACGCTGATCTACTTTGCGTTGCTCGCTTTACTGGCCGAAATATTAGGAACCGTGGGCGGTTTTGGTTCATCGGTATTTTTTGTTCCCATTGCAGCTTACTTCCTCGATTTTCACACCGTGCTGGGCGTTACGGCTGTCTTTCACGTTACCAGTAACCTCTCAAAAATTGCTTTGTTCAAGAAAGGCGCCAACAAACAATTGCTCTTGTATTTAGGCGTGCCCGCAGTTGTGATGGTAGTGTTGGGCGCGTGGTGGAGCCAATACTTGCAGACACAGTGGTTTGAAGTATTGCTCGCAGCATTTTTAGTAGTGATGAGCTTATCGCTTTTGATTTGGAAAAATTTTTCGATTGAGCCCACGCGCACAAACTCTGTGGTGGGCGGAGTTATTTCCGGATTGCTAGCAGGATTACTTGGCACAGGCGGTGCCATCCGCGGCATTACCATGGCCGCTTATAATCTTTCAATTGACTCATTTATCGCCACCTCAGCATTAATTGATTTAGGTATTGACGCGAGCCGTAGTATAGTGTATGTGTGGAACGGCTATGTGCGGTGGAGCGACCTCACACTCATTTTGATACTTGCGGTTGTAAGTTTTACAGGTACCTATCTTGGAAAAATGATACTGAAACGCTTCACCCAACAGCAATTTCGGAGTATTGTGCTATTGTTGATATTGGGAACGGGAATTTACACGTTGGTGAAGTTTGCCGGTTCAATGGGTCCTTCTAAAAATTGTATTTGCAAACCCTCACCCATCAATGTTCATCGGTTCACGAAACGAATGCCACCCTCTCCCACGGGAGAGGGTCTTGATAAATTTCGTTACGCGGAAAGTTTTTTTCGGGTGAGGGGAAATCGCTGAACACTACCAAAACGACTTGATCAAATACCAACCCATCACCCCACACACAATCAGTTTGGCAATGGTGCCAAACAAAAAACCCACCAACGAACCGAATGCTGCCTTCAACGCTTTGCCCGATTCTTGATTGGCCATTAGTTCGCCCGCGAGCGCTCCCAAAAATGGTCCGAGCACAATTCCCCAAGGTCCTAAAAAGAAACCCAACAGCAACCCGATCGTTGCGCCCCACGCCCCTGCTTGGGTGCCGCCAAACTTTTTTGTTCCGTAAATGGGAACCCAATAATCCAAAATCGTGATCACAATGGTAATGGCCAGCCAAATCAAAATCTGTTGCGTAGAAAAAGGCGCGTCTGACCTCAGCTGTTGCACCAACAACCCAACGAAAGCCAGCGGTGGCCCAGGCAACATGGGTAGCACCGAGCCAACTATGCCAACGAGCACGAGCACAACACCAAGCACCATCCAAACGATGTCCATCTTCAAATATAAACCGTAAGTTTCAATGGATTAGAATTTGCAAATGCTTGTTAACTTTAGCACATGGCAAAAAGGTTTTTAAGTTTTGGGCTGCTGCTGTTTTCGTTAACGCTGTGCGCTCAAACCATCACCGAAAAAACCAAGCGCCATATCTTCAAAGGCGAAATCAATCGGCAGGGCAAGGCAGTGGGGTGCCACCATGTTAATGCAATCAATGAATACAAGACCGCGCAGCTGGTACCCAACACTCGCAAGAACGGTCCCAACGGACTGTTCAAAGCCAAAGTACGTGTAAAGAATGAAGATGGACGATGGATCACTAAAGTCTCGAACGGTGGCTACTCCACATTTTTCCCAGAGGACTGGAGCGAAGAAAAAACCATCGAAGCCATCAGAGAAGCGTATCGCAGTAAGCGGAGGGTAAATGGCGAATTATTTGAGGGCAAAACAAAAGATGGCATTGCCATACAATTTTACGCCAAGCCCGATGGCTTCATTGCCTCGGCATTCCCCAAAGATTGGACCCGATAACTATGCTACACTACAACTTCAAACGCAAAAAAATATGGGACGATGAACCCCCTCGCCCCGTGATGGAAGTGAAAAAACCTTTTGCAATGCTGGGCGATCTCGGCAATGGCAACTTGCAAACCCTACGCGGGGTAAACGCGGCCATTCGCAACATTGATAAGGTGATGAAGGGCGAAAAGAAAAAATATTCGTTTGGCGGCTCTGATGCCTGCCTGATTGAAGTAGGCGCCTCCACCAGTCGGGTAGCGTACGAATTTGGTGAGAAAGAAGCTACCGTGCCCACAGCAGCGCTTTTGGACTTGCTGCAAGAATGGAAGGCGTTTTTATCAAAAAAATAATTCAATAATGCTGTCCAGATGAATAGCGCCCGCCCGTCTTTACAGAAATTAACCTTTAAACCCTTACAATTATGAAAGATTTCATGTTGGTATTTCGCAATTCGTTAAAGAGCCAGGAGTCGTTTGCCACCCAATCGCCAGAGCAAATGCAAGCCGAAATGGCTTTGTGGCAAGCATGGATGGGCAAGATTGCCGAAAAAAATCAATTGGGCGATGGCCAACCCTTATTTCCGGAAGGGAAAGTGTTGCGCGGCCCCAAGAAAGTACTCACCGATGGCCCGTACATTGAAGCAAAAGATGTGGTGGGCGGGTACATGATCATTAAAGCCAAAGACTATGCCGAGGCTATCGAAATCTCTAAAGGATGCCCACAGCTCAATGGAGAAGATGGCACGGTGGAGATTCGTGAAATCATGAAGATGGGCTAAGTGAAAAAGTTATTTTTCCCTGTGTTGTGTGCCGTGTTTACGGCATGCAACACTCCTACCCCTGAAAGCCAAAACGAAATATTGGTTCGGCAAATGTTTGAAGCGTTTAACCGACACGACTGGAAAGCGATGATAGATTTTTATGCCGACACGGCCGAGTTTCTTGACCCCGGCTACGGCACTGAATATGTGCGCAAAGCGCGTAGCGAAACAGCTACGAAATATACCGAGATGCAAAACATGTTCCCAGATTTACATGACGAGGTCGTGACACTCTTTTCTAACGGAGACAAAGTGGTTGTTGAATTCATCTCTAGCGGAAGCGCCAGCGGAAAAAAATTTAAGTTGCCGATCAGCACCGTGCTTACAATTGTCAATGGCAAGATTGTGAGGGATGCTACTTACTATAACAATTGTAATGATTGGTAACCGTTTTTGTAGTATTCATTTCGATTTTTAAGTTTACTACGGGTCATTAGTGCAAATTGAAAAAACAATTCTTACTTTTATAAGTTGCCTTGAAAAAAAACATTTAGTGTTGAGATTGTGAATTTTGCTAAAATTTTAGAACAAGTTGGAAAGTTTCAAATAAAGAGTATTACCGACTCTTTATTTAAATATGGCCTGTACATGAGTATTGTCGCTACGATTTCTGCCATATTTAAAACTGCCATGTGGGTAACAATTTTCCTATTTGCAACCTCAGGATTGTTCATCATTGTTGGATTAGTATTTTATATCTATTTCGCAAAAAATAAACCTGATTATTTAAGAACCGAAGATTTCCAATTGCGAAAGCAGTCAATTGAATTATTAGGTGACAAAGACAACCAGCTAAATGCCCAAGTTACCAACATCATAGATATAATGAATCCATATAGAAAGGAATTGGGCAGTGGTAATAAAACAGACTTCAGTAACTAATGCCGAATAAAGCCTACATAATAAACTTTGACAAAGGTGGAGTTTTAGATTCCTTTGACTACAAAAAATTCCATGATTCCCTAACATCGGTTGAAGGATTAATAAACTGGTGGCATTATCTGGAGAGTAGTTACATAATCATAGTGAATCCAACTATTTATGCCTCTAAGGTTGGAGATGTCGTCAGAAAACTAGCCCCAAACAAACGAGTATTTATTTGCGAGCTCAACCTAATTAATTACGATGGGTGGTTACCACAAGAGGCCTGGGACTGGATAAATAAGTATAAGTAAAAATATAGCCATTATAGAACTCGACTGAGTAGATGTTCTCATATCGAAAACCTCTTCCGGCACGAATCAAGCAAACTGATTGCGGTGCTCACCAAGGTATTTGGGCCGCACAACCTGCAGTTGGCTGAAGATGTGGTGCAAGATTCTCTACTCAAAGCTTTGGAGCATTGGAAATTCCATGGCATGCCCAAAGATCCATCCGCGTGGCTTTTTACGGTTGCACGCAACAAAGCCCTTGATGTGGTGCGAAAAGAAAAGTACAATAAAGGGTTCGCCAAAGAAATCAGCAGCCTTCTCAAGTCAGAGTATACAGCCACCGCCACGCTGCAAGAAATCGTATCGCCACAACAAATTGAAGACGAACAACTGCGCATGATGTTCGTGTGCTGCCATCCTTCGGTAGCAGAAGAAGGACAGGTAGCTTTAATCTTAAAAACGCTGTGCGGGTTTAGCACAGCAGAAATTGCGCACGCTTTTTTCACCAACGAAGAAACCATTACCAAACGCCTTTACCGCGCCAAAGAACAGTTTCGGCAACAGGCAATCGCATTCGAACTACCCGAACCCGAAGAACTGCAATCGAGATTGGAAAATGTACTCACTGCCATTTACCTTATCTTCAACGAGGGCTACCACGCCTCGCACAACTTTTTGATTGTGCGGGAAGAATTGATTGAAGAATCATTGCGCCTGGGGAAAATGCTGGTGGAAAACCCTTTGACACAACGGCCTGCCGCATACGCTTTGTTGGCGCTGCTGTGCTTCAATGCGGCACGTGTGTACGGCCGTGTGGATCAGGCGGGGAACCTGGTACAACTGCGCGAACAAGACCGCACCAAATGGAATGCCCCGCTAATCGAAAAAGGTAATTTTTACCTCAACCGTGCTTCGCAAGGAAACGAAGTAACACCCTACCACCTTGAAGCCGCCATTGCCTACGAACATTGTTGCCCTGCCCACTATCACGAAACCAACTGGGCCCGCATTGTAGAATTGTACGAGTGGTTGTATCAACTCAAACCAATGTCCATCGTGCAACTCAATCAACTCATTGCCTTGGCAGAGTGGAAAGGTGAGCAAGTCGCATTTCAAAAACTGACGGAAATAGATCTGCAACGGCATTTAAAAAATAGCAGCCTGTTGTTTGCTACCTTGGCGGAGTGGCATGCGCGCCAAGGCAATCGGGTAGATGCGGCACAGTGCCTGAATAGTGCCATCAGCCATTCAAAATCAGAAAGTGAAAAAAGGTTTTTCGAACACCGGTTGCGCACTCTCAATATGATTTGAGAAAGTTGGTATCTTTATTAGCAAAACAAAATTTTTCTAAAACTTTAGAAAGTCTATGAAGCTCTTCAAAAGAATCGTTTTAGTGGTGGTAGTGGCGGTTATCGCATACGGATCATATTACCTCTCGCAAGCGTTCCCGATTATTGCGGGTTATGGAGCAAAAAACCTATGCTCATGCGTATTTGTTGCAGGCAGAGACCCACAACAAGTCATCAACCAAGAGCTAGGGGCTTCCCTAGTGAACTTAGGTAGCTATAGTGTAAACCCACAAGACTCGTCTGCAGAGGGGAGCGTTTTTGGGCTGAGTAAACGGAAGGCAATCTATCGCAAAGGACTTGGATGCACATTAGTATCAGAGATTTCTGAAACTGATTTGCGTACGCAAAGACTAAACTTGGCCACCAAACCAGTTGTCAATCAAGACACGATTGACTGGCCGCTGGGGGATCACGTGATTGATTCGCTTTTGAACTCATCAAAAAGACTCAATGATGTAGTGGCCGCGGCTTTTGAAGAACCCCTCCCAGAAAAACCTGTAAACACACGCGCTGTCATTGTCATACAAAACGGAAACATCATCGCAGAAAAATATGCGAATGGCTTTAGCGCGGCCACTCCTCTCATCGGATGGAGCATGACCAAAACCATCACCAATGCCATGGTGGGCGTGTTAGTGAAGCAGGGTAAATTGAATATCGATGCCGCAGCACCGGTTGACGAGTGGAAAGCAGACGAACGAAACAAAATCACGCTCAACAATTTGATGCAAGCGAGCAGCGGACTGGCGTGGGAAGAAATATATGCCGGCCCAAGCACGGCTACCAATATGTTGTTTCGAAAGCGCGATGCGGGAGCGTTTGCCGCTCAATCGAAGTTAGAAGCGCAGCCCAACGAAAAATGGTATTATAGCAGCGGTACCACCAACATTATTTCGCGCATCGTTCGCCAAGCAGTTGGTGATGAACATTACCACCAATTGCCTTACCAGGAAATCTTTCATAAGATTGGCGCCTATAGCATGGTGGTAGAGCCTGACGCTTCGGGTACGTTTGTTGGCTCATCATTCAGTTACGCCACCGCGCGTGATTGGGCTCGTTTTGGTTTATTGTTTTTGAATGATGGCGTAGCAAATAACGAACGCATTCTCCCCGAAGGTTGGGTGAAATACTCCACTACTGCAGCGCCAGCAGCGCCCAAGGGCGAATACGGTGCGCAGATATGGCTGAACGCAGGCGCAAAAAATAATCCTGCACAGCGCAGATTTGATCAAGTCCCCAATGATATGTATTTAATGGATGGTTTCGAAGGGCAAAGTGTGGTAATGGTTCCTTCTAAAAACGTAGTAATTGTTCGGTTGGGGTTAAGCCAAAAACGCGAATTCGATGTAAATCAGTTTGTACATGATGTACTTGCCGCGCTGTAGCAACTAAGCCCAAGTGCGGATGCCCACCAAGCCGAAAATAGCAAAGTAAATGGTGATGATCAACGCAGAAGCAACGCATAAGAACACGAGAGCGCGGTCAACGCGTGATGGTATTTTTGCTTTATCACGCATCCAAAAGAAAACGGCCAACATGGTAAACAAAGCAACTGACAATGAGGTTACGAACACCAGATAGGAACTCAGTTGAGCCTTACCCAAACCAAATCCTGAAAAATTAGAAATGATCAACAACGCCATCACCACAAAACTGATAGAATAACCCCAGAAGTTGAGTCGCGTGGCAAAAGCAGACATCACCCGACCATGGCTTCCAAGGTACCATGCCCTCAACAACCAAATCAAGCCCACCACCAAGCCCAGCAGGGTGAACAATAATGCAATGCCTCCTACCAAAATCGGTAACCACGCGGCCAATGCGCTCGTTTTGCTCATGTTCCCAAAGGGAAGAATCAATAGTTGCTCGTCACTGTTTTTTACAGCAGTGACACTGTTAGTATAGCCTTCTTTATCTAATTGCGCAAACTGATTATCCGATAGCGGCCGAAGTTCATCTAAGTCACCACCCAATAATGGTTGGCCCATAAGTTTGCCATCTTGCTCAAACACCTTCACTACGTTCAGTGGCCATTCAACAAAGTAGGTCATTTGTGCGCGTGGATAAGCCGCCCTGTAGTAGCCTGCCAATTCTTTATGTTGCTCCGTTAAAGTTGCTTTTTCTGGCAAGGCACTGGGCACTGCTTCCATGATTGTTTTCATCACGGCATTATTAAGTTTTCCAAATCCGCTGCCGTCATAATTTACAAGCACAATAAATCCAATATTCAAATCTGAATTGTACACATAGTGCGCCAAGCCACCATTTACGCCACCATCGTGCCCGTGAAATAAGTGTCCTTTGTATGACGTTGTGTAGTTGTGCAATCCATAACCTTCCCGGCTCCCTGCTTTGGCTGATAAGGCTGATTGAGGCAACTCCATTCGATCAACGGAAGTGGAATCAATTATCTTCTGCCCACGCAGGTTACCGCGCTGCATCAACATCTGCACAAACGGCATAAAGTCAAGCGCTGATGAATTTAAGCTGCCGGCCGGTCTCCGTAAAATTGCCCAATAAGGCTCTTCTTTTGGATTTGTTTCACCTGTATAGTTGGTAACTAAATGTTGCAGCGCATCGCCATCCAAACGAAACGTAATGGACGTCATCCCGAGTGGTTCAAAAATCCTCTTGCGCACTAGCGACTCAAATTCTTCGCCCGTCTTTTTCTCGATGATGCGGGCCACTACCGGTGGGCCAGAATTGCAATAGGCAAAGAACGCACCTGGGCGCCAGCGAGATTTTCTACTTTCAGGATACAAGTCGATACCTTGTTGCAGTGTGATCGAATCGCTGCTGAAAGCATATTCTTTCAGCGCCCAATCGTCCCAGCCGGTAGTATGTTCCAGCAAGTGAACAATACGAACAGGGTCAGTTTCTTCCCATTGATTCTCATACTTGATTTCAGGCGCTAGTTCCTTCAACTTATCATTTAAACTCAACTTGCCCTGCTCTATCAATTGCAACGCACTAACCGCCACTACACTTTTTGTAATGGAGCCCAATCTAAACATGGTTTGATCCGTTACCGGTTGTTTTGACTGTAAATTTTTTACACCCACGTTGCGTTTGAAAAGAACACTGTCACGGGTGAATACGAGTATTTGCGCGCCAACCAGATGATTTTTTTTCGCAATCGAGTCGATTTTGATGTTGAGCGAATCAAACTGAACGGGATAACGTTGCGCCATCACCTCATGCACAAAAGTCAACATGAAAAACAAAAAGCCGACTGTTTTGAACAAAGTTGATTTCATAAAATGGGGATGAAAGGTTTTGACAAAAGATACAAAATCAAAAGCGACTGTGGCCTAAAGCCAATGAAAGCTACCGATTATTTTGAATAATTCGCAACCCTCCCAATTGACCCGTAACCACCACTTTTTCAAACATAAATTTGTATCTTCGCGCCCTAAATAAAATCACTATGCCGGGTACCGAATTATTTGGAATAGAAGAAAAAAAAGAAATCAACGATGTGCTGGAAACGGGCATCTTGTTTCGCTATAATCATGATGCACAGCGCAACAATATCTGGAAGGCGCGCGAATTCGAAGCAGAGGTAAAAAAATTCACCGGAGCAAAATTCGCGCATGCAGTGTCCAGCGGATCTACCGCGGTATCGTGCGCGTTGGCTGCGGCTGGCGTTGGTGCAGGTGACGAAGTGATTGTGCCGCCCTTCACTTACATTGCCTCGGTAGAGGCCGTTTTGTTTTGCGGAGCGCTACCGGTATTTGCCGAAATCGATGAAACCCTGTGCTTGAGTGCCTCGGGCATTAAAGCTGCCATTACGCCCAAAACCAAAGCGGTGGTACTCGTGCACATGTGCGGTGGCATGGCACAGATGGACGAAATTTTGAAAGTATGTGAAGAACATAACCTCACACTGGTGGAAGATGCCGGCCAGGCATTTGGCGCTTCTTACAAAGGCACTTCTGTGGGATTGTTTGGAAAAACCGGCTGCTACTCGTTTGACTTTTTTAAGATTGCCACATGTGGCGAGGGTGGTGTGATGGTGACAAATGATCAGCAGTGCTACCACTATGCCGATAGCTATAGCGACCACGGTCACGACCATGTCGGCAACAATCGCGGCATGGAAAATCACCCGGTGTTGGGATTCAACTATCGCATTGGCGAAATCAATGCAGCCATTGGGTTAGCTCAAACACGAAAGGTTCCTTTCATCCGCGAAAAAAATAGAGAGTACAAAAAGATCTTAACAGATAAGCTGAGTAAAATCAACGGAATTGGCTTCAGCAAACTGGCTGACCCATCGGGCGACTCGGCCACCTTTTTGAATCTGTTGTTGCCAGATACAGAATCAGCCAAGCGTGTGGTGGACGAATTCAACAAATCAGGCGTAAGCGGATTTAATTATTGGTTTACGAATATGTACCACTTCATCAACCAGTGGAATCACTTGAAAGATTTGAAGTCATCGGCCAAACTGCCAATACATTTATTGGGCGCACCACAAGATTACAACAACCTACATTTGCCAAAATCGCAAGAAACCGTAGGCCGCTTGATTTCATTTGGCATCCGGTGCACGTGGAAAGAAGAAGAGGTGAAGGCATTGGCTGAAAAAATTTCGGGATGTGTTGAGAAGGCGCTCAATCCCGTTCATGCATAAAGAATTTCTGGTATGACGATACACAAAAACTTCAAGGGGATAGAAAAAACCGTTTTTGGCCGAGGGAGCTTCAATCAACTAGGCGAAATTGTTGAAGCCCAGCGCCACCAAAACGACCAATTCATGCTGTACCTGGTGGACAATTATTTTAAAGGAAAAGACTTGGCTCGACAAATACCCGCGCAACCAGGCGATATGGTGATGTACATTGACGTGGACAAGCACGAACCTACCACGCAGCAAATCGACATGATCCGCGATTCGGTAAAGGCTACCCGAGGCATACCGGCAGCAGCCATCGGCATTGGTGGCGGGTCGATTTTAGATATTGCAAAGGCCGTTTCGTTGATGTTCACTAACGAAGGATCTTCTCAGTTATACCAAGGACTGAACCTCATTAAAAAGCCGGGCATTTACCACATTGGCGTACCCACCATTTCTGGCACGGGTGCCGAAGTATCCATGACAGCAGTTTTGACCGGCCCTGAAAAAAAATTAGGATTGAAGTGCGAGTGGACCGTATTCAACCAAGTGGTGCTTGACCCTGACTTGATCGCCAGCGTGCCACGCAACTGGTGGTTTTACACGGGCATGGACACCTACATCCACTGCATCGAATCTGAAAATGGAATACTGAACAACGCCTATAGCCACGCATTTGCAGAGCAAGCGCTGAAGCTGTGTCGTGAAATTTACATTGGAAAAGATAGCGGACAAACAGCAGCCAACGATGACAAATTGATGGTTGCTTCGTTGATGGGCGGCTTAAGCCTGACCTACTCTGAGGTTGGTGTTTGCCACGCACTTTCATACGGCCTATCAAAAATATTGGGCACCCGCCATTGCTATGCAAACTGCTTAGCCTTCAATCACCTCGAAGACTTTTACCCGGAAGGTGTAAGGGAATTCAAGACGATGATTAAGCAACACAACATCGATCTACCGCAGGGGCTATCCAAAGATTGGACAGACGAACAGGTAACTGCCATGGCAAAAGTATCTTACAACTTGAGCCACATGTGGAACCATGCCATTGGCTCGGATTGGAAAGACAAAATCACTGTCGATAAGATTAAGGACTTGTTTTACAGGCTATAGTCGAAGACAAATTTCAGATTACAAATTGCAAATTGGACATAACAACGCGCGTATCTGAAATCTGTAATTTATAATCTGTAATCGTCCCATTGGAGTGTTCTACTTCAAGCAATTCAACATTGAAGACAATCGATGCGCCATGAAGGTGGGCACCGATGGCGTTTTGCTAGGTGCATGGGTTGATGTCGCGCAAGCGAACACAGTTCTAGATGTTGGCACAGGCAGTGGCGTAATCGCCTTGATGCTGGCTCAACGCACATCAGGCGAGGCAAGGATCGATGCCATTGAAGTTGATAAAAACTCGGCAAATCAAGCCCACGAAAACGTTCGGCAATCGCCTTGGGGCAAAAAAATTATTGTGCACCATTCCTCATTACAGGGGTTTCGCTCTTCGAAAAAATACGATCTCATTGTCAGCAATCCACCCTATTTCAATAACAGTCTGCCACCACCAGAGCGAGCCCGAGCTGACGCGCGCCACACCAACACGCTGCCTCATCATGAACTACTCGCCCACAGCAAACAATTGCTTTCACCGGCAGGCAGATTAGCGGTTATATTGCCTTTTGCGGAAGGCAAAGCATTTATTTCGATGGCCTCGATAACAGGGCTGTTTTGTGTCAGGCAATGCAGCTTTTATTCCCGCCAAGGTAAACCACAAGAACGTTGGCTGCTGGAATTTGCGTTGGAGCCGCGTACCATCAAAACAGAAAAACTATTGCTTTTTGCAGACGACAATAACTGGAGCGAAGATTACAAAAACTTGACCCGCGACTTTTACCTGAAGTTGTAATTGCCTTTACTTTAGCTCTTGCGCTCGATGGTGAACTCGACCAATTGCTGCAACGAAGTTTTGTAAGCAGAATCAGGCAAGGTTTGTAAAAGCGATAATGCCTGGTCGTAGTATCTCTTCATGGCCTGCTGTGCGTAACCGATGCCGCCAGAAGACTTTACAAAATCAATCACCTCTTTAACTTTCTTCGGCTTTTCGCTTTCGTTTTTTACGATGCTGATGATTTTTCGTTTCTCCAACCACCCCGCTTTGGACAGTGCGTAGATGAGCGGCAATGTCATCTTCTTCTCTTTGATGTCAATACCCAAGGGTTTTCCAATCTCATCTTCACCGTAATCAAAGAGGTCATCTTTGATTTGAAACGCCATGCCCACGTGCTCGCCAAACAATTGCATCTTGTTTACTACTTCGGGAGTGGCGCCCGCAGATGACGCACCCACAGCACAGCAAGACGAAATCAAAGAAGCGGTTTTTTGACGAATGATTTCGTAGTAAATGTCTTCTTGTATATCGAGGTGCCGTGCTTTTTCCATCTGCTGCAACTCTCCTTCGCTCATCATCCGCACCGCGTTGCTCACAATCTCCAACAGGTGATATTCTTTATGCTCAACCGAAAGCAACAAACCCCGCGCAAGCAAAAAGTCTCCCACCAAAACGGCTATCTTATTCTTCCATAATGCGTTTACCGAAAAAAAACCCCTGCGGTAGTTGGAGTCGTCCACCACATCATCGTGCACCAGCGAAGCCGTGTGCAGAAGTTCAATCAGGGCTGCACCGCGATAGGTAGACTCAGAAATGGTGCCGCACGTACCTGCACTCAAAAACACAAAAAGCGGACGCATTTGCTTGCCTTTCCGCTTCACGATGTAGTTCATAATCTTGTCGAGCAGCAACACCTTGGTTTTCATGGAATCGCGAAACTTCGGCTCAAAGGCTTCCATTTCTTTTGCAACCGGTGCTTTTATGCGCTCTAAAGACAAAGACATTGGGTGCAATAATACAAAAAGTCGATTGTCCATAGTTGATGGTTGAATAGTTATTATGATAAAAAACTGCTCGCCATGGACTATGGACTATCGACTATTTCCTTATTTTCACGGTTATGTTTGGCCTAGAAAAGCAATGGGAGCAATTGGTCTTTGTGCTCTCGGTATTGGTTGTCACCTTCATTGTCTCGCGCATCTTGCGATTCATTGTTGGGAGGTTCATCCGCGGAGCAGCCAAAAAGCTAAAAGTAGACCCTACACGCTATAACTTCTTCAAGAACGCAGTTGACTTTTTGCTGCTGTTCACCGCCACGATTATCATTTTTCGGTCCATTCCATCGCTGCGTACGGTGGGTACCACATTGCTCACCGGTGCGGGCGTGATTGCCGCCATTGTGGGTTTCGCATCGCAGGCCGCCTTTTCAAATATCGTGAGTGGATTTTTCTTGGTGATTTTTAAGCCGTTTAGCGTGGGCGACCGCATTAAAGTTGGGCAACTGTACACGGGCGATGTAGAAGACATCAACTTACGCCACACCGTAATCAAAGATTTTGAAAACAGGCGTGTGATCATACCCAACAGCGTGATTAGCAACGAAACCATCATTAATTCAACCTACACCGATGAGAAGACAATTGTATTTATTGAATTGGCGGTGGCATTAGGTGCCGATCTCAACAAGGCTATTGCGATCATTCAAGAGGAGGCCAGAAAACACCGCTACTTTATTGACAATAGAAGTGAAACAGATCGGGCCCGCGGAGAAAACGATGTGATGGTGCGGGTGATGACCTTTTTGGATGGTGGAATTCAACTGCGCGCTTACGTGTGGACCAACAACCCCAACGATGCTTTTGATCTTAAGTGTGACCTCAACAAATCCATCAAAGAGCGGTTTGATCAGGCTGGTATTCAGTTGAGCAATCTGCATCATTTGGTGGTGATGAAAAATCTGTAAACCATGGCACGCAAAAAAAAGCTTTCTTCTCCCGCCATGCCTCGCCCCAGCGATAGCAAGGTCATTCTGGAGCTCATTCAGTACAACGAAAAAGAATACGCCAAATACGAAGACTTACCTGTAACAGAATTGATTGGGCAGATCAAAACCAATCAGGTAAACTGGCTCAATGTAGATTGCCTGCACGAAAAGTCGATAGTGCAAAAAATTGGAGAGCATTTTTGCTTGCATACACTGTTGATTGAAGACATTACCAGCGACCACCAGCCCAAGGCAGAGGAGTATGATGACTACCTGTTTTTCACCCTCAAAATGTTGTACCGTATCAAAGATGGTCACATAGAGTACGAACAAATCAGCTTTGTGTTGGGGCGCGATTACCTTCTTTCATTTCAAGAGAAAGAGGGCGACTTTTTTGATGCGTTCCGAAATCGGATCAAACTAGATCAAGGCCGCGTGCGGAAGAAAAAAGCTGACTATTTGCTCTATCGATTGATTGACATCATTGTAGATAACTATTACGTGGTGCTGGATGAGATCGGGGAACAAATTGAGGCAATTGAGGATGATATCTACACCAACTCGTTGGATCATCAGTTCAAACGCATCCAGCAATTGAAGAAAGAACTTATTTTCTTACGGAAAGCACTCTACCCGCTACGCGATGCGTTAAGCAAAGTAACGAAGGAAGAAAGTGGCTTTATTGACATGGGCAACCACCGTTATTTCGCTGATGTGTATGATCACGTAGTGCACCTGATTGATTCGCTGGATACGTACAAAGACCTTACTTCGGGCCTGATGGACATCTACATCAACTCGTTAAACACCCGCATGAACGAAGTGATGAAGGTGCTTACCATTATCTCAACCATCTTTATGCCCCTTACTTTTATAGTGGGTGTTTACGGTATGAACTTCAACCCCGAAAGTTCCCCTTGGAACATGCCTGAACTGAATGCCAAGTACGGCTATCCCATAGTAATGCTGGTAATGCTGGGCATTGTTTTGGGCATGATCAGGTATTTTAAATTTAAAAAATGGTTTTAACTTTAAACCGCTAACCCTTAAACCAAACCTATGTTCTTAAATATCCTGTTATTAGTTGTCGGCTTTGTGATATTGATTGCAGGCGCAGACTACCTTGTAAGCGGTTCATCCAGCATTGCCAAAAAGTTTGGGGTTTCCAACCTTGCCATTGGCCTGACGGTAGTGGCATTTGGTACTTCTATGCCCGAGTTGTTGGTGAGTGTGCAGTCTTCATTTAAGGGATTTAACGATGCTGCTTTTGGTAACGTGATTGGCAGCAATAACTTCAATTTGCTGTTCATTCTAGGAATTGCTGGAATCATTTATCCCCTCGTTGTGCAACGTAACACCGTAAAATATGAAGTGCCACTTTCACTATTGGCCGCTGGGGTCTTGTTTTTGCTGGTAAATGATAGTTTGCTTTTTGGAGCCGCCTCTTTCTCCGTAACGTCTAGTGCTGGAACTACTACAACCTATAATGGCATCTTAAGCAGGCTAGATTCAGTAATATTGTTATTGTTTTTTGCCGGTTTTTTGATGTACATCTATCGTTCAATGAAAACAGCATCAGACTATGGAGAAGACAACTCTATCAAAATCTATAAAACTCCCATCGCTTTATTGATGACAGTTGGAGGGCTCGTAGGGTTGGTGTTTGGAGCAGACTTAGTAGTAAAAAATGCGGTTGAATTGGCTGAAAGATTCCACATGAGTCAAAAACTAATCGGCTTGACAATTTTAGCAGCAGGAACGTCTCTGCCTGAATTGGCGACTTCCTGTGTAGCGGCATATAAAAAGAACACTGACATCGCCATCGGCAACGTAGTAGGTTCAAACATCTTTAACATTTTCTTTATCCTTGGTGTAACGGGTCTTATAAACCCAGTTCCATATAACACCGCAATGAACTTTGACTTGTACATTCTAATGGGCTCTACCGTATTGCTCATGATTTTCATGTTCACACTCAATACCCGCAAACTTGATCGTTGGGAAGCCGCTCTGATGCTGGCCGGGTACATCGTGTATACCGTCATGCTCATCGGCATTGACAATGGCAGTGTGAAGTTGTAAAAACAAAGTTCAGCTGATGTTGGGGTCGCGCATTGTGGCCATTGCACTCATCGTGGCTATTGTCTTGTGCATCCCGTTTACTGCAATGTACTTTACCAAAGAAGTAAATTGGAGCGTCTTCGATTTTGTTATCGCTGGCGGGCTTTTGTTTTCAACAGGACTGGCGATTGACTTTGTCGTCAGAAAAACGGCCGCTAAAAAACGCTTGTTTCTTGTGGCCGCAATTATTCTACTTCTCTTGTTGATTTGGATTGAGCTAGCCGTTGGTATTTGGTAATCTTTAAGCCTTATCTTGCAGTTTCACTGCAATGACTGCCCTTACAAAAACCCAACGCTACACTGCTGAAGCGCGCACTAGTTTTCTGCTCGCCTACCCTGTCATGATCAGCATGCTGGGGCAAGTGATGACAGGCGTTGCCGATAGTGTGATGATCGGCTGGACGGGTGCCATTCCGTTAGCCGCCTCCTCGCTGGCAAACAGTTTCTTTGGCGTGCTTTTGTTTTTTGGTATTGGCGTTACATACGCCATGACGCCACTGGTAGCTGAAGCCGAAGGTGCCAACCAACCACAAAAGATTGTGGACTGCCTGCGGCACGGGCTCATCATTAACATTGTCACCGGACTGCTATTAACGCTGCTGGTAGTGTTTGGTCAGAATGCGCTTTGGCATATTGGCCAACCAGGTGAAGTAGTAGAACTCGCCATCCCCTATTTATTGATTGTTACTTACTCCATTGTCCCAACCATGGTTTTTCAAACCTTCAGGCAATTTGCCGAAGGCATGCAACACACCCGCATGGCCATGGTGGTGATGATTACGTGCAACATTTTGAATGTGGTTCTCAATTATCTGTTGATTTATGGCATTTGGATTTTCCCAGAGATGGGTATGAACGGTGCCGGCTGGGCTACATTCATTTCGCGCGTGGCCATGGCCGTTTGGATGGCGTTGTATGTGTATTACGGAAAATACTTCTCGAAATATCGTGCGGGCATTGCGTTTGGCAATTACTCCAAAGCTTTGCTCAACAAAATGCTGCACATCGGTTTACCCGCTGGGTCACAGTTTATTTTTGAAGCTGCCGCATTTGGCTTCTCTGCAATTATGATGGGCTGGATTGGCACCGTGCCATTGGCGGCTCATCAAATCGCCATCAACCTGGCGACTATCAGCTACATGACTACCTCGGGCCTGGGTGCGGCAGCCACCATTCGTGTGGGTTTATTTTTTGGCAAGCGCGATCAGCCAGCCATTCGCACCGCGGGATTCACGCTCATTGGCCTGGGGCTAGTAATCATGTTTTTGTGGGGCATCGCATTCATTGTCGGAAAGACATTTTTGCCATCGCTCTACATTGACGATACGATGGTTCTCCAAGCAGCCGCACCGCTGATGATCACTGCCGGTTTCTTCCAGTTATCTGATGGCACGCAGGTGGTATGTGCTGGCGCTTTGCGCGGACTGCAAGATGTAAAGATACCTTCGTTGTTGATTTTTATCGCCTACTGGATCTTTGCTTTACCGATTGGATATGCGCTTGCTTTTCACTTTGGTTTAGGGGCTCAAGGTATTTGGTATGGGCTACTGATTGGACTTACACTTACTGCCAGTGCCATGGTATGGCGGTTCCATTGGCTGAGCAAAAAGATTGGACAAATTTTTTATATTTGAATATGAAAAATTTTGCCAGTATTCAAGATAGTAAAAAGCAAATCATAGAAAGCCTTGAAAAAATCAACGATGAAGCGCTTATTCATGCTATTCAAAATATGATTGCATACGCAAAGATTAGAGATGAGGAATTTTTAGGTGAAAGTATTGAAGAATACAATACCGAATTAGAAAAAGCTGAAGCAGAGATTGAAAGTGGTAATTTTATTGTGCATGAAGAGGCCATGAAAAAACTAGGAGATTGGAGAAACAAAGAAAAATAATTTGGAATTCCCACGCCCTTGAAACCATGAGTAAAGCATTGAAATGGATAAGCGCAGAGTCCATTCAAGGAGCCGAAATAGTTGAAAAAAACATAAACCTTAAACTTAATCAAGCAAGCCTCAATCCCTATAGATTCCCTCCAGACAAGTTAAAAATTAATAACAGCGGAAAGTATCGGTGCTTTGTAGCGCACAGTTACTTGGTTTCTTACATGGTTAAAGAAACGGAAATACTAATCCTTAGAATCAGGCACATAAAACAAAAACCTAAAGGCTATTGATGTCCCCCTCCAAACCTGTACGCCTTTCGCAAACCACCATCACCGAGTTGATGATTCCGGCTTATGCTAACTTTGGCGGTAAAATTCATGGCGGCATTTTGCTTTCACTCATGGACAAGGTGGCTTATGCCACTGCCAGTAAGCATGCCGAAACCTATTGTGTTACCGTGTCGGTAGACAAAGTTGAGTTCTTGCAACCTGTGGAAGTTGGCGAACTGGTGTTGATGCACGCGTCAGTCAATTATGTGGGCAAAACTTCGTTGGTGGTTGGCATCCGGGTGGAAGCACAGAATGTAAAAACAGGTATTGTCAAGCACACCAACTCTTCGTTTTTTACCATGGTGGCCAAAGGTGACGATGACAAACCCACCCAAGTTCCTGAACTCATTCTCGAGAACGAAGAAGAAATTAAACGTTTCATCGAGGCCATGCGCATGAAAGAAATAAAAGCCAAAGTGCGCGAACAAATGGACGATGCTAAATCGAAAATTGAAGTTGATAATGCCCGTAGTCTATTAAAGGGGCAGCGGTGTCAGATAAAAATTCGGCTTTAAGAAAAATTCTTGTTACGGTAATTGGTAGCCAGTTACTGGAAGCGAGGAACTAGTAACCATTTTAATACTTGAAATAATCTTATGAGAAAAAGTTTGTTGTTGTGCTTAATCATTTTTTCAAATGTCTCGCTCGCCCAATACCCCGTTATCTTAACTCAACGCGAGCAGGCAAAAGTTATTGATGAGCTTTTGGAGGAACGCCTCCGCACACTACTCCCTACTCTCATGCGCAGAGAAGGCTTCGACATGTGGGTAGTGATTTCACGTGAGTACAACGAAGACCCTGTCATCCGCACATTACTGCCCGCCACTTGGTTCGCGGCTCGCAGAACTACCATGCTGGTGGTATACGACAAAGGCAAAGATGGCAAAGGCAACGACTTAGGATTTGAATATTTGGCAGTGGCCCGATACGATGTCGGGAAGATTTTTAAACGCGCGTGGGATCCCGACCGCAACCCAGACCAATGGGGACAGTTGGCTAAAATCATTGAAGAACGAAGCCCGAAGAAAATTGGCGTGAACAAAGCACCCTCATGGGGACATGCCGATGGAATGACTTCCAATGATTATGACCAACTATTAACTGTTTTACCTAAACGGCTTTACCCACACGTAACTTCTGCCGAAAAGCTGGCGGTGGCATGGCTCGAAACGCGTACCGAAAAAGAAATGATCATCTACCAACAGATTTGTCGCATTGCGCACAACATTATTGCCGAAGGTTTTTCGGATAAAGTAATTCAACCGGGCGTAACAACTACCGAAGATGTAGTGTGGTGGTACCGCGAAGAAATCAAGCGACTGAAACTTGATACTTGGTTTCAACCCTCTGTTTCCATTCAGCGCAATGAACCAGAGGCCATCACCTCCAAACGCCCCCAACCGTTGGTCATTATGCCGGGAGATCTATTGCATGTCGATTTCGGAATCACCTATCTGAGACTAAATACCGACACCCAACAACACGCTTACATTTTAAAACCGGGCGAAACCGATGCGCCAGAATATTTGAAGAATGCATTTAAGCGTGGCAACAAACTGCAAGATATTCTCACCGGTAACTTCAAAGAAGGCAAAACGGGCAACCAAATTTTGGCTGACTCGCGCAAGCAGGCCATCGATGGTGGCATCACTCCTTCCATCTACACGCACCCCATTGGTTTCCATGGTCATGCTGCCGGCACCACCATTGGTATGTGGGACATGCAAGAGGGCGTGCCTTTTACAGGTGATTACCCCATGCACTACAACACCGCCTACTCCATTGAGTTAAATGCTTCTGTGTATGTCATCGAATGGAAAAAGGAAATCCGCATTCAATTGGAAGAAGATGGCTATTTTGATGAAACAGGTTTCCGCTACATCGATGGAAGGCAGACGGAGTTGATTGTTATTCCGAAAGGAATTGCGAATGGGAAATAACTAAAAAGTAAAGTTTACTTTTGGTATTGGTAATGTCCAATGATTTCATAGTCAAAAAGAATATCTTCAACAACTTGGCCTGCGCCAATATTGTGAACAATTAAAAATCTCCGACCATCTTCCGACTTTTTTCGAGAGACCAATCCGATATGCGTGATGCCGTGCCCTAGATTCCAGCACACAATATCCCCAGGTAGGTAATCAATGGGGTTCTGAGAAATACGTTTTGTCTTTCCATGGCGGGAGAAGTATGTCATTAAATTTGGAACTCTGCGGTGATCAATATTTTTATCTGGTTTCTTAAGACCCCACTTTTTGGGGTACTTGCCGAAGTTTGATTGAATATCTAAATGTACTTCCTTCTGCAAATCAATACCTAGCTTTCGATAGGCCCGAATCACAACATCAGTACAAACGCCCCTATTGGCGGGGACGTCTCCATTTGGATAGGATATTTGAAAATAGGACGGATCATAACGTACATTTTGCTTAGTTAAAACGAGCGCAGAATCCGCTAGCTGACTAAAAAAGCTCGTCTGCGCTTGTGCAACTACAGACGCGAATAAAATCAAAATAGAAATTGACGTTCTAAGTCGAAACATCACCACCCCAACCCATAATCCTCTCCATGGTTACTGCTTCCACCCCAGAATGTACCGTTCGCCCAGTCAAACCAAATGGCGTTGATGGGGCCACTGGTGCGATCTTGGTAAGTGATTTTGTAACCCATGCGGCCTAAGTCTTTACGCACCCAAGCTGGCATGGCGCTGTTCAACGTAAGGCCGCCCGGCACTTTCTCGTGGTCGCCAAAGCTGCTGTACATCTGTTGCGTTTTAAAACTGGGTGCTTCACACGCTTCTTGCACCGTCATCCCAAACTCCACCACATTCAAAAAGAATTGCAACAGCAATTGGTCTTGCTCATCGCCCGCTTGTTTTGCAAACGACAAAAAAGGTTTTCCGTCTTTGAGCGCAAGTGTAGGTGTAAGCGTTACACGCGGACGTTTGCCCAGCTCTACTACGTTAAAAGGATTCTCTTTCGCATCCAGCACAAATGATTGCATCCGTTGGCTCAACCCAACGCCTGTATTGCCGGCAATGCACGCGGGTACCCAGCCACCACTTGGTGTGATCGACACCACCCACCCTTCTTTGTCAGCAGCCTCTACAGAAGTAGTACCGGCTGTAAATGCTTCTAGAAATTTTTCATCCAACGGATTCGAAATTTGAAAGTTGCTCGCTTGCGAGTTACCCCAGCCTTTCAATAATTCGGTGTACGGATTTTGTTTTCCTTCAAATGGATAGGGATCACCGGGTGCAGCCTTGGCATCGTTGCGTTCGGTGTTGATTAACTTCATTCGCTCTTTGGCGTACTCTTTCGACAGCAAACCTTTCATTGGCTCTTCGGGTGCGAAGGCCGGATCGCCATAATAAAAGTCGCGATCGGCAAACGCTAAATTCATGGCCTGATAGACCGTGTGGATGTACCGCGTAGAATTATAGCCCATGCTCTTCAAATCATAATTCTCCAAAATATTCAGCGTCTGCAAAAATGCAGGACCTTGCGTCCATTGCTGAAGTTTGTATACTTCAATACCTCTGTAGTTGGTAGAAAGTGGTTCCTCGATTTTTACTTTCCAATTGGCGAGGTCTTGTTCGGTAATCAAACCCCCTTGCTCTTGCGTGCCGCGGGCAATTTCCTTGGCAATGTCGCCTTTATAAAATCGATCGTACGCAGCATAGATGGCAGCCTTTCGGTCTTTACCTTTTTTTAATGCTTGCTGCTCGGTCTCCACCAATTTTTGCAGCGTTGCCACCAAATCTTTTTGCACAAACACCTCCCCTGCATTGGGTGCTTCACGCTTCTCACCCAAATGCGGCAAAAAAACTTTTTTAGAATAAGGCCATTGTTTGATTTGGTCTTTCGCACGTTCAATCGAATTTGCCGTCTGTGCCTCTATTGGATAACCTTCCGCCATCTGCATGGCGGGCGCCAACACTTCTTTCAAACTCATGGTGCCATACTCTGCCAACATCGTCATCAACCCACCGGGAGTGCCGGGTGTTACTGCGGCCAGCGGTCCAAACTCAGGTGGATATTTCATGCCCTTGCCCTTGAAAAAATCAGCTGTTGCTCCTGTGGGCGCTACGCCCAATGCGTTGATAGCAACGACTTTTTTTGTTTTCGGGTTGTAAATCAATGCTTGCGTTTCTCCGCCCCAACTCAGCACATCCCACATGGTGCAGGTAGCGGCCAACATCGCGCAGGAAGCATCAATCGCGTTGCCTCCCTTAGTGAAGATCATAGCCCCAGCCGTAGCGGCCAATGGCTTGCCGGTGATGGCCATCCAATGCCTGCCGTGCAAAGGAGGTTTTTGTGTGTTGACAGGCAAGTTATTGAACGACTGCGCCCATGCAAAAATGGGTAAACAGCAAGCGATCAAGAGGTTTCGAGTTTTCATAGGGAAATAGTTTTCAGGTTCAAGCAAAATAAGGAAATGACTTACGATCAAAATTAAGTTAAATTTACTTTTACTTCTGCAACCTTTACACCAACGGAACATGCACCCAAACGAACAACTCATCCACCGATTCTATTCGGCATTTGCCCAACGCGACTGGAAGATCATGCAGGCATGTTATCATGACGATGTTTTGTTCAACGATGCCGCTTTTGCGAATCTAAAAGGCAAACAAGCCAAGGCTATGTGGCATATGCTGGCGGAAAATGCCAAAGACTTTTCGCTGGAGTTCAATCAAGCAAAAGCCAACGAAACCACGGGTTCTTGCCATTGGGAGGCACGTTACAAATTTTCAAAAACAGGCAGAAGCGTGCACAACAAAATCGATGCGTCCTTTGAGTTCAAAGACGGTCTGATTTACCGCCATACCGACACGTTCGATTTTTGGCGTTGGAGCCGCATGGCGTTGGGCACACCCGGCATATTACTGGGCTGGTCAACTTTCCTGCACAACAAAGTGAAAGCTACCGCTATGGGTAGTTTGAAAAAGTTTATGGAAACAAGAAAAGAGTATCATAATTAACTTTCTTATTATCTTCGGTCTATGAACTCCATCAAAAAAATTGGTTTCTTCACCGCGCTCATTTTACCTGCATTTATAGTCGTTGGGTTTTACCTTGGCGGAGGATGGAATTGGCTCACGGTTGGGTTTGTTTTTTTGGTAATCACCAGCATCGATTATTTGGTGGGACTAGACACTAAAAATGTAGAAACTGAAAAAGCTAAAGTCGTAGGCGAAGAGTTCTATTATCGATTCGTCACTTACGTCTGGACGTTTCTGCAACTAGCCTTTGTAGTGTGGGGTTGTTTTGCCATCAGCACCGGAAAAGTAAATACTGCTATTGAATGGTTTGGTTTCATCATCGGCTTCGGCCTGGTAACCGGTGGTATTGGCATCACGGTGGCACACGAATTGGGCCACAAAAAATCAAAGCTTGAACAATTCTATAGTCAAATGCTACTGATGACGGTGTGCTACATGCATTTTTTTGTAGAACATAACCGTGGCCATCATGTGCAAGTGGCTACGCCTGCTGACCCCGCCACCGCACGCAAAGGCGAAAACTTCTATGCTTTTTGGTTTCGATCTGTTTTTGTTGGATATGCGCACGCGTGGCATCTCGAAAAAGAAAGTCTAAATCGAAAAGGTAGATCGATTATAAGTGTGCACAACAGCATGATTTGGTTTGCCATTTTACCCGTTGCGTTTTGCGCGTTGCTGACATTCTTCTTCAAAAGCGAAACGATGGTTTGGTGGGTGATTCCGGCCTTTTTCTTTGCCCAAAGTTTTGTTGCTTTTTCGCTGTTAGAGTTGGTAAATTATGTTGAGCATTATGGCATCGTGCGAAAGCAAAAGGCAAATGGCCAGTACGAACGCGTCAACCCCTTGCACTCATGGAATGCCAGCCATCTCATCAGCAACTTCTTTTTGTTTCAACTGCAACGCCACTCCGATCACCACGCCAACGCCATCAAACGCTACCAGGTGCTAGAGCATGTCGATGATAGCCCGCAGTTGCCTTTTGGATACCCCACCATGATCATTATCGCGCTCGTGCCGCCCCTTTGGTTCAGCCTCATGAATCGTTTGTTGGAAGATTGGGAAAACCGCGTGTATCGTCAACAACCCATTGCCGCGTAACTATTCATAGCGCAGCGAATTCACTGGCTTGACCATTGCGGCCTTCAAAGATTGATACAAAACAGTCAACCACGCTATTACCAATGCTGCCAGTCCGCTCAGCAAGAATACTGTAACGCTCACATCGATACGGTAAGCAAATTGGTTGAGCCAATACTTGACCATCAAGTAAGCGGGTGCTACCGCCAATACAATCGAGATCACCACCAACAACGTAAACTCTTTGGAAAGTAATGCGGTAATACTAGACACACTCGCGCCCATTGCTTTGCGTATGCCTATTTCTTTGGTACGTTGCTCAGCGGTAAAAGATGCCAGGGCAAATAAACCCAGACACGCAATCAAAATTGCCAAACCGGTGAATACCAAAAACAATTTGCTCAACCGTTGTTCTTCTTTGAAAAGCTCATCGAAGTTTTGATCTAAGAACGCATACTCAAATGGATCGCCCGGGGCATATTGTTTCCAAAGTTTTTCAGCAGCGGCAATGGCCACATCTGGTTTGCCGGTGTAACGAACCAATAAGTTATTTGACGTTTTTGTCAGACGTAGCACCATGGGCCTAACATTCAGCTTGAATGATTCAAAGTTGAAGTCTTTCACCACGCCAATTACATTCATAGGCACTTCTTTGGGCGCATTGTTGTCACCATCAAAAACAATCAGCTTCTCCTCAAGTGGTTTCAACCACCCCAATTCGCGCACAGCTGCCTCATTTAAGATTACCGCTGCAGTATCGGATTTAAAATCTTCGGAAAAGTAACGACCCTCCTTCATTTCAAACTTCATCACCGCTGCGTGGTCGGTATCGGCATAGTAAGTGCCCATCACATGGTCTTTGCGATCAGAAGCGGACCGAAATGCGGTGGTATTATTAACACCGGGAAAAACATTATTTGTAAACGACACCTTCTCAATCTCTTTGACTTCCAACAAACCATTTTTGAAAGGCTCTTGGTTAGTCGCCAATCGGCCGGTGTTACTTACGATTAACACATTGTGCTTGTCCATGCCCACATTGCGTGATTGCAAAAACTCAATTTGCTGATAACCGACAATCGTGCAAATGATCAAAACAATTGACAGCGCAAATTGGAACACCACCAGCGCACTCCGCACCCCTTTGCTCTTGAGTCCTGCACGCACTTTTCCTTTCAGCACTTCGGCCGGATTGAATGCGGTGAGATAAAATGCAGGATAACTGCCTGCCAACACGCCAATGAAAAGCACCAATACACCCACTCCAATCATAAAGGTGGGTGTCCACAAATCACTGAACAGAATTTCTTTGCCCGCCAGTAAGTTGAATTGCAGCAACAGCAAAAAGGCAACTGCAATCGCAAGCACCACGGCAATCAATCCATACATCATTGATTCAGATAAGAATTGCCCGACCATTTGCGAACGAACGGAACCCATTGTTTTGCGCAACCCAACTTCCTTTGCACGGCCCGCAGAACGTGCGGTGGACAGATTCATGAAATTGATACAAGCAATCAGCAAAATAAATGCACCCACTCCTGCAAACACGTAAACATAAGCAATGTTGCCGGCAGGCTCCATATCATCACGCCATTTCGAGTGCAAGTGGGTGTCTAGAAATGCGTAGGGAACATATCCATATTCGTTTCCGCTTTCGCGGAATTTCTCAACAGAAATCCCCATAAATCGCTCTATTTCCGGGGCCACGTGCTTGTCGGTAACTCCGTTGAGCTTTGTACCAATGGACTCGATCGATACATTGTCTGCTTTGCGGAAATAGGTGTACATTCCGTTGTTCAACCAGATTGGACTGTTATAATAATCTTTTTCAGTGCTGGTAGAGATGATGGCCGCAAACTGAATATGCGAGTTGTGGGGTGGCGGCTCGGCAATGCCGGTCACCTTCATCGATTTGTTTTGATTGCCAATCGTCAGCAATTTGCCGACTGCGTTCTCACCATCAAAATACTTCTTCGCCAAAGCAGGCGTAAGCACCACAGTATTTGGATCTTTCAGAGCAGTTTTCGGATCGCCTTCTAATAATTTAAAACTAAAGAATTGAAAAAAGTTTGAATCTGCCGTGAGGATCTTTTTCTCGGTAAACGCTTTCTCACCATTCTTGAACACAACATTATCGCGCCTGTTGAGGCGTGTGGATTCCTCAATGCCCGGAACTTCTGCAATTAATGCCTGCGCAAGTGGTGGGCACGAGCTGGCAGTATAAATTTCTTGCCCAGCAATCTTTCCATGCAATCCAATTCTGTAAATACGATCAGCATTTGCATGAAAACGATCATAACCCAATTCATCCATTACGTACAACAAGATGAACAAACAGGCCGCAACGCCCACGGCTAAACCCACAATATTGATACTGGAATAAAAGCTGTGCTTGCGAATATTGCGCAATGCGATGGTGATGTAATTTCTAATCATGTAAATTACGTTTAAGGGTTAGACGCCAGAATCACTGAAAGAGTTACACAGAAAAAAATAAAATGTCAGATAATCGACTTACTCATCGCGCAATGTTTTGGTTGGATTGAGCATGGCGGTGCTAATGGTTTTATAACCCACCGCCAGCACTGCAATCAACACCATAGATGCAATGGAAGTGAACAACGTTACAAAGTTGAGCTTCAAATAATACTCCCAAATGGAATCCATCAAGCCATCCGCAGCAAACGATCCGGCAGCTCCCCCTAAAACTGCCGCTATCAAGAGGATGATCACAAATTCTTTGTTGATTACTCCCGCAATGTTGCCTACGGAAGCCCCAAGCACCTTGCGAACGCCAATCTGCTTCATTTTCTTTTCGATAGTGAGTGATACGAGCGTGTACAATCCAATGCCTGTCATCAATGCAGCAAAAAATGCTAGGAAGCCCATCATGATTGAAACATTTCGATTGATTTCGTTACTCTCTTGCATTTCTTCATCAATCATGCGGCCGGTGTATATCGTATTTGGAAAAACTTCTTTCCATTTCTTCTCCATAAACTCATTTACACTTGCCATTTTGGTCGGATCGGTTTTCACCAAAACCTGTTGGTACTTGTCTTTGGTGGCATAGCGGAGCATGCATGGCTGTATTGGCATCCACAAAGCGCGGGCATAAATATTTCTTGCCACGCCAATAACATAGAGTTGCACGGTGTCCATCCAAATCAGCTTTTTGCCAATTGGACTATCCTTCCAACCGAACTGTTTTACAAACTCTTCTGTCACGATCACCGATTCCTTATGATCTGTTTCCGAATCTTTCTCAAAATTTCTGCCTTCCAGCAACGTCATGTCCATCACATTGAAGTAGTCATCTCCTATTTCGAGAATATCCACTTCATGCTCCACCGACTCATGTTTCACAGGGTCGTTGTACCAACCGTTGGCTACATGGTGTCGTGTTCCAGCAATCAGTTCAATATCCTTGTTTGATGCCAACGCGTCTCGGTAGGTATTGTAGCCGCTTTCGTTGTTCACCCATGCAGAGAGCACACCGTGGGTCGCAAAGCCGAGGTCATAGTTACGTTGGTATTCACCATTGTTGTAAAACGCTACTCCCATAATGATCGCCAGCAGAGATATTACAAACTGTCCACCCAGCAGCACACGGGTAAACCAGTTCGTTCCACCAAAGCGGGCTTTACCCTTTAAGATACTGACCGGTTCGAATGAAGTGATATAAAATGCGGGATAAGATCCTGCAATAATAGCAGTGATGGCAAGCAAGCCAATTAAAAATCCGAGAAAGCCAGCATTCTCAGTATAACTTAAATGCAATTCAAGCCAGGGCCACATGGCATCGTAAGCAGGTGTAAGCCACTCGGCCATTAGCAGGCCTGCCACCAAACCAAAGAAACATAATATCATGTTTTCACCAAGAAATTGAATAATCAATTGCTTGCGCACACCGCCCATCACCTTTCTGATACCGATTTCTTTTAAGCGCTTGCTACTGATGGCGATGGATGTGTTAGTAAAATTGAAACAAGCCAATAACAACAAGAGCGCGGCCATGATGGCTGGAACGGTCACCGCTTCGTCCGGAATACCCCCTCGCAAGTAATCGTTGTCGACACGTGGATCCATTCGATTGCGTTTCATCATCCCATCGAAGGTATTCAGATAGTAGCTCGTAATCTTGAAGTCGTCTCGCGCTTTATTTTGTGGCTCTACATATTGTTGCAATTGTTTTTCTACAAGGGCCACTTTATTAGGATCCTTGATTTGGAGGAACAATACATGGGTCCAGCGCTTCCAACTGGTTTCAGAGAGATCTTTATCGAGGTTTACATCCCAGAAATTATCGAAATATGTAAGCACTTCAAAACCCCAGCTTGAGTTAGCTTTTGGCTTTTTAAAAACGCCACCCACCTCAAATTCTTTTGGTCTGCGCACACCGTCTTTTCCCAACACAATTTGGGTCAACGGCTTGCCAACCGCATCTTCTGTGTTATAATATTTGCGAGCAATTTCATCGCTGATGAAAACCTTGCCCTTGTCGTAAAGGTTTGCGTATGTTCCATATTTCAACTCAAACTTAAAAAGGTCAAAGAAGGCAGAATCTACGTACACCATCTGGTCGCCAAACACCTCTTCACCAATGCGCATATCGCAATAGCCCGACATGTATCGAACTACCTTATCGGCTTCTTTGATATTTTGTTTCACATAGCTGCCCAGTGGCATAGGCACCATGCCGTATCTTTCTTTCTTACCTTGAAACTCACGATGAAATTGTACGCGGTAAATGCTGTTGGCATTGGGCTGACCTTCATCCCATTTTGTACCAAACTCCCAGTTTAAATAGGCCGTAATACAACAGGCAATGGCAATCCCCATCCCGAAGACGTTAATCAAGATGAAAACTTTGTTTTTTGCGAGGTTGCGGAAGGTAATGAGGAGGTAATTTTTGATCATGGGATTTATTTTTCTGTGTTTGGGGTAAGACAACTATAAGACTGGTTTACCCCTATTAAGGTTGCACTTTATTGCCAATAAATATGCCATGGTAAAAAGTATCGATCATCGTGCCGAAACCAATTCTTATGTTGAAGCAACTGTTCGGTTCTGGTCAGGCCAGTGTTCAAAAATATAGAGCTTGTCAGCCTGAGCCAGGCGAAGACTTACTGATTTCAGTAAAAGGTTTCACCAAGCCGAACCTGACTTGTTTTAGTGTTCGAGATTGCTTCTGAATGAAAATAAAAAGCCCGCCTTTCACAAGGCAGGCTTTCTAAACCTAAACTACGAAGATCAAATATGAAATTGCTCTTTGATATTCTCTGTTACCACCTTACCATCAAACAAGTTCACAATGCGGTGCGCATAGTTCGCATCATAAGGCGAGTGCGTTACCATGATGATAGTGGTACCTTCTGCATTGAGTTCCGAAAGCAACTTCATTACTTCTTCACCATTTACAGAATCCAAGTTACCGGTAGGTTCATCGGCCAAAATCACTTTTGGTTTTGCTACAATCGCTCTTGAAATGGCCACGCGTTGTTGTTGTCCACCCGAGAGCTGTTGTGGAAAGTGGTTTCTGCGGTGCATGATGTTCATGCGCTCCAGTACTTCCTCCACTCTCTTTTTGCGCTCATCAGAGGGAACTTTCATGTACAACAACGGCAACTCTACATTCTCGAATACCGTCAACTCATCTATGAGGTTGAAACTTTGGAATACAAAACCAATTGAGCCTTTGCGTAATTGGGCACGCTGACGCTCAGAATATTTTGAGACTTCATTTTCACCGAAAAAATACTCGCCACCTGATGGGTTATCGAGTAAACCTAAAATGTTGAGCAAGGTTGATTTGCCACAACCCGATGGACCCATGATGGCAACAAACTCGCCATCTTTGATTTCCATGTTGATGCTGTTGAGGGCGGTGGTTTCCACTTCTTCGGTGGTGTAGACTTTTTCGAGGTTTTTAAGTTTTATCATGGGGTTATGATTTGTTGATGAGATATGTTCTAAGCCTTTTTAGTTTTATTAATACTGATGATTTCTTTAAAAGTTACACCTTGTCAATAAGACGCCAATATTTGTTTTTGGTTGCATCTTTTCAAATATTATTTCATGTAGTGACAATTTATTACAACAACTTATTTCAAAATCAACACTTCGTTATTACCAAAGTTTTCATAAGATGATGTGATCACTCTATCGCCTGGTTTCAATCCCTCCAGCACTTCAAAATACTCTGATCCCATCTTTCTTCCCAACTTCACTTCGCGTTTAACTGCTTTGCCTTCGTTCTCTAAAATAAATACCCAATTGCCGCCTGTGTCTTTGTAAAATCCGCCAATCGGCAGTAACAACTCTTGTGATGGTTGCCCTAACTCTACGCGCATCCGCAACGATTGTCCGCGCCTAATGCCTTGCGGTGTTTCCCCTTCAAAGTTCATATCTACCTCAAACCGACCGTTTTGAATATTGGGATAGATATAAGTGATGGAGAGGTGATATGTCTTACCTGCAAAATCGGTGGTGGCTGGCAGCCCCACGGAAATCTTTGGCAGATACAATTCATCTATCGGCACGCGCACTTTATAGCTGCCCACCACGTCTACCTGCCCCAAACGCTGGCCGGTGGTTACGGCCTGCCCCAATTCCCAGTGTGGTGTAGACAATTGCCCATCAATAGGTGCGCGAATTACCATGTTATCTAAAATGCGGCTGACACCGTCTAAGCTTTTTGTCATGCGCTGTTCTGAGAGACTTGTTTCGCGCAATTGACGAATGCGATCGATCGAATCGTTTTTGTACACTTCGTAAGTGATTCGCTTGCGCTCCACATTGTATTTATAATCCGCTTCTGTTTTTTCAAAATCCTGCTTAGAAATCAACTTCTTCTCAAACAATTGTTTTTGCCTCCGATACTGTGGCTCTAAAATGGCGAGTTGGTTATCGATGAGCGCCAACTGCTGGCGCTGGTCCAAATCGTTGCGCATGATGTTCAACTTTGTTTCGCGCGCGCGGTTGATACTTTCATTAAACGAAGCTTCTTGCTGCAACACCGAAAGCTCTCTGTTCAAATTGGTGAGCTCCAGAATCACATCGCCTTTTTTGAGCATGGCACCACTTTCACTCACAATCCTGCGGATGTTACCTCCCTCAATCGCATCTAAGTAAACCGTGCGGCTTGGCTCTACCGTACCGGTCTGCGGAATGTACTCCTTGAACTCGCCCATCTTCACATCAGAAATGGTGACTTTGTCTTTCTCTACCACATAGGTGGCCCTACGATCGGCAAAACCAAACTGGTACACTACAAAAGCTACAAACAACGCAATGCCTCCGTATGTAGCCACACGCTTCAGCGTCCAAAACTTCTTTTTTATCTGACGGTCCATGGGCAATTTAAATTCAGTGACCCCTTTGCCAACAAGCGTGCCAACAAGCTTTTGTGCTTGAAACGAGTGAAATTCAGCTAAAATTGAAGCATTTTACGTTCAGATATGAACTGACCTGTCCGCATGCGGACGATATTTAATACTTTTGGTGATGCCCGATTTCGAAATTCGCGCAAATACGCGGAAATGTCGGTTCGGTATCAATGTTGTGTACCCTGATCGAAAATTGGATCATTCGTTAATTTGAAAATTGCTTATGTCGGAAAACAAACAAGGAAAAATCCTGATCGTAGACGATAACGAAGATTTGCTGAAGGCAGCAAAAATGTATTTAAAGCGGCACTTCGCACAAGTAGACATTGAAAAAAATCCGGAGGCCATACCCGGTTTGATGAACCAAGAAGACTACGATGTAATTCTGCTGGACATGAACTTCACCAAAGATGTGAGCAGCGGAAGTGAAGGATATTATTGGTTGGAGAAAATTTTACAGATCGATCCCTCAGCCGTAGTGGTGTTAATTACTGCGTATGGCGATGTGCAGATGGCAGTAAAAGCAATTAAGGCTGGAGCCACTGATTTTGTGTTGAAGCCCTGGGAAAATGAAAAGTTGCTGGCTACGCTATTTTCATCCATGCGCTTGCGCGAATCGCGCGATGAAATCGAAACGTTGAAAATCAAGAACCAGGAGATCAATCAATCGATCAACGAAAAGTATAGCAACATCATTGGGCAAAGTGCAGCCATGCAGCGAATTTTTCAAACTATTGACCGCGTGGCGCAAACAGACGCCAACGTGCTGATTTTAGGCGAGAACGGTACTGGTAAAGAATTGATTGCGCGCGCCATTCACGCCAACTCTTCGCGCAAAGCAGAGTCTTTTGTAAGTGTTGATTTAGGATCTATTACCGAAACATTATTTGAGACAGAACTTTTCGGGCACAAGAAAGGCTCATTTACAGACGCTAAGGAAGACCGGCCCGGCCGCTTTGAGTTGGCACACGGTGGTAGTTTGTTCTTAGATGAAATCGGCAACCTTTCGATGCCGCTGCAGGCCAAGTTGCTTACCGTTTTGCAAAACCGAAAGGTGAGCCGCGTGGGCAGCAACAAAGAAACCCCTATCGATTTAAGATTGATTTGCGCGACCAACATGCCGCTCTATGACATGGTGAAAGAAAATCGTTTTCGGCAAGACTTGCTGTATCGCATCAACACCATCGAAATACAAATTCCCCCGCTGCGCGATCGGATCGAAGACATCCCTCTTTTAGCCGGCCATTTCTTAAAACACTATGCCGGCAAGTACGGCAAAACTGTTTCAAAAATTAGCGATGCCGCTATGGCGCGAATGACCAAACATCCGTGGCCGGGCAACATTCGCGAACTGCAACATGCGCTGGAGCGCGCGATCATATTGAGCAATAGTAGCGTACTGCAGCCAGAGGATTTCAACTTTAACGTGGTCGTCAACGCAAAAGACGCAGACCAATCTATGGGGTTGGATCAGTACAACTTAGACGAGGTAGAAAAGTTGCTCATCCGCAAGGTTTTAAAAAAATACAATGGCAACATTACCCAGGCAGCGGCCGAATTGGGACTGACGCGGTCTTCGCTTTACAGGAGATTGGAGAAACATGGACTTTAATTTAATTCGTTGATTCCACAATTCGGTAATTTGCCGATGAAATGCCCAAGTTCTAATCTCGTTTAATTAACGAATCAACGAATTCAAAAATTAGCAAATCAGATGTTTAAAGACTTTCGTTTTCGGGTGGCGTTGAGGGTGATATTGCTGGGCAGCACCGTGGCGTTGGCGGTGTTCATGTTCGCGCGACCAAATATGGTTTTTGCTGCAAGTCTGATGGTGCTCATCATCATCGGTCAACTGTTAGAGCTGTATCGCTTTACTTCGCAAACCAATCGCAAACTAACGCGCTTTTTGGAGTCAGTGAAATATTCTGATTTCATTTCTGGTTTTGCGCACGACAACAATTTGGGTTCGAGCTTCCGCGAATTAAATACCGCTTTTAACGAGGTACTCGAAGCATTTCGCAAGGCGCGGTCAGAAAAAGAAGAAAACTGGCAGTACTTGAACACCATTGTGCAGCAGGTGCGCACCGGTATTTTATCGTATGATGCCACCGGCAATGTGGAGTTAATGAACACCAACGCCAAACGATTTATCGGGTTCACCAACTTAAAAAACATTGCAGAACTGGAAGAGAAAAACCCTAAGCTCTACGCCATCTTAAAAGAACTTCAGCCGGGCAAAAGCTCGTTGTACAAATCGGGAAATGAGTACTTACTTACGATTCAGGCCACTGAATTGCGCGTGCGCGGCAACACCATTAAGTTGGTAACGCTGCAAAACATTCAAACCGAATTGCAACGCCAGGAGTTGGAGGCTTGGCAAAACCTCACGCGCGTGTTGCGCCACGAGATTATGAACTCCATTACACCCATCTCGTCATTAACATCAACGCTGCGCGAAATCTTAGACCAAGATCTGATACAAAAAGAAGACCATTACGAATTAAAAAGCGATGGTGCAGACGACCTACGCGAAGGATTGAGCACCATTGAAAACCGTAGCAAAGGACTCATTCAATTTATTGACGCGTACCGCGAATACACTTCGCTGCCGCAGCCCAAGGTAAAAACCATCACCTTGAAAGCGATGGTTGACAAAGTTGCCAGCCTGATGCGACCGGAGGTCAAAAAAACAAATATCCAGTTGATTACTAGTTGCGAGTCTGAGTTTATTACCGTGCAAGCCGATGATGAAATGATTGGGCAAGTGCTGATTAACCTGGTGAAAAACGCAGTGGAGGCGCTGATGCACACCGAAAACCCGCGGGTAGAAGTGATTGCGCGGGTAGTAGACAACAGTCCTATCATTGAGATTATTGACAATGGGCCGGGCATCATCCCTGAAGCCATCAATCGCATTTTTGTTCCATTCTTCACCACAAAGAAAACAGGCTCGGGCATTGGGCTTGCGCTATCGCGGCAAATTATGCAAATGCATAATGGCTCGTTGAGTGTAGAATCTGAGCCCGGGGTGAAGACGGTTTTTACGATGCGGTTTTAAAAAAAACCTTTGCTCCTTTAAAAAAGCAAACTCCGAATTTTAGGCCGCACCTATTGGAGAAATATGCGCAACTGAGTTGCGCATATTTCTTAATTTAGGGGGTAAAAGCGCAACGAGTTGCGCTTATACTGATGTTAGCGCCAATTTTATTTCGGACAGTGACTCGATAATCTTAAGAAAGAAAAACCGGAGGACTTACCTATGAGATTCGACAAGGACAAATATTTAAGTGAAATGAAGGGCATGGTTGACAAAGCTGTTCATCGACTCAAGACTGAAAAGCAAGATTTTGAAATTTACAGTTTGAGTATCTGGACAGACCCCAATGCTGCAACAAGCTCAATAAACTTTGATAGTAAAAGCAACTCCGACCTTAAAGTTGCTAAGTCTACTGAGTGGAATAAAAAGTACTACGACATGTACACAGCTGACGGGGATTTAGACCAGGCCAAATTATTTGAACCAATTACAAGAAATTGTAACCCAGCCGACTTTGAATTAAGGGACTTCGAGGAACTATCTAATTCATCCATTCCGGACAATTGGGAAGAAAATACTAAGGGAGAGTGCTGGGACATTTTGGAACCTGCGTTAAAGGAAGTTGGTGAGTATGCACTTGACAAAATCAAAAATGAAAAAATCCATTCCGACTTTGAAATGTCAGTTAACGGTAGACAGGACTGGTATGAATTTACTTGGGTGCTAAAATAAAACTGGCGCTAACAATGTGCATAAGCCATAGCGGGGTTTCGGTGTTGCGTTGGAGTTTCAGTTTCATTATTTAAATTTATCACGTGGGATAAGTCGCAGCAGGTCGGCCTTGGCATTCCGCTTCGCTTCATTGCCAAGTCCTCCTAAGCCCGCTACGGCTCATGCACTCACGTTGTAGGTAAGGCGGTCGGACACAAAAAACATGAAGTGTGATTTTATAAAGACTCGTTTTCAAATAACGAAAGACAAAAAATAAAGATCCTGCTCCCGCTGCCCATAAAACAAACGTTTTGGCTATATTAAAGTAACATGAGAAAATTAAAACGATTACTCTTGACATTCATATCAATCTCCACTATCATTTCATGTGCGTGGTTTGAACAAAATGAAAATGAAAAAATAGTAGGTAGCTACTCTATTTCTCAAATAGATTCTCAAGGAACAAATGTCACTAAAGGGGTAAAAGAAGGTGGAGGATCTTATACTGTTGTTATTAACCCTGATGTGTATTCTGTTGGTCATTCCGGAAAATTCATATTTGCCAAACAACGAGAGCGTTTCAGTTATGATGGAGTGACTAATTACTATATCGTTGATACTATTAAAAATGTAAACGACAACAAAGGCGTTTATGGGCCTTTAAGTAAAATTAAATTTGATAGCTTAGTTACTAGATTTAAAATTCCTAAAGTAGTGTTTGATATGAACTATCCTAAAAAATAAAATACTGCCTATACCCCGCCCCATCGACATTTACGTATCGCGCGAAGTGCTTATTTTTTTAACGGTTTGGCAAAGAAGTATTAGAAAAATCGGGAAAACGAAAAAATTTGTAACCGTGGACAAAAAAACTTGACTGTACGCGGAGACCTTCATTGGCATAGGACATTTCCCGTACGCAAACAATAACGTTTAAGAATTGTTTCGTTGGACGGTTTAGTCATGACCCGAAATTCAACGGCAGAGATGGACTCTTGGGACAAAGCTAACTTAAATACTAACGACACGACTCTATTATATATAACGGTTTGACGAAACCGCCCTACCTACAACAAAATGCTTCTGCAATAGCGCGGTGACGTGTAAGCAATAAGTGTTATCTTCGTTCAACGTTTGTCCACGCGGAATTCTAAGAAGAATCCAAGCC
>JAFDYV010000001.1 GCA_018267275.1 Bacteroidota bacterium | reverse complement strand
AGGTCAGCCTTACTATTTGCTTTTTAGATGCCGGTAAATCATTGTCCTTTTCAAATCATTGATTAAAGCCAGATTTTGCCGGATGGCTTTTTCTTTTTCTTCAAGCTGTTTGATTTTATCTACTGTGCTTTTATACTCCTTTTCCTGCTTACTTACTTTCTCAGCCTGATTGAAAACCTCATCTTTCAAATCTGATAAACGAATAAACGGTATAACGGAACCAGTAAGAAACTGATGAAAATGTTTTGCCTTCCACAAACCAAACAGCAACCAGAAATAAAAATCTTTCTGCTCCTGGCTTTTGCAGATGCAAACAAATGAATTGGGGCATGGAGTTACCAGAGGCTTACCACTGTTTAACCCTTTCGATAAAATGTAAAATTCAAAACCTGTGCTTTGATGCTTTACGCTGTACGTTTGAAACTTCGGACTGTGCATAATGAGTGCTTAAATTTTGAGCCTGCTTTAAGCCTTTGCCTCAGCCCTGCTTCGCTTACGCTCCGCAGCACATATATAATTTGACAAAGAAAAAAAACAGAAAAAAAAAGAAAGCAATCCCACAGGTGGCGTGGCTAAAAAACCAAAAGGAAACGGAATAAGACCCGAAGGGTGAAAGGCAAATACCTTATAAAAATTAAATAGCTTATTTGCCTTTCATTATGCCGTAGTCTTTTGGTTTTTTTAGTGCGTTGGCCTGTGCCAGCCACCTAACTTTGCTGCACTTTTTATTTTTATTTTTTTCAATCAGATCCTCCTTATCTGCGTTCCTTATTTAGAGAAAGAAATATCAATCGCTGTAGTCTTTTCACAGCATCTCATTTCAACCGTATTTGTATTCCGATGATGTCTTTCGTGGGTCGGCTGGGGTAAACACTTCGCAGGAAAAAATAAAGCATACCGCTTTCAATCGTGCGGTGGGTAAAGAGCAAAGGCAATGACTGAACGGATGGAGCAAACCGGGTTGGCGGCTTGGAGTGGCATGAGCAGTTTGCTTAGAAGCGTTGGCGGCTTTTGTAACTTTTCAAAAATCAAAAGCCATTGTAGCGAGGGATAAGCAAACGCCATGACACGGAAAGCCTGTGTGTTGGCTTTGCGGAATGAAGAGAGGGAATTGCTTTTGCTGTGCGGTGCTGAGGTTGGTGAAATGAACGGAGGCGAAATGCAGTGAAGGATAGTGAAGAGAATGAAGCGAAGCGGAATGAACGAAACGCCTGAACGGAATGGAGATGAAGTGAATGAACCTACCGCAAGCACATGGCCATAAAACAACTCATGCTTTATTTTTTACTGCACCGCTGAAAGGGTGGCGGGGTGTCGTGGGACTTCGGGTGGGGTGCGTTGGCAAAAGCACGGCTTCAGCCCGTTGTCGGGATGCAATGGTGTTGGCTACTTAACATAATGGCGACTTATGTGACAGCCACTGCGTTGGGATGCTTGCATAAGCGTGGGGTGGCTGTGCGAAGCGAACACATAAGACCGCATTATGTTTAAGTATGCTTCCGCCACTTTTTATACTGGCATAAGCGAAACGGTGGTGGTGGTTGGAGTGTAGCGGCTTTTTGTTGCTATGCTTTGGTTGGCTTGGCTCTTTGGCTGTGCAGCGAAGCGGAACAGACAATGTGCCAAAAGCATGGGGAGCATAGCCACAAAAAGTATGACAGTTAAAAATGGCGGCAACACCATAAGTGCAGTGGAAGGGTTGGCATTGTGGGTTAGCCACTGCATAAGCCGTGCTTGTGGGGTGGCTGGGTGGGTCTAATTATATCGTGAGGAACGAACACCGCTTTTTCCTGCATTAGGGATTACGAATGTAATTTTTCTTTGATTTTGGTATCCGTGAATTACGCATCGCTCCATTTGAAGCGGAAATCCTTTTGCCTTCAGCAAAAAATTGTAGCGGAAAGCCCGAACCGAAGGGGAATGCCTTATGTAAAAAACAAATCGTCAAATAGTTACTAAAAAAGAAGGGCTCACCAATGCAAGCCCCTCTTAAATTTCAGATAAGTTGAACTTATTTCAATTCAATATTAAATGCTTTTGCCATCACAACTTGGTTGAAGTACTCGGTATATTCAACCACTTTTCGTTTTCGAATTTGAAAGTTCCTAAATAGTCGTTCTCATACTTGCCACCTGCTTTAATTTCAATTTCGCCTCTGAACTTTACAAAGAAAAAGTTAGGATCTTCGGTTGCAAATATTTGTCTTGGAAATTCCATTTGTCCAAAGTTGGCAGTAAGCCCACTGTATTGTTTATAAATTCCTTCTGCACCATCAAAACTTTTAGGAAAGCCTTCTGGTGAATATGGATTTAATTGTTTGCCGTTTTCGGAAAATACTTCTTTGAGCATTTCAAACTTTTGTGTTTCAAGTGCTATAAAGAAATTGTCCACTACTTTTCTGTTACGTTCTGTTATTTCTGTTTTCATTCTTGGTTGATTATGTTTAATATTGTTTGTTACCTAATCATCTTTACAAGCAAAAAAATACATTAAAAGAATTACAAAACTCATTAACCTATTCATTAATTGTAAAATGCATTTACTCGTAATAGGCTGGTGACTTTTTTAATTGTTTGTCAATAGAAGGATCGTGTTGAATTATAACTCTAGCTTTGCTTTTCTCTATTAATCTCTCAATATCAGCAACTGATTTCATAGTCTGGCTTTGGTCATAATTAAAAATAGGAAACTTACCCAATGCTCGATTCTGTACATGATGAAACAAATCTCCGGTTATAAAAATATTACCCTCTTTCTTTAAGTTCAGCATTAAACTTTGATGACCTGCTGTATGACCAGGCGTTTGCCAAATCACAACTCTACCATCTCCGAAAACATCATAACTTGCTGTTGTTATCTTAACAAACTTTTTCAATTTGTTGTAACTATCTGGATTATAATAGTATTTAGAAGCTGAATCAGAAAAAGCATGGTCAAATTCTTTTGTCTGAATTAATAGAACTGAATTAGAAAATAAATTTGCATTACCAGTATGGTCATTGTGCATGTGTGAAAGGGCCAAATACATTACTTCGTTAGGGCTAATACCTATTTCATTTAATTGCGTAGTCAATCTTTTAGATACTCGTTCAATAGCAAGTGCATTTTGAGAACCATTAATTGAATCCACTAAATCTTCAGGAAGACCTGTATCCCAAAGTAAAATACCTTTAGGATGTTTTATTAGGAATATATTATTCGCAAGCATTAAACTTCCAGAATCAAGCCCTAAAACTCTTCCATCTTTAGCTTCTATCGTTCCCCCGTCTAAAACATACACTTTTATGTTTTTTTCTTCTGAACAAGAAGAGAGGATTATGAGACATGCAAGAAACAAAATTGCTCTAGATTTCATTGGGAGATAATATTTTTCGAGATGGAATAAAATAAAGCATTGGTATTAGTATAAAGATTGAAGCAGAGACATATACAGACAAATATGAAAATATAGATGCCGAAAAATAAAGAACAACTGAGCTCCAATTCTTTATAGAAAACTTCTTTCTCTCGGTCTTATGGATATGCTTAATACTATCATCAATAGCCCAATGGAATAATGAATAAAATACCGAGGTTAAACCCAGCACTACACCGTATAAAGCATGACTGTTGGGATTACCAAAATGCTCACCTAATTCTCTTGTAGGCAAAGGAATCAGTGAGATACAAAATAATAGCATATAATTTATCCATATCTGTTTTGTAGATAGCTGAGCTGCATTAGTAAGTAAATGGTAGTGATTTAACCAAATTATTGCGATAATCAAAAAACTAAAACCATAGGTGACAATTTGTAGAATTAGAGCACCCATATCTATGTTACCATTGATGTAAGGTGCTTTAATTTCAAGAACCATTAATGTTATTACAATAGCAATTACGCCATCAGTCAACGCCTCTATTCTCTGTTTTCTTAACATTAACTTAGCTCAATTTTGATTTAAACCATTGAGATGCTTCCTTAACAGATTCTGCAACTTCTGGTTCCTGGTCATAGAAACTGAATTGATGGAAAGGTGATTGTAGTTCAGTTTTTATCCAGTGCAATTTTTTATCTGATATAGATAAATCATTAAAGAATTTTCTTGTGTAATCCGGCAATACAGCACCATCAGAATGAATCATTAATGTTGGAGCTTTGAGTGTTTTTGCATATGGCATTGGATTAACTGTAAGCCAATCCTCCCATGTCATTACCGCAAATTTGGCTGCACTCCATTGCGGTATTGCACCACGTTTTGGATTCAAATAATAATCAAAAGGACCATACATTGCTGCATTAGGATCGGTTTCAGAAATAGCAGGAATATAATCGCAAACACCAGTTTCTGCATACTTTTTCTTTGCTGCTTGTGCGGCTTTAATTTTAGTTTGTACCCCTTCCTCGCCACCATAAAAAAGCTTTACAGCTTCTGAGTCATGCAGCCAAGATGCAGTTGTTACAACTGCCTTTACCCGACTATCTTCAGCTGATGCCATTAGCGTGTACATAGCACCTGCACATACTCCAAATGCTCCAATTTTATCAGAATCAACCTCAGGAAGCGATGATAAAAACGTTATTGCATTTTTAACATCAATTCTTTTATTCATAGGACTCTCGAAAAAACGAGGCTCACCTTCGCTTTCACCAAAATTTTTAAAATCAAAAGCAAGTGTGATAAAACCTTCCTTTGCTAACCGTGCCGCATAAAGGCCCGCCATTTGCTCTTTTACTGTTGTCCAGCTTCCTGAAACAACAATAGCCGGGTATGTTTTATTACTTTCAAAATTATCAGGCAAAAACAGGTTGCCTACAAGATTAAAGCCTTCGCTTTTAAATGTAACTTTTCTCATTTTATTAGAATTTATTTTTTCAATAGCAATTTGTGCAAGAGTAGTATCACCAGTAATGCTTTCAAGATTGAACTTTAGCATCGATAATTTTAAATCCGTCCCAACTTCAGCAACGTAACCCCCGGTCACTCTCCATACTGAATTATTTAAAAAATGGTCGGCCACTCCTCTAAAAGTAACTCTGTACTTACCTGATTCAGGAATAATCTGAAAATCAGAAAGCTGATGATGTGTTTTATCAAAACCTGGTAAAAAGTTGGCCCAACTTGTGGTAATCTCCTGTGGAGATAGAATTGCTGGCTGACTGCCTGACATTGAACTATAGTCAAGTAAAACCTGCTTTGCCATAGCATTATGAATCTTTAACCAATTATGCTCATCGGCTCCTGAGAAAACATTCCCAATTATTTGAATAACTTGTTCTTGTTGCATTTTACAGTACTTGTGCATTTAAACTGTTAAACAGAAGTGGGTGCAATGGCCAAGAAAAGGTTGTTTCTAAGATTTGTTACTCCCACTGTGTTCTTTACATGTACAAAAATCAAGAACTAAGACGTGGTTTTGATAACAAACATCAAAGCAATGATGACAAAAATCAAAGGATAGTATTTTCTCTATATTGTTGTGGGGTAATGCCTGTTTGCTTTTTAAAGAATGCAACAAAATGTGTTGGTTCTTTGAATTGAACACGATAGGACACTTCTTTTATAGTTAGGCTTGTTTGTACGAGTAAAGATTTTGAGAAAGTGACGATATAATGTTGAATAATCTGTGACACTGTTTTGTCTGTAATGCGTTTCATGACCGCATTTAAGTGATTAGGATGTACGCTCAATTGCTCTGCATAAAATGACGGCTGCCTAATTTCACCATCGCTTCCTTCTTTGGTAAAAACTGTTTCAATTAAGGTCTGGAATCTTGAAACCAATAGAATATCAGCTGTACGTGTATTGTCTAAACTGTTAGCCTCTACTTTCAGTTTTTCGAAGTTCCGCTTTGTTATACTTAGCAAAATTTGTGTGTAAGCCTGTATAAATAAAAATTTGTCATTGTTGTCAGAATGATATTCATCATATATTTTCTGGAAGTAGTTATCTGCTTCTTTAAGAGCATCAGCTGGTAAATCAAAAGTGATATAATTATCTAAACGAAAAAAAGGGTATTCAATAATGAAGTTATCCCACCCTCTGTTCATGCTAATAAATTCCCTGTCAAATATTATATACCAACCTTTCCAATCTGGTAAAATATCCCAAGTGATTACCTGATATGGTGTATTAAAAAAAAGACTACTCTCCAATCGTTTACCATTCACTTCTCTGTTTTGACCTGAAAGCCTTAAAGCAATTGCATAAAATGGATGCCTGAAGGGCGACTGTTTCAGGTTAACAGATAGCATATTATCCTCGAACTTCCGTATATCGAAAAAGGGATAACGTGGATGTGAAATATTGATTTCCTTACAATACTCTTCTATAGTATTAATATGCTTCATATCCTATCTGTTTACAAAAACCACAAACTCTCCTTCCCGAAGTCAGGCAGTTTGTCGTGTTGGAAATAGGGGTAAATCTCGGCCACCATTTCAGGGTATTTGATGGTAACAGGTAAACTCTGCTGGTTGGTGCTTTTCCAGTACATACGGCTGAACTGATATACCTGGTCAATCAGCTGCTCCACCAAATTCATATCATCCAACATGCCTTCTACAGTTGAGGATAAAGCAATCTTCACCGGAAAGTGATATTCCTTTTGTGCCGGCTTTGAGGTTGCATCGTACCGGGTATTGTTGAACAACAGGTATTCAGACTTGCCCACTTTTACAATTGTGCCACTGTAAGGCATCAGGTTTTCCGCATCGCTTACATCAAAGCCTAACAACTCCTTGCTTTCTGTTTTATTGATAGTAACAACAATAACAGGTATATTCAAGCCCAAGGTGTGCAGTGTTCGCAGGATGGGTTCTAATTCTTTTTTGCCAATGTCTTTGTAGAAATGAATAACCAACCGTGAAGCGGTATAATTTACTGCAATGAACTTCGCAACTGCCTCCCTGATGGAACCTGCAAGACTTATGGTATCATCTCCCTTAAAGCAATCAAAGCCTTTGAAGATACCCTCGTTATTAAAGCAGAAAGCTGACCCCACAAATCTTGATTTACGGGTAACAGAATAGAATGCACCAACGCCCACAATAAGTTCATTGTTGGTTGGTCTGTTAAGCCTCCACGGCACACCACCCAATTTTGCCAGCATGGCAATTTCTATGTGTGGCAGGAACGTGTTGAAGTATGAATTTGGCTTTCCGTTTTTATACAGGTGCTCACTTTTGATTACCTGCGAAAGCACACCCTCATACAAAAGGATTTCTTTGATCTTATAGTAAATGTTCTTCCGGCTTTCGTCTTTCTCTAATTTGGGCACAGGGTTAACAAAGAGTGCCATGTATTGCGTATCAGGAAGCCAGTCTGCATTCTTTACCGCATTGCGAACATCGGCTACTGCATTTTCAACGCTTTCAAACTCTACATTCTTAGTAATGTCTAACTCAAAAGGCACTTTGATGTAGTCCTGCATTTTGGGGAATGGGAAACGGTCGTCTTTCCATCCACTGTGCAGATACCTGTATAGTTCAGTTACGGCAGTAGCTTTGTCTGCCTTTTGATAAATGAAATAGAATTTGAAGTTGCTGGGCTTCTGTGGCAATTGGTAAGGACCTTTTGACTTAAAATCTTTCTTTGGTTCTTTACCTGTTCTGCCACCGGCATACAACAAATCGTTGGAGCTTGAACTAATGACACGGTATTGCTCCACCTGTGGCCGATAAAAACCTTCTTCGGTTATAGGAATGATTTTGCGGAAGGCTGGCGTATTTAGATACTTGGTGTAAAAATCATGCAGAATGTTCAAGTACTTGGGGTAACGGTTTTTCAAGTCCGGCACATCAAAAGCAATCTCCAAATGTGGTTTTAGTTCATTGCTCAGAATGGGGTAACAGTTCTGCGGCTGGTTAATTACTTCCTGTGGTCTGAATTTCCATTTGTAGATAACGCCATTGCAAACTACCCAGTTGTACAGGTTGGTATTGAAGTTGTAAATCTCTGAAACAGGCTTTGCAAATACTTTAGTAGTGCCATCATAAGAAAGTACCAACTCGGGTTTATCTGTTACCCTACCATATTGGACTTTAAGCGTAAACTGGTTGTACACTTTGTATTTGGCAGTGCTTTTCTCAGGACTGTGAAACCATACTTCTGTTTCGCTGGTAAAGTCCTGGTGCATGATGTCTGCAATGCTTTCAAAGTGTTTTCTAATCAGGTAACGATAGTAATGATTGGCAAAACGGGTGCTGACAGATAAATCAATATCCAACAGTATTGCATCTTCTCTGGGTGGCTGAAAATCGGTGTACAGCTTTTCTAATTCCAGCAATTCTAATGCAGACAGCTTATCGTCAAGAAGCCCTTGCAGATCACCCTTAAACACCGGATAAAAGCAAGGCTGCTTCTGCCTGTAGAATGCAAAAGTTTGTTTACCTGCCGGAGGATTGAAAGGAATGATGTTTAAGAGTAATTCTTGCTGCATTATTCGTTCATTTTATCATGGTCTAATTTTTCGATTTCCTTTTTCACTTCATCAATCAACTGCTGTTCGGTTGGCAAATACAATTGGTATTTGCTGGCTATAATGGTTTTATTGTTTTCGGGCAGTGTAATTTTTACCACTGCATCGTTTTTATCGGCACATAATAAAATGCCGATGGTAGGGTTTTCAAATTCCTGTTTTTCAAAACGGTCGTAATAGTTTACATACATCTGCAACTGACCAATATCCTGATGGGTGAGCTTGGTGGTTTTTATTTCAAACAGTACAAAACATTGCAGCAGCCTGTTGTAAAATACCAGGTCAATAGAAAATTCATCGCCTTCTATGTGTATGCGTTTTTGCCTTGCAACAAATGAAAACCCGTTACCTATTTCCAGTAAAAATTCCTGCAAATGGGTTATGATGGCAGCTTCCAAATCTTTCTCATAATAAGCCGCCTCCCTCTTTAAACCCAAAAACTCCAGCACCATAGGATCTTTGATGATTTCTTTGGCATCGGAGGGTTGTTTTTCATCTCTTGCTACGGCCAGCACAGCTTTTACATCATTGCTCAGGAGCAACCTTTCAAAAAGCTGGCTATTTACCTGCCGTTCCAATTGCCGGGCAGTCCAGTTATTTTTGGCTGCTTCGGCTATGTAAAACTCTCTTTTGTCTTGATTTTCAATGCGTATCAGGGTACGGTAGTGTGTCCAGCTGAATTGCGAACGCAGTGCGTTCGTATTTGGGAAAGTGCGGTAAAACTGGCGGCACATTTCCAACTGCCGTACAGAAAAGCCGCTGCCAAACTGGGGTTGCAGGGTTTCGGACAATGACTTAATCAGAAACTCTCCATAGCCAGCCCGTTCTTTGCCCTGCTGCTCTTCTTCCTGTATTACCTGCCCAATTTGCCAATACATCAATACCCGTTCAGTATCTACCGAACGGATTGCCCTTTCTTTTGCCGTAGCAATGATGGACTGTATTTGCTGTATGAGTTCTTGTTTTAACTGCATGGTGTGTTTGTTATTGCAGGTTCTTACTATTGGCCGCCACCCAACTGAACTGTTTCCAAAATGGAAATAGTTCAACATCTGAACTACTCGAATTTTTAGAGCAGTTGCCATTTACATCTTTCACATCACCGGTGGGGGTGTTGTAAAATATGATGTCGTTATGTTGTGCATTGTTAGTCATTTTTAAATGTAATTCTTGCTTACCTAATATGCGTTTAAAACCTTACTTTCTCATTTAAAGCTGTCCTCCAACTCCTTTAAACTTCTCTACAAACGAAACTAATTTTTGAAAAACACTTTGTTTCTTAGTCAAGTACTGAGGATTTAAAGGACTCATTTTCGGTAAAAGAGCATTGAGTTCTGTTCCGTTTTCACTTGCATATTCTCGCTTCAAGGAATTTGTTATGTAACGCTTTGCTGCTTCTTCATTTAGATTTTCTTCTGTGATTAATTCCAAGGCTTCCGCTTTCTGCTTGTTTTGAGCAAATACGAAAAATGAATCAATAACATTCGCTTTGTCTTGTAGCGTGTCAAGGTCGGTCTCATTGATGAAATCAACAACCAAACTCTCTTTTGCTCTATTACCAACACTTGCACGAATAACTCTGCGTATTTCAGTAATCAAAGTGTCTTTGTCTTTGGTTTTCTTGTTATGCTCAAAAATCAATTCCAGAATGTAATCAAGGTTTATTTCTTGTGATTTTAGTAAGTCAACTTCAAACACAACATCGTCCCAGTCGATTGTAGATTCTTCTGCTTCTTTACCGCTTTTCTCCCGTCTTAACCAATCACGAATATCATTGTAGGTAGAACGGTAATCCTGAACTGTCCTTTCCTTGAGCAATTCAATTTTTTGCATGGCTGCAATGTCCTCATCTGTTACAAAATGAACTTTCTTAAATTCTTCAACTGCTTCTGGATTATTTAAGTCAATTCCTTGAAGTGCTTTGAGGTGGTTAAATTCATCATAGTTCTGGAGTATGTTTTCCACTCTCAAATATTCTCCGAATAGTTTTGCAAATTCCTTTTTGTCCTTCTCTTTTACGATTTGGTCAGGGTTAGGGAATTTCTCATTTAACTCTTTTACTACTTCAAGATAACCTCTCCGTGCTTCACCTGTAACAATGTCCGTAAAGCCTTCCAAATATTCTTTGTAACTCTTTTCAAGAACCACATTCTTTGTGTTACTGTCTCCGAAAAGCGTAATAGCGTCAACAGTTGCTTTTTCTAAATCACGGAAGGTAACAATGTTGCCAAAGGTCTTTGTAGCATCATAAATTCTGTTTGTTCGTGAAAAGGCTTGAATTAAACCGTGATACCTCAAATTTTTGTCAACAAACAATGTATTGAGAGTAGGAGCATCAAAGCCAGTTAAGAACATTCCGACCACGATGATTAAATCAATTTCTTTGTTCTTTACTCGTTTGGCAAGGTCACGGTAATAATTCTGAAACTCATTGCTGTCAACGCCATAACTGGTTCTAAACATGGCGTTATAGTCATTGATAGCTTTGGTTAAAAACTCTTTGGCTGTAACATCCATTGCTGAAGGCTCAAAAGTCTCGTCAACTATTTCACCTATTGCACTTTGTTCTTCATTAGCTGCAAAGGAAAAAATGGTAGCAATTTTTAAAGGCTTCTCGCTATTTTTTTGCAAGTTGTTTAATTCCTCATAATAGCATTTTGCAGCATCAACACTACTTACGGCAAACATGGCATTAAAGCCTTTGTTGCTTCCTTGGTTTCTATGGGTTTTTATTCTGAAATTCTGTAAAATGTATTGAGATATTTCTTTGATGCGTTCAGGGTGAAGCAAAGCCGTTTTGTTTTCTGCTGCACTTAATTTTTTCTCATCTATTTCAGTTTCTATGCTCTTAAACTGAGGACGAACATCATTATAGTCAACTTTGAATTTCAGCACTTTTTCATCACGAATTGCATCCGTAATTACATAGGAGTGCAGTTCACGACCGAAAACACTTGCCGTAGTTTCAGAACCTAAAGCATTTTGAACAAATATTGGAGTTCCTGTAAATCCAAATTGATAGAACTTTTTAAACTTCTTAATCAGATTTTTTTGTGCTTCACCAAATTGAGACCGGTGTGCTTCATCAAAAATGAAAACGACTTGCTTTTGGTAAATGGGCAAATCACCCTCACTTTTCATGAGGTTATTTAGTTTTTGTATGGTGGTAACAATAATTTTATTGTCGTCCTTTTCAATATTCCGTTTTAAACCCGCTGTACTATCCGAACCATTTACACTATCGGGAGAAAAACGCTGATACTCCTTCATAGTTTGAAAGTCCAAGTCTTTACGGTCAACTACAAAAAATACTTTATCAATAAAATCCAATTGCGTTGCTAAAAGTGCCGCTTTAAAACTGGTAAGCGTTTTTCCTGAACCTGTGGTGTGCCAAATATAACCGCCTCCTTCGTTGGTTGACCATTTTTTAGCCAGATACGAACTTTCAATTTTCCATAAGATTCGTTCTGTTGCTGCAATTTGATACGGTCTCATTACCAAAAGCGTATCGCTGGTATCAAAAACGGAATACTTTAATAAAACTTCTAAAAGCGTCTTTTTCTGAAAAAAGGTACTTGTAAAATCTTTCAGGTCTTTAATCAGCGTATTATCTGCCTTTGCCCAATTCATAGTAAAGTCGAAACTGTTTTTGTTTCGCTCCACTGTATTTGCAAAATATCGGCTGTCAGTACCGTTTGAAATGACAAAAATCTGAATGTATTTAAAGAGGGAATTATGACTGTTAAAACTTTCTTTTGAATATCTGTGAACTTGATTGAACGCTTCACGAATGGCAACACCACGTTTTTTTAATTCAACTTGCACCAATGGCAATCCATTTACCAATATTGTTACATCATAACGATTGGCATGAGTGCCTTTTTGTTCAAATTGTTTGATTACCTGAACCTTATTTCGGGTAACATTCTTTTTATCTACCAAATAGATGTTTTGAATATGTCCATCATCAAAAACAAAATCGTAGATATAGTTGTCGTGAATTTTTCTGGTCTTCTCAACAAGGTTGTCACTTGGTTTATCTAAATACTCTTCTACAAAACGTGTCCACTCACCATCAGAAAACGCAACATTATTTAGCGATTGCAGTTGTGCCCTTGCATTCGCCAACATCGCTTCCGGTGTATTGATGTTTATAGGATTTTCATAACCCTGATTGACCAGGTCTTGAATAAATTCCTTTTCCAATGCTGCCTCTGTTTGGTAAACAGCAGGTGCTTCGTTCACTTCATAATACTTGGTGAACTTATCAAGTACGATAAAGTTATTTGATTCTGCTATGGTTTTATACTGTGACATTTTGTGCTTCTTTCCAATAATTATAATTGTCTGTAAGATGCTTTAATAAAAAAGCTACAGTTTGTTTTTCTGGTTCAGTTGGTTCTGCGACTACCTCATTTGATAAGGTGGAATGACTTGTAAATTGAATTACACGATTGTAATAGGTTTGCTTGTCATCGGGCAATAATTCCGACCATCTTGGATAACCCAAGAAATTTGCCGTTTTCTCATATAGATTTCTCAGAAGGGTAAAGTGGTATTTCTGAATTGCATTATTGTCTATGGCTTCCTGAATGGTTTGTTTTAGAAAAAGGTGGTAGGAGAAACTTTTATTTGAGTCTCCTTTCTTTTCTAATAGTTCAAAAGTGCCGTCATTGAGTTTATTGAGAATATATCCTGCCTTTAACCCTAATTCATTATAGAGAACATTGTAGAAGAGTGGGCTATGAGTTGAAATGATAAATTTTAAGCCAGTAGATTTCTTAATGATTAGAGCCAAGTTAACCGCCAGTTCAATCAAATGATTATCGTCCAATGAACTCACAGGGTCGTCAATAAACACATACTTTAAATCATTGAACTTGTCAGTTGAACGGTTCGCAGGTTCTGGAATATTCAATTGCTCAACGACCTGTTCAAGCAAACTATAAAACACACACCAAATCAGATTGCTTTCTTCTGCTTTTGAAATTTTTATATTCGGTATGCTTTCCTCATTACCACCTTCTATAGAGAAGGTAATTTCAGAGTATGCCTTTACAGTAATGTCTTTATCATTCTCGCCTTTGATTGTATATTCTTCATTAAAACGAGGTGTTACTTTGTCACTTGTGAAGTGTTGAAAATTTGAAATGATGTTGCCGTCAAGCCCTTGGTCTTTCAAAAACTTCAGAACCATATTTGTAAATCCGTTGGGGCGAATGATTAATTTTCTGTTCACATCAGCATCTAAATCATTGTCCCAATAAAAGAGGTCTTCTGTAAATGCGTTGTAATAGAGAACTTTTATGCCTGTTTCTTCTTCAACATCTTCATCTTTTGGAGCAACCAAAAGTCTGAATTCACGTGACAATCTTGTTTTACCAGTGCCATTAAAAGCATAGATTAACTGAGCTTTATTTACTGCATCTCTAAGTGTTTCAGATATTTGTGTTAATGACTGTCCCATATTATGCGTTCAAATTGTTTTTGGGAAAAGTTAATAGCATATTCCTGTAAAACTCATACTGCTTTTTGCGAGCTGAAAGCTCCGCTGAAAGCTCCGCTGAAAGCTCCGTAAATGTGTCAAGAATCCGAACGATTTCATTTTGAATTTCGAGTGATCTTTTCGTGTCAGCCGGACATGGGACTGGAATTGGTATATCAACCAATTTTGCTTTCGTAAGTTTTGCTCTATCACCTCCAGATAAAAACGGAACGAAATTTACTGTTCTTAAATAATGAAATATGAAACGACTATTTATTTTATCTGTTCCTCGCAAAACATGAACATGGTTATTTGCCCAAAACTTACCTGTAGCCCACTGTATTGAGTAATTCTCGATACTTTGTGTTCCATCTTCTGCGATTAGAACATATTCACCTTCATGAGTATAGCCTTCGACATAGTCTTGAATATTGTTTGCCCCGTAATAAGGTACGTTTCCTGGTATCCTTTCAGAAGCTTTAACAGGTGTTCTACCTGAATTTGCAATTTCAATAAATGATGAATCACCTAAATTACTCCATCCAACATCAACGTCTTCTAATAGTTTATTAAAACTGCCTATGTCCTCAATCTCACTAATAATTGATTTAATATTAATTCGTAAGGAATTTATTTTCTCTTCTGTTTTTGCTGTTTCTTGATTTAATATAGAAATGTCTATTTGGTCACGATTGTCTTTTGGCTCAACATAAGCACTAACAGAAAGATTATAGTCCTTTTCAGCGATAATATGATTGTCTATTGATTTTGTAATATGTTCAACGTCTTCTTTTCTATCAAAAAACTCCATAATCTTTTTAATGTGCTTATCAGTAAGTACATTGTTGTTAGTTTCCTTCTTGAAAAATTCTTCGCTGCTTGCATCAATAAACTGCGTTTTATTTTTCGTTTTGTGTTTTGAAAGAACTAGAATGTTTACAGATATAGTAGTGCCATAAAACAGATTTGGTGCTAAAGAAATTACGGTCTCAACATAATTATTGTCAACTAAGTATTTTCTAATCTTTTGCTCAGTACCACTACGGTAAAAAATACCCGGGAAACAAACAATGGCAGCTCTACCTTTACTTGAAAGATAACTTAGGCAATGAAGCACAAAAGCAAAATCTGCTTTTGATTTAGGAGCCAATACACCAGCAGGAGCGAAACGGTCATCATTAATCAGCGTTGGGTCATCGTCACCAATCCATTTGATAGAGTATGGAGGATTAGAAACAATGGCATCAAAAGGTTTCTCATCACCATAATGTGGGTCAATGAGTGTATTGCCAAGGGCAATATTAAACTTGTCGTAATTGATGTTGTGTAAAAACATGTTCATGCGAGCAAGGTTGTAAGTAGTGTGGTTTACTTCCTGTCCATAAAAACCTTCTTCAATAATATGATTGTCGAAATGCTTTTTGGCTTGCAACAACAAAGAGCCTGAACCTGCCGCAGGGTCGTAAATCTTGTTTACTTTGTCTTGCTTGTGCATTGCCAATTGTGCAATGAGTTTTGAGACGTGCTGTGGTGTAAAAAACTCACCTCCTGATTTTCCTGCATTGGCTGCATAATTGGAAATCAAAAACTCATAAGCATCACCAAACAAGTCGATTTGATTGTCTTCAAAATTTCCAAAGTCAAGTTCTTCAATTCCTTTTAAGACTTTAGCCAAAGTACTGTTCTTGCTTTCAACGGTATTCCCCAATCGTGTGCTTGTGGTATCAAAGTCGGCAAACAAACCTTTAATGTCTGGTTCAGATGGATAGCCGTTTGCAGAACTTTCAATAGCGTCAAAAATCGCTTTTAAGTCTGTGTTCAGATTGGGGTTGGTATTGGCAGTTTTGGCAACATTCACAAAAAGTTGGCTTGGATAAATGAAGTACCCTTTTGTTTTTATCGCATCGTCTTTAATTTCGGGTGTAATTTCTTTGTCAGGGTAGTTGGCATAGTTTACGCTTTCATCACCACCTTCAATGTAATTGGTGAAGTTTTCACTAATGAAGCGATAGAACAGAGTACCTAAGACAAACTGTTTAAAATCCCATCCATCCACTGAGCCACGAACATCGTTGGCTATTTTCCATATTTTGGCTTGCAATTCTTGTCGTTGTGCTATGCTTGTCATTTTTTCTCTTTTAATAAGTCTTGTGGTTTAACTCTTATCATCATCTATTAATTGTAAATCACAACTTTGATTTCTTTATTTTTTTTGAAACTGACTTTAGGGCTTCGTCTGCCATAGGTTCGCCTTCAATGACATTGTATAATTGGTCGGCCAGCCAAAGGGTAAGAAGCTCCTCCTTGTCAGCTTTTAGTATTTCAGCCAAAACGGCAATCTGTTCTTTTTTTATTTGTCTATCGCCTCTCTCAATTTTACTAATGATAGAAGTGTCAACATCTAACTGTGAAGCAACATGCCGCAAAAGCATTTTCTGTTTCGTCCGAAGCTCCCGAATCCTATCACCAAATTGTGTTGCCATTGTAATTTTATTGTCTTGACAAATATTGGCAAATATAAGAAAAGAAAGGCAATAGAATGATAAGAAATTTAGCAAAGCAGCAAACCTTGCAAAGTCTGCAAACAAAGCAAAAACCCCATCGGGTATGCCGTATGGGGAGCTATGCAGGGGGAATGATGAAGGTTAAATTTTGCGGTAGTGTCCGGCTTTGAGTTTTTCCAATGCCTTGCCGGTAGCATTATGAAGGATGTCGTCCACGGTACGAGGTGAAAGCTGGAACTGTTTGCCGATTTCAACGGCTTGCTGGCGGGTAAACTCTGCCGGTAACGCCTCAAAGAATTTGCGTTTGCTGTCGCCTGTTTTAAACTGGGTGGCCTCGCTTTGCTTGGGCAGGTTATTGAACATGAGGATGCTATGGTGCAGGTAGATTTCAGCCAACCGCAGGGCAGTATTAAAATCTTCATCGGTACACACTATCCGGGTGGCTGCTTCTCCGTTCTCAAACTTCCGCAGGGAAGTAAATATCATGGCCATGCGGTACAGGATCAAGCCCAGGCGTTTTACTATACTGGCGGCTTCCTCGGCTGTGAACATGGTTACTTCGTTGAGCCATGCCTCGCAGGTTTGGTTGAGCTGCTGCCATTGTTCGGTGGTTAACTCTATGATGGTTTCCTCCCTTTGCAGGAACTGGACCAAATTAAACACCCTGCCAGAAAGGACTTTGAAATGCTCGGTGAGGTTTATGTTGTTGGCATTGGGGGAAACATCTTTCCAACGCTGCTCCACCTTGAAGGCATAGAACAGGAAACGGCTGAACAAACCATCTTCGGAAGATGCTATCAAGCCTGTTACCTGATGGGTGTACCGGATAGGGCAATGGACAAGCTGGGGGCATTTACCTCTGTAAATTCGTTGTTGCCTTTACGGGAACTGGAAAGCCTCTCGTGGTGAAACGATTTGCGAAGCATATCGGAATAGGAACCCCATTCCTGTTTGAATACATTGCCCAGGGTGTCGGCTTCGGTTTCGCAAATGATGCCTGTACCCTCGTTCTGCTCCAAGTGCCAGAGGATTTTTGCATAGCTCGTATTGGCAGGAATGTACACCACTTTAAAGGTGGGTTTGGTGGGAGGTTCTTCTGTGGAGGTATCGCCTTTTTTCTTGCTGCTGATACGCTGCTTGTGTTCTGACAACTCCTGATTGTATTGCAATTCTGCCTCACGGCTTGCCTTGAGTACAAAGCTGTGGTAATCGTCTGCCAGCATTTTAGCAAACTTTAAAGCACCCTTACCACTGGCAGCCGGAGCAATAGCAAATGAAAATACGTTGGGGAATACTTCATTGCCTGCATATACTCCCTTTACACCCGGCAAGCATCCGCTGAGAATAGCCAATGCACCCGTCAGGAAAACGTCTCTCTCCCTTTCATCGGTAAAAGCCATTGCACCATGCTGTAAGAGTTCAGGCATTTGCAAATAGAGTTCTTCGGGAATGGTAGGTGTGGCTTTCAGGTAGTCTTCCTGTGGTGCTTGCTGTTCCGCACTTTGCAGCTTTGCAGTGTTTGCAAACTTTGCAAACTCGGGTTTGTGGTGGGTGTAAGCACTCTTTATCGCTTCGAGAATTTCTCTTTCAGGTAGGTCAAAATGCTGTGTACATAAAACTTCAACATCGGACTGCGATAAACCAGCTCTGTTGCAATTAGAAGCAAGCAGATACATATAATTGTTCCTGTTTCCATCTGTGTATTGAGATTTTTGGTTGGTAAATTGAATTTGTTGATTGAAGATGAAAGCCGTGTTCAGATCCTCTTCGGGTTCTTCCTGAACTGCTGGGATTACAGGCTTTGCTTTGGGCTGCGGCTCCTGTTGTGGGAAGATTTCGGGCAACTGCACTTTGAATTTTTCGTTGCGAATGTTCTTGTACAGCCCAGGATGATAGCTCACGAAACAAAGCCGTGTGATGTCCTTGCAGCTTGGGTCTGCCTTTAATCCTGTTGCTTCTTCATAATACTGCTGCACCTGCAAATAGGCTGTATCGTGGTACTCAATGCCGGTATTCACTTCAATGAATACTTTGAGGCCGTTGCCGCTTGGGCTGATGAAGCATAAGAAGGTGTAGGGGATTTCGGCAATGACTTTGAAGGCTGTGTCTAACTGCTCCGGTGTCAGCTTATCAAAATCAAGATGCACAAAGCCGCTGTACATTTCCAGGTAAGGCATTTGCCTTTTCTCGGTAAATACTGCGGATGGAGTGAAAGCCAATAATTGCTTTTTCTTATTGGCGGCTTCCTCCGCTTTGCCTTGTTCCAGCAATGCCCTGATTTCTTCTACCTCATCTTTGTATTTACCGTTGGCTATATCATTGCCAATAAGAAGCAATGATTTCTTTTCAACTGGAACGGTAAAGTTTCTGAATATGGTACTTGATGCCATTGTTCTGTTCGTTCAGTTATTAAAAAAATCTTACTTCTTGTTCCGCTTTTTAGCGGAATTGCGGATAACATAATCGGCTGCCATCTGATCTATTTCATCGGCTGCTGATTTGCGGTTACGCTGTAACCAGTTATCCAACTCTTCCCGTTTGAAGTAGAGTTTTTTACCCTGCGGACAGAAATGGGGGATGTGCTTTGTACTGGTGAGTTTGTACAAATGCGATGGGCTTACGTCCAAATACTTGCAAGCCTCATTAAAGTTCAGTACTGTTTTTTGTAACAGGTTTTGCTCATCCAGCTTGTTAGCGATTTCGGTGAGCTTGTCTAAGATTAAATCTTCGTTTGCCATTGTTAAAATGAATTTGTTGAGGCAAACTTCTGAAGATGCGGAGGGGCAAAGATTGAGGTATTGAGGCCTCAATGAGGAATCTCAATGAACTCAATATTCTTTATTGCAGATGCTTAAAAATCTTGTCTATTTCTTCCTTTAGTTTGGGGTTATCAATCTTGCTGGAATACAGATTTTGAGCCTTGATGAGGTTACCTTTCTTAGAATAGAACAGGGCAGATTTTTCAATGGCAATAAACTTCAGGTCGCTGAAAGCAGGCATCAGCCTATCTACAATGTAGCGGAAGATGGCCGTTTCACAGTTGAGGTGTATGGTTGTATCAATGGCGGTAAGGTCCTTTGCCAAAAGCACATTGATGACATCATCCGGGCTGGTATTGGCCTCATTGATTAAATCGGCCTTGTTGCACAATTGCCTGATGACGGTTTTGAGATTATCTGCATTCCCATTAAAGCCAAAAGTGAATTTGTTGGATATTGGGTTTTCATCACCGGAAGAAGATTCTGCTGCCTCTTCCTGTTTGATAGGTGTAATTGGTTGGATGGCGGACAGCGGAAGATTCAGTTCAGAGAGGTAAAAATCCTCCAAGCTGATGATGGTATCCAGACTGTTTTTGGCATGTTCCTGTACATCGAAATACAGCACAATCAACTGTTGCAATAAAAGGTGCAGGACGAAATGCACCAGGTCGCATTGTTCGGTAGGTGCATCCTGCAAGCCTCTTGCCTCCATTTCTTTTACCGTTTGCTGGGCAAGTGCCTTGATGCTTTTGAGCAAGAGATTGGTTTGATAAATGGCATCCACCTTGTTGCTCCACTTTTTTGACCTTGCTACAAAGGCATTGAAAACCCTCAATGCTTCCTTACTGATGATAAGGGAATAGAACTTTGAAGTATTATTGGTATAAGCCGGAAAAGCTGCGATGAAATAATGAGCCATCAATGGATGGGGGCTTTGGGTGTTTTGTTTATCCAGCCACTTGACTAAATCGGGGTAATCTGCTAATAAGGTTTTCAGTTGCTGTATCAGCTCACTTTCAAAAGCAGGTTCCTTGCTGCCCGCTTTTTTCAGTTTCTCAGTAATGGATTTGGTGTTCCCTGTATCAAATGCCCAGGGCATCAGGGATGTGTGCAATATGCTGTGTAGTACTTTTATCTCCATCGCTATAAGTCTAATTTGATTTTATTGGCTGCCTCCTGTTTTTTATGGTCAATCACCTTAGCATAAATTTCGGTTGTTTTCAGGTGTCTGTGACCTAACAGTTTTGAAACGGTATAAATGTCTGTACCCAATGTAATTTGCAAGGTGGCGTAGGTGTGCCTTGCACAGTGAAATGTGATGTGCTTGGTGATACCGGCTTTCATTACCCATTCACGGAGTTTTAAGTTATGCCAGGCACTGTAATACAAACCTTCAAATACTTTATCCTCGGGCCTTCTTCTTTCACCTAACAACTGAAAAGCCTGTTCTGAAATGGGCAAGGTTTCTGCTCCCTTTGTTTTCTTCTGCCTGAAACGGATGTAATACCCTGACTGCTCAGAGTGCTGCACTTCTGACCAGACCAGCTTTTCAATATCTGACCAACGCAAACCTGTTAATGCAGAAAAGATGAAAGCATCTTTGAGCACCGGCATTTCACACTCCACTTTAGCGGCTGCCTGTAGTTCTTCCAATGTGAGAAATTCTCTATCTGGATCATCTGCTTTGATGCCCTCTACTTGGTTTGCCGGGTTGGTTTGAATGATGCCTTCTTTAACGGCTTCTTTCAATGCTGCCGTTACCTTGCTGAAATAGGAAGATTGGGAGTTTTGCGAAAGGCGTTTATTGGTTTTGCTCTTGGCTTCATACTGGAGGTAGTTTTTGAAATCTTCCAACCAGTTTTTGTCAATGTCTTTGAATGATGCCCCGTTCTTGGCAAACTTCTTCAGGTGTTTCAATACACTATCCCAATTGCCCCAATTCCCCTGGCTGTTTCTCCTTTTTTCTGTAAGGCGTTCAAAGTAGGCAATGAAACTGCCTTTGGCCTTGTCGGTATCACGAAAGCCGTATTCCTCATTCTTTATCTGTAACAAACGCTTCGACCTGATGGCCTCTGCCAATACCAATGTTTTGCGGTTCTCTTCTTTCTGCTCTTTGGTGAGCTTGCCTTTCTCCGGCTCGGGTATCAGGTAGAGTTGCAGGTATTCATAATCTCTTTTACCATCACTGTAGTAATCAAGATACAGGCTTATTTTATCGCCCTTTTTGCGTTGCCTAAGTGTTACTGTCATGCTTCAGTTAGTTTGAATAATTCATTGATAGCTGCCCGGGGAATACGGGTACTTCTGCCCAGTTTGCCCGCTTTGAGTTCGCCTTTCTCAATGAGCCTGTAAATGGTCCATCGGCTGGCGTTGATTAACTGGCAGGCTTCCTCTACGGTTAGAAATTCCTTTTGAGCAATGGCAGGGTTGTACAGGGCTTTCTCGGTTTCCTCCTTGATGGCCACTTCAATTTTCTCGTTCCGCTTCCGCTGCTTGTATGCTCTCTTGGCACAGGTATCTGAACAAAACTGTGTAACAGTAGTCTTGGCGGTAAAGCGGTTACCGCAGTGCTGACAAGTTTTTTGAAGACGAATGTTACTGCTCATTTTGTTGCCTGTTGTTGCTACATGTTGCAGCTTGTAGCTGTATGTAGCAAGATTTCTCCCGACTGTTGCCTGATTTGTGGGCAACAAATCTGGGCAACAATTAGGCAACAAATATAGGTAAAAAAGTAGAGTTGGGCAACAAAAAAGAGAAGGATAAATCAGCTAAAACCCAACAAAACAAGCATTTATGCAATAAAGGAAAGATAGTTACTTTCCTATACAAAACTTCGAAAAAATATTCGCCAGCAAATCGTCAGAGGTAATCTGGCCTGTAATCTCGCCCAGATAATGAAGGCTTTGCCTAATGTCCATCGCCAGAAAATCGCCAGTCACGTGGCCGTCCATACCTTCTAGCACACGAGCGAGTGATTGATTTGTTTGTAATAGGTTTTGGTAATGACGCAAGTTGGTGACAACCACATCACCTTGTTTTACTTCATTCACTTGAAAAAGTGAAATGATCCGGTCTTTCAGTTTTTCTAAATTGGTCTTTGATGCTGCAGCAATCAACACGAAATCATCGCCCAAGTTTTTCAACACATCTGGGGATGCCTGGTCTAGCTTATTGCCGATTTTTAAATAGGGGATACCCAGTTTCTTGATTTCAGATTCCTCTCGTTCAATTTCTTCCTTTGACGTTTGCGTCAAATCAAACAGGTACAATATCAATGATGCTTTTTTCATCGATTCGTGTGTACGCTGCACGCCAATCGCCTCAATGGTGTCTTGAGTATGTCGTATACCGGCTGTGTCCATAAACCGAAAGGTGATGCCACCCAAAATCATTTCATCCTCAATTACATCACGGGTAGTGCCAGCGATGTCTGACACAATGGCTCGCTCTTCGTTTAATAGTGCGTTCAACAAAGTTGACTTTCCTGCATTTGGCTTTCCGGCAATTACCACGGGCACTCCGTTTTTGATTACGTTCCCTTGGTCGAATGACAGAATCAAAGGCTTGAGGTAGGATTGAATTTTGAAGATGAGTTGTTTTAACTCATCACGTTTCGCAAATTCTACGTCTTCCTCGCCAAAGTCCAATTCCAGTTCTATTAAAGATGCGAAGTGAATCAGTTCTTCACGCAAGTGCTGAATTTCTTTGCTGAAGCCTCCGCGCATTTGGTTAAGCGCGGCTTGGCGGGCATTATCATTTTCCGCATGAATCAAGTCGGCCACTGCTTCTGCTTGTGCCAAATCAAAACGACCATTTAGAAAAGCGCGTTTCGTGTATTCACCAGGTTCGGCAAGTCGTGCTCCTTGCTTTAACAGAACTTTGATAATTTCCTTCACGATGGTTGGCGAACCATGGCACGAAATTTCAATCGAATCTTCTTTGGTGAATGAGTTAGGCTCACGGAAGACAGACACCAGCACTTCATCAATTGGCCTGTCGCCATCGGTAATCAAACCAAAATGCAGGGTATGAGAAGGTTGTTTAGTAAGGTCTTTGCCCTGAAAAACCCGATTGGTGATACCAATACTGTCGCCTCCGGAAAGGCGAATGACTGCCAACGCGCTTACGCCTTGCGGAGTGGCAAGTGCAACAATTGTATCGTCTGACTTTACTTGCTGTCTTGTCATTATTGTTTACCTCCACTTGTAAAGCCAATTCGTTTTCTTTTCTTGAATGTCTTTATTTGTTTGTCCTTTTGTAATAAATAGTTGAGCGCTTCACCAATATCTTTAAAGTGCTTATTATATCTGGTTTCGAGTTCTCTCAGTTTATCAGATAGGTCTTTGTGTGAAAGTGCATACTGCCTGATGAAAACAAAAGCCCTGACAATCTGTATGTTCACTTGAATTGCCTTTGGGCTGTTCAACACGCTTGCGAGCATGGCCACTCCCTGTTCCGTGAAGGCAAAGGGATTGAACTTGCTGTATTTGCCTCTTCCGGCTTCTAAGGTCGCAAATTGCGTCCTTAGAGAATTATACTCTTCCCGTGTAAGTTCAAACATAAAGTCATTTGGGAATCGATCGATGTTACGCCTCACTGCCTCTTTTAAGCGCTTGGTCTCAGTCTCATATAGGTCTGCAAGATCAAAATCCAGCATCACGTTTTGCCCTCTTACCTCGTATATTCGGTTTTGGATTTTTTGTAGTTGCATGCCTTTTTCTATTTCTCCCTCACAATCAATACAGGAATGCTAACTCGATGGCGCACCGTATCCACTGTGGCGCCAAGCACCAGGTCTTTTACCCACTTGTGTCCATGGGCGCCCATCACCAACAAATCAGAATCAAAGCTTTGGATTATATCAGGAATGATTCGCTTTGGGTTTCCATACCCAATTTGAGTATGAACCGAATAACCTTGTGCCGATAGCTGGTCCGCATACTTTTGCAGGGCCAGTTTATCATCTGCCGATTCACGGTCGGCAATCTCGCTACCATACCATAAGGCACCTGCGGTTTCGACCACGTGCACTAATTGGTAGGTGGCATACTTTCCACCCTGCGCCAAGGCGCTTCGAATCGCCAGTGCATCAATATTGCTAAAGTCAATGGCAATGGTGATACGTTGATATACAGGTTTTTCTAACGAGCTTAAATCGGTGGGCGTGCCATGGGGCGATCTCGCTAATCGCTCTTGCCTGCGCCTATCAAACACCGGCTTAAAGGTGATGTACATTAATAAGCCACCAATTGCCATGCAGGCTGGTATTACTAAAACATAAATTAACCACAGATGTTCTCCGGCATCACGGATCCAAGAACCAATTTCTTGAACGACCAACTTTACATTGAGCGATACAATGATGGCAGCAATTGTCCACGCACAGATTTTTACCCACGGTTTAATGACGAACACGCCCATTTTTGCTTTATCACTGGTGAAATGGATGAGCGGAATAACCGCAAAACCAAGCTGAAGGCTGAGTACTACCTGACTAAATACCAACAGTTCTCCCGTCTTGTTTTCACCATAAAGAATGATAACGATGTAAGCGGGTACAATGGCGATTATTCGTGTGATGAGCCTACGTAGCCAAGGGGCGATGCGCAGGTTCAAGTATCCTTCCATCACAATCTGGCCGGCCAGCGTGCCGGTGATGGTCGAACTTTGGCCAGCGGCAACCAATGCCACTCCAAATAGTATTGAGGCCCAATCAGTGCCCAACAATGGGGCCAAGAACTTGTAGGAATCTTGGATGTCTGAGACTTCATACATGCCCGCACGGAAAAATGTAGATGCGGCCAAAATCAAGATGGCCGAGTTCACAAAAAAAGCAGCATTGAGTGCAATGGCCGAATCAATGAAATTATATTTGATGGCCGACCAAATTCCTTTCTCACCGGTATCGAACCTGCGTGTTTGCACCAGCGAAGAATGCAAATACAAATTGTGTGGCATTACAGTAGCACCAATAATACCTATAGCAATGTAGAGTGCTTCATCGTTTGGTAACGAGGGTATAAAACCTTTGGCCAGTTCGCCAATGTCAGGCTTTGCCCAAATCATTTCCATTAAAAACGACACGCCTATTATGGCTACCAACGAAATGATGAATGCTTCGATTTTGCGCATGCCATAGCTTTGCAGCACCAGTAGTAGCAAAGTATCGAGCACCGTAAGGGTAACCCCCCAAACTAATGGTAAGCCAAACAGCAATTGCAAGCCAATGGCCATTCCCAAAACTTCGGCCAGGTCACAAGCTGCAATGGCTATTTCAGCTAAAATCCATAGACAAAAGTTTACGATTGGATGATAAGAACTGCGCGATGCCTGCGCCAAGTCTAACTGGCGAACCACACCCAAGCGCGCGCTCAAACTTTGCAGCAAAAGCGCCATCAGGTTGCTCATCAGCAACACCCAAATTAAGGCATAACCGAATTTGCTGCCGCCCGCAATGTCTGTTGCCCAGTTGCCAGGGTCCATGTAGCCAACACTTACCAGGTAGGCAGGGCCCAAAAATGCAAGCAACTTGCGCCAGCCCGTACGGTTAGAGGCATCTACGCTCGAGTGTACTTCACTCAATGACTTACGAGGCTCGTCCGTTCTGTTCATGCGTTTACTAAGATGTTCTCCGAAACTTCTTTAGATAAAAAATGCCTTTGGTCATTAATCAGCACTTCCATTGAGCCGTCATATTCTTCACGAGCCAATACTTTGAGTTTTTTACCCGGGTGGGCACCGATTTTATCGAGGAATTTCAGCAACTGAGAATCAGAATCTTTTACAGCTACAATCACTGACTCGACACCCGGTTTGAGGGTGTCGATAGGCGTTTGCTGAGAGGCTTTGAACTTTCCGTGGACATCGGGGATCGGGTCGCCATGTGGGTCCACTTTTGGGTATCCCAAAAACTCATCCAACTTCTCAATCAACCTTTTGGATTGGATGTGCTCTAATTGCTCGGCCACTTCGTGAACTTCATCCCAGGCAAAGTCTAATTTCTGCACCAGAAATGTTTCCCACAGTCTGTGTTTGCGAATAACACTCAGTGCCACTGCTTTGCCTTTGGCGGTGATGTTCACACCATAATACTTTTCGTATGAGATAAAGTCTTTCGCAGCAAGCTTCTTGATCATGTCAGTTACCGATGCCGCTTTGGTGTTCAGGTCTTCAGCCAGCGCATTTGTGGTAACAGATTCAGCACCTGCTTTCGATAGGTGGTAGATAGACTTTAAGTAGTTCTCTTCTGTCAGACTCAGCATGGCACAAAGATATATTTTTTAGACTAGTCTAAAAAATAGTTTAAGGTAGTGGAGCCGTCACGGCAGAAACAAATTTCATCTCTTCGGTCTCCCAAGAAATGTGGTCTGCGCTGCTCATACCTTTTGAATAAAAAGGTTGAGTTCGCATTGCTTCCAGGGTGCGGTAAGCGTCTATCTGATCAAATTCGATCACTACGGCTGCATTAAACTGAGCAGCAAAGTTCACCCAAGGTCGATTGTTGGTGAGCAAAAAGGGCAGTTCAAGCCCGATATATTCATATAGCTTCGTGGGCATCTTGTTAGTGAGGTAGGGCAGCAAAGGGTAGCTGATGATGCCAAAGTTGGCGCTGGCGATACGCTCCAAAATTCGGGCATGAGGCACCAATTCTGCACCCCCGATCAACGTGATGTAAGGGTGATTCTCAATGTAACGCTTAACGCCTCGAAGCGTGCGGGCTTGGGCACAAAAACCTACGATCTCAAGCTCGACTTTAGGGTCTATTTCGTGCAACCTTTTTGCTAAGTCAATGGCGCGGAACACGCCTGTGTTTTCGGCCAACGTCCCGGTAAAAATCAATTTGAGCTTTTGAGGGTCGGGCGTGCGCTCAAACCCCAAGGGTCGCCTCACTTTGTTTTCAACCACCGAATACTTCTTACCCAAAAACGGTAATTCTTTTTCATACGATTTTTCCGCCAGCAAGAAGTGATGGAATAGGAGGGCTGTAGCCTTTTCCTTTAATCGAACCCAACCCGCCAGCGAAGAACGGATCAATCGCGGAAACGCATCGGTATTGAGAATATTTTGGGCATAGTTTTCTTGAATATCGTACAAAATCCTAGTACCAAATAAAATTCTGTTTAGTATCGCAACTATCAGTAATTCATGGGTATTAACTATCAATATATTAGGCTTTACTTGATGTATTTTTTGAGCTGCCCATAGAGATGCCAACGCACGTGAAAAACTCAATCTTTTGAATGGAACGAGTGGTAAAAACTTAATAAGCGGATGCCCTGAGTCGGGCGTTTTGCCGGGTTGTCCAATTAAGAAAACCTGGTGCCCGAGCCCCGCGAGTGACGCAGCCATTTTTTCAAAACCTCGGGTGTCATCCACCGGTTTTAAGATGGAGGCGATGACTATTGTTTGTTTTTTTATTTCTTGCGGCACTGTTTTAAAAAAGCCACTAAAAGTAACGGATAAAATGCAACTGAAAGACACGGTAGAAAAAGCTTGGGACAACCGAGAACTGTTAAAAGATAAAGCCATACAGGAGGTCATCCGTGAGGTGGTGGAGAAGCTCGACAAAGGCCACATTCGGGTGGCTCAACCAGACGGTGAGAATTGGGTCGTAAACGAGTGGGTGAAAAAGGCAGTGATTCTGTACTTCCCCATACAGCAAATGGAGACGTTGGAAGTTGGGCCGTTTGAATTTCACGATAAGATTGCATTAAAGAAAAATTACAAAGAATTAGGTGTGAGGGTAGTGCCCCACGCTATCGCCAGGCACGGTTCATATTTGGCCAAAGGTGTTATTATGATGCCAAGCTATGTCAACATTGGCGCCTATGTAGATGAAGGTACCATGGTTGACACGTGGGCAACGGTAGGCAGTTGTGCACAGGTTGGAAAGAATGTACACTTAAGTGGTGGCGTGGGTATTGGTGGCGTATTAGAGCCTGTGCAGGCGGCTCCGGTGATTATCGAAGACAACGCTTTTGTTGGATCGAGATGCATCATTGTGGAAGGAGTAAGGGTAGGGAAGGAGGCCGTACTTGGCGCAAATGTTGTGCTCACGGCAAGCTCCAAAATCATTGATGTAACCGGCACATCGCCTGTCGAATACAAAGGATTTGTGCCGCCCCGGTCGGTGGTGATACCAGGGACTATTCCAAAAAAATTTGCCGCGGGCGAGTACCAAGTACCCTGTGCACTCATTATCGGAAAACGCAAAGAAACTACTGACAAGAAGACATCTCTCAATGACGCCTTGCGTGAAAATGGCGTTTCTGTTTAGGTTTTGGATGACTTTGCGGTTGGCATAGCCTTTGATTCTACCCTGCTGGAGCATTAACTTTGCATATGCGCTTTTTCGTTTGGACCCTAGTCGTAGTAGCTTTAGGCCTATTGTTCGGCTTTAACTCGTTGGACGGGGGCAATCGTATCTATAGCCGAAAAAGCACGATCTCTACTGGCGAGCGCCTGGATTACCGCATGTACATGGGTTTTTTTACAGTTGCCAAAGGCACTACTACAGTGGACAAAAGCTACCACGCCAAAAATGCAAAGGGTTGCTACAAAGTGGATGCCTATATGGAAACATTGGGTATTGCCACCTGGATTTCAAAAGTGAACGACAATTGGGGTGCCTATATTGATACTGCCGAACTGGTAACGCACGAGTCCTACCGAAACATCAAGGAAGGCAGTTACAGATTAAATGAATTGATTAAATACGACCATGAAAAAGACATTGCTGCGGTACAGGTGGCGGATAAGAAAACAGGTGCTTTTGGTGAGCCAAAGGTTTATTCTACCCCCGATCAAGTGCGCGATGTGGTGGCCGGATTTATGTATTTACGGGTAATAGATTTTGCAAAGTACAAGGTAAAGGACACGATTACTGTATCTGGGTTTTTCGAGGATAAGGCGTACCAATTCAAGATTATTTACTTTGGTAAAGAAACCATCAAGACTGAAATGGGTAAGATACCGTGTTACAAGCTGGTGCCTATTATGCCTGATAACCAACTTTTTCGAGGTGAGAACTCCGTCACTGCGTGGATATCAGCAGACGGCAATCAAATTCCAATAAAAGTAGACGCAAAGATGTTTATCGGACATGCAGGTACCGAATTGGTAGGTTTTCGGGGCTTAAAAAATCAATTGAAAGTTACAAGGTAAGGCCTTGGTCAGGCTACCTGCAATAATCGCGAAAAAGTTTCCATGCTTACCGGTTTCACAACAAACTCCCGCACATCTTGATATTCTTTTGCCCGGTTCATGTCGCGTTGGTCAATTGAAGAACTCACCATGTAAATCTTGATTTCTTTTGCCAGTTTGCTTTTCAGTTGAACAAAATCTTCCAGAAACATCCAACCGTCAATAAATGGCATGTTGATGTCAAGAAACAGGTGATCGGGCAGTTTGCCGGCATCGGTGGCGTGCTGCTTTAGGTAATCCATGGCGCTGCCACCATTTTCAAATTGTAAGATTTGGCCCGCCAGTTTTGCCGATTGTATCAGGCGCGTAGCTGTAAACTGAAAAATAGAGTCATCATCTACTAGTGCTACCAGGTTCATGCTGCTTGGGGTTTAGTGAGCAGTACGATAAAACTCGTGCCGATGTTGGGTTCACTTTCGATTTGAATCTCGCCACCCATTGCTTCAATTTGGTTTTTGATCATGAATAGCCCTATGCCCCTGCTTTCGGGGTGCACGTGGAATGTTTTTCGAAGCTTAAAAATATGATTACCGTAGCGTTTCAAGTCTAAACCAAGTCCATTGTCAGTAATTTTAAGAAAAAGATTCCCATTCTGCTCAAAAGTTTGAACTAAAATTTCTGGTGTTCTATCTTGGTGCCTGTATTTGAGCGCATTGCTCAACAAATTCATCAAAATACTTTCGAGGTAGATGTTAGGGTAGCGTATAGACTCTATCTCAAATTCGGTCTTTATCTTGGCTTTGGTTTCGGCCACTCTTGCGCTGAGTTGTTGAAGCACAGACTTTAGTACTTCCGAAAATGAAAGCTGCTGCCTTTCAATGTCTTTGGCTTGCTTGATTTTCAGTACTTCATTTAATTCGTGCAGGTTGGTGAGTATTTTAGACCCGGACTCACGGAGCATCAACAACAGGTTTGCCTTTTCCTGGTCATCTGTCGCCTTGTCATAAAAGTCTAACAAGCTTAAGATGTTGCTGACGGGCGAGCGCAAGTTGTGCGAAACAATCTGCGTAAATTCTTCCAACTGCTCGTTTTTCTTTTTCAGGTCATCTGCAATGATGGTAAGGCTCTTGTTTTGCTCCACAATCTTTTGCTCAAATTCCTTGCGCTCAGAAATATCCCTAAACTCGGTAACGCGCAGTGTTTCTCCACGAAACGGAACATTCTTTCCATGCACCTCAATACCATACCGAGTGCCATCTTTGCGGACCCCCACAATGTCGTAAGGTTGGTCATAACCCGATTGGATGTGGTTTAACACAGTCGATTTAAATTCGTCTGCGACCAAATCCAATCCGTTCATGCCAATCAATTCTTCCATGGTATAACCTGTCATGGCTGAGAGCCCTTTGTTGGCATCCAGGATCCTGCCCTTCTTGTGAAGTGCTATGCCACCAAATGAAGCCTCTTGCAAAGTTCTGAACCGCTGCTCGCTTTCTTTTAGTTCTGTTTCGGCAATCTTTTGGCTGTTTATATTCTGCATAACACCCAACATGCGGTAGGCTTTGCCTTGGTTGTTTGCCATAAAAAAGCCACGGTCCCACATATATTGAAAGCCTTCGTTCTTGGTTTGAAAGCGGTAAGTGATGTTGTATTCCAACAAGTTTTTTTCCGCAGTCTCTAACAATGCAAAGGCTTCCGCGCGGTCGTCCGGGTGAACCAGTTCACTCCATTTGTTTACATCGTCAACCTCAGATTGGGTGTATCCTATTTCTTTCAACAGGTTATCGCTCCATATGATTCTTCCTGATGGCAGAAAATAGTCATACACAATTTGTCCTGAAGCTCTTGTTACCAGTTCGTAACGTGTCTGCCAATCCTTGTTCTCGCTTTCAATTTGTTTTCTTTCCAGTGATGCCCCAACCGTTAGCGCAAATGATTTTAGAATAGAATACTCAGCTTGCGTGATCTCTCGTTCTTGTTGGCACTCATCAACCCCTATAAAACCCCATAGCCTATTCTGTACTTGAATGGGTAAAATGATCACCGATTTTATGTCCTGCTCCATCATCGCGATTTTGAAGTCGGGATCTTCAATTTCGCGAACATGTTTTGTGAATGACTTATTCTCTACAAGCCTGTGATAGAGCGAAGGGGCAGCCGAATAAGGAAAATTCTGAAGGCTGGGATTTTGTATTTGAGGTGCAGCCGTTCCTGAGTTCCATTCGATTTTTAGGCTGCAGTACTCACCGTCTGGCTGCGAGAAATTTTGAAAAATGTAAACCCTGTCAACCTGGGTACTTTTACCGAGAATCTCTAGCGCATTTTGTAATCCAATCCAAATGTTAGGTTCTATCGCCAGTTGGCTAGTGGCGTCTGCAAGAGCAGAAAGCATTTGATCTCGGTGGTAAAGCGCTTGTTCGTTTTTCTTCCGCTCTGATATGTCGCGGCTGGAAAGAATAACCCATGCAATATCTCCATCAGGACCTAAAATAGGATTACTGTTTACTGATAACCAAGCATATAAGCCATTTGCCCTCTTGTATCTAAACTCTACTTTTTCTGATGATTTCTGTTTGACCGCATGCTGGAACCGTTCTTTAACGAAGGCCAAGTCTTCTGAATGTACTTGAGAAAAAATTGAGCTACCGAGCATTGCTTCCGGTTTATAGCCCAGCACACTAAAATGCGATGGGCTAGCAAACAGAATCTTGCCTTCACTATCCACCTGGCTCACCATGTCAATCATATTGTCGGTAATGGTGCGGTATAGCTTTTCGCTCTTTTGCAGTGATTCCTGAGCTTCGGTCTGTTGCGTTACATCTCTAAAACTCCATACCCTTCCCACTACCTTACCATTTAACACTTGTGGTTTCGAGAAACGCTGAAGGACTATACCAGTAGTCAAGCGAATGGTATCCAGACTTTCTTGCGTGGGATTAGCGTAAAGTTGATTCACCTTGTCACGGAAACTGTCGGCATCAACGATGCGCGCCATGGCTTTTTTCAGCAAGTCTTCGTCAGACTGGCCAGCTACCTCTTTCTCACTGAAGCCATACATTGATAAGAACTTCTGATTGAAGGCGGTAATCTTGCCCTCGTTAGAAACAACCAACAATCCATCTGCCGTTGATTCAAGGGCCGCTTGCAGCAACGAGGCTGATTCAAGTCGCGTGGATTCTAAAGTCTTTCGGTCAGTAATGTTGATCGCGGTGCCAATCATCTTGACTGGTCGGTCGTCTTCTGTAATGATTTGGCCAGTAGCAAATATCCAACGTATATCTCCGGAGGGCGAAATAATTCGGTGTTCAGTATTGTATTGCGATCGGTTGGCTATAGCAGTTGAGATATCTTGATTGACGAGGTCAAGATCTTGCGGGTGGACGGATGATAGGTATTTTTCGAAAGTTAAATTTGTGAACGATTCATCTAGACCAAAGATGTCTAATATCTCCTTCGACCAAACCACCTCGTTGGTCACAATATTCCACTCCCAAATGCCAATGTTACCGGCTCTTATCGCCAACGCGAGTCGCGCGTTGCTTTCTTTCAGCACTTGCGAAAACTCTCTGCGATTCGATACGTCAATCACCAAGACGGCTACACCGACCACATTGTCGTTGGCATCTAAAATCGGTTCGTAATGATCTTCCCAAAATGATCGTGCGAGTTCAGTGTCGCCATATTCTTCAATGCGCATAAATGTTTCTCCATTTAGCGCTTTGTCGAAGTTTTGTTTTGCTTTTGTCCGATCTGGCTCCGATAAAATCTCCAACATGTTCATCCCAACCGCAATGTCTGCTCCCCAAATCTGCTTCATTACAGTTTTGTGCTTGGGGCTAAAAGAAGTGTAACGGTAGGATTGGTCTAATGAAAAAAAGATAATGCCCTTTGACTGAGCAATGATATTGGCGTTTCGGGGTGGCTGGTTGTTGGCCATAATAAAAACTTGAACGAAGTTAGTTTGGGGCTTCGCTTCAAATTGTTTTATTTTAAAACTATTATTACTTAAACCTTACTCCCAATGTTAAAAGAATTTAAAGCGTTTGCGATGCGAGGCAACGTAGTTGACCTTGCTGTCGGTGTGATCATTGGTGGGGCCTTCGGAAAAATTGTAGGCTCATTTATCGATGATGTGATTACCCCCTTGCTGTTAAAGCCCGCCCTCGATGCGGCCAAGCTTTCAAAGCTGGAAGACTTGACTATGTTTGGCACTGTTAAGTACGGCAACTTTTTATCTGCCGTTATCAATTTCATTATTGTGGCGTTTGTACTTTTTCTTTTGATCAAAGGGATGAACGCTACTAAGAAAAAGGAACAGGCCGCACCAGCAGCGCCTGCACCACCGCCAGCAGATGTTCAACTGCTAACCGAGATTAGAGACTTGTTGAAGAAATAAAGCCGATCAGACGAAGTTGAAAGCCTCGCCAAATTGCGGGGCTTTATTTTTTGAATTTTTCTGACACCACAAGATCTTTACTGCCTGCCTTGTATTGGTAAAAACCCGATCCGGATTTTACCCCGGTAGTACCTGCTTGCACCATGTTCACTAACAAAGGGCACGGAGCATATTTAGGGTTGCCAAAGCCATCATGCAATACGCGCAAAATAGATAGGCACACATCCAATCCAATGAAATCGGCAAGTTGAAGCGGACCCATCGGGTGAGCCATACCCAGTTTCATTACAGTATCAATTTCTTCTACACCAGCCACACCTTCATACAATGTATATGCGGCCTCGTTGATCATAGGCATTAAAATTCGGTTGGCCACAAACCCCGGATAGTCATTTACTTCAACCGGAATTTTACCAAGTCTTTGCGATAATTGCATCACGGCTTGTGTAGTGGCATCACTGGTGTTATATCCGCGGATTACCTCTACCAATTTCATAATCGGTACAGGATTCATAAAGTGCATGCCGATCACATTTGCTGGGCTTTTGGTGACAGACGCAATCTTAGTGATAGAGATTGATGATGTGTTTGAGGCGAGGATTGTACCCGGCTTAGTATTCTCATCGATGTCTTTAAAGATCTTTAGTTTGAGTTCCACATTTTCTGTGGCAGCTTCTACCACCAGGTCAGCTTCTTTTATGCCTTCTTTCAAGAAGGTGGTGGTGCTCAGATTTGCCAGTGTTTGATTTTTTACTTCCGCTGTGATCGTGCCCTTCTCAATCTGTCTGGCAAGGTTTTTATCAATCGTAGCTACCGCTTTTTTCAACGCATCTTCGTTGATGTCGATTAGCGAAACAGTGAACCCGTGCTGGGCAAACACATGCGCTATACCATTGCCCATTGTACCCGAACCAATAACCGCTACTTTTTGCATTTTTCGTTATTACTTTTGAAGCCGCAAATATAGAACTTCGCCCATGGCCGAAAAACCGAATCCGCGGATTAAAAATTTATCAACTCGATACTTGCGGTTCTACAAATTTGGTGTAGCGTTTGGTATTTTGGCGATGGTGGTGGCGTTGGTAATACATGAAATTAGAAGGCAGTATAAAGGCGGCCATACCATGATATTTCTCCCGCTTAGCTATGGCTATTTCATCTACCTCTGGTGGCAAGCGAACAAAAGGGTCTATCACACGGAGTTTGATGAAGAATACGTGTACGTGCAACAGCAGGGGCACGATGTACTGATTCCGCTCGAAAATATCAAAGATGTGAACCTTATCTCTGTGGGTGGAGTGTACAAAGTAGATCTTTATTCGCCCGAAACTTTTGGAGATAAATTCTACTTCAAGCCGTCACTGCTCTATCCATTCAATCACAAGAAAAAGGAAGCTATTGTTGATGTACTTTGGGCAAACATAGAAAAAGCCAAAAAACGCAAACAGGTGCTGCAGCGAAATGCGTTGATGAGCTGACTACTCGATAATCACCTCCTTGGCAAGGCCCATTGCATTGAAGCGGATGGACAGTTGTTGGGTTTCGTTGGCCGAGCCGCAGGCTTTTCCGGGAGTTAACGCATAAAAAAAGAACTTTTGATTTCGTTTATACAATTCATTTTTGTCAGGGCGGCCCAACAATTTCACGATATCGTCTTGCGAAAGTCCTTTAAGCTTTTCATGCTGGCTTTGCAAGGGACCCAAAAAACGCAATCGCTCACCTTGGCATCCGTTTTTATCTCCCTTCCATTTTTCCAAATCAATTCCATCTAGTTGTGGCAGGGGTGTTCCGCAAGCAACCAGCAAAAAAAATAGGGGTGTAATTAGTTTGTTCATGAGGTTCTGCTGATTTGCGATTAACTTGCAGCGCGTTTCAAAAGTACACACATGGCATTAAAGATTGCAAAAGGCGTTTGGTTTGTTTCGTTGATTATTTTCTTGGTAATTTTCTTTTACAACTATGCGAGCCTTGGGCCTTCAGTCACCATTGTGGAGGGCACTGCACCTGTAGTGGCCTCGAAAGAAGGGGTATTTTATGGTTTCTTGGCAGTCGCGGCTCTATTGAACTTGTTTGTGTTTTTGGTAAATCGCTTTTTTTCCGGTATTGAATTTAAGACCTGGTTTTATGGTTTGGTGGTGACGCTTAACGCTTTTCTGGCCATAGCCATCAATTACTTAGCACTTTATAATAGCCTTGAGAAGTATAACTACGAACAGATTGGGGGTATCATTTATGGAAGCATCGTGCTGATTGTGGTTTGGCTTATTGCATGGCCAGTTTACATGTTGGCGAAGCGTTTGATACAGCGTTAGAAAAAATTTTTTTTGTTTTATTTGTTGATTGTCAACTGATTGATAGTTTCAGGTTAACTTTTTTTTGTAGGTGCTGAAATACTTCAATTCAATTAAAATACTTTAATTGCTGGTGGAGTTAATTTTTTTGACTGCAGATTTTAACGAACTCCGTTTCTGGTAACGGAATTTTTTCAACTTTGCGCGGTTTTATTTTATGGCAAAAGACACAATTGAATACAATGAATCGAGCATTCGCTCGCTTGATTGGAGAGAGCACATCCGACTGAGGCCGGGTATGTACATTGGTAAACTGGGCGATGGCTCGGCCAAAGATGACGGCATCTATGTGTTGGTAAAGGAAGTAATCGACAACTGTATTGACGAGCACATGATGGGCTACGGCAAAGTCATCGATGTGACGATTACGGAGCGGCACGTGGTGGTGCGAGATTATGGGCGCGGCATACCACTTGGCAAAGTGGTGGACGTAGTTTCAAAAATCAACACCGGTGCTAAGTACGATTCCGGGGCTTTCCAAAAATCGGTTGGTTTAAATGGCGTGGGTACCAAAGCCGTTAACGCCCTCTCCAATTTTTTCAAGGTGCAGGCTTTCCGCGATGGCCAAACCAAGCTGGCCGAGTTTAAGAAGGGTATCTTAGTAAACGACCCTAAAGCTACCAAGAGCAATGAAAAGAACGGTACGTTGGTAGAGTTTGAGCCCGATAACACCATGTTTAAGAACTATCATTTCATTCCAGAGTATTTGGATGACTTGATGTGGAATTACGCCTTCTTAAACGCTGGCCTCACGGTAAACTACAATGGCCGCAAATTCTATTCAAAAGATGGCTTGTTGGATTTGCTGAAGCAAAAGTCTGACCCTGAAGATATTCGTTACCCAATCATTCATTTTAAGGGAGATGATATTGAAGTGGCCATGACGCATGGCAGCCAATATGGCGAAGAGTATTACTCATACGTCAATGGTCAGAACACAACCCAAGGTGGCACGCATTTGGCCGCTTTCCGCGAAGGCGTGGTGCGGGGTGTGCGTGATTTTTTCAAGAAAGACTATGATGCTGCAGACATTCGCGCTAGCATCATAGGCGCCATAGCAGTGCGTGTGCAGGAGCCGGTTTTTGAATCGCAAACAAAGACGAAGCTCGGCTCTATTAACATGGCTCCAGAGGGTGCCAGCGTTAAGAACTATGTGGGCGATTTTGTGGCGAAGGAACTAGAAATTTACTTGCACAAAAACCCCTCAACCGCTGATGCGTTGCAAAAACGTATTCTTCAATCAGAGCGGGAGCGCAAGGAGATTGCCGGCATTAAGAAGCTGGCGAACGAACGCGCCAAAAAGGCGAATCTGCACAACAAGAAGCTGCGCGATTGTCGCTTTCACTTCGATGACCAAAAAGGGGAGAAGGGAGCGGAATCGGTTATTTTTATCACTGAAGGCGACTCTGCCAGCGGGTCCATCACCAAATCACGAGATGTTGAGACCCAAGCGGTATTCAGCTTGCGCGGAAAACCTCTTAACTGCTTTGGCCTCACCAAAAAGGTGGTGTATGAGAACGAAGAATTCAACTTACTACAGCACGCCCTCAATATTGAAGATGGCTTGGACGGACTTCGTTACAATAAAGTGATCATCGCCACAGATGCTGATGTCGATGGCATGCACATACGTTTGTTGCTGATGACATTTTTCCTTGAGTTCTTTCCCGACTTGGTCAAGGCCGGGCACGTGTATATTTTAGAAACTCCGTTGTTCCGTGTTCGCAATAAGAAAGAAACGATTTACTGTTATAGCGATGAAGAGCGCCAAGCGGCAATCAGTAAACTAGGCAACCGTCCGGAGATAACCCGGTTCAAAGGGTTGGGCGAAATTTCGCCAGAAGAGTTTGGAACTTTCATTGGAGACAACATCCGCCTACAACCGGTGAACATCGACAAAGAAAAGCACCTGATAAAGACGTTGGAGTTTTATATGGGCAAAAACACACCCGACCGTCAGGATTTCATCATAGAAAACTTGCGAATTGAGTTAGACAAAGTAACTGCCGAGAAAACCGAAGAGGCCCCAGCAGTTGAAACAGAATAAATGGTAATGTAATGGTGTTACCAGCTTGATACCCATTTTTTAATATGGCAAAGAAAAAATTAGCAAAGGAAATTCAGAGCGAAGACGGCAGTACGCACGAGTTGATGTCGATTGACGGATTGTATGAAAGTTGGTTTTTGGACTATGCCTCATATGTTATCTTAGAGCGTGCTGTTCCGCGCATTGAAGATGGTTTAAAACCAGTACAACGCAGGATAGCGCATGCCATCAAAGAAATGGACGATGGCCGTTTCAACAAAGTCGCGAATGTGATCGGTAGCACCATGCAGTATCACCCACATGGAGATGCTGCCATCGGTGAGGCCATTGTCAATTTGGGGCAAAAAGATTTATTGCTTGACACGCAAGGTAACTGGGGCGATGTGCGCACGGGCGATAGTGCTGCTGCACCACGCTACATTGAAGCGCGTTTGTCGAAGTTTGCATTGGATGTGGTATACAATCCGCAAACTACGGAATGGCAACTTTCTTACGATGGCCGCAAAAAAGAACCTGTCACGCTTCCGGTAAAGTTTCCGTTACTCTTGGCGCAAGGAGTGGAAGGTATTGCGGTAGGCCTTTCAACCAAAATATTGCCCCATAACTTTTGTGAGCTGATCAAAGCATCAATTGATGTGCTGAAGGGTAAGAATCCAAAAATCTACCCCGATTTCCCTACGGGTGGCATAGCTGATATTACTGAATATGACCAGGGCTTTAGAGGCGGAAAGATTAAAGTGCGTGCAAAGATTGAAGTGGTTGATAAAAAGACATTGGCGATTCGAGAGATTCCTTTTGGTACCACCACGTCATCGTTGATGGAATCTATTGTAAAAGCCAGCGAGAAAGGGAAAATCAAGGTGAAGCAAGTGATCGATAACACCGCCAAGGATGTGGAAATTACTGTCAACCTTCAACCGGGTATTTCGCCAGAAATTGCAATTGACGCGTTGTATGCTTTCACGGATTGTGAGGTTTCAATTTCGCCCAATGCGTGCGTGATTGTAAACGACAAACCGCAGTTCATGAAGGTGAACGAAATTTTGAAGTACAACACCGAGCAAACCGTGAGTTTGCTCAAGCAGGAGTTGGAAATCAAGAAAGGCGAGTTGATGGAAAAAATATTATTCTCGTCACTTGAGAAGATATTCATAGAAAAACGGATTTACCGTTCCATTGAAGAAGTTGAAACTTTTGAGGAAGTAATCAACACGGTGGACAAAGGCCTGAAGCCCTACAAAAAGCAGTTTTACCGCGAGATTACCCGGGATGATGTTTTAAGGCTGTTAGAAATCCGCATCAAGCGAATATCAAAATACGATTCGTTCAAGGCTGATGAATTGATGCGCGATTTGGACAAGGAGTTAAAGGAAACGTTACACCACCTGAAACACCTCACCGATTTTGCGATTGCCTATTATCAGAACTTGTTAGATAAGTATGGAAAAGGTCGCGAACGCAAGACGGAGATCAAAACGTTTACGTCAGTGGCGGCCACCGAGGTAATTGCCAATAATCAAAAGTTGTACGTTAATCGAGAGGACGGCTTTATAGGCTGGGGCTTGAAGAAAGACGAGTTCATAGCCGATTGTTCGGAGTTGGATGATGTCATCGTCATCCGCAGAGATGGGAAAGCGAAGGTCAGCCGTATCAGCGAGAAGGTGTTCATGGGCAAGGATATTCTGCACGTTGGCATTTGGAAGAAAGGCGATGAGCGGATGATTTATAACTTGATTTACAGCGATGGTAAGAGTGGTAGTACTTTTGCCAAGCGTTTTGCCATGCCGGCCATTACACGCGATAAGGAATATGACTTGGATCAAGGCAACCCGAACAGCAAAGTTCATTACCTCAGTGCCAATCCAAATGGTGAAGCCGAGATTGTGGAAGTGAAGTTGAGCCAGTCGAGTTCGGCACGGAAGAAGATTTTTGATTTTGATTTCACCGAACTAGAAGTAAAAGGCCGTGGAGCGAGAGGTAACATCGTTACAAAGTACCCGGTTCGTAAGGTGGATTTCAAAGAAGGCAAAGGCTCAACCTTAAGCGGTTTGAAACTTTGGTTTGACCAGGCTTCTGGCCGTTTGAACAAAGATGAGCGTGGCAAGTACGTAAATAAGTTTGATGGAGATGATAAGATCATCGCTATCACCTCAAGCGGTAACTACAAGATTACCAGTTTTGAAACCACCAACCGGTATGAGCCAGAAAAAACGATTTTGGTAGAAAAGTTCAACCCAAAGAAAGTGATTTCGGCCATTTATTGGGATGGTGAGAGCAAGCAGCATTTTGTGAAGCGCTTTTTGATCGAAACCACTACGCCTGATAAGGAATTTAACTTCATAAGCGAAGGCATCGGTTCGCGCCTCGAATTTGTAACGACTGCCGAGACGCCCGAAGTGGAAATTGAGTTGTTGAAAGGGAAGGGCAAAGAGAAAGAAAGTGAAGTTGTGAACCTCGAAGAGATTGTGGACGTAAAGGGTTGGAAAGCACTGGGCAACCGGCTATCCCAATTCAAAGTCACCAAAGTCAAGCCGTTGGAGGAGCCAGAAGATAACTCAGCCAGCGCAGAAGACGACAACGAGGCGACCGGAACCGCAAAGGGTACTGAGTCGCCAAAAAAAAAATCAGGCAACGAAGAAGATGACTTCGAGCCAGTTGTCGAAGAAGACGGCCAAACAGCCCTCTTCGGTGAGCCAAAAGAAAAGCCCACAGGGCCGCTCGTCAACGGGCAGCCCCCAAAAGCAAAAGGCCCAACCAAAGAAGTCAAGCAAGCCGACCTCTTTGGCGAAGAGAAAAAAGAAGTAGACGACAAAAAAGACAAGAGTGATGATAAAGCGTTTGGGGTGGGGGAAACAATTGACTTGGATATCTAAGTCGTTTAATCGAATGGTTTGGCTGTTGCTCGTGAAGCGTTAGGAAAAATGGGGCTGGTTATTGAGTTTTGGCAATAAAAATCCATATGCGCTCATCATTTTTCTTCTTACTTATTCTGACTTGCGCATTCAATTCTTTTTCGCAGGAAATAACTGTGCATGGGAGAGTATTCGATGCGCTCGGGCATAAAGGCATCAAATCAAAAATTCGATACAAGAGCTACCCAACTGGCGGTATTAGTGGCAACTTCAACGATAGTACTTTTTCATTTGCGATTTTTGGCTCTTCCAAATATCAAGTAACTGCAGAGGCGGAAGGTTACATCCCTCGCACAGTGATTGTCGATCCAAAAGAGTCCATTAACCACAAAATTGTTCGCAATATCGAGTTGACTTCAACAGGGCGTGCCATCCGCTTGGAAAATCTGATTTTTGAAATGGGTCGCTCTGTTATTAATCCCAAGTCATATCCAGGTTTGGACGAACTAGTGGCCATGATGAAAGAGAACACCAAAGTAGTGATTCAATTGGAAGGTCATACCGATAATGTAGGCAACCCTCAAAAGAACCTTGAGCTTTCGCAAGACAGGGTAGAGGCGGTAAAAAAATATCTTGCCTCCAAAGGTATTGCGAAAGACCGAATCAAAACGAAAGCATTCGGAGGAACGCAGCCCATCAGCACAGATAAAACGGAGGAGGCACGTGCGTTGAACAGAAGGGTAGAGCTACGGGTGCTGAAAGACTAGTCTCGAAGACTTACTGGTTGCAAGTTTGTTTTGCTATAAATTGTATTCTTTCCGCAAGGCTGTTAGCAACGCGGCATTCACCTCTATGTAGCTTTTAATAGGAATGAGTCGCGTGGACTTGATGTTGTTGGTGTGATAGTAACTCAACGCATTCATGTAACCTTTCCTGTCTATTTTTTCAATTTGTGAAAGGTGAAATGGAATTTGCTCGTTACTATTTTCAAAGGCAGCCAACCGATCGAAGAGACCATTTTTGAAAAGTTTATACTGGAAATCGAAATCCATGTGGTTTACCATTATTGGTTCAATGAGCTTCTCATACACCGAAGCCTCAAGTTGCTGTCGCTCGTGTAGATAGCCGATTGCTACTGACAAATCACCAACCAGCTTTTGTAACTCTCCGCTTTTAAAGTACCTTAAAGAACCTGAGCTTTTTAATTGTTCAAGCACCACAGTTCTCGGGGTGAAAATGACAGGGGTTCGCACGCTGGTTGCCCATAAGAAGTTAATAGCAAGTGCCTTAGAGCCAGAGTTGAGACTGCTGTCTTGAAAAAAAGACACCATGTACTCGATGGCTTTTTCCTTTTTGATTCGACCGGCTACTTTCGATGCAACAACCACCGAGTCGCTTTTGAGTTCATCGTAGAAATTTTTAGCAAGTTCCTTTGCCTGCTGGCGCTCAGAATATTCTTCGCGGATGTTGTCTGCTACAAATCCCAGAAATACCGCTAAGAAAAGCAATAAGAATTCAAATGTATATTTTCTCCAGTTCTTGAAGTTTGATTGGCTGGCTGGCATTTGGTCTATTTCTTCCATAAAGCAATTATCACCAAACCAAGGTAATGAGAAAACTCAATTTCTAGAACAAATTGATCCTAAAAGGTTAGGCAACACGTTCAATTTCGGTTGGTGTTTCTACAAATTTCAAATGAGCTAGTTGTGCAAAAATTGCAGCGCTTGGTTTTGGTTTTCTTTCCTTTGTTTCCCAGTCGCACTCATACAACCCAAAACGCATTGCTGGTCCTAAGTGCCACTCAAAATTATCCCATGTGCTCCACCAATAATAGCCACGCACATCAATACCATCTTGCAGGGCTTGGTGAATTATTTTCGCGTAATCGATGATAGCCTGTTGCCTTAGTTTGTCACTTTCGTCTGCTACTCCGTTTTCGGTAATGATAATTGGCTTTTTGTATTTCTTCCAATAACGTTCCATGCAAGTGCGCAAACCCTCGGGGTAGTATTCCCACATGTCATCGTAGGGTCGGCCCATGGCATCTAACTTTGCGCGGTGTTCAATGCTGGTAACGGGCAGTGGGTCATGCGGTAAACGGGCATAATAACTCATACCGAAGAAATCCACTTTCTCAAAGTGCTTTGGCACCCATTCCATAAACCACCAATCTCCCAAACGGGCGGGGAACCAGCCGAGCATATTCTCAGGATGAAAGACAACCGTGTTTAACGAAATACCTACGGGCTGGTCAGGAAATTTTGCTTTGATGTATTCATAAACTTCATCGTGCGCCTTCCCCATGTTTTTTACAGCTTGAGCTGCCAGCACGGGGTTGCGTTTAAATGGAGGAAAATCCCCGGTGATCCAGCCGAAGCTGGCATATACGTTTGGTTCATTAAAAGTGTTCCAATGGCTTACCAAATGGCCAAATTGGTCAACTACTTTTTTTGCAAAGTCGACCCAATAACCAATGTTGGTTTCTTTTTCCCAGCCACCTTGTGCCGCAAACCACTTTGGATTGGTAAAGTGGTGAAGTACCATCATGATTTTTACTCCGCGGTTGGTTAAATCTTCAAGCAAATCGTTGTACAGCTTTATGGCATCTTCATCGAGTGTAGCCAATGGCGCGCGTTGTAGTTTGCTCCACATCAACCCCATGCGATAATTCGGTGCGAGCGAAGCAATGATTTGTGCATCTTCTTTCATACGCAGTTCATGATCGGTTGTCCGTTCAAACAGGTTGCCGTCCTTTGCGCGCACACCCTGCCAATCGTGCTCAAAGGCCGTTTCGATTTGGGCAGCAGCTGTGCTCGTACCAAAAATGAAATCTTTCGGAAAAAGGTATTGCATGGGCGGTGCAAAAATAAACATTCATCTTACTTTGTCTATTTTTGAATGTTATGGATAGAAAGTCGGAACAACTTACGCATCACTTTCAACAATATCTAACGGATAACCGCCAACAAACCATTGAGCGCGTATTATCGCAGCGTACGAAGCACATTGCCATGGTGTTGGAAAATATTCAGCAGCCGCACAACATGAGCGCGGTAGTTCGCACATGCGAGTGTTACGGAATACAAAATCTTTATATCATTGACGACAATAATCATTTCGAAACAAATAAACGGGTGCTAAAAGGCTCTAACAAGTGGATTGATATTGTGCGTTACAAAGGCAAAAACATGCGCAATACCAAACCTTGTTTGACTGATTTGAAATCGGCCGGCTACAAAATTTTGGTCACTCATCCTGACGTGGAAGGTATATCGATTGAGGATGTTGATGTAACCGAAAAGCTGGCCGTGGTAATGGGCAATGAATCGGAAGGTGTCTCGCAAGAAGCATTGGAACTGGCTGATCAGAAAGTCTATATACCAATGGTGGGTTTTACTGAAAGCATGAATATCTCGGTAAGTGCGGCCATCTGCATGCATGCGTTGCTGCCCAGGTTGAGGAAATCGCCAGCGGACTGGCAACTGACCGAAGAAGAGAAGCACACCATTCGGTTGCAATGGATGAGAAAATCGATTCGAAGAAGTGACTTAATTGAACAAGAATTTCTTCGTTCTATTGCCTAACTTTACGGCTGCTTTAATCTACGTTTGTGCCAGCTAAATGGATGAAGAAGTCGTTGAAGGTTGCGTGGTGGCTTGTAGCGTTGGCTGCGGTTGTTTTTACTGTAGCGAACTGGTGGGTTATTGAAAGCACGAAAGAAAGAATCATTTCTGATTATCAAGTTCTGCCCGATAGCAGCGTTGTTTTGGTACTTGGAACCAGCAGCAAACTGATGGGCGGTACACCGAACCCGTATTTTGAAGACAGAATTGAAACGGCTGCGAAGTTGTATAAGCTCGGGAAAGCCAAAGCGTTTTTGCTTAGTGGAGACAACCGAACGAAGTATTACAATGAACCCGCGGAGATGCGCAAGGCATTGATCAAGGCGGGAGTGCCGGCTGGGTTGATCACACTTGACTTTGCCGGGCTGCGTACGCTAGACTCAATGGTGCGTTGCAAAGAAATTTTTGGGCAGAATAAAGTGTTGATTGTAACGCAGCCATTTCACTGTTACCGAGCGATCTTTATTGGCGACTATTATCGAATGGATGTGGTGGCGTGGCGAACAGATGCTAGCTTTGACGGGACATTGAAGGTTGAGTTGCGCGAATATTTTGCACGCACGAAAGCAGTCTTAGATCTTTATTTGTTGAAAACAACGCCAAGGCATTTGGGCGCGCGCGAGGGTTTAACGATTTGATTACTTTTTATTGATTGGTCTGCAACTTAAGGACGTCAATTTCGTATGAATAAATTTTTAGTTTTGTAACTTTAACGTTGTTTTATAAAGGTGATCTCTGTGTTTAGAAAGGCTCTCTGTGCGGTTGTTTCATTTCTGTTGATAGGTGCAGCAGGGTTGGCGCAAGAAACGGTGGTGACTGGCAAAGTAACTGATGCTGGCACAGGCGATCCGATTCCTTTTGCTAATGTGATATTCAAAGGAACATCCATTGGTGCGACCACCGATTTTGATGGGAACTTTAAAATTCATACCAGCAACCCTACAGATTCTATAGTAGCCTCATTCATTGGCTACAGGCCACGCGTAAAAGCAATCAAAAAACGGATTGCACAAGTAATCAATTTTCAGTTAGATGAAGAGACCACCAAACTGCAAGAAGTTGTAGTGAAGGCTGGTGAAAACCCTGCGTTTGAAATCCTTCGCAAGGTCGTAGACAATAAAAGCAAAAACGACAAACGGAACCTGACAGCTTACGAGCACGAGACGTATTCGAAAATGGAGATCGATGCCGACAAGATTTCACAAAAGATGAGGGAACGTAAGGTGATGAAGAAAATCGGTCAGGTTTTAGACAGCTTAGATCGCATTGCTGGTGAAGATGGGAAAGCGATTTTGCCATTGTTTATGTCTGAAACAATTTCGAAAAACTACTACCGCGATAACCCACAGCTAAAAACAGAGGTGATTGTAAAGTCAAAAGTAAATGGCTTAGGCGTAGAAGACGGAGCCATGATTACTCAGTTGGTGGGCTCATCGCTGCAAGACTATAACTTCTATATGAATTGGCTTAACTTCAGCCGCAAGCAACTGGTATCACCAATTGCTGATGGTTGGCGGTTGTATTATGACTATGACCTGACTGACAGTCTGATGGTTGACGGGTATTTCTGTTATCGTTTAGATTTTTTTCCGCGCGATGCGCAGGCGTTGGCCTTTACAGGCACGATGTTCATCACCAAAGGTGATTATGCCATCAAGCAAATTGATGCGACCATTGGTGCAACTGCAAATATCAATTTCATTGATAAGATTCGCATCCAACATACCTACGAGAAAATAGATGACATCGCATGGTTGCCTGTCAAGGCAAGGGTATTGATTTCAGTGGGGCAATTGACAGAAAATACTACGGGTTTGTTGGCAAAGTTTTACATGAGCCACAAGAATCATGTTTTGAACCAACCCAAGCCGACAAAGTTTTACGATCAAAGCGTGGTGTTGAATGAGGATGCAAAGTTGGAAGAGGATGATAAAGTTTGGGATTCCCTGCGCCATGAGCCTCTCACTACTACCGAAAAAAGCGTGTATCACATGATTGATACGATACAATCGATACCAATCGTGAAGTCGTACATCGATATTGTGAAGTTGGTTTTGAATGGATATTACAAAACAGGTAAAGTATTTGTGGGGCCATATTTGGGCGTAATTGCCAATAACACAGTGGAGGGATTTCGCGTGCAGGCCGGGTTTAAAACGAACATTAAGTTTAGCAAAAAGTGGGTATTGGGGGCTCAGTTAGCATACGGCTTTAAGGACCAGCGATTGAAATACACCGCATTTGCACGTTACATTTTTAACAAGCGAAGGTGGACAACGCTGACAGTGCGCGCTCGTCACGAGATGGGCCGGCTCGGGTTAGACGAAGATTATGTATCAGAGTTCCCGTTGTTTTTGTTTGCCAGCCGCTGGGGTAACTACCGAGCTGGTTTTTATTACAATGAGTACCGTGCCACGTTTGAAAGAGAACTGTTCAAAGGTTTTACCCAGCGCGTGGCGTTGCGCCAATTTGATTTTGATCCCGTCTTTAGTTTTGGCTTCTATCGCGACCCTAACAACCCCGTGGGCGAGCAACGGAACGCCTACAACGCTTCTGAAATATTCTTGGAGACGCGTTATGCACGCGATCAGATTTATTTACAAAACGACAACGACCGCATCGGCCTCGAACAGAAGAAGTGGCCGGTTTTTACCGTGCGTTATACAAAAGGCTTTAGCGGAGTATTGAACAGTGACTTCGAATATGATAAGATTCGGTTCAATATGACCAAGCGCATGAAGATGGGCCCGCTCGGCAACGGATATATCAATTTGACGGGCGAAAAAGTGTTTGGCACGTTACCCTTCCCTTTGCTGTCCGTTCACCTGGGCAACGAATCGTACATTTATGCACCTGTCAACTTCAACTTAGTGCAGTTTGGCGAATTTGCATCTGATCAGTATGGGTCTATCCAATACCGACAAAATTTAGAAGGATTCTTGTCGAATAAACTGCCCATTATTCAAAAGCTGAAGTGGCGCTTTTTGGCAACCGCCAATGTGTTGGTAGGCTCTATGAACGATGCGAACTTCCAGTACAATAAACTGAATGCAGAACGCTTGCAAGGGCCGGGCGAGCTTCCTGCCGTCATTGCCAAAAGGCTTACTCCTGATCAGCCTTATGTCGAATTGGGTTATGGAGTAGAAAACATATTCAAGTTTCTTCGTGTAGACTTTGTACACCGACTATCTTATCTGGATAGTGACGCCACACGATTTGGAGTTTTCTTTTCCGTACAGTTGCAGTTGTAGCAATTCAAAATCTTTGCTGAAACGATCAATTACCGCCATATTTGCGGTTCAAAATTCTAGTTCATGAGCTTAGTTAATATCACCCTGCCCGATGGCAGCGTGAAACAGTTTCAGCAAGGCGTAAAAGGTATTGAAATTGCCCAAAGCATTAGCGAGGGTTTGGCACGCAATGCCTTGTCGATAGAAGTAAACGGAGAAATCTGGGACTTGAGCCGGCCGATTCAAGCGGATGCTTCCATCAAAATTTTTACGTGGAACGACAAAGGAGGCAAATATGCTTTTTGGCATTCGAGCGCGCACCTGTTTGCCGAGGCTCTCGAGGCGCTTTACCCTGGCGTGAAATTCGGGATCGGTCCACCAATTGAAAATGGGTTTTACTACGATGTAGACTTAGGCGATACCCCGTTTGGCGATGAAGAACTAGCAGCTGTGGAGAAGAAGATGGGGGAGTTGGCTAAACAGAACAATCCCTTTGTGAGACGCGATGTTTCTAAGAAAGAAGCGCTTGATTACTTTACAACAAAAGGCGATCCTTATAAGCTAGAGCTGATCGATGGACTGGCGGACGGTTCAATCACATTTTACCAGCAAGGCAACTTCGTTGATTTATGTCGCGGTCCGCATATACCCACTACCGGCCCCATCAAAGCGATTAAGTTGCTAAATGTTGCTGGTGCCTATTGGCGTGGCGATGAAAAAAACAAAATGCTCAAGCGCATTTACGGTATCACGTTCCCGAAGCAAAAAGAATTGGACGAATATCTTTTCATGCTGGAGGAAGCAAAAAAGCGTGATCACCGCAAGTTGGGTAAAGAACTGGAGCTGTTTGCTTTTTCTGAGAAGGTAGGCATGGGCTTGCCGTTGTGGTTGCCGAAGGGCACCGTGCTCCGCGAGAGGTTAGAGCAGTTTATGCGTAGAGCGCAGGTGCGCGCAGGGTATGATCCGGTGGTTACGCCACACATTGGCAGCAAGCAATTATATGTTACTTCGGGCCATTATGAAAAGTATGGCAAAGATTCTTTTCAGCCCATCCACACACCGGATGAGGGCGAAGAGTTTTTGCTGAAGCCGATGAACTGCCCGCACCACTGCGAGATTTACAAAGTAAAACCGCGTTCGTACAAAGATCTTCCTATTCGCTTGGCTGAATTTGGAACGGTTTACCGCTACGAACAAAGTGGTGAGTTACACGGGCTCACCCGTGTGCGAGGGTTCACGCAAGATGACGCCCATATTTTTTGCCGGCCCGATCAGGTAAAGCAGGAATTTGTAAAGGTGATCGATTTGGTATTGTTTGTATTTAAGTCGCTGGGCTTTGAAAACTATACAGCACAAGTTTCACTGAGAGATCCGGAAAACAAGGCCAAGTACATTGGTGAAGATGCGCTTTGGGACAGAGCGGAGCGCGAGATTCAAGAAGCAGCCGATGAAAGAGGTTTGAAAACAGTAGCAGTGAAAGGCGAGGCGGCCTTCTATGGACCCAAGCTTGATTTTATGGTGAAGGATGCGCTAGGGCGCAGTTGGCAGTTGGGCACCATACAAGTAGACTATCAATTACCACAGCGTTTCGAACTCGAATATGTAGGTGCAGATAATCAAAAACACCGGCCGGTAATGATCCATCGTGCCCCATTTGGCTCGATGGAGCGATTTGTGGCTGTGCTCATAGAACATTGTGCGGGCAATTTCCCATTATGGTTGGCACCCGAGCAGTTCTCGGTTCTGCCGATTTCTGAGAAATTCAACGACTATGCACAATCGGTGGTTGATAAGCTGAAGGAGCGGGATATTCGCGGTTTTTTGGACGACCGAGACGAGAAAATTGGCCGCAAAATCCGCGATTCAGAAGTCCAAAAAGTGCCTTTTATGCTCATTGTGGGCGAAAAAGAGGCGACTGAGGGAAAGATATCGGTGCGCAAACATGGTGAAGGTGATAAAGGTGCCATGGGCCTTGATGAATTCGTTACCACCTTTGCTAAGGATTTTGCCTTGCCGAGCTGACCTAATCGTTTTGAAAAGCCAAAATTATGGCGATATTTGCAGCCTTGTTTGCTAATAGGCAAGCTGTTTTTGAACAAATTAAGAACTTAAACCCAAAGAGTGGCGCAATTTCAAGGAGGCGGTAATCGCCCAAACTTCGGTGGAAACAGGCCTTTTGTTAGAGGTCCACGGAGAGTCGTAGAAGAACCCTATCGTATCAACGAGAGAATCCTTGCTCAAAAGGTGAGGGTGGTAGGTGAAAACATCAAAGTAGATGTTTACCCAACCCCGGTAGCGATTAAGATGGCCCAAGACCAAGGGCTTGATCTGGTAGAGATCTCTCCCAATGCCGATCCGCCTGTTTGCAAAATTGTTGACTACAGCAAGTTTAAGTACGAGCAGAAAAAGAAGCAGAAAGAGATCAAAGCGCATGCGCAAAAGACTGTTGTAAAGGAAATTCGTTTCGGTCCTAATACGGACGATCACGATTTCAACTTTAAAGTAAAGCATGCAGAGAACTTTTTGAAAGAAGGCGCCAAGGTAAAGGCTTACGTGCATTTTGCCGGGCGTTCAATCGTGTACAAAGAGCGGGGAGAGATTTTGTTGTTGAAGTTTGCGACATCACTTGAAGAATTGGGCAAGGTTGAGGCAATGCCCAAGTTGGAAGGAAAGAGGATGTATTTGTTGGTAGCTCCAAAAGGAAAGACAGGAAAATAGAACGAAGAAGGATTTTTTAAAAGAGTAGATACAATGCCAAAAGTAAAAACCAAGTCAGGTGCGAAGAAGCGTTTTAAAGTAACGGGCACCGGAAAAATTAAGCGTAAGAGAGCTTTCAAAAACCACATTCTTACCAAAAAAACTACGAAGCAAAAAAGAAGGCTGACCAAGAAAGCCATCGTGAACAAGCGCGATGAATCGAACATCAAGCCCATGCTTCCCTACTTATTATAAAGAGATAAAAAGATACTTCAGGTCTGAAAGCCTGATGGTTTTGGTTTATATGTTTAACCCGATTTTTGGCATCTAAGATTCTCTGAAAGATTGAGAGCGCCAACAGTCAAAAATTAAAAATTATGCCACGTTCAGTAAACAGTGTTGCATCCCGCGCAAGGCGCAAAAGATTTATGGAGTTGGCCAAAGGTTATTTTGGCCGTAAGAAAAACGTTTGGACAGTAGCGAAAAACGCGATCGAAAAAGGCTTGGTCTACGCTTATCGTGACCGCAAAGCGAAGAAGAGGGACTTCCGCGCGTTGTGGATTGCCCGTATCAATGCCGGTGCTCGTTTGCACGGAATGTCGTACTCAGAATTTATGGGCAAAGTGAAGAAATCCAACATAGACCTTAACCGCAAGGTGCTTGCTGACTTGGCCATGAATCACCCCACCGCGTTTGAAGCTGTGGTGAAGCAATTGAAGTAACAAGTCGTGTTAGACTTATTTAAAATGGGGCGAGAGCCCCATTTTTTTTGGTTTACGCAAAAAACTTAGTCGCGCTTGAACGCTATCTTTGCAGAAATAAATAAGCTTCGCATGGTTAAATCATTCATTTTGAGTTTGGCTTCAAGTCTTTTGGTCACCACTGCATTTGCGCAAATGATGCCCATGTCCAATACAATCCGTACACCGTATGGCAACGCGACTTACACTACTTGGGTGCCCGGCCCGCGCATGTACTATGGTGGCCCCGCCTCACCCAGCTTAAAACACCCATTCACAATTGTGTTTAATGGCGACAGCAGTGTGCAGGTCAAAGCGAAAATCGATATCTCAGAAAAAAACCACGTAATCCGAACAAAAATTAACCGTCAGAAATTAGTTATCAAGCCTTCAGATACCAAAGAGATTTACCGCATTGATGAAACCGGTTTGAAGATTGTTGGCATGCCCACCGATAGTTGCTGGCTTTTTCTAGCAGTAAGAGGAAAGATCAATGGATATTCATACTTAGCAGAAAAAGGAACGGGTAGTTTGATTGCCATTCAGCGCGGAGAGGGTTCCCCAATTTTGCCTTTGAACAAAAACAATTTAGAGGAAATGGTTGCCGACAATCCAGAGGCGTTAAAGTTTGCTAAGAAGAAAAAGCTTGAAAAGGCAATCACAACTTTCAACAAATAGTGCCTTTAGTGTCGCGTTCTAAAAAAATATTCTTACTGATTGGCTTTGTCTTTTTGGCAGGCATAGTTTATTTCAGTTATGATGTAAGCTCGCGCACAACATTTCCGGGCTCAAAATCGCAACTCAAAGAGCGCCTTAAAAAGCAATATTTGAAGTCGGATTCTGTTGCGAAAGATTCAATTAAAGCAACTCATCGGCCTTAAAAGCAATTTGACCCAAAAAAAATCCGTTAATCGGTTCATCGTTTTGTAGTTTATTCGCCTCTTTTACTTTTGAATCAGATTAAAGCCAACTATAGACAGGATTATCCCCCGGGGTCAAGGACTTTGGGGGATTTTCTTTTTTAGGCCATCTCGATTTGAAGAAAAGTTGTGCCAACAAGTATTTCCCATTCTCGCGAAATAAACTTACTTTCGTTAACCATCACCCATTATGAAATCGACTCGGAGCATTCGTTTATTTGTTCTATATGGTTGGTTGGCAATTGCTTGCACAAATAATGATGTTAATAAACCTTTCGATTGCAATAACAGCTATTTAACTTTGACACTTGTGAGCAAGCAAGATGCCTCTGGCTGTAAGGCCATCGATGGCAGTTTGGTGGTGGCTGGTTCATTTGGTAAACCGCCTTATGACTATAGCGTGAACGGAGGTGTGTTTCAAACAAACCCGCAATTTGGCAGTTTGGGCGCGGGTACGTATAGTGTTGAGGTAAAAGATGCCAATGGTTGCAAAAAGTCAATTGATGTGGTGATTGATGCAGCAAACTCAACGCTTAATGCCACAAGGGTAGTGGTCAATAACAGTCAATGCGCAGCTCCAAACGGCAGCATCACGGTTACTGGTACTGGCGGCAAACCTCCCTACTTTTACCTTTTTGGAATTGGAGGATTCACGCCAAACAATGTACTCAGTAACATCAAAGAAGGAACTTACAACGTAGTTGTGAAAGACTCGGAAGATTGCCTTAAATCTTTTGGCGTAGTGGTAGGTAGGGAAAATATGGGTATCAAGTATTCGACACAGATCAAACCAATCTTTGATCTTTCGTGCAATGTTCCAAATTGTCACGGAGCTGGAACGGGTCCGCGAGATTGGACAGTCTTTGCGAATGTTTCTAGCCAGAAAGACCGTATAAAACTTCGCACCGGTAATCGCACTATGCCGATTATAGGAAATGGAATTTCCGCACTCACCCAAACCCAAATTGATTTAATTGCCTGCTGGGTAGACGATGGGGCACTTAATAATTAATATAAATCTCGATGAGGATTCTGCTTGTAGTGCTATTATCAGTTTCGATTCACGCGTCAGCACAAAAGTTGTCGCTTGAAAAATCGAAAGTTTCTTTCTTCTCGAAGGCCGCCATTGAAGATATCAAAGCAGAAAACTACAAAGCGGCAAGCGTGTTAAACGTTTCCACAGGCGAGGTCGCGTTTTCGATTCCCATTTCCGATTTTGAGTTCGATAAGTCGCTGATGAAGCAACACTTCAATGAGAAGTACATGGAAAGCGAAAAATTTCCAAAAGCAACTTTTGCCGGTAAGTTTGAGGGTTTCGATCCTTCCAAAAAGGCAACCCAAAATGTTATGGCCAAAGGTAAGCTCACCATTCATGGTGTAACACAAGAAGTTTCGGTGCCTGGCACGGTTGAGTGGATGACGGATCGATTGCTGGCTAAATCTGTTTTTAAAGTCAAACTGGCCGATTACAAAATAAAGATTCCGAAAATGCTTTGGCAGAACATTGCTGAAGAAGTAGAAGTCACATTGGAGTTTAATTACAAGCTATGAGAAGAATTTGTCTACTGTTGGCAGCTATCATGTTTTACCACTTAGCCGTCTCGCAAGATGATTTATTAAAAGAATTGGATAGCCAAGCACCAAAAACTACCGTTATTGAAAATACTTTCAAAGGATCGCGACTTGTTAACGGGCAAACGGTTGAAACGCGCGGTAAAGGCGAGTTGGAGTTTATCTTTTCACATCGTTTTGGTGCCCTTAATTCTGGTTCATACAATTTGTATGGGCTCGATAAAGCTGCGGTGAGGTTGGGGTTGGAGTATGGCATTACTGATCGATTGGGAGTTGGGTTTGGTCGCAGTTCTTCAGATAAAATGATGGACTACTACGTTCGCTACAAACTGCTGCGCCAGCAAACAAGCGGCATGCCCGTAACGATAACGGGCTTTGGTTACGCAAGCGTAAAGCTGGCTCCACCAGGAGATGCCACCACCCTAAATGACCGAACCGCATATGTTACGCAGCTGCTTATTGCCCGAAAGTTTACACCTCAGTTATCGTTACAATTGATGCCCACGTTTGTCCACAAAAATGCGGTAGATAAAACGATAGAGTCAAACGATCAATTAGCCATAGGCGTGGGCGGGCGCTTCAAAGTTTCGCGGAGCGTTGCCATCACTTCTGAATATTACCATCGTTTAGACGTGAAGAGTACGAACCCCTATAAAAACTCAATCGGTTTTGGTGTCGATATCGAAACCGGGGGGCACGTATTTCAGTTGCTGCTGTGCAGTTCACAGCGCATTACTGAAAGAACCTTTATAACAGAGTCTACAGGTGATTTTTTCAATGGTGATATCCATCTGGGATTTAACGTAACCCGCGCCTTCCAGTTGAAAAAGCCAAAACCCAAATTGGCTCAATAACTGGATTTTATCGGTTAGTTTTTTAGCTTTGGTTTTTATCCGGAAACCAATTTGCTGCTAGCGTCTATCCTTGGCTACCTTCTGCTCACGATTTTTATCGGCTACTGGGCTTCGCGTAAAGTAAAAACATCGGGCGATTTTATGTTGGCAGGTCGTAGCCTGCCGATGGTGTTGAGTGCTTCGGCATTATTTGCTACCTGGTTCGGCAGCGAAACTGTTTTTGGTGCCTCTTCTGAGTTTTTGAAAGGAGGATTGTACTCTGTGATCGAAGACCCGTTTGGTGCGGCACTTTGCTTGTTGCTTTTTGGGTTGTTTTACGCTCGCAAACTATACTCAATGAACCTACTCACGTTGGGCGATTTTTTTGAAGTGCGATTCGGCAAGCGAACCGAGTTGATTACGAGTATTTTTTTGGCTCCGCCTTATGTGGGTTATATCGCGGCTCAATTGGTTGCAATGGGTTTGATTCTGAACGTGGTCACAGGGCTAGAAGTGTGGCAGGGTGTGGTAGCTTCTGCGTTTGTGGTCACCTTTTACACCTACATTGGTGGCATGTGGGCTATTTCGATCACTGATTTCGTTCAAAGCGTTGTCATTGTGGTGGGCCTGCTGGTGGTGGCTGTTTTGTTGGCCCATCAGGCAGGGGGCGTTGCAAGTGTGTTAACTGAAGTACATCCAGACACGTTTCATTTTTTTCCGAAGTTTGAAACACGCGATATTTTACTCTGGCTGTCAGCGTGGTCGGTGTTGGGCCTTGGGTCCATTCCATCCCAAGATGTTTTTCAACGCGTGATGTCATCGGGATCTGAGAAGATTGCCGTACGCTCTTGTTTTATTGCCGCGGGCATGTACCTAACTATCGCCATACTGCCGTTGTTTATAAGCCTTTGTGCGAAGCATCTCTATCCACAACTGGCAGTGGGTGATACACAGCTGGCGTTGCCCAACATGGTGTTGATGCACGCTTCTTTGCCTGTTCAGATTTTATTCTTTGGGTCGTTGCTATCCGCCATCATGAGTACCACGAGTTCGGCCATTTTGGCTCCTGCTGCTATCTTTTCCGAAAACCTGATTAAGCCGCTTGCAAAAGAACGATTTAACGACAGGCAGTTATTGAACATTACACGCATTTGCGTTTTGACTTTCGCCATCATCGCCACTGCAATGGCATGCCTGCGCTCAAATATCTATGAATTAGTAGGGGAGTCTTCAGTACTCAGCTTGGTGTCGCTTTTTGCGCCATTAACGCTCGGTTTGTATTGGAAAAAAGCCAATAGTACCGGTGCTGTGTTGGCCATGGTATTGGGCACTGCTACTTGGGCTGTTTTTGAGTTCACCGATGGCGCTTGTCCCAGTCTTTTGCCCGCAACATTGGTTAGCTTTGTCGCGATGATTGTCGGCAGTTTGATTCAAGAAAGAACGGGACTAAAAATCTAACAATAAAAAATTATGACCAAGATTGAGCTCTCTCGCGTTGACGAAAATTTTTGCATGGAGGCGGTTAATGAGTTGGGAAATAAGATTGTGATGGATGGCTCGCCAGCCGATGGCGGTCATGATGGCGGCATGAGACCTATGCAGGTTTTGTTGGCTGCCATGGGTGGCTGTAGTGCGGTGGATGTTGTAACCATTTTGCGCAAGCAGCGCGAAGACCTTAAAGACTTGAAGATTACAGTTACGGGCGAACGCGAGAAGGATAAAGTGCCCGCGCTATACACAGAAGTGCATGCGCATTTTAAGATTTTTGGAAATGTAGATAAAGACAGGGCGGAGAAGGCGGTTGCGCTCTCGGTTGGCAAATATTGCTCGGTGGCGAAAACTTTGGAGAAGTCTGCAAAGATTACGTACAGTGTGGAGGTGATTAATTGATTGTTGTCTCAAAAGCCTTTTCAATTCTGAGCGATAGCGAAGAATCCCTGGTAAGGTAATTCAGGGATTCTTCGGTCGTTCCTCCCTCAGAATTTAGATGTTATTTTTTATATTCGATTATGGAAGAGCAAAGAAATTTTGAAACGGATGCCATTCGTGCGCAAGCAGAGCGAACTGATTTTCGAGAGCATTCAGTGCCGTTGTATTTAACCTCCAGCTTTGTTTTTGACGATGCCGAGCAAGCCCGTGCGTTGTTTGCGGATGAAGTGCCGGGAAATATCTATACCCGTTTTTCTAACCCCAACAATACGGAGTTCATCCAAAAACTTTGTTTGCTAGAAGGCGCGGAAGACGGCATTGCCACCGCCTCGGGCATGGCGGCCATGTATTGCAGCATGGCCGCATTGTTAAAAGCAGGCGACCATGTGTTGGCTTCACGCTCGGTGTTTGGGTCTACACATCAAATTTTGAATGTGCTGTTTCCTAGATTTAACATGTCTCATACGTACGTGGACTTGAATGACCCTGCATCTTGGGAAAGTAAAATCCAGCCCAACACCAAAATGATTTTTGTAGAGACGCCCTCAAACCCTGCGCTGGACATTATCGATTTGGAGTGGCTCGGTAAATTGGCCAACAAACATCAGTTGATCTTGAATGTCGACAATTGTTTTGCGACACCTTACTTGCAAAACCCCGCCAAGTGGGGCGCGCATATCGTGACTCACTCTGCTACCAAATTCATTGATGGGCAGGGTAGGGTGATTGGCGGAGCAATTGTTGGGAAAAAAGATTTGATCAAAGAGATTCGATTTTTTGCGCGCCATACAGGACCTTCGATGTCGCCTTTCAATGCATGGGTGCTTTCCAAGAGTTTAGAAACGCTGGCCATCCGGATGGAGAAGCATTCTGAAAATGCGTTGACTATTGCAAAGTATCTGGAGCGACATCCAAAAGTGGAGTATGTGAAGTATCCTTTTTTGACCTCACACCCACAGCATGGCATTGCAAAAAAGCAAATGCGGCTGGGTGGAGGCATTGTTTCATTTGAAGTGAAAGGGGGGATAGACGCGGGTCGAAATTTTTTGAATAAGTTGAAGATGGTTTCTCATTCTGCCAACTTGGGCGATACGCGTACCATTGCAACGCATCCGGCATCTACTACCCACTCTAAATTGACCGATGTAGAAAGAGCCGCAGTGGGTATTACACCCGGGTTGATCCGAATTTCTGCGGGATTAGAGAATGTTGAGGATATAGTGAAAGACATTGAGCAAGCGCTTGTTTAATTCTACTTCCACGGAGAAAAATCTGTGGGAATTAAGAATTCAGATGTGATGCCTACTAAAATTGGTCCTTTTGCAAGTGTCTCTGAGGCATCTCGGGCTTTGATCCATTCCGGGTCGGCCACAAATTTTGCGAACGATTCCTTCGCTGCCTCTTGGGAGGCGTGGCTCAAAAAATAGGTGAGGTTATTGTCTTTGCCCACGGCCGTCATGTAAATCAAATTGCTCATGCCGTGCTTGGCAAAGAGGGTCAATGTGTGGTTGCGAAAACGCGCGTGAAGCAATCCTAAGTTGTAAGGCGTAGTAGTGTAGGTGCGCAGTTCGAAGACACGGCCTGCACGGTTACTGAAATCAGCGGGGGAGTAGTCGGTTTCCGTGAAGAATGTTGATTCTAACTTTTCAATGATTTTGCCATTGGCTCCGGCAGCGGATTTTGCTTTCTGCCATTCAGGGTCTTTTTCAAATTCTTTCCATGAAGTTTCCCTCGCCTCAGCGCTGGGGTAAGCCAACAGGTAAACTAGTTTATTTTCTTTGTTTTCAACAGGAACCCAATAGCCAATGTTCTTCATACCATGCTTTTCAAAAAGTTGCATCGTATGGTTTCTAAAAAGATCTAACAGCACCGGTAGCTTATCCTCGCTTGCCCAATAGGTCCGCAACTCATAGTACGGTGTATTTATCTTGGTTTGCCCTAAACAGAGTTGTAGGGTTAGTATGCTAATGAGAAAAGCCAATCTTATTTTCATCGTGTTACTTATTGCTTTTTTGTTCAGCCTTCTACTTTTACCTTTTTACTTTCAACTTTCAACTTTCAACTTTTTACTTTCTCCTTTCCACTTTTAACTTTCTACTTTCAGCTTGTGACTTTCTACTTTCTACTTTTTTATTCTAAACCCTATAGTCGGTCGCCCGTCTGAAATTTCTTTTGCTTCAAATTCTTTGACATCTTCAAAAATTACTGTTTCCATCAACTCGTCAGTACGTTCTTCTTTTTTCATGGACGCTAAACGCAAGTGCTGATTCTTTACCGATTCGCCCACCACTTGGCGCACCGTACGCGCGTTGCCAAAATGTTTATCTCGTTGTGCATGCAGAAAATCAAAATACTTTTTGAGATGGTCAATGGCCGCTCCGTCTGGCTTTACACCCTCCCGTGCAAACTGACCCAATGCAATGGTAAACATCTCTTCGGGCGAATAGTCATCAAACTGAAAATACTTATCGAAACGCGACTTAAGCCCCGGGTTTGATTCCACAAACTCTACCATATTATCGGTGTACCCGGCCACGATTACCCCAAACTTGCCGCGCATATCTTCCATCCGTTTGAGAATGATTTGGATGGCCTCGCCACCGAAATCATACTGTGACCCTTTGCCCGTGGCCAACGAATAAGCTTCGTCTATGAACAAGACACCACCCATGGCTTCATTTATTTTTTCGGCAGTTTTGATGGCCGTTTGCCCAACGTACCCGGCCACCAATCCTTCTCGATCTACCTCCACTAAGTGACCCTTTTCTAAAATACCCAGACCTTTATAAATTTTAGCTACGATACGGGCGACAGTTGTTTTGCCGGTGCCGGGATTGCCTGTGAACACCGTGTGAAGCGAAAACTTATTAAGTACATCTTTCCCGGTTTCTTGATAAAAGCGTACGAGTTTTACCATTTCATTCACCTCTGTTTTTACAGTTGTCAATCCCGTTAGCGAATTCAATTCGCCAAGGCTTTCGTGTAGCAGGTATTCCAGCGGTTTGTTGGCTACAATATTAACTTGCTTAGCACTTTGCAATACCGGATTCACTGCACCTGCAACCATTTGTGTTTCGCCTTCAATCCAAGAATCGCCCACGGCAAAAGGTACTGTTGCAATCAGCGTATCCATAAAAACGACCTCCATTGTATAGGCATCGCTTTTCCAGCGGCCGGGTGTTTCGCCACCCCACCCGGGGTAAATGGTGTAGTCTTTGCCTTCGGTATTGATGTTCACGTAGGTGAGGTAGGGGTGTGACCCTTTTAGCTGACCTGCGTCATCATAAAAATTGAAAAATATTTCCGCGTAGTAATCTTTGGCCGTTTTGTTTTTGAATGTAAACTCACCCCAAACATAACGGGTGTCTTTTTGACTGAACTGTGTGAGGTATTTTTTTTGTGGAAGGGTAGAAGCTTGCCCATCTCCTTCAAACATCTTAATACTTACAATTTCGAAATATTGATTTTGGTCTGGCTTGGCTGGTTGCCCTAGATCTTCAATGTAGAACTTTGATTCACCAACCTTCACCTCGTCAATGTAGGCTTCCCAGCTGTAGTCGCCTCGCATCCAATAAGCACCAGGTGTGCCGTTTCCCCACGAGTCGCGAATGAATACAATGTTTTCATCTTTCAATACAGATCGCTTTTGTTCTAAGTTACACAGCTCATTTTTTTGGCTGCCATTGTGGAAGAAGCATTTTAACCGAACAACCGCTTCCCAATCCGCCTCATCAAACAGCTTGTTAAAGAATGAAAATTCAACACGCTGATAGGTAGTTTCCCACCGATCGAAAACCTTACGGTATTTTTTGGTGTTGTCAGCCATCCATTCGTCAGAAGAATGTACTTTAATATCGCGGTACTTGTATTTTACCGTCATGGCATTGGATGTCTCGGGGTTGTTGGTGGGGGTGCTCATACTGCAATGATTTGATCAGCGAATGTAATGAAAGCAGTGTAACAATGGAACTGCTATCTCTTGGAAGCATTTAACCATCTATCTCTTGGCCAAAATCCTTGATTATTGAGGTACTAGGCGTGCGATGGGATGCTGACGGTAAACGTGCTTCCTTTTTCAATTTGAGATGAAACGGAAATTTCCCCCTTCATCTTATTGACCATCTCTTTCACGATATACAGGCCGAGACCAGAACCTTCAGAAAGATCAGTGCCGCGATAGAACATATTGAATATATTATCCATGACGGATTGTGACATACCGATACCATTGTCTTCCACACGCAACACAATGCTGTCTGCTATGCGCGCAATAGATACACGTACAAAAGGTTGCGCCTGGTGGCGGTGATAATACTTGATGGCGTTGCCTACCAAGTTGGTGAGCACAATTTTAAGGCGATAGCGGTCGCCCTCAAAATAGGCAGCACTTTGGTCCTTGATTTCTGAATACACATCAATTTTTCGGTCACTTTCCAGGTAACGCAGTTCTTCCTTCACTTCATTGAATAGCAATGCAAAATCAATTTTTTCTGGTGTAATAGCGATCCGATCATTTTTTGAGATGTCGATTACTTCGCGAATGAAAAGGTCCAGTTTTTTAACGCTTTTTTCAATCTTGTTTACCACATCAAGTTGTTGCTCTGGTGTGTTACAGATTTTGTACACGTTCACCAAACCAAGTATCGAAAGAAGGGGTGCCCGCAGGTCGTGCGAAATGCGGTAAGTGAAGTTGTCGAGCTCAGTATTTTTTTGAATTAACGTTTGATGCTGCTCCTTGATTTTGCTCTCTTGGGCAACAATCTCAGAGATGTCGCGAATAAACGCGGCAAAAAAATCCGTCCCTTTTAATTTAACGTGGCTGAAGCTGATTTCGATTGAAAGCTCGCGACCCGATTGATGCCGGCCGCGCGTGCGGGTAGAGTTCCAATCTAACTTACGTTCTCCCGTATGGAGGTAACGCTCTAAACCACGGACGTGGTGAGCCATCAACTCGGGAGGTTGAATAATGGCTATACTTTTGCCAATGGCTTCCGCTGAGGAATAACCAAAGAGGCGTTCAAAAGACTGGTTGATGTATAAAATTACTCCCTTAAAATCGATGATTACAATTGCTTCCGGGGCAATCTCCGATAGTAACTTGTCTTTGATGGAATTGAGTTCGGATGTCACTGTGTTCGATTTCAACTACCAATGTAGGTAAATTGAAATCAAAAGACATCAAATGATTAGCTGACTTAGGAAACGAGATTAGAGCTCTGCAAGCCCTTGCACTTATTACTCGCCTTTTTGCTTAGTCTTCAGATAGTCTACATAGCCCATTGCGGCAGCAAAGCCAACAATCACAGCTACAATAATCATGAAGATATTGGCGCCATCGCCCACATTTTGATGAAACATAATTCTGCTTTTTAGACCCTCAAATATAGCGGTGCACAACGAAATTTCAAGCCCTCATTCGTGGATAATTTCGGGTCAAATGCCCAGTTCTTCACGGTTATTCTTCAAAACGGAGATAATGAACCCAATATGGTCGTTCAAATCTACCCCCAGCAATTCTGCGCCTTTGTAAACTTCGTCTCGCTCTACTTTGGCGGCAAAGCCCTTGTCCTTCAATTTCTTCACTACCGATTTCACTTCCAAAGAACTGATTCCATCGGGCCGTACCTGGCAGCAAGCAATGATAAAACCGGTAAGTTCATCGCAAGCGAGTAATGCCTTGTCCATCAGGGTTTCGTATGGAACATTCCACTTCGTGTAGTGGGCAGAAATGGCGTGGGCAATTTCAGTTTCGCCCAAGGCGAGCAGTTGTGCTACAATGATGTTAGGATGTTGTTCGGGGTATGCTTCATAGTCGGCATCGTGCAGTAGCCCGGCAATGCCCCAGGCGTTTTTGTCCTGACCAAGTTTTTCGGCATAGGCTTCCATTACCAATTCGATACTGCGCATGTGGCGCAAAAGGCTAGTGCTTTTGGTAAGCGAAACCAACAGCGTGTAGGCGTCTGCTCGCGTCATCTTTGAATGCGGGGCAGTTTCTTTTTAGTGTAAACAAAGTTTACCAAACCAATCAGAATGATAATCCCAAGTACTGTGACAATGATGAACATCCGTGAACTTTTTAGCTGCAGACTTTTGATTTCGTCAGTGGCCTTTAGGTTTTCAATTTCTTTTTCTTTCTCCTGTAAATCGAGCGCCATTTCCATCTGAGCAATCTTACGAGTGCTTTCTTCGCCATAAATTTTCTCTTTGGCCTGATCGTAGCGCAGCATGGTTTCGTAGGCTTCCTTCATCTTGTTTTGCTTTGCAAAATTGATGGCTTGGCTCTTTAAGATGGTAGGCTGAAAGACATATGCTTGCAGTTTCTCGCTCAATGCCGAAGCGGAATCTAAATAAGCTTGTGCTTTGCCGGTTTGTCCTGCCTTTGCATAAAGTTCTCCCAAGTTCGCAAGCGTATATAGCAACGTGTTTTGATCGTTGTCTTTGCGAGCCAACACCATAGCCTGCTCGTAGTAGTCGGCCGCGCGCTGGTAGTTACCCTGCCTGAAGTATAAGTTGCCGATGTTATTCAGCGGGTCGGCTGTTACTTTTCCAATTTTTTCACTCAATTGAGATGCCTGAGAAAAATATTTTAACGCCTGCTCAAATAACTGTAAGTCGCTATGCAAGATGCCCAGGTTATTCATCGACCCGATGATTTTATCTTGCTCGCCCAATTCTGTAAACGAGGCGTTGGCTTCTTCAAAATATTTCATTGCTTGGCCATAATCTTTTTTAATGGAGTAGATCGTGCCAATGTTGCTCTTGGTGGTGGCAATGCCGTCTTTGTTCTTAATGTTATCGTAAATACTTAATGCCCGCAGGTAGTACTCCAGCGATTTATCAAGGGCGCCCTGGCTTTTGTAGGCAACGCCTAGGTTATTGTAAGCCGCAGCCATGCCTTTGCGATCGTCTATTTCTGTAGCCAAAGTCAATGCTTGCCGTGCGAAGCCGATGGCTTTTACAGGCTCTGAATTGAAGTTAGAACGGAACAGTTCATTGAGGGCCTTTACCCGTTGATCGCCTTTGGCGGTGGCCAAAGACTTTTCCAGACTATCAGTTTGAGCCAACGCCACGATACTATTCAGCGTACAGAACAACAAAAACGCATATTTCATAAAACACCAGATGGTAACAAGTGATAAAAGTAGCGATTTTTTGAAAGATATGGAATGAGATTTCGTTGATCCAGTAAAAATTGGTGCTGCGGCATTTCGATTCACAAATACCTCAATCGACACAGTTTGCTTTCGAGGGAGTTTTTGTTATCTTCACTCAGGCTTAACCACCGTAAACCCGATTCGCTTATGAAACGGAGAAATTTTGTTTTGCTCGCATCTGCGGGGGCAACCGTTGCCGCTATTCCTGCTATTCACTTCTTGTTTTACAGAACCCCAGACTATGACAAAGCGCTTGCAGTCCCGGAGTTATTGTCTCTCATTTGGGATCAAAAAAATATTGCAGACATCGGTGAGAGATATTGTAGCAAATTTCCCAATGAAATGAGCGAGCGTTTTCTTGCGCGCATTCTATTCTCAGATGTTAAAAATCGTGATAAGACAACGTTGCAGGAAATTACAAAAAATGATTTTCAGAGTAACAATACGGTAATCATCGATGGTTGGATGTTATCGCGGACAGAAGCCCGTCAATGTGCGCTGGTCTATTTGCTAAACAAAAACGGATAAAGCATATGCATATCGATGCCAGAAAGTTGCCATCTGAAAGCGTGATAGAGGGCGACATTTGCATTATCGGTGCGGGACCAGCCGGCTTGAGCATGGCAATGGATTGGATGGACACGCCTTATAAAGTTGTTCTGTTGGAGGCGGGTGGATTTGAGTATGATGATAAAGTGCAAGATATGCTTGCTGGTGTCGGCAAAGGCCAACGGTATTTTCCTCTTCGGTCTACACGCATGGCACAATTCGGGGGGACCACAAATCATTGGGCAGGCATGTGTTCCACGTTTGACGAGATTGATTTTGAAAAAAGGGATTGGGTTCCAGACAGCGAATGGCCAATTGCTCGGCAGGACCTTGACATCTATTATGAACGCGCGCATACCCCGTTGAAGCTTGGACCATATCAGTACGAATTGGGTTATTGGCAAAAGCAAGCGCCAAACCTAAATCCCTTTCCGTTGGATGATAATGTTATTTGGAATAAGGTTTGGCACTTAAGCGGAGTTGCTAGTTGGAGAGGTGGCTTCAAAAAGGCCTACCGACATGTGATTGTAAATGCTCCCAATATTCATTTGTACACCTATGCACGAGTAATTGACTTTCGCGCGAACGAACCCGTCAATCATATTGATGAAGTGGTAATAAAAAACGACACAGGTCGCCAACACCGCGTGCATGCTAAGCATTTTATATTGGCCACAGGCGCTATTCAAAATGCCCGTATGCTGCTGGCGGCAAATAACCAAGCAAAAAAGGGTTTGGGAAATGACAACGATCTAGTTGGTCGGTATTTTATGGAGCATTTGGAAGTAGATACCGCTGAAATGTGGTTATTAAAACCATTTCCAACAGGGTTGTTCACTTGGAATACGGAGCTGAACATTTGGAATGAACTTGCAATCAGGAAAGAAGTTCAGGTAAAAGAAAAAATTCTCAACGGTACCTGTGGGTTGACGCCAACACCAGTAGCTAGGTTTACGCCCGCACGCATTGACGCTTGGCAAAACGAAGACCCGAGAAAATCGGGTGAGAATATGTTTAAAACTTGGGATGAGGCTGCGGAAAAAGGGAAGACAATTAACAAGGGAGCTATTACACGTGCCTTTACTTTTCAAACCAGAATGGAACAGTCTCCCAACCGCGACTCAAGGGTAACCCTCAGCACAAAAAAAGACGCGGACGGTATTCCACTTGCTGATTTACATTGGGCACTTACTCCGCTTGATAAGCGTAGTCTGAGAAGAATAAATCAAATCATTGCACAAGAAGTTGGCAAAGCAGGGTTCGCCCGAATTAAGTTATTTGATTTTCTTGTTGATGAAAACGATGAAACTTTTCCTAAAGCTACAAATGCCGGGTGGCACCACATGGGGACTACACGAATGGGTACAACCGCTAAACAGGGAGTGGTCGATGTTCATTGCCAGGTGCATGGTGTGCGGAACCTTCATGTTGCGGGATCTGGGTGTTATGTGACGGCCGGGGCGGCCAATCCTACACTCACTTTAGTTGCGTTTACCCTAAGGTTGTCTGAGCGCCTCAAGCAACGTGTGATGCAAGGCACTTAGTCCGCTAGATATTTTGCCTTCTCTGCCAAAGTACATACGAAGTAATCCCTGGTACAAACCAAATCGCCAGCGAAAGCATCATTGGATCGAAGCCGTTGGATGCGACAGCTGAGTAGATTGCTGCGACCAAGTCGAAAAACAATCCTGCATAGGCCCATTCTTTGGCGCGCTTTAGTGCTGGTATCAATATCGCAATGCTACCCACAATCTTCGCTACACTAATGAACGGAATAAAGTAAATAGGGTAGCCTAACTGCCCGTGAATTAGGTCAATGGCTTGTTGCGATGGTTGAATGCCGCCCACCGCAGAAAAAATCATCAATACAGAAAATAAAGCAGTCGCTGTCCAGTAAAGAATGTTGGTGGTTTTGGTTGTCATATAAAGCTAATTTTTCGCCAATATAACCAAACCGGAAATCTTGACTTTAAGAAATACACAGAAGGTGACCAATCTCATTTTTTAGGAGAACATGCACAATTAGTTTCGCACCGTACAAATCAAAATGATGTTATGAAAACGTTTTTCACCTTGGCGTTATTTATGCTGTGCCACACAGCAAGCGCCCAAATCATATATTCTCCTTCCGGGGTTATGCGGGCAGAGTTCAAGTTGACCGATCGCGGGGAACCATCATATTCTTTGTTCCTCGGCAAAAAGGAGGTGATTAAACCCTGCAAATTAGGATTGGTGCTGAAAGATGCGCCCTCATTCACCGAAGGTTTTACAGTTTTAAGAACGGATACTTCTACCTACTTCGAAGTGTGGCAGCCGGTGTGGGGCGAAGTTCGCAACATCACAAACCACTACCGCGAACTAGCCGTAAAGTTGCATCAAGCCCAAAGCAATGTGAATTTAACCATTCGATTCCGGCTGTTCAATGATGGACTTGCCTTTCGATATGAGTTTCCTGAGCAACCACAGTTAACATATTTCATTGTGGTTGACGAATTAACCGAGTTTCAACTCACAGGTGATCACAAAGCATTTTGGATACCGGGCGACTATGATAGCAATGAGTACCCCTACAGTATTACGAACCTCAGCCAAGTAGACGCCACCATAGCCGACCGCCATACCGAAATTGGTGTGCGCAGTCCCATCGGTAAAAAATTTGTGCAAACGCCCTTGTTGCTCAATACTGATGGAGGCATGTACATCAATATTCACGAAGCTGCCTTAGTCAATTACCCCGCCATGCAATTGCAGGTCAAGGACAATGCATTGCTAATGTCTCACCTGGTGCCCGATGCTGTGGGCAACAAAGCATATTTACAAACTCCTTTTCAAACACCATGGCGCACCATCTTAGCCTCGTACAAGGCTACTGATTTGTTAGCGTCCAAAACCATTTTGAATTTAAACGAGCCTTCCAAAATCGCCAACCCGGAGTGGATTAAGCCGCAGAAATTTTTGGGTGTTTGGTGGGAGATGCATGTAGGCCTTGCAACTTGGAACTATGCAAACCAATCTAATATAGCTTTGAAAAATACAGATTGGAAGAGCCTAACGCCCAATGGCACACATGGCGCCACCACCCTCAACACAAAAAGGTATATCGACTTTGCAGCAGAGCATGGATTTGATGGCGTGCTGGTGGAGGGATGGAATGTGGGTTGGGAGGATTGGTTTGGAAAGTGGAAAGAAGATGTGTTTGACTTTGTAACGCCATATCCAGATTTCGACCTGGCCGAGTTGAAAAACTATGCGCATGATAGAGGGGTGAAGTTGATCATGCACCACGAAACGTCAGGCTCGGTCACCAATTACGAACGCAAACTGGACGAAGCCATACACTTGATGAAAAGCTACCATTATCCCGCTGTGAAAACAGGGTATGTTGGTAAAATCATTCCGCGTGGCGAGCACCATGATGGGCAGTGGATGGTAAATCACTACTTGCGAGTGGCAGATAAACTTGCAAATAATCAGTTGATGGTGGATGCGCACGAGCCGGTTCGGCCAACGGGTTTACACCGCACCTATCCGAATTGGATGGCAAGTGAAGCTGCCCGTGGCAACGAGTTCAACGCATGGAGTGTTGGCAACCCACCCGAGCATGAAACGATTTTGCCATTTACAAGATTAATGGGCGGGCCCATGGACTATACACCTGGCATTTTTCAGATCAAGATGGATTTTTTTAAACCCGGGAGCCCTTACCAAGTTCATACCACTCTTGCGAAACAATTGGCTTTATATGTAACAATGTACAGTCCTTTTCAAATGGCGGCAGACTTGCCTGAAAGCTATCGCGCACGGCCAGATGCCTTTCAGTTCATAAAAGACGTGCCCGTAGATTGGGACGATACGCGCGTACTCCTGGCAGAGCCTGGCGATTACTTGGCCATCGCGCGCAAGGCAAAAGGTAAACCCGATTGGTTTTTAGGTGCGATTACCGATGAAGAAAAACGCGCGCTGCCCGTTACGTTTGATTTTTTGGATGACCGCCAAAGTTATGTTGTAACCATTTATGGTGATGCACTCGATGCCCATTGGAAGGATAATCCGATGGCATACGAGATTAAAAAGTTTATCGTCAACAAGCGGTCGGTGGTGAAGCTTAACTTGGCCGCAGGGGGAGGTGCTGCTCTTCATATCAAACCAGCATCAGCCGAAGAGAATAAGAAAGTAAAACGTTATCGGCCAGATTGATTTTGTGGTTTTGAAGTGCCACTGAAATGTGCTTCCTTGCTAGAGAAAAATCAATTGATTGACCAGCATGAGAAAGAATTTGTGGTTGGCCCTGATGGTTGCAAGTGCTTCCGCAATGGCGCAGGTGGCGGAAGAAAAAAAATCAGTCGAGGTCACGATACAGACCCTGTTTACCGCCATGAAGAAAGGCGACAGCGCCTTGTTGCGAACCGCGTTTGCCAGTGAAGTTACCATGGCTACTATTGCGCAAGCGAAAGATGGAGGCCCGGTAATTAAACGCGAGACGGGCATTAGTAATTTCATGAAGGCAATTGGTACACCACACCCCGAACCTTACAACGAGCCAATTTGGAATTTGAAGATTGAGGTAGATGGGCGCTTTGCACAAGCTTGGTGTGATTATGCCTTTTACTTGGGCAGCAAGTTCAGTCATTGCGGGGTAGATGCCTTCCATCTTTTCAAAGGTAGCGATGGGATCTGGAGGATTTTTCATTTGGCGGATACGCGCAGGCGAGATGGGTGTGCGGTTCCAGAGTCAGTTTCTTCGCAATTCAAATAGACCTTTATGAGATTGACTTTAATTGCTCTCATCTTATGTCTTGCTCAAGGGTTGCAGGCTCAAGAAAAACTTACCACCGTCATTTTGGTTCGCCACGCAGAAAAAGAAAACGATGGCAGTAAAAACCCCGAACTTTCTGAGGCCGGGAAGAAGCGTGCGTTGGTGTTGGCCGATATGTTTTCGAAAGCCAAAATCGATGCTATTTATGCCACCAACTTCAAACGCACCGAGAACACTATTGCGCCATTGGCTTCGCGACATTCGCTACCGATCACACACTATGATGGTGCTAAACCCGCTGAAGTTGACGAGATGATTTCAAAATGGAAAGGCGGCACGATTCTGATTTGTGGGCACTCTAACACTACGCCCGCTATCATCAACCGTCTCATCGGCAAAGAAGAGTACAAAACATTTGACGATGGCGACTACAGCAACTTGATAATCCTAACATTTGCATCAGTGGGCGATGCAAAGATTACCTGGCTTCGCTATTGAGTTTGGTTTTAGGTGGCCGGTATTGATTGGCGCGAATATTTTTTGCTGCTAGGGTAACCGTTTCAGCAATGCGTTTGCTGCGCGTCTCTTCTGTTTTTGCGTTTTGAATCCATTCAAGAATTCCTCTTTTGGTCGAAGGAGGGAATTGATCAAAAAAGGAATTTGCTTTCTTGTTTTTGGCGAGTGCCTTCGTTAAGTCGGGCGGGAGTTTTAAGGAACTGATGTCGTCAAGCGTGTTCCATGTTCCGCTCTTTTTCGCCAGTTCAATCATTGCCAGGCCTGCAGGTTGCATCAAGCCGGCTTTGATCATCTTGGTCGCACGGTCTTTGTTTACTTTTGACCAATTGCTTTTTGCCTTCCGCGGAGAAACCAACACTTTAAAACGTTGTTTAGCCAGTTTGTTGGGCACGCTGTCAATCCATCCGAAACACAGGGCTTCTTCTACCATCTCGTTGATGGTGATGCTGGGCAACCCGCTTTCTTTTTTGGCAATCACTACCCACACGCTGTCTGTCTGTGTGTGATTGTTTTCCAGCCATTGTCGCCATGATGCACGACTTTTTGGCTCTACATGTTGAAACTCTCTTTTGATTTGTGTGGCCACGTTAGTTGCCGATATTCTTTTTGTATTTCAGCAACGTGCCATTTACTTGCTGGCCTTTGTCGTACTTCGTTTTCGAGCCGAAAATGCCAAAGAACCACCCTCTCTTTGCGGTGCCTGCGCCAGCTGCACCCGTTGTGCTTCCGGTGGTGGTTAAACTGATGTTATCAAAAATGATGGCATCTGCACCTTTGCTCTGCGCACGCTTCATTAACTTACGTTGAGTCTTATCTGAGCTTTTTCGCGCGGACATCTCCAATGTAACCTTGCCCATGATTTCGTTGGGTTCTTTTACATCGCTTTCGCGAAAGTAAATGTCTACGTTTTGAGTGGTGGGGTATTGCCTGCCGTAGTAGATGATTTTATTTCCGCATCCGGCAAGGCTGGCGCATGCGATGATTGACAGAATAAGAATTTTCATTTTTTCAGTTAGTGAGTCAATAATGAACATGAAGTGTGTTATCGAAAGGTTATTTTACCGTTAAACTTCAGTGTTGCTACGATTGGCTTTAACTTTCCTTTACCAAGGGTGAATGACACGTTCTCTGCAAAGCTTCCGTCATTATCCGGCCAAAACATTCGCTCGGTTTTATTTTTTGCCGATTCGCCTTCCATTATGCATTGGTACTTCAATGTCAACCGAATTCCTTGCCCTTTGTGCTGACTAATTCTGCTTTTCATTCGTTTTACTTCCATGGTCACCGTCAGCTTTACTTTGCCGTCACTGGTGAGTACAAACACTTTTTCGTCCGACTTTCCATTATCCAATGTAAACGCGCGGTCTTTCACATCCCGAGAGTTGTCAGCCGTGGAAAGGGCAATCTGCGAAAACTGAATGTCGGCCTGCGACTTTGACTGAATGGGCAAAGCGAGTATAAAAAAAGCCAGTTGCAATATTTTGTGTGTCATATTATCTTTATTAAAATCTAATTCTTAAAAATATGAAAAAAACTGTTTTAATCTCTGGTCTTTTTGCGTGCCTTTTTACGTTGGTTTTGTTTAGTCTTTTCTCTTTCAAAAATCCACAACCTGCGGCCGCCACTTACAAGTATATGCAAATAAGCACTGTAGAGTCAATCATCCCTGGCGGGCTCGGGCGTTCACGCATTTTATCAACAGATCAAAGCGGAACAGTAGTTGAAAAGGAATTGAAGAACTTCTACAGTTTTGTGGGTATTAACTTCAGTAACATTGCCAACAATGACGATGTGATTGTTTCGCGCTTAAACGAAATCGCCAACGATGGTTGGGAATTGTATCAAACAAATACGGGAGTCTCAAACGAAAAGAACGGAGGCGGCATTTTTATTACGCGTTATTTGTTTCGTAAACCTGCTCAATAGAAATGAAAAGCAATCGCCTTTTGAGGCCAGATTTCATTGTTGCGCTGCTTGCGGTGGTCATTGGCTTGAGCACCATGTTTGTGTATATCTACCAAGCGCAAATCATGAGCCGGCAGGTGCATGCTACCACTTGGCCTTTTTTGGAAACCAATTTCTCTCAAGGTGACCAAGGACTTGTGGTCAGCGTTCGCAATAAAGGGGTGGGCCCTGCGGTAGTAAAGGCAACTTATGTTGTGGTAGATGGCGTAAGGGTGCCGGAGAATCAGCGCAGCGTTGATTCGTTGGCACGTGCATTGGTTGGGACTCAAAAGAATGTGTTGACTGGTTATACCAACTTAAACAGTCGAGTTATTTCACCTGGCGACAATATTGAATTTATTGAAGTGAAAGACACTGCCCACGTGGCAATTCTGATGAAAGCGCTGATCAAACACAAGGTATATGTGGAGATGTGCTATAGTTCGGTGCTTGGTGATTGCTGGCAGATGATTGGTTCAAAAACAACTGAATGCAAAAGCTGCGATTGATATTTTGCTTGTTGCTCGCGGTTGGTTATGCTCATGCCCAGCAAGACGAGATCCGAAAAAGCATTTATTTTGGAGGCGGCAGTTATGAAATCGATACCGTGCAAGTCATTGGGCTTTCGCGTTGGCTAGACTCGATACCCAACTTGTTAGACAAATACGAGATACAACTCATCAGTCATACCGATCCTATTGGCGGCAGGCGGTACAACGAGTGGCTTTCAAAGATGCGCAGCGAAGCGGTTCACAGCATACTAACGAGCAAAGACATCCCAGAGCGCATCATCCACGTAAAAGACTGGGCTTTTGAAAATCCGGTATACTCCAACCGAAGCTATCGGGGCATGTCCATGAATAGGAGGGTAGATGTGATATTGCATCCGTTGGTTTATTAACTGGTGTGATATGGGTTACATGGGATTTGGCATGCAAAAGGAGAATTATACTCGAAAGCCAAAGAAGGCGTTTGAGAAGTACAAAGAGAAATTTGATTTAGAACGCGGCACCGAGGGAGATCAAACAAATAGCGCAAAGTTTGAAAGGCGGCCGTTTAAGCACTTTTTTGAAGGCCGGATTTTCAAGATCACTTTCTTCGTTGCCGTTTGTGCTTTCATTTTCTATTCTACGTGGGAGTTCATCCTGAAACAACCCATGCATGAGTTCGCCAGGCAAAGATTTGAAAAGCACGACATCGGATCGTTCTATAATGCAAACCGTTCGATGCTTTCAAAACTACACCGTTTTGCCAAAGAGAATAAAGATCGATTGCAAACACTTGAGTATTTGTCGGGAAGGGCATTCTCAATTACTCTTCACAACGGTGAACAAGGCAGCACGATTTACGCAAGTTTTGAAAAAGACCGTGTTTATGATTCTATCAAGAACGGTGTTATAATACAGGCAAAACGATTACCGATTCAAAAGCCTTGGGAGTATAGGTTGCAATTCAATTTAGATGACGCCCAACGCTATCAAGTGCTGCATTATTTACATCAAGAAAAAGACCAGTTGAAGTGGATTTTGTCCCAAATGGAAGCACGACAGATGTCAATCCGAAATGATGGTGACGTTGTTTCAATTTTCATAAAACATCCAGACTTTGGTTTGTACGAGTTCATATTTGTGGAATCGTCTCAAAGAATAATATCCGAGCCCTCGAAGTATTCCACTATTCGATTGGCATGCCTGATTGATGGTTCAGTCTACTGGCGTTCAACCAGATAGTCACCGCTCGCTTTCGGACACCTTTTTTCACAGACGGACGGCTTTAGGGCAACAAATCCATCATTTTGTGCGTCTTTTGACAATAATTGCGGTTGGCATATTATTCGCCATCATCCCCGCGGTTAACCAGCTTTATGCTTAAACTTCAGAAAATCGACAAGTACATCGACTCGCGCTTTCAGCGCACCTTTATTTTAAAAGGCATTGACCTCGAAGTGCAACAAGGTGAGTTTCTCACCATCATGGGGCCAAGCGGTGCGGGCAAATCTTCATTAATGAACATTATTGGAATGCTGGATGAACCCTCTGCCGGTGAGTATTTCTTCTTCGATGAGCCCGTGCACAAGATGCGAGAAAAGCAAAAATCTGACATGCACAAAAACTACATCGGCTTCATCTTTCAGGCATACCATTTAATTGATGAGTTGACGGTGTATGAAAATATTGAAACCCCCTTGCTTTACAAGGGAGTAAATGGCAGCCAGCGAAAAAGCATGGTGGCCGAAATGCTGGATCGGTTTAACATGGTGGCAAAAAAGGATTTGTTTCCAGAGCAACTATCGGGCGGGCAGCAACAGTTGGTAGGCATTGCCCGTGCTATTGTAGGGCAGCCAAAGTTATTGTTGGCCGATGAACCAACCGGCAACTTGCATTCCGATCAAGGCAAACAAATCATGGACATCTTTCAAAAGTTGAACGAAGAAGGCATTACCATCATTCAAGTGACCCACTCAGAAGAAAACGCTAAACGGGGCAAGCGCGTGGTAAAGGTGGTAGATGGTGCGATTGAATCAGATGAATTGGTAAAATAGAAATTGACATATGATAAGGACGGGAGCGACAGTAGTTATTGTTTGTATTAGTGCAATGGCATTTGGCCAAAACAACCATCGTGTATTGACGTTTGAGGAGGCGATCAAGATTGCATTAAGAAACTCTGTGACGCTTAATCAACAAAGAAACAACTTGGAGCTAAACCAGATGCAAAAGACATCAAGCATTGCTTCAATTGCCCCCAACGTTTCTGCTACTTTGAGTGCTTCAAGGTTTGATGGAAACTCGTTCAATCCAAACGCAGGGGTTGTGGTAAATGGCGTTCGCGACAATATATCTGGGTCGATAAGTGCCAACATGAATTTGTTTAGTGGATTCAATCGACTGAATCTAATCAAGCAAGCATCGACCAACCTTGACGCCCAATCTAATTTTGTTCACCGGACTAGTCAAGACGTTATGAACACGGTAGCAAACCAATATTTGCAAGTGATGCTCGATGTCGAACTTTTGAGAATTGCAATAGAAAACTTTGGTGCACTTTCGAAGCAACTTGAGCAAACCAAAGAGCAAGTACGTGTGGGTTCGCGTTCGCCCGTTGATGAATACAATCAAGATGCCTTAACAAAAGGTGCAGAACTACGGATGGTGCAGGCTGAGATTACCCTAAACAACGATAAAGCTCTGTTGTCGCAAACCCTTTTGCTGGATGCTTTAGAAGAATTTGATGTAGAAAAACCCAGTTGGGACGTAAATAAGTTAGGTAATGAGGCTCAAAGTTCAGAAGAACTAGCGAATCAGGCTAAGCTCCATAGGGGTGACTACCTGAGGGCAGCGAAACAAGAAACGGCCCAGAAGTATGCCATGCGTGCTGCAGTTGGAAACATGGTACCTTCATTGATCGCTTTTTTCAACTATGGCTCCGCGTATAACTTTCAGAGGGGAGTACCAGATTCAAGTTTGGTTTCAATACCCAATACGCAGGTGGTAGTCGATCCAACACAACCGTCTGGATACGGACTTCAGACAACAACAACCAGTAGGTGGAGTCGGAGCGAAGAACAACGTTCTTTCAACGATCAATTTCGGTTTGACAACGTCTACAAGCAGTATGGTTTTCAACTTTCTATACCGTTGTTCAATGGGTTTCAAAACAGAACCGCTCACATGCAGCAACGCACCTTGTATGAAAACGCCAAGTTGAACAGAAGGAACGTAGAGTTTCAAATCAAAAACGATGTGGTAAGGGCAAATCGGAATTTTGAAGGTGCTAAAAAAGCATTTGCCGTAACTGTTGATCAACTGAAATCAGCGGAGGTAGCATTTTCCCTTGAAACCGAACGTTACAACCTGGGCGTTACCAATTTCGTGGATTTCATTAACGCCAACCGCGTGTTTGTGCAAGCGCAAACCGACAAGGCCCAAGCCGAATACCGTTTGCTATTTCAAAAAGTGCTACTCGACTATGCGGTGGGCACGCTCAAAATCGAAGATATACAACCCTAAAACCACCCATCTTTTTTATAAGGCTTTGTGCCTTTTTTCCCTATATTTGCGGCCCTGACGAAACCGTCAGGGCTGTTTTGTTATCAAAACAGTTGATGTACAACCAAAATTTGTAGCGAAAATGCCCGTTCGCTGCATGTAAAACAGGGCGATTGGTATGGCCAAAGTGTCAAAAGAAAAAGAAACAGCCAAAGCTCCCAAAGGCGATGGTCAGGTTAAAAAAGCGCTTGCAGTAAAAGGTGCTGAAACTGATGTGGATGTAAAAACCGCAGAAGCTGAGTTAAAAGAAGACGACTTAGCAGCTTTCAAAGCACAGAAGAAGCGCGAAGAAGAAGAAGGCATCAGCCGGATGATCAAAGATGTAACTGCTCGCAAAGCAGCTACTGCATCAAACGTTTCGTTGGAGAATTTCAACTGGGAAACATTTGATCGCAAAGGATTTGGCGAAGGCTATTCCAAAAATCAAAGAGAAGAACTGGACAAACTGTTTGGCGGTGGTGTCACCTCTGTAAACGAGAGCGAAGTGGTGGAGGGTACCGTAGTAGGCATCAACGACCGTGATGTTATTTTGAATATCGGATTTAAGTCAGATGGCTTGGTGCCATTGGCGGAATTCAAAGATATGCCCAACTTGAAGATTGGCGATATCGTTGACTTGTTCATCGAAGAACGCGAAAACGCTATGGGCCAGTTAATCCTTTCTCGCAGAAAGGCGAAGTTGGTGAAAGGCTGGGATTATGTACAGAAAGCTTTGGATAACGATGAGGTGATTGAAGGCTTTGTGAAGCGCAGAACCAAAGGTGGTTTGATTGTAGATGTATTTGGCATCGAGGCATTCTTGCCTGGTTCGCAGATCGATGTGAAGCCAATTCGTGACTTCGATATTTATGTTAACAAGTCTATCGAAGTGAAAGTGGTAAAGATCAACAACACTAACGACAACGTGGTTGTATCGCACAAGGTGTTGATCGAAAAAGACCTCGAGCAGCAAAAGGCTGTGATCCTCACCAACCTGGAGAAAGGTCAAGTGTTGGAAGGTGTTATCAAGAACATGACCAACTTTGGTGTGTTCATCGATTTGGGTGGTGTAGATGGTTTGCTACACATCACCGACATTTCATGGGGCCGCATCAGCCACCCGGAAGAGTTATTGAAGCTCGACCAAGTGGTGAAAGTAGTGGTGTTGGATTTCGATGGTGACAAGAAGAGAATTTCTTTGGGCATGAAGCAATTGACGCCTCACCCTTGGGAGTCGTTGTCTGCTGATGTCGCAGTGGGTTCTAAAGTGAAGGGTAAGATTGTGAACGTGGCTGACTATGGTGCGTTCTTGGAATTGCAGCCTGGAGTGGAGGGATTGATCCACGTAAGTGAGATGAGCTGGAGCCAACACTTGCGCAACCCACAAGACTTTATGAAGGTGGGCGATGAGTTAGAAGCAGTGGTATTGACGATTGACCGTGAAGAGCGTAAGATGTCTTTAGGTATCAAGCAATTAACAGCTGACCCTTGGACTCGCCAAGAGATTTTGGGCAAGTATGCTGTCGGCACACGCCACACCGGTATTGTGCGCAACTTGACCAACTTCGGATTATTCATCGAATTGGAAGAAGGTATTGATGGTCTGGTACACGTGTCTGACTTGAGCTGGACGAAGAAAATCAAGCATCCATCAGAATTTACCAAAGTAGGAGAGAAGATTGAAGTACAGGTGTTGGAGTTGGATACCGTAAATAGGAGATTGGCTTTGAGTCATAAGCATTTGGAAGAAAACCCTTGGGATACTTTCGAGACGATCTTCACCATTGGTTCGGTACACAAGTGTACAATCCTAACCAAAAATGATAAAGGTGCCACCCTTGAATTACCTTACGGTATTGAAGGATTCTGCTCAGCCAAGAACTTGGCAAAGGCAGATGGCGGCAAGGCCGAAGTAGGTGAAGCTTATGACTTTAAGGTTCTTGAGTTTTCTAAGGAAGACCGCAGAATTGCATTGAGCTTGAAGGCTACATGGTCTACCGAGGAGCCTGCACCGAAGGCGGCAGCGCCAAAGAAAGCGGCAGCTCCAAAGGGCAAGAGCATCGAAAAGATCAACCAGGAAGTGGAGAAATCTACTTTGGGTGACATAGAAGCTTTGAGCGCTTTGAAAGAGAAGATGAATGCGGCAAAGTCAAACCCAGAGGGCAACTAAAGGGAGCTTAGCTGAAATACAAAGTGGCCACGCGCAGAGCGTGGCCACTTTTGTTTTTATTATGGTTAACCAAATTCTGAGCGTTGGCGAAGAATCTCTGTAAGTTGAAATTCGATGTTGTTTAGACCTCGCTATTTTGTAGTTTTGTGTTATTGAATTAAGGTTCCGTGGCCAACTTGTCCCGCTGAAAGCGGGGGTTGCTGCCAAGAGGCCTGACAAAGACAAAAATGTAGATAAAAGGTTCCGTGGCCGAGTGGCTAGGCTGAGCTCTGCAAAAGCTCCTACAGCGGTTCGAATCCGCTCGGAACCTCGTAAAGCCGTGAATCCAATCTGATTTACGGCTTTTTTGCTTTTTTGGTACAATGGCTAGTACAATCCTGACGGCTCAGCTAAAATAACAACAACGAAAGCAAACAAGCGACACTTATTGGATTGCCTGACAAGTCTCTTATTAATTGGCCAATAGTCGGCTGTGCGTCCTGACAGCGAGTTTATACAAACAGAATGATTATTAAATCTATGTAAACATTCCCTGCAACACAGTTTTAACGTAACTTGGGACGTCAGCGTTTTGAGTTAGTACATTTACTGTGCTTATTATGTAATTCGTCCGGGTCCCACGCGACCCCAAAGCAAGCAAAAGAGCCAATAGGAACACTAATTTGAAAGACTTTTTGGGTCGAAAAAGAAATGTGTGGTAGTTTAATTGAAGCGTAGATTAAGTTAAGTAGCTTTAAGTTAGGTAAAGCCAAATCTGTGATAAATTATTACAAACCATCCGGCAAGTACTCAACACTTAGCCCAATTTACCTGCTATTAACTTGCTCCATTATAGTACCCTGCTTGAGCTGGCTATACGCTTACGCCATTTGGTATTGCCCCTTTGTTTACATCAACTTCTTTTTTACGTTGGGCTTTGGTGTCCTTATCGGTGTTGCTGTTCATTTCATTGTAATAGGGCTAGGCAGGGTTCGGAATCCTCGAATAGCGATCCTCTTTGGAATTTTTGCCGGCATTTTGGGCTTGTACCTTCACTGGGCCATTTGGATTGATCTAGCAATTAATGCTGAAGGCGGTGAGGGAATCGTTGCCAGTCACGTTGATTATAATCAACTTCGCGGATTAGTTCTCGACCCAGCCGAACTTTTTAGAATCGCAACGCTTATTAATGGGCAAGGTTTGTGGAGTATTTTTAAGATGACCTTCAGCGGATTTCCTCTGTTGGTGGTTTGGTTGGCAGAATCAGTTATCATTTTGGCGCTTCCTCCAATAACAGGACTGTTAAAGGCAAAAAAACCCTTTAGCGAAAAGCAAGGGAAATGGGCCCGTGAAATCAAATTGAATCCTTTCTCCTATCCTTCGCCTGAAATGGTGGAAAGTATTAAAGCCGGTGAACTTTCTTCGTTAAGAAATTTAGAACGTGGAAGCAAAGATGCTCATCACAGTGAAGTAACCTTGTTTGACGCCTATGATAACACTTGGTTTGTATCACTGACAGCCAAGCTTGGTGAAACTGACAATAAGGGAAAGGTAAGGTTTAAAGATATTGACCTGCTGGAGTATGCAGAGATTGATGCGCAACTAGTCAGGGTGCTGCAAGACGTTGACGAGTCTTATTTGGGCCAAGAAGAAGTTAAAGAACTAGAACATCCATCACAGGCGGAATCAAAATTCAATTCGGACAATACGAAGCAGATCGCTGCATTATTGCAGATTGAAACGGGCGAACGAAATGAGGAATGGCACGAAAATTTTCATCACTACATTATAACCGCAGCATTTGCCAGCGGCAGCCCGCAGGTAATTGAAGGACCCGATGGAATGCCGTACTTTCAGTTGCAGTTTCCCGAATCAAAAAAGCCATTTAATCCTTTCTCTTTACTCCACATTAAAGATCACGTATTGCAACGCGGCTTTGGCGTAGTTTTGCGTGAGGCCGATGGCCAGGTAGTTTGGTCATTGCCTCATGGAGCCATGGTAAATCTGCACTTAAATGGAGAGCTCTTTACCCATGCCGACCGTCCGGATTTATCAGAACACGAGGTTTTAAAAGAAAAGACAGAAGTATTTTATGGTCAACCCTCAGAAGAGCACCTGCCTGCCGTCACGCGAGAAGTACTGAAAGACTTTTTGCAAACGCAGGGTATTGCAGAGCCCCAAGTAGCGCTCATGATGCGCGAACGACCGGAAGGTCCCACTTTGGAATTGGTATTTAATATTCATGCGGAGGAGTTTGAATCAGAAGAACACTTTGAAGCACTTATGAAGATGGTACAATGGTTTTTGCCAATACACTATGTGATAACGGTGCTCCCAAATAAAACGGAGTTTGTTGAAAACCTAAAGCCTCTTTAAACAAAAACTTATGACCACCCATCAAATATCTTCTGCTGTAGAAACATATTTTTTTGATGAGTCCCAAGATGGTACGATCACAGTCAATGATAATTTTATCGTAGTTCAATCGTTGGTTTACAATTGCCAAATTGAAGTGAATAAATTGTTTTTCGCTTCAGTATTACCACATTATTTTTCTGAGAATGTTGCAAGCATAGCCTGCTTATGCTTGATAGATGCTGAAAAAACAGGATCTTACTTTAGAAAATATTTGCCTTGCCATTTCATGGGATTCCGGTTGGCATATGAGCATTTGTCAGCCAACCATAACTTTGACAATGCGAAGTTTTTTGAGATGACCACTTTTATAAAACGAAATCCATCAATTGATATTGAGGAAAAATTAATCTGGCGTAAAAAGCAAACCAACAACTTCTCTATCCTTACCGCTTACCCAAATGACATACTGGAAGGCTTCGAGATATTAGCTCCAACCCCAGTATTTATCAAGTGGGGAACTACTGAGCGTGAGCTCGTGAAACAACAACCGAAGCTTATTAGAAGAAAAAAACCCTTACGATTCAGTCATTCTATCCGCATTGGAAATCTTGTAATAGATGAAAAGTTTGATTATCAAAAGCATGAATTGCGTTTCGACCTGACATTACCTTTTCAGCGAGACAATTGCTATTACGAATTGAAAAATGCTATTCGAAAAATGTGTATGCTCGAAGGGAATGATGATCCGATGGATACGCTATGGTCACACAAGATTTCCTTTGGTACCGAACAGGGCAGGCTAACTTTTATTTTAAATTACGAAAAGAGTGGCGAATATCGGAGTGGGCATAAAGTCGCTGAAAATACTTGGGATTTTAAAGACCCTGACACCACTAACTTCATCCTGAGGATTGCAGAAACAGATCCCGAGAAATTAAAAGAGATAAGAAAGCAGGAAGAAAAATCCAGAAAGGATGCTGAACACACAAATGCATATCGCCTGGAACATGGTTACTGATTAAGTGTTAATAAATCTAGTCTCTATTGAAAATTAAAACTGTCTTAAATACTCGCTTATGTCAACACAACAAATCGTTTTTCTTTGCGTAGGCCCCAGCTTAATTGGTCTTGGGTACTTGTTTAAAACCAAACCCAGTTTTGTAGAATGGGCGCTTAGTTTTGGCAGTGGCGAAAAACTGGTGGAGAGATGGGGTAAGGAGGCAGCCACAAAAGTTACACGAACTATTTTTGGACCCTTGTTGATGGTGCTCGGTGCTCTTATACTGTTAATGGGGCTGGCATCCTAACGTTTTAAAAACAGATTCATGCGATGCTAAAATCAAATTTTGATATTCGATGGCTTACATTCATGGACGTTCAAGAAGGCTTTAAAATATTAGCCCCTACTCCCGTGGTAATTCCCTGGAAAACCGATCCACGAGAATTACTCTTCCATCACCCAGACTTAGTCAGTGAGGCAAATGGAATAACAATAAATTATCCTGTTCAAATCGGAAAAATTATTGTGAAGGAAAATACAACTTATAAAAAGCAAGGATGGAACCTACCGCTTTTTATTTCAGATAAAGGCATAAAAACCTATAAAAAAGTAAAGTCAGCACTCGAGGTGATGATGCGAGGTGAAGGTTCGTCAAAAGATGAACAGACAGATGATGGAACAACAAGATTTTATATTAGCCGTTCCAAACTTGCTTTTCGTTTAGAATACCCACTACCTGATTCGCAGGTGCCCATTCAGGTTACTCATACCGATGGATGCTTGTTAAGCATAGAATTTAACTCATTGGTGTCGCACGAGAGTAAGAAGGACAACCGAAAAATGAAGGAGCACACGGACAATTACCGGAGAGAACATGGTTATTGATTCGATTTCACTGCACATGAACAAAAGTTGCACAACTAAAACATAACCCGATATACTATGGATTCTCACGCTCTCACCTCCACCCTGCTCACCTCTGCTATCCTTTCATTTTCTGCTCTAGGATTGGCTGCATCTGCAAGTCCACCTAAACTCGAAACTGAATTAACTGCAGCCTACGAAAAATTCAGGCAAGCCGTAATCGCCAAAGACCATGCACAAATGAAAGCAGCGATGTCGGCCTCAGCGTATATGATCATGAAAAACCAGGGAATTGCTTACAAAATGGATTTCCCCAAGGATTTTTTTGATGGCATGCCAGGCAAACTCCATGCAGGACTGGAGATAAGTAAACTAAAAACACTTCGTGCGCTTGAAAAAAACAATACCGGCACATTAGTAGTGCTTGCAGCAAAGAGCGCCAAGTTTGATCCGTTCGGAATAGGGAGTGACCCCGAGCACACATTGCTCATTCTTACTTTTATAAAAGAAGATGGTTCATGGAGGTACGATGCCTTAGCCATGGAGGGCATCAGTGATGCGGAAGAATCAAAGCTCATGCAGGGAGACCTTTCAAAATTAAACGAAGATAAATTTATACCAAGCGGAGTTGTTCCCGCGACCCCGGCCGAGGAAGCGGCCCCGGATTACGATTACGATGGGATTCTGAATATCAACTCGTTTGGCTATGAGGTGGAAGTCATCCTCAACGGAAAAGCACTGAGAAAAACGCAGGGCAATTCAGCACAACGCACCGGGCTAAAGAAGGGCGATAATACCATTGTCATTAAAAGTGTTGCGCTGGATGGTGCATATGATTTCAAAGTTACGATATCCGGATCGAAAGAAGGTCACGCACCCGTTGAAGTATTTAACTTGGTGGTAGAAAAACCTGAGTCTGTGATCACGAAAACCTTTTTTGTTGATTTTGAATAAATATAATTCGCGAATGATCTAAGTTTTGTGACCATGAGATCGAACGAAAAACACATTAATCATCATTTTATTAATCAAATTCATTTTTCCTCAAAAATACTCCTTCTTTTATTCGTGTGTTTCTTGCTATGTGCAGCAACTCAGGGGCAGGGGCTTGAGGCAGTTATTCAAAAAGGACACACGTATGATATAGAAACTTTCATAGTGACTCGAGATAGCCTGTACGTGGTTACCGCCAGTAATGATAAAACTGCCAAGCTTTGGGATTATAAAACGGGGCGTGAGTTAAAGACTTATTATCACGATTTTAATGTAGGTGTAGTAACATTGAGTCCTGACGGAAAGCAACTCATGACTTTAAGTGAAGACGGAACTACTAACAACCAGTGGGTTTCCATTTGGGAACTTGAAACGGGGACCCTTCTTTATAAATACAATAACAAGGAAGGAGTCCATCGCCTGGGTTTTGGCCCGGGTTATTTAGTCATTGCCGGGTATAACCACATTAAAATTCTGGATGCTATAACCAAGGCTGAAATAAATAGAATTGAATTATCGAATAGTGATGAATCACTTCAACTGAGTAATGACGGTAAATGGGCAGCTTTGATTTCAAGGCTTACAGGTAGTTTTGATACAAAAATTGAAATCTACAGCCTTCCGCAGCTAAAGCTTACTTATTCAATTCCAACTGATAAAAGAAAGGGTCATTCATTGATCAAATTCGACCCCTTCAGCAGGTGTCTCTACTCAATCTCACGGGTAGGACCTTTTAAAAAAATTGACTTAGCCACAGGTAAGGTGGTGTTGAGTTATGAAAAAGAACTTCGCGATCCAGACAATATTTATCAATTTAATATCACTGACGTTAGCCCAGATGGTAAAACTATTTTTGTCGGTTGCCGTGATGGCGAAGGCTTCGGTGTAAAAATGTGGGAGATTGAATCGGGCAGAGACAAGGTTAGCCTTAACATCGTTTTAGAAAAGGCCGTCAACCACATTACGTACACACCTGAAGGAAGCCAATTTATTTATACCACCTCCGACAGTTCGAAACTTCGAATCATAGACTTTAAGAATGAACACGTTCGCTCCATTGGTGGGCTGCTCACCGATAAGGATGAAGGGATCCAATTCTTTGGCAATACATATAATATTAACGGGCTGTATCTTTTCATGGACTATAAAAATCCTATCTCCTTTGTAGGGCAAGGGAATAATCTCATTAAAGCCAGGTTTGGCAGTAAAGCGGTGATGTGGAATGCTTCCACCGGGAAAAAAGATAAAGTTTTTGCAGGGCACAAAAATTCTCTCTTTTGCTATGACATCTCGCAGGACGGAAAACGGATGGTGACAGGAGGTGGTGATGGTAAAATCATTCTATGGGATATTGAATCCGGTGATTCGTTAAAAGTGGTTCAAGCATACTATCGCAACATGGCGGTGATGGATATCCATCTTAATCCCGACAATGAAGATCAGGTTATTTCTTCCAGCACTGATGTTTACGAAAATTTTAAAACAATCATAAAAATACATTCATTAAGTTCAGGTTCCCGGTTAGTTGAGTACAGCTATAAAAAACTAGTAAATCCATTCTCCTGGAATCACCTGGTCATTTGGGGTAAAAGTGACAGCTATCTTTACAAAGCAACAGATAGTACCATTCACTTACTTGAAACAAGAACTGGACAAACTTTAAGAACGTTGCAGGGCCACAAGGCTAACATTTCATCATTGGCATTAAGTAAGGATAAAAAAATTCTCATTTCATCCAGCTGGGACGGAACGATTTGCATCTGGGATACTGATACAAATTTTCTCTTGAATAAATTCGATGGTCCGAAAGACCGGGTGCATCATGCCGTATTAAGTAAAGATGGAAAACGACTATATGCGGCAGTGAGAGATAAAACAATAGCCGTTTGGGATGTTGGAATGAAATCCACAGGGTGGAATGTGACACCTGTAAAGTATAGTAGATTGTTGAAAGGACATCAAGATCAAGTTGTTTCATTAGCTCTGAATGCGGACGAAACAATTTTGGCCAGCTACAGCAGAGATGGCACTTTAAAATTTTGGGATACAAAAACAAATAAAGAATTTTTTGAACAAATCTGGTTTACAGAAGACGAATGGATTGCAAAAGTACCCGATGGATTTTTCTATGCTACCGATGAAGCTCAAAAATATATTCATTTTGTTGATGGGATAAAATCCTACTCACTCGACCAATTTTTTAATGAGTTTTATCGCCCTGATTTACTTCCTCAACTTTTTAAGAACCGTGGAGCCTCATCACCTCAGGGCAGCTTGCAGGACAAAGTGCGTAAACTAAAACAGCTACAAATTAAAGCAGCCATATCGCCTCAAACCGACCCCGGTAAGGCAGACTTATATTTCAAGATAGTTGGTGAGCCTGAAGAAGTAAAATCTATTCACATCGTGCATAATGGCAAGGTAATTACGGAAGACCCCGGGCTTGTGCAAAAGATAAAGTTGAGCCAGACTACTCAATCGCGCTTACAGGTTGATCTCATCGGAGGGATGAATCGCTTCAAAGTTATCGTCACAAATAATGATCAGGTTGAATTTTCTTCTGAAGATGTAGAGTTATTTTCAGAGGTGATCGGCAAAAACGCCACGTGCTACATTCTTTCCATTGGGATCAACCAATATAAGAATGAAAAACTAAGTCTGTCGTATGCAAAGCCCGATGCTGCTTCATTCAGTAACCTGGTCAGGCAAAAAGCTACTCTGTTTAGTAAGGTTGAGTTGATAGAACTCTATGATGAATCTGCTACGAGAGACAATATTCTTAAAAAGTTTGACGAGGTAATTGCCAACGCAAAACTGGAAGACGTATTCATTCTATTCTACGCGGGTCATGGAACAATGGTAGATGAAAAGTTTTACTTCGTACCTACCGAAGCCACACGGCTCTATGAAAAACAGGACCTAATGAAAAACGCGATAGAAGTCTCCGTCATTCAGCAAAAATTAAATGCGATCAAAGCCCTGAAACAATTGATAGTGATGGATGCCTGCCAATCCGGTTCATCAATCGAAACCTTGGCGGTGCGGGGCGCAGTGGAAGAGAAAGCACTGGCACAATTGTCACGCAGTGCAGGTATTCATGTACTGGCTTCATCCGGAAGTGATCAATTCTCCACCGAGTTTGCTTCTCTGAAACATGGTGTATTTACGTATCTGATTTTAGAGGCATTGCAGGGGCAGGCGGATGGAGCACCCACGGATGGAAAAATAACCATCTATGAACTAAAGGCTTTTTTAGACGACCAGGTGCCTGAACTCACGCGCAAGCTCAAGGGTAAACCGCAATACCCGCATACATTTTCGAGAGGTCAGGACTTTCCAATAATTCTAAATCAAAAATGAAATGAATGAATCTATTAAAGATGATCGCGCCAAGAGTACCAGTTCATGCGAATTCTCTTACTACCCTCATGAACATGGGGCTTCCATCTCCATTGGCATTGATGAGCCGTTTGATGAGGATATTCTGTTTAGTGAAATTACAGCCATTCCTAATCTCGTAGTCAAAGATCGAAAGATTACTCATCAATCATTCGGCCCGGCTGAAACCTGGTATGAAATAACTACTTCGCTCGGTACGTTTGGCTACGAGGTTGTTCTGGAAGGGCTTGAAGAGGGATTTTCAATTTATTCTGCCGATAAACAAATTATGGAATTAATTGTCGGCCGATTGAGGCAGTCTCCTCATTTTCATGAACGGATGAAAAATTAATCTACACCTAAATATTCATGAGCAGCCAGGCCATAAGAAGATATATCATTACAGAATATAGGCTTGGTGAATTTTGAGGTATTCAAAAAGTGAGATTGTTGTTTCTTAAGCTAAAGTAGCTTTATTTTGATTTGCGATGAATAGCATTAAGTCATTTCCCGAGCGGCTTGTCGAAAAATTGCCACTTCCGTTCTGGTTGTCTTGGCTCTTTTTTTGGTTTTTTATTTTTGCGGTTGATTTGTTCTTCTCTTTTGGATCACCGGGGCACAGCCACTTAACTGAATTAGGTGTAAATCTTTTCAGTGCTTCAGTTTGTATCAGCGTTGGTTTATCTGCTCGTATTTTGGCCAATCTATATCCTGACCTTGCGCTGTTTGTCAGTGCTGACGCTAATGAAATGGAGAATTGGTACGCTGAAAAAATGAGCTGGATTTTTCATGGATATAGACCTATCATCGCAGGAATTTTATTTGCATCATTAGTAGAGTTAACAGTTGGTTCATTGATTAATTCATTCAATCAGTCCAATGAGTTCTTACTGTATTTCAGAATGACCTATCGATTGATTGGATTCTTTTTTCTCGGTCTAAGTATTTGGTCGCTTGCGAATGTGCTCTTGTTGCCCTCACAGCTACTACGTTTTAAGTTTAAGCCAAGGCTGAGCAGTCTCTCAGGTATTGGACTTCAGGCTCTGGGAAGCGCTTTCTTAAAAATGTCATTAATTACTATAGTCTGCTTCATCTTTTTAGTATTTAATATATTGGTTTCTCCACTAAACGACAACGTTGTTATTTTGATATGGGTAGGTGTAGGAACGGTGCTTATATTTTGCTTCTTTTTATTGCCTCAACTTGGAATTCATCGTATAATGGCTTTGGAGAAACGGCAGCAACTAGTTTCCTTTTCAAATCATCTGGAAGATGCTCTTTCAAAATCGATGATTAATCCTTCTGCTGAAAACATGCAACGTTTGAAAGAAATGTTTGAGTTGCAGTCCTATTTAAAGAGCTTGAATGACTGGCCATTTAATGTTTCCGCATTTTGGCAATTAGTTTCAGCGCTGTTGATACCGTTATTATTAGTTGTCCTTCAGATTATTTTTCGAGTTTAGGCATACCGAAATGATCGAGGATGGCTATGATTTTAAAAGATCACTCAAGGCCTCGTCAATCACTGGATGCTTAAAACTAAATCCCTCCTGCAGAAGCCTATCGGGCAATACCCATCTACTCTTTAATATTAATTCGGGTTCGGTTCCAATCAGAATTGCGCCAATTTTAAGCATCCAAGTTTGTTGGGGAATTCCAATTCTAGTATTCATAACTTTCCTGAAGGTTCTCATCAAGGTTTCATTATCGACAGGGTTGGGAGAGGAGCAGTTTATCACCCCTATTATTTCTCGATGGGTTTGAACAAACAGCACAATATTCAAAAGATCTTCAATGTGTATCCAACTGAATTTTTGCTTGCCACTTCCTTGCTTACCGCCTAAACCGAATCGAACCAAATTCTGCAAAGGCCGCATCACACCGCCATTTTTACCCAGCACAATGGCGATTCGCAGAACCACTTGCCTGGTTTCTGTTAAGTTGAATGAGAAGAATGATTCTTCCCAGGCTTTAGCGATATTGACAGAGAAGCCAGATCCAATTTCCCCATTGATTTCTGTCATCGGTCGATCTTCTGCATGACGATAAATGGTGGCGGTACTGGAATTGATCCAAAGTGATGGAGGATTTTTACATTTCAACAAGGCTTTACCTAGTGCCTTTGTTGTTTCTGTTCTGGAAGTAAGGATGTACCTTTTGTTTTGTTCGGTATAACGGCAGTTAACGGACTTCCCGGCCAGATTGATAAGCATTTCGGACCCATTGAGTGCATCGATTATTTTAAGTTCGTCTTCCCATGGTATACTGCCTTGCTTCCGACCAATAACTGAAACTATGTGACCTGATTTTTGGAACGCTTCTTTGAAGTATTGACCGATAAACCCTGTACCACCTGCTATTACGATTTTCATTGAAATGAGGTTATTTTAAGATATGAATGCACATAGTGAAGCCTAATTCGGACCTGAACGGGTAAAAACTAAGCCCAATAAAGCAATGATTGCCCCGGCATAAGCAGGTAGTAGATGGAAAAGGTCGGTATAACCGATAACGTAATGAACACCGATGGCTGAAGAAAATCCAATGAACATGGAAAGTGCTACCACTTGCCATAGACTTGTCGATAGTACAGAGCGTTTCAGCATAAAAAAATAAAGCAAGCCGATGGTAGCAAGGCCACCACCGAAACCGGCACGGTCGTGCGCAATGAGTGGTTTCAGCTTAGGGTTAATGTCGTCAAGTCCACACACTGTTATCTTCATGTACTCTAGATCTTGCGGCACAAAAACGGTGGTCATGCCGACAACCATTATCGTTGTACCACCCAAGAAAAGCCCTATAGATGTAAATAGTAGCATTGCTCTGCCAACGCCCTGCTTCGTTCGTAGTTCTAACTTTTCTGAAGTTAGAAAAATGTCTTTTAAAGATGCTTTTTCTTTTATTAGTGAAAAAGATCGTACTATCCCTAAAATGAAAAACGGAAGTAACAGTAGTGTCGCGATTCCATGCCAACTATCAAAATAGCCATAGCCGAGGTACGTCAAGAAACTACCAAAACCCAACGTACCCGAAAACAGAAACAGGTACCATGCCCATGGCTCTTTGTTTTTCAACGGGAATTCAGTCAGCCACAAGTACAATAAACCAACCGCCATGATACTACCGCCAAATGAGACACGGTCGTGAAACATAAAATTGGTTATCGTGCCGTTATTGTATTTACTTAATTGTTGAGCATCTAAACTCAAGTAGGATGCATCGTGCGGAAGAAAGTGCCCGGTGAGGGATTGGGTTATGGCAAATAAACCAGATAAGATCAAGATAATCCCGGTGAAACTGAGTAGAGGGCGACCATCAGCAACAAGGCTGTTAAAAAAGCTCCTTTGGTTGACTGGCGTATTTGAACTCATAGTTGCATTAAAGTATCGATCTAGTAATAATAGGTTAAAAGAATATACCAAAGAACAGGTGGCAACAAAACCGAAAGTAGTTTGACACCCCATTGCTTTTTAGATGCTAAGACTAAAATAGAACCTAAAATAATCATCAGCAGAGCTATTGGAGGAATGATCCAAACAAATAGCCCAAGAATGAGAAGAGTAATTCCAGTTCCGAAACGCCAATCTGTTTTTTCCATATCATTACTTGGGGTATTTATTTGCCATTATTAGTTTTCGTTACTTTTCATCCAAGTTTTTGTCTCTCAATTTTAATGAGAGTATTGGGAACAATGAAAAATAGCGAAAAGAAAAGCAAGAAAAGAGGGACAAATAAAAACGAGGATTTTATTTCGGCACTCAGGGGATTGTCCGCGGGAAAAACCACAACAACAGCCTGACCGATTGTCATATCAGATGAGTAGTAATCAATTTTACTGAAAACAGTGTCTCCTTTGTAGCAGAAGGTAACATTGGGATAAGACTTTTTAGCGTTATTTGAGTGCTGGTGAAAACCAGTGATTATTCCTTCGGTTTCTTCATAGGTTAAAGTCTTTTGGAAATTGTTATAGCCGAAATACAATCCAGCTCCGGCTATAGCAATCCCGATAACCAATAAAATCTTGATTCCGATCTTGTTAATCATTATTTGAAAGCTTTATCGAGAGTCAATCCTGCAACCCATTCTTGGGGACTTATTTATTGAATTTGAAATTAAGAAGTTTATGATTAAATCTTATTGATTCGGTATTCGTTTTGAACATACATGCAGATCAGGCAGTAAACAACTGAAAGACCAAGCATGGATGCACTTGAACAAAGATCAAGCTTAAAATCTAATTTGATCTATTTTTGAAAAAATCACCACTAATTTATTTCTTCGGCATTATGGGGGGCCGATATACTCTCCTGTTAGACCCCAAAAGCCGTCCTCATCTAATGGGTTGCGACCGTCATCAAAGGCCTCAGTATTCGACTTCTGGTTGCTAGTGCTGTCTTGAGTACTAATTTTTACTTCTGTAAAACTATCCGATTGAAGGAGTAATTGTCTAATAAACGCAATATCTGAATCCATGTCTGTTGCATACAGGTAAGGCGAATTGTCGCTGGTCTCCAACTCAAAAAAGCCAATATCCGTAGCCATCAATTTGGTGGAGTCGCCATTGGACGCATTCAAATCTGAAAACTCCGCATTTATCGAGCAAAAGGCTGAGAGCAGGTTATCATAAAATGCAGGAGCGGGGGTGCAAAGGAAATTAATCCTGTCAATGCTTACTGCTGTCTCGACAACTAAGAATTCAAACTTAATTTGCATATTGAGATGAGTTAAGCGTTATTTCCAAGATCTCATTATTCAAGTTTGCTCGGGCTTTTATCTCCAAGTCTTTGAACTCAGATGTCCAATAAATGGTCTCTCGCTGTAGAAATTTTTCCAGTGCTGCTTTCCTACCCGGAAAAAACTCAGCATCAGAATAGACACCATATTCTTTACGAATATCTTTTGTATATTTTTTGTAAACGGCTGGTGGCGATCCAAGAATCGAAAGATCAGCATCGATTAATAGGTTAGTATCATAATCCTTCGTCCGTTCATGATGTTTTGTGGCTAAAATATGGTTAACACATTTCGCAATTCGATTAGGGCTAGTTTTTAATCGCGTTAAAACCTCTCTGGCTGTCCTGGCACTTTCTTCCTCGTTGTCTTTCTTTAGAGGATCATATACCACATCATGATAGAATACGGCAATCGTTAGTATAATCCAATCGCTCACGTTCTTTCTGAACGGCAACAATGTGTTGTATACATTTGCTATGTGTACCAGATTATGGTAATGCCTGCTGCTTTCCCGATAGTGTTGCCTTAAGTTATTCCAATAATTTGGAGGTGGTTTTTTACGTGCTAGTTTATAGATTGTTTTCTCGAAAACTTCCATGAGCAAGTTATCTGCCTGCGATAAATCCGCGCTATAAGTAATCACAACATTGGATTTACCGTTGGGAGGATTGACTGAGACGAGGCCCTCTACCTCAAGGTATTTCTTCATTCCATAGTTAGTGCCTTCTTGAAGGTACTCATGAAATGAAAAATGCTTGATTTGCTGTTTGGGCGGAGCATCCCTATCAAAAAAATCCATCCATGTTTCTGTTACTCCATTACTGTTTATTTCATAATGGTGATTATCCCATGAACTTATTTGATTGATCTCCTTGTAATAAATTTTGAACTCCTTCAGGTCAGGACGAAATCCGTGTTGTGAGCTTGCATCCATGGAAGCCATGAAAGCTTGTTCGTCTGGTGTCTTAACTTCCTCACTATGATTATCCTCAATGGGGTTGTGAGTCAACCACTTGGAAAGGGTATCGGCAGAACTGAAATTTATTCCACATTGTGGGCTGGAGTATTGCACCCAACCATTCATCCAGTACAGCTCAAGACGAGATGCTGCGTCTGACCATCTTCCGTTGGCTTTTAATTGATCGATGATGGCCGAAATCTCTTGTTTCATAATACGAGTCTTTGAAAATGATCATCGGATCTCCCATATACTTTAACGTCTTATGGTCTACTCTACGTTATGGAAGATTATTTCAAGTTCAATCGATCGTTGATCTCAAAGCATTTCCCTCTTCTTCATATTTAATTTGAAAATATCTTCCCGGATCAACGCCATAAGTAAATCCACTTTCAAGCGGCACGTTTTTGATAAGCCGATAGCGCGATATGTAATTGATAGGAGAGAGCCAGGCATTTCCAATATCTGATATAACACTGTAAAAGAGAATTAATTGTTCATGTGCCGATAGTTGTGCCCGCAGTGTTTTGAGGTAAAAATACTTTTCTTCCTCCTTCAGTATTTGCGATTGATCAACAAACTTGACAGTTTGAAATAGATGACGGAAATAGTGGCCTAACCGAAGATGATTTCCATTGAATCGAATATACTTACCTTCCTCGTCCAGGCATTGGCAGCACGAGTGGATAACATGTTCAACCAGCACCGGAGAGTAGGAGGATTGTCTCAGTTTTTCTCGAAGCATGGAAGTCTGGTTTTGACCTTTATTGAACAGGGTTTCGCTGACGCCATAAAAAAAGATCAGGTAAGCTAAGTTTACGCTTTCCTTTTCGTTGATCGATACGTTAGTTGTTGGCTGTTCCTTTTTAATAATATCCAGTATTTCACCAAACTCCTTGCGCATGAGCACAAATACTCTTCTGCCTTCCTCGTATTTATCACCTTTGATGGGGATGCGCTTTTTCAACTCACTTACATTATCGCGGTGGATTTTCAATAAGTCGAAGAACTTACTTTCAAATTGTTGCTTTTCGAAAAGTTTCTGTTGAAGGACGATAGCTTCAAAGAGAAGTAGGAACCCTGCCAGGGAAAAGATAGACCCAATAAATCCACCGGTAAAGCTTCCGTATTTTTCTAAAAGAGTTGGATCAAAAGGCTGCAAAAAAACCCAAAGTGCACTAATAACTAACAGTAGAAAGCCGCCAACGGCCAAAATAACAGCAGCTCGATATGACCAGTTTTTTTTCATAATTGAACGAGATTACTACTTTGGCTGAAATCCTTCATGAAGTTCTATGATTTAGTCCTGCCAGTTCCAGATTAAATCCTATGATTTCACTTTAATTGATACGTCAATTTATAAAGACTTACGGATTTATCTCCACAATTCGACAACCAGTCTTTTGGAGGCATGATAAAGATCACCCCAGATTGACTTTTCATTTTTAATCGATTGAATTCCTTCTGAAGCACAGAACTTACCCTTATTCGTCATAAAATAAAAAGTTACGTCCCCTTGTTTGGCTAATGGGGTTTTCTCACATAGTGAAACATTGTTTAGATAATTATACGCCAAACTGACTACTTCCGTGGCTGCAGCAAATACGTTGTCATGTTTGGGTCCGGAATCAATAAAGGGGCCTGTGCCATAATAAACGCTTGAATCGCCTGACCAAAAGGATACAACAGTAGCAATTTCCCCTAATTCCCACCAGTCAATTACTACACCGTAAATGATTACAGTGCCACTTTCATCCTCAACTCCAAGTTGAGTAGCCGTCATCTCTAATGCCTTTTTTCTATACTCCTCGTATTGAACTCTTCGCTTTTCATCAACTTGCTTGTTCGATTGAAGAATTGCTTGAAACTTAAAATTTCTTACCTTTTTCCATATAAAAAATAAAAGAACTACGCCTAACGAAAAACAAACTAGAGAGACGAGACTCATGCGATTATATTTTCAGTTAGCCGAGTATGTGTTAAGGTCATAATCGTTCGAAGTTGAAAACTACTCTGGAACAAAAATACGAAGCTATGTAACAGAGTCTTGGTTGGAGGTGGCTCTATGAAAGGTTTGATCTTATCCGCTTGCATTTGAATCATATTTTAGCCGATACACTTCTACTTCAGGAAAATCTGCGACCTTTATTTCAACCAGTTGGTCCTCCAACTTTAGCGAGAATGCGTCTTTGGATGAGCCTATTATTTCAACTTCATGCTCGTAAAAAAATTCAGGAGGTAATGATACAATTTGTAAGGAACTAATGTTGACAATTGTTATTTTAAAGTGCCAGCTTTTACTATCGCTGTTCTTTAAAAAGCAAAGCAACTCCAATTCAGCGATAAATAAGACACTCGTTTTCCATAAATCAAAACGATCGCCATTTATGTTTATCGATGATTGCTCGTAATAGTTTACTTCTCGGGGATCAGGGTTTTCAACTAAATTCGAGGAAAACGAAACTTTGTAACCCTTATCCTGAAGTGTTTCGGTGAGATCTTTGGCAAAGAATGGCTTAGTTATTGAATCCATTATAATTATCTATTTGGTAAATCCCGCCATTATTTTGAAGGTGGAATTTCCAATTTTTTTATGTTGGTCTTAATCATTCTACCCAGGTCTACCATTGATTGAATTTCGTCAGGATTTAAAACTGTTTGCATTGTTGAAATCATTATACCATCAGAAGAAACCAAAATTCCATAGCCGCCTTTTTCTGATTGACCAATTCTAATTAATTGATCTTTTAGGCTTGAGTTGGTGAAGAAAGCAACTAAATCGGCATCGCTTGTGATAGTAACCCATTGTCTATTAGAATAGAAATCACCTGATCGATGTGTTTGTTTTGTTCGATAAATTCTTCCATTAAGTTTTTCAAATAGTTGTTGCATGTATAGACCGAAAATGGTCTTATCAGTATCAGAAGGTATGTTTGTGAGGAATTTCGTTTCTTCCGTAATTTGTGTTTGACTTAGTTTAGATTTAAGATGCTCCGGGAAGAAGGCAGGTATATCCATGAGTGCAAAAAATGCATTGTCTGAAAACGACTGTAAGGGAATCACCAGATGAGAGTAATCCGAATTTCTCAACAGGTGCTCCTGATGTGATTGATTATATCTTTTCGCAGATGGAGGATTAATCGTCACAGTCAATTTCCATGAATCATTGTCTATGATTCCGGTTACATAGGCAAAACCGAATGGATAAGGTGTGTCCGGTGGCCGTTGTAGAAAATTTAATAAGCTTTTCGGAGGGAGTTCATTTGGTTCAAAGGAGAAGTTCCATCCTTTTCTCTGCATGATTTCCTTAGTCGTGTTTTCGAAATCACGAATTTTATTTTTAGAAGTTCTATTTTGCCAGTATATCCTGGCTCCCAATATAAGTCCAAGTAAAACTAAGAGCAGCGTTACAGCGGCTACCAAACGGTTGAGCAACACGGACAGGCCTCGGCTCTCCTCTCTTCTTCGTTGCTGGTCACTCTCATACGTTTGCCTTTTCTCAATTTCTACTCTGTAATTTCGATCAGCCTCACCTATTAAATCTTTATTTACTAATGTGATTCCTGATTGCTGCGTGCTTGTGAGATAAGTTAAATCGACTGTGTAAAAAGTTTCGGGCTTGTCAGGATAAACGGATACCTTAATCTTGCTTCTGTTATAGAAAAGTTCAGTTCCTTCAAATATGTCGCTGGTAAAATTTACTCGTCTTCCTGTTTTTGGGTCATTCCAATAACATTGCAGTTTCCATTTGTATATTCTTGATTCATCTTTTGTCACAATAATTGTGTCTGATTTGACAGCGTCAAAAGTAGCATCTATATCAATGGTTTCTCTCTCCAGGTAAAGGCCAACCCATGAAGCTCCGCTAAAGAAAATAAAAAGTAATGCGAAGAAACCGATGAATGCAATTCCACCCCATGCCAACCCAAAGTCAGGATTATCCAGTTTACGCCTTACCAAATAAATAATTAACCAAACAAGAAGTCCTGCAATTATTGTGAAAGCATATCTTGCAATACTCTGTTGGTTCATTGCGTGGATATAAGATGATGATCCTTTAACTAGTTGATGACATCAAGAATCATTTTATCTTCTGACTCTATATGCTGATTAGAATACTTAACCGAAATATGACCACCTTTATCACCATATGGGACAAATTTTAAGGCCGACTCTTTTCGGTACCGATGAATATCTGCTAACTTATGCCCTTCGGAAAGCTCTTGAACCCATTTTTTAAACAACTTCATATTTATTTTGCTTTTGACCTGTCCAATTGTAAAGTCTCTAAGTAAAGGCTAATGTCATCACTCATTTGCTTGTTCAAATATTCATACCATGTAAACCTTTCCTCAGAGAATTCATAAGGTACTTGTAACGGAGAGATGGATTTTTTTATGATGACTTGATCATTAGTCACACAATTGACATGAATAGTGTTATCGGCCACGAAAATCTTTTGATATAAAATACTAAATTCTGCTTGATAAAAATGTCTGGCGCCTTTATCAAATTGTGATTCGTCATCAACCAACTTGATCTTAACATCATCTTTCTTATAAAGCGAGGGGGGTCTAACATTAATTAACTTATCAAGTTGAATTTCGTCCTCCTTGAATGAACGTGTGACCAGAACCTGAAAATTGAATACAACACCTTTGTTACCTTTAGGAATTAGCTTGCAAACGGCTGAATGTACATCGGGTATGTGTCCCAATGCTGTTGCAAATTCTTTAAGAGCAAGTTGTTCGCGGTCTAAGTATGCACCATAATATGATTTAACATGTTGTTCAATCAAACCTAAAGAAAGTGGTTCCAAGTCTTCTTCTGAATGAGCATTGGGAGAAATTGTAAATATAGAAATCTGTCTATTTGAAATCCCCAAATTATCAAATTCAAATGATTCATTGTTTTGCTTTGAAAACCAGTCAATGAAACAATCATGATCAGGAAAAATGGCCTTAAGGGGCTCAGTATTCAAGCAAAAAAAATGCATACTTGAGAGCAATGATTGTTTGGTGTAGCAAGTGTATAAGTATATTGACTTATAACCATTCTTCTCTATAGTAAGAATTTTACCATTTTCAACTGTTATTGATAGCTGCTTTGCTACAAGCAGACCGAATGAGGTTTTTGAGTTTCTAGGTTCCGAACTTATTAAGTTATTTTCTTTTAAGTACTCAACAACAGGCTTCAAATGTTGATTTTGGCGAAATAGATCTGCAAATTCACCATGAGTATATAGTACACGCTCTTCAGTAGAGACCTCTTGATAGTGATCATCTGGAGGTGGGGGAATTGTTCTCCGCAGTTCAACAAAATTTATGCTTACTGTAATTTCTGGATAGTCAAAATGGCTGGTAAAAAATAATTTTGAATTCATTTGAAATTATAAATGTGGAATTTCACTCAGCTCAATGGTTGTCTCATTTTTATCCAAATACGGAAAATCAGAGTTATAAAGAAGACTATCATACTTAAAACTGGGACTATCACTAAAATGCATTTATATCAGCTAAGTAGTTACAAGTCTGATTTCGATGTTTTGGTAAGTTAGAAGATTAAGAACCTCAGCTAGACTTAATTTCATTTTTCTTACTTAAATAAGGTTTAAAATTATTGACCTCGTTGTTACCATAGGGGTTTGGTGTGTTGAATGATTCTGGTTCAGGCCTATCAAACTCCCACAGAAATACCTCTTTAAAATTTTTCCAATAATGATCGATTTCATCCCGTGTGGCCTTTGCTAAAGACTCATCTAATCTCCCGAATCCAAGATTTTCCAACTGCACATAGATAATCTTCAACGACTCGAATGGGTAAAACCCGGTGTTGGATTTAGTTTCCCCCAGATTTTTATATACACTTCTCACCTCATCAATTGACCGGCTTAAATTAACTAATATTCTGCGATACTCATCTTCTGATGTGTCTTTCCGAAAAGTGTATTGCTTGGCCTCGTTCACTGATTCGGAAATCTGTGTCCAAAGATTTCGAAGGGCTTCTTCAAAATTATTGCGCTTTTGAAAGTAATCGGTTAACAATGCTGCAGGAATAGCAACCAGTAAAAGTATGAAGTCTCGGAATGTCTGAAACAAATCTCGATCTAAGTAAAACAGAAAGCCACCCCCAATTATAAAAAGACAAACGAGCGCAATAACTTGTTGTAATCTTTTTCGCAGACTATTTCGGGTCATGATTTTATGCTATTCAGATTGAGAATTTTATTAATGTTAGTTGACAAATACGAGGAGGTGAAAGTTAAGAATAAATTTTCAGATGCGTGTATAAACTGAAATCTTACCAGTGGCATTTTTATAAGTTTACCAATGCTGTTTCGGATCATTGGGGCTTCGGTCAGTTTGTTACAATTTTTTGGCAACTAACAACATGTTGGTAACGGGATAGGGTAGTTTTACAGGTGTTGCTGTGTTGCTAAATAGCTCAACCTTGCCTTCCAACCGTTTCTTCACAATCCACTCATTTGTGTAGGCGATGGAGTTCTCAGATATTACAAATCCAAACTGAATTAGATTTTGTTTCCATTCCTCGAAATCCCAAAAGCAAAATATTTCATGCATTTCACTTTCCCAGTTGTCGGTATAATCTTTTCGACTCATAAATTCACAGGCATCTTTTAATGAGAGCTTAATGTAGCGCTCGTTCTGCTGGGAGACGAACTCAAATGAGATGGTTTCACTTTCTTTTTTTCTAAAGTCGGCAGCGAAGCGCTTAAATCGGGCGAGAGTTGAGAGCCCCCTCAAATATTGGGCGAGTTCGTCACGGGTGGCAAACGACTTTTCATAGTCGTCATTTCTTCCGTCCTGGTCATCTAGCTTCATTAGCACCAATTTGTCCTTATCGGGCGGGCCTACCACATCGCGATTGATCCAAACTCCGCCAGAGGCAAGCTCTTCATACCGGTTTTTGATAAACGATAATAGATCTGCTCGGCTGCCGTAGGATTCAATTTCATGAGTTAGCGAAGAAGTGTGGATTGTTTGCATTGAATTCTCTTCAAACACCAATCCAGTAACTGCGTTGCGCTGCGAGAAGAATACGAACGGATTTTTGAATTCTCCGTTGTGTTTGCGCTGCTGGCAAATATCATAGAGCTGGCGGGCTACTTCAATTCCATAAAAATCCGATTCGCGAAAGCGTTGATCCTGGCAAGCGAGCTTGATCCAGGAGCCAACGGCACATCCAATGTCACCAATTCGTCCGGGCTGAATATGCGGTGCAGTATCCTGATACTTGAGGTTAGCAATTTCATCCATCTGCCGCACATAGGTGTTGTAATCGCGCGTGGTGGTGATATCTCCATCATCTGAAATCATTTTGTCGCGGAACAGCATTTGCACTTTATTTCCCAACGCATACTTCACCCAAATGCCATAAGAGGAAGGATGTATTCTTTGCCGAATGTTTTCGTCTGCCTCCCAGTCCGTGTGTGCCGCAATTTTTTCAACAAGATCCCAAGGCAGCTGGGTTTTGTGGGTCCAGTTTTTGCGATCTTCGAGTTCAACCGGCAAGATTTTGAATCCATCCCGCTCATACATTTCCAAGACCGGTGTTGAGCAGAGCACTATGGTGTTGTGCGGATGGAGGTCAAACAGACCATCACTATCGTGTCGTATACGTTTAATGGTATAGCTCGAAAAATGCGTGACGGAGCCAACGTCATCGATGCCATAAATGTAGCCTGGAACAGGCAACGCTCTTCCAAATTCTTCTAGTGCCATGGCGCGGATATAAAACGGCAGCGGATTTCTGCGAGTGTTGCTGTGGTTGGCAGATGTAACGGCAAAAATAATCGCTTCTATTTTACCCGAAAAAGGAAGCGTATGGCCATTAATATCGCGCGTCTCTTCAAATGGTTTTTGGAGAATCTCCAGAAGGTAGTTGAATTGATACTGCGTGAGTAAATGATGACGGCCCGGTAGGAGTAAATACATGGTAGATCTCAGCTTTTCGCTAAGATCGTCTAATCCGTGCAGTTTTGGAAGAGTCAACTCAGAAGATCGTCCTATTGCACAATCATAGCCTTTTGTTGAGCAAGCGAAATTTCGACCTGGCACCCCGCATTAAATTGAAGGAAATCCGATTCGATACCATCGCTGAAGATGACTCCATTGAACGGCATTTGTGATTCGAGCTGCAACGTCTGTTCAGGTGTGATCAACCCAGCCGACACGCTTATCTGTGAATGCTTACTTAGAAAAGGTTCGCGGACCACAAAGGCCAGCTGGTCTTCATCCCAATTCATTCTCAAACTTAAGTTGTTCTTTGGTTGGCTAAAGGCCGCGTGTATGCCATTCGACATATTCAAAATCGAACTCAACCAGCCGGTTGAGCCCGCGCCTGTGGAAACGATAATGCCGCTGGAGCTTTGGTTTTCAGACCGACTATTGAATCGAATGCGATAACGGGCAGAGGTATGGGTAGCTGGACCAATGAAGAAGTCGTTAAACGCCAGCAACTGCTGTCCATCGCGCGTGGTGGCTTGTGCCATGGTAACCTGTTTGCTGGTAAACCGATTTTCCAATACTCGCAATAATGCAGGACTGTAGGTTTTTTCAGTAAAGGGGAGAAGTAAGCCATCGTATCGGGCTGGATCTGGATTTACACCTAGAAGCGGCAAGCCTTTTATGTATTTGGCCGTGTTGGCTACCAGACCATCCTGGCCGAGAGCCACTACCATATCGCGATGACTGAACATGAAGTTGGGCAGAAACTTTCTTTCGACCAGCTTCATCTTCACCTGCGCACTTGTGACTTTGACGACCTGGTCTAACGCACGTTTAAAGGTATCGTGCTCGGCCTCGTAATCTTGAAAGTCTCCTCCGGCATGTTCAATATAAAAGCGTGCTTGCGCTTTTGTGTTGAACCGCTCGATCAGTTGTTCAAGCCTAGTTTTTCCAACCACTATGATGGCATTTTCAACAGTCACGGTCTTACTTCTTTTGATTTTTGATCACCGTTTCGAGCAAATCGGGCGTAATGTTCAGTGTTCCAATTTTGCCGGAATTTTCTGCGAGTTCGCGGAAGGCAAAGCCAATGTTATCCACTGCGGTCAAGTTTCCGGGTTGAATCGCCATCAACGTTTTCCAATCCAACTCTTTATAGGGCTGAAGTGTTTTCTCCAGCATATATCCTTTCGAGTCGGCAATTCGCTTGTCGTTGGTGGCTTGGATTTCAGTCAACCTTGTCTTTTGCTCTTCCACGGCAAGGTCGGCTTCCATTTTCATTTCCCTCAGTTTACGCGCCTTATCAGCATCAATCATTTTTATTTCCCATTGCTTTTCGTTGATTTGCTTCTGCTTTTCTTGTACTGCTATCTCTGTACTAAGTTCGCTTTCTTTAATCCTTCTTTCTTGCTCTACGGCAAAATTTCTTCGACTATAGATTGCGTGATCAGCATCCTTTTGTAATGCTTCTCGTGTTTCCGTTTCCAGGGCTTTGGCCATTTCTGGAGTTGGGCGAACGGCAAGCACATCAATGCTCACAATTTCTACGCCTAACATTTTGATGGCCTGCGATGATTTCAATCCATTGGAAATCTGATCGCTGATGGATTTGGCGCTGCGCAGTGCATCCTTCAACGAAAGCCCTTGAATGAATGAAGAGGTGGACGTCTGAGCTTCATTGTTTAAGCGCTGATTTAATTTCTCAAAGTTCTCTACTTCCTGATGCACGACTCCATCGAGGAGCGTAAAGTCAAACAACTCCGCCAGGGCTTTCGGATTTTCAATCACATAGGTGATCTGCCCTTGTATAGTCAGTGTCTGAAAGTCTTTGGTGGTTTCATTAAAAATAAACTGGATATCTCTACTGCCCAGCGGTACCGCAACTATATTCGAGACAGGTGCGAAATAAAAAAAGCTTAACGCTTTGCCTTCATGCTTCACGCGGCCATTGACGTTATGAATAACGTACGTCATGGCATCAAATTTTTTAAAATTTAGTCCAAACATAAGATGTATTTAAAATCTATAACAGATCAGCAATAACTTTCCAGTCGGTTTCACCATCAAATCCCGCTTTATCGTCCATCAGCACGTTGAAATAGAATTTATCTTGATAGTAGCCGTATCCGCCATCGGCTATTTCCGGATTTTCATTTATATAGTCGAAGTAGATATCATGTTGAGCAAAATACTCAAGGTATTGCTTGATCTCATGTGGATATGAGCAGGTATAAAGAATTCTCACGATGTCTTTGCGAATGTTTAGTTTTTGCAATACCTCTTTGGCATGGGGATAAAACTCTCTACTGATTTCATTGCGTTTGTAGTTGGGCTTCAGAATGGTCCCATGAATATCAAAAGCCCAGTAAGTTTTAGGCCAGCTCTTTATCCGTGCTTGATGCAGGCAGTTTTCAATTGCTTTACTAATCATATTTCGCTTAAGCTTTTATTAGATATCACATTCAATAGGGCAGTCGCCAATATACCAGCACAGCTCAAAACTTCAATTTTGGGATGCGAAATGTGTTCAATTACCGAGTTGGAGATAAACAGCTTTTCCATTTTGGATTGATTAAGATTTTCCAGCGCGCGACCACTTAGAATTCCGTGGGTGCAGTACGCCTTTACCGATCGTGCACCATGCTCCATCAAGACATCGGCAGCTTTACAGAGTGTGCCGGCCGTATCGACCAAGTCATCTATGATAATGACGTTCTTGTTGCTCACCTCTCCAATAATCTCCATGCTTGATACCGCATTGGCTTTCAAGCGTTCTTTGTTCATAACCACCAGATCCGCATCTAACTTTTTTTTGTATTGTTTGACTCTTTTGATCCCACCAAAATCCGGACTACACAAACACAAATTATCGCTATTCGATTGTTTGATGTGATCCAAAAACAGCCTTAAAGACGAAAGCGGATCTACGGGAATCTTATAAAAACCTTCGATGGCATTGGTGTGTAAATCCAAGGTAACGATGCGATCTGCGCCCATGAACTGAATCATGTCGGCAACTATGCGTGACGATATAGCCGTGCGTTGCCCGTCTCTTCTTTCCTGCCGGCTGTGCGGTAAATAGGGGATAACCAGAATCACTTCCTTGGCAGATGATCTTCGGGCAGCATCCACGGTCATCAGCAGTTCGAAAAAGTTTTCGTAGGGCATATGAATCTTACCAATTAGAATAACCACCTGCCCACGTACGCTTTCGTTGAAGCGGACAAACAACTCATCGTCTGAAAATTTTTCTACATGAGTTTGATGCAATGGATAACCCAGTTGTCGGGCGATTTCTTCGCCTAACAGTCGAGCGGTGCTTGTTGCATAAAGTCTTATGGGATTTTCCATCTCAAGTAAGAATTAATTTGGATTCATTTAGTCGTTCACGAATTTCATCAAATGTAGGTGGTTGTACGATCACTCCATTTTCAAAAACAGTTTGCAACAGATCTTCCCCAGAGTCAAACTCGGAGACGGTCCTCAACCCACTTTCGGTGTTTACCAACTTTAACCTTCCCGCCTTGGAGGTTTTAAACGACTTGATTACCTCTCCATGCTCATTCATTTCTATAGGCGATTTTTGTACATCAACAGCCTTTTGGTTCACTTGTGCATACGAGCATTTGAGCGCAAATTTTTGCGTGTCACGGTTAACTTTTTGAAGTAAGGCGCCTCCCATTCCCAATAAAAGATTATTGGCCGCGATGCCCCTGGCTTTTAGTGCCGAGTAAATATTTTGAATGGAGTGGTAGTCAATACCATCGCCTTGGATCACCCGCACCTGATCAGGAAGCACTTGATAACCTTTGTGATTTACTGTAAAACCAAACCGGTGAAACAGTAAATCAAAAACTTTTAACAACGTATGCACGGGATCGCCAGAATCGGGACGGATGACTAAAGTGCCCTTGCGCTGCAAGATACTGTCTTTGAATTCTTGCCCCCACAGTTGATCTACCGCATGAAAAATATTATACGAATCGCTGACGCACGCTAAAATTCCTTCCGGATAAGCTTGCAGCACATGCCGAAAGGTTTCTCTCTCGCCCGCCTCACCCAATAGAGTCATGATGGAATGTTCGGTGGCTGGAACGGACAGACCATAGGTTATTTTAGCGTCATAATACTTCCGGGCAAATGCGGAGGCATAAACCGTATCACTTCCCCTGAAACTTAGTAAGTGAGCGGAGCCACCTAGTCCAGCACTCTCCACCGAGCTTACTCCACGAAAGCCAAAATCGTTCAAGACAAAATCTATAGCTCCGTGCGCGTCATCATCCACCGTATCCATAAAATACTGTTCTACTATTTTTTTGATCTCGTGCGATAATGTCGCTACGGTAGACGGATACCAAACCTGCATCAATAAAGTTTCTAAAAAATTAGTAAGCCAAAAGCATTTTGGATCAGTATTTTCAATAGTAAGCAAAACATTTTTTACAGGCACTACGCTGCCTTCGGGCACTGCTTTGATGCGCACTGGCAGCCTACCCTGGTGATGGTCTAAGATGTACTCAAAATTTTCTCTTTTAAAAACACCCGGCCGGCCAAACACGCCATTGAGCAATTCTTCTGCTTCATCAATATTCTCTTTACTAAAGGCTTGTCCTTCCAGGTATTCCTTTAAAAAGTAGTGCAGTCCATAAAATACGGTTTCGTTGAAAAGTCCACCACGACTCTCCAGGTAGGAGTAAATGGTGGATGTTCCGGGGGCATATAGTTTGTGGTGCGAATACTTGTAAGCATCGGCCAGGAGTAATACGTTTTGCTTTTTCATCCTCATTTTATTTTGCGCTGTACTTCGACATTAAATAGGAGAGCTGAGGTTCATGCTCTTCAGCCGTTTCCTGACGTTCCATCAAAACGGCAACCTCCGTTAGGTTAAACCATTGAACTTCTTCAATATCATCACTGCCTACGGCTGTTCCTGACACATACTCAGTAGAGAATAGACAGGTAATAATTTTGTCGGCTTCAAACCTGTATCGCCAATCATTTACGTTGAATGACTTTTCATAAAACATGGCGGTGGTTTTGATTTCGCCACATTCTTCCATGAGCTCTCGCTTGGCGGCCTCCTCATAACTTCCATCCGAGGGATCGGAAAAACCTCCAGGCAGGCGCCATTTATTGTCAATCGACTTTTTGCCCAGCAGCATTTCAGTTTTGTTGTTGCGAAACACTGCGATGTCTACGGTAGGGTATACCTTGAGATAAGTATTGGCATAGGCGTAGATGATACCGGTTCGAAACGCCTCTGAGTCCAACACTTTATCGCTGATTTGTTCGCGAATCAAAGTAGCATTGTGCGAGCCCGATTCGGGAAGTTCCACCACTTCTAAACGACCGCTATAATAGTCGATGAAGCTATCGCGGCTGCCATAAAGTTTGAATTTTGATCCTGGAAAGGAGTTGGTGAGCAGGTTGTCCAGGTGGGTAGACCATACTGCATCAAGCGGGTGATCGGAGAGGGGTAACACTACTACTTCTGGATATTCCTTTTTGATCATCTTCTCACGGGTGTGAAAATCAAGGGGGTTTCTGCGACTTCCCAACACAGGGGAGACTCCCAACACAACGATGGTTTTGTTGTGGTCTTTGATAACCAAGTCAATGAGTTTTTTATGACCCGCGTGCAAGTATGGCGATTGAAAACGTGCAATGATGACACCCAGTGTATTCATACGAAGTGTTTGTTATTTGTGTTATATATACGCAAATATAAAGAGATGGTTTAGTATTCAACAAATTATTTCGTGTATATTTTACACTAAATGGTTAATTGACTGAAATTCAGATAAAAAGATCGAAGTTATACCCGCGTTCCTGAAGCTCGAAATACTTCTTTTTATTGAATTGAAAGAGTTTAGCAGGGCGGCCGGCACTGCGTTGAATGCTTTCTGGAAGCTCTTCCAGAAAGCCATATGACATGATCTTCTTTTTGAAATTGCGTCTGTCCACGTCACGGTCGAGGAGTACCTGATACAATTTCTCCAGGTCAGAAAAAGGAAATTTTTTATCGAGCAATTCGAAACCAATGGGTTCGTATGCGATTTTACCGCGCAGGCGTTTAATGGCGATCTCAACAATGTTCTTGTGATCAAATGCCAGTCGGGGTAGTTTCTTGATATTAAACCAGGCTACATCATCGGCATCAGTTTGAGCAGAAATATGATAGTCTTTAGGTCTTACCAATCCATAATAGGCCACGGAAACCACACGATTGCGGGGATCGCGCTCTGGCTTCCCGAAGGTATAAAGCTGTTCAAGATAGGTGACATCGATGCCGGCCTCTTCTTTGAGTTCACGTTTTACGGCAGCTTCCAGCGACTCCTCGTCTTTGACCAAGCCACCCGGCAGCGCCCAAAACTTTTGAAAAGGTTCATATTTCCGGGTGATCAATAAAACCGAAACACCCTCTTCGGGATCGTATCCAAATACGACAGCGTCAACAGAGACTTTGATGGATTGCATGGGTTTGTGTAATCTATACACGAAATTACATAATCCAGTCTAATAAAGGCTAATAAAAACTTTTACAGTCAACATTATTTTAGTTAGCTGTCTCATTTTGCTTCTAAGAAAGTGTCCGTCTCTCAGTCAAATTTACCTTTGGATATCAAAAACTTCATTCCATTTCGCATTTGAAAGTTCGAAGTTTTCTTTGTTAACATCTCGGTAACGCATTTATGATGACATTGATTTGTGACCGCTGCGCTTCATTGAAACCATTGGCTCGTTGTTTAGGAGTCCCTATTGTAGCCAAGTTCTTTTTCATTAAGTTAGTAGAGAGTATCCCCTCAATTCTACAACCTTTTTGCCACAAAGTTGGGAATTTGGTTGAAGCTAATTCATCACCTTCCTCCACAAGAAAATAGATCTTCTCAAGTGTTCCAATTATGGATTGCCATCGTGCGTTTTTAAAACTAATCAACTTCGCCCAGTATTTATCCATCAGCGATGTCACCCGTGCTGTGGTAACTGGTGCTCCGCCTTTTGTTACTAATGGAAGCAATGTTGTTACGGGAGATCGTTTGAACTTCGTGAACCAAAACCTCTACTATAAGCTGGCCTTAAAGGCGCGGTATCGCGTTGGTGAAATTGTTCCGTTTGTTCAAGTCGGTTACACTTCTACCTTTGGTGAAGCCGGTACAAAAATTGTGAATCAAACAACCGGGGAGGAAATTCGACTTACCTTTTTCTCAGCCCAACCTTCTGTTGATTTTAAGGGGGTTTTCCTTCAAGCGGGCATCGAGTTTCTATTCTAACCACTGCTGCAATCTAATTTAAGAATAACACCGAAATCTTCAACAACAGGTAGCGGACAAGGAAAAGCTCACGAGTACTTGAATCTTATCTTATCGAACCCTATGAAAAGTAAACTTGTTGCCCTAATGATGGTATTTGCGCTCACGTCCTTCAAAAGTGTGGAAGAGGCAAACCCGGGTGAGTGCATTTATTGCTACTTCTATCGCCTGTCAAATTCAAAATGCACTATTTCTAATGTGTACACTGCAGACTATTATGGAGACAAAGATGATGGAGAGTTCACGTCAAGCAGTGGAATCAAATATATTAGGGTAGTGAACTACACCCGAAGCGATGCCATCGCAGACCGAAAAGATTTTATTGAAGAGAGGGTAGAAGAGGGGTATGCGATTAGCTACACAACCCAGAAGGACCTGTGCAATTGATAACCACTTTTTTGAAAGTATTACTCCGGTTTTTTTTAAAATTAAAGAGATAAATCGGTTGACAATTGTTGGCTCAAATTATTAAGTTTGACTAACCTTTTAAACCCATAATGCAATGAAAACAAACTTGTTCAAATTACTCGCTGTAATTGCCGTGATTGCAATTACTGACAGCACCAGTGTCTTTGCTCAAAAAAAACCCATGAAAGTGGAGAGCAAGGCAGAGTCTGTTGCTAAAAAGGAAGTGGATGATTTAAAGCGTCCTACTAACAGCAAAACACCCAAGCCCGAGCCCAAGAGCCGTGGCGATGTGTATGGTCCGGATTATAGCGACATTATCGTAGATAATTTTACGGGATACTACATCGATATTTATGTAGATAATGAATACCGCGGCACTCTTAGCCCATGGGATAAAAAAACTACTTGGGCTGTTCCTGGCCGAACCAAACTTTATGCGAAAGCAGTTTTTGATGATGGCTCGTATAAATATTGGGGCCCCTCCATGGTAAATGCAGGATATGAATATACTTGGAGCTTGAATCCTTAGCCAAATAAGAGATAATGAAAGTCCGCGAAAGCGGACTTTTGTTTTTTAATCTCTTCTTAAATTTTAACTTAATAAAACATGAAACTTACCGCTTCTTTTGTCAAAGTTATTTATGCGAGTTTTCTAGTATCGTTGCTGTTGGCGGCTTCCTCGTTTGTCTTAACTGATAATTACGGTAGTACCGCTGAGCCAAAAAAATTAGCTCTCATCATTGCCATTGGCAAATACAACACTGATCAAACCGGCTGGGCGCAAATCAGTTCTCAAAATGATGTGCCCATCATCAAAAACGCACTGGAGAAAATTGGCTTTCCGCTTGCCAATATAAATGTCATCCAAGATGAAGCCGCTACCCGCGATGGTATTTTGAAAGCACTGGCCGCGTTGGAAGCAAAAGCCGGCTTGGGCGACATGATAACAATTCATATCTCAAGTCACGGGCAGCAGATTTCAGATAACCAACCACCTGATGAAATAGACGGATACGATGAGGCGATCGTGGCGTTTGGCGCTCCCGTTTCAGACAAGATTTGGAAGAAAAAAAGCCGTGGTGCTGCTTATGACGGAAGTCTGCATTTAAGAGATGAGGACTTGGGCAGTGCTATAAACGACATTCGCGCAAAGGTTGGAAAAGACGGGCATGTGCTGGTTGTTTTAGATGCTTGCCACTCCGGCACTGGCACAAGGGGATCATCAAAGGTAAGGGGAGGGCAAGAGGCCTTCGTTTTTGAAACGGCCGCAAAACCTACCAGCGAGTTGAAAAAAGAAGAAGGTGGCTTTGGAGTGGTGGGGGAAGGTAAAGGCAAGACCCGAGGTGCCGGGGACAATCTCGGTAAGTTTATTTTGATCAGCGGTGCTGCAGCCGAAGAGGTCAATTACGAATATGAAGAAGGAAACACCGGCTATGGTTCGTTAAGTTTCTGCATCAGTAAAGTACTGCCCACGTTGCCGAAAGGAGCTTCATATCGTACACTATTCGCAAAATTACAGGCGGAGATGGCCGAAAAAGCTCCGAAGCAATCGCCACAGTTGGAGGGAGATGTGGACTATGAAGTATTTGGGGGAAGCTTTAAACCACAACAAAAATATTTTAGTGTGTTGGCTGTTGTCAACGACAAAGAATTAAAGATTAACGCAGGAAAACTCATGGGCGTAAATGAGGGCTCATTAATCCAAGTAGAGTCATCGGGAACGACAAATCCATCAGCTAAAGAAAAAGCGTTGGCCACCGGCAAAGTAACAAGTGCTACGCAATTAGATGCAGTAATTGCGCTAGACAGATCCATTGATGTCAGAAAAAATAAAGCCAATTTTTGGGTATTTGTTACCAGCCCTTCGATTGCCGAAACAAAAATCAAGGTGGATGTTTCTAAAATCAAGGATGCTGAGTTTAGGAAATCAGTTACGGATGCCATTAATAAATTAGGCATGGCAGAGGTTGTAGCCCAAAATGCGGAACTGCAAATAAAGGAGGAAGTAACGCGCGAAGCGCCTGCTTTATCGTTGGAGAACGTAAAGTATGGGTCGCCTGTCAATCAGCGCTCTTATAAATCTACGGACCCTAAAGCGCTATCATCCATTGTAAAGGACATCCAAAACTATGCACAAGGCAAACTGTTCAAAGAGTTGGATGAGGAAAGTGCGTCTTACAAAGTGGTCATTACCCGATTAATTCCCTCGCCTACCAATAAAATTGCAGACACGGCCAACTACACCCTGCCCAAACTTTCGCGAGGAAACATTTTAGAGATACCCACGAGCGAGGCAAAAGAACAACAACCCTTTGTGTTCATTGAAGTGCACAATCAAGGCGATAAGGTTGCGTTCTTTAATATCATCGACATTGAACCAACTGGTGCCATCAATCCAATTTTTCCTCCGAGAATTAAAGGAGGCGGAGTGGAACCAAAGGAGGTATTTAAACTTTTTCCAGGCGACAAGAAGATTTTCAACTACGCGATTTCGATTGCTCCGCCATTTGGGGTTGAATTGTTCAAGGTGATTGCTACCGATGCACCCTTCGACCTAACGTCTACGATTATGACGCGAGGCGAGGCAACCCGCGGTGGTGGTTTAAATAAATTCCAGAAGACGTTGGGAAACAGTTTTGAAGAAGGCTTTACCCGAGGGGGAGGTTCAGAGCAGGAAGAGAGCACGGCTGGGACAAATACCTCTGAGTTTACTTTTAAGATTGTGAAGAAAAATTAGATCACGTTCATTTTCTCAGCATGAAGCAATTCATCCTTTTTACCATGGCCAACTTGTTGGCCATGGTTTTGTTTTCTCAAAAGCCGGTGCTGCATGTAGCGTCTACACCAGAGAGGGTTTTTAAAGCTGAATTTATTGCAAACACACCATACTTCTATACTCTGCAACAGAATTCCTTGAAAATTTGGAACATTTACAATGGGGTCGAATTGGAAAAACTTGATATCGTTGGAGTAAAAGGAGCCGCAGTCTCCAAAGATGGAAGTCAAATTGCTGTGCTCGGGCAAAAGACTATAAGCCTTTATTCATTAAAAGACGGCCGACTAAGAGAATTCGGAAACGACTCGACCTATGTAGCGATAAAGTTTTCCAAGGACAAGGATTTGCTTGCATTTAATAACCGGAAGGTCGAAAGATGGACTACCTCTGGACAAATGGATAAGAGTATCGAAGTAAACATACAACAGCAGGGATGGTGGAACAAAAAAAAAATTTTCTCATACTTAGATTTATTATCAGATGGAAAAACTTTGGTGTTGGAACAATCCATGTTTTTAGATTCACCTTTTAGGATTTACATATGGAATTACGTTTCGAATAACTTTGATGAATATGGTCGAAATGTAAAGGGTGCTGATGGTTATGGCGGGTCTTTTGATGTATCGAAGGATGAAAAATATCTCGCCTATTTTGGTGAGTTGGTTTTCAAAGTGATAGATCTGAATAACCGCAAAGAGGTACTAAGCGTCATAACATCAAGCCAACCTACGACTATTAAAATATCTGATGATAGCAAAAGAATATTAGTAAATGACAAGTCGGGAAAGATAATCATTTGGGACATCCTTACTGGTAAACAATTGTCTTCTCATGTCTTATTTGGAGGCACACTACTTTACTACCATAACATAGTTAGTGATTCGATTAATAATTATTTGGCCTGGGGGCCAGGGCCAGTTTTGGCGGAAAATGTCCTAGGCTCCTATGGATTTATTGGGGTCCAAAACTTTAGTGGTTTTGGCGGAAAATTCAAAACACAACGAGACCGAAAATCCTTGTTTATAAGCAGACATGGTAAAGGCACATTTAGTTGGGATATTGAAAGTTGCAGGTCACAAGTTGCGTGGAAAGAGGGTGACAAAAGAGATTCAATTTGGTATAAGCCAATGGAAGGCGTGTTGAAGGTGGAACGAAAACAATCAAGTATTTATGACTTAAATACTTCTTCAAAATATTTTCTTAAAAATGGATTTAAAATAATCATCACCACTAAACCTAGGCGATTTAATGAGCCTCTCAAGAAACTTGAAATCATTGATCAGCGTAATCAATTATTAGCGACTGACAGCATTGAATCATGGCACCTCTTAGAAGATGGAACAAAATTGCTTTTCACCAAACCCTTTAGTGAAAGAATAGAAGTGCTTGATATAGCAAAAAATCAGGTTATCAAAAAGTATAAATCAAAGCAAGGGGTGTACCCTTGCATATTGTCAGACGATAAAAAGTTTATTCAAGCGGGTAATCAATTTCTAGATTTCATGACATGGGAAAAGCTTCCAGTCCCTAATGGATATAAAATTGGCTATAGTAGTTTCCTTGAAGACGGAAAGTCGGTTATTTTTCAGCCAAATGATAACAGTTTAAATTTTATTGACATCCGAACTGGACATGAGTATAAAAAGCTTAGGGGTAAGTTGGGCAAGATTGAATCGTTTGAATATTTGAACGATAGTATTTTTATTACCGCTTTCGATGATGGGTTTCGATTTTGGAACTTAAAGTCAGAAAAGGAGTTGGCCAACCTGATGGTGTTAGACAGCGTCAACTGGGTAGTCACTACACCCGAAGGCTTGTTTGATGCCACGCCCGGTGCGATGAACGAAGTGGGCGGCATGGCGCGCATGTATTATGTTGTAACCGATACAGCAGATCGCAACGAATTATACAAAGTCATCAACATCAACCAACTGAAGCAACGCTATTATCAACCAGGGTTGTTAAGTATTCTACTGGGCTTTAAGAAAGAGCCTTTAAGAGAAGTGCCCGCATTGGGAAAGATTGAGTTTCCGTCTTCAGTGAAATTAAGTCTGGAGAACGATAATCTAAGTATTGAGTTAGCCAATAAGGGAGGGGGCATCGGAAAGGTGTCCGTTTTTGTGGAAGGTTCGGAAATTTTGGAAGATGCTCGACAATCAGCGCAAAAAGGAGAACAGGATCATCAAAAATTAACGATCGATTTACGACAGTACAAATCCAAGTTCAGTGCTGACCAACTAAATGCCATAAAGGTGGTTGCCTGGAACAACCAAGAATGGCTTTCGTCCGAGCCGGCTTACATTGGCTACAAGCCTATTCCTAGTCAAAGCAAAGGAGCTGCTATAGAGGTAGAAGCGGCACCCAAGAAGGAAGTTTCCTTTTATGCGGTGGTGGTAGGCACCTCTGATTACAGTGGTGATCGCATCGATTTAAAGTTTGCGTCTAAAGATGCGCAGGATTTTTATAGTGCAATGAAAAATAGCTCAGAACAATTATTTCCAAAAGGCAAGGCAAACCTTCAGCTACTGACCACCGATCTGCCCGGTACCAGTCCGCAATATCCGAGCAAAAAAAATATTGTCAATGCCTTGAAGGCGTTGGCAAAAACAGAACCTCAAGATGCCATGGTACTTTATTTCTCGGGGCACGGTGTTAATTATGGAGGGCAAGATGGAGACTTTTATTACCTCACGCACCAATGCACCGGTGCTGATGCAGGTTACTTAAAAGATCAGGCCGCGCGCGAGAATTTTACCATCTCCAGCAAAGAACTCACTAAGTTGCTCAACGATATTCCAGCCCGCAAAAAGGTGTTGATTTTGGACGCATGTGCCTCGGGCAAAGCCGCAGAGGTGATGGTCTCTACCAGCCGCGATGTGCCAGCCAGTCAGGTGCGTTCATTGGACAGGCTTTCAGAGCGCACGGGATTTTATGTGTTATCAGGTTCTGCTGCGGATGCAGTGAGCTACGAGACGAGTATCTATGGGCAGGGATTACTCACGTACTCGTTATTGAAAGCTATCCGAGGCGCTTCGTTGCGCGTAGATGGCGGTGAAGAATATGTGGACGTACAAAAGCTGTTGCAGTATGCTGTGGATGAAGTCCCCAATTTGGCCAAAGGCATTGGGGGCATCCAGCAGCCCTTGTTCCGTAGCCCTGATAGTCAACGCAGTTATGATATTGGAAAAGTTACGAAGGAAGTGAAAGACCAGATTAAACTTGCAGAGCCCAAACCCATCTTTGTGGCGAGTAATTTTCAGGATGAAAATTCATATGAAGACGTAGTGTTAAAATTCTCAGAGGCAGTAAACTCACAACTACGTGAGATAACGGCACGCGGCCGTCAGGCTGAAATTGTTTTTACTGAAGGCAAGGACTATCCAAATGCGTATCGGTTATCAGGACGTTATAAACAGGAGGGCGGTAAGCTTCAAGTAACCTACATTATATACAAAGGGGAAAAAAAAATAGGCGGTCCCTTTACTGCTACAGGAGATCCTAAGAATTTGAGCGCGATGGTAGCTGGTTTGATGGACGAGGTGAAAGGAAAAATTAGATAGTTAGCAACTAAACTTTGCTTGATGAAAAATACTTTACTTTTTTCCACCGTTTTCCTTCTAGGTTTGCTGTCGTTGAGCGGTAAAGGTTCTAAAGTTGGTGGTGTGCAAGAAGAAATAAGGGATAGGAACAAATTAAAAGCACTGATTATTGCTAATGGGAAATATAACACTCAGCAAACGGGGTGGTCAGAGATCACAACTGAGAATGATATCCGATTGATTACCGCGGGTTTAAGAACAAACGGATTTTATGATAGCAAGGTCTTAGTAAAAAAGGATCTTACAAGGGTTGAGATGGTGCAAGCTTTTGAAGCCATATTGAATTCCATAAAGCCGGGCGATGTTTTTTTCTTCCACTACTCTGGTCATGGCCAGCAAATTGCCGATGACAACAAAGACGAGGATGACGGCTTTGATGAGTGCCTGGTGCCGATTGACGCACCGATTAATCAAACGAAGAACCCAGCTATTCCGTTTGGGTCTTTGCACTTTCGTGATGATGAATTTCTTCAGATTGTAAATCGAATTAGAGAAAAAATTGGTCCGGCCGGCCAAGTGGTACTTTCGTTTGATGCTACTCACTTTGGTCCCAACAAGGCTGGAATGATTACAGATAAATCCATTACCACTTCATTGAAACCTCGAGGTTTTTTTGAAGAGTTTGCAAAATTTGAAGGGAGTTCCATGGCACCCTACATTTTGCTGTCGGCTTGTCTGGAAGAAGGTTTAAATTATGCAACCGAAGATGAAAATGGAAAAGACATAGGCGCGTATTCATATGCGTTCTATAAAATTTTGACAGCTGATTCAAAAGGACAGAAAGAGATCGATACTTATAATTCTTTCTACAATGAGTTGACGGCACAGTTAAAGTTGATTGCTCCAAAGCAAACCCCTGGTGCTGCCGGATTCCTCAACCAGCCCTTATTTTTTCCAGGGACAGAAAAAAAAGGAAACCTATTTGTCTTAACCATTGGAATAGATACCTATAACGATTTCTCGCTGCAATACAGTAAGTCGGATGCCCTTCGGCTAGGCGCGTGGGTTAAGGAACAATTTAGATCAGCAAATATTGCATCGACAGCAGAGCCACAAGTCAAGATATTAACGGATACCTCTGCAACCTTCATAAATATTGACCGGGCTTTTCGCGAACTTATAAAGATCATGAAACCGGAAGATTATTTTGTGTTCGGTTACTCGGCTGTGAGTGTGCAGTTAGAAGATGGCGATATCAATTTTTATACATATCCCTCGTCCATCCGCGAAGTTTACAGAACAAAAGAAGAGCAGAATCCCCGAAATCAGCATTTCAACTTATTGCAATTAAAAAATTGGTTAAACTTAATTCCGGCTAAAAACCAGTTATTAATTTCAGAAGCGGGAGATGGCAAAGAATTCGCCAAGAATTTGCAGAAGATCGTATTGGGAAAAGATCCAATTGAAGCCATTATGTCCGATAGAAATCGCATCATACTTTCAACGAATACACTGGGTTTTGAAGGAGAAGAATTTGGTGGAGGGGCTTTAACTAGTTTTCTCTTCTCAATAAAAGAAAATAATTTGTTTTATTTATTTTCCCCAGAAAATCGATCAAAGGTTGAATTTGAAATTATTTCTGCTGAAATGAATAGCGACCTTCATAAAAAAAATAAATGGGGGATCCGCTCAATTCTATATAGTAATTTTTTCTATGAGTCTCAGGCATTGGATCAACTCAGAATATTTAAAGATGCACTGGCTCCATCCAAATCACGTGGAGCGGAGGCAGAGGTTGAATCACCTAAAACCGAGCAAGGTATCCTCAGAGAGGCAGTACAAAACTTTGCGTTAATTATAGGAATCAATGATTATGATTCCCCCTCTTGGAATGATTTGACCAATCCGGTTACCGATGCAAAGGCAATCGAGGCTGACTTAAAAAATCTTTACGGCTTCAAGACCGAAATGCTGACCAATCCTACTAAGGCAGAGATAAGCCAGGCACTGTTCCGTTATTCGCGAATGAAGTTTGACAGCATTAAAAGTCAACTATTGATTTTTTGGGCTGGGCATGGAGGCTATGATGAGTTTGTTTCGGGCTATTTAGTAGCGCGCGATTCAAAAAGCAAAGAAGATGACCCGCTACGCGATACGTACCTTGAGCACTCGAAGCTCCGCAATATGCTCACCAATATAAAGTGCCCCCACGTGATGCTGGTGTTAGATGCCTGCTTTGGTGGCACCTTCGATCAACGCATTTCCAAGTCAGGCCACCGTGGTGAAAAAGATGATCCACTTTATGCTGAAGTGGTGGACGATAGTTTTTTGAAACGCAAGCTAAAAAATAATACAAGGCTCTACATAACCTCGGGCGGCAAAACCTACGTGCCCGATGGTAGGCCTGGGCAACATTCGCCCTTTGCCAGGCAATTTTTAGAGCTACTCAGAAGCAATGGTGGTAAAGACCAGATATTGACGTTTAGCGAAATCAAAAGTGGGGTCGAGCGCCTGACGCCTGAGCCCTGTGCGGGTGAATTTGATGGTAATGAACCGGGAAGCGATTTTATGTTTATTTCAAAAAAGTAGGGCGTAAGATGGCGCTTTGCAATAGCTGAACAAGTTGACTTAAAACTGATTTTGTTATTAATTGGTGTTGGTAAAGAAAATTGCATTCGCCTTTGCTAAAATCGACCTGACAAGGCAATGTTGGGCGTGGTGGATTGAAGTAGAATACTTTGCCGACCAAAACAACGAGGCCTTTAAAAACATTTATCAATAAAACCAAAAAAGCACACAAGTATGTACCGATTCAAAAAGTCCCAGCTCGTTCCCATGTTACTTTGCGCCCTTCTTTTGGTCGGCTGCCACGGCACGCGCAACATTCCTGGTCCTGTGCATTCGCGTGGTGAAACTGAAGACCTGAGGGACAAAATCAACGCCCTTAAGTCGAAAGTAAAAGCTGAAGGAGCCGATCCACAGCTACTCGGCTTGGCCGCCTTCATTCAAGTTATACAAAATTCGCCAGAGCTGACCACTGGCGATGAAATAATTGCTACACTAGATGCAGACCAGCCAGATTTTAAAGTAAAAAACAAAACCATTTATGAGAGCCTTTCTCAAATAGACAAAATTTACAATCGCGATGGGGTAGTGTACATCACAACGAAAAACCAACAAGTGATAAGAATGGGCAAGCTGAACATTGAGAATGCATCCAGTGCGAAAGTGGTGAATCAAAATGGACAAGTGGTATTGCAGAATGTAAACGGATTATACGGCAAGGCGCTTTTTAAGTTTTATGTGAATACGCTCACGTACAATACCTCTAATGGTGATATAAAAGCAGAACTTAGCGTGGGGAAAAAGAATATGAATTTGAAGAAGGATATTTTAAAGATGAATTAAAATATTGAAACTACTGCTGTCTCAAAGTGGATTCTTGAATTAATGATGTTTTGTTTCGCAAAAGTCTAAGTCTAATTGATATGAAGGCAAACTCCTGTAATTCTCAGCTTCGATTGAAGTTGGGAATAGTCCAACAAACAGTCATGGGATGGCTGTTGTTTACTCTTAGTTCAATAAACTTTTGTGCAGCACAAAATGCGAGAGGGGCGGAAGCCATCGTTGAAGGTGGCGTCAATGAAAAGCCTGGTGAAATCTATGCTTTGATTATAGGCATCTCTGACTACAAAAACATAGACGACCTCAATTATGCAGACTTGGACGCTATTGCTTTTTCCAATTACCTGCGGTCAATAAAAGTACCCGAGGATCACCTGATTGAATTTTATAATCAAGATGCAACAAAGGCAAACATTGTGGAAAAAGGATTTGGTGCAATTGATTTAATGGTTTCACGCAACATCATCAAGGAGAAAGATATCGTGATCGTTTACATGGCGGGCCATGGCGGAGCATATAACGTTACCGACAGCTATTTTTTTCCTTACGATGCGCTTACTATGCAAGACGGTGGAACCAGTGTAAGTATTTTCGATATTAAGAGTGATTTGGGGAAATGGGCTCATAAAAACAGAAACGTAATTTTAGTGTTTGACGCCTGCCGTTCTGCCACTATTAGTGGGTTGCCTACAGATGCCATCAAAATGGTTAGCAAGTTATTGGAAGAACGCAATGGAAGCATTTTGTTTGCAGCCTCTTCTGGCGGTAAAGAGGCGTTGGAGTTCAAAGATCTAAAACATGGAGTGTTTACATATTATTTTCTCAAGGGTCTTTACGGGGATGCCGACACCGATAAGAATAATACTGTTACGATTAAAGAACTTGGTGACTATGTGTACAACAATGTAAAGCACAAATCTGAGCAAAAGCCGACAATCTATCTAGCAAATCAAGAGGAGCTGGCTCTCGCTCAAGTAGAAAAAGCATTGATGGCTAGTGCTGAAAGAGATATCGCTAATGCGAAAGAGATAGCGTTGTCCTTTTCGTCTCGTGGAAAAAGCGCGATTACTTCAAGCGCTGCGATTACCGACTTGGAGAAAAAATTCAGCGAGGCTCTGAAAGCAAAAAAACTCATCCGCCCTATAAACAGTTGCGCTTATTATTACTACAAGGAAATAGAAAAAATGTCGCCCGATGCGCCATCCACATTAAATCTGAGGACATCACTAGCTGCTAGCTTGTATGAGGCCTCTCGGACAGTACTCGAAAATGACTTGAAGGGTCTTCGCATGTATTTGAAAACGAATAAGACCGATACGGAAAAGGGTAAGTCAGAAACTAGCAAGGCCGATACTCTAAAGAAATCGAATGGATATAATTTGACGTACTATGCAGATGCTCTCACCTGCCTGGACCGCTACTTAACTTTGAAAGATGATACGCAAAATGTAAATGCAGAGAAGTTAAGATTTTATTTTACCGGACGACAAAACTGGATTAAGTATCAAACAGAAGATGATAGCGTAAAATGGAGGAAACACTTAGATGAATCAATCGCTGAATTTGAAGCGGCTGTTAAGAAATTTCCAAACGAACCTTACTTGCTCGAGGGGTACGCAATCTCGTTAGGCGAGCTGGCGAGCAAGAGTAAGCTTCCCTCGGACGTTGCAAAAGTCAAAGCAGTAAATGACAAGGTGATCAAACTGGCTCCCAAGTGGAGCTATCCTTACACCACGATGGGTGACCTGTATTATTTTCTTAATGACTTGAAGGAGGCTGAAAAATGGAATGCCCAAGCATTGAAACTAAATGCAAAGGACCCTTACGTTTATTTAAAAATTGGTGACGTTTTTTTAGATAAGGAAGAGTATGACAAAGCCATTGGGTATTATTTGAAGGCTTACCAGCTGGACACCGCTCTCACGTTGAGTTTGGAGAGCCTCGGTGACGCATCCTTTGAAAATAAGGATGTAAAAATGGGCATTTTCTATTATGAAAAGTTGATGAAGCTAGACCCGACTTATGTAAATGCAATGAATGATTATGCTGACTATCTAGAAGATTTTGATTCAACTAATCGCGCAAAAATGATTTATAAAAAGTCCTTAGCGATTGACCCTCAAAATGACTATGCGTTGTACAGCTTGGCGGCCATTTACAATGATGAAGATGAAAATGAAAAGGCATTGGATTTGATAAAAAAAGCTTGCGAAATAAATAACGATTATGATAACCGTTTCTTGATGGGACAGATCTATCGAGATTTGGGTGATTACGGCAACTCGAAAAAACTTTTTGAGGCATTGGTTGAGGAATTTCCCGATAAGCCCGGCCCATTGAATGAACTTGCTTGGGTTTACCGTAAACAGGAGAATTACCCCAAGGCAATAGAATACTTTCGGCAAGCGTACGCAAAAAAACCTAAGACTGTCTACTTAAGAAGTCTTTCGTATGTATTTGAGGACATGAAATTGGCTGACTCTGTAATTGCCATTAATAAGAAGATAATTGGGTTGGAGCCAAAAGAAGCAACGCATCACAATACTTTTGGAAATGTTTACTACCGCTTGAAAAAATATCCTGAGGCGCTTGCCGAATATCAGTTAGCTGCTAGGATGGATGCAAAGATGCACGTGGCCTTTTATAATCAGGGCTTGTGTTATCAAAACATGAAGGACTACGCTAACGCAATAAAATGTTGGAATAAGACATTAGAGATAAACCCAAAATACAAGAGCGCGTATGACCAGCTAGGCGAGATACATTCGTCTAAGCTTGGGTTACCTGACGATGCAATTAAATTCCACTTGAAAAGTATTGAATTAGACAAGGAATACGCTTGGATTTATTACGAAATCGGATATATATACAGCTTCTTTTTAAAGGATTTAGCTAAATCAAAGGAGTATATGCTTAAAGCAATCCCTCTTTATGAGGCTAGACTGAAAAAAGACCCTAAAAGCGTGAATACACTTACGTCACTTGCTGACTGCTATTATCGCTTTGGAGATTATAAGACAGCTATTGAATATCTTGATAAAGCAAATAAGTTAAATCCTAAAGATTCTTACACGCACTCCAAGCGAGGATATATTTATTTACGTCAAAAGAATTTTGACGGTGCACAGAAAGAATTTAGCAAGGCACTAGAATTAGATCCTAAAAATAGCAATAGACCTTTCGGATTGGCCTGCTTTTTTGCGGTAAGAGGGCAAAACAAAGAAGCATTGGAGTGGCTGAAAAAAGCATTTGAAATGGGTTATAGCAGCTTTGTATCTATGAAGTTTGATTCTGATTTGGATAGCATTCGTGAAACGGAGGAGTTCAAACAGATGGTTAACACTTACAACAAGTGATTACGAAAGGAAGTGGCCGGTAAATGAAAAGTCAGTTGCTTCGCGCTATCGGATTCTATTTTTTTTCCCTTATTTCTGTAGGCGTTGTGGCACAGCAAGATGTGTCGCTACATCCGAGCCATGTTACCAAGCATGCACTGGCCATGCTCATTCACAAGCAAATTGACAGCCTTCGTGTTTCACAAAAAGAATTGCCGCTGCAGTGGAATATGGACTTGGCGGAAGCTGCAAACGAGCAAGCCGTAGTGCTATTGAAAACCCAGAAAGGTTTTTTGGTACGCCAATGGTTGGTCGACCGGGGAGTTTACCCACAAGAGGTAATTGAGTGGACGTTGGACGTCAAACTCATCGAGCAGACTAATTATTTTAGACCCATCACCAATTACGCCTATCGAAATGTTTCTTACCGGCAAACAGCACTCAATGTTCTTTTGGAAGGTTTGAAGTCGAAGTCAGCACAAAACATATTAAGCAAGACGTATGGCATTATTGGCGTTGGGGCGGGGGTGGACACGACTACGAACAACATGAAAGTGGTCGTTGTTTTGGCCAGCGGTTTACCCGCAAAAAGTTCAATCGGCAATAGCCAGAACGTGGACGGTACTTATTTTCTTCCTTCCCCAAAAAAGTCAGCAGTGTGGTTTAAGCGAGCCAAGAAGAAGAACCGCAACTTGGTAATGGCTCAAGCTTGGTTAGGCGGCAGGCAATCGTATCCGGGGTGGATATTCGCGGATCGAAAGAAGTTGAAGCGAGCATTTCGTTGGTATCATTTCAGAAGTGGACTGGTGGTAGAAACGATTTCAAGTACCTCTTTTTTGAATGAAGAGGAGTACCTATCAATACCTTCCAGAACTAATCAACGGCACATTCTCAACGGAAGTATCGGAAAGCGCATTACGCGCAGGGAAATAATGCAGTTGTCCAAAAACGTTATTCCGAAAAAAGTTATGGTCCTCGGCATTAAAACGCCATTTAACAAATGGCCTAAAACTGCTAATTTTCAACTTCCAGTTTCGGTGCCCGATGGTAGCTCTATTAATTTATTGATGATACGAAAAGCACGACTGTGTGATATTATCGATTATCACATTCAACTGACTGCCGAATTAATACCTACGTTCCCTATACTTGAGTACCGATTCTTGGCAGCGATCAAGCCCATTGATACGGTGCATAAATCTACCATCAATGAAAAATTTTGTAAGCTCTACTATCAAAAAAATCAAACGCAACTTACACCGGAAGATGAGCAGGAACTATTGGCGCTGGTTCCTGACTTTTCAAAAGTGAAGACAATCAAAATTCACTCGTTTGCAAGTATTGAAGGTAGTCTCGTCCGCAATCAAAAATTGTTCAACGAGCGAGGTGCTGCGGTGAAGCAGTTTTTGGAGCGGAACGGCATGCTTACAACTGATGCAGTACTAAGCTTGAAAACCGAGGAGAATTGGGAACTGATGAACGAACAACTGCGTAGCGATGATGTTAAAAGAAATAGAAGAAGGCTCGCTAATCAAAACGAAATTCGTGCATATGCGAATAAAAATGCAGGCGACAGTTTGATAAAGTCATGGCTCGACCAACAGCGGTATTCCATCATTTCCTTTGAATTGGAAAAAACAGAAGTCAAAATTGACAATGCCAAAGATGTGTTGGAAGCTTTTGAAACAATTGTGGCATCAGGAAAATTTACCCGCACCAATCTACTTAAGCTAGAAGCGTTGCAAAAAAGGTACTATGAGTTGCTGGTGTTAACCCATCAACAGGCGAATAGCCAGTTGATAGTGCCATCGAATCTATCCTCTCCGAACTTAATTTTTCGAGAGGCTGAGTTTATGTTTTTGTATCGCGGGCTGAGCGAGAATGAATTTCATAACAAAGTAAAGCAAGTGGCCAATCTTACCGGTATTTCGGCAGCTGTTCGCGCGCGTTGCATTAAATATCATCAGGTTCTTTTAGCCAATACAATTTTCGGGTCGGGGTCGGAAACACCCACGAAAGATGATTGGAATTGCCCTTTCGAAAAAAGCCAGATAATGTACCTAGCAACTTTAAAAAAGCATCAACATAAGATGACTGACTATCCGCCAAGCGTGGAAGCGTTGGATTTACTTCTTCAATTGAGGAAATCCTACCAGACAGCACCTGATAAAAAAGAGCTGGTTCGCCAATTGGATTTTTACTATTATGTTACAAGGGCTCAGTTGTTGGCACGTACACAGCAATTCAAATTTTTTTCTGAAATACAAGGCTTGTCAAGCCAAGTCTGGCATCGTTTTGTAAAAAACGCTCCACATTCCGATGACGAAGCAATTGAGTATTCGTTGTTCTTTAACCTTACTCATAACCCGCAATTTGCAGTGGAGCTTCTAAAGCCCTTGGTGGAGCGAGAACAACCTAATCCCAAGGCCTTCATGATTTGGACCTCAATTGTGTATGACTCAGGCAAAGAAAAGGAAACAGAAGATCATTTGTTGGACGCCCTTCGTTTTCTGACCCCTCAACAGTGGGTGGAACTGGCGACTTCAGGTGGGTATTTGCCCGTCACTGTGTTGGAAAGAATCAAACTGCGCCAGGCGTGGAAGGAGTTACTGAGGTAATGGACTGGCTTTCTTAATCAATCATCATTAATCAAGGCAAGTGAATCACCTTTAGTAAGTTTGCTAGTCAGGGTAATAAATGCAGCACAAATTACTTCGTGTCTTAACTTTCTTTACCTTTAGATAATAAAAAAAGGGTTATGCGCAGATATATTCTTTTGCTGGTCAGTTTAGTGGTCAGCCTACACGCTTTTCCACAGAAAAAGCCAGTGGCCGATAAGGTAATTGCGATTGTGCCAGAGCAGCCCGATGTTTTGGGTAGCCTTAATATTAAGCCGCAAGCTACAGCCAGCCGAGGGTTGCTTACTGCCCTTGCAGGCACCAGTGTGTCGTTGGCAGCAAATGGCATTAAGCAACTGATAGAGAAAGATAAAGCAAAATATACAGCTGAGCATTTTGCATCTACCGATCAGCTTTATTTTTACAGTAAAGTTTCTACCCAGAGCCCATTAGATCCCGAAGGCCTTCAGTTTAACGGAATCAAGGTCATTCGCTTGGTGGAAACAAAATCAAATTCATACGATACAGCATTTGTGCTTTCGCTAGCGCTTGATTTGGATAATCCATATGATATCATTAATAATTCTGTCTTTAGACTTAAACTGAACGATTTCAAATTTTATTCCCCTAAGTGCAAAGTCCCGGAAATGAAAGCGGGGCAGAACCTCAACCTTGATGTAGAAATAAAAATTAGAAGTAGCTGGATGACGGAACAAGGGGTGTTCTGCAATAATATTGAGCTTGGTAAATTTATTTTACTGTTGCGGAATGTGCCCTTGGATAAGCCTAGGCAACGCGAAATGGTAGCCTCCCTTGCTAAAGATCCGGTAAAAAGCAAACTGGATGGTTATTGCATGATGGTACCCCGAAGTTTTGGTTACTACAAGTCGAGCAACGGAAACTTTCAACCCTGTTGGGGGCAAGGTATTTACAGTGTAGATGTATCCATCCGGGAATCATCGAAGCAAAGGCTCGTAGTGAAGTTACTGCAAGATAACTCAAACGACATTTCAAACGGCATTCGGCAGATTCGCGTGAATTGACATGGAGTGTCCGGAAATAGGAAGGACAAATGTCTGAAAGATGTTTGGTCTTTATTTCGCTATTTTGACCGGAATAGGTGTTCCAGAACTACATCGCATCAAGCAAAAAATGACCATCAATCCAACCTACCCATTTGGGCAAGTGGCCTCACGATGTGGTATGTTTTTAATAACCAACGCGCCCTCTTCTCCCTGAATACAATGAAAAGCCTCGTTCCAAAGTCGCTCGTTAAAATGTGACACATCGTGGGCTTGAGTCTTCTTCGAATTATTGAAGAAACGAGTTGATCTATAAGGAAAACGCTTAAAAAAATCTAATTTTGCACAACCATGAACAAAAATCGGCAACGAGCGATCGGGCGAACAACTGCTCGGAACCTCCAAGCCATGAAGCAATTCATGGCTTTGTTGTTTTAATCTAACTGGTGCCCTCTTGAAGTTCTCAAAAAACTCGTATTGGCTTAATGCAGGCTTTTTCAGCCTATTACAGAATGCGAGTAACCTAGTTTTTGGTTTTGGAGGTTTCTATCTGCTTGTGCGGTTGCTCACTAAGCCTCAAATGGGCGCCTATACTTTGTTTGTTACAGTGGCTTCCATTGTGGAGGTTGCTCGTGTCGGGTTTGTCAAGTATGGTTTCATTAAACTGCGCGCAGAAGCGCCTGAGAATGAACGGCATCAACTTTTTGGTTCCGCGCTTGCTCTCAATGCTGGATTCGCGGTACTTATTTCAGTTGCGGCACTTTTGGGCGCTAAACCGCTCGCCACGATTTGGAATGCCGCGGACTTAGAACAAATGTTTTCAGTGTACGCCATCACGTCAGTTTTATTGGTGCCTTTCTTTCAGTTTGAATACCTTCGGCATGCCACCCTCGACTTCAAGAATGTGTTTTTTGGTTACTTTATTCGCAACGGAATTCTGTTTTTTGCCATTGTGCTTTCATACTTCGGTATTTTTGAGATTGACATCTTTAAACTAGCTCTTTTCAATTTGGGCGGGGCGATGATTGCGTCAGTATTTGCTTTGTATTCGGATGCGACAATTTACAAGGCAGGGTTGACCTTCAGCAAAAGTTGGGCGCTGAAGTTGGCGCACTACGGTAAATTTGTTGTGGGTACCAGTTTAGGCGCCATGCTGTATTCCGCTGTAGACCAGTTTATGCTGGGTTCGATGTTATCTACTGCTTCTGTGGCGATTTATAATGTAGCAGGTCGCATCACCAACCTTATTAATATACCCAGTATGTCTATTTCTGCTATCGTTTTTCCGAAGAGTGCCAAACTCATTGCCACAGAAGGAAAAGATGCAGTTCGTGATCTTTATGAGCGGTCGGTGGCGGCCATTCTTTGTATTGCCCTACCCGCGGTTCTGTTTGTCTTGATTTTTCCAGCCTTGATTATTGATATCATTGCACCTGGCTATCACGAGTCAGTGCCAATACTTCAGGTGTCAATTTTTATGAGTTTGGTATTGCCGTTTTCCTACCAATTTGGTGTTACCATGGATTCAATCGGTTACCCCAACAGAAATTTTTATGTGACTGCGTCATTTTTTCTCATTAATCTCACTTTAAATTATTTTTGGATCAAGTACTTTGGTGTGATGGGCGCTGCTCTCGGCACACTTTCTACCACCATCGTAAGCTTTTTGGTGATGCAAGTGATTCTGCACCGGATTTTAAAAGTTAGCACGTTTAACGTGATTCGAAATGTGGGTTTTTTGTATAAACAACTTTGGATGACCTTCATTCAACTCGTTTCAAAATGACGAAGAGCAATAAGAACAAGCCTCCTGACAATAGAGCGCTTAAGAATTTGGTAATTGCATTTTTGTTCCTCACTTTTTTGATGATTTTTCTGAAGGTTTTGTTTTTTTGATCACCATGAGAATTGATGCCAAAGCCTACTTCAAATCACGCGTCAAAGAAGTGATGCTTTTTTTGGGGCTTTCCGTTGGTGCGTTACTTATTGCAATGCTAGTAGGTAATGCAGGCTACGTAGTAGGTGCCTTGATCTTTGCAGTCTTAGTTGCAATTCCTATTTTATACAAGTCGGTGATTGATACAAATTTTGGCTTCTATTTTCTTACATGGTACTCCTATTTTCTTTTCTTTATTGCTCGATTGCTTCCTGTCAGATTACCGATGGGAGTGGGGGTAGAAGTGCTTGAGCTCGTTTTACTGGCTGGTATCTTCATCGCTGAGTCAAAACGTAAAGCCCGAGTTGATTGGACCAACTTTCAGAACCCAATCACCTATATTTTTATATTCTTACAAACATATTACGTACTGCAGGCATTTAACCCAAATGCGGTATCGATTAACGCTTGGGTGGTGGCCACCCGCGCCATTGTATTTGAGTGCATCGTTTACTTTCTCTTCGTTAAAATCCTCACTCGTTTAGATGTTGTTATTACCTATACCAAACTTTGGTTATTTCTGTCACTCTTGGCGGCTGTTTATGGCATATACCAAGAAGTGTTTGGTTATGCGGACTTTGAGTGGCGGGATATTTACAGCACGCCCGGGACTATTTTTCTGATACAAAACTGGGGCATTCTCCGCAAGTTTTCCTTTATGTCTGACGTGGCTGCCTTTGGCATTTGCATGGCCTATAGCGCAATTTTTTGTGCCGTGCTGGCAATGGCGGATTGTTTTGATTGGAAGAAGCGCATAGTACTTTTTATTGCAGCATTTTTAATGTTGGTTGCAATGAGTTTTTCAGGCACTCGCACGGCTACTGCTATGATACCTGTAGGTGCATTTATATATATCTTAATGCACATCAACAACAGGCGAACGATCTTGATTTTGGGAGTACTTGTCTTAGGTTTTATGGCAATTTTGTTCGGGCCATTTTATGGTAATACCATCACAAGAATTAGAACAACCTTTCAGCCGAAACAAGATGAATCAATGAATGTTAGGGAAATTAATCGCGCCCGTGCCCAGCCGTTAATATTGTCTCACCCCATTGGGTGGGGCGTAAATACAACTGATTCCGAAGGAGAAGCGCTTTCTCCGGGACATATTTTTGCGGGATTCCCAACGGACAGCGGGTTTTTGAAGACAGCGATTACCGTGGGTTGGATTGGTTTGATCATTTTAATGACATTGTACTTTTCAGTGTTGGCAATTGGCGTATCAAATTTCTACACAGCAACCGATCCGTTGGTGAAAGCACTTTACGGAGCGTACATTGCAGCGTTTTTCTCGCTCGTGGTGGCAAATTATGCTCAGTCGGCAATGGGACAAAAGCCTACAGGTTTGCTGGTTTTTTCGATATTTGTATTAATGCCTAACTTGATCAAACTGCAACGTAAACAGTTTTTATAGACACATTACCCACAATTGACTAAGTAAATAACATAACTATGAATAGATCACTTGCGCTTATTCTCTTTTTTTGCGCCCCCTTGGTTCTGGTAGCACAAAAAATCGACTACAATAAAATTATCTTACCTGACGATGCCAAGGACATTCAGTTTGTTGAGAAGCTGGTGCGGTTAGCGTGGGCAAATAATCCCACTAACGAAATGCTTAAGCATCAGGTATCAGCAGCGGAATACAATGAAAAAATACTCAAGAGGAGTTTCCTCAATCAGATTACGGCAACGGGAAACTTGAACGAATTTAATATTAATCCTCCTAACACTACTCAATTTCCTATTTTCTTCCCCCGCTATAATTTTGGGGCAACGCTTAACCTAGGAAATTTTTTTATTGACCCAATCCGTGTGAAGCGGGCGAAAGAGGAAAAAATGATTGCTGTTCAAAATGTAAACTCCCAAAAGTTAACCATGCGTGCAGAGGTTTTAAGACGATACCAGATTTACCTCACTAATAAGGATCTGCTCAAAGTACAAATCGAGGCCTTGGAAGATGCCTCTAATCTATTTTCAACTTCGGAGCAGAAATTCAAAAATGGAGAAGCGACAATCGTGGACTACAACAATGCGCTCGAGATTTTGAATACTAGAAAGACTCAAAAGATCACTGCCGAGCGGGAATTCAATATTTCTAAAATCGATATAGAGGAGCTGATTGGGGTAAAGTTGGAAGAGGTGATTTAAGGTTGAACGTACACTTCGATGAAGGCTCCTTCTTTTTCGCGTGGCGCGATGAAAGTAAGTACTTTTCTGTAGTGTGTTTGAAGATAGCTTCTGACTTTCTCCGGATAAAATTGATTGAGGTATGGAATCTCTTCGAACAGCACCAAATCATAATCTTTAGAGGCAATATTGCGGCAAAGCTGATCAATTTGCGGGTCGAAAATTGCAACATTTCGGTGGAACCAAAGCGGATGTTGCCTTAAGGGCTCGTACCCGATTTCGTGCGCAAGCGGTGTCAATTCAGACATGTTCAACACTTTTAGCTCCTTTTTTCTCAAAACAGGCAGTTTCATAATTGAATCGATCCCGGCCACTGTTTCTTCTGGTAAGAGCACGTGATAAAATGTTTGGTAACTACTTTTGACCCATTTAATTTCTTTCTTTTTTGAAGCTGTAGAATCAGGAAGAAGCCAGGTGTATTTCGATATCTTATTTGTATTCGCGGTTTGTGCTTGGTTTGGGAATACCCGGTTCAAAATTCTTTGCCCATAGCGCCAATAATCTGCTGACCACCAAAAAGTAATACACGCCAAAATCGCAGCAAAAAATACTGGTTTGCTAAAGACGGGTGTCAGTAAGTGATAAAAAATGAATGCGAGCGCAATACTATGAAAGTAAATATTCACATTATGAGGTATGTAACTTGTGACCTGAACCAGGAAAGCTTGCGCAAGAATAGAAAGGACAAAAAGATTGAGAAGGATTTCGCGCCTGTTTCTAAAATAGTGTGGGTTTGCATTTAGCTTTTTCAATACGATTATCACCCAGACAAGCAGGTAAAACTTTAGCCATTGCGATCCCTCAAAAACGTCAATGAGAATGTCGTTGATGCTCGTGCGTGCATTGTGAGGTGCTTGACCGTAATTGAACCAATAAATAAAATCGTACGGCAAAAACGGAAGAATGAATATTAGCGTAATGAAGATCACGTAAAACGAGTAGAAGCCAAACCATTTGTAAGCTCGGTCGGCCAATGCAACGTACATCATTAAAATAGAAACAGAAACAAGTGCTAGCCCGCCTCCGTCTTGCTTTGTGAATATAGCGACCACAACGAAAAATGCTGCAAAAAATAAGTAGATGTGCTTCTTGAATTTTGTTTGCGTTTCGATGTGGCTTAGTAGAAAGTTTGTAGCAACCAGTTGAAATATGAATACCGAATGGTTGTACCAGGGCCAGAAGTTCACAAAAACAAAAGATAAGCAATACACTAGAATTGAAAGAGTGACTTGCACTGATGAGAGCCCAAGTTTTTGTAAAATACCTTTTAAAGAAAATGCTCCCCAAAAGTTAATAGTGCTTTGAGCAATAATTAAGCTGTAAAGCGAGGGACCAAACAACTTAAAAAATATTCCAGGGATTACCCAAAAGCAAAAACCCATGGGTAGCGAGAAGTCCCTGAATGGTATTTGACCAATCGAAAATCGATAGGCACCCTCCCAAGCCAAGTATAAGTTAATTTTGAAAGGTAGTTCAACAAATAAGGGCACGCTACAAAAAATGGTGATAATGACAAATTGCAATCGGTTGAAAGTTCTATCCGACAGATCGTGATTCATTATTTTTGTTAACATAGCTGTCATACCCAATTACACATTTGCAAATTAACGACTATCGCTTATCTTTATCCTTGCCAAACATAAAACTTATGAAAAGAACTGTGAATCTTTTTTTACTCATTGCATTTTTTGGAGGTTTACTCCTGTTGCAACGGTGTTCTAAATCAGACCCGGTAGCCCCCGCTGTAGCAACTTACCCAGATGTGAAGTCATTTTTTGATGCTGCTTATGTGGCGCCCGCCAGCTATCAAGATAATGGTATGACGCAAGATATAGTGGATGGCAAACCTGCGCTCGTGATGAAGGATTTGGTTGGGGACAACCACCTCACTTGGTCAAACGACAGAACAATTGCTTCACCTATGTGGCCTACCCCTCCGGTTTACCGTGTTGAAGATGGAAAAGGCTACATCTTTATTCCAAATGTTGACAAGTCGAGGTGGGTGAGTAAGTTGTTTACAAAAAAGGCGCAGCCATTTGATTTGTTTGTTGTCTTACGTGATTTGGAGGCGGTGTCGTTTGAAGGATATTTTGCTGTGACGCTTGGCATGAGAAATAGGGGCAGCAATTTGGAAATAAGTTTAACGGATGGTGCAAATACAGTTAGCCCTCAAATGAATCCAACCGTCTTGGAATTCAATAAGATCTCTATTGTTAGAATAAAATTTGATGGTGCTAATTCAAAGTTGTTCATTAACAACGCTCAGGTGGCACCGAATACCGTGGATGTTGGATCTGGCGGAATTAACCAAATTGGATATGGTACGGTTTCCCATGTGGCACAGCATGATTTTTTTGGAATGTGGATCAAGATGGGGGGCTTGCTAAGTGATGCCGATGCGGCAACCGTTTACAATACCTTGGCTGGATTTTATAAGCCCGGCACATTCCCGGATAAACCTTTAGCCACTAACATAAGGGCAGTTTGGGATAATAGTGCAAAAAGTTGGAAGGCACAGTATACTTACCAAGGTGCTAACCCGGAAGACCCTGGCCGCGCTGAATTCCGTTGGGGTTTTCATGATCGATCAAAAGATTTGAATACGGCCGATTTGATTCCTCAAAACCAGGCATCTGCTTCTTCTCTTGTAAGGGCCAATTTTTCCGGCATCTGGAGCCAACCAGGTCAAAACAAAGTAGATGTTTTTGTGTCGGTGAAGGTCTATGACAATAAGGGAAACTCATGGGATCACTTTGTTCGATCGCCACCTGTACCTGACAACGTGCCTTAACGTTGCTTGTCACCTAGATAAATTGTTTGCCAGAAAAAGGGCAGGTGAATTGTTGCCAGGAATAGGTGGAAGAATCCAACAATTAACCAAGCGAGATAAGGTATTTTGTACGCACTTTGGTCGGCTATTTCTTTGCCTACCGGAAGGACGTAGAGAAAGCCAAATGTTAAAGTAACTAGGCAGGTTATAAACGTGAATACAAATAATCTACTTCGCCAATAGGCAAGTAATTTGAGTTTACCATTGGCATACCACTTCATCATAATCACAACCGCCCAGGGTGAGTATAAATAAAGTAGGCGGATTTCATTGAAAATTCCACCGATAAATGTAGTCACCACAATCAATACCAATGCTGTCAACCATGATTGGTCGACTATGTTGCTTTTTATTTGATCATTCTTGTTGTCATTAGTTCGGCTCATTGAAAAGAGTCTGATTAGTGTTGGCACCCAGGCTGCACCAAATGAAACGAAGCCAAAAAATAACACTTGACTGAGATTTTCTAAGTTCCATTGCAATCCTTCCCACGGGTTATACGCTTGGTTTTCAGTTGTTTGTATCCAACGAAGCCCCAAAAACTCCGAGCCAGCAACCACGGTGATGATCAAGCGGGTCAGCACCGGCTGCTTTGTGTTATGAAGTAAGTTCACTAACGGAAGTATCAGCAGCGTTTCGCGACAAGCAACCCCAAAAATTGTAGCCACCATAATTCCAACTGTTTGGTTGAATTCAATGGCAAGCAAACCCCATATCAAGATTGTGTAACCCAACATGTCTTCTCTTGTGTGTACAGGGACATTGTAGGCAAGCAGCATGGGCGGTAGCAGGCAGAAGAGAATTCCTGCAGCCAATGCACTCCCGGTTAGCTCCAATTTCCGGCAAAAAAAATAGACAGACAATACAGCAATCAATTGAAAAACAAGCGATACAAATCGGTAGACGTTGAAGAAGAGTTTATTGTCTTCGTTGCCATCGTTAATCAACTGATAACTACCAACTACAATTGCTCGATGTAAAACCCGGTATTTGAAAGGTGCCTGCTCGGCTATCTTCCAACGCGAGAGTGAATCAGGTGGGGACTTTAGTTCACCGCTCAAATTCTCCTTCCGATTAAGCGAACCGTCAAGCCAGAAATTGCTAAAAAAGAACGTCAGGGTAGTGAGGGCTAAGAGTAGTGATATGTTCTTGACGTGTGTCAAAGTCTTTTAGCAAATTGAGGGTTAGTTGAAAATTGATGATTAACTTTATGCGTGTTTATACAAGGCAACAATATCGGCTAAAATGTCGACTATCAGAAATATTTTGAAACTCCTACGAGTTGATCATTGGGTGAAGAATTTTTTTCTATTTATCCCAATTTTTTTTGCCGGTGAATTGACTGACGGAAGGAAATTTTTACCGGTGTTGGCCGGATTTTTTTGTTTTGGGCTGGTGGCAAGTACCATTTACATATTCAATGATATTATGGACAGAAAATCGGATCAGGCACATCCGGAAAAATCGAAACGTCCATTGGCATCAGGGGAGATGTCGGTGTCGGTTGCTTGGATAATCGTGGCAGTATCGATGGTGGCAGGATTGGGTATTACACATTTGTTGGGCAATCAAGGTTTCTTTTTTTTGCTCGTTAGCTATCTTATCATCAATGTTCTGTATTCCTTAGGTTTAAAGCGATTGTCGATCGTAGAGATGATCATCGTGTCCTCCGGTTTTGTTCTTCGGGCTGTTGCGGGCGGGGTGTTGGCTGGTGTCGAGGTGTCGCAGTGGATGCTCATGATGATCTTTTTGCTTGCGCTATTTTTGGCCTTGGCAAAAAGGCGAGATGACATGCTGCTGGTCATTAAATCAGGGGCTTCAGTTCGAAAGGTGATTCAGAGTTATAGTTTGGAATACCTTAATTCGTTGTTGATTATGGTGTCGGGCGTGATTATTGTTGCCTATTTGATGTATGTGATTTCACCCGAAGTGGTGAGTCGTTTCCATTCTAAGTACCTGTACATTACTTCGATATTTGTGATTGCAGGTGTGATGAGGTATTTACAAATTACGTTGGTTGAAAATAAGGCGGCCTCGCCCACCAAAATCCTGTACCGCGATAATTTCATACGCTCCGCGGTTATTCTGTGGATCATCACATTTTACCTGATCATTTATTGATGATGTATGGCTGCGAAAAAAGAACTGACCAATTGGGGAAATTTCCCATCGATAGAGGGAGTGAGTATGAGTTTCAGGTCAAACGATGACCTCAGGTATCTCATCAACAAAAATACAAATGCAATAGTACGCGGTTTAGGTCGGTGTTACGGTGATTCGAGTTTGGCAGCAACGGTATTTTCATCTGCTGGATTTAACAAGATATTGGATTTTGACGCTGCCGGGGCAACTATTTTGTGCCAGAGCGGAGTAAGTTTTGCTGACTTAGTTGATTTTCTAGTTCCAAGGGGTTTCTTTTTGCCGGTTACTCCCGGCACGAAGTACATTACCGTTGGTGGGGCTGTGGCTTCAGACGTTCATGGAAAGAACCATCACGTTGATGGTTCGTTTTGTAATCATGTTAGTGAAATGAGTTTGATGCTTGATTCAGGACAAATAGTCATATGTAGCCGTGTTCAAAATAGCGATTTGTTTCAAGCAACTTGTGGTGGCATGGGATTGACGGGTGTGATTATGACCGTTAGATTTGGTTTAAAACGCATCGCGAGCGACCACATTGAACAAGTTTCCTTAAAGGCACAAAATCTTGACGAAGTGTTGCAATTATTTGAGCAATACAGGCGCGCAACCTATTCAGTGGCATGGATTGATTGCCTCCAAAAGGGAAAGACGTTAGGCCGTAGCATATTGATGGTGGGGGAGCACGCATCCACACCACCACCAACCACAAACAGAACGCAAAAGCTTTCGATCCCTTTCTTTCTTCCGGGGTGGGTACTCAATAAATGGTCCGTCAAGATTTTCAACTTCCTGTATTTTCATAAGCAGATTCGAAAAAAGGCGAAGTCAAAGGTGAGGCTCGATGCATTTTTTTATCCGTTAGATTCGATACTCCACTGGAACAGGATGTATGGAAAAAAGGGGTTTGTTCAATACCAGTTTGTTTTGCCAATTGGTGCAGGCAAGGAAGGGTTACGGGAAGTATTGACGGCAATTGCGGACAGTGGACGGGGTTCGTTCTTGGCAGTTCTAAAGGTTTTTGGCAAGCAAGACACAGGAATCATTTCGTTTCCAATGGAAGGGTATACCTTGGCGCTGGATTTTCCGATTCAATCCGGTTTGTTTGAGTTTTTGGATCAATTGGACCTGCTTGTTAAAAAACATGGTGGACGATTGTACCTTACAAAAGATTCCAGAATGAGTGCCTCATTTTTTGAGTCGACATACGAAACGATGGGTGAATTCAAGACCGTGTTGAGACGCTGGGCTCCGCTTGGGTATTGGCAATCGCATCAATCAAACCGTTTAGCAATGACCAAGCCATGAATGTACTTATACTAGGCGCCAAGTCCGACATTTCGGTGGCTTTATCAAAATCTCTTGCAAGGGAAGGTCATCACTTATGGCTTGCTGCGAGAGATGTTGAATTTTTAGATAGTCTGAAATCCGATCTACAAATTAGGTACGGAATCTTGGTAGATGTTATTCAGTTTGATGCCACTGATTTTACTAACCATCAAAATTGGTTTCAGTCACTTGAAACATTGCCTGATGTGGTGGTCACTGTTTTTGGTTACTTGGGTGAACAGCAGGTGGCAGAAACGAGCTGGGATGAGGCACAGAAAATCCTGAACGTAAACTTCGTTGGGGCGGTTTCTATTTTAAATGTGGTAGCGTCAGCATTTGTAATGGCTAAACGTGGGATCATCGTGGGGGTAAGTTCCGTAGCAGGCGACAGAGGGCGGCAATCAAATTATATTTATGGAAGTGCTAAAGCGGGTTTATCAGCTTATCTGTCAGGGTTGCGAAATCGAATGTGGCATGCAGGTGTTCACGTGGTAACCGTGAAACCCGGGTTTGTTGCAACCAAAATGACGGAGGGATTAGATTTACCACCGGCATTAACCGCATCGCCAGAACAAGTTGCAGAACTTATAGCCGAGGCCATCAAGACTAAGAAGAACATCGTTTATGCTCGTGGCATGTGGCGTTGGATTATGATGATTATCCGGTTGATTCCAGAATCTGTTTTTAAAAGATTGCGCCTTTGATGGAAGTCCGTGCCAACAAAAAACCGCAGCGTGTGCTTGTCCTGTTTGATTTTGATGGTACACTTACCACCCGTGACACCATGTTGGAGTTGATTAAATTCCGATATGGGCCTGTAAGATTTTGGTTAGGCTTGGTGTTGCTATCGCCCGTGCTGTTGTTGATGATGGCTGGTTTTGTGACAGCTCATCGCGGCAAAGAAATAATGTTGTCCTTGTTTTTTGCGAACACGAGCGAAGTTGCGTTTACCGAGCTCGCCAACCGGTTTTCAATTTGCGTTATCCCTGATATTATTAGGCCAAAGGCGTTGGAAAAGTTTCAATGGCACCTAGAGCAGGGGCATGAGGTGGTGATTGTCAGCGCGTCTGCAGGGCATTGGATTCGCCCTTGGGCAACGCATTTTCAAACACAAGTAATTGCAAGTGAATTGGAGGTTGTTAACGGTAACATAACAGGAAGGTTAAGAACGCCAAACTGCAACGGTGAAGAAAAAGTAAAGCGTGTGCTGGAAAATTTTCAGTTGAGCAACTACGCAATAACATTCGCGTATGGGGATTCAAAAGGGGACATGCCAATGTTGAAGCTAGCTACGAAGCCCTTCTACAAATCATTTTAGCTACCTACAAGTAGCCGGCTGTGTTGCTTGAATATTTTTTTCGTCATCCAAACACAAAGGCCAGAGGCTGTTATCACAAACAATAAAAGCAGAACATAGCCGCCACCATTTTGAATGGTCGGAAGTTTAAAGTAGATAACCGTCTTTTCAATCAAGTTAATGAAGTAGATATGGATGAAGTATATCCCAAAGCTATAATTTCCAAGAGTCGTCAATAGTGTTGAGCTCAGTTTCAAACGATGGAAAGAGATTAACAAAACAACGGCCAGGGTCAATTCTTTCAACTTGCTTAAGTTGAAATTAGTAGTCACATAATGAGGGTCATTTTCAAAGAACTGTAAATGTTCAGAATGAATTCCCCCCGTCATTTCCAATGTGAGAACTGTTAGATAAAAGAATACCAACAGGGCTATTACGTATGTAGAAACACCAAGCACTCGATCCTTATATTTTCCAATCCACATGCCGAAAATGTATACAGGCAAAAAGTATATTAGTGATTCTAACAGATTTGCATAATAGCCGTAGGCGTATGTAAACAAGCCAGCAAATGCCATGGTCGGTCCCGCCCATCCAAATTGATTGGTTTTCTGCAAGCGAAACAAAACGGGTGCGAGCAGATAGATAATTGCAATCATCGGTATAAAATAAAAGGGCCCCGAATGTTTACCTGTTGCCAGTAAGAAGACAATTTTCCCAGCCATACCGGTCGTTTGATAGAAGCTGGTCATCCAAACAGCAGTCTCTTCAAAGAAGACCTTGTCTACAATTGCCGGGATAGAAACAATTACATATGGGATCAATACATATTTGAGTTTTTTCCACAAATAGTCTTTGTAGTCAAGTGCGTGCGTATTCAGATGTTGAAACAGGAATCCCGATATGAAAACGAAAAGAACCGTGGACGAGTCCAATCCAAAGGTCAGTAGTTTATTGAGCCACGAATCAGAAGGCCAACTAACTGTAGTCCTGCAGTGCACACCTACAATCAACAAGATGGCGAGCCCTCTAAACTGATGTATATAACCAAGAAATTGTTTCGACCTCACGCAGCTTAGCGGACGATTACCTTGTGGTGTGCGGTTCGGTGCCCCAAAGTTGCCTTAAAGATGTAGACACCGGGCGCAAGTTTGTGTTGTAACTCTACACCAGATGAAAAGTCTTCGAACGAGATGATTTGAACAATCACTTCGCGACCGACCAAATCCGTCACTGATAAGGCAAGCGAACCCTTGATGTCGCTGCTGCCTTTTATGTTTACCATTCCCGTTTCTGAAGGATTAGGGAAAACGGTAACCAGCAGGCCATTTGAATTTGAATCTTCTGACGCGGTCACTAAATAAGGAGCTGATACTTTTGAGCAGTAAACGCTGTTGGCTTGCACCGTGTAGTTGCCCGACAGGGTAGGCGTAAACCGAATGTCATTTGCCCCTGCAATCGCTTCCCCGTTCCAGAGCCATTGGATGTTGTTGGCGGGTGCAGTAAGTAATGCGCCCTCTTCCATGGAAATGGAAGGAGTTGCCAACGAGTCGGCTCTTACCAAAATTTGAGCGGGTTCGCTCTTACATCCAATCGAGTTAAAGCTCGCCACTTGGAAACCACTCAACGCGTTAATGGTGGAAATATGCAATGTGTTTGTTGTTTCTGACAAAATCTCACCTGAGCTTGCGTTGATCCACTCATACCGAACACCATCACCCGAGACTTTCAAGTCAAGCGTACCACCGATGCACCCGGCAACTGTTGCGGGTGCGGTAATGGAAGGTAAAGCGTAAACACTGATTGACTTTTGGTTTGTGAGTTGTACCGAATTGCACCCTGCAAAACTTGCCTTTACTTGAATCGTGTTTGCGTTTGGCGCAAGCTTATTCAAGGGTATTGTCAGTTGAATAGTCTCTCCATTACCCGTAACCACGGTTGATAGATATTGTCCTTGAGCGTTGGTTGCTTGGTACTCTACGCCCGATTGGGAATTCTTTACCTCCACGACAGCAAATGAATCGTTTGCACAGAATACATCTTTGTTGCTAATGATTTGGTTGTCTGTGGTAATGGAAGGCCTTGTTAATTTTAATGAAAATCTATTCGCATAGCTGGCCAAATCAGTGGTAACAGAGAAAGAGTATTGACTGTTGCTTTCTGTTAGGGACTGGGTTGTGTTCGTAAATTTATCTATCAGTTGAACCTGTGCCCAATTGAATTTGTCTGAGTTATCAAATTGCATCGTGTAACTACCTGGCGCGATAGTGGCAAGTTTTATCTGTATGTTCTTTTCGCAAAATTCATTACTCAACTCATTTACGGCTAAGTCTACACTATCCGCTGACAAGGTCGAGATATTAAAGAATGAGTTTTGGTTTTTTGCGCCATCACTAAGCTTATCATATGTGTCGGTCCCGTTGTTAGAAAGTTTGATATAGGTTACATCATTTTGAGACCCGTTGCTCAGCCCGATAGCAAGTACGTTGTTGGGCATGCCATCTGATGATCTAAAGAAGTTATTGTTGCTAGTGGCTGGCAAGTTTGTTTTAGCACTCTCCGTTACCACCAAAGACGGATTGGATGTGGAAGTTTGTATCCAAAAGCCTTGACCTGCAGGTATCTGGCCGTTGGGTAAATTGCCGGTATTGGTCGATCGATCCCAAATACGCCAGGTAACACCACCTCCCGGCAAGTTCTCACGAACTGAAACCACGTTGCCTACCCCGCTGGACGTCCAGCCGGTGTTCGACCAAACGATGTCAGATGCATAAGGATTGCCTAGTAGGTTCCAACCGTTGGCGGGAGATCCTGTGCCACCGGTTAGTGTGAAAGTGAAATTTCCTTGATTGGGTACCCCCGTTTGAACCAATGTAGTCGGGTTAAAGCCATCACGAACGAAGGCTACATAACCTCGCCCAGGTTGTATCGCTGCAGTATTGTTGGTAGTTGGGTAGGGAGCATAGCCATTTTGACCCAACCCAAGACTTTCGTTATAAATGAACATAGAAGGGTTAGCTGTTCCTGGGCTTGCATTGGTAAACCCACCTGTAATTGGAAAGTAATTCTGCCAGTCTGAAACCATTACTCCTGACACGGGTGTAGAGAGATAGCGATACACACGCTTCGGTGCCATGTAGCGTTCTACTGCTACATTGCCAACAATGGTTCCCCCACTGGCGATTGTTTGTATAGCAGCGCTTGCAGTTGCAGTTGATTTCAACGTCACATTGCCATTGGCGGAAAGGGTACCACCATTGATTTTCAGACCATCATAGATTTCAACCGCTTTTCTGATATGCACCGACCCACTGCCACTTTCTTGGATCGTAAAGTTATTTACTCGATTGTTTCCAGTTGCAAAATAAAAGTTAGCATCATTGTTGGCCGTACTGGTAAATTGTATACTTCCGTTGCTAATAGAGATTTCACCAGTTGTGTTTGAAGGGTTCACTGTTGATTTGTCGGTCAGTACCAAATTGTTGCTGCCTACCACAAAAGTGCTTCCATTTGCCAGATCTAATCCGCCACCATTGAGCGAGCCAAGATTTAAAGATTTCGGGCTACCACTTAAGTTATTAAATGTAACAGTTGCACCCGTATTAGCTGTTATCTTATTTAAAAACTGATCTGAACTAGTATTTATGTTGTGTAGGCCATTGGTAAACTGCAATACTACCCGATTATCGGATGCAACTTGAGCCACTGCACTTCCAAAGTTCACGTCTCCGGTGACAACTAATGTAGTGGCATTTGAAGGTGCACCTTTTAAACCAACTCCCGATGCCAAAGTTAGGTTTCCCTGTATCTGCAAAGTTCCTGCACTCACGTTTTTCAACCCGCTGCCGTTTAGGACAAGGTTCCCGTAATTCGCTACAGGCACGTTACTGTAGGTGTTAAAATTAACGGTTGAGTTGACGGCTATCGTTTCAAAAATCGGTTGGTAATCCACGTTAATATTTACGACCGAGTTACTTCCGACCCTAATGGTGCCAGTTAGTGGCTGACTAACATTCAGCGTGATGCCATCGTTTACAATTACTCTGGAAACATTTCCGCCAATCGTCAAGCTATTGGTAAGAGTTTGCGTGTTTTGGATGGTAAAGTATTGGCCGTTGTATCCAAAACTCGTTGGCGAAGGCCCAGTGCCGTCTGACGTTAGGCTCCATGAACTTAGCTGCGACAGATCAGACGATGGTTTTGAATAGAAATTTTGGGGACTCTGAGTAGTGATAGCTGCCGCAGTTGACTGAAGGCTTTCGTTGCCTGAAACATCGTAGGCGCTTACAGTAATAGCGTAAAATGTTGCGGGGAGCAATGCGGTAGTGTAATAAGTGGTGGTGGTGCTAGTGCCAAGTAGCGCACCATTCGCATACACCTTGTAGCCAGCAACAGCGACATTATCTACGCTTGCATCCCATTGAAAACTGGCATTGGTGTAGCTGTTTGATATTGAAACAAGATTTAGGGGAGTGGTAGGGGCTTGAGAGTCTGGTAGTGTAGCCGCACTTACGAAATTTGAAAAGCCCGAGCTTCCGTTACCATTCACACTTTTTACTTTGTAATAATACAATGTGTTTGGATTAAGCGACATGTCGGTGTAGCTATTATTGGGTACCCTGCCAATCATGGTGTAATTCAAGTTATCGATTGAACGATAAATTTCGTATTCGCTGATTGGCACCACATCCCAATTTAGGTTGATGTTCGTCATCGAATTTGAACTGGCTGCTAAATTGGTAGGTGTTGCTGGAGGAGTAAGCGCAGGTGCAGAACCTGTCGTCAAATAGATAGATTGCACGTTCGACCACGATCCGCTTCCTTGGTTCGCAAGCTTGTATTGGACATTTAAGCAAAAACCTCCTTCTCGTTGGAACATGATAACCGTAATTGGTCGAAAGCCACCTGAGAATGTCACATTTTGTAAACTGTAAGATGAGTTTTCTTGACAGCCATGTAACCCATCATTGTTGTATACCTGATTGGTTGTTGGCGATGCGGGGTCGAAGGGAAATGCAGAGGTGCCTTCTGCTCCTATATAAATCGCGCTTCCATCATCTGAGGTTGATCGAAAATTATAAGCAACGGCATTTGCAGGAAGTTTAATGTACCCCTCAAACTTAAAGTTAAAATATGTATCTTGTCTTCGTTGACTCAAATCAAAATTTCCGATCGTTCCCGTTACTTCGGGGGTATTCCACTTATTACCTGCATCCGTTAATAGCATTGCGTCTACGGCTGAGTGAGAATAATTCAAACCTGTAAATGTTGTGCTTGCAAGTAGTTGATTGCTTTGTGGTGATTGGTTGCCAATCGCATCGACCGCTGCCACGGTAAAAGTATAATTTGCGTTGGGGGTAAGTCCTGTTACTGTGTACGAGCCAGCGTTGCTTGCAGTAGAAATTGGCGTATTGCCACCATTTACAAAAATCAAATAATTTGTTACGCCCGTATTGTCGGTGGACAAACTCCAATTCAATTTGATCGATGTGACTGTTTTTGAAACCAACGTCAAATTTTGCGGTGCAGTTGGCGGCTGATTATCACCGAGTGTGGTAACGGTGATGTTTCCTGTGTAAGGTGATACTGCGGTGTTGTTAACTGCTCTGAGTTGATAATAGTAAGTAGTGCCAGGGGTAAGTCCTGTGTCAGTGTACGAGATGGTTCCTTCCGGCAAGAGCTTGAAGAAATTGTAAGGGCCAGTGGCGCTTGTAGCGCGAAATACCTCAAAGCCATTTTCATCAGGTGTGTTATCCGTCCAGAACAATTGCACAATGCCGGGTGCAGTAGCCTGGGCGGTTGGACTGACTGGTGCGGTCAAAGTAACTGGCGTGCTGGTGGTAACGTATATGGAGTTCGACTCCAGACTAGAGCAAGAGTTTAAAGGAATTGTTTTTAAACTAACCCTGCCCGTTGTGTTCCGTAACGTGTAACTTGCTGTGTCTTGATTATTGAATGCAGAAAAATTCGGATTGTTGGTACTTAAGGTTCCATTCACATACCAATTTTTGGTAAGATCCTTGGTGGTAGGTCCATTAATGCGTACTAAGTTCCCTCCATTTATGTCCGGCAAATGAGAAGTGCCAGTGGCCACGATGGCGGGTGTGATTGCGGGCGTCTCGCGAATGTTTACTGGTTTTGACCAGGCATTCCACTGCTGTTCTGTTGGGTTGGCTGATATGCGACTGAAACGAGCGCGGTATCGCCCGGCAACCGTAGCATTGTAGGCGGACGAAGTTGCACCAGGGATGATAATTCCATCCCGTTCCCATTGGTAAGCAAGAAAACCAGTGCCCACTGCAAGCGTTACACCACTGTTGTCTGTTGCGCAAATAGTCGAGTCACCATAGATAATTTGGATGTCCCTCTTGTTGCGCTTCAGCATCCAAGAAAAAAAGTCAGGCTCATTATATGCCGCACCCCATGTGCCATGCCCAGTAGTAGGATATATCGTGTACCTTGGTAACGCGCCAGCCGCCCTCAATTTCGCGACTAGCTGATTAGTGTTGTTCGGGGTTGGGGCAGTATCCACACCGCCCTGAAAAATCCAGGCTGGGATTGTCCGCACTCTGTTGATGCCTAAATCCGGGTTAGAATTGCTATTGAACATTGGGTCTCCCGGGCTGATGGTAGCTGACATGGGTAGGATGGCAGCAAACAAATCTGGGCGTGTGGTAGCAACCTGCCAAACGCCAGCAGCTCCATTTGAAAGGCCATGCATGTAAATCCTGTCGGGGTCTACGTTGTAAGCACCGATGGTAAGTTCAATAATACGATAAGCTTGTTCGTATTGTGACGGGCCGTTCCAACCGTCTTGATTTTGAGGGATCAGAACAAAACCCGGCCAGGCGCGGGGGTTGAGAGTAGGATCCTCAGCTTTTTTGCCGTTAGATCCGGTGGAGGGATTATAAACGGCCTCTAGATGCACCTGCCCTCCATGAACTAAATTTAAATCATTGTTCCGATATTGATCGTCAGAACCATAGCCATAGGTGAAACTACGGCCGGAATAGGTTACCGATGAGTTATCCAGCAACCTGACACTGGTTGACGAGATAAGCGAAGTTATTCGAGTGTTAATATTTGAATTTCCGGGGCCAAAGTTAATGACCATAAGCTTGTTTACATCATTCGCAGTAAAATTTGCCCCAGCACTATTCAAAATGTTAGATCCACTGGTGACACTTCCGTCAGTTCGGCTAACTGTGCCTGCCGGACTGAAAAAGCAATTCCCCCCCCAACAATTTCCTCGTTCGCCCGCACCGTGCAGAAAAACGATCATGGGGTACTTGTAGTTTTCCAAAGGATTATAGTTTGCCGGAAACAGCAGGCGATAATTCATTTCGTAGTTGCCATTGGAATATGTTGTGTAATGCCCCTCCGTATAGGCCCTTTTATTTGCAGATCCGTATCTGATGATGGCATTGCTTACTGGATTAGATGCACTCGTGGCGAGCGTAACTGCAGTTGAACTCTGGCGTAATAAAATAGTGGTTACGAGATTTGCCCCTCCTGGACCAGCACCAAATATTTCAATTTCTTTGCCAACATCAGCCGGAGCAAAATTAGCGGTGGCACTTGTCAATGTATTTAGCTGGCCAGCAATGATGTTTGCATTTGAAAACGTCTTTCCATCGTAGTACTTGCTATCCCAGCTGGTCATATCATGAAATGTCCAAGTCTTTGGTTCGGTGGAATTATTTGCCCCATTGGGGGTGCGGTTGCTAAATGTACCGGAACGTAAAGAACGCTGAGCTCCTTGTATGTTTGCCTCGTAAATCACAGGCGCGTTAGATTCTCTTTGCGGTTGATCGAATTGGGCGAACGCGATCAGCGAGCAAAAATATGCGGAAACAGCTAGAGGCGCTGATTTATTTGAAGGGATCATGAATTGCCAACTATTTAGAGGTTTGGTTTCCCATAGAATATCAATGATAGTGCCACAGGTAACCTCGCAAAGATAATTACTTTAGCACAATAGATATTACCTTTTCCTTACATCAAAACCCTGCAAACGATTCAAACACGAAGATTTGTCGAAAAAAGTAAAATACCCGGGAGGAGGGGTATGAATAGCGAATGTTGACATTAAAACCAGTTAAAAAAGTTAATTCCTTTCTTGGGAAAAAGCGTCCCATTTATGTTTTGTTTTTTGATGTATTTTCACGCATCGAATATGAAAAGGAGACAAGCCATTCGGCTGGGTATTGGTCTGTTAGGAGCGGGCACCTTGGCTACGTTGGGAGTCAAACTCGGGTCACGCTTTTTGCCACCCGATTTGGGTAATTTAGATCGGGAAAAAGAACTCTTGAAAGCCCTCGTAGACGCTATCATTCCAGCAACGGACACACCCAGCGCAAGCGCATGTGGAGTGCACGAATTTGTGATAAAAATGGTGAAGACCTCGTTGGATATTAAAAGTCAAAACAACTTTTTGCGCGGATTGGCTGAACTAAATGAATCAAGCATTGCCAATGCAGGCAAACCTTTTGCGGAGTGTCAGCCAGCAATGCGAGAAACAATTCTAAATGGCTTTGCTGTGGATCCAAATGGCAACCAGACTTTGCGCAAGGTGAAGGAGAAGATTTTTGGTAGAGATTTCTATTTGACTTTGCGCGAGTTTACCGTTGTGGGATATTTTACCTCGCAAGTCGGTGCAACGCAAGCATTGCGTTATAGTCTTGTTCCGGTGAAGTATGAGCCGTGCCTGCCTTATGCAAATGGCGAAAAAGCCTGGGCTACATTTTAAACTGTTTCTTGCTTGGAAATCCTCAGCAATAATTTCAATCAAATAACTTACGATGCTATTGTGGTTGGTTCGGGTATCAGTGGGGGATGGGCAGCCAAAGAACTGGCTGAGCGTGGCCTTCGCGTATTAGTTTTAGAACGTGGTCGGGATGTTCGCCATGTCGCAGATTATGATACAGCCTTTCTCAATCCGTGGGATTTTGACAACCGACTTCGCGCAACCGCGACTGATCAGGAGTTAGACCCGGTGCAAAGCACTACCTATGATGAAGGAAGCAAGCACTTTTATGTGCGCGACCGAGAACATCCGTACATTCAAGATGACCCTTTTCGGTGGATACGTGGCTACCAAGTAGGTGGGCGCTCGTTAACGTGGGGCAGGCAATGTTACCGCCTCAGCGATTTGGATTTTGAAGCAAATGTCAAAGAAGGTGTTGGAGTAGATTGGCCTATCCGTTATGCTGACTTAGAACCATGGTATGCCTATGTGGAAAAAGTGATCGGTTTAAGCGGTAAAAAGGAAAACTTAAGCCACTTACCAGATGGAGAGTTTATACCTCACATCCCGCTCAATTGTGTGGAAGAACATTTTGCCGAAAAGATCAAAGGACAGTTTGCTGATCGTTTGGTGACACCTGCGCGCGTGGCAAATCTGACAGAGCAAAAAGATGGTAGAGGCCCATGTCAGTATCGCAATCTGTGTAGCCGCGGTTGCCCTTTTGGCGCTTATTTTTCAAGCAATGCAGTTACTTTACCCATGGCTAAGCGTACTGGTAACTTTACGCTGTTGCCGAATTCCATTGTCTCTGAGGTGCTGTATGACAAAGAGAAAGGCAAAGCAACTGGTGTTCGTGTCATCGATGCACTATCTCATCGGGTTACCGAATACTTTGCAAAACTTATTTTTTTGAATGCATCTACTATCGCAACAGCGGCAATTCTGCTTCAATCTGTTTCGGATGCGTTCTCTAACGGGCTGGGCAACACGAGTGGTCAAGTAGGGCACAACTTGATGGATCACTTTATTGGAACAGGTGCAGAGGCGGAACATGAAGGTTTTCAGGATAAGTATTACTCGGGCAGAACGCCAGGTTCGTTTTACATTCCGCGGTTTCGAAATGTAACTGACAAGCACCCTGATTTTATCAGGGGCTACGGGTTTCAGGGCAGGGCATTTAGACAAAACTGGGAAGATCAAATGCGCGCGAGCGTAGATTTCGGTGCAGATTTCAAAACAAGGTTGACCAAGCCAGGACCGTGGAGAGTTTGGATGGGTGCTTGGGCTGAAACGTTGCCATATTTTGACAACCAAGTAACGCTTGATACGGAAAAGAAAGATTCATGGGGCTTACCACTGGTTCGTATCAAATTTCAATACCACGACAATGAAAAGAAAATGAAGCAAGACATACAGTCAACAGCGGTTGAGATGCTGACAAAGTCTGGCTTCACCAATGTGAGGGGATTTAGTTACGACACTCCCGGTGGCTCGGCCGTTCATGAAATGGGAACGGCTCGCATGGGGAGAGATCCGAAAACATCCGTGCTTAACGGTTTTAATCAAATGCACGATGTCAAGAATGTGTTTATAACAGATGGGAGTTGTATGACTTCGGCTGCGACTCAAAATCCATCTCTTACCTACATGGCACTCACCGCACGCGCATGCGCGTTTGCAGTTGAAGAATTGAAGAAAGGAAATCTTTAGTCGCGCTTGACGCCTACCTTCTTTTTTATTGCCTTCATGTTTTCTTCAAAGTCAGCAGAACTATTGGCTGAGGTTCTTGTGTCGTGATCTTGAAGTTTTGAGAATAGAGACCCTAGGTTAGCAAATGCCATTGCTAATCTGTTTTTGATGGCGTTGGATAGCGTTCCGTCCATACTGATGGTTCGGGTTCCTGTCCAAACGCGCGATCCACGTGCAAAGACCGATTTTATTTTTCCAAACTTCATCAGGTCAAACGCAAGCCTGCCATCTTCACCTCTAATGTTAGTGTCAACATAGCCGACCTTTAGCGCATATTCTCTTACGTATCCCATGGTCATCCCATATGCATTTAAAAAGGGGCGTTTGTATGCTTTGATGAGCACAAACAAGTCGCTCAACGTTTCGTAAATAGTCAACTTCCATCGCGGAGTGTTGTGGTCTGCCATAAAGGAGTAACGGCCATACACGCAGGCCACACCCGGTTGATCAAGTTTGGCCATCATACAATCTACCCATGTGGGGGGATACCATGTGTCAGCATCACCTGTAAGGATATATTTCCCGCTCGCTTTTTCCATTCCCAATTGCCTGGCAATGCCGCAACCCTGAATCGGCTGGAATACATACTTTACATGCAAGCGATTTAATACTTGCGCTGTTTGGTCTTTCGAGTTATTGTCGACTACTATGATTTCAAGCGGGTATTTCGTTTTGGTTCTAGCGAGTGAATCAATACACCGGATCACATTTGTCTCTTCGTTGTAAGCAGCAATCACAATAGAAACGATTGGGTTGGGTGACGTCAATTTGTCAAGATGCTGATTGATTGAATTAAAGTCATCATTAATAAAATCCGATACTTGATTCTTATTTAGCAGGTCTTTGTTGATCCAACCCGGATTGGACAATCGAAGCATTTGAATTGATTTGGCACAAATTTATTCATTTCTACGCATTACCTGCGTTTAAGAGCCTTCGGCAGCTTATTTTTTGGTGCCGGTGCATCAATGTGTGGCTGGCCAAACTTCACGGAAAGATTAAATTCATGAGTATTGTATGCAAGGCTTGAATCTAGGCCTACAGGAACTTCGAATGAATAATTGATACTCAAAGCCTTGGCAATGTCAAATCCTAACAAGCCAGCCGCTCCAAAATTTTGTCGCCAAAGCAATCCTGCGCGTAGCGGATCGCCAATATGAAAGACCCCGTAAGCTTCCATAGTTGTAACGCCTTGCACGGTCTTTGAAATCAAAATCGGCTCAAACTTAACCTTGCCTGTTGACGGAAATCTAACACGTGCTGACGCTACTATTGATCTAAATGGATTAAGTTGGGTTTTCTGAAAAGATTGACCGTTGTTTGGTGCATTATCAAAAATTTGCGGAATTGATACTCCTAGCGCCAGTGTTTTGAATTGGAAATTAATGCCTGTCTGACCGTTAAGTGAAAAACTGTTGCTAAGTGTGGTTGCAACAAGTGGGTCGTTTGGGTCGACCTGCGAAATATCGAGCGAGCTACGCCCCACGCCAGCAGCAAAGCCAAATGAAAGGCTAGCGTATGATGACAATTGAGCTTTGTAACTGATGGCGAGCTGTGCCGAAGTATTTGTTAGTATTCCCCTGGTATTGTTTTGGATATTTAGACCGAAAGTAATCTTGTTCAGTGGCAGTAACATCAGAAGATTTGAGAACTTGGGTGCTCCTGACAATCCGGCCCATTGCTGGCGGTAGGTAAGAGATACCTCTGCTTGCTTCTTGTCGCTAGCAAATGAAGCGTTATAAAAAAAAGGATTCGTATGAAATTGGTTGTAGGGCGCGATCTCTTGCCCGAATAACGCGGTGACAGAGAAAGCGCAAAGAAGAAAAAATAGCCTCATCGAATAATCGTAATATCCCCACTATCCTTCTTGTCAGCACATTCGCAGATGTAGTAATAGACATCTTGTGGCAGCGGAGCCCCATTGCGTGTCCCATTCCAATCATTCTTATACCCGAATGTTTCAAATACTTTTTCACCTGAGTTTGAAAGAATAATAAACCGGCATCGCTCGTATTTGGTTATATCGGGATCCAATATCCAATAGTCGTTTACTTGATCACCATTGGGTGTAATAAACTTAGCTCGTTTGAAACTACCGAAATCATCGGCCGGCAGTATTGTCACTTTTAACGATGAGCTGGAAGTGGCACCTTGATTATCTGTGGCGCTAAACTGAAATACATACTCACCGACCAGCAGGTCGCTTACCGTCAACAGATCTTGATTGGCAGTCAATTTTGCGGCTCTCCCGTCAGTTTGCTTCCAGTTTCGCGAAACAATATTGCCGTCCGGGTCGATGGCTGAGCCGTTGAGCTTAACTTCTAAAATAGGAAGCTTGACGGTGATATCTGTGCCCGCGTTTACAATGGGAGGAACATTCTCTTTTGGTACAACCGTAATGGTTGTGGTGCTAATGGCTATTGCTCCATCGTTGTCTGTCGTCAGCAATCTGAACTGATAGATGCCTTCGGTTAAGTTTGAAACTTGTGGGGTCAACGTGTTGTCGTTACTGATAGAATATGAGGCAGGGCCGGCTACTTTCGCCCACGTGGTTGCCGTTATTTGCCCATCGTTGTCTGTAGCGGAGCCAATCAGTGTAATTGGGTCGGACGGTAATTTGATTGTTCTGTTCGCGCCTGCATTCGCAATTGGTGGGTTATTTACACGCACATCAAACAGTATCTCTTGCCCCGTGCAGATGCCCGCTTTTGGAACAATTTGATATCGGACAGTGCCATCAATAGTTGTTTTTGACAATGATTGAACGATGGATGAGCCAGCACCATTGCTGTGACCGTTAACACTTCCTGCAAGCACCGATGCAGTCCAGCTAAATGTTGTGTTGGCTACTTGATTGAGGTTTTGAACTACTACGTTTGTAGAACAACCGTTGCAAATTACCGAAGAACTGGCGGTAGTGTTGATAGACGCAATGGGTACCGGGCCGATGTCAACCGTTACTTCAAAAGGGTTGCCTTTGCATGAGCCATTGATTGATGTGGGGGTCACAACATACTTCACTGCCGCTCCAAAATTATCGGTGGTCAGGAGTTGTGAAATAGTGTTTCCGCTACCTGCAAAAAAACCGCTCGCATTTCCAGATACTAACTGCGAAGTCCAAGAAAAAAGCGAGGGAACACTGTTGGCTGTGGATAGGCTGACTTCAGTAGATTGTCCGCTGCATATTTTGAAAGAATTTCCGGCAGCCATTGTTGGCTTCGGGTTGATTACAACAATTACCGGCTTTACTTGATAGCAATTGTTTCCGTCAGTGCTTTTTATGAAGTATGTCCCGGACGTAGAAATAGAAGTTGGATCTTGCACGGGCAAAGTAGCAGTGCCATCAAGCCAATATGAGAAACTGCCAGAGGTCGAACCTGCCGTGACGTTGGTCGAAGTTAAATCAACTTTGGTTGGCTCACATACAGGAGTTGGGGTTGTAACGACAAGCGTAGGAGGTTGATTTACGTAAACAGTAATAGATTTAATTACCGAGCAGCCGGTCGCACCCAAAGCTTTAACATAGTATGTGCCCGTTCCGACTTGACTTGGCAAAATAACTGGATTCGTAGCATTTGCATCAAGCCAATAACTGAGTGAAGCACTTCCGGTTGATCCGCTCGTAACGGCAGGGCTAGTCAAATCAATTGTAGCGGGTGCACACACAGCCAAGGGTGGATTGATTTGGAGAACAGGGGATGGGTTAATCGTTACGTTAATTGGTTTCACACTGCTACAGCCATTTGTGTCCGTTCCTTTAATGAAAAAAGTGCCACTGCCACAAGTTGCGGGATTGGCTAAAACTGAGGTAGCTGATGAGTCGGTCCAATATGATAGCGAGAGGTTGGATGCGGACCCAGTTGTTATCGAAGGTGCGGTAATGTTGACTGTTAACGGGCTACAAACAGGTGCTGGCTGTTGTACGATGAGACTAGGTGTTGGGTTAGTTGTTAGCGTTGCGGGCTTAATGATCGCACATCCAAATGAGTTCGTACCCTTTACATAATATGTTCCCGAACCAACAGCTGTTGGATTTGATAAGACCACCGATCCTGAACTATCCTTCCAATACGAAAGCGTAAGGCCAATGCTTGAGCCTGCCGTTAACGAAGGCGTGGTTAAATTGAAGGTCACGCCCTCACAATTCGGAGGTGGATTGGTGATGATAAGATTAGGAGATGGGTTGACAATTGCTGTAACTGGTTTAATCATGCTGCCCCCTGTGGCTGTGATGGCTTTGATGTAATACACTCCGTTACCGACCGAGGTAGGATTTAGCAATGGAGTAGTGGCAGCCAAATCGATCCAGTACGATAGCGTAATGCCAGGCGTTGAACCTGCGGTGACTGCGGGCTGCGTAATATCTACTGTACTAGGAGCACAAACGGGATTCGGATTTGTTATGATTAAATTAACCGCTAACGTAACGGTTACCGACACATCATCAAAGGCAGTGTTACCATCATTGTCTGTTACTGTCAGCCGAAAAACATAAATACCCTCTACCAGATCAGTGACCGAAAGGGTAGGAGTGTTTGCATTCGTGAGGTTGGCAGCTCCGCCACTGACTTTAGTCCAAGAATAGGATACGATTGTCCCACCTCCAGTGTCGCTGCCCGATCCCGACAACGAGGCACTATTTGTAGGCAAAACTAGTGTCAGGTCTGCTCCGGCATTTGCCTTTGGGGCACCTCCTTTGGTTTTTGTCAATAGCCATTGATACAAATTTGGAGTGTGTAGGTTGTTATCCGTTCGGTAGGCATAATTCTGCCAAACATTGTGTCCTAGTCCAACATAGGGTGTCCACTTTAGCTCAGCAGTTGGGGTTGGACTCGTACAATTAACTATGTTGTTGAATTCCTGCAGGCCAGTAGAATACGGAATTGTGCCATCTGCTGTGCCATGGAATCCCCACATCGGTATCTTACGTGACGAAATGCGGCAACCATTCCCATTCCCGAATGCCGACACTGGTGCACCGGCTGCAAATATGTCTGGAACCGCAGCATCCCCTACGCCTATGTAAACCCCCTGACCTCCTAAGCTTAAGCCAGTAAGGTAAACTCTCGTCTTGTCTATGCGGTAATTTAAAGGACCGTTGATGACGTAATCAAATACTTCATTGAGGACGCTTGGCCACCAACCGCCTAACCCCGGTCGCAACTGGGGAGAAATGACGATAAAACACTCTTCAACGCCATTTACTATGAAGCACATGTTGTGCCCTTGTTCAATCAGATAGGGGGGGCCATTTGCTTTTACTTTTTGCAGGTCAGTAGGTGATCCGTTTCCCACCTCTCCGGAACCATGCAGGAAGAACAAAATCGGATATTTTCTAGATGAATTTGTTGAATAGTCTGGTGGCAACTTTTCTAAATATCCATTGCCACCACTCGTCATTCTGGCAGTCTGTTGACAAAAAGATATTTTCGCAATTAGGAGCGGCAACAAGAAGACAAACCATTGATAGCGAGCAAACAGGTTCATGTAGGGGTTGGGCACTTTGCGGATGCAAATCTAAACGCTTTCCCCAAACAGATATGTGTTAGGCGATGTTTGTACTTTACACTTACCGATGAATTTACTTGGGTAACGTTAATCGGTACAATTTTCCGCCCAGTATCTTTTCAAAAAGTTCATCAGCGATAAACAAGTTATCTTGGTGGTCGAAACACAGCGCCTCTTTTTGACTATAATGATTTAGTTTTATAACCCGAATTCGGGCGTCCCGAAAAGCAGTTCCAACAAAATGGTCGAGTAGCCAAATTTTATCGTGCGACAGCAAGGCCAACATGTTTCCGTTTTTGGAAATAGCGGCACCAGTGACCCAGCTATTCAAGGAGTTAGTACCGCCAAGGTAGAGACTATCAACTGCAACAATAGATTGACTTTTTGTTTTGGTAGGTATCTGGTATACATGAACATAACCCGTGTAGGGTTGGGTACGGTTTTTACTGAATAGAACAAGTGTATCTTTCATGAATACCATTGCTTCGGCATCAAAAATCATCCGGCTATTTTTCGGTGGATATTCCTTTTGAGCAGCGTATCTGAATTCAATTTTTGATGCCGAAATCCGCCCACTATCAGTGCGCATTGGGTTATTTACTTTATAGATCTGTAAAGTTCTTCGAGTATTGTTATTATTTCCGATATCAGCGATAAAAAGATTACCTTTTGCATCAGATGTCAACTCTTCCCAATCATAGTTTGGCGCGTTTGCGATTTTTTTTATTTGTTTAATTTTTCCATCGTCACCAATAAGAAATATGAATGAGCCGTTGTCGCCATCATTGAGTACCCACAGCCCGCCTGGGGTATAAACCATTCCGGAAATTTCTTGAAGAGCCTTTGGTAATTGAGCGACTGTTTCTAGTTTACATTTAATGGTGTCTCTACGCTGACCCCAGGATGGTAGCACAATGTGACTCAGAAGAATAATTAAAATGATTGACTTCATTTTTTTTGAGAAGCAATATCGCTGTAGATGGTTTGCAATTCAACTGCTGCCCGGTTCCAGCTGAAGTTTTGAGCCCTCGCTAAGCCGCGAGAGATATAGTCGTTCCGCATGGCTTCGTTATTTAATACTTTTGAAATAGCTTCTGCGATCTCAACAGTATTTTGAGGGTCTACCAGTGGTGCTGCATCACCCGTAACCTCGGGCATAGATGAAGTATTGGACGTAATTACAGGAGTGCCGCAGGCCATGGATTCCAGAATTGGTAGACCAAAGCTCTCTCTCTTTGATGTATACAAGAACAATGAAGCTGCGTTGTACAATAAAGGTTGCTCAACAAATGGTATATACCCAATGATCTTTATCAGTGATCGAATTTCTAATGGAGGGTCAATAACATCAACCTGTTCCTTTAAATAATGTTCAAACGCACCAGCCAACACCAAGGGTAAAGGATTTTTTTCGTTTTTTGCATAATGAACATAAGCGGAAATGGTACCATGGGTATTCTTCTTTTCAGCTGTGTTTCCGAAAAAAAGAATGAACTGATCTGGGAGTTGATATTTCGCTCTCGCTTGCCAGATCAACGACTTGTCGATTTTTCTGAACGATCGGTCTACCGCGTTATATATTACTTGTATCCTATCGTTATTTATTCTTAGGTGTTGCTGTATTTGGTGGCGCTCCCATTCTGAAACGGTTACTACTTTTTTAACTTTACTAATCACCGATTGCACTACAAATCTTCGGTAAATATTGCCCAGATTTTGGTAGTAGTTTCCCCTGAACTGAAGCCCTTCTAAAAAAATCACGTCATGAAGCGTCAATACAATCGGTACATTTGTGAAAAGGGGGGCGGTATTAGCCGTGCAGTGTAGTACGTCTAGTTTTTCTTTCTTAATCGCGAGGGGAAATTTTATCTGTTCCCATATGGGAAACGAACTAGCGGATATCTCTCGGATTTGAAAGTTGGGCTTAGGTTGTATGCAACGATCTACATCTCTTCTAACGAATACGATATATTGATTGTACGTGTCAATTTCCTGTAGGTGTTTGATAACTTCAAGTGCAACAATTTCTAAGCCGTGTTTCTTTTTACGAAACAACCGCTGCGCCTCAATTCCGATGCGCAAGGGCCGCTTCTCGGAAGTGCTCAGAAAACGCGCATAGATGTTTTGTGTTTCAGCGGCCATCCGTTTCACTTCAAACCGTTGCTCGATGGATAAGCGTGCTTGCAAACCTAGTCGATATCTTAAAGAACGATCTTCGTGCAATTGAAGAATCGCAGTTGCCAGTTTATGTGGCGACTGGTGAGGAACGAGTAACCCTGAGTATCCGTCTTGAATAGCTTCTTTGGTTCCGTCTACTGGGGTAGCAACGATTGCCTTTTTCATTGCCATAGCCTCTAAGAGACCAATTGGCAAACCTTCCCACAAACTTGGTAAACAGTATATGTCTACATTCGCCAATATGGCTGGCGTGTCAGTTCTAAAATCTTGAAAGATGATGTAGTTTTCGACTGCAAGTTCTTTGGCCAGTTGAATGGTGCTTTCTTTTAGCTCACCGCTGCCCACAATCAAAAACTTTATCTTAGAGGTCGTGTTAATCACTTCGGCAATTGCCCGAATCAAGGTATGGGGATCTTTTTGAACAGTGATTCGTGCGATGTAGCCAACTAATGTTTCGTCATCCTTCACGCCAAATTCCGCACGCAGATTGGGGTAGGCCCTTTCGGGGTTGAATTTTTCCAAATCAATTCCATAATTCACCAATTCGAACCGTCTTACTCCCGCGCTTGCCTTACCATCCTGCAAGTTGCTGTTAGAAACACAAATGGTTAGGTCTGATTCATTCACTAAGAATCGTTCGCCAAGACGTCTCATGGTTTTAACGAATAAGTTCTGGTCTTGGTGAAAGGACCACCCGTGAACAGTGTAGATGAGTGGAAGATTTAATCGCCTTGCAGCATAAAACACATTTGAATTTGCCCGTGTTCCATGGGCATGAATTAGTTCAACTTGTTCATTAGCTATAAAATCTTTGACTTTTTTCCAAAGTAAGAAATTGAATGGTTGCTCCGTTGAAATGACTTGCGTCCTCACTCCCCAACTATTAAGCGCATCAATCATCGGGCCTTCTGTGAAAGATAAAACAACAGGCTCGTACTTTGTCCGATCTAAGTTTCTTACCAAATCGAGAACGTGTGATTCGCCACCCCCAATTTTTCCCTGACGAATGGTGAGTAAGATTTTTTTGGGCCTATTCATTCATTCATTCATTCATTCATTCATTCATTCATTTGCTAACGCTTCACCCAAACCATCAAGTAGCCACCAGTAAAGGAGGTAGGCAACAGGTCAGCTACTTTACTGTCCATTTTTTGAAGTAACTGCGACCGTTTGGTGATAAGGGAAATCGGAAAAATATCATCGATAAAATTCGAACTTTGAATTGTCTTAATGGTGAATCCATTTTGTTGTGAAAGTGCCCGAAGTTGTTTGCGTGTAAAAAACTGGATGTGATCTAAATTGTCGTTATCAGATTGAATAGTAGTGCCAGAGTAACCTAGCTTCTTCTTCAATCCCACCACAGAGCGCCAAGCCCAATTGTTCTTTGCGCGTAGGCGTAAGAACGGCTTTGTCACGAGCGATTCTCGCGGGCCAGTTCCGTTGGGCACGGTTACAATCATTATTCCGTTATCGTCTAAAATGTCATGGAGTTGTGCAACTAAAGCACCCGGTTGGTGCAAGTGCTCCAACACTTCTGAGCAAATAATGGCGTTGTATTTTTGGCCGCTCGCCTTCAACGTTTCGGCATCCACTACGCTGAATGTAACGTTGCCAAACGGATTTGCTCTACGTGCATTTTCAATTGACTTGTCGCTCATGTCAATTCCGTGTACGCGGTAGCCAACAGCTCCCAATTGTAAACTGATAATGCCATTTCCACAGCCTACGTCTAAAACGGTGCCGTTGGTTGGGATTGACTCCGACAACTTTGCTTTGATGAAATCGAGCCTTTTGATATCGGCAACGCGATCGTAACCTGGGATTTCGGTGATTGACGTGTTTTTCATATTGATGGTTAAGATGGCTATTTTACTTCATCCAACGGTTATACCACAGTTGAAACAGCAATATATTCCATATTTTTTGATGACTAATAGCTTTGCCCGACAAATACAAATTCTTCCATTCCACCACTTTCTTTGCGTTAAATATTTTCTGGGAAGTCAATACATCGTAGTTGAGATGGTCATGCAATAATGATTTAAGCTCATTTCTGAACCAAACAGTAAGTGGAGCGATGAATGGCATTTTTGGACGGTCCATTAAAGAGCGATCTACGTACTTGTGAACGATTTCCTTTAAAATTGCCTTATTGACACCATCTCGAATCTTATAGTGAGAGGGCAAACGTGCTACAAACTCAATGATATGTTGATCCAAAAAGGGTTCTCGCCCTTCTAAGCCAACGCTCATCGAGGCCCGGTCAATCTTCACCAAATTGTTATCCATCAAAAAAGTCTTATAATCAATGGCCAACAGTTTGTTCAAAGCATCGTTCGAATCAAGCAATAACGACTCATCATCGAAATAGGTGTGTGCATTTTGGAAGTCTACAGATAACAACTGCCTGGTTTCCATTTCGGTAATGTATTGGCTAATGGCTTTCAGTGCCACAAAGGGGCTGTGTGTTTTCCAAATCCGTTGCATTTTCTCGAAACGGCTCTGGAAGTTATGTGTGTTTTTGAAATAAGGAATATGGTTGGGATTCACTTGCGCCATTACGGCCGCCAAAGCGGATTGCACTGAATGGGGCATTTTCGTTGTATAACTTACCGCTTGATTAAATTTGTTGTAGCCCGCGAAAATTTCGTCTCCGCCATCTCCAGATAAGGCCACAGTCACTGTTTTTCTAGCCAGTTGACTTACTAATATGGTTGGTACTACTGAATTGTCGGCAAACGGTTCGTCATAAACGAAGGGCAACTGTTGAAAAACATTTGTTGCATCTTGTGCGGTGCAATAGTATTCAGTATGGTCTGTGCCGAGGCGTTGGGCAATTTTTTTTGCTTCTTCGGCCTCATTAAACTTCGCTTCGTGAAAGCCAATCGTGAACGTTTTGATTTTTTCAGTTCGGCTGCTTTGTAAAATGGAAGTAACGGCAGTGCTATCATAACCTCCGCTTAAAAATACACCCACCGGAACATCAGCCACCATTCGATAGTTAAATGCCTTTATCAACCTTTCATTGGTTTCGGCAACAGCTTCTTCAAAACTGATGTTCAATTTAGGCGTGTTATAGGCATCGTTCACGTCCCAGTACTTAACCTCTTTCAATTGTTTGTTAAGAAGATCTACCTCAATATAGTGACCCGGTTTAATTTTTTGTGTGTCACGAAAAATACAATGAGGGGTTGGTATGTAACTGTATTGAAGATAAAGCGCGAGTGCGTGATTATCTATTTCTTTTTTGAACAATGGATTTTCGTGGAATGCCTTTAGCTCGGAACTGAATAGAATGATATTGTTCCGATGGTATACATACAACGGCTTTACACCCACACGATCCTTGACTAAAAATATTTTCTCTGTGCTTGGGTCATACAGGGCGTAAGCAAACATGCCTACAAACTTCTGCAAAGAGTCCATACCCCAGACTTTGTAAGCAGCTATGATTACTTCTGTATCGGTATCTGAGTCAAAGGAATAGCCGATGGCTTCCAATTGGCTTCTGATTTCCTTGAAATTATAAATCTCTCCGTTGAAAACAACTGATACACCATGCCGCAGGAACGGCTGCGTGCCTTTTTCAGAAAGGTCCATAATCGACAATCTACGGTGACCTAATCCGATTGCGTATTTGTCTGTTTGAAATACTCTGTACCCATTTGCATCTGGTCCGCGGTGTGTCAACGTATTCGTCATCTTTATCAACACCTCTTCCCGCAGTTGACCATTAAAATCACAGAACCCAGTAATGCCGCACATTTTATTGAGGTTGAATTTTTTCGAGTGAAACTTGTTCGAGTGTTGTGTAAAAAGGCACTTTTCTATAGATGAAAATATTGGTGATGTTCCATTTGATTGCACTCATAAATGCCCGCAAGTGATCAAACTGACGTTTTGCTAAAAATGTGATGATATTTTTTGGAATAGTGAAAATGCAGAGATAAGCCATGAAACACGAAAACTGAAATGCGTTGGTGTTTCTTCGCATGAACATGATCCTATTTCGGTTATTGTAGTAGGTCTTCAAGGGTGATATCTTGCCAATGCTCATTGATTCTTTGTGTAGTAAAAAAACAAGGCTCTGATAATAGATCTTGAATCCGTGTTTGATGGTTTGTGCAGACCAATCCAATTCTTCATAGCACAAGAAAAAGTGGTCAGTAAATACTCCAACTTTATTGACTACTTCGCGGCTTACCATCATGGCAGCGCCATTGGCATAATGAGTATACCCCGCAATATCAAATTGCCCTCGGTCAGTCTCGCGGTCACCAACTTGGCTATTTCTGCCAGTGAACGAGTTAATTTTGTTATAACCTGCAAACTGGATAACATTAGGATGGTCGTAATACCGAATCTTTGGACTCACCATTCCTACCGTGGTGTCATCAAAAAAAGGTTGCAGCAACGCTTCGATTAAGTTAGGATCCGTAACTTCTGTATCGTTATTGACAATGAAGAAAAAATCGCCTTTTGCAAGTTTGAGCCCCACGTTGTTGCCACCTGTAAATCCGAGATTTATCGTTGATCTGTACAATCGGACATCTGGGAATTGGTTTTTGATTGTTTGAGTCGGGTCGTCAGATGAGGCATTGTCGATCACAATCACTTCGTAATTGGAATAGGTTAATTTCTTTAATGAAGTGAGGAAAGCGCAGGTGATCGCCAACTGGTTGTAGTTGATGGTTATGATAGAGACGAATGGCGTATGAGACCTCTGCACCGTTTTAGGAATGCTGCTTGTGGGGGGTGTGGATAAACTTCTTGTTCGCACCTTTTAGCTTAAAATGGAGCGCGAAAATAGTGATAAACGTTTGGGGAGCCGTAAGAAGTGCACGTAAAATATCTTTGTTTAGAAAACTCTTCGGAATAGCGATAACAAAACTGATTATGTACAACATCCATAATGACAGCCAAACGATGATCGGTACAGTCAAGTATGATTGAAGCAAAATGGCAGCAAATACTGATATCGAAATTATTCCCAAATTCATCAATCGTGGTAACTGCAAATTGTAAAGCACCGCAATGTTAAATATGGATACGTTCCCTTTGAGGAGGCTCAAAATTCCTTTTGTCAGAAATTTCCTGAGATAAATGTAATGGCTTGACATCCAACGCTTGCGTTGATTTTCAAATACTTCAGGACTGTCAACTTTCTCATCAAGCACAACAGCTTCGTGTATATAATGAATCTTGTGTCCCAACTCAAGTGTTCTCAGTTGTAGTTCTTTGTCAAAGCCGCCTATCGAATCCATTGAACTCAATATATTTTTCAGGAGTGTATATTGGAATGCCATACCTGATCCAATAATGGGACTGGAAAGGCCTAATGCGATGGCGCCCTTCCTGTTAATGTGGTTGGCAATGGCTTCACTCAAGCCGTCTAGAATTGCCATGGGCGTATTTTTGTTCTTCGCGGTTCGTTGTCCTTGGATGGCCATGCATCCTATACAAAAACATGAATTTATTTTTTCGAGAAAGCTCGGTTGCATGATATTATCTGCATCCAGTATAACTACGCCATGGTAGTTTGAGTAGGAGGCTAGAGCACTTTGCAGTGATTTCACTTTTGTACTCTTTTCGAAATGAACTTCATGTACGATGATCGGGAGCTTTCGTAGCGCTACAAGAGTTTCTTCCTTTAAGGAATCAGCAATAACTATAACGTCAAAGTCTTTACGAGGGTACTTTTGTTCCAGAGCACTTATCGCGGTGCCAACGATTACAGAATCTTCCTTATAAGCAGGAATCAAGACGGCCAGTCTTTTTTTTTCGACCTCGACTTTGAGTGACTTGTTTTGGTAGAAATGACCACCTAGTGAAAATAGGAGACTGTAGAAGGTACAAAAAGCGAAATACGCTACAAATAGAATTTCAAGCCATGCCCACATAATAAACTAAACCGACACGTCCTGGGCCAGGGCCGGGAACGTTTTGATTACAATGTTAATGTCATTCTTCAAGCTATGGTTGTTGGCATACTCCACATCTAATGCAATACGTTCTTCCTCCGAAAGTTCTTTTTTTCCGCGTTTGGTTACTTGCCAAAGCCCCGTGATGCCAGCTGGCGCCATAAATCTCATCGCTGCATGGTCTTTGGTGAGCATCTGAGCCTCATACAACGGGAGAGGTCTATTCCCAACAATTGACATATCGCCTTTCAGTACGTTGATTAGTTGAGGGAGCTCGTCCAGACTGGTGTTGCGAAGGAAATGACCAAGCTTCGTCACGCGTGGGTCATTTTCTAATTTGAAGAAAACAGAGTTTCCACCACCATTACCGTATTGATTAAGGTGTTTCATTTTTGCAAGTTCTGCATCTGCACCAACATACATTGATCTAAACTTGAGAAAATCAAAGACCTTGTAGCCGCTGCCGGCTCGTTTCGATGAATAAATAACCGGGCCTTTTGACTCCAACTTGATCAAAATAGCTATCAACAACATAATCGGACTCAAGAGCAAAAGCGCCATAAATGAGGCCGCAATATCAAATAGCCGCTTGCCGATTGGCACCTTGAACTCTTTCTGAATTTGTACGCTGCTGGCTGTTGCTTTTTTGGACAGCTTAAGGAACTCGATCCACTTGTCGAAACCTTCATGGATAGAGTTTGAATCCACGCAATCATCAGCCCCGTTTGTCAATAGTACACGCTTGTCTTCAAAACTGAAATTCTTTCCCATCACCAATAAAGGTATGTGGGTACTATTCATGAAATGCCGAAGATTTCGAATCTGATTTAATACTGATACCGGAAACTCAGATATCATCACGATCACCGCATCTGGCTTAAGAAATAGAATCTGAGCTGTTTCCTGGAAACCAATGGTAGAAATAACAGCATGCGGCAGCATTTGCGATAGTTGGTCAACATCGCAGCGGTCGCAGATGCACATAATGTGCTGTTGCGTAGGTGTTTGCGTTTGACTAAACATAGATCTCAGTTTTCTTTAAAACACTTGAGATAGTTTCAATCAGATGAGGGGGGTCGAACGGTTTCTGCAGAAATGCTGAAGCGCCAGCAGCAAGACACTTTTCAACCACTTGTTTATCAGAAAATCCTGAAAGCATCACGAGTGGAATTTGATTGTAGGCTCCACTGCGCTGCAGGTTTTCGATGAAATCAAGACCGTTAACGCCAGGTAAGTCGAAGTCGCACAAGATAAGGTGCGGTAAATTTCCTTCCGATAGCCATGCCATTGCAGACAAAGGATCGTTCTTGACCGTTACCTCGAATTTTTCTTGAAGTATGCGCCCAAGCAAATAGCAAAGCGGGGCGTCATCCTCGATAACCAATACCTTGTGTTTCATATCCAGCCCAACCGTCATATACCGTACCAAAGTAAGTTTTGCCACCGAATTGGTTGGGAAGAGGGATGGCCTTAATGCCCAAAATATCACGCCTATCAACCAACACCTCTATTGAGGCCAACCATTCGACATGCGAAATTAACATATTAACGGGTGTTTTAGCGTGAAAAACCGGTAATCATCAAACTATTTTTGTGCTACCGATTGCGAAAAAACCAGATATACCATCGGTTTCGAAAGTAGTCTTTTGGGCGATTTTTATTGCGTAATATTTTACCCTGATTTTACATTTTGGCACGGTTTATCTTCAAATCTCCCAGTTTGAAGATTTTTTTTCCCATAATAAGACAGTAGGCTCTCACATCGGCTCGAATTGATTTTTTGTTGCATTTTGCGGTCCAACAATTGGAAATAGAATGATTCACTTTGTAATCATAGCACCTCAACAGTGGGATTTTGAAGTTGGCAGCAACGCTAGAAATATTGCACTTGAAATTGCTAAGCGCTTTAAGGTCATCTATATTAATCCTCCTACTGATATCAAAACTTTAATTAGTAAGCGACAAAGAACGTCTAGCAACACTGGATACACACGAGTAAATGACTCACTCTTTGTTTACACGCCATCATTTACCGCATTGTCTATAAACTGGATTAAGAATCAGTCTATATACGATCTGCTTAATTGGTTCAATAATTATCGAATGAGCCGCGCAATTCGAAAGGCTACTAAGGAATTAGGGTGGAGCGAGATTGTAGTGTTGAATGACAATTACATTTTCAATGGATTTTACCTAAAGGAAATGTTGCGGCCTAAGGCTTACATTTACTACTTACGGGATTTTCTTACTATTCAGCCTTATTTTAAAAAGCATGGCGCTCGGTTGGAGCCCCAGCTGATACGGAAGGTTGATGCTGTGGCGGCAAATTCAACTTATCTGGCAAACTACGCACGATCGCAAAATGCCAAATCTTTTTATGTGGGTCAGGGATGTGAGATTGAAATGTTTGATCCCACAAACATAAAGATATTGCCAAATGATCTAAAAGAACTCCCCAAACCAGTCATTGGTTACGTTGGCTTTCTCACTGCCATGCGTTTGGACATCGGCTTGCTCTTGGCACTGGCGAAGGGTGGTAAATGGAGCTTGGTATTGGTAGGGCCAGAGGACGAGGAATTCAAATCGTCTGCTTTGCATCAAATGGAGAATGTTTTTTTTCTTGGCCGAAAGGCACCCGATGAGCTACCTAGTTATATCGCTGGCTTTGATGTATGCATCAATCCTCAGTTAATAAACCCACTTACTATTGGTAATTATCCAAGAAAGATCGATGAGTACCTGGCTATGGGTAAGCCTACGGTTGCTACCGCTACGCAAGCAATGGACATATTTGAGCGATACACCTATTTGGCTAATAGTCATGAACAATTTGTGCAACAAGTAAGAGTTGCCTTGAACGACACAGATGTCGTTGCTGCAAAGACGCGAATTGAGTTCGCGCGGTCGCATACATGGGAGAACTCCGTCAAAGAAATCTATCAGGTGATTGAAAAAGTGACATAGTGGTAGCCTTGATTTATCAAATTACCTTTCTTCGTTCCGCTTTCGCCCATACAACTGACTGTTTTCCGGACAACAGGTTCCAAGCACCTTTGAATACAGCAATGTTCATGAACGAAAAATAATATGGAACCACAAAGAGACCAGACCATTGATTTTGAAAAAAATATCCAAGCAAGGCAATTGAATAGAATATAAGTTGCATGCTCAAGGTCAATACAAAGATTGTACCTCCATCAAAGGCCAAATAAGCGTTGGTCAAAAAAATGAGGACGAGAGAAATGGGCGCGAGGGTCCATCGCAACATTCGGTGCGAAACGTATTGGAACGAAAGTACTCCGTATCGAAAAATGTTAAGCAATCGCAAGAAATGAAATACTTCAATCAAGCCGCCCGCTGCAATCCGCACTTTTCGTTTTTCCTCTTCTTGCATGGATGCAGAACTGTGCTCCATCGCATAGGCGGAAGGCTCGTAAACTACCCGATAGCCTTGCTCGGCTACCCGCATCGAAAGTCTGAAATCCTCGATCAAAACATGTTTAGGTACTTCTTCAAAGAGTTCTCTTCTAATAGAAAACAATTCACCCGCAGCGCCTACCACGGTGCCTAACTCAGAATCCCATTTTTTCAAAAGAGACTCATATTTCCAATAAGCGCCTTCTCCTGATTCTGCAGCCGACCGTGTGCTGGTCTTAATCACCTTCTTTTCTCCAGCCACGGCACCAACATTTTTGTCCGCGTAGTGTCGCACCATCAGGAACAAAGCGTCTTCATTTAAATAGGTGTTCGCGTCTGTAAACACAACAACGGGTGTGTCCACCAATGGCATGATGCGGTTGATGGCGGCATTTTTTCCCTTTCGGTCGGGCTCATGAAAAAGATGAATGCGGGGGTGTTTTTTGATGATTTCTGTGCTGTTATCGGTGGAGCCATCAGTTACAAAGTAAATCGACAGCCTATTAACGGGATATTTGAGTTGCAGCGTGTTTTCAATTTTAGCCTGCAGAATTTCGGCTTCGTTGTAACAAGCAATGATTAATGTCGCTGGAGGCAATTGGTCAAATTCAAAAGCCTTTGCATGATTATTGTGAAGCAGGCGCTTGGCTTGTACAAGAAAAAATAATATAGCTGGATAGCCTATGTAAGTATAAATAATGATGAGAAGTGAAAGATAGAAAATTAACAACATGCGGAACGTTTAATTTTTCCGCTAAAATATTGGTAAGGTTAGTACTTTTGTGAGTTAGCGGCTTTTTTATTAACACCCGAAATGTCTAGGATGGTTGGTTTCAAATATTGGTTTGCCTTTATTGGATTTTGCTTTTCTCTGTTGTCATTGCAGGCGCAGACTTCCTTCGTTTCCTTGCCAGTTATTACAACGACCTATAATGATACATACACCTACGCTATATTAACTTCTGGTGCCAGTGCGCGGGAAATTCTACTCACCGGAGGCGCATTGCCCGCTGGCGTGACGCTTGTTGATAACGGTGACGGTTCAGGTTTGCTATCAGGTATTGTATCGCAGACAGGCTCTTTCCCGCTGCAACTTACTGTGCGTGAAATAGCTGACAACTCGCAGCAAGATGTTCAAAACTTCACGTTGGTGGTGGCAAAAGCAAATGCGAGTATAACAATCTCCAATCTTAATCAAACCTACTCATCGACCGGAAAGCAGGTTGCAGTTAGCACTGTCCCCGCAGGCCTTTCCGTGGACGTAACTTATGATGGTTCAGCAACTCCTCCTGTGAATGCAGGAACATATGCCATCGAAGCGGCCGTATCAGATATTAATTACCAAGGAACTGCAAACGCAATGCTGGTCGTGCAGAAAGCCAGCCTCCAAGCCCTAGCAGAAGACAAAGCAAAGTTGTATGGTGATGTTAATCCAGCGTTGACAATCGCGTATTCTGGTTTTTTGGGTAGTGACGATGTTTCCAGCATCAGTGAACCATTGATTTCTACCACGGCAACCGATGGCAGCAACGCGGGCACGTATGCAATCACGTTGAGTGGAGGGAGTGCATTGAACTACGACATTACCTTAGTGAACGGCACGCTGACGGTAGGGAAGGCCACGCTGACGGCCACGGCAGACAACAAGACAAGGGTTTACGGTTCTTCGAACCCTAGTTTGGAAGAGCGTTGTGTTGGGTATGTGTGTAGATCTCGGTGGTCTCCGTTTCATTAACAAACGGCCACCACTGCAGCCACAGTTGGCAGCAATGCGG
>JAFDYV010000014.1 GCA_018267275.1 Bacteroidota bacterium | reverse complement strand
GATCAAGTCTTAACTATTACAATTGACTCAAGAAAAGCCCTGTTCATGGGCTTTTTCTCTTAAATATGGCTCGCTATCTGTTCGATTTTCTTTGATAGGTTTTTCGAGGCTTTTACCAACGGCAAGCGAACTTCTCCATTTCCAATTCCCATCAACTTCAATAAATGTTTAACGCCTACCGGGTTCCCCTCTTCATACATGGGGCCGTTTATTTCCAGTAGTTTAAATGCTTCGAGCTGCGCTTTCGAATAGTTTCCGGCAAAAGCAAACTCCTTCATCTTTTTGAATACTTGCGGTAGGGCGTTCGCTAAGACAGAAATTGCGCCCACACCACCAATCGAATACATGGGCAGTGTCAACAAATCATCTCCTGAAATGAGCATGAAACTTTTAGGCTTACCTTTCGAGATAGCCATGCATTGTTCCAGGTTTCCGCTTGCTTCTTTAATACCAATGATGTTTTCGTGCTTCGATAAGCGCAGCGTGGTTTGTGCCGTCAGGTTAGATGAGGTTCTTCCGGGGACGTTGTAAAGGATGATGGGTTTTGGGCTGGCATCAGCCACCTTCACAAAATGCTGATAAATTCCTTCTTGCGAAGGCTTATTATAATACGGACTTACCGACAGCACCGCGGTAACGCCACTGAGGTTGGTTGCGTGTAGCTGCTCCAAAACATGTTGTGTGTTGTTGCCGCCAATGCCGTAGACAATCGGCAATTTTTTTGCATTGTTCTTCTTTACAAAAGCGAGTATTTCAGTTTTTTCTTCTTCGGTCAGTGTCGCTGACTCGCCCGTGGTACCCATCACCACGAAGTAATCAACTCCTTTTGCCGTATGGGTTATTAGCTTTCTTAAGCTGGCGAAGTCAATAGACTTATCTTCATTAAATGGTGTAACAAGTGCTACTCCAGTTCCGTACAGTTGTCGCATTATTAATTCTATCGAAGTTTTTGAGTGTACTTATGCATGGTTTCAATCAGCCCTTTGGTGGTGCCGTTTTGCTCAATCATCAATTCAAAAAAAGGACTTTCTGTTTCGCTGTACTTACCTACGCGGCAACGGGCTTTGCTCCGCGCAAGCACATCCAGTACCAATGGGTTGGCTTGGTTGTCGATGTAAAAAAGAAAATCAAACGGTGTTTCTGAGAACTTTACAGCCTTGTGGGATTGAAGCTTTCCCCAATACGAAAAATCCTTGATAGTGAAGAAATCAAATAGAAACTCGTGGTTCTCTTTTTTTTCGGGTAAAAATTCAAGGACTTGCACCTTCTTGCCTTCTTGCTCCAGTTGATGAACAAACTCCTTAATATCATGGTGCTTTTGCTTGTCTTCTACCGTGAAAATGATCCCAATGCTTTGCGCTTGCTTGTATGGAATACTTGTGCGCATGGCCTTATTTTTTTTCAAGGCTGAGTTGGTACGCATTTTCAAGAAGTTCATCTTAAACATGGGTGCAAATTCAAGATTATTACGTCAAAATTCAACATCTATTTTTTGAGTAGCATTGCTTCAAAGTCTTTGATGCTGATGATTTTTACGCCCAACTTTTCAGCTTTTTCCAGTTTGGCCGGCCCCATATTATCGCCTGCCAGCAAATAATCTAATTTGCCCGAAACGCCTGATAGTACCCTGCCGCCATTGGCCAAAATTATTTCCTTCAATTCATCGCGTTCATAATTGTCAAAGGTCCCCGAAATCACAAACGAGTGGTCGCCCAGTGCGTTGCTTATTTTCTCCGGTTCTTTCTGATTTGATTCCATTTGAAGGCCAGCGGCTTTTAATCGTTCTATCTCTTTTCGATTTGCCGATTCGCTGAAGAAATGCACGATGCTTTGCGCGATTTTTTCGCCTACCTCGGGCGCACCCACCAATTGCTCGTAAGTGGCGTTGGCGATGGCATCGATGTTTTTGAAATAAGATGCTAATTTTTCAGCCACAGTTTTTCCTACAAAACGAATACCGATACCAAACAAAACGGCCTCAAAAGGTGCTGCTTTTGAAGCGGCAATACCATCGAGCATATTTTGTGCTGACTTGTCCTTTACTTTTTCCAGTTTCAATAAATCTGCCTTTGTCAGGTCGAATAAATCGGCAGGCGTTTTTACTAAACCGAGGTTATAAAGTTGCTTAATAGTTTGTTCTCCCAGCGAATCGATATCAAGGGCTTTACGCTGAATGAAGTGCTCGATTTTACCTGTAATCTGTGGTGGACAACCTTTTTCATTTGGGCAATAGTGATTGGCTTCGCCTTCGTGCCTGATCAACGGAGTTCCACACTCCGGGCATTGATCGATATACCGGATGGGTTTCGCAGATTTTTCACGTTTGTTTAAATCCACCCCGGTCACTTTCGGAATGATTTCACCACCTTTCTCAACAAATACGTAGTCACCCACACACAGACCCAAACGTTCGATTTCGTTGGCATTGTGCAGCGAAGCGCGCTTTACCGTTGTGCCTGCCAATAAAATAGGTTCTAATTCTGCCACAGGGGTAACAGCACCGGTTCGCCCCACTTGGTAGGTGATACCATTTAGTTTTGTGCTGATACTTTCTGCTTTGTATTTGTAAGCGATTGCCCAGCGGGGGCTCTTGGCCGTGTAACCTAGAATTTTTTGCTGCTCTAAGTTGTTGACCTTCACAACTACACCATCGGTTTCTAGAGGCAAATCATGTCTTTTCTTTTCCCAATGATGAATGTAGTTGAGTACTTCTTCTATGCTCTTACACTTTTGGTAAGTGGGCGAAACTTGAAATCCCCATTTTTCAATTTGGTGAATGGATTGCTCGTGGGTATCAACGTTGAGATTTTCCCCGAGCAAGTAGTAGAGATAGCAATCCAGCTTTCGCTTTGCCACCTCGGCACTGTCTTGCATCTTCAGCGTGCCCGATGCGGTGTTGCGTGCATTGGCATAGGTCTCCTCACCAATGTCCTCACGCTCTTTATTGAGTCGCTTAAATACTTCTTTCGATAAAAACACCTCACCCCGCACTTCAAATGCAGAGGGGGCATCTTTTGATTTTAGTTTCAAAGGAAGTGTGCGAATGGTTTTTACGTTTGCTACTACATTGTCGCCTCGCACACCATCGCCACGGGTAATGCCTTTTGCCAAAACGCCATTTTCATAGATGAGACTGATGGAAACGCCATCAAACTTCAGTTCGCAAAAATACTCGTAAGCTGCACCGTCAAGTCCTTTGGCCACGCGCTCATCAAAATCCCGCAGTTCCTCTTCCGAATAGGTATTCCCCAACGACATCATGGGGTATTGATGCGCAACGTTTTCGAACTCTTTGGTGATGGTGCCGCCTACGCGTTGAGTAGGGGAGTCTGGTAACTTTAATTCGGGAAATTGTTGCTCCAGTTCAATAAGCTGTTGCAGCAATTTGTCGAACTCAAAATCCGATATCTCTGATTTGTTTTGTTGATAATAAAGCTCGTTGTGGTAGTTGATTTGATCTGTAAGATGCTTGATTTTGTGCTTGGCTTCTGCGTCTGTCATGATAAGCAAAATGGTTGCGTAAAGTTAACAATTATGCCTACCCGACCACAGCGGATCATTGCAAAGCCAAGATATGGCATGCGGCCAATGCAGCTGTCTCTGTGCGCAACCGATTCGCACCCAAACTCACTTTCTTGAAACTGTTCTGTTGTGCTTGTTCTAGTTCCTGTTGAGAAAAATCTCCCTCCGGACCGATTAGCACAACGTATTCTGAATTTTTGGTGTATGCGTCTTTGAGATGCAAGGGATTGTTGGAATCTACGTGAGCGATGAATTTCTCTTTTTCTTTGGCTGTTAAAACAGTATTAAAATCAACTAAGCCCTCGATAGAAGGTAGCCATGCTTGCCCTGATTGCTTCATAGCACTAACGGCCACTTTTTGAATCCGTTCTAAATTGATCACTTTACGTTCTGAGTGTTGACACTGAAAAAAAGTGATTTTTTCTACCCCAATCTCAACTGCCTTTTCTACAAACCATTCTGTGCGGTCAATGTTCTTGGTAGGGGCGATTGCTATATGAACAAGGCACTTTCGCCTTTCGATGACTTTTCTTTCGATTATTTCAAACAGGCATTTTTTTGCATCTGCTTTGGTGATTCTTGCCGAGTATAAAATACCTTCGCCATCAACAATTTGAATGCTATCTCCCTCACGCAATCGAAGTACTTGAATGGCATGACGGGATTCTTCTAAATCTAAAAACGAAATGCCTTGTTGTATTTGAGGTTGGTAGAATAATGGCATCGTTCGAAGTTAGAAGTTCGAAGTGTGAATTTCCAGATTCTGAATCAGCAAAACTGAAGCTGCCGCTGCTTAGCCTTTTAGGCGTTTCATTAAGGCGATGTAGTCGGTCATGGCCTGTTCTTTACCAACACCCTTTTTCCCCTCCCAAGCGCTGTACTTTGCAATCGCTTTAAAGTCGAAGCCCATTGGTTTTTCGCCACTTACATCGCCTTCCGTGGCTTGTTTAAAAAGGGCGTAAAGTTCAAGCAAATCTTCGTTGCTAGGGCGCGTGGTCAAATCTTTGGAGCCAGCCACGGCTGCGTTAAAGTCATCTACTAATGCCATGATTTTTTTGGATTGAATAAAAAAAAGTCCGTGGCGCTATCACCACGGACATTTGAGTTTAACTATCGTTTGTCGATGGGTACGTACTCTCTCAAATTTTGGCCAGTGTAAATCTGACGAGGACGGCCAATTGGCTCTTTGTTCTCGCGAAGTTCTTTCCATTGAGCAATCCATCCCGGCAGGCGACCCATAGCAAACATCACAGTGAACATGTCTACCGGAATACCCAACGCTCGGTAAATGATGCCTGAGTAGAAATCCACATTTGGATAAAGCTTACGCTCGATGAAGTATGGATCGCGTAGTGCTACTTCTTCAAGCTTCAATGCAATGTCCAGCACAGGGTCATTTACACCCAACTTGCTTAATACTTCATCTGCGGTTTTCTTGATGATCTTAGCGCGTGGGTCGAAGTTCTTATAAACACGGTGGCCAAAGCCCATCAAGCGGAAACCGCTGTTTTTGTCTTTTGCTTTATTGATCCATTTTTCAGTATCTCCACCATCTTTTCGAATGGCTTCCAACATCAAAATCACTTCCTGGTTTGCTCCTCCATGCAGCGGTCCCCAAAGTGCATTGATACCAGCAGAAATTGATGAATAAATACTGGCTTTGGATGAGCCCACAATGCGAACCGTAGAGGTAGAACAGTTCTGTTCATGGTCGGCATGCAAGATCAATAGCTTGTCTAGCGCATCTGCCACCACCGGATCAACTTCGTATTGTTCAGCCGGCAGGGCATAAAGCATTTTCAAAAAACGGGCAGTATAATTCAATGAGTTGTCAGGGTAATTGACAGGGTGCCCCATCGCGTTTTTGTAAGCCCAGGCGGCAAACGTGGGCATCTTCGCCAAAGAACGTACGATGCTCAAGTAAACGCCTTCGGCTGACCGGTTGGGGTCTAACGATTCAGGGTAGAAAGCCGTTTGAGCACAGAACATAGAAGCCAACACGCCCATGGGGTGAGACGATGATGGGAAGCCGTCCAGTATCTTCTTGATGTCTTCATGCACCATGGTGTGGCGCTTAATATCGTCCGAAAACTTGTCCAGTTGATCTTTCATGGGCAATTCCCCGAAAATCAATAGGTAGGCTACTTCCAAAAAGCTTGACTTAGCGGCCAAATCTTCGATTGAATAACCGCGGTGGCGTAAAATCCCTTTGTCGCCATCCAAAAAGGTGATGGCACTTTTGGTTGCACCGGTGTTTTTGTAACCGAAATCGAGGGTGATGGCTCCGGTTTCTTCTAAAAGGTTACTGATGTCAATTGCGACTTCTTTCTCGGTGCCTTCTACAACTGGCAGTTTATACGACTTTCCGTCTAAAATCAATTCTGCGGTTTTGGCCATAAATGGTAGATTATGCTTTGGGGTTAAAGATATGTTTTGATCATTTGCTAAACAATCAATTCCATATTTTGATATCGAATTTTCGAATTAAAATCCGGATTATTCGCTTTCTCAGTTGTTGCCCAAGATCAACGGCATGCCATCCTTGCCTGACCCCACCACAATGATTTTTGTATTGGGCGATTTCGCGAGTTCTAAAGTGGCTTCTATGCCCCTCATTTTCAATAATTTGTCGGTCAAGCTATTGTTGATGATAAGGTTGGCGCGCGATTCACCTTCTGCAGCTATACGCTTACGCTCTGCCTCGCTTTTTTCTTTGTCAAGCCGGTATTGATAGGCCAGCGCTTCTTGCTGCTGTTGGAGCTTGTTTTCAATGGACGACCTGATTTGGTCGGGCAGTTTAATAGAGCGAATCAAAATATCGATAAAGTTCACATAGTTGGCTTTGAATTTCTTCTCGGTTTCAATTTTGATGGTCGCTTCCACTTCGGCCCTTTTGGTGGAATAGATTTCCTCGGCCGTAAACTGCGCCATTATTTGACGGGTGATGGAACGCGCCTCTGGTGTAACGAAGCGTGCTTGGTATTCTCCTTTAAACTTTTCGTGCAGGTAGCCGATTTTGTCGATTTGCGGTGAGAAACGAACTGTTACATCAACGTGAATTGGCAGGCCATTCTTGTCAGTGATGTCCATGTTCTCGTCAGATGAGATTTCGGATACATCATAAATGGTTTTTTCATTCCACGGGGCTTTCACATGTGTTCCCGGCCCAATCACGTCATCTTTATCCAACCCTTTGCCAAAGGGATAGAAGATGATTGCTTTTTCGGATGGCCCTACATCGTAAAACAAGCTGGACGATAGCGCCAGCAGTACAAAAAAGGCAACAATGCCCAGAATGATAAACGGTAATTTTCGATTGTTCATAGTTAGATTGGTTTATTATTTTTTTTCAGAATCTTCCTGTCGTGGTAGTCCAAGCAGCTTTCCGATGATAAGCATTCCGTAAAGTCCGCCCCAAACCGCTTCCATAACGCTTATGTTTCGAATCAGTCGGGTAGGAGTTAACCCAGAGTCTATTCCCCCTAGTATGCTAAAGCTGTACGTCACGCATTCCGCATAGTTGGGTAAGCCAAGTTCTATTGGCACGCCCAAGCTGCCTGGCTTGGCGATGGATATCAAATCATAAAGACTGCCGAATGATATACCAACCATCAAAAAGATACATGCGGCACCCCAAAGCTTGTCGGGTGTCATATAGCTGCCCGAGAACAAGTCGCGGAGGGCGAAGCCGATAACTGTGACTTCAATTGGGAACAACAGGCTATGTATGGTGAGCAAGTAGGCTTGACGATTGCTCACATGAAGGAATTGGTAGTACGGGAACTCCACCAATATGCCCACTACCACAATGCCAATCAGCACCACGAGAAATGTAATGACTAATAGGCGGTTGCTGGTAAAGTTGCGGAGTAGGTCCCACAATAAAAACGCGTACAACGCGCCAAAAAATGAAAAGACTGATATAATGAGCTTAGAGGTCTCACTCTTCGAGTCGGTCAATAAAGGTTCGGATAGTACCAAACCCGTGGCTACAATAATTATTTGAAGCACAACAATGTTGCGATAGTCTTTGGCCTTTTCATTTTGTAGGTCTAAAGAACTGAGGATGTTGAGTAGGGTAAAATTGAACATAGCGTGTGCTTACAAAAGTAACGTATTGCAAGCGTGACTTTAGGAAATTTGCAAAACAAAAAGGCGATGGATTACATCGCCTTTCTTAAAGTTCACCGGCCTGAACTTACATGCCAGAACCGCTGTCCGTGCCAGAGCTGCTAGGGCTTTCAGGGAAAGGTGTAGGCTCTGCTGCGGGCTCTGAAAACAAAGTAGGAGCTGGCGCAGGGGCTGGTGCAGGCTTAGGTGCCGCAGGCTTCTTGGCTGCAGGTTTCTTCTTAGGAGCTACCTTTTTCACCACTTTTTTAGCTACTCTTTTCACAGCTTTTTTCGCAGCTTTCTTAGCTTTTTTGGCTGCCTTTTTCACTGTTTTTTTAGCTGCCTTTTTTGCTGATTTCTTTACGGATTTTTTGGCGGGTTTCGATTTCTTCTTAGCCGCCTTCTTTGCTTTCTTTGCCATAGTACGGAGTTATTTTTTTTTGTTTGGGTTACACGCCATGTTGAATAGCGTCTAAAGTTAAAAAAACTTCTTCACCATTCGCAAATCTTACTGCTACAAATTTCAACTAGTTTTGTCTGAGCAATGGTCAGTCTACGTGCGTGGGCACTTTCTCTTGATCCTTTTTGTGCCACTTGACGTCCCATAAAAAACTGATCTGAAAGAAGTCTTTTCCTGTTTCATCCACCAAACGATAATCAAATTGATGGAGATAGCCTGCCTGCATGCCAAAAGTGTTGGTGAACTGGTAACCCGCACCAAAGTAGAATCTTAACCGTTCAAAATACGCGGGGGTGTCTGTAAAAAACAACTCTCCAGATGTTGATAAGTATGGTGTTTTTGCAGTCACTTTCGCTGCCTTGATGGGGATTACGGCCTGAAGACGATACCTAAAGCGGTTTCGGTAGCCATTTTGAGTGTACCGCTGCTCCGCCCTGTAACGATGTTCAAATTTGATGTGCTGTAGATATTGACTCATGGTGAGTTGTTCAAATAGTCTAAATTCATCGCTGGCCTTCGGTGTAACAAAATCGCCCCCGGCTTGATATGTATCGTACTTGCCACCCGCAACGGCCACCGAAAAGTTCTTATCTAAAGCGTAGCTGACCCCCCCTTTGATTTCGTGGTAGTGGAAGTTGTTGTAGAACTTTAACGACCTGATTTGTCCCTCCACAAATACCCCCCATTTTTCGGTAATGCTCGCTTTCGCACTCAAGATGTTCCAAGAACCCATGTCGGACTGGGCGATAGCTGGCCAGGGTAAAAATAAAATGAGAAGCAGTTTGACTCTGGCCATCGTTTATTTCTTCAGTAGGAATTGTAGCGGTATGTGGAGCCTTTTCGCCCAAGCCCGTTCGCTATGGTCATCGCCCGCAAAAAACTTGGTTTCCCAATTTCTGGCATCGTAGCCACGCAATTGCATAACACTGTCTATGCGCTGTTGTAGCGGAGGGTAAAGCGCATCCAGCGTTTGGTCGCCATAGTCAAAGTAAAGCTTGTTCTTTTTTGGGTTCGGTAGGTTTGTTTTCATGTACTTCGCAAAAGCATTCGGTATGGGATTGTTAATGACCGTAAAGGTACCTGGCCAATGTGTGCTCAGGCAGGCGGCACCCCCAAAAACATTCGGGTATTCGCAAATCGCATACATCGAAATGAGCCCGCCCATGCTGCTGCCAGCAATAAACGTGTTTTGCCTGTTTGAAAGCGTTGCGTACTTCTTGTCGATAAAAGGCTTAAGTTCTTTGACTACGAATTTCAGGTAATTGTCAGATACAGGCTTAAAATTTTGGTCGGTTCGGCCTGCCCTTCGAAGTTGGTTGGCAACTGTGTCTTTTTCGATGAGGGTAAGGGATTCGTAAGGCTTTTGGGGGAAGTAGTCGGAATGCCGGGTTGCACCACCATTCCATATGCCTACTACAATCACATCACGCACCCTTCCTTCGGACGTTAATTTCGAAAGCGTTTCGCTCACCCGCCAACTCTGTTTGTTCCAAGTGGTGGTGGAGTCAAAAAGCATCTGCCCATCGTGCATGTAAAGCACTGCGTACTTTTTCTTTTCGGAGTAGCCATCCGGTAGCCAAACATCAATGTGGCGAGGTGTGACAAATGTGGATTGAAAGTTCTCTATTCGCTCTACCCGCCCGTATTTTACTTTCGGATTCTGTGCAAAAGACTCACTAAAAAGCAGAAGAATGGACAACAATGACAAAAGAACTTTCATGGTCAAAAAGGTTTGCTTTGGTTTTAAGACGATCGACAAATTAGTAAATCAACTACTTCCCGATACAAAAAATAGTGAACCCT
>JAFDYV010000013.1 GCA_018267275.1 Bacteroidota bacterium | reverse complement strand
GATCAAGTCTTAACTATTACAATTCAACCATCAACCGCACATTTGAAAATATTCTGCCCATGGCTCGCTTCAATTATGATTTTAGCACCTTTAAGCACTTGCGTTTCGATTATGAAACATCGATGCAAGAACCCACCGTGCAACAGTTGCAACCCGTTATCAACAACACAGACCAACTTAACCTCACCAGCGGAAATCCACAACTTCGCCCTGCTTATGCCCATAACTTAAGCGCTAACTTTACTTCTTTCAACCCTGGCAAGTTTGTGAATGTATTTGGCTTTTTAACAGCCATTTATACCACCAACGCAATTGTTAATTCACAAACTGTTCTGCCCGGTTTTGTGCGGTTGACGAAACCTGTTAACGTTGCCGACAACCTTATCATGACGGGTAATTTCAATGTTGGGTTTCCTGTAAAGAAATTAAACAGTCGATTCAGCATTGGACCTACGGGCACTTACCTGAGTGCTATCAATGTGCTCAACGATGTTTCGAGCCGTACGTGGCAACAGACAATGGGCGGAACGGTGCGCTACAATTATACATTCAAAGAAATTTTGATTATCGACTTGAGCGCGAACCTCAGCCGACAACAAAACACATTTGAAAATGCCCAGCAAAACCAAGCGTTTATCAACCGCACCTATACATCAGAGGTCAACGTTACTTTCCTGAAAAACTATCAATTCAATAATAGCTTCAACTACTATAGCTACAATAGCGAAACCACATCGTTCAGCCAAACCATACCAATTTGGAATATTTCTTTCTCGCGCTTCTTACTGAAAAACAATGTAGGTGAATTGAAAATAGGCGTAAACAATTTGTTGGATCAAAGTTTAAGCGTAAACCAAACCGCCACGGCCAACTATTTGCAACAAACTACCAGCAATAATTTAGGCCGTTATTTCATGGTCAGTTTCACTTACGCCATTAACAAACAGCTTAACCCCATGGGTGCTGGCCGAAGAGGCGGCAGGGGCATGCAGATGATTATTAACAACTAAGTTGCTTTGTAAATAGGGTGAAAGACATCGCTTCTAAAGAGTGGTGTCTTTTCATTTAAACTAAACCTTAATGTGCACGTTAAAGTGCTAACATGAAATTAGTCCTATTTCTAATAGCAATATTTACCGGTATTTTTTCGGTGGCACAGAACAAAATCAGTGGCGCCTTAAAAGATGAAAAAACAGGTGAGCCGATTGCATTTGCCAACGTGTTTTTCTCCAACACTACTTTTGGCTCGTCAACCAATGACAAAGGTGAATTTAGCTTTTCAGGATTCCCTTCCGGAAAATACGATTTGACTTTTGCGTTTGTAGGATACACTACGCTGCAAGTGCCGGTGTCATTTGAAGGCAATACCCATCTGATTGTGAAACAGACCTTAGCACCTGAAGCAAAGCTCTTAAACGAAATATTGGTGAAACCCGACACGGTTGGCTGGGCACGTAACTTTCGGGATTTCACTTACCACCTGCTTGGAAATTCGCAGTATGCAAAAAAATGCGTTATCAAAAACCCAAAAGACGTATCCTTGTACTTCGACAAACATGAAGCAGTTTTGGTGGCGCACGCAAAAAAGCCAATCGTCATCGAGAATTTTGCCACAGGTTACAGAATCAACTACTACTTATACTTCTTTGAATTTCAAGCTCGCACCGGAATATTCAATATTTATGGTTTCCCGCAGTTTGAAGAAATGGCGGCAAAAAATGAACGAGTAAAAAAGAATTGGGCAAAAACCCGGCAACGAATCTATGAGGGTTCATTGCTTCACTTCATGCGTTCATGGCGAAATGGCAATTGGCAAGAAAATGATTTCACTGTATCGAGGTTATATCGGATCCCAAATCCTAAACGGCCGTCAGACCAATTTCTAAATGAAAAGATAAAGTCGCTGCGCGGACGATCGGGTAGCAAGTTGATGTTTTCGTTTTCATCGTCAGAAAAACCAAAAGTGGTCAATGGCGATAGCTTGGCTTATTTCATTCAGCTGCGCAGCTTGCCCAAAGAGGTAGACAGTGTGGCAAAAGAAAAACTTACCGGAAAAGAATTTGATGCAAACGGAGATGGGGGAAAAAACTTTAAAGGATTGTTGACGGTAAAGTACGACCGCCTGGAAGAGCCCGAATATGCCGCCACTGTAGGGCGACCCGATCAGCGAATCAAACGACAATCCTTACTTCACGTGCTTCAACCCATCAATATTTATGACAATGGTTATTATGAGGATGTGAAGAGCATATTTTTAGAGAAGTATTGGTCGTGGTCAGAGAAAATTTCAACCCTCTTGCCACTTGACTATGTAAGTCAGCCCGATTGATTTCGCATCAGCAACTTTCTTTTCCTAGGTAAGAATAGAGTTGTAGCTTTGTGAAATGAAATTTTTGTTTCTCCTTTTAACAGTAATGGTCCCGCAATCAATCGATGCCCAAATCTACCTCCCCAAGTTTGATGTACAAGGTCACCGTGGTGCGCGGGGGCTGAAGCCTGAAAATACCATCCCGGCATTTTTGACAGCACTCGATTATGGTGTTACCACGCTGGAGTTGGACGTGGTGATTACAAAAGACAAAAAAGTGTTGGTATCGCACGAGCCCTGGATGTTTTCAGGTATTTGCCTAACACCTGATGGCAATACCATTTCGGAGAAGGATGAAAAAAGATACAACATCTATGAACTCACATACGAGGAGGTAAAAAAGTTTGATTGTGGGTCGATTGGTAACGCGCGCTTCCCCGAGCAAGAAAAAATGAAAATTTCAAAACCGTTGTTGAGCGATGTAATTGTGGCTGCCGAAACACACATCAAAAGCTACACACGCTACGAGGTAGACTACAACATCGAAATTAAGTCTGAAAAAGAATTGTATGGAAAGTTTCAGCCTCATCCGGAAGAGTTTTCGGATTTGGTGTTTAACCTCATTGACCAATACTTGCCGCTAGACCGTGTGGTGATCCAGTCGTTTGATTTTAAAGTGCTGCAGTACTTTCACGAAAAATACCCGCAAGTGCGATTGGCAGCATTGGTGGAAAATGAGAAAAGTGCCGAAGCGAACCTGAAAGAGCTGGGGTTTATTCCTTCGATTTACAGTCCTTACTTCAAGCTGCTTGATAACAACACCGTAAAAGAACTGAAAACAAAAGTTGTTTCATCAGATGAGAAGAAACCCCGCAAGATGCGCGTTATCCCGTGGACGGTGAACGAAGAAAAGGATATGCTCGCCCTTAAAGGCATGGGCGTGGACGGGTTTATTACCGACTACCCCAACCGAGCGGCAAAGTATAAGCTTACGTTAAGGATACCCAACGATAAGAATTGAGTACCCTCGGCAAAGAGGAATGTCTCCTAACTACTATCCACTATCTCCCAAATTCTCTATTAACTTTCCTATCTTCGCGCCAAATCTTAAATCTCACATCTTAATTCTGAAATCATGTTTGATGTTTACGCCATAGGCAACGCCATTGTAGATATTGTCACCGAAGTAGAATATGACTTCTTTGAAAAGAATGAAGTGGAAAAGGGCGTAATGACGCTGGTAGATGAAAAACGGCAACAACACCTGATGAAGGCCATCGACATGAATAAAAGCAAACTGACTGGCGGTGGCTCAGCCGGCAATACCATTACGGCTTTGAGTCAGTTTGGCGGCAAAGGTTTTTACTCTTGCTTGGTGGCGCAAGACGAACTGGGCAAATTTTTTATCGATGACCTCAAAAGCAACAACATCGCTACCAACCTGCAATTCGAAAAATTGCCTGTTGACCATACCGGCCGCTGTTTGGTAATGACCAGCCCCGATGCAGAGCGCACGATGAACACCTTTCTGGGTGTCAACTCATTTTTTTCACCTGAGCACCTCAACGAAGAGGCGATCAAAAATTCGAACTACCTCTACATGGAAGGCTACCTGGTGGCTAGCCCTAAAGGCTTGGAGGCTATGCTGGAAGCCAAAAAACTGGCCGAACACCACAAGGTTTCAGTAGCCCTTACTTTCTCTGACCCCAGCATGGTCAAGTACTTCTCCACACAAATGCAGCAAGTGGTAGGCGCCAGCGTTGACCTGCTTTTTTGCAACGAAGAAGAAGCCATGATTTACACCGGCACCAATGATATTTTAGAAGCGCGTGAAAAGTTGAAAGACCTCGCGAAGCGCTTTGTGATGACACTCGGCAAAAATGGCGCCTTGGTTTTTGATGGCGATACATTTATTCAGATTGAGCCCTACAAAGTAAATGCTGTAGATTCCAATGGGGCAGGCGATATGTTTGCCGGTGCGTTTATGTACGCCATTACCCACGGGCACAGCTATGCCGAGGCGGGCAAGTTGGCATCGCTGGCCAGCAGCAAAGTGGTGGAGCAATTTGGCCCCCGCCTCACCACGCCACAGGTCAAAAAGGTATTGGAGCATTTGACTGTATAAGATTGGCCCTCCCGAGAGGCCGGGAACTAAAAAACGACTGGGGGTCGAGCTTTACAATGCCTTCGCCAAGAACTAGCCAAATAGTTGTATAATCACCAATTACTAGCCATATTTGCAGCCCTTTTGTTACAAAAAGTGGGATTTTGAGCAAAATTTGAAACATTAGCGAATTATGAAATAGCCAATTAGTCGCCAAACAACAGTTTGGGATGATCAATTTAGGCTATTCCATGTGACCTTAATCAAAAATAGTAAACGCATGAAACGCACGTACCAGCCTTCCAAAAGAAAAAGAAAGAATAAGCACGGCTTCCGCGAACGCATGGCTACCGCCAACGGCCGCAGGGTATTGGCCAACCGCAGAAAAAACGGTAGAAAGAGATTGACCGTTTCTGACGAAGGCACTGCAAAGTCGCGCGCGAAGAAGTAATATTGCTCTCCCCGTGAGCAACTGGGCACGAAACCCGACCGCAAATCTGGGAAGAGAGGTATGAAATTCACCTTCAAAAAGGAAGAACGGCTTTCGAGCAAAAAACAAATTGAGGAACTCTTCGCTAAGGGTTCCTATTTTTATTTGTTCCCCTTTAAAGTCGTCTATCTCCCTGCAAATACAACTGCCACTCAGGTTTTGATATCCGTTTCGGCCCGCACCTTCAAAAAAGCGGTAGACCGAAACCTGATTAAAAGGCGCATCCGCGAAAGCTATCGCCTGCAAAAGCACGAATTAGGCCATGAAAAAAATTGGCTGATTGCGTACATTTATACTCCCAAAAAAATTTTGGAATCAAAAATCATCCACCAAAAGATGCTGTTGGCATTGGAAAAACTTAAGTCGTTGTGAGCAAGAAACTTAAATTATTCTTGATACTGGTGGTAGCCTGCGGAGTGTTCGCTTTTACACCCCCTGCAGAAAAGTATTTCGACATCGCCAAGAACCTCGACATTTTTGCTTCGCTGTTTAAAGAAGTAAACACCTACTATGTTGACGAAGTAGACCCCAAAAAATTGATTGAGACAGGCATCAATGGAATGCTAGAACAATTAGATCCCTACACAGACTACATACCTGAAGAAAACCGCGAGATATTTGCCATACAAACCTCGGGAAAATACGCAGGCGTGGGCGCGCTCATCGGTATTGTCAATAACAAAACGGTGATCACCATTCCATACAAAGGGTTCCCAGCTTATCGTGCCGGGTTGCGTGTGGGCGATGAGTTTGTTGAGGTAGACGGTAAGAATGTTGAAGGGAAATCTACACCGGAAGTAAGTACCTTGCTGAAGGGCAACCCAGGCACCGAAGTTTCGCTTGTGTTAAAGCGTGCCAATCTCAAAGAACTAATCCGCGTAAAGCTAAAGCGTGAGCAAATCAAAATCAGCAACATTTCACACAGTACATTACTTGACGGAAACAATGCATACATTAAACTAGATGAGTTCACCCCAGGTGCAGCAAAAGAAGTGGAAGATGCATTGGAACAACTGAAGGCACAAGGCGCCAAAAAATTAATTTTAGATTTGCGTGCCAACTTGGGCGGTTCGTTGTTTGAGGCCATCAACATTGCTAATTTATTTTTGCCGAAAGGCAAAGAGGTGGTTTCAACAAAAGGCAAATCACCTGATTGGAATAAAATCTACAATACGCTTAATGCGCCCCGCGATTTAGAAATGCCCGTTGCTGTGCTCACCAGTGGCAGTACAGCTTCAGCATCTGAAATCGTGGCCGGCTCGTTGCAAGACTACGACCGTGCCGTGTTGGTTGGTCAAAAAACATTTGGCAAAGGATTAGTACAAACCACCCGACAACTTTCTTACAACACCCAGCTGAAAGTGACAACCGCTAAATACTATATTCCAAGCGGTAGGTGCATCCAGGCGTTGGATTACACCCATCGCAAAAGTAACGGAACGGTGGAGCGCATAGCCGATTCGCTGAAGCGAGAATTTCTTACCAAGGGTGGTCGTAAAGTTTTTGATGGCGGTGGGTTAGACCCAGACATTGCCATTCAAGAAGACGAATTTGCGACAGCCACCGTAGAACTTGCCAATTCTGGTTTGTTGTTTGAATATGCCACACTTTTTTGCGCAGAAAATCCAAATACAGCCCCAAAAGATTTTCGTTTGTCGGATGTTGAGTACAATAAGTTTGTGGCATGGGTAAAAGAAAAGCGGTTTACTTACACATCAGATTTGGAAAAGCGTACCCAAGAACTGGTGGCCTCGGCAAAAAATGAGCGATACTATGACGATCTCAAGCAATCGCTCAACGACCTACAGAACAAAATTGGGCAATACCGCAATAGCGATTTAATGCGCCTTAAGTCAGAGATTGCTCCCTTGCTGGAAGAAGAAATTGGCTTCCATTTACAATTGGCCGAAGGGCAGTCATTGGTCTCGCTTAACCGCGATAAAGAAGTGCTGGCGGCAAAAAAAATACTGACTGACGAAGCGGCCTACAAAAAATTGCTCACGCCACAATAATGGCACTCATCCTTTCGATTGAAACTTCTACTACTTTTTGTTCGGTGGCATTGCACCAAGGTGGCCTGTTGGTTGCAAAAAGAGAATCACTGACAGCACAGTCTACGGCATCGCAATTGGCAGTGCTCATCGATGAAATGATGAAATCGACTATGCGTAGCCCTCGCGATTTACAAGCTGTAGCCGTATCGGCTGGGCCAGGTTCGTACACCGGCTTGCGGATTGGTGTGGCCACTGCCAAGGGTATTTGTTACGCACTATCCATCCCGTTGATTTCCATCAACACGTTGGAGTTGTTGGTGCGGCAATTTTTAGCTTCACAAACTATCGCGCAAACAGCGCTTTGTTGCCCAATGCTAGATGCCCGCAGAATGGAAGTGTATTGCTTGTTGGCAAACCGGCAAAAAGAGGTTGTTGAGAAAACACAAGCCAAGGTGATTGATGCCGATAGCTTTGCCAATCGGTTGGCCACACAAGAAATTTATTTCTTTGGTGATGGTGCCGCGAAATGCAAAGATGCCATTCAACACCCCAACGCCCATTTTATAGATGGCTTACATCCATTTGCTGAACACATGGGCGCATGGGCTTTTGAAAAGTTTCAGGCAAAGGAAATTGAAGATACTGCGCTGTTTGAGCCATTCTACTTAAAAGATTTTTTGATTCGCAAACCAATTGCTGTTAATTGATGTTCACCACTCAAGTATGTCAAACCCATCATCAAATGATTCACCAATAGTCAACCGCGTAGCGAGCAGCGCACTGGTTACATTTAACTTGGAGGATTATTACACACCTGGTGAGCGCGCCTTGCTCGACATCAAACCGTGGCTTTTTCAAGAATTAGTATTAAAAGAAAAGGACTTTAGAGAGTTTGTCAAGCAACACAATTGGCAACAGTACGATGGAAAATTTTTGGCCATCTACTGTTCAGCTGATGCCATCATCCCGACCTGGGCTTTCATGCTCGCCTGCCTGCATGCACAACCATTTGCCAGGCAGGTGGTGGTAGGCAATGCTGAAGATTTGGAAACGCAGTTATTCCGTCAAGCTTTGCACCAAGTAGATTGGCAACAGTTTAAAGATGCTAAGGTGGTGATTAAAGGTTGTAGCAACGTAACAGTGCCCACTTCAATTTATGCAGACGCCACTGCGCGGTTGAGACCCGTAGCCGCAAGCATTATGTTTGGTGAACCTTGTAGCACAGTACCTTTGTTCAAAAGGAAATAATCTGTTTCTTGAACCCTGGTAATCGAATGAATTCCGAATGAGGCATTCCGCGAGTAGGAAGGAATCTCATCAAGATATAGCAAAAACCATTGGAGACTTTCAGTATTTGGATTTACGTTCTGGTTTGCTTCGGTGCCGCTTTCGCGGGATTCATTGATGCCGTGGTGGGTGGCGGTGGATTGGTGCAAGTGCCGATGCTGTTTATTCTCTTTCCGGAACTCTCGCATGTGCAGGTGATTGCCACCAACCGGTTTGCTTCCATTGCAGGAACAACCGTGGCCGCCATTCAATACATTCGGCATGTGGGTGTTGATACGACCTTGATTTTATTTGCCGGAGTTAGTGCTGCCCTGAGTTCGTTTGGTGGCACGTTTGTCATGGCCTTGGTGAAGCCAGAGGTTTTTAAGCCAATGCTGCTATGCATCATTGTAGTACTAGCGATCTACACATTTGTTAAAAAAGATTTGGGCATTGAACATGCACCCAGTTACAATGGAAAAAAATTGTGGGTGATGAGCGCGTTGATTGGCGTGGTCTTGGGTTTTTACAATGGCTTCATTGGACCCGGCACAGGTACGCTGTTGGTATTTGCGTTCGTCACCGTACTTCAAGTAGGTTTTCTTCAAGGCTCGGCCAGTGCTAAAATCGTAAATGCCATGGCGGATTTCGCTTCGCTCATTGGTTTTTTCATTTCTGGCTATATTGTTTACAAAATTGCCGTGCCGATGATGGTAAGCAACATGGCGGGTGGTTACATCGGTAGTAAGGCTGCCATTCTGAAAGGCAACAAGTTTGTGCGGTATGTTTTCCTTTTTGTCCTGGCACTGCTGATTTTAAGACTGGGTTGGGATGTCGTAAGGGCGTTTTTAATAAATTCGTAAAAGCAACGTGTATCGATTGATTTGAATGATTCGCTGCATCGCAATAATTTTTTGTATGGCTACGGCCACAACACAAGCGCAAGTTACTTGGCCACTTTATTCTGATGGAATTCCTAATTCCAAGCCAACCAGCGAAAAAGAAACCGTGGAGGTTAGAAATGAAATCACGCTGATTGGGAAAATCTCCACACCCACACTTACATTATATCGACCAGCCAAACCAAATGGCACGGTCGTTATCATTTGTCCGGGTGGCGGTTATTGGATAAACGCCTCGGTGCACGAAGGTTCCGATGTAGCCAAGAAATTGAATAAATGGGGCATTACAGCTTTTGTGCTCAAATATCGAATACCCAACGATGCCACGATGGAACACAAAGAAATCGGCCCGTTGCAAGATGCCCAACAAGCCATCAAGGTCGTACGGGAAAGGTCGAAAGAATTGGGCATTGACCCCACTCGTGTCGGCATGATGGGATTTTCGGCAGGCGGCCATTTAGCATCTACCGCGGGCACTCATTTCTCTAATGCAGTTATCGACAACCAAGAAAAAACAAACTTACGCCCTGATTTTTTAATCTTGATTTATCCTGTCATCAGTTTTCAAGACTCAGTGGGGCACATCGGTTCGCGTGATCAGTTGATTGGCAAAAATCCATCGCAACAAAAAATAAATGAGTATTCAAATGAACTTCATATAAGTGCACAAACGCCACCTAGCTTTCTCGTTCATGCCAGTGACGATGATGGAGTATCGCCTGAAAACAGTATTTTATTTTACCAACAACTCATTAAAAACAAAGTGCCGGCCGAGTTGCATTTGTACCAAACAGGCGGTCATGGTTTTGGGATGAATAACCCCACAACCAGAGATGAATGGATAGAACGCCTGCGAAATTGGATGATAACTAACAATTGGGTACGCTAAACAATCAAATATGAAATCGCTTTTTATTACAATGGTCGCAATCGCCACTTTGGTAGCCTGCGAGCCGAAACCAGATCTAAAAAAAGTTGCTAAAGACATTCGTCAAGCGGAAGAAGAGTTTGCAAAACTTGCTGACGAAAAGGGTGTGGCTGTTGGATTCTACGAATTTGCTGCCGAAGAAGCGGTAATCAACCGCGGTGGTTTGATCAAAGGACGTGACGCCATCAAAGCCTTTTATGACCCCATCGAAAAAGCAGGTACAAAGTTCAAATGGTCGCCCGATACAGTCGTGGTATCCGAAAGTGGTGAGATGGGTTACACATATGGAAAGTACCAACATTTTGAAAAAGATAGCTTAGGCAACCTAAAAGTTGCCAGCAGCGGAATATTCCACACCGTTTGGAAAAAACAAAAAGACGGGAGCTGGAAATACGTTTGGGATTAAATTTAATTACCAAGGAATCTCTTTCCGATCTCTAAAAAACTTTCCGGTTGGAATTTTTTCCGCAGTGGCTAACCAAACCGCGGTATCTGCACCTTGTTGCACCGTACGCGGAGCAGATCGCCCACCCATATCTGTTTTAACCCAGCCTGGGCACATAGCGTTTACCGAAATTTGCCGCGAACTTAACTCGTAAGCCAACTGACGAGTGATCGAATTTAAAAACGTCTTCGATACACAGTATGCAGGCGACCATCCGCCCACAGGGTCTGTCATGCTACCTCCCCCGCTTGAAATATTGATGATGCGCCCTCTATCGGCAATCAACGGCAGAAATGCTTTGCAGACACGAAGAGGCCCGATGGAATTGATATTTAATGTTTGTTGAAGAATTTCACCATCATCTTGCAAAATATGCTGATCTGTTTTCAGCAAGATCGCTGCATTGTTGATTAACACATCAAGTTGAATATTCTTTTTTCTCAGTACTTCAGCAGCCGCAGAAATGCCATGTGAATCACCGACATCCATGATTAGATGTTCAACCGTGAGATTTTCTTCGATAAACTTTTGTTTTGCTTCGTTTAGTCTTGTGTTATCGCGTCCGGAAATGATAACGCGATGACCTAGCTTACTTAATTGGCGCGCGATCTCAAATCCAATTCCCTTGTTTGCACCTGTAATTAAAATGCATTTCATACCATTACCGATTGTAGGGAGTCTCGTTGATCCAATGAAACCCGCGTTTCGTCAACCGGAAGGCATCAGCCACTTTGGGTTGATCAAACAATATCAAGACCGAATCTCCTTTGAAGGTGCCGGCAAGCTTTAAGCTTTTGTCGTTCCTCCATTCGTAATTAAAATTAAAACGCTGTAACGTATCAGTTCGGTTGGTGAACTGCATGGTGCGAAGCGTGGTATCCACCTTTAACATAAAACGGTTGATGCTATCATTCATCATGCGAACGCGAGCAAACGTCTCCCACTCTATTGAGAGCTGCCGCCACCGGATGGTATCTGTAGTGATAGGTGCAAGTGTGTCTTTCTTAAAAATGAATTTCTGCACGTGGTACAAACCATAGAATTTGGTTTTGGGCGCATCGTCACCCCATTCTTTTAGCGATTGGGCAGATTGATACCCTCCATACAATAATGCAAAGCCAATTAACAACAACTTAAATACGAGACCTGTTGTCCTTATCCACTTGCGTGAATAAGAAGGGGGCGTAATCACATGCAGTTGTACAGGCTCACTGGTAAAGAAAAACTTCAAAAGCTTTTGGGCATCATGTAACAGTAGGAAAAGCGTCATTGCCACCAAGTGAGTAGAAAGAATTTTCACTGGCACATCATAAAAATAATTAACGGCCATCACGTTCGCAGCCGCCATCAGCGTGATGATGGCGCCAAAAGTCATCGTACGTCTAAAAAGTAATAGAACAGCCAATACTTCCGCAATGCCCATGAATAGATTATAGCCTTTGCTAAAGCCTAAGAAAGTCCAAGCCAAGCCCATCGGTGAAGAATCGCCATACATCTGCGTTAACCGATATAAACCAGGAGCAGGAAATTGCAACTTGAATACTTTTACCAGCCCATAGTTGATCAGCATCAAGCCTACATAAAATCGTACAGCTACCGTAAGCCAATAGTAAAGTGTTCGGTAATTCAGTCGGCTTCTATCAAGCAGCGACCAAACCAACGTGCCAGCAATAGAGAATGAAAAAATCGTAAAGATGATAACGTAGTCGTATGTGGTATCTCCACTGCCATTGGTAAAAACCGTGATTTCGTACGGTAGATGAAGAATGTTTTTGCCCACCCACGGGATAAATGAATGCATGGGCGCCTCCAACCATTGCAATGCCAGATCCCAAAAAGGATATGCCCCGTTGTTTTGTATAAGAATGAAAAGTCCAAAGTAGAGGAAGATAAATCGGAAGGCAATTCTTTGCGCCAATGACCAAGATCCGTTAACCAACGTTGATTCCATTAGATTTTTTGTTAGATGACAGGCTTGATAAAAAAGTCATCCTAAAAATAACAAAATCTGCCCTCTCTCGAAACGTAGATTTTTATTGGAGTCATTATGAATCTTATAGATTGATCCCTCCAGCTACCTCTATTCGTTGCCCGTTGATCCACTTTGCCTCGTCAGTGCACAAAAATGCCACCACACTACCCACATCGTCTGCATTGCCAACACGGCCAAGTGCAGTAATACCACTCAAAAAGTCCTTCATCTGAGGGTTGCTACGAATCGCTGCGTTGTTGAAGTCAGTTTCAATCGGGCCGGGCGCCACTACGTTTGCACGAATGCCTCTGGTGCCGTATTCTTTCGCAATGTATTTGGTAAATGTCTCCACCGCGCTTTTCATCGATGAGTAAACAGAGTAACCAGGAACACAAAAACGCGTGGTGCCGCTGGAAATATTTACTATGCTTCCTCCATTGTTCATTAAGGGTAATAGCCTTTGGGTAAGGAAGTAAACACTTTTATAATGAATATTCATTAGCCTGTCAAAGTCTTCTTCTGAAACATTCGCTATCGGCAATGTAGCCCCAACACCTGCATTGTTAACCAAAAAATCAATCTTCTCTCTGCGAAGTGTTTTTAATTGTCCTTGCAAACCTGTGACGAACGAATCTAAGCTATTAATGTCTGCGGCATCAAAATACAGTGCAACAGCATTTCTGCTCAGCGCTTGAACTTGCCGCACAGTATTTTTTGCTTCCTCTGGTTTTGTCTTGTACGTAACGATAACGTCTATCCCTTTTTTGGCCAAGGACACAGCCATGTCCTTGCCCAAGCCACGGCTCGCGCCTGTTACCAATGCAATCTTTGTCATTTTAAAATGGGTTTGATGAAGGCACAAAGATGTGGGTCAGGGTTAGAATAAAATGGTGAGAACTTCCGGAAAAATGGTGACTACTTCAGAATATTTGAAACACCCTGAAGGAGCGGGTTAACAAATCAGGCAACTTTCTGTTGCATGTCATTGTACCGTTTTCGAAATTGACACTCAAACTAGCCTAATCAAATTGATCTGCAAATGGAAACTTACCATGACTATGTAATTAAAGACGGCAAGTATATTGGCAAATTTGACGAGATGTACTCCAAGTTTGAAGATCCCTGGATGCAATCTAATCAGCCCAATCAATATTCACGCACTGCTGGTATTATCCACGTGAAAAACTTTGGTATTAAGAGCTTGCTAGAATGTGGTTGTGGCTTGGGTTACTATGCTAATTGGATACACCAAGAAACTGGTATTACTCCAGTTAGTGTTGACATTTCCAGTGTGGCGATAGAAAAGGCCAGAAAACTTTTCCCTCACCTACACTTCGAAATGGCAAATATTGCTACCGACTTACTAAAATACACAAATGTTGACTGTGTGATGTGGGCTGAAATAGTGTGGTACATTTTGCCTGACTTGAACAAAATTATCGAAACACTTCGCAACAACTTTAAAAACAAGTACCTGATCGTTAACCAAGTATTCTATAAGGGCACTCAAAAATACGGAGTTGAATACTTCTCTAATCTTGAACAATTCATTCAGTACGTGCCCTTTGAACTGCTGGGAAAATGCGAAGCCACACGAGCCAGCGACAGCACAATTGAAACTTCAACTATTTTTAAAATCGGCTAGGCAAGCAATTGCTTTCTGAATTCTTTGGGTGTGACGCCCGTATAATTTTTAAAAAATTTCGTGAAGTTGCTTGGGTCGTAGTAAAGTTGGTGGGCAATTTGCGCAACTGTCTTGTTGGTAGAAATCAAGAGATCTTTTGCTAACGCAAGCAATCGGCTTTCATACAGATGACAAGGCGAATGGCCTAGCACTTGGTGCAACGTATTGCTCAAATGGGTGGGGTGCACGTGAAGCTTTTCGGCAAGGTCTTGGACTTCCAAAGTGCGTTCCGCGCGACCAAACCGTAAATCATCTATATGTTTTTCTAACTCTATCAGATAACGATCAGTTATCTCCCTGGGCCTGCCGCTCACTTTATTCAGAAGAAGTTCGTCTTTCATACAGTTTTGAACAAGCGACACACATTCTTATCGCCTTCTTTTTTGTATTCGATTTTGTCCATAATCGTTTTCACCAATCGAATGCCCAAGCCGCCTTTTCTCTTTTCATGTACGAGGTTGCCGATCTCGGGTTCTGAAAAGTCATTGATGTCAAACATCATTCCGTCATCGATTATTTCAAAAATAAATTTATGCGGATCGTTTGCCACAATACGTATTTGAATCACGTGGTCTGGATTACAATGATGGGCATGGATCATGAGGTTAGAGCACATTTCATCCATCGCCAACACGATGGCTCCCATTTCTAAATCTGAAATGTCATAATGCTGCAAAGACGTGCGAATAAACTCGCGTACGCCTTTCAAATTATGCAGGCTGCACCCTATGTTATACTGATAATTCATTTGCCAACTTCATCGCATCTTCTTTTCCGGTTGCTATCTTCAACAAATCTGCTAAACCTAATATACTAAATGTGTTGAGCACTTTCTCTTTTAACCCAAACAACACAAACGCCACGTTTTTATCGCGGAGTTCTTCGATGTAGCTCATAAACACACCCAAGCCAGCCGAAGAAATGTACTCCAACGCTGAACAATCTACTAGTATCTTCTTGTAGCCTTCTCCAACGCTTTTGGCTATGGCCAAATCCAACTCAATTGAGGAGCTAGCATCAATTTCACCGATAATGGCTACGATGTCTGCCCCGTTTTCTTGTAGTCGTTTGATGTGTACCATGTATTTGAAACGATTATTTAATTTTTTGGTTATGATCTACCTGAATTTCACTGTCATTGCGGTATAGTCATCATCAATATCATCTGAACCCGAAAATTCGTAAAGGCTCTTAATAACACTTTCTTCTATCTCGCGGGAACTTTTTTCAGCATTTTCTTGTATCACCTTCATCAAACGTTCTCCACCAAACTCTTCACCTTTTCTATTTTTTGATTCGGTGATGCCATCGGTATAAAGCAACATTACATCACCGGGGCAGTAGGACACCGAATTGTTTTCGACATAATTCGGGTAGTCATGACTTCGCACCATGCCAAGTGCAGTGCCTTTGTCTTTAAGAAACTCGGCCACACCTGTCGAAGCGCGGTAGAGCAGTACCGGGCAATGGCCTGCGCGAGAGTAGTGAATGGTTTTTGTTTGCGTATCAATCACAAAGTAAGTTGCTGAGATAAATGAACCGCGCTCTAAACAATAGACCAACGCGCGGTTTGCCTTGCTCATAAAATCACGCGGATTGGGCGCCTGTTGCGCCAAGCTATGGAATATGCCCTTCATTTGCGACATATGAAAAGCTGCAGTAGTGCCCTTACCAGAAACGTCTGCAATGATGAGTGCCACTTCATGATCGTTGATGCGCAACGTATCATAATAGTCTCCACCCACTTCATCGGCTGATTCGGAAAAAGCAACAATTTCAAAATCGTTGTCTTGCTCTAGCTTGGTTGGCAACAGACTGCGCTGCACAGTTTTGGCAATCTTCAGCTCTTCTTTGTATCGTGCATTTTGGAAAGCCTCTTCCATCAACCGGAAGTTCTCAATGGAGATACCGGCTTGATTCGCAAACGTTGACACGATGCGCGTCATCTCTTTATTGAATCCATCAGGTACTTCTTTGAGCAAAGCCAGGGTACCAATGTTTTCGTCTTTTACAATAATCGGGAATGACAACAAAGAACGAAATCTTGAGTTCTTCATGGAACCCAAGTATTTCGATAGGTTTTTGGTTTTATCGCTACTTTGAACCAACGCCCCCTTCACATTATTCTTTTCTAAGTGCTCTTTGATCGCCACTGTTTCAGTTTCGGAAATCTTGTAAGTGAATAGTTTGCCGCCTTGTAAAGATGAGCGCATCTCCAACCAAGCCGCATCAGCAAAAACAGAGTTGACCGAACTCTCCAGTAAAATGTTGTAAACACTCTCTTCATTCTGCTCTGTTTGAATAGATTGGCTGATGCGTTGAAAGTTCACCACCTCCTCCAACTTCTGTTCAAAAACTGACGAGGTGGGTAAGTTGAAAAGGATTACTAAAAATGAAAATGTGATGTAGGTAAGCACAAACGCAATCAGCGCAATATTGAACACATGATCTTGGAAAGGCACGAATGCGGTGGTTTGTTCACGGATGCTATCTGAGCTAATCAACACCGTGTAAAAGAAATAAACCAGGTAGAAAATGGTTAACAGCAACAACAATAAGCTGGTCCATTTTTGTTTAAAGTTGAGATAAGCTACCCACCGCATGTTGGCTGAAAGCACCAACCCTAAAAGGCTGATGAGGGCAATTACCGCTGTGGTAACGGATGGAGAAATTGAAAAATGAATGCTGTCATAGATTAAAATACCCAGCAACAATGCTTCGAACACAACCCATGCGCGCACCAGCCACTTGGTTTTCTGATACAAAATCAGACGCTTCCAAGCAGTGTACGCGGCCAACAAGAAATTGATGAATAGCGCCAGGTTAATCTGGTACACAAAGTCCATGAATAAAATATTGGTGGCCAACTTGGTGCTGCCCAACAGATACAACACTAACCGCACCGACAACGAAACTACAGTGGCAATTAGTCCCGTGGCAAACACTTTCCACAACAAGTCAGTGAAGTTGAGGTTATCATCGCGCTCTACCTTGAATTTGTAATAGTAGAAAAGCGCAATGATGTACAAGTCTAGTGTGAAGCGCGGCAGCCAATGGGGCAGGTCCGAAGGAAGCGACCGCATGTCGCTGTAAAGCACGGTGATGTCCGCGAAAGCCAAGATCACCCATGCCACGAGGGCGGCTAAAAAGGTAAGGCGAATAAGGGCTTTGGTCTTAAACATAAAAAGCCAATCAAAACAAAGATTGGCTTCGCAATAATAGTGAAAATGAGAATGCTGAGAAAAAGGCCTATACGACCCTATTGCACTAAAAAGCGGCTCACCTTTACAAAATCTTTGCTAAGAAACTTTGCATAATATACTCCGCTGTTCAATGGCTGTGAAAATTGCATAGAATGCGAAAAATCAGTTGCCGCAAATTGAGCAATCGGCTTACCCATATTGTCATAGATTATAACATAAGCTTCATTTGGAGGCAAGAAGTTTACGTTGTAAGTCAAGGACAAACCATCAGTTGGGTTTGGCGATACAGAAAAAATCTTTTCACTTGAAAATTCCAAAACAATTACTTTAAAGAATTCAGTGAACCCATCGAAATCGACAGACTTGAGTCGATAATAATTTGTTCCAATCAAAGGTTTTTCGTCCGTAAACGAGTAATCATGCCGGGCTTGCGTTGTTCCATTTCCTTTGATCTTAGCGATTGGGGAAAAGTCTTTACCATCTTGCGAACGTTCTAACTCAAAATAGTCGAAATTCAATTCTGATGCTGTAGCCCAGTAAATTACAATTTGACTTTCCTTCGCCAGGCCCTTGAAGAACAACAGCGTGACGGGCAGGGGCCCAGTGCCGCAGAAAGAAGCAGATGTGCCATCACTACAAGTTCCACCCACTGAGACGGTGCCACCGCCAGAAGCGATTGATCCGTTGCCTACGGTTAAGCTGCCACCAATCGATACATTGCCGTTTACCGCCAAGGCTGTGTTGGTGCCCCCCACAAAGTTTCCATCAATTTGCACCGTGCCGGAGCCACCAACGGTAATAGTGCCGTTGTTTCCCAGATTCACATTACCTTTAATGATCACATTGCCCGTCACGTTCCAAATCAAGTTGTTATTCACCACTAGGTTGCCCCAGATGGTCAAGGTACCTGTAATCGTCAACGTTGCGTTATTGTTAGTCGTCAAATTTTTTGGGTTGCCAGAGGCACCCAAAGTTAGGCTCGCACCGGATTGAATAATTAGATCGTTGTTGTTTCCAGTTGTGAGGTCGCCAATGATGTAGTTAAAGCCAGTCCGGATGGTAGGGTCTACCGAGTTACTTAACGTCACATTTTCAGTAATCAAATCCCCAATGTTACTGCCGGCCCAGTTTGCAGCATTATCCCAATTGCCAGTGGTATTCATTGTTTGGGCAAAACCCAACCAAGGCAAGAATAGCAACGAGATCACGCAATACCGAAAAGTCATTTTCCCCACTTTTTGATCAAAACTGTAAAGCAAAATAAACATAAAACATCCAGAAACACACCGTCAAATCAGCTATTTCCTGCTATAATTCGGAGCCTCCCTGGTAATCGAAATATCGTGAGGATGGCTTTCTACCACTCCAGCCGATGTAATTTTTACAAATTTCGACTTCTTGAGATTTTCAAGATTTTTTGCTCCGCAATAACCCATGCCCGCACGCAGGCCGCCCACCAATTGGTAGAGCACTTCACTCACCAGTCCTTTGTAAGGCACGCGGCCAGAGATTCCCTCAGGAACCAATTTCTTAATGTCATCCTCTACATCTTGAAAATACCGGTCTTTGCTTCCATCTTCCATCGCCTCTAAAGAGCCCATACCGCGATAGGATTTGAATCTTCTTCCCTCGTAAATGATCACTTCACCTGGGGCCTCTTCCGTTCCTGCCAACAACGAACCAATCATTACACTATCAGCACCTGCAGCCAAGGCTTTTACTACATCGCCAGAAAAGCGAATACCACCATCAGCGATTGATTTGGTGTTGCTACCTTTTAGCGCTTTTGCAGCTTCATACACAGCAGATAGCTGCGGCAATCCTACACCCGCCACCACACGTGTGGTACAAATGCTCCCCGGGCCAACGCCTACTTTCACCGCATCTGCACCTACTTTTGCCAAAGCCTTTGCAGCTTCGCCCGTGGCAATGTTACCCACCACCAATTCGAGTTCCGGGTACTTTTGTTTTACTTTTTTGGCAGATTGCATGACACCTCGCGAGTGGCCGTGTGCTGTATCGATGCTGATCACATCAACGCCTGCATTTTTCAAGGCGGCAATCCGATCCAATATGTCTGGCGTTACCCCTACGGCTGCGCCCACACGCAAACGGCCAAACTTATCTTTACAAGCATTCGGTTTATTTTTCTTTTTCAAAATGTCTTTGTACGTAACCAAACCGGTGAGCTTGCCTTTTTTGTTAACGATCGGCAGTTTTTCAATTTTGTAATCCTGAAGTAATAGCTCCGCCTTCTCTAAGGTGATACCTTCGGGAGCCGTGATCAAATTTTCTTTGGTCATGATTTGCTCAATGGGCATAGACATGTCCTTTTGAAAACGCAAATCGCGGTTGGTAATAATGCCCATCAGCTTGCCGTTACCATCTACCACGGGTATACCACCAATCTTAAACTCGCGCATGATCTTCTCCGCATCGCGAACGGTAGAGCTTATTTGCAGCGTGACGGGATCTAAAATCATACCGCTTTGCGAACGCTTTACCTTTCTGACTTGATCTGCCTGAGCTTCTACGGACATGTTCTTGTGGATGAAGCCAAGGCCGCCCTCCAACGCCATGCTGATTGCCAACTCAGCCTCAGTAACAGTATCCATCGCTGCAGAAATTACAGGGATGTTTAATTTTATGTTGTTGGTTAAATAGCTTGTAGTATCCGTCTCGCGTGGAAGTACTTCACTATAAGCGGGGACAAGAAGCACGTCATCATAGGTAAGTGCTTCAAAAAGGAACTTGCGGGGATCGAGCGCCATGGCAAATAATTTACGATTGATTATTTGCGGGGCAAAAGTAAGGGTTTGCTTGTTAAGAAGCTAATTTAATCATTGCAAATCCTGTATGGGGGAAAATTTATTCTAAAGCCCCTGTATTAAACCCCTAAACAATTCTGGGGCAAACCAGACCACTGCACCGTAGCCGGCAAAGCGAATTACGCGCGTAATACAAATCAGTAAAAAATGCTTGATACTCAAATTTACAGACCCTGCCAGCATGCAAGTCAAAGCAAAGGGAACGGGTGTGACCGCTCCCACAAAAACTAAATACCCTCCGTACGTTTTTAACTTCCCTTCGTACTGTTTTAAGTGTTTTTCTCGGATGCGCTCTTGATAGAATTTTGTTTTTGAAAACAACTTGCCGATGTAATAACCTAAAACACCTGCGGCATATGAAATGATTGTAAGAATTGCAAGGTTGGTAATGAACCCGCTCAAATCGATTTTATCGATGACCCAAATCATCATAAAAATTTCGGGCGGCAAAATACCACCAGCTACTTCTGATAGGGTGTAGATACCGTAGAGTACGCCTGGATTCGCCCGTATTGTCTTAATATGATCCTTAAACTCTGCTTGGATATAGCCCTCCAATAAGACAAAAATCACGATGATAAAAGCAAACCACACCAACCCTTTTGCCAAGTTTTTAAACAAAAAACTCGACTTGGTTTCTTCTGGTTCTATCGGTTGATTGTTGGGGGTCATTTCAAAATAGGGTGCCGCACAAACGGCTTTGTTTCATCAAAAAGTTTTCGGTACGTGATGTGCGTTTTCGAAACAAACCCACCCACTTGCTCTACCACGTTGATCATTTTGGGATTGAAATCGCCAATCCAATTCATCTCATAATCTTCATAACGCTTATAGTCGCCTTGCCACAATACCCGAGCGGCTTCTATCATGGCGCCATCCACGCCTTTTCCTTGGTGGTCGGGTACTACGCCAAACAAAATACCAAACGCTTTGGTATTTACTTTGCGCCAGCGATAGAATACAAACTTTAGCTTACCCCACCAGTTCAAATTGCCGTTTACGTACCGAAATATTTGATTGATTTCGGGTAAGGACAAAAAGAACCCAACGGGCGTACCCTTGTAAAAACCGAAGAATAACAATTTGTTATCCAAAATCGGTTTCATCTGCTTGACGATCAGTGCGGCTTGTTGTGAAGTGATTTCTGGATTCTCAGCACGATTAGCCCAAGCTTTGTTGTACACCTCTCTAATGTACTCGCCCAACTTTGGTATCTCATCCTTCTGCAAGTATCTGAATTGGTAGTCTGGGTCTTTGCCAACCAACTCTGCCTTGTGGGCTAACTTAGGGGAAAGCGGCTCAATGGTTTTACGCGCGTACGTAAATTGTTTGAAGTACACCTGGAACCCGTATGCCTCAAAAAAATCTTTGTAATAGGGAGGGTTATAATTGCATTGATAGTTGGGTTCTCGCTCATATCCATCTACCAATAAACCCCACCATCTATCGCGCGAACCAAAATTGATAGGACCATCCATCGCCTCCATGCCGCGCTGTTGCAGCCAGCGCTTACAATGGTCAAACATAAAAAATGCTGCATCCTTGTCTTCCACACATTCAAAAAAACCGATACCGCCTGTTGGCTGATCATTGCCTTTTAATGCATTCTTTTGATTTACAAATGCGGCAATCCTTCCGATTGTTGTGCCTTGGTCATTTTTCAACAGCCAACGTGCACACTCGCCATGTTTAAATGTTTTGTTTTTGGTAGGATCAAATACCGACTCAACATCTTGGTTGAGCGGCTGGATCCAAGCGTTCATTCCCTTGTAGATGGATAGCGGAAATTGCAAAAACTCTTTTTTGTCAGCGGGGCTGACGACCTCCTGCATTCTCATTCGCTCACAATCTGGTTAGAGGTCGCTAATATATGGTTGGGCAACTTCAATTCAAAAGACGTGCCTTCGCCCGCATGGCTTGATACCGTGATGGTACCTCCTAGTTTGTCTACTGCATTTTTCACGATGTACAATCCCAGCCCCGAACCGTCTGACTGGTGGCTAGCCCGGTAAAACATCTCAAAAATCTTGGGCAAGTTAGTTTCGTCAATGCCTATGCCATTGTCGGAAAACAAGATGGAAACCTGCTGCGCTGTGGAGTGAATATTGATTGAAATCGATGGTTCAGGCTTCGATTCATCACGATACTTAATGGCGTTAGAGATCAGGTTTCGGAAGATCTCACCCAGGCGCCAAGGGTCACTGTGAAAGGGTGAGCCTTCTATCTGAACAAACTTCTTCATTTGATCAACGCCCTTTAGGTAGCTCAGGTTGGTAAATGTGTGCTCGATCAACTTGTTAAAATCGATGGCCTCAATCTTTAAGTCTAGTTTCAAATTCTTGGAATGGCTCAGCACATCGCTGATAAAGCCATCCAACTGTTTAATCTTCTGCCCAATAATTTTGATGTACTCACCCAAATTATCATTGTTGCCTTCTAGGCGGGCCAAGTTGACAAGTCCCAATACGGACGACAGCGGTGCTCGCAAGTCGTGCGAAACCTTATACACAAAATTATCCAACTCTGCGTTTCTAACTTTCAATTCTTCTTCCGTTCTTTTTTGCTCAGTCAAGTCGACATACGAACCAAAAATTCCAATAGTTCTATTCTCGAGCTGAATGGGTACTCCGTACACGATAACCGGAAAAATGACTCCATCTTTTCGCTTACGTTTTGAATCGATGCGCACAATTTGCTTAGCCGAAATAAGTGAATCCAGATCGTTGCCTTCTGATGTGAGATTATCTGGAACGATAAACTGATTCAATTCTTTGCCTTGAAGTTCGTCTTGTTTGAACCCAAACATCTTTTCAAAGCCTCCGTTCACCAATACCACTTTGCCTTCCTCATCGAGCATCACTTTACCAAAAGGGGAATTGTGAAAGAGCTGAGAAAACAATGTTTCAGTTTTGCGAATTGCTTCCTTCGTAAGTTGCTCCTCGGTAATGTCTTTGACTACAATTTGCACCGCTGGTTTGCCATTGTATTGAAAGGGCACTGCATAGGTTTCAACGGTTATCTCAACACCATCCAAGCGAACAAACTTTTCTTGCGCAACTGGAGCCAACTGCCCACTCATTAAATTCTTGATTCGTTCTACCACCAAAGAGCGGTAGTCAGAGTGTACCATTTCCAGAACTTGTTTGCCGATCAAGTCTGTGGGCGCTGTTGCGCCCATTATTTTTGCAGCATGGGTATTTGCGTACACCAGCACCCCATTTTGATGTATACCAACCCCTAGCGGCAGAGACTCGAGCAGCATGCCATATTGGAGCTCTGCATCTGCAGCCCGTTTTTCCACTTCTTTTGTGATTTGCTCGGCTTGCTTTCGAGCGGTAATGTCGGTCAAAACACCTGTCCACACGATACGGTCAAGCATGCGCTCAGGTGTAGCCAATGCATTAATCCATAACTCCTTCTTGTGCGTCACAATCCTGCCTTCCCAAGAGAACGTAGCAGCTCGTTCCAAACAACTTTGAAAATCTGTGACAAATGAATCACGTTCATCTGGATGGATAAAAGAACGTAATGACAATGAGCCGCTCATCATCATAGAACTGGTGAGTCCGAACATCACCTCGCAATAAGGGCTCACATAGGTGAAGCCTTTGCGGCCGTCAGTAAAGTAGGTATACTCAAAAACCGCAGCAGGTAATCTGTTAACTATATTGTCGACAGGCTTGTTGGCGGCTTCGAGGTTGCTCATGAAATTTTGTTGGAACGTAAAGATAATAACTTGGCTATTATCTAAAACCTTCCAATCGGCCTACCCAACCATGTCTTTAAAATCCCTAACTTTAGGTCGTGGTACTTGCAAACCAGTAATCTATTGAATTTTATGGCCAAGCGTTTTTTATTGCTCGCTGTCTGCTTCTTAATGGTAAACGTGTTGAGAGCCCAAGTACAAACGGGCAAGGCCTCCTATTATGCCGACAAATTTGAAGGGAGCCCCACCGCCAGCGGAGAAAAGTATCGCGGAACCAGGATGACAGCTGCCCATAAAACCTTACCCTTTGGAACGAAAATCAAGGTGACTAACCTGGCCAATAATGAATCAGTGATATTGGAGGTAAATGACCGCGGGCCTTTTGTGGAAGGTAGAATTTTGGATGTTTCGAAAGCTGCAGCAGAGAAATTAGGTTTTTTCAACCAAGGTATTGCCGATATAAAAATTGAAGTAGTAAACCCTGGTGATGGAAAAGGAGACGTACTTCCGGTGATGCAAGAACACGTAACGGTTGATGACCGCGAAGTTTACGAGATGAAGATCTCTCGCGTAGATCCAAAAGGCTTTGGCGTTCAGCTAGGCACCTATCAAGAATTAGCCAACCTGCTAAAGATTATCAACAATCTTTCAAACAAGTATAAAAAGAGAATACTTGTTCAAGTAAAGGTGATAAACGGGGTGAAGTTTTATAGCCCAATGTTGAGTGGCTTCTCCTCACGCGAAAAAGCTGAATCTACCATTAATGATATCAAGAAAGATTTCCCAGATGCCTTCATTTTGGACATGGGCAAAATCTAGTTAGCGCATTCCCAAAATCCACTTTCTCACTAGCGCCACACCTTCTTCGTGTACGAGCTTGCGGCCAAGCTCTGGCATCATGATGCCGGGGTGAGTAGATTCAATCCGAAATTGCAAAATCGATTCCTCGGGTTTTCCTGGCACGATGCCATACAATCTGCCGCCCGAGCCCTTGCCCGCAGCAATAGGTGCCTTACCAACACCCAAAACACTCAAGTCTGCCACATCTGCCAACAAATGTAGCCCGCTGGTTTTTGCGGGCCCATCGGCTCTGTGACAGTGTGCGCAATTGATTTCAAGCCACGCACGTGCACGGTGCGCCACTTTCTCGCTTTCATTGTCGTAGGCGGCCAGGCGTGGGACTTGATTGATAGCGGGCAGGTTTTCTAAAATTCCTTTCGCTTGCCATGCCGCCAACAAATTCTCATCACTTTCACCATGGTTCAATTGTCTGGCAGTAGGGCCAATTGGCATCACCTTGTCTCCACGCAAGTGGCAACCTTTGCATTGATTGATATTCGGAATGGAGTAGTTGACCTTTTTATTGCTTCCATCAAAATGGATCCACTCCACGTCCACCGATTTGCCGGCTACTTCTAAGTAGGCTTCCGTTTGCTGTTCATTCCAAATATAAGGCAATGCCTTCCACTCAGCATTTTCCAAAATGAGTAAACGCGTTTCTAATATTTGTTTTCCCTCTTCTGGCTTTCTAAAGTCTGCGGGATAATAAAAATTCTTGATTAAAACAGTGCCTTCCGGAAACGCTAACACATCGGTTGGGTGATAACCAATTGACTTACCTTTTGGTATGAATACAAAACGTTTTTTAAAAGCATAATCACTGAACAACGCAGAATTGAGCGAGTAGGCATAAACACCTTCATTTGGTTCTAAGTGTTGAAGGATACCCTTAAAAAAATCATAGTCAGATAGTTTGGCCTTACCAATAGAAGACAAATCCAACGAATCGCTGACTGCCTCTGGTAAAACAGTAGGAGAACTTTGCCGCGGCTGGCAACCGATGAAGATTAGTATGATGAAGAGGCAACTATATTTCATTTCAAACTAACGGCTGATGGCTTGCACGCAAATGCTGATGCATCTTTGGAAAGCGCTTTGAAATCATTGCCAGCATCTAAGTTGATAAACGTTATCTCTCCGTTGTCGCTGATGCAAATATTGCGTTCCTTTTGTTTGACGTTTTCGATGCCATCGTAGAGTACATCGGGTGGATGCATAAACGAATTCATGAGTAACAGCTTTCCGATATCGTTCTCCAGTGTCGGAAACCAGTGACTGTTGCTGAATTTATTTTTGTGAATGGTAACGTTGTAAGGAAAAGGATTATAAAGTGAATCTTCTTTGAATCGGTTGTTTACCGTTTGCACGCCTCCGATCGAGTTGGCTTGCTGCTGCTCGCCTTCGTTTAAAGCGGCTACTAGTTCGTAACTCACCACTGCTAATCCGACCGAGCGATTATCTGAAATAGTATTATCATGGATTTCGATATCATGCGTGGCGAGCACCATCATGCCCGAGCCGGGCGGAATACTTGCAACAATATTACCTTTCTGTGCAAAGTTCTCGTGGTTGTTATCATGAATCTGATTGCCGTACACTTTTGTGGTATGGCCGTATTTGGTGAGGCCAGGTAAATCAAATACCAATAAGCCACCGGTATTTTCATAAGCCTCGTTTCCATAGATTTCTACATACTTGGAATTTTCAGCTTCAATGCCCGCCACATTCCAATACGCTTTATTGTTTCGAATAACTACGGAGTCAGATTGCCCCACGTAAATACCTGCATCAGAACTTCCCATGGCAATACATTCTTCCATCAGCACATTTTTACAAAGTACAGGGTACAAGGCGTAAGCTCCATTTTCGGTCTTGGGCCCATCGACCCAAGCGGAACGAATTCTGCGGAGCACCAAACCTCTGGTGTCGTTCACTTTCAAGTTATCGCCTTTGGCATCTTCTACCGAAAAATCTTGTAAAACAATGTTGACACCATTGCTTACGTGCAAACCTTCGGCACCTTCTGTTTGGTTTTTCCAACTGAAGATGGTTTTGTCCATGCCTTTGCCTAAAATCACTACGTTCTTTTTTCCATCCATTGTCAGACTCTTTGTAAACATAAAGTGGCCTTCCGGAAGGTGTACAGTATCGCCATCCGCCACTGTAATCAGTTGCGTTTGCAATGATTTTTCTATCGTATTCCAGATAACCGGTTCTTGTTTTGTAGAATTGCAAGAAGCAATTAAGAGACAGACACAAAATGGAATTGCTTGTTTCATTTTTTGCAAGTTTGATGGAAACGGATTGAAGCCAATCAATCCATTGCCAAGTTACAAAAAACCAAAACAGTTATGCGGTAAGTTGCTTGATCGCCATCCACGCCATCAGGCCTGGGCCAATTTTCAAGGCATCTTCATCAATATCAAAAGTTGGCGTGTGCACGTAACTGGTGATGCCTTTTGCTTCATTGCGTGTGCCCAAGCGATAAAAAGAAGCGGGTATCACCTGCGAATAGTAGGCGAAATCTTCTGAGCCCAATGTCAAGTCAATGTCTACTACATTCTCTTTGCCTACATATTCTTCAGCCGCTTGCTTGATGGATTTCGTTAAGGCTGGATTGTTCTCCAAATATGGATACCCGTGGTGGATATCCACTTCGCATTTGCCGCCCATACCTTCGGCAATGCTTTCGGCCATCTTCTTAATTTTCTTCAAGCCCTCGGCTCGCCATGTCTCATCCAGCGCCCGAAAAGTTCCGGCAATGTTTACTTCATCCGGTATGATGTTCGTAGCACCCATTGCTGTGATTTTGCCGAATGTAAGTACAGTAGGCTGTTTAGGGCTTGCATTGCGGCTAATGACTTGCTGCAACGCAATGATAATATGCGATGCAATCACAACTGGGTCGATGGTGAGCTCTGGTGCGGCACCATGACCACCCTTGCCAATCACCTTCAAGTAAATCTCATCGCTGCTGGCCATGTACTTGCCCTCGCGGAAACCAATTTTGCCCACAGGCAATAATGGAAAAACATGCTGACCAACAATAGATGTGGGCGCTGGGTTTTGCAACACACCCCCTTTAATCATAATAGATGCCCCACCAGGATTTTTCTCCTCACCGGGCTGAAAAATGAGTTTGACCGTTCCTTCCCATTGCGATTTGGTCTCGAACAAAATTTTTGCAGTGCCCAAAAGGGACGCGGTATGCACATCATGCCCACATGCATGCATTACTCCTTTATTCTTTGACTGATACGTTACTTGGTTTGCTTCTACAATCGGCAGCGCATCTATATCTGCTCGAAGTGCAATGACTTTCTTTGTCGGGTTCTTCCCTTCAATCAAAACCACCACACCTGTGTGTGCAATGCCTTCTTGAGGTTTCAACCCAAATCCTTTGAGTGTATCTGCTATAAACTTGGCAGTAGCAAACTCCTGATACGACAACTCAGGGTTTGCATGTAAGTGCCTGCGAAAAGAAATAACTTCTTCTGAATACCGCGTGGAGAGACTTTGAATGGTATGAAGCAGCGACATATCACTTAATCATAATTCGCTCGGGTACCAAACTTGCCGAACTAAACAATCGCTTCAGGGCCAGTAAATCCTTCTGTGCTTCAATACGCGTAAAGTACCTGCCAACCGTAACCCTGAACTTTGGCTGTTGGTATTGAATATTGGCATTGTAACCTGAATTTTCTTCCACTAATTTTTTTTGCACGTTTAATGCCTCGTCTCGCTTTTGCCCAGAGTAAATTTGAATGGTGTAACCGTCAACAAACTTTCTGGTAAGGTTAAAGCGATTGATGCTATCTAATATCGAATCAACTTTGGCGTTGATATTGTGTTTGGCCGGAATCAGTTCTTGGTTAACAGCCTTTTGCGCGCTGTCTCTTTTTTGTTGTTCCCACTTTACCTTCGGCCGAAAGGAAGACAGGTCCTCATAATAGGGTTTAACAGGTTTTTGTGCGTGGCATGAACTGAGGAAAAAGAAGAAGATAGGAGTTAGGAGATAGTAGACAGTAGATTGCTGCCTCCTAACTACTAACTCCTGTCTTCCAACTCCTTGCTTTTTCATTGCTCAATCACAATACACCTGCCTGCTTTAATATCGTCTTCGACCTTTTTGTACTTCACATCTTTCATCACTCGGCCATCGGCATACTGTACAGTTACCTTATCGTTGCGGTTAGCCAATTTCTCTGACCTGATAGGCATTACTTTTTCTTCCGTGCGCTGCTGAGCTGGTTGGTGGGCTTCGCCTCCACCTTGCAATAGCGATCGAGATTCTTCCTTTTTTTCATTTAACCGCTGGCGTTTTTGTGCGCGCGCTTCCTGCACTTCATCGGAATCTTGTACGGGTATCTCCGCTTTCATCAAAAATGATACGGTCTCTTGATTGACTTTCGCAATAAATCGCTTAAACGCCTCAAAGCCTTCAAACTTGTAAATCAACAGCGGATCTTTTTGCTCGTAAACTGCATTTTGTACCGACTGCTTCAAGTCGTCCATGTCGCGCAGGTGTTCCTTCCATTGCTGGTCGATAATAGCCAACGTAATCATCTTTTCCATCGACTTCACCAACTCTGCGTTTCTGGTCTCCACACATTTCTTTAGATTCGCAGCTACGCCAATCTGTTTGGTTCCATCGCTAAACGGCACTAAAATATCTTGGATAGTTGCCCCGCGTGTTTTGAAAATATCATTTACTATCGGCCAAGCCTTTTCGGAAACGATTTTGTTTTTGTGGTTGTAGTGCTTCAGGGTTTCTTGGTACAACCGCTCAGAAATTTGTTGTTGGCTTTGTTTCTTTAGTTCATCTTCGTCAATCTGAAAATCGATGCCGAGGTTGCTTAATACGTTCAATCGAAACTCATCCAGATTTTCGCCTGCTTTTGCATTAGCCACCATGTCATCGCAGGTATCAAACAACATGTTTAGGATGTCCAACTGAAGTCGCTCTCCAAACAAAGCGTTCTTTCTTCGTTTGTAAATCACCTCACGCTGTGAGTTCATCACGTTATCGTATTCCAATAAACGCTTACGAATGCCAAAGTTGTTCTCCTCTACTTTCTTTTGGGCGCGTTCAATTGAGCTGGTCACCATTGAATGGGAAATCACTTCGCCCTCCTTTAAACCTAATCGGTCCATAATGCGAGCGATGCGCTCCGGCATGAACAAACGCATCAGGTTATCCTCCAGCGAAACGTAAAACGTTGAGCTGCCAGGGTCTCCCTGACGGCCGGCACGACCGCGCAACTGCCGGTCTACCCTACGCGACTCGTGGCGCTCAGTACCAATAATCGCCAAACCACCTGCTGCTCGCGATTCCGGAGTCAACTTAATGTCTGTACCACGGCCTGCCATGTTAGTGGCAATGGTTACGGTGCCGGGCTTACCTGCCTCGGCCACAATTTCAGCTTCGCGTTGGTGCTGTTTGGCATTCAGCACGTTGTGTTTAATTTTCTTCATCTGCAGCATACGGCTTACCAATTCCGAAATCTCCACGGAAGTGGTACCCACCAACACTGGGCGGCCGGCTGCGGTAAGCTTCACTATTTCATCAATTACTGCCGTAAACTTTTCACGCATCGTTTTGTAGACCAAGTCATCTTGGTCTTTGCGTGTAGTGGGCTTGTTGGTTGGTATTACTACTACATCTAACTTGTAGATGTCCCACAATTCTCCGGCTTCCGTTTCGGCCGTACCGGTCATACCCGCCAATTTGTGGTACATACGGAAATAATTCTGCAGCGTAATCGTGGCGTAGGTCTGTGTAGCATCTTCCACCTTTACATTTTCTTTCGCTTCGATGGCTTGGTGCAAACCGTCTGAATACCTACGGCCATCCAACACGCGACCTGTTTGTTCATCAACAATTTTTACCTTCCCTTCTACTATAATGTATTCAGTGTCTTTTTCAAATAGTGTGTAGGCCTTCAATAATTGATTCACACTGTGGATGCGCTGCGACTTGGTAGAATACTCACGAATGAGTTCTTCCTTCTTTTGCAGACGCTGTTCTTCCATCAGCGACAAGTCTTTTTCAATCTTGTTCAGTTCAATACCAATCTCGGGTAAAATAAAGAAGCTTCTATCTTCACCTTCTCCCGTAATCAAGTCGATGCCCTTTTCTGTTAAATCAACGCTATTGTCTTTTTCGTCAATCACGAAATACAAAGGCGCATCGGCTACCGGCATTTCTTTTTTGTTATCGGCTAAATAGAAGTTTTCTGTTTTTTGCAGAATCGCCTTGTTGCCGGTTTCACTCAGCATCTTAATGAGAGGCTTATACTTAGGCATCGCGCGGTAGGCTCGGAACAGCGCGGTTCCACCTTCCTTGTCGTTGCCTTCGCCAATCAGCTTCTTGGCATCGTTCAGGTATTGGTTCACCAGTTTTTTTTGCGCCTCTACCAACTTGTTGATGCGTGGTTTCAAATCGTAAAATTCGTGTTCATCGCCACGCGGCACAGGGCCCGAAATAATCAATGGTGTACGGGCTTCATCAATCAACACGCTGTCCACTTCATCGACCATCGCATAGTGGTGGCCGCGCTGCACCAGTTCTTCAGGGTCGCGCGCCATGTTGTCGCGCAAATAATCAAAGCCAAATTCGTTGTTGGTGCCGTAGCAAATATCAGCTCGGTAAGCATCTCTGCGGGCAATAGAGTTCGGTTCGTGCTTGTCGATGCAATCCACCGATATACCATGGAACTGAAAAATCGGCCCCATCCACTCGCTATCGCGTCTGGCCAGGTAATCATTTACCGTAACAATGTGGACACCGCGCCTTGACAATGCATTTAAGAATGCCGGAAACGTTGCGACTAACGTTTTCCCTTCACCTGTTGCCATTTCTGCCACCTTCCCTTCGTGCAATGCAATACCGCCAATGATTTGCACATCATAATGCACCATATCCCAGGTAATCATATTGCCGGCAGCCATCCATTGGCGATACCAATGGGCTTTATCGCCTACTATCTTTACGTTGGTGTGCCTGGGTGCAAGCGTTCGGTCAAACTCAGTAGCGGTAACTTCTAGGTATTCATTTTCTTTGAACCGCCTTGCTGTTTCACGTACAATGGCAAACGCACGCGGAAGCACCTCCATCAACACTTTCTCAAGTTCTTTATTACGGTCTTTCTCGATGGCATCAATCTGGTTGAAGATGCCTTCCTTTTCATTGATGTCGAGGTTCGGCTGGTCAGAAATTTGTTTGTGCAATGCAGCCAACTGATCATCAATTGGCTTGAGTTTTTGATTAATCTCGTTTTGGATGTCTTGCGTACGCTGACGCAATTGGTCGTTGGAAAGACCCGGCAATTTCTCCCCTTCTTTTTTGGTTTCCTCTACCAAAGGCATCATGCGTTTGATGTCTTTGTCTGATTTGGTGCCGAAAATTTTCGCGATAAGTTTTAACATACAATAGCTAATGGTCAAGTGGCCTACCGCCTTTTAGGCGCATGGCCATAAAAAGTGCGAAAGTTAAGGATTTACGGTGTGCAATTATAGTTCCAATACGCCCTCAAACACCTTTTTGGCAGGGCCGATAAGGAAAATATCGTGAAACGCGACTTGTTGGCCGACTTTGAATTCGACTGATAACTCGCCCCCCGGTGTTTGAATCTTGACGGGTGAATGATAGCCCTTGAAAGAAGCTGCTAAGGCAGAAGCGGTTACGCCCGTTCCGCACGATAGGGTTTCGTCTTCCACGCCCCGCTCGTATGTGCGCACCAAAATGCCATCAGGTTGCAACTCAACAAAATTGACATTGGCGCCAGCCGGTTTGTATTTATTGCTGTAGCGGATGGTGCGGCCTAGGTTAAACACATCTGTTGTTTTAGCTTCCCCTACAAACTGAACATCGTGCGGAGAACCTGTGTTGATGAAAACCGAGCCATTGTCTCGTTTTACATCGCGCACATCGTTCATCTTCAGTCGCACATTGCCATCGGGCAACAAGTCCGCTTCGTGTTCGCCATCGTAGGCATTAAAAGTGGTATGCTGTTGAATGATCCCTAATGAATATGCCATCTTCACGGCTGCTCGGCTGCCATTGCCGCAAAGACTTGGTGAACCATCGCGATTATAATACACCAAGTTAAAATCCAGGGTAGGATGTTTTTCTATTAGCATCAAACCATCCGCACCTATTCCGAATTTACGGTCGCAGATTTTTGTGATTTGTTCCACCGAAAAAGAAAAATCACCGCTGCGATTGTCGATGATCACAAAATCGTTGCCCGTGGCCTGGTATTTTTGGAAGGGGATTTTCATGGATACTGGATGCTGGATACTGGGTTCTTGATGCTGGGATAACCAGCAACTAGTATCCAGTAACTATTTTACCTCTTCATAGTCAACGTAGTCTCCACCCTTGATGGTTCCGTTGCGTCTCTTCTGATCTTTTTGATTTGAATCAACATTTACCGAGCCCTCTGGCCTGCGCGGTGGTTGGCGATATTGCTGCGATGCAGCACCTGCCCGGTAAAACATACCTCCTATCTTGTAAACCAAGTAGGTTATCAACCCAACAACAATCAAAAATTTTAACATGCTCCGGTTATCTAAGCGAATGCAAAGATAATGTTTCTATAATAAATGAAGCGGAAGCGTTTGTCCACAATTCTTTTAAAGCGGGACGGTAAGCAAATTAACTCCACCTGAAGAAAAATTAATCCGACCTTCACAGCGAGTTCATCGCTCCATCTACTTTTCGGAGAAAATGTCCAGAATCAACAATATGAAAAGAATAGCAGTATTCGTCTTGTTTGCTCTTAGCCAAACGAGCTGGGGGCAAGCAAAATTTGAGGTGCACGAAGTAACAGGAAAACTACTTGGTTTTGAAAATGGTTACGGCTTTGTAATTAGTAACTTGAAATTGCAAGTGGGCCAATCTGTCGGGTTTTATTCTTTCCCACCTTCGCAGTGCCAGTTTCTCAAACAGAAGTTTAAGGTAGGCGATGAAATGACGATAAAGGCAAAAATCAACATTGCTTTTAAGAATAGCCACGTTGCTGATCAACCTTGGGCCCGATTTTTCAGAGATCCGATAGTTGAATTCTGGATTGACGGCAATTGGCTACAGATTGAAAAAATGCCACAAAACAAACCTTTCAATCCGCGCAATTACTTTTCTGTTTTCTTGGAAAAGAAAATTGAGAAAATATATACTGAAGGTGACTATAAGACGGCATTCCAATTTGATGGCAACAAGTTAGCATTTTCGTTTGTGGCCACGCGCAACTATAATGAAATGAAAGATTTGCAAGAAGGACAGACCGTGTCATTCATTGGGATGAGCTACCAACCGGAAGATGGAGTTTGTTTTCCTTTTCCACACATCAAACAAACTTGCAGTTATAAGACGTTGCTAAAATCTAATGGGCACATTACTTCATTTTTATTTAAGCAGAATTTCGCATGTATTGGTATGAAACTTCAAACAGAAACGGGTGAAATACAGTTGGGCTTTCCTTCCGATATGGCAGAAAAAATGAAGTCGTTCTCGGGTAAGAATCAAGAGTTAACAGTTTATTACGATGACTACGATGTGAAAGGTGTTATGGAGCCTGCCTCCGTCCATGCGGTCATCTATCAATCCGATACCCTGAAGATTGAAAGCTTATTCTATGGTGGGGCTGATGTAAAACATGATCACAAAGCCGCATCAATTGCTGGAAAGATTACATCGGTTTTCAAATCCAAAAAGGGACGACTGGTGGGATTGGTGGTGAGTAACCAATATTTTATCGAGTCTACCTCAACGATGACAGATCAACTGGAACGCATACTCACCAAGGGCAATATTGTTGTTATCGAGGGCGATCAAAGGATAAAAAAATTGGGGGAAATCTATAGCAAGAACTATGAAATCATCGTACCCAAAAGAATTACCATAGCAGACAAAACATATTTGGTAAATTAGTCGCGCGAGATGAAAATTCTACTGATTGAAGACGAGCAACGGCTTAATACATTCATCAAGAATGGGCTTGTTCAAAACGGCTATGTGGTGGATGCCTGTACAACCGGAAGTGAAGGAATGGAATGGGCCGCCACCAGCCAATACGATTTGATTGTTTTAGACATCATGCTGCCTGGCCAAAGCGGATTGGATGTGCTTTACAACTTAAGGCAGTTCAATATTAAAACCCCTGTTATCATCATTAGTGCTTTGAATAGCAGCGAACATGTAATAAAGGGATTGGACGCAGGTGCCATGGATTATATTAAAAAACCTTTTGACTTTGGGGAATTTCTAGCGCGCGTGCGAACTGTAACACGAAAGGGCGACCCTCGGTCTTTCACAAAATATAAAGTCAAAGGGTTAGAATTGGATTTGCTTTCCAGAAAAGTAACGATTGAAGAACAAGAAGTTGAACTTACCAAACGCGAGTTCGCATTGCTGGAACTGTTGGTGACAAATTGCAACCGGGTTCTCACGAAAGCAGAAATATCAGAAAAAGTGTGGGAAGTAAATTTTGATATGGGAAGCAATGTGATAGAAGTGCACCTTTCACAACTACGTAAGAAATTACGTACAGACATTATTCACACAAAAGTGGGTTTGGGATACTATATTGAAGGAGAATTGCAAAAACAGTAATTGAAGCAACCATTTCCATTTTATAAAAGTGTAAAGGCAAAGTCAGCAGCCATCTTCTTTGTCGCCTTTGTGGTAGTAATTGTCCCTACTAATCTGATTATTTATTTCCAGCTCGAAAAAATACTATTGAACGCTGACACCACCGAGCTTACATCAGAAATTGAAAAAATCATTTCCAAAACACAGCTCGACCCACTGGTCGTACCTCTGCCACCCGTGGGCTACTCGCTGTCATTGCGGCTTAAGCGCAATGACTTTACGGAAATTATTTTTCAATCACCCAATTTTCCGGCTTTGGCAAACATGGGTGACGAAATATCCAGTTTTCAACTTGACAACCTGTCGGTGGTCACGAGTCATCAACCTGTGGGCGCAGTGACCTTAGTGGCTACTCTAGCGCGCAGCAATGCCAACTTGCAGAAACAACTCATCGAATTACGCACCTACCTATTCTTGGCAAATCTGGGTGCTTTATTCTTGGCGGGCCTATTGGTTTTCTTAGCCAGTAAAATCGTGATTAAGCCGATTACGAAAATCATTGATGCAGCCGAAAAAATCCAGGCAAGCAACAGCATCGATCGGGTGCCTGTACCAAAAAGCAATGATGAGAGTAAATTATTGGCAGACACGCTGAACGGGATGATTGCACGAATCGAATCATCTATCAAAAATCAAATTAACTTCTTTGCATCGGCAACACATGAGCTTAAAACACCGCTCGCCATCATGCAAACGGAACTGGCTGTTGCATTAGGGCAATCGTTACAAAGCGACACACGTAAAATTTTAGAAAGCCAGTTGACAGAAGTGCAACGCCTTGGCAGAATTATTGAAGATTTTCTTTTGATCAGTCAGCTAAAAAGTCAAACTCTAACATTGCGGAAATCAAACGAAAGGCTTGAAGAACCGTTGTACAATGCCGTTAAGAAATTAAAATACCTAGCCACCGAAAAACAGTCTGTAGTAAAAATACAAATGGATGATGACATTCCACTTGTCAACGTTGATTGCGACAAAATTGAAACCGTTTTCACCAACTTGTTAGAAAACGCTTTGCGTTATTCTCCCGCTCAGTCCTTTAGCATTGCAATATAATT
>JAFDYV010000012.1 GCA_018267275.1 Bacteroidota bacterium | reverse complement strand
ACGTTGGGCGCAAGCTTTTTAAGGACATGACAGATAAACTAATTGGGACACTTGGGACACTGACGACAATATTATTTATCGTTGGTTTCGTTGGACTTTTTATCATAAATCCACAGACTTATGAAGAGTTAAAGAACCTGAGCATTTCCGGTTACAACCTGGACGGAATGAATGCGGAGAATTGGATTAAAACATTTTACATCATCGTTGGACTTCTTAACATAGTTGTTGCCGTTGGACTTTTTAAAATGTCGGACAATAAATCAATAATTGTTGGTGGAAAAATTCTATTACTAATAAGTGGGGTTATCTGGACAACATTTGGACTAATTAACTACGACCCAAATACAGACTTTGGAAATCACTTATTGGCACAGCGGACAATTGCAATATTGGCAACCGGACACGTTGGACTCATTCTCATTGGAGCCGAAATGGAAAGAATCTGCAAGGACAAATTTTTAAAATATTTTACACTCGCAGCTGCGGGGACAATTTTGCTTTTGAGTTTGCTGAGCATGTTCGTTTACTGGGACGAGACTTGGATAAGAACAAACATCTCGTTGACAATTTATTTTGTTTGGTTTGGAGTCTTCGGATTAAGATTGGTGCAAAAAGCCAGCGCCCAACAAAATGTTTCTGCAATGGTGCCGTGACGAGTTGTTTTTAAGTTTTATCTTCGTTCAACGTTTCTTCACGTGGACAGGACGCGGCTTCGGAAAGGCACCACTGCAGAAACACCAACGTTGTGCACCAGGCGCGGGACGCGTCTCCGTAGACGGGACGCGGCAGACAACACAACGTTTGACTTCGCAGACAACTGCGCCAACTGCCATGCAGGCGATGACTTTACAGCAGATCGTTTCAAAAACATTGGGCTCTACAACAGTCGAGATTTAAGTGATGCCGGGCGGTTTGAGATCACGAAAGACAGTTCGCATCTTGGGCATTTCCGTATTCCGGGGTTAAGAAATGTAGCCGTGACCGCTCCCTACATGCACAATGGCATGTTTGGCAGCTTGCGCGAGGTATTGGACTACTACAACCATCCCGATAAGGTGGTGCAAGGTGCTATTCACCGCGATTTATCATTAAGCACACCATTGAATTTAAGCGAACAAGAAATTACTGACATCGAAGCGTTTTTAATGGCGCTCACGGATGATCAGTTTATTCAAAATAAAAATTAAACATTTTAATGAGACATTTTTCTATGAAAGCATTTTTACAAATTCATCGAACAACTATACAAGGCTACTTGCCTTACTTTATTCTTTTCTTGCTAACATTTCTTGCTTCTCTTGCACAAGCGCAAGATAAAGTGACTTTAAGTGGAAGAGTTTTTGATAATACTACGCAGCAGCCATTGCCGGGTGCTACAGTGGTAGTGTGGGAAGCAGCAATGGCACGGTAACGGATCAAGATGGGATTTACAAATTGGACTTGCCACCCGGCCCGGTAAAAATCCAAATCAGTTTTGTTGGATATCAAACCCAAACCCAATCTACTACGGTTACAGCCGGGAACACGGCCCCTCTTGATTTTTCTTTAGTAGAAGGTTCCTTGCTTTCCGAAGAGGTAGTGATTGTGGGTACACGCTCTACCGAAGGCCGCTCGAAGATTGATTCGCCAGCACCGATTGATATCATCCAGGCAAAAGATATCAAGGCAACCGGCCAGGTGGATATTACCCAAATATTAAATTTCGTTGCGCCTTCCATCAACTCCAACCGCCAGCCGGGTGGCGATGGTACTGCACACATCGATCCTGTAGCATTGCGAGGTATTGCTCCTGACCAAACCTTGGTTTTGATCAATGGTAAACGCAGACATGGCAGTGCTTTGGTAAACGTATTGGGCACACCATCACAGGGTTCTGTTGCGGTTGATTTCAACTCGATCCCTGTGGCATCGATCGAACGCATTGAGGTGTTGCGCGATGGTGCGGCTGCTCAATATGGTTCTGATGCCATAGCAGGTGTAGTGAACATTGTATTGAGAAAAGAAACGGAGAAAGTAAATGTGTCTTCTACCGTTGGCGCATACAACACATCGTTTCGAAATAAGACCGATGGCGCACTTACTCAATTCGATGTAAACTATGGTTTTGGTTTTGGAAAGGGAGGCTTTTTAAACTTAACCGGACAGTTTAATAGCAATGACAGAACCAACCGTACCGGCTACTATGAGTTGGCCAATCGACTTACGGGTGCCAAACAATATTGGTTTTCGTACCCTACCGGTACGGCACAAGAAACAATTGATGCGCAAGAACTTTCAGTGGATCGCTATTCATCCGGTAACAGTGGAAATTCAAAACAACAAAGCGGAAGCCTGTTCTTCAACGCGGCACTACCGCTTGGCAACGGTGCCGAGGTATATAGTTTTGGTGGCGTTACCAGTCGCACCAGCAATAGCAGAAATAATGCGTATCGTTTTCCAAACGGAACAAGCACACTTAATAGCGTGTCAAGTCGTTATTTTCCCAACCTTTATCCAAACGGATTTTTACCTGAAAATGTAGGCGTCATCAGCGATAAGTCGATTACAATTGGTGTGCGAGGAAAGAAGAGCGGCTGGGACATTGATTTGAGCAACATGTTTGGCAGCAACCGTGTGCAGTATTATGTTGAAAACACACTGAATGCTTCCATTGGAGCATCCAGCCCAACACGTTTCAACTCGGGGGCATTACAGTTTCAGCAAAACACAACCAACCTTGGCGTGTTCCGTAAGTTCACTGATTTGTCGTTGGGCAAATCTTTGGGTGTTGCATTTGGCGCAGAGTATAGACAAGAAAACTATAAAATTGAGGCAGGCGAGCCCGATTCTTATCGAAATGGTGGAGACAGAACATACATCAACACTGTAGGTGGTTCGCTATTGCCGCCTCCTGCATTCCGGCCACGCCCGGCAGGCGCACAAGCTTTTCCGGGTTATCAGCCCAGCGATGCCCAAGACCAATTTAGAAACAACGTGGGTGTGTACGGAGATTTGGAATACGATATTACCAATCGTGTGCTTTTGACGGGAGCTATCCGCTACGAAAACTACAGCGACTTTGGTGACAAGCTCACGTGGAAAACTTCGACACGCATAAAAATTACAGAAGACATCAACTTACGCGGTGCCGTAAGCACAGGATTCCGGGCGCCATCCTTACAACAGAAGTACTACTCAGCCACCACATCTATTCCGCAAGCCGATGGTAGCTTATTGCTTTCGCGCGTTTCAAACAACGACAATCAAGTAACCAGAGCGTTCGGTGTGCCCTCGTTGAAAGCTGAAAATTCTTTCAACCTAAGTGCAGGCGTTACTGCAAGGTTGTTTGAAAAACTGACACTTACAGTAGATGGTTACCAAATTGAAATCAAAGACCGTGTAACACTAACTGGATTCTTCCAAACCACCACTTCAAGCACCAACCAAACCGTAAGAGATGCTGCTGCACTGGTTGCCAACCTTTTAAAAGACTATCCGGATGTAAACTCCGCGCAGTTTTTTGGCAATTCGATTGATACCCGCACACGTGGCATTGATGCAGTGCTATCTTACCGCACTATTTTGGGTAATGGCACCCTTAATCTGTCGGCTGCCGCCAACATTACACGCACGGAAGTAACAGATGTACACGTGCCTTCGGGATTGGTGGGCACTGCCACACAAGATGTGAAGGACTATCTCTCTGAGCGTATTTTTTTCGATCGATTGCAGCGTGGCCGTTACGAACGCGGTACACCACAAAACAAGCTCATAGTCTCAGCTGGCTATACGGTGAAGAGATTGACCCCCTACGTGCGCCTGACTCGCTTTGGAGAATACACTGCGTATGCATCACAAAACAATTTGGATGATCCTAACGGAGCACGCGATCAGGAATTCTCTCCCAAGTGGGTAACAGATGTAACGTTGAGTTACCAACTTAACTCATCTGTATCGCTTAGCGTGGGTGGTAATAATGTGTTTGATGTTTACCCTGATCAACAGATTTTACAAAACAACCAAACAGGTGCGCTACCCTATGGCACAGCGGCTTCGCAGCAGTTTGGTGCGAACGGGGCATTCTACTACGGACGCGTAGCATTTACCTTCTAAATAAGAAAACATGAAAAATTTCCCTTTTTTGGCCTTTGCGCTGCTGACAACGTCAGCAGCCATTGGTCAATCCAATCAAAAGATTTCAGATTCGCTGGTGGCGCGGTCCATCCACAAGCGTATTATAACTATTGATGCGCACATCGACCTGCGGCCTGATTTTAATGCAGCCGATAACAGTGCGAGCAAAGAAACAGTTGATCAATTTGATCTACCTAAATTAGAACGCGGAGAACTGGATGTGGCCACGGTGGCATTGTTTGCAGATCCCATCAAGCGCTCGCCCGAAAACATAACAATTGCGCGCAAGCAGGTGGACGCCAAGCTGGCGGCTCTCAAAAAGTTTGTGGCCGATAATCCACAACGACTTGAATTCGCGTATTCTGCATCGGACATCGAACGCATCAGTGCGAAGGGCAAGCACGCAATCTTGTTGAGTTTTCTCAATGCGCTATCGTTAGGTCAAGACTTGTCACTGATTGAAAAGTACTATAAAGAAGGCGTGCGCGTGTTTGGATTTACTCATGCCGGCAACAATGATTGGGCAGATTCCTCTCGACCAAATGCTGCCTTTGGCGATAAACCAAATGAAAATGGAGGGTTGACCGAACTGGGAAAGAAAGGTGTTGCCGAACTGAACCGATTGGGTATCGTGATTGATGTGTCGCAGCTTACACCTGCGGGGGTATTGCAAGTGGTTCAACTTACAAAGGCACCCGTGGTGGCCACGCACTCTGCCGTCTATGGCCGAATTGAAAATTCACGCAACCTGAACAACGATGAACTGAAGGCCATTGCTGCTACGGGCGGTGTGGTACATATTGTTCCTTTTACACCTTATTTAAAGGTTGATTCAAAATTCCGAGAAGATTATATTAAGAAAATATGGGAGCCTTTCGGCCTTGTTTATGGCAAAGATGACCCGCGAACGAAATTAGATGCGGCCACCTACCAAAAACATTTAGATGCTTACCGCGAATTTTCGCGCAATGAGTGGCGCTACAGTAACCTGAATGATTATTTGGATGCAGTGGATTACGCGGTGCGCTTGATCGGTATTGATCATGTTGGGTTCGGCAGCGACTTTAACCATGGCGGAGGGGTAACGGGCTACAACAGTGTAGCCGAAGGACCGAACGTTACACTAGGTCTTTTAAAGCGTGGCTACACAGAAGAAGAGATAAGAAAACTTTGGGGCGGTAATTTTTTACGAGTGCTGAGGGAGGTGGAGTCAAGTAAAGCTATTAAATCCACTGAAACCAAAACAGCATCTCTGGGCACTAAATAGAAACTCCTTTTGAATATGAAAGCAATAAAAAGTGTAATTTTTGGCAGCTTGGTTATGGCGTGGGCTGCTTGCTCTACAACGGAAACAACCGAATTGCAAGTCGGTAATTGGCGAGGTGAGTTTACCCTCGACAAATATCAAGTGCCGTTCAATTTTGTAGTAGAAGATGATACGGCTGCTTTGGTAAAAGTTTTTCTTACCAATGGGAATGAGAAAGCACCTTTGGACATCATCTATTACCAAAGCGATTCTGTAATTCTACCCATCAAAGTTTATGATGCGGTGCTCATTGCAAAAGTGGAAGGCGATTCGATCAAAGGATTTTTCAAAAAAAATCAATCGGCAAAACGTGGTATTCCATTCCGAGCCGTGCGTAACCAATACCACCGGTTTCAAGTAAAAGACTCCACTTTGTCACATTCAGTTGCAGGAAAATGGTCCGTGAAACTAATTACAGAAAGTGATGGAAAGCCAACCTCGCGCTACACGGTAGGGCTGCTGGAGCAACAAGGCAACAAGATAACGGGCACCCTTTTAACCACCACGGGTGATTACCGATACTGGGAAGGAGTGCTGGATGGAACTCAACTGAAACTCTCAGCCTTCAGTGGATCAAATCCAAATTTGATTCAAGCATCGCTAGTCGACAGCGTTCATTTTACAGGAGAGTTTGTTTCTGCCGGGGGGCGGACAATTTTGGAGGCCGTAAAAAGTGATACAGCCAAACTACCCGACCCGTACACGTTAACTTATCTAAAGCCCGGCCATGATAGACTTTCATTCTCTTTCCCGAATCTGGATGGCAAACAAGTTTCTTTGAGTGACGACCGATACAAAGGCAAGGTTGTGGTGCTGAATGTCTCTGGCAGTTGGTGCCCTAATTGTGTTGACGAGGCCTCGTTTTTGGCTCCTTGGTACGATGCAAATAAAAACAGGGGCGTAGAAGTGTTGACGCTGTCGTTTGAACGCAAAGATGATTTTCAGTTTGCCAAAGAAAGGATATCTACCTTCAAGAAAAGATTTGGCATACAGTACGAAGTATTGTTTGCTGGCATTGCCGATAAGAAATTGGTCGCTGAAAAGTTGCCTGAGCTAAATTCCTTCCTGTCCTTCCCTACAACATTATTTATTGATAAGAATGGTAGGGTGAGGAAGGTTCACACAGGCTATACCGGCCCGGCCACCGGAAAGTATTATCAAGAGTTTATCAGCGCATTCAATGCTGAGGTAGACGCTCTGCTAAATGAGAAAAATAGTAGCGGTATCTAACTCTTGGATGCAAAATGATTGAAAGTTTTTTTTAAAGATAATTATATGAAAAAGCTAAAGCCGCCTACCTATCATCAGACTTATATTGATACCGGTAATGGACCGACTGTGATTTTGTTGCACGGATTGTTTGGGAACATCAAGCAATTGAGTTCCGTCATTGAGGCTTTGAGTAAAAATCACAGAGTGATTGTGCCACGGTTGCCGATTTTTGATTCAGTAACGGTTCCCACCAACATCACACAACTTGTGAGGTTAGTTCATGAGTTTGTTGAATGGCACCAGCTTTCAAATGTAACATTGGTAGGTCATGCAGTAGGTGGGCAATTGGCTCTTTTTTATGCGCATCAACATCCTCGGTATGTTGAGCGATTGGTGCTGGTAAGTAGCAGTGGCTTGTTGGATAAGAATTTGACGGCTGATGCGGGTTCACTTTCTCCTACTAGCTTTGATTTTATTAGTGATAAAGTTCAGGCGGCATTTCATCAACCGAATGAGACAGTGACGGAACTGGCAACCGAAATCTATGAGATGGTTCAAAGTGTACCCAAGCGACTGGCGCTCACATCTTTGTTACAATCATCTCTGCACAGCAAGGTTTCATCATTCTTGGCAAAAATAGACTTACCTGTTTTGTTGATTTGGGGACTTCAAGATCAAATCAACTCTCCAAATGTTGCACTTCATTTTCATGATTTGTTGCCCAATAGTACTGTAAAATTTATTGACGAATGTGGGCATTTGCCAATGGTGGAGAAACCATTTGAATTTTCAAAATTAGTTCAGCTATTCATGAATGATAAACTTTAAGCTAACCTTTTGGGGCCGCCCGGAGTTTTCCCAAATATTTCCACAAACACGGTTGAGTGCCTATGATCAAAACCTCACCAACATCGCAAAAATCACTTTGCTTTCAGATTTTACCAAGTCAGGCCGCCAGTTGGGGTCGAGGGCGGTGGTGGTGTAACCTGTTTGTGAGGTAACGCCACCCGCTCCGGCAAAGTACGGAACGCTGGATGCGCGGTGCACAAACTCCATGCGGAACAAAATGTTTTGGTTGGGCATGTAATCAATGTTGGTGGAAGCGTCCCATCCTTCAAACGGGTCTCCGGGGTTGGCAGAAAACGGAAAAGCGCCAGCCGTCTGAGTTGGGTTGTTGGGGTTGGGCAGCGGGCTCGCTTGCCCCGTGGGGTAGAGCACCAAATACCGTCCGGGGTTTTTCATCGCACCCCCGCCCACCGTCCATGCCCATTTATTTTTCGCGAACCAAATGCGGTGGTACAACATCGCACTTAAAAAGTATTGAGCCGGATTGGCCGGGTCGCTATTGTCAAAACCATTTACACCTCCGCCTTTTTCAAAGCCAATGTCGCCTGTGAACGAGAACGCCATTTTGGTAATTCCCTTGTGCGAAGGTTGGTTGTAATAGCGAACCAGCACACTATTGTCAGAATGAAATCTTTTTCGTTCCGGAATGCCTGCCGCATCAGAGCCATAGTAGTTGTTGCTAATCAATTTGAGGTTACTGTTATCAGACATATACGTAACAGCACCACCCAGGCCGGGCATGCTATTGAATTTGCCATAACTCTGCCATCCATTGATAATCCAAGGTTCGATCTTTAAATTTTTGGTAGGAAAAATTTGGATGCGCATACCATTGAAAAACCATGGGGTGTTATCGGAAGTGAAGGATGCTTGGTATTCCCAATTCTCGGCTTGATAAAATGAGTTGAGCCCGATGTAAGACATAAACAAACCCACATCAATGTTGATGCCGTACCATTTGTTGATGTGGTAGCCCGTATACGCCTCGCTTAAGTAGCGATACACATTAGCCAAGTCATATTGCCCGCGATAGGGACTAAAATCATTTCGTGGAACAACCGTTGAGCGCGTTCCGAACTGCGTCATGATGCGTGCGCGCACTTGGTTGTAGTAAAAGTCGCCACCAAAGTGTAATGCAGCCAACTGAAACTCGTTATGCCTCGCCAACGCAGTGGAGCCTACCACTGTATTGTCAATCGGGTTGTTGAACGAATAGTTGTAATTCAAATCGACTAAAGCCGAAGGCACAAAATATTTCGCACGGGTGAAAATAGAACTGTCCCTTCGGTCGGCCCCGTTTTGCCACGTTTGATCTATACCTTCAAAAGGAATTTTTTCTTTTTCTTGTGCCGTGGCAATCGTCATTGTTGAAATAAACAACCATACCAAAATGCTATTTCCGTTTTTCATATACTTCATGTCCTGTTTTGGTGAGTTCAAGGGCTTGCACTGGATTGTATACCAAAGGCACTTGCTCTACAATCACATCGCTTTTCTCCAAACCAAAAGCTTTGTCATCGTGCTGAGCTAATTTTTTCAAAAGGAAGTACCCGTTTAGCAGCAGCCCTTCGCGCAACGCAAATTCGTTTTCTACCGATAGGAATTTTTCAATAATGATAAACTTGAAATCGGGCTCTGCATTGTATTTGGTTGAGCCATCCGGTCGAATGTGCAGGTTCAACTGCTTCTGTGCAACCAGCTCTTGTACAATCTTTTTAAAGAATAGCTCCGTTCTCGGTTGCACGCGGAAGCCCATGTGGATGTTCACTTTTATCACCTTATCGTCCAACAGTTCGGTTACATCGTAGGTAAGGGTGTAGGGCTCATCGGTATAGTTGATATGCAAAAACCAATACACATCTGCCCGCTTTGGTTTTTTTGAAAAGATTGACTTGATAACTTTCTCTTCGATTTGTTGGCGGCTGTTCGCCTTTGTTAAGTAGATAAGATGCGTGGCAAATTTTGGGATGGCATCGTCTTCGCTCAATTCATTGATAAGCTGGGTGTATTTCCCCAACTCAACAAACTTCACAAATCGGTTGTTGATTTTGCGGGCGAAGAACCAGATGTACATCACCAAAAAAATCAATAGCTCAAAAAATAAAAACATCCACCGCTCTTTTATTTTGGCCACATTGGTGATGAAGAACGACAACTCAATGGAGCCAAACACCACAATGAACAAAGTCACCCAAGCCCAATGCCATTTTTTGATGAACAACAAAAAGTAGCAAAGCAAAATGGTGGTCATGAGCATTGCTACGGTAATCGAAAATCCGTAGGCGGCTTCCATGTGCGTTGAATTTTGGAAGTACAAAATCATCATGATGCAACCCACCCACAAAATGGTATTCACGCTGGGGATATAGATTTGACCTTTCAGGTCAGTGGGTTGGCGCACGGCAACCCGCGGCCAGAAATTCAAACTCATGGCTTCGCTGATGAGTGTGTACGAACCGCTGATGAGTGCCTGCGAGGCGATGATGGCTGCAGCCGTTGCAATCAGCACCCCGGGAATCAAAAACCACGAAGGCATGATTTCATAAAAAGGATTTCTCCCTTCAAGGTGGGTACCACCTTGTGTTACAAGCCAGGCAGCTTGCCCCAGGTAGTTGGTGATGAGGCACGTTTTCACCAACGCCCAAGTGATGCGGATGTTGGCGCGGCCGCAATGGCCGAGGTCTGAATACAGTGCCTCTGCCCCGGTGGTGGCTAAAAACACCGCACCCAGCAACCAAAAACCCTGCGGATATTTTGTCAACAGCTCGTATGCGTAGTGTGGACTAAGGGCTTTTAAAATAGCGGGGTAGTGTATCAACTGCACCATGCCCAACGTGAACAACATGCTAAACCAAACGAGCATCATCGGGCCAAATGCAAAGCCCACACGTTGCGTGCCGAAGCGTTGAAAGAAAAACAGGAATGAAAGAATGGCGGTTACAATCGGCACCGTTGGCAAACCGGGCGCAACCAATTCCAGTCCTTCGACAGCCGAAGCAACAGAAATGGGTGGCGTGATGATGCCATCGGCCAACAATGTAGTGGCGCCCAAAATAGTGGGGATCACCAATCCTTTGCCATAGCGCTTCACCAATGCGTACAGCGAGAACACGCCTCCTTCACCTTGGTTATCGGCCATCAGTGTAATGACGATGTATTTGATGGTGGTCTGCAACAGCAGCGTCCAAAAAATACACGACACACCTCCGTAGATCAGTAACGTATCAATTGGTTTGTCGCCCACAATGGCTTTCAGCACATACAGCGGGCTGGTGCCGATGTCGCCATAAATGATGCCGAGCGCCACCAACAAAGTGGCAATAGTAATCCTGTTCGAGCTTTTGGTCGAGTTCATTTGCAAAAAAAATATGGTGAATATGTTAAGCGATAAAGCGATAGCCCACGCCCGATTCGGTCATGATGTGTACCGGGCGGTTGGGGTCTGTTTCAATTTTTTTTCTTAGTTGAGCGATAAACACACGTAAGTATTGCGACTGTTCTTGGTAAGACGGTCCCCAAATTTGCAAGAGCAGATACCGATGTGTGAGCACTTTGCCTTCATTTTTTGCCAACATTGCCAGCAACGAATATTCCGTGGCTGTAAGCTTCAGCAACTCGTTTCCTTTTTTTACCGACCGAGCTGCAAAGTCGATGACCAAATCATCGAACGCCAGTACCGAGCTAGATTCTGCAGGTGCCGCTTTGCGCAAAGCCGAGCGAATGCGTGCAGTGAGCTCGCCCGTGCGAAAAGGTTTTACCAAGTAATCATTCGCTCCGTAGTCGAGCGCGCGTACAATGTCTTCTTCACTGCTTTGCACTGATAGAATGATGATGGGTTGCGTGTACCACTCGCGCAGGTGGTGTAACACTTCGTGGCCGTTTTGGTCGGGCAATCCAATATCCAACAGCACCAAGTCGGGCGGGTGGTTCGCTACTTTGCTCACGCCTTCTTTGGCGGTAGTCGCTTCGCTTACCTCAAAGCCCTGTGCCTGCAATGTAATCGACAGCAGCTTTCTGATTTGCGCTTCGTCATCAATTACTAAAACCGTGGGCTTACTCATTTTTCAGGCGGTTTAAATACGTCACTTCTGTAGGGATGCTGATGGTGAACTCTGCCCCGCTCAGCGGCAAGTTGCGCAGCGATACTGTGCCACCGTGCGCCTCTACAAAACCACGAACAATGGAAAGACCAAGACCGGTGCCTCCGGGCCGTGCGCCTTTTGCGCGATAAAATTTGTCAAACGCTTTTTCAACTTCTTTGGTGGGAAAGCCAGGGCCCGTGTCGGATACAGCCAGCAATAATTTTTCGTCCACGCAATCGGCATGTACGAGTACGGTTACGCCTGCCGGTGTATGTTGTATGGCATTGTTTACCAAATTAAAAAGTGCTTGCTCCATCAAACCAAAATCGAGCTTGAACAACGGCAGGCTATCCGATGCTGACACTTTAATAATGTGCTGGTGGTTGTTCGGCTCAAATTGTGCCAGCGTGGTATAAATGAGTTCGTGTATATCCACCCAGTCTTTTTTTATTTTAACGGCACCTGCTTCCAACCGCGACATGCCCAGCAGGTTTTCTACTTGCCGGTTCAACCGGATGGAAGCAGTGTTGATCTCGTTCAACAGTTCGGCACGGTTCGTTTCGGTCAAGTTGTTCGATGTACTGAGCAGGTTATCTGATGCGCCCATAATGGTGGTGATGGGGGTGCGCAGTTCGTGCGAGAGTGAGTTCAGCAATGCGTTGTAAAATTTCAGGTCGCGTGCGCGCTCTTCGCGTTTTTGTACTTCGCGCTGTATTTGCCTGATTCTGAAAGAAAGAACCGAGTGGATGAGCACAATCAGCAAGTACATTAACAGCAACAGTTGGTCTTGGCGGGTTCCTACCGAAAAAGTAAACCGCGGGGGGATGAATAAAAAATCCCATAACACTGCGCTCAGTATGGCGATGCTGACCAACGGAATGATTTCCAAAAAAAGCGCCAGCACCGACACGGTGACCAGCAGGAAAAAAGCAACGGCTTGATAGCCTACCCACGGCTCAACCGCCAGACTTATCAATACCATGGTGGTAACCGCAGCGATGCCCAGGCCAAACTGCCGCGGGGTAGAGATACGTTCAAGCCAGCGCGTCATTCTTGTGTTGTTCTTGATGGCTCAAAAGTAGGAGATGCAATATAAATACTGTGTAAAACTAGGGGTGAAGGGTGTAAAGATTTTATAAAGATGGGGTGGGGGTGGGTTAGTCTAATTATGACTATAAGTTCTCTCTTTGGCAAAACCTGAGTTCCACGCGTCTGTTTCAAATTTCTCTAATGTCTTTAGCTTGTTTTCGGAAACCTCAAGTATTCTTAAGTGATAACTTGACTTTGTACTGTCAAAGTTATCTTGTCTGTTCGCAACAGCGATTGAATTTATCTGTAAATAACACGACAACCTGCTTTTTATTCCTATTTGAGCCAAGTGCACTTTCAAGAAAACGCATTGAATGTAAATGGATGATATTGACATCAGCGGTGGTCAGGTATTCGCCATTGATTTTTATTAGGTGGTAGTCAGACATGCCCCGCGAAATGACCGCAGCATGCCGCTCAGGTATGGCTGTCCACAACGTGGAAAAGTGAATGACTACATCATCGATTTCAATCGAGGCATTGTTGATGAGCGTTACATTGTGCCTGATTTTTTTGTTCAAAAGGGGAGGGCTTTCGATGGAGGAATGGTAGTATTCGTGGTTGCCGGGAATCCAATAGGTTTCTTTAAAGTTTTCGGACACCCAATCAAAAAACCAACCAGCTTTTTCAAGGGCCGAAAAGCACACGATATCACCTGCCAAGATCAATACATCTGCCGTAGGTTCCAGCATATGCATGCGTAGCCAGGCTTGATTGTCTTCAAATTCTAAATGCAGATCAGAGCAGTACTGGAAGGTCATGGGCAAAATTAGGTGTTTTCTCCAAAGGCCATGGATACCTATGCTGGATTTAAACAAGTACACGTCCATCTGCAACGCAGTTTTGAACCGCGCGTTGATTCACATAGACAACCATTATTTTTATGCCGAGATTGACGAAATCATTACCGCTGCCATTGGAACTCCTGTGCACGCGGCCGAAGCATTAAGTGGGTAGGAGTGAAAGGACTGGAAGCATTTCAGTGTTTGGAGCGAAGTAACTTACCGGAACTCGTGCCTGAAAGCAAAGACTTTTTTCTATCTCAACTTCGATAGCTCTTTTCCCACTCATGGCTCAGCTGTTTCAGTTTGAGATAATTTTTTACAACCTTCTGAAAGCGTACTATGCCTTGAAGGTCTGCTGCTGAAAGCCCATCGGTGCGGAAGGCAAAGGCGAATAATCCCTGTCGCTCGCCCGATGGTTTTTCGGCAGTTAAATCAGCCACCTCCAAACAAAACAAGTCAGGCTTTTTTATCGTTCAGAAAATTCAACTGACCACAACTTAAAAATTAGTCTGACCGCAACTCATCAGTGTGACTCAGGTTACAGAGAAATTGCGTTGATCGTCTAAATTCGCGGATTCGTTTGTTTAAGTCAATCTAATTTTCGGTAAGTAAGCGGCAATTTAGCATGATTTTGAAGTCTGTAGTTAAATCAATTTCCTGAACCAGTCCTTTTTGATGGCTTGTGGTCAAATCATTTTCCGGAGTTCAAAATAGGCGAGTGTAGATGGTTAAATCATTTTCCGGATTTACTCTTGTTCCGAAACCCGCTTGGCATATAACATCAGCGGAGCAAATCAAAAGCAATGTGTGAGCTAATCTTTAACCGAATTTACTTTGAGTAACTGATGAGAGATGGATCAAGCATGTGTAATGAGGCTTTGGTATGCGCCCGGCATTTTTATGCTTGGCGCGGCTGGTTGCATTCTTGCGCGTGGGCAAAAAACTATCTCGCTCAATCTTTATAACCCCAACGGGATACGTTTTAACGTATTTCGGCCTTTTGCGTCCAAATTCACGGAATCTTGCGCCCTTGAAAAACACTTTTTTAACTATCCCGTAATCACAGTTTTAATTGTCCCCACCACTTGTTTTGCACTTCATGTGTGCCATTTTTATCGGAAGGTAAGAGTTATATAATGTTATTGCGTTATGTTAAGTAGCTTTGGTATCCGGGCCTAACCCAAACTTAATAGAAAGTTTTTTTAGCGCGGACATTTCAGAACCCGATCTCAATCATTTACAACGGGCTGGGGCAGCGGCACTTATTGGCGGGCTTTGGAGGTGGGAGGGATGTGTGGCCTGACAATGTGTGCTGATGCTGCGTTAGCAAAAGCAATAGGGATAGTAGCGAAAAGCCCGAAGTGTGTTGGCACGGGCGAGGCCGGACTTGTAGCGGATAGCCCGGGCCGTAGGCATTGCCAAGACATGAAGAATTTCCAATAGCAAAGAGCTTTTGAAACTTGGACATCGACAGTGGCAATAGAAAATCATTCCGACCGCAAGGAATCTACCGGATTAAGATTGGAGGCTTTCAATGCCTGAATGCCAACGGTAACAACGGCAACAAGTGCCACAGTCATAAACGAGAACAAAATAATCACTAACGAAACATTTATTCGGTACGAAAAATCGGATAGCCACCGCTCCATCGCCCAGTAACCCAACGGGGCTGCGACCACTATGGACACGACCAACAGTTTAACAAATTGACCAGTAAGCAGCGTAATCAAATTTCTTGCTGACGCGCCTAGTATTTTTCGGATGCCGATTTCCTTGGTTCGTTGCTCAATCGTGAGAAGGGATATTCCGAACAGACCCAGGCAGGTAATGATGATTGAAATAAAAGTGAATGTAATGAAAAGCTTGCCAAATCGTTCATCTGCTTCGTAATGCTTCTGAATTTTTGCATCCAGAAATTCAAAATCAAACGGATACACTGGGTCAAGATTCTTCCATGTTTGCTTTAGGTCAGTTATCAGTCCTTGCAAATTATTGCCCGACACTTTAAGTGAAACAGACGTGATCGCCAAAGAGGAACCACCACTATTATTTTCAGGGTTCCGTAACCTGATCACAAGCGGCTCAATCTTCGAGCGAAACGATTGGAAATGAAAATCTCGCACTACCCCAATAACCCTGCTGTCGGCAAATGCGCGGACTGCCGGATCAAAATATTGTATTCGCTTGTCGAGGGAATTTTCGAAATCCCAGCCGTACTCGTGCAGGAACGACTCGTTTACAATGATGCCGTACCGACTGTCAGAAATAGAATTTTCTGAAGTGAATCCCCTGCCTTTAATGATAGAAATATTCATAAGACTCAGGTAGGCTTCGTCAACAAAAAGTGTGCTCGTACCAATACCCATGTCCTCACCGGTCGGGCTGCTGGCAGCTGGCAGTTGATAAGGCCATCCCGGAAAATCCTGTCCTGGAACAGACCCCGATGCAGCCACTTGTAGAATTCCGGGGTGTTGCCTGAATTGTTGCGTAATAATGGAATAGTTGCGTTGTGATTCCGGATTATCGATGGTGAGGACAACCACTTGCTCTTTATTAAATCCCAGGTCTTTGGATTGGATGTAGTTCAACTGCTGCCAAATAGTGAATGTGGCCACCAGCAGCATGATCGCTATTGAAAATTGTATTACCAGTAGTACACTCCTTAGTTTGGTGCCATGAAGAAATTTCAGGCTGGATGTGTCTTTCAAAACGATGGCTGGTAATACGCCTGACAATAGTAGGGCTGGGTACGCACTTGCTACAACACCCGAGAACAAAATGGCCACACCAATAATCGGGAGAAACTCAACTAAATTAGGATCTATTGTCTTTAATGTAAAAGCATTGAAGAAAGGAATTGTTAGTTGTGTCAAAGCCATTGCTATCACTGCAGCAACGATCAGCATAGCCAATGATTCTAAGAGAAATTGGGTAAAAACTTGGTGGCGATTGGCGCCTAATACTTTTCGAATACCAACTTCTTTGCCTCTTTTGATGCTACGCGCTAGTGAAATATTGATGAAGTTAATGAGGCCGACCGTCAGAATCAGCAAGGCCGTAAAACCTAATATGTAAACTGTCTGCCTATTTCCATTCACTTCGATTTCTTCTCCATAATGAGACTCTAGATGTATAGACCTGACCGGTTGCAGGGTAATACGTTGCGATAAGTCAGTTCCCCACGCTTGGTGATGTTTAGTATTCAGTGTTGCAAATTTTGACTCAACTTCATTCGATGTCGCTCCGGGCTTTAGTAAAAAATACGTGTACACACCCACATTACTTTGATAAACCATATTCTCACGATAGGGCAATAGAAAATCAAAATGAAAATGGATATTCGATGGCAGATCGTTGAGCACTCCTATCACTGTGTAAGCAGTGCGGCTGGTGTCCCGATCAAGCGTAAACTCTATTGTTTTTCCAATGGGGTCTTCAGAACCAAAATAACGGGTTGCGGTGCTTTGTGTAATCAATACGGAGTTTTCATTCTGAAAAGAATGCCCGCCTTTTGCAATATTGAATTGAAAAAGTGAAAAGAATGAGGGGTCGGTGAAAAGTACCTTGTCTTCTTCAAAGATTTTTTGATCGGCCTGAACCAGCCCCTTGACAAACAAGAGTCTTGAAAAGTTCTCTATCTCCGGTATTTCGCTTGTCATCTGGGCGGGCATTTGTGGCATGCCTTTCAACCACGGGTTGTTTTCAGGTGCCGTATTGACTACCCTGTAAATGCGATCGGCATTCGGTGACTTATCGTATGTGAGCTCATCGGTGACAAAAAGCGAAATCAGAATGAAGCACGTAAAGCCTACCACCAATCCGAACACATTAATGGATGTGTGCACTTTGCTTTTAGCCAGAAATCGTAGCGCCAGCGTGTAGTAATTTTTCAGCATGTAAAACCAGTTGCCAATCATTATGCCAGTTGGAAATTGTGAACCAGTGCTTGAATTTAGCGGATTTTGAATGAATTGTTGTTCCAATTCGAACGAAGGTGTTCGAATTCAGACATTTTGCGTCTTCGAGAATAATCTATTCTAAAATAAGGCGGAATGACAACTATATATAACTAAATGCAAATTATAATTGACTTTTAGTAAATTATAAACGTACCTTTGGCTCATTAAATCAGAGCCATGGAAAAATCAAAAAAACACTTATCCGACCGGGTTCCGGTGTATGCCCTTATTTGGGCGATCAGCTACATCGGTAGCCTGGGGGCAATGAAAGTATTGTCATTGTCACAAGCAGTTAGCGTTATGCTCACTATCGTACCGGTGATCGCCTTTGCACTGTTTCTGTACAAGTTCTATCGAAGCGTGTACTTTATGGACGAGGTGCAGATTAAAATTCAAATGGAAGCGGCCGTAGTAGCCTTCGGGCTGGCACTGCTTACCATTATGACATTAGGCTTGCTTGATTTAGCCATAGTACTAAATCAGGAAGACTGGGCTTACCGTTTTCTGGTACCTGTTTTTGTGGCCTATTATTTCATCGGGCTGTTTATTTCGAGACGCAAATACCACATCGATCATGAAGAACACGATTAAGGTTGAGCGCGCCAAAAAGAACTGGACGCAAGCCGAACTCGCGGAGAAGATCGGAGTATCGCGGCAAGCCATCCATGCTATCGAAGCCGGCAAGTTTGTTCCATCAACGGTGCTGGCGCTCCGCATGGCCAAAGAATTTGGTACCGCGGTAGAAATTATTTTCCAATTGGAGGAAACAGATTTGGTATGAGCGTACATCTCCTTTGCCCGAAGGAAGTACATTCGCCATTCAGAAACTTTGATATCGACCCGTGTTTATGACGGCTTGGGATTTCGAAGCAATGGCCACCGTATCCTTCAAATTTATTCTCAATTGTCACTAATTTTCTTTGCCTGACTTACCCAAGTCGGTGCTTTATTAATTGTCTGCCTAAGTAGCAAGTTCAACTGAGCCGAATGATGTTGAATGTGTCTTACGTTATAAAACAAAATCTCAAGCTGGGAAAAATTCTTGTAGTCATTAATCCAACGGTCGTTGAGTTTCTCTACTGTCAGTCCAGATATAAGTCGAATTGCTTTTTGTCGGCAATATTCCAAGTAACCAAGCACTTCGGTCTTGCTATATGTTCGGTCGACTTTTTTTCCTGTCGGATCAAACTCTGAAAATGAAAATGGTTTTGGAGGCTCAAATTTGCTCGGGTCATTCGATAAATAATAGTCTGTCCAAAAAATACAGTGATAAGCTGTGTGCCAAAATTTAGTCGAGGTGTCCCAATGCTCGTCTGGGCACATGTTAATTGCATTCTCAAGCATGTCAAGGCTTGCACCGAATTGAGTCTAAATTGATTCTCTTATTGTCGTCTGGTCGTCCATGTTCGCCTGTTTATTTGTCGTTCGCGTCTGCCGTTGGCGGTTGCGGTCAAAGTTTGTGTCTGCAGTAGTGCCTTTTCAGTTCACTTTATATTCTGGGAACTTTATCAAGTCCACACAGTCGGTCTTGAGTCCTTTATTTTGCCCAGAAATTACGAAGTCACAAATAATATTTTCAACACAATTTCTCATGCCGTCAAATGAATGGCTACCCGAGTTTACAACTACATGCCTGCCGTTTGGAAAATTTAGACCATGAAATCAACACGAGTATTAATCACATTACTTCTCCTTTTATTGCGCTTAGACCATGTATTGAGTCAAACGATTCAGGTTGGAATAATCGACTATTACGGGCCCAGGCCTGCAAATGCGATATTTGATGATTGCTTGCCCTTCAAGGTAAATGATACAATCAGTTTTCTGACTGACTCGATATCCTATGTCAATGCAAGGCGGGAGATCCTTGAATGTATTTTAGAGGAGCAATCCATCAAACAAGCTGACATTACATTTATTTGCTGCGATGCAATTGAAGGTAAATGGATGGCTTTCATTGGTACGTCTGACGAACCGAAAACACACAATAACGAAAACTCAAAGACCATGGATTTAAGGCTTCCGGTCGAGTTAACAAAATCGTATGATAGTTTGTCGAACTTACTACTTGATGGAATTCAAAGTGGAGAAAGTAGCGAAGATGATTCGGAAGGACACGCGCTTTTTTCATATCCACCCTGCCGTAAAATTCAGCGGAGATTCATAGTTTATGCAGCCAACTATTTGGAAACGCTAAGAAATGTAATCAAGAGTTCGATGCATTCGCGCGAACGTGCAGCCGCGGCAACAATAATTGCGTACTACCATGATAAGAGAGATATCGTTAATGATCTTTTAACGGCAGTGAAAGATGAGGATGAAGGTGTAAGGAATGATGCTATCCGGGCGCTTGGAATCATCCTTAAATATGCCCAAGAACGACCTAATCTTAAAATTAGTATTCAACCTGATCCATTCATTTCACTTATGAATTCTATTTCATGGACTGACAGGAATAAAAGTGTTGGCATCCTATTGACAATGTCTGAGCAACGAGACAAGACGTTCTTGCAACAGGTAAAAAAGGAGATTTTGAAATCAATTGTTGATATGGCTAAATGGAAAAGCGAAGGTCATGCTCTAGCTGGATACATTATACTTGGGCGAATAGCTGGCTGGACAGACATTGATATACATGAAAGCTCAAAAGGCGACCGGTCAAAGATGATTGATAAGATGTTGACACAGATCAAATGACCGAACGCCAGCGACCGGGTGGGAGTCGCGCGGCTTTGGCATTGGTGCTGCTGTTCGAGCATAAATCTTTTGTTCCGATCCGAATCTCACCATTTTCCATGTCAATTCTTATGATTGCTTAACTTCTTCAACATTTCTTCGGCATTAGAATTCTTCGGGTTCAAATCAAGTGATTTCTTATAGTTTGCTATTGCGTTCTCCTTGTCACCAGCAATCATATAAGACTCACCTAAGCTGTCAAATGCATTAGCTGAATTTGGAAACGCTTCTGTATTTAGCTTGAAAAGTTTGACAGCTTCAGCAACTTGCCCGCTATTTAATAGAAAATACCCTGCTGAATTCATTTCATTTTCACTTAAATAGTATGTAGGATCTTTCACTAAAGAGGAGTATTTGACTATTGCGTTAGAGTCTCCGTTTATTATCGTCTTGACAAGAGATTCAGCTAAAGATTGCTTAGGCTCATTGTAAGACTTATTATTCAGAATATTGGATACTGACACATACACATCAACAATCTTATGAGTCATTTCGCGTGTATTGGTCAGAAAAATAAATAGTCTCTTTTCTTCGACCTCGTTTACCATGAAAGACGTGAATCCCGGAAGTGAGCCATCGGTCATTATGATTAGTTTTTCTTTAGCAGTATTCTCGTCTTTAATGTTTCTTACTTTCCAGCCATACGCAACTACGTTAGGGGATGAAGCAAGCATGGTCTTCTTTGAATCGTTCGACACCAGCTTACCAGAATCAAATGCCCTCTGAAAAAGCAATAAATCACCTATGGTTGAATACATTCCTGAAGCAGGTGTAGCTGCAATCTGAGCGGCATTTTCATAACCTTTAAAAGTCTGGTCATATCCTGATGCTTTATGTTTTATTATGGTTTTGGAATTAACCATACCGCTATTTTTCATTTGGGCGGGTATCAGGATATTTTCGGTCAGCAATTGCGCATACGTTTTTTCTGAAACCTTCTCCAATATTCTTCCAAGCAAAATGTACCCATCATTGCTGTATCTGAAATCAGTCCCGGGTTCAAAAAGTAAGTCATACTCAGATATCACGCTCGTTAATTCATTATTATTTAAGTAGCCAGCATTAATCTTTGCAACTATTGGCGGGAAATCAGTTCTGTTTCTTGGAAAATCACTAATGTCGCGAAGTCCGGCTGTATGTGTTAATAAATGGTTGATCGTCATCTTTTCTCCTTTGGCTTTCGGAAATTCAGGCAAATAGTCTTGTACTTTGCCTTCTAATTTTAAAAGCCCTTTCTCAATTGCCTGAAATATTAGAATGGAGGTGAATGTCTTCGTAATTGAACCAATCCTAAATCTCGTCTCAAATGTCACAGGAACTGATAATTCCATGTTAGCAAATCCAAGTGCTTTTTGGTATATCACTTCATTATTTTCAACTATAAGGATGGCTCCATTATATTGATTGTATTTTCCAAAAAGATTTATGCACTTTTCAATTTTCTGTGTCCTGCTTTGTCCATAGATGGTTACAGAATAAAAAAACGACAGGAGGATAACCAGAAGAAACGGTCGTCTTAGAAGTTCTTTTTTCATAGTTTCACGATTTTGAGATTATTAGGTCGTAACTATTTACCTGTCCTTCATTACTAGGTTACATACAACTGGCAAAAAATTTAGATGTTTTCTTAGCCTTTGTCTATTTTGCTTGCTTCGGTGTCTCGTGGGGAATGAGCGGCAAAACAAAAGTGCCAACTTCGAAGCACCGAATCTGTACCGCGGCATTGTGCATGAACTTTTTGTAAGTGTAGTTCAGTTCTACTGCCAATTCCGCCTAAGTCCAAATTTTTAGCCAATTTGGTATGAATACCTTCGTGCGTGCAACGCCCAATAATTTGCAACTTTGTGTATGCGCAGTAACCGCAACCAACAAAGCAAATCGTATCCCGAGGTCTTTGGGCAGTTTACGGTATTCCGACATTTCAAGAAGAATGCCATTATCCTACAAAACGGTAGGGTAGAGAATTTCATTTCATTGGTTTGTAAAGGATCGGTAGGAATATTCATTGGAAAAGGACCTGTAGAAGTTTGCCACGCGTTTGTGTTTGAAAACGAATACCTGAGTTCGTACGAGTCGTTTGTCATGCGGAAACCCTCTCAACTGTATGTGCGTGCGCTGGAGGACGTGACACTGGCTTCTATCTCGCACAAAAATATGCAACTGGTGCTCAGCTCGCACGAAGGTCTTCAGTATGGTAAGCAGATTGCCGACCAGTTGTTTTTTGGTTCTCAGCGAAGAATTATCTCTTTCACTACCCAAACGGCCGAAGAGCGCTATCTCGACTTGCTGGCCAAACGACCTGATGTCATTCAAAAAATCAAGCAGCAATACATCGCATCTTACCTGGGCATAACACCAGTAAGTTTGAGCCGCATACGGGCGCAGATCGCCAAAAGTCATTAATTATCATTTGATAATTTTTTGCCTTTCTGTAATCTCCAACTTTACCGTAAATAAATGATTATGGTCAAACCTGTTTCCCTTTGGAAAATTGTGGTGGTGTTGCTGGTGTTCCCCGGTTGCTACATGCTGTACAGCCTTACACCCTGGTCGGTGAAATTGTTCTCACAATCCGATGCTAACTACTTCATTCCCTTTTTTAGTGGATTGATTGTGCTTCATTGGAGTTCATTTCTTGTTTGCCGTCAACTCCTCATTTCGTCCGGCTGGACAAACGAACAGGTGGGTTTTGGTTTTTCTAAAAGAGATATACTGAAAGGGGTTGCAATCTATTTCGCCATCGCCATAAGTTTGTTTCTCTTGGTTGAATGGGTAGTGATGCAAGTGGAATTGGATTCAGAAAAACTAAAACAGATCGGAGATTTTTTCCCGAAAACAACAGCCCAGCGACTGCTGTTCATTTTAACGGCACTCTCGGCTGGCTTCTGCGAAGAATTTGTGTACCGGGGTTTTGGCATTCGTGCGCTCGAAAGTCGGAAAGTAAACACCTGGATTGCGTTGCTGATCACTTCCCTTAGCTTCACATTTGTTCATGGCATTGTGGTGCTGGAGCGGTTTCCGGGTTATTTTGTTCCTGGCCTCATCTTCGGATTGCTTTTCATTTGGCGCAAAACTCTTGCGCTACCCATGTTTATTCATGCGCTGATTGATTTGACAGCAATACTCATGGTATTTCAGGCTACATTTTGATTCCCTGAGCAGTAAATCCATTTTAACATATGTTAAACCGATAATTACGTGCCTTTTCAGTTCACTTTATATTCTGGGAACTTTATCAAGTCCACACAGTCGGTCTTGAGTACTTTATTTTCTCCAGTTATCACAAAGTCACAAATAATATTTTCAACACAATTTCTCATGCCGTCAAATGAATGGCTACCTGAGTTTACAACTACATGTCTGCCGTTTGAAAAGAGCTTTAACACTTCCTCCCCATATTTTGGGGGTGTTGCACCGTCTCTATTACCCGAAATAATCAGTACGGGCGTGTCCTGTTTAGAAATTTTTGTCTTCTGAACTTCTCTTCTTTTGGGATTCCAGATCTCACATGAATTTGTCACCCGGTAAATCCAATAGTCAGCTAAGAAGGTCTCAGCTTTAGTTCGTTTTGTTAATCGTGTCAAAGCGGGATAATCTTCATTGCAAATCACACATAGGGTCATGCCATCATAAACTCCTTTTAAATAAGACTTTTTGATGCTTAGCATTACAGTTGTCAGCGGGTCATAGTTGCCTTTGTTAAACTGAGTTACTATAAATGGAATGTTTTTAGTCGTTGAGGGTGACATAAGCAAAACTCTCATGTTCAGCGCGACAATTTCTTTAGTTAACCAAACAGTGTCCATCTTCTTTGTTTCTGGATTTAAAACGGCAACAGTAATCGGGAATTTGGTCTTAAAGAAAGTTTCTAACTCTTGCTCTAAGTCAGGATAAGCAGTGTTACAATTCTGGGTTTCTTTACAGTCTGCAATAAGAATATCCAGACTTCTTTGCGCATCCTCTGCAAAATCGAAAGGTATTATCAATTCGTAAGAGACCAATCCTTTTAAAGTGGCCGTCCTTACTCTGTAAGGATATTTGTTTATATAAGCAATTGAAACTCTCGTTCCATAAGATGTTCCGTAGAGATTGATTTTTTTGTAGCCCATTACTTCTCTAACCTTGTCTAAGTCGATAATGGCATTCAATGTTCCATAGAAGGATAGGTCGTTTTCTTTGGAGAGTGCATCAAAACTTTTTTGTATGGTTACTTTGTCGGCAAAGTCGTCTTTAAAATAGTCTGCCAGTTTGTTGTAAGTTCCTTTAAGTTGCAGTGGATTTGATTTTCCTGTTCCCCTTTGGTCAACGAATACCAAATCACTTTTCTCGTTTATGGCTTTAAATATGTCACTGAAAAACGAAATCAGGTCAGTGGCGGCTTGTCCAGGCCCACCCATAACAATGAACATAGGCTCCACCTTATTAAGTTGGTCTTTCGCTGGAACCACTTCTACATTAAGCCTGATTTTTCGTCCCTTGTTTTTCAAATTGTCCTGAAAAACTTCGACTTGCCCACGAACAGTTTCTTTTGGTTTACCGTCTTCTTGAATGGTCATGAATGGAACATCACCAATCTTCATCGATTGTCCGAGAGCTGTCAGCGAGGCAAATACTAAAATCAGTGTCCATTTCATAGTTGAGTCTTTTTAAAATGTATGAGGGTCACGTTTTGTGTTTCTGAAGTGGTACATTTTCGAAGCCGCGTCCCGTTCGAGGAGACGAAATACGTTGAGCAAAGTTACAACTCACTATTACACCATTGCAGCCATTTTGTTAGCATCTGTTATTCCTTTCGCTCAAGTGTCCATACATCGTTACTGTACCTGAAGTCAGGTTGATTAGGTGTACCACCGTACTTACCACCAGTCATAAATATTTTCCCTTTATGAACTGTCGCTGCAACACCACCTCGAGGCGTCCACGGTGCAGTTTGCCCTGCCCATTCTCTGCCATTTTCACTGACTAAAACCTGACTTGTAAACTGCCCGTTTCTATTGCAACCCAAAAGCCATATTTTTTCGTCATAGACAATCGCTGAATAGCCAAATACTTGTTCTCCTGGAACTATTTCATTTGTAACTAGCTCCCAGTTTAAACCGTCTGTTGAACTCCAAACATCATTGTCGAGTAAGTACAATTTACTTTTCAATGCTACTACTTGAGACCCACTTCGCTTTCCAAAATTCAAGTTATCCTTCTGCTTTGCCCATGTGATTCCATCATTTGAATTCCAGATATCAGAATATTTACGTGACTTATCTTCTCCACCGATTATCCAAATCTTACTTTCAAAAACAAATGGATGATAGAAAAATCGTTTTGGTATATTGCTTTCTCGCGATAGTGTTTCCCACTTTTTAAAATCTTTTGTTCTGTAAATCTCATTTCTAAATGTGAATATCTCGATATTACCTTCAAAATGTCCAAGTCCGTAGATTGAATTATTGAATTTAACATAGTCTAGAAACGCTAGATTATATATTGAATTGGGAAGTGGTGATTTTGTCCATTTAAAGCCGTCAACTGAGTACCAATTACCGTCCGGATGAAAAGTCCATATTGTGTCGCCCATACTGAACATTTGAAAATTGTAATTCTTTTTCCAGTCGGCACTGTCTAGAACTTTGGTCCAAATGTATTCAGGTTCATTTTTCACTAACCTAATACTTTCTTGTCCTGTCTTTGATGTCTGACCTGAGCATCCTATTCCTATCAGCATTATTAAGTAGTAAATTCTAGGTCTCATAACCCATTGATTTATTTATCCTGGAATAATAGCCGCTAACGAAGAAGATACCATCAATCAAACCAAAAATACTTCCAGTGCGGTAACCTCGCATCGTGTACCGCATACCAGCCAGGGGTACTCCGTACTTGCGACTGACCAAGTAACATATACCATGAAGCATGACTCACGATCAAGTGCTCATCTTCTGGATTAAACGCCACGATCTCACGCGTTCCAAATTGATCGAAAAAAAACCGAGGCTGCTCAAAATAGACGTGATACGTGTTGCTGTCGTAGCTATAATGGTACTTCTCAACTCCGGCTACGTCCGGATAGTAATCTTTCCATACAGCATTCAAGGTTAACGGATAGGTGCCTGTTTTCACTTTGTATCGCTCAATTTCATGAATTAGTTCAGAAGCGTTTTCTATGGCGCGATTCCGGCTGTAGCGGGTTAGCGAAGGGCCGACCAAAATCTGAATGATCAATAGTGCCGCAGGCAGAAATATAGTGCATACAATCCAGTTCGTTTTATGATCGAATTCTCTTTCTCTTAAAGCAAATCTTGCGAAAAGGGTAGTGGCTATCAAAAGCCCAACGCCTAAAAGTTTGCTTACGGCAAAGAATGTTGCCAGCGTAATAATAGCGAACAAAAAAAGAGTTGCATAAACATGAACCCGGAACAACACTTTTGACTTGCCCGATATCAACAAAAGGCACCCGGTAACGGTAGAAATTAATCCCAGCCCACTATACACCTGCACAACCATGGCCACGGAACCGGAAACTGGATCGGTGCTTCCCGGCAGGAAAGGAGAGATCATGGCTGTGGTTAACAGCGCAAGAGCGATCAAAAAAACGGAGAGAGTTTTCATTGTACGGGCTTTTTTCACATTTTCAATTCCCCAACCTGCATGTACTAACGAGTAAGAAAATACGGTCATCGTAAAGCCAAACCTAGAACAGCAGCGATAACAGTAATGGCACTGAGAGCAATAGGAATAATTTGGTAAGTCCGGTCAACAGTGGCAGCACGAGCTTTACCAGGTGACACATAGACCACATCCCCCGACTGTAATAGATAATAGGGCGATTTAAGAATTTCTTCTTTAGTTAAATCAAGACGCTGGTGCACTGGTTCGTTAATGCCATTACCCGAACGAATAATTAAAATATTGTCACGCCTTGCATATGATGTCAAATCACCCGCTAATCCCAATGCTTCGGGTAAGATGATAGCAGGGTAATTGAGCACAAATACCCCTGGCTTGTTGACCTCACCTAATACAGAGATGCGTGTAGTGTAACTAACAGTCACGGTTGGTTCCTTTAAATGAGACTGTAGTTTAGTTCTAATCAGGTTTGCAAGTTGGGTGGTGGTTTTACCGGCCGCAGGAATTACTCCAACCAAAGGCAGAGCGATATTACCATCATCATCAACTAAGAACCCGGGTGTATTAGGGGGGTCTGTTATTCTACTCGGTATTAAGATTGGCTCAAAGGGATTAATGGAAGAATCATCCGGAGTAATGCTATTTACTCGAATAGTGAGAATAAGACCTTTGACAATAGTTATCTCATTTGCTTTTGCAATGAGACTATCTGACCGGAATGTATTTTCTTTCTGACTACCTTCTTGGAAATAAGCGAGTTGCTTAGGTGTAACACAACCCGTCATGAAGGCACAAACCAAGATAATTAGCCAAAGAAGATAAAAGCGAAATACCTTCATAGGATAACAATTTCATTTAAAGATAAGGAAAGCAAAAATTAGAAAATCGGTTGTTATTCTTTGGATTAGCGGTTTAGATGTAAGTCTTTAATACCTGTAAATTGTAAATACATCCTCTTACTTTGAAAAGAAAGCGCAAATCACGCCACCAATTACTCCGAGTCCTAGAATTGGTCCATACTGTTTAGTAACAATAGCGTCTGGCAAGCTTAATACAAGCCCAACGAGTCCACCCTTTACCCAACGAGGGATTGGTAAGTCCATGTTGAAAATTATGAACCCAATTGCAAACCTGCTTACAAACGAAGCTGTCATAGCTCTCGTCTTGTTCTCAAATGTCATGAAGAACATTGGAATGATTGAAACCACTCCGAATATTGTTCCCGCGATTAGTCCCTTTGCTATGTTTGTCATAAGTTCACTTTTTTAGTTCATATGCTTCATGCAACCAATTTAGTAATTCTTTGTCGACCTCTTTCTCAGATGTCAACTTAATGGTATGATGAAATCGATTTGCTGAAGCTTGCTCGACCTTGGTCACTCGTTTACTTGTTAATTTGTAATCAAGGTGAACTTCTAAGTTTATGTAATTCTGTCGAGTGTAAACCCCTGCAAAGCCGAAGCGATTCACTAAATGTATGCTTGTCTTTTTCGGTTCAATTTTCAACTGTCCGAATTTCTTAATTTGGTCAATTAGTCGGTTGTAAATTTTTCCGACTATCGGGTCTTTGCCATCTAAGTGGTCAGATTCCGTGTAGTGCATATGTCGTAAATTTACCTAATTGTCTCAAAACGGTTGCTGGTACTCTATGTCGTTTTCACCGTTTTTTTTCGGTTCAAATCGATCAGGTTTTCGGCAACTATTATCAAGCGATTGTAACACCTCGTCCCACGCTTTGTCAAAGTAGTCATATACAGCGTGCCATGCTACATCGTCTGGCCAGCCCGTATGAACGAGGTTTACTTCTGTCTGATGTGCTGAAATACTTCTAAACTGAACAACCACCCACGTGTGATAGTCCGACTCCCGCACCTCTTTAAAGTTAGGCGGAGCATTCCACGTAAAGGAAAACATTTCGTTGGGTAGGAATGATAACACACGGCAGCCTTCCGAACCACGCAGTCCGTTGGGATTGTCCATCAGGAAATAAATCTCAAAAGCGCCACCGGGCGTCAATTCAATTTTATTGTCGCGGCCAAAAAAGGTAAGGAGCCCTTCATGGGTTGTCCACTTCCACCACATTAAATCAACGGGTGCGTCCAACAGCCGCGTTTTTCGGATTTGTCGTTCGGATATGTTCATCATGCGTTGTGTTTCAATGGTGTTAGTGCCGTTACCGGGTACGCCCTTCTACGATCTTGTCGTATTCCACATCGTTCGGCTCCCATAACTCCACTTTGTTTCCCTCCAGATCGAGAATGTGTACAAACTTGCCGTACTCCACCGTTTCAATTTTATCCACCACGGTTACTCCGGCTTTCATCAATTCCCCCAGCAGCCACTCCAGATTTTCTACTCGGTAGTTGACCATAAAAGGTTGCTCAAAGTGCGTGGACTTTTCACCGAACGGGCTCCATTGTGTGAAGCCTTTTTTAGCTGCGTCTTCGCTCTGACGCCACTCAAAATTAGTACCCCATTGATCCGTGTTCAATCCTAAATGGGTTTTGTACCAATCCTTCATTTTATTGGGGTCTTTGCATTTAAAGAAAATTCCACCGATTCCTGTTACTTTTTTCATGGTTTTACCATTGTTGATTTTTTTTTGAATTGTGTTGTTTGTCGCAAAGCCAAGCCCAAATACGACCGCCATGGCGGTAAAAAATGAAACATGTCGCATAGCATAATATTTCATCAAAGATGGATGCCACGGCCGTTGAATAATTGTAAAAAATTAACCCTCGCAAGAAATGAAGTTCGGGGAAGTTTTATCCACTTTACTGCTCACTACATAGTTTGCGTACTGGGTTGGTGTAAGGCCGGTAAACGCTTTGAATGAATGGATAAAATGCGGCTGATCAGAATAGTGAAGGTCATGCGCTAACCCAGTAAAAGCCTGCTGCGGATTCTTTGCTAGACTAGCCAGCGCCTGGTTGACAGACTGAATTTGCAAGTATTTTATGGGTGTTACACCAACATACTTTTGGTAAGACTGAATCAGTGTCTTGTTAGAAACCGAAATATGCTGACATGTTTCCTTAACTGAAACGCGAGCTGTGCCGGTACCTTGAAAAAGTCTGATTGATTCATCAACGTAGGTCGGTAAGCTTTCTGATTTCAGGTGGCTAAGCAAATAGTTCTGAATCAGCAGCATTTTAGCTTTAGGCTTTGCTGTATATTGCAAACAATCTAATAAACTTTTAAACGAAACATCAAAGACCAACGCAGCATCCACAAAATTGTCTTCGAACTCAACTGCGGGATACTGCGTAAAGGCCTTTAAGCCGTGTGGCTTAAACAGTACACCCATCATTTCATGTCTGCCCTTACTTTCGGAGACCGTAGGCATTGTTTGTATTCCGCTTATCCACGATGACAAATTCTCCAGCGCAACGTCACGCCCTCCATTGCGAAAAATGCCGAAATAGTCGGAGAAGTTAAAAACCAGCTCGTGGTGGAGTAATGGTAGGGTAAGCGTTCGGTTAGCAAAGTGCGTGGCCTCGCAGTACCAGAGTTTATCGACAAACGGCCTTAAGCAGAGCGGGGGAACTTGTTCGAAATATTGCATGGGTGGACAACGGCTACCAAAATCAAACGAAGATGGCGTATTTTGAAATCGAAAAAAAGTGACCAACAGCGTTTACTGTATCTCAGGGATCACAACATTATCATAAGCTATTTGAATCACGATGGAGCCAGCCTCAAAGTAGCCATTTAAAAAAGGGGAGGGGAGTTTGAAGTTTTATGAATCCTGTCAAAACGAGTGCTGAATTATTGAAACCGAAATTATGTTAAGTAACCTTGCGCGGTGGCCTGAGCCAAATGCGGGGTGGCGCGATGGCATGCGCGGGGAAGCATATTTGGCTCTTGATTTTTTTCGTTCTTTTTGCATCAAGGCAAAAAGAACAATAACAAAAAGTGCGAACACCGCAGTTTAATGCATAGCGCCAGCGGAGCAAATCAAAAACAATGTGTGAGCTTATATCTGGCACTAAATGACTTTGAGTAACTCTATGAGCGATGGCTCAAGCATGTGTGCCGCTGGCTTTGGCTTGCGCCAGGCTTGTGCGGCCTGCGGTACTTATGCTTGGCGGGTTGGTGCATTAAATGCGCGCGGGTAAAAAACTTTCTTGCTCAATCTTTATCATTTAATAGACACTCAAGGACGAGGTGTGCATGGCCCGGATGAGCGCGGCCTTGAGCGGCTATTTACACATAACGTCAAATTATATAACTGTGCGGCTGGCAAGCGCGGCTACCTAATCTTCAGTACGAAGCCGAAAACCTCCAGACCAGCGTTTGTGATGGCATGTGCGCAACGGCACGCTGGGATGGTTAACATAATATAATTATATAACTGTGGGTCAGGAACTTAGTAAGGAAAAAGTTATATAATTTATATTATGTTAAATATTATGTTAAATATAGTTTTAACGCCATTCTCCGTTGATATCTCCTCATCTCACCTGCCCAGCAACAGCCTGTCTATTTCTTGAAAGAACGGTTCGTTGCCAATGCGCACTTTGCTGCGGTGCGCAATCATCTCCACAATCTGGGCGTAGTTCACCAAGTCAATGTCTTTCTTTTGCAGCTCTACCAACTTTGCTTTAATCATCTGCACTTCATCGGGCGTGGCATATGCGTGGTATTTAAATGCAATGAAGTACGGTATATCGTTAATGAGCTTGTCTATTAAACGGTCGCGATGCTGCAACAACGCTTGCTTTACCTGAAAAAGCCGCGCACCACGTTCACGCGCGGTTATCGCCTTGGTTCCAATCAGCGGAGATTCTAATACTTTCATAACTCGTTTCGATTAGCATAACAAAACTAATTATTTTAGTATTATAAATACTAATTTATTTAGCATTTATTTAACACATTGATTTTCTGATGCTTATCTCCTATTAGAATAGCGGCCTCCCGGAACGGCTTAAAGCCAAATCACCACCACGCCTCTGCCTATAAAACTTTGGATGACAATAGAATAGCACCTAATTTTAAAACAAAACCTCTTTCAATGCCAAAACACTACTTGCTTGTGATATTGGCTGTTGCTTTCGTTTTCAACACCGGCTATTCACAGCGCAAAGACAGCACCTTTTTTTTCCACACTGATTTGAGCATTACCAACAACGGATTTTCGATTGTGCCAGCTTTTACACTGGGTGCCCCCGCTGCCTTTTTAGACATGAAAATGGGTAACAAACGCATGACCTTCGAGCCGCAATTTCGGTTTGCGTTAGAAGAAGGGCGCCCGTGGTCATTTATCTTCATCTATCGTTACAAAGCAATTCTAAAACCTAAATTTCAATTGACGATAGGCGCCCATGCACCTGCATTAAACTACATCACCCGCACCGTTGATGTTAACGGCATTCAAGAGCCACTTTCAGTAGCAAGGCGCTTCTTAGCTTTGGAGATAATCCCAACCTACAAATTTTCACCTCGCGTGAGTGTGGGTCTCTACTACTTGCGCGGGCGCGGCTTTCAAGAGCATGGTCCACAAAACTCAAATTTTCTATCGCTGCAGGGAAACTTCACCAAAATCAAACTTGTGGGTAAAACCTATTTCAATTTCAATCCCCAGGTATTCTATTTGAAGGTAGATGAAGCCGATGGCTACTATGTGAATTCAACAGCCACATTTGGCGTACAGGGCTTCCCTATCACCATTTCCGGCATTGTAAACAAAGCCGTTGAATCTTCTATTGTAGCCCGCGATTTTGATTGGAACATAAGTTTAGTCTATACACTCGACAAACACTTTGTGCTGAAGAAGCAGGAGTAAAAGCAACCCAAACACTTACCTGAAATTCCGTCCTTCAGACCATATCTTGGTCTGGTAAAATACAGGATCTGCTTTTTGTAATCGCTCGTCATGCACGGCACTGCGCTCATCGGCACGCGATGGCCGTGCCTGCAAGTCATGTTCTCCATGTGGTGTTAGCTTACGCAGCAGGCCGGTAATGTTAAAGCAGCGCTGCACAATCACATGTATTACTTCGCCTTCAATCTGAACAGTTCCTTCTACCATCAGTAGCCTAGATTGGATAATTTCTTTTCGGTACTGATCAAATAGCTTCTTGAAAACCACCAGGTTGGCGGTGCCCGTCTCATCTTCTAGCGTAATAAAACAAATGCCACTCGCGGTGCCGGGCCGCTGCCGCACCAATACCAACCCTGCTACTTTTATTTTGTCGCCATTTTTTAATTTGCCCAGCGATGCAGACATGGTAATACCCAGGCGGCTCAACTCTTCGCGCACAAAACTCACCGGGTGTGCTTTCAGCGAAAGCGAAGTGCTGGCATAATCATACACCACATGCTCTGACAGTTGCAGTGCTGGCAACTGCAGTGCTTGCTCATCTGTTTCATAGTGCTGGCCAAACATCGCACCTGACTCATAATTTTTAGTAACCGCTTGCCACAAAGCTTCTCTCCTATCTTTTTGAATCGAGCGAAACGCATCTGCATCGGCCAACTTTTCAAGTGCCGCATCGGGTAAGCCTGTCTCGCGCACGTGGTGGATGGATGTAAAACCTGAACCGCGCTTATCTAGCAGCAGTTGAATATCTTCTTGTCGCAGCCCCTTTACATGCCTAAAGCCCAGCCGTATGGCGTGGTAGTTGCCACATTTTTCTTCAAGCTGGTTATCCCACACCGAGTGGTTGATGTCTACTGCACGCACTTCCACTCCGTGCCTTTGCGCATCTATCACAATTTGCGCAGGCTGGTAGAAGCCCATAGGCAAACTGTTGAGTAACGCACACGTAAACACATCGGGGTAATAGCATTTGAGCCATGACGACACATAGACCAGCAGCGCAAAACTTACAGCATGGCTCTCGGGAAAGCCATAACTACCAAAACCTTCTAACTGGCGGAACACGCGCTGCGCATACTCGGGCGTGTAGCCTTTGGCCACCATACCATTGATCAACTTATCATGAAAGTATGACACCTTTCCCTTGGCTTTGAAAGTGGCCATGCTCCTGCGCAGTTCGTCTGCTTCGTGTGGAGTAAAGCCAGCCGCCACTATGGCAATTTTCATGGCTTGCTCTTGAAACAACGGCACGCCCAAGGTTCGGCCCAATATCGATTTCAATTCTTCAGAAGGATATTCTATGGGTTCTTCTCCGTTGCGCCTGCGCAAATACGGGTGCACCATGTCGCCCTGTATAGGCCCGGGCCGCACAATGGCCACTTCAATTACCAGATCATAAAAACATTTGGGTTTTAATCTGGGCAGCATAGATTGCTGCGCACGGCTTTCAATTTGAAAAACACCAATGGTATCGGCATGGCTTACCATCTCATACACACGCGGATCATCTTGCGGAATGTTGGCCAATGTTAACTCGATGCCGTAATGTTTCTTTGCCAATTCAAACGCCTTGCGGATGCACGTGAGCATGCCCAACGCCAACACATCTACTTTTAAAAAACCGAGTGCTTCAATATCATCTTTGTTCCACTCAATGTTAGTGCGGTCTTGCATGCGCGCATTGAGTATCGGGCACAGGTCAGACAATTTTCCTTCAGTAATCACAAAACCGCCAGTGTGCTGCCCCAGCTGCCGCGGAAAGCCCATGAACTGCTCCGTGAGCTCCAGCACTTTTCGTATGGTGGGGTCATCGGGGTTAATACCTTGGCTAGCAATTCGCTGCTTGTCAAAACCATCTTCTGAAAAACTCCAGATCAGCCCTGAGAGGCGCGTGATGGTATCCACCGTAAGCCCCATGGCTTTGCCCACATCGCGTATGGCGCCTTTGTGGTGCTGCTGGGTAACGGTGGCCACCACTGCGGCACGGTCTCTGCCATATTTGTTGTAGATGTATTGCATCACTTCTTCACGCCTCTCGTGTTCAAAGTCCACATCAATATCGGGTGGCTCGTTGCGTGCAGATGAGATAAAACGCTCAAAGAGTAAATCAAATTTTGCAGGATCCACGGAAGTGATGCCCAAACAATAGCACACGGTAGAGTTGGCCGCTGAACCCCTACCCTGGCATAAAATATTTTGTTCGCGCGCATAGCGCACAATGTCGTACACAGTTAAAAAATATTCTGCATACTTCATCTCTTCAATAAACTTCAACTCATAGTCAATGGTGGCTTTCACCTTTTCGGGAATGTGTGCACCAAACCGCTGGTGTGCGCCACGCCACGTGAGGTAAATCAACTCTTGCTGCGGTGTGCGCCCCTCGCTGGTGATTTCTTTGGGATATTGATATTTCAATTGATCAAGTGAAAAATTGCAGGCCTCGGCAATCACTTGCGTATTGGCGATGGCTTGAGGATACTGCCGAAAAAGTCGAAGCATTTCTTCTTGGGGCTTTAAGTATCGCTCGGCATTGGGGTGTAATTTATAACCCGCATTGTGGATGGTACACTTCTCGCGCACACACGTTACTACATCTTGTAGCTCTCTGCGTGCAGGGTGATGGTAATGCACATCGTTGGTGGCCACTAATTGCAGAGAAAATTGTTTGGCCAATTGCGAAAGGCGGTGCAGGCGCTTGGCATCAAAGCCATTGTACGTTTTGCAGGCGGCCAAGTATAGATCTGCACCCAATGCCTCGCGATAGATAGTTAGTTGGTTGATGAAGCCCTCATCAAAATCAAATTGTGGATTGAGTGCAAGGGGTGGCACCACCACCCATCTGATGCCAGAAGAATGTTGTTGCACGTCTGCAAAATACAATTCGCACTTTCCCTTTTCGGTGCGCAGGTTACCGGTGGTGAGCAAATGCGAGAGGCGTGCATAGCCATCTTTATCGGTAGGGAAAGCCAACAAACTGGCGCCATCCACCACATCTACACGGCAAGCCGGCAGCAGCCTCACTCCTACTTTTTTTGCTGCCATGTGTGCCCGCACAATTCCCGCCAGCGTATTTCTGTCAGTGATCGCTATTTGCTGATAGCCCAGTGCATGTGCCTGCTCCACCATTTCTTCGGGGTGCGAGGCGCCACGCAAAAAGCTGAAGTTGGTAGTTACCTGTAGTTCTGTATAGCCCATGTGTTTAGAGGCTAATTATAGCGTGACGTTTGTCCATTCCATCTCACTCATGCGATACAATTACTTTTTTAAATGTTTGCGCATTACCCCCTCTCTGCCGAGTAGAGAGGGGGCGGACCGAGCGAAGCGAGGTCGGGGGTGAGTTTGAATTGTTGCATTCATAGTCTGTAATGTGCTTGAAAATGACTTCAGCTGTCAAGCAAAATACCCGTGCAAAAACCATTGAAACTTTTCATCGTGGTAGTGGCCCAACCGAAACAACCAGTAACGATTGCCCTGCTCATCTTCCACGCGGTAGTAATCGCGGTGCTGGCCCTGTTGTAGCCACCACTCCTGCTCAATACGCTCAGGGCCATCTGCTCTTACAATGTTGTGCACATTTCCCTTATGCCGAAATAGCATGGGCGGATAATCCGGTATGGGTGCCGCTACGTCTATGGGCTCGGGTGTGGGCAGCAGTTGCAACGGGCGCACCACATCTGTGCGCCACTGCGTGGTGGGCACTTCGCTCAGCGATGTTGTTTTCTTAACAGAGCGCTCGGGCCAATAATGTTCATCGGGCAAGTATCGGTAAATGCGGCTGCCATCAATTTTATTGCTGAGCCTGTCAATCAATTCAGCCAACCGTTGGTCATGCAGTCCGCCACTCCCCTCCCACATTTTTGATTGTGCGGGTACCAAGCTCTCTACCTTGGGCGCTTCCAGCATAAATAATTCTATACCCAGTGCAGGTTCGATATGCTGTATCTTTATTTCAAACAGATGGTAAAGGTGCGGCACGTGGTGCGAGGCGCTGTGGGTGGCAATTGAAATGGATTCGACTTTGCCATCCACACGCAAGCATTTGAAAATACATTTGCGCACACCCTTTTCTTCGCGCTGCAAGCGCAGGCAAAGCCTCTCCAACAAATTTTTTAGTGCTATTTCTATTCCTTGACTGGTAACGATGGGCTCCAGGCAAGGCAATCGCTCTTGATAAGGTTCGATGGGTTGCACGGGCTGCAACATTTCCAATTCGTAGCCCAAGGCTTTGTTCAACTGCGTAAGCAGTAACGGGCCAAATCTTCTGCGCAAAGCAGACGCAGGTATTTTCATCAACTGCTTTACATGGCGAAGCCCCAACTTATGCAATAGTGCCGCAGACGCTGCATCCATTCGCAAACACTCGGGCGGTAACATGTGCAAGGCCCTGCCGTGCTGCTGTGGCGGCACAATAAGATAATTACCAGCATCACGTGCATAGCGCGCCACGGCCCATGCTGCACCTGCTGTGTCGGCCATGGCAACACGCACATAGTAGCCGCGCTGTGTTACTTTTTTAACGATATCATCCAAATAGTTTTCTTCACTGCCCCAGAGGTGTGCACAGCCGGTGGCATCTAAAAAAATTCCATCTGGCGGATCGATGGCCACAAAAGGTGTAAAGCGAATGCACCACGTTGCCAATTTGGTGAGCGCCAGTTGAAGTTTTTCGGGGGCATCGTCTGCCACCTGCAAGTTGGGTATCAAAGCGCGTACATCGGCCAATACATCATTCGTGTGTGCACCTTCTCTTTCAGCCACTGCATTTACACCCGACACCACCATGCGCCCATGTGAGGGCGTTCGCAACACAAAGGGCTGTTGCTTCAATGCCGGTTGCCGGAGGCTGAACCAATCCGTAGCAAAATAGCGGAGCCATATGGATACCACGCGTGTGCCCATTATCCTGCTCGTTGCAAAAGAGATTCACCCGTTATTTCCGGTGTTACAATGGATGGCACCAATGTCAATTCATTTTTGCTCCACCCCAAATTCCAAATACCGGGTTTGCCATTCCGCATGCGCAAGAGTTCCACCTTCCATTGCGGATGGCCGATGCCCGGTAACTCATCAACATGGCTGCTGGGCAGAGAAGAAACCCTCCATCGCGATACGCACGCGGTAGTATTAACATGTTTGCCGCTGTGCAACACAAAACCTGTTACCTGACTTTGCTCAACAGCCAATTGCAGCCGCCTGGATGCCGTGAAGCTGATGTTCTGTATTTCGCCAACTACGGCAGTGAGTGCAGCAGACTTCAGCGCTTCTTCCATCGCCCACAGTGATTCTCGCTCGCTGGGCAATTCAACAAACAAAATGCGGTCGGGCTGCAAGCCAAAACTGTTAAGGGCAGGCGCATATACTTTTCGTTGGGTGCTAATCCACACTACTGCGCTTTGCTTGTTTAAAAATGTAGACAGCAGCGCCAACGTAAATCCGGTGGTAGCCGCCAGCGTTTCGGGTGTGGGCGAAAGCATTTCATGAATGGCACCCGTAGGAAATATGCTATTGGGAAACGCTTCACAAAAGGTGTTCAGCTTGGGCACGGCAACAGCACTGCCCTTCGGCTTGAATCCTTGCATGCGGTTTATCTCTGCATTTAGCTGATCGAAAAGCGCCCTTTTGAGCATGGCGCTAAGTTGGTAATAATTACTAAATATTTTAGCAATTCATGCTAATTTTTATATCATTAACTTTATATAAAACACAATATTTATTTAATAATCAATTATTTATAAAATAATGCATTTGGATCATTTGCATAGTGATTTTGCCCAAACAGTGATGGTTCGAGCAGAAAATAGGTATCGTTATAACGGGCTATAAACGTACCCAGCGAAGCATCTACCACCCCGCTGCTCCACGTGGGGTCACACAGATACCACTTGCCGTTGAGTTTAACCCCATTCCAAGAGTGGCTCGCGGCACGCTTCCCATCCTTGCTTGCAGGCGAAGTGGTATAGCCATCTACCACCACACACTGAAGGTTGACTTGCCGCGCCAACTCACGCACCAGATAGGCATAGCCAGTGCAAATGGTCTTCTTCTCGTGCAGTAGCTTCTTGAATACGCGCTTACTAAATGAACGATTCCATTCGGCAAGCTTCTGTGGGTTGTTAGCCCACTTTCTTTGCTTGGCTCGTTGAATAACGAACAGCCGATAATCGTTTTGTATGTTGGTGCAAACCCACTTATAAATGGCCCTGAATTTTTCCACTTCGGTGGGAAGCGAATGCGTAAGGTTAAAAGCGAGCAACGGTATGTTTTGAAGCGAATGCCCCTCATAGGCCTGTGCTACACTATCTGCCTTTTCAAATGATACAGCAAAGTCTGCCAGCTGTGCGTGCACACTGGCAGATATCCACAACACTAACCAACACAATGTGATTTTGGCCACTTGCTTTAATTTCAAATGGTATTCCTAACTCACCCCTTTTCCCCCTCTCTACAGCGTAGAGAGGGGGTGACCAAGCGAAGCGAGGTCGGGGGTGAGTCACCCGTCAAATGCCATCAACTAGAAAATCGATTTCATCTTGTGCCAAATACGCTTGGATAATGGCCGCTTGCTTTCGCTTCCTTGCTCCACTGCCAACTCGCCCATCATAATGGTGCTATCCAGTTGCATTACAATTTGAATGGGGTCGGGTGCATTGGCGGGAACGACATACTCTTTGGTTTCCAGCCCTACAAAACTAAAAACGATAATGTCGCCCTCGTTCAGCTTCTGCGGGAAAACAAATTCGCCTTTCTCGTTGGTGGTGGTGCCGATGTTGGTGCCTTTCAGATAAATGTTGACGCCTGCGAGCGGCAGTTGGTCTTCATCGTGCACCACACCTTGCAAGGCCGAAGCAACTTTTGTGTTTACTTCAATCATGGCGGGAGGCAATTGAGGGCCGCTGAAACTTGGCTGTACCACCAGGGACAGCGCGATAAGTGAGGTGCCAAGGCCTAGCCTTGACGCAGAGAGTAAAGATTGACGTTTCATAGAAAATTGGTTTTAGTTTTCTATGAGATGCGGGCGACTTTACAATTCCATAAAAAATGAACAACTTTTTTGCGAAGAAATTATCGGAAGGCAACTTTCTCCGATTTTGAATGCATCGTTACAAAATGACTTTAATTCGATTTGACTTTATACAGTCGCGATATTCCTTGTTGTTCTTTGAATTTTGAAGGCTACTTCGAAGTGTTTCATCAATTGAATAATCAACGCTTGCCCCAGAGCTATACATTAGTTGTACATAGTATGGATGGCTGTTAAATTCAAGATGGGATAAATCAATTGTTTCAAGGAAAGTCATTCGTTGCCTGGAACGAATAATAGTGGTGGACTTAGCAAAATCCAGCTTCGCCCTATCTAATTTATTTTGTACTCGTTCTAAGGTCATAGCAGTATAGTCAATAGAGTCCGAAACAATGGCAAAGGTCTTTGGTGTAACAAGAGCATTGTGTTGGTCAAAAATCAATATCGTTTTCGTTGTGACGATCTCATCACAAACTGAATCCTCCTGAAATAGTGGACGCAAGGGTTTTCCGAAAATATTATATAGAATCAAATTGAAGCGCGTGTTGTTTTGAAGTGTAACCTTCAATTTCAAGTTGGCTTTATTATTGGTTGAATCCTTATAAATGCCTTGGTATTCAATAAAAACAGTCAGTGCCGGATCACTCAACTTCGTTTTTTGAAAACCAAGAAGTAAAATTGCTAGCACAACTAAGCCAAAACTTTTCACATAAAAGGGAAGCAATTCGTTGAGCCCAATCGCCCTGCTTGTAACAAATCCAGCGCGTGGCCTTTCTATTTAGCTCAATTTACACAAACTTCTCAAACATATACTCCACAGCATCTCCCGCCACATCGGGGAATTCAAGATTCAAAGGCTTTGCTTCTTCCAGCCACTGCCCGATTTTTTTGATGGATTTCTTCTTCACTTTTTTTAGCACCGGAACACCCAACTTTTTTAACGCAGCAGCATTGCAGTGCTGCTCGTATTGGCTCTTCATGGGCACCACCAGTAGCTTTTTGTTCATGTGCAGTACTTCGGCAGGGGTTTCAAAACCCGCACCACACAATACCCCACTACTGCTCACCACGCTCTCAATAAAATCTGCACCGCTTACAGGGAAAACAGAAATGCGCCCCACATGGTACGGCCTTTTGGTGTGCTTCGAAAAGATGTGCCACTTGATTTTATCCAGTTTCAATAACCGCTGTACCAACTTCTTGTCGTCATACGCGGGCAAGTACACTGTGTAGTGGCCATGGTCTTTCACTTTTGCCTGGCGGATGGCTTGACGGATGACGGGTGTAAAAATATTCTTATCGTACTCTTCAAAATGAAAGCCTACATACTTTTTAACGGGCGCATAGTTTTTTAGCATCCATTCACCAAACGGATCTACTATTTTAGGGCGCGGTGCTTTTTTTGAAAGCAAAGCAGCCTGATGGCTGAGCGACACAATTTTCACTTCCTTTCGTCTGCATGCCCAAGCCGTTATGGGTTCAAAGTCGTTTACCACTAAATCGTACTTCTCGACCGGGAAATTTTTAATTTCTTTGATTACATCTTTTGAGCTATTCTTCTGGAACGTCTTCAAAAAATTGATGCCCCCACTTTTTCCAAAATAAAAGCTCAAACCTTTCGATTTGTACTTAACAGGATAAGGCAATACTACCTCAGCTTGCGCACCGCTTACAAACAAATCAAGGCTGCCGTATTTCTTAAGTTCGGGAATAATATCAATGGCGCGGCTGAGGTGACCATTGCCGGTGCCTTGAATCGCATAGAGTATGTTCATTTCTTTACAGACAAGAATTCACTGACAAGGTCTTTAAATATCTCGTCATTATCCAGCGATTGCCGCACATGTTTAGATAATTTTATTTTTTGGGCAATTTGGTCGTCATGGTAGTTGTAAATGCGCCACATGCCCTGGTCGTATTCCAAGGCGGTAAGGTTCTCTACCCAATCACCCGAATTCAGGTAAGTCACTTCGCCCTTCTCGGTAGTGATTTTGCGCATGGCCGGCTGATGAATGTGCCCGCAGATGACGTACTGGTAGCCGTTGCTGATGGCGATGTCTGCTGCCGTTTTTTCAAAGTCGTCAATAAACTTTACCGCTTGCTTTACGCTGTCTTTTACGCGTTTGCTCAATGATATTTTGCCACGGCCCAGCAGCTTGAGAATGAAATTTACAAATGAGTTGATGAGGATGAGTGTGTCGTATCCGATCGCGCCCAGCTTGGCCAGCCACTTCGAGTATTGCATGGTTACGTCAAATACATCTCCATGGAAAATCCAGGCAGATTGACCGTTTAATGAAACCACTTTCTTGTTAGCAATTTGAAATCCGCCCAGCTTAAAACTGGCAAACTTGCGCAGCATTTCATCGTGATTGCCTGTCAGGTACGTGACTTTAGTTCCTTTTGCCAACAAGCCCGTGATATGCTTCACCACTTGCATGTGCGACTTCGGCCAGTAGCGCTTGCTGAATTGCCACATGTCGATGATGTCGCCATTTAGAATTAGCCGCTTCGGTTTGATCGACTTGAGGTATTTGAGGAGTTCTTCGGCATGGCAACCGTAGGTGCCGAGGTGAACATCAGAAATGATCACCAGCTCAACTTCGCGTTTACGCCTTTTTCCCATTAGGTTGGTAACAACGCAAGCAAAGGTAATTTTTTTGAAACCGGCATTGGCAATTGCGGTATTATCAAAATGTTAAGAAGGCAGTGCTGTCAGGTTGAGCTTGGCGAAACCTGATATAACCTCAAAGGACTTCGACAAGCTCAGCCTCACAATTAAGATTGCTACTTGAACCGCAGCCTGAGGTATTTGATACTTTCTCCCTGCGCAGAAAACATCTCTTCGTACTTGGTTTTGATGTCGTGGCACTCGGCTCGCAAAGGCGATTGATATAAGTCGTGGGTATATTCAAAATCAACAATGTCACCTCGTTGCGCCAATTCATCTAAAGTGAAATTGAACAAATCGGTGTTGTCGGTTTTGAAACGAAAAAAGCCTGCGGGCGCCAGCAGTTTTTTGTACATATCAATAAACTTTCTGCTGGAAAGGCGTCTCTCAGCATCGCGCTTGCGCGGAAGGGGATCAGGAAAGGTGAGCCAAATTTCGTCCACCTCTCCCACCTCAAAAAAGCTTTCGATGAATAGAATACCTGTGCGCAAGAAGCCTACATTTTGCAGTTGGTCTTCTACCGCCCATGTGCTTCCCTTCCAAATGCGGTCGCCCTTTTTGTCAATGCCAATGTAATTACGCTCTGGAAATCGTTTTGCCAGGCCCACGGTATATTCTCCTCTACCACAGGCGAGTTCAATCGTAATAGGTTGACTATTTTTGAAGTAAACCTTGTTCCAGTTGCCCTTGATGGTATTGAATAGTTCTTTACCCGGCTCAATTACATTTTCTCGGGTAGCAATAATTTCAAATCGCTTGAGTTTACTTTTCATTGTTTCAGGTGTGGAGGATTCAAGATTAGAACAAACTCAAAGATTTAAAATCTCGGCTACCACAAAGGTGCTTCCACCAACAAAAATAAGATCATTTTCGGTGGCTGAATTTTTTGCTTCGGTAATAGCCTTGTTAACATCAGCAATCACTTTTCCTTGTAATTCGTACGCTGATGCCTTGGTGGCTAAGTCGTTTGCATCCATGGCGCGTGGAATGTTTGCTTGGCAAAAATAATAGTACGCCTTCTTGGGCAACAGTTGCAGAATTTTTGAAATGTCTTTGTCCTTTACCATGCCCCACACCAGGTGTAGTTGATCATATTTTTGCTCTTCAATTTGCTGTAGTACCTGCTTCACTCCAGCTTCGTTGTGACCTGTATCGCAAATCACAACCGGCCGATCTCCTAATTTTTGCCACCTGCCTTTTAAGCCCGTGAGCGAAATGGTTTGAGACAGGCCGCCATGCACTGACTCATCTGAAATAGCAAAACCTGTTTCGCGTAGTACATCAATGGTTGCCAATACGCCCGCGAGATTTTTTTGCTGGTAATTGCCGCGAAGTTCTAGTCGATATTCTTCCAAGTCATTCACCAAAAATCTCCCTGCGCCTTCGTTTTTCACTTTGTACATTTCATCCGCAAAAGCGATGCGGCTTTTCAATTGAAGGGATTTTTTCTTGAATACGTCTATCACTTCGGGTTGCGATTCGCTGATAACCACTGGAGTTTCTTGTTTGATGATACCCGCTTTTTCAAATGCAATTTTTGGGAGGGTGTCGCCCAGCAGATCCATGTGGTCCCAACTAATGTTGGTGATCAGTGAAACTATAGGATGGATCACATTGGTGGAGTCGAGCCTTCCCCCCAGCCCTACTTCAATCACGGCCACATCTACTTTTTCTCTCGCGAAATAGTCAAAAGCCATGGCCACGGTGATTTCAAAAAACGAAGGTTTAATCGACTCAATTGCCGGATGAATTCTGTTGACAAAATCAACAACGAACGATTCATCAACTTCTTTTCCATTAACGCGAATTCGTTCAGTAAAATTTTTTAAGTGAGGCGAGGTATAAAGTCCGGTTTTGTACCCGGCCGATTGCAACACCGCGGCCAACATATGAGAAGAACTCCCCTTTCCGTTGGTTCCGGCTACGTGAACCGCCTTGAATTTTTCTTGCGGGTTGCCCAAGGCATTGCACAGCCGGATGGTATTGGTGAGATCAGCTTTGTACGCGGCAGCACCTATCCGCTGGAAGATGGGAAGGTTTTCGTAAAGGTAATCGAGGGTTTGCTGATAGGTATTGAAGCGCATATGAAAAACAAAAGCCAATCCTTTTGCAAAGATTGGCTTTATGAATGATGCTTAAAAACTATTTTCCGAATTTGAATAGTTTATAACCCAACGAAACTTGGATCACCTGGTTCTTTACCTCGGATTGAGTGGTGACACCTTCATTTAGTTTGGTTAAACCTAAGTTGTATCGCGCATCAATGGACAGGCCGAATGGAGCATCCCATCCTAAACCCAATGCTGCGCTGATGTCAGATCCTTTCAACTTGTCAACAATGGCACTTCCATTATTGCCGTTGATACCGACCGGAACATTTCCGGAAGCGAACCCGAATTGCGGACCCACTTGCAGGTTGATACCAGCGATCGTATAAAGTTTCAATACGATGGGTATGTTGAAGTAGTCGTAATTCGCATCGATGTTTGTTGTGTTAATTTGAAAAGAGGATCCTTGCTTGGAGTAAATCAATTCAGGTTGAATACCGATTTTGCCTAATTTCAAAAGAACAAAGGCACCACCGTGATAGCCGGTTTTGCTATTGTAGGCAGCAGAAGCGCTACTCACATCTAGGTTCGCAAAGTTCAAACCACCTTTTATGCCGATGGAAAACTGAGCTTGGGAAAATGCCTGAGAACCAATCGCCATGACACACAAAACAACAAGTAGTTTCTTCATAATTTGATTTATTTATTCCGCAAATCTAATTCATTTTGTTAGATAAACTTGTATTCCCAAACGCAGGAAAAGACCGGCATCTCGCGTAGTTATATTGGATCGATCTGGAGACTTACTCTGCGAACCGTAACCAATTTGTGGCTCTAAACCCACGTGATCGTTCAACAAAAATACATACCCACCCGCCAAAGACCAATTGAACACATCACCTTTCACAGTGGTTGTAACACCGCTGCCATTGGTGTCATCATTTTTATAAGAACCAAAACCGATCGAAGCCTGTGCATAGAATCTATCGAAATAGTAGCGACCAAATGGTTGCAATACCAACGAATTACCTACTTCGGACCTTAGCGACCCATCATATTTTAGAGAAGTTGTTCCAAAAAGCAATGCCCCACCCACAGCCAAATTATCAATCACAAAATAGCCTACGTTTGGCGATATTGAAAACGAATTAGTTGAAGAATTGGTGGTGGTAGTTGAACCTGCAATTGTTTTATTGGTGGTGAAGTCAGCACTCACGGTTCCACCTAATAAAATAGATCCCTTCGAAAACTGTGCAAAAGAAGCTGTTGACAACAATGTAAACGCAAAAACAATTATTTTTTTCATAGTTGAATTTTAATTTGCCGCAAGAATAGTATTTAGGGTCAAGCGACAAAAAAAATAGAGGTGAAATGACTTTTTTGTCGTTAGATGCCCAACTCGGGATTTTTGCCTTTGATGCCTCGGTAGAAATTCATCAACAACGCAAAATCTTGATCGATATCGTCAGTAGGATACATGGGCTGACCTATGATTACTTTCTTCTTCTCGAAATCAAAACCACACGGAACTATCGGCACGTTTGCTTTCTTAGCGATGAAGTAGAAACCTGTTCGAAGTTTTTCCACTTTCTTGCGAGTGCCTTCAGGCGCCATCGCCAGAATAAATTCTTCATGGGAGTGAAAATAGCCGGCCACTTGCTCTGTCATGTCGCTCTTTTTGCTGCGATCTACCGGATAGCCGCCCAACCATCTGAAAAACCAACCGAACGGAGGTTTGAACAACGAGTCTTTCCCCAAAAATTTTGCTTTCTCCAAATGCAGTAAACTTCGCGCCATGATGCCTATCACAAAATCCCAGTTACTGGTATGCGGTGCTACTGCTGCAATGTATTTTTTTAGGTTGGGAAAGTTCCCTTCAATTCTCCAACCGCTAATCCAGAAAATGATTTGATACAATGGACGAAACATTAGCGCACAATTTGATTTAAAAGTTGATGATCGACTAGATTAGGTTCGGTGAACATGATTTTTGATTCACGTGCAATGGTGGCCATGGCATGCGGGTTTCGTGCCCACGCTCTGCGCGCAATGCCGTTGTTCACATCAAAGTAGAGCATGCTCTCGAGCTTTCTTTCGGCTTCCACCGAACCATCGAGCAACATCCCAAATCCACCGTTGATCACTTCGCCCCACCCTACGCCCCCGCCATTGTGAATCGACACCCAGGTGGCTCCGCGGAATGAATCACCGATAACATTATGAATGGCCATGTCTGCCGTGAACCGCGAACCATCATAAATGTTAGACGTTTCGCGGAAAGGACTGTCAGTTCCCGAAACATCATGATGATCGCGACCCAGCACCACCTCGCCTATCTTGCCAGCGCGAATGGCGCTATTAAATGCTTTTGCAATTTTGATGCGGCCGATCGCATCCGCATATAAAATCCGCGCTTTGGATCCAACCACCAATTGGTTTGCCTTTGCAGATTGAATCCAGCGAATGTTATCGTTCAATTGAGAATGTATTTCCTCAGGTGCCGTTTCTAACAACTCGGCCATTACCTGACTGGCCAATGCATCCGTATAATCCAGGTCTTTTTCATCACCCGATGTGCAAACCCACCGAAACGGACCAAAGCCATAATCAAAACACATTGGCCCCATGATATCTTGTACGTAAGAAGGGTAGATAAAACTTTCACCATCTTTTGTCAGGATATCAGCACCTGCCCTTGCGGCTTCGAGCAAGAAAGCATTGCCATAATCGAAAAAATAAGTACCTCGGTCAGTGTGCGTCCGCACAGCAGCGGCATGGCGTCTCAGTGACGCTTGCACTTTTTGTTTGAATGCATCCGGCCGGCTGCTCATCATTTCATTTGCTTCATCAAACGGCAAGCCAACGGGATAATATCCTCCGGCCCATGGGTTGTGCAACGAAGTCTGATCAGACCCCAGATCGACATACACATTTTCCTTAGCGAACTTCTCCCAAACTTCAACCACGTTGCCGCGATAAGCGATCGAAACGACCTGCTTATGCTTTTTCGCATCCACCACGCGCTTCACAAGCTGATCTAGGTCATCTGTTGTTTCATCTACCCATCCCTGGGCATGTCTCTTCAGCGTAGCTTTGTCGTTCACTTCGGCCACCACAGTGATGCAGCCCGCGATGTTGCCAGCCTTAGGTTGCGCGCCACTCATGCCGCCCAATCCAGATGTAACAAACAGCTTTCCTGCAAGTCCTTCGCCTTCTTTCGAAATCTTTCTGCCCGCGTTGAGTATGGTGATGTTGGTACCATGCACGATGCCCTGCGGGCCAATGTACATGTAGCTGCCAGCAGTCATCTGGCCGTACTGCGTAACACCAAGTGCGTTGTACTTTTCCCAATCATCTTGTTTCGAATAGTTGGGGATCATCATTCCATTGGTGACGACTACGCGTGGTGCCTCTTGCGATGATGGGAACAAACCCATCGGATGCCCTGAATACATGTGCAGTGTCTGCTGGTCAGTCATAGTGGCGAGGTACTTCATCGTGACCAGGTACTGTGCCCAGTTTTGAAAAACCGCTCCATTGCCGCCATAGGTAATCAGCTCATGCGGGTGCTGCGCTACAGCGGGATCCAGGTTATTCTGAATCATCAATTGAATAGCTGCCGCCTGCATGCACTTTGCCGGGTATTCCGATAACGGCCGCGCCTTCATCTCATAATCGGGGCGAAAGCGGTACATGTAAATGCGACCGAATTTTTGGATCTCGTCATAAAACTCAGGCGCTAACGTTGCGTGATGGCCCGGATGAAAATAACGTAGCGCATTTTGAATGGCCAATTTTTTTTCTTCTACCGTTAGAATGTCTTTCCGCTTTGGTGCGTGGTTAACAGAATGGTCAAACGGCTTGGGCGCTGGCAAATCCCGAGGGATTCCTGTTAAGATTGCAGTTTTAAAATTTTCCGCGGTACCCGTCATCCTTCGTTGAATTGAAAATGGTGGGGCATAAAGTTAGCCTTCGTAAACTTATAGCCATAATCAAAAATTTCTTGGGCTTTGCCAATATCAAAACTTCCGTAGCGACTCATGTTGGGTGGCTCGATGTACACATCGCACATACCTTTACTAACCTGCGTATTGGCGTTGATCGCCATCAGCAAACTTCGTTCGATAACCGTTCGCAAGCTGTTCGGATCAAACTCTTGGTTAATGTGGTTGCAGTGCAGTCCTATGATTTTGTCACACTTATCGCGAATGGGCCGCACGGGTAAATTATCGAAAAGGCCACCATCTACATAAAGGCCACCGTTAAAGCTGGCAGGATTAAAAACCGCGGGGATACTGCATGAGCATACCACGGCTGGAATCAACTCTCCCTCACTGAAATATTCAATCCTCCCTTTTTTGATTTCAGTAGCGGCTACAGTGAGCGGCAACTTTAACTTTTCAAAATTATTTTCAGGAATGTGCTTCAACAACAATTCTTGCAAGCCATCCATGCGCAGTAAACCGGCCCATGTCCATGCTGGCCGCACCGACTTAAAAATACTCATGGACTTGATGATCTTGAAAATCTCATCCGGTGGATAGCCATAGGCATAGAGTGCCCCTACAATGGAACCGGCACTCGTACCTGATACCATCGAGAATTTGACGCCCATTTCTTCAATGGCTTTTAACACGCCAATGTGTGCAACGCCTCGCGCACCACCGCCTGAAAGCACTAGTCCAAGTTTCATCACTATATCAATTGGTTGTTTTGGTACAATTTAATAAACATGCCAGATACGAGATGCTAGGTTCTATTATCTGGCACCGAGTATGTCGCTCAATGGAAATGTCCGATCCAGCCTCACCCCTTTTTCAGTACGCTTCACCGTGCAGCATTCGTTTACCGCATCATGTTCTAAAAACAAAACATACTGGCGATCGGCCGCTTCATTTAGGAAAGCTTCTTTTTCCTGCAAGGTGATCAACGGCCGTGTATCGTAACCCATCACGTAAGGCAACGGGATGTGCCCCGCAGAAGGGAGCAAATCGGCCATGAAGCAAACGGTATGTTGCTTGTATTTGATTTTCGGGATCATCATTTTGTCGGTATGGCCCGAAGCATAGAAAATCTCCATAAAATCAAACGGAGACGAACGCCCTTCCTTTTCCAGTATAAATTTTAGTTGCCCACTTTCTTTTATGGGTAAAATGTTCTCCTTCAAGAAACTTGCTTTCTCTCTCGCATTGGGCTTTGTAGCCCACTCCCAATGGTCTTCATTACTCCAATACGTGGCCTTGGGGAAGGTCATAAGCAACTTCTCACCCACCTTCTTAACACCACCACCACAATGGTCAAAGTGCAAGTGCGAAAGGAACATGTCGGTAATATCGGCCTCCGAAAACCCTAGGGCATTGAGCGATGAGGTAAGGTTATCGTCACCGTGTAGGTGATAGTGGCTCAAAAACTTTTCATCTTGTTTGTTTCCAATGCCGTTGTCAATTAACATTAAACGGTTGCCATCTTCAACCAACAGACAACGCATCGCCCACGAACATAGGTTGTTGGAGTCTGCGGGGTTGGTCTTTTGCCAAATGGACTTGGGTACCACCCCGAACATGGCGCCTCCATCTAGTTTGAAAAAGCCGGTGTTTATTGTATAGAGCTTCATTACAAATTTCAGATTACAGATTGCAAATCAAAGATAATCTGAAATCAGAAATTTGAAATCTTTATTCCTTTACCACGCCCATCGAACAGAACTTATCGATGCGCTGATTGATGCGTTCTTGCGTTGACAGTTTTGACAGCTGTTGGAAGTTCTCTAAGATCACTCTTTTCACTTCCGCTGCCATGGCCTTCAAATCGGTGTGCGCACCACCCAATGGTTCTTTCACGATTCCATCGATGAGCTTGTGTTTCAGCATGTCTTTGGCAGTAAGTTTCAGAACTTCGGCTGCTTGCTCTTTGTAATCCCAACTGCGCCACAATATCGAAGAACAAGATTCAGGTGAAATCACCGAATACCATGTGTTCTCAAGCATCAAAACGCGATCACCTATTGCAATGCCCAAGGCACCACCGGATGCACCTTCGCCTATAATCAAACAGATAACGGGCACTTTCAACATCATCATCTCTTTCAGGTTGCGCGCAATGGCCTCCCCTTGCCCTCTCTCTTCAGCTTCCAGACCGGGGAAGGCGCCAGGCGTATCAATAAACGTGATGATTGGCTTATTAAACTTCTCTGCAATCTTCATCAATCTCAGCGCTTTTCGGTATCCTTCGGGATTTGCCATACCGAAGTTGCGCATCTGGCGTTGCTTGGTATTTCTTCCTTTCTGCTGGCCAATCAACATAAAGGTTTGCCCATCAATCGTACCTAGTCCGCCTACCATTGCCTTGTCATCGGCTACATTGCGATCGCCATGCAGCTCTATGAAGTCGCTCGTTATTTCGTAGATGTAATCAAGCGTGTACGGTCGATCGGGATGGCGAGATAACTGAACTCGTTGCCAGCCAGTTAGGTTATCAAAAGTCTCTTTCTTGAGATCGGTGATCTTTCGCTCCAACGCCTCAATTGCTTTCTTTACGCTGTCATCACTATCATCGGAGAGTTGCTTCATATCTGCCAATTTGCTTTCCAGTTCGGCAATCGGCTTTTCGAAGTCCAGTAGATTCATTCGCCCTGCGGTTAAATTTCAAACAGGATGCAAATTTAACAGAAATTTAAAATTACAGGCTTGGGACTATCAACCGCCATTGTTCACGATCACACCGTCCTTCATCACCAGCTTGCGGTGAGTCATGTTGGCAAACTCCTGGTTATGTGTTACGATTACAAATGTTTGCCCAAAGTCATCGCGCAGTTTAAAAAAAAGCTCATGTAGTTCCTTTGCGTTTTTCGAATCCAAGTTACCACTTGGCTCATCTGCCAAGATCAACGAAGGTGAATTAATGAGCGCCCGCGCCACAGCCACACGCTGCTGCTCACCACCCGACATCTCTGCTGGTTTGTGCTCTTCCCTCCCTTCCAACCCCAATGTTTGCAGTAATGCAAGCGCACGGGTGCGGAGTTGGCCCGCGTTCCCTTTCGCAATGAGCCCGGGTATCATCACGTTTTCAACCGCTGTAAACTCTGGCAAAAGATTATGAAACTGAAACACGAAGCCGATGTGCTCGTTTCGGAATGCAGCTAGGTTGTTGTTGCGCCCGCTACCATAAATTGCCTTACCGTTGATTTCCAGCGTCCCAGCATCGGGTGCATCGAGTGTTCCTATAATATGAAGCAAAGTGCTCTTGCCTGCGCCAGAGGCACCGACAATGCTTACCACTTCACCCTTTTTAATTTCTATGTCCACCCCCTTCAATACGGTGAGGTCACCGTACGACTTCCTGAGCCCTGTCCCTTTCAGCATGAATTTTTTATTTCTTGAAATAAAGGTTTAAAAAAACTAGCTTGCTTCCAAAATTTTAAACCATTCTTGTCCATGAATATTCACGAGTACCAAGCGAAAGATATCTTAAAAAAATTTGGCGTGGCCGTGCAACGCGGCATTGTGGCCGATACGCCCGATAAGGCTGTAGCGGCAGCCAAAGAACTAGCCGCGGAAACGGGGTCTAAATGGTTTGTGGTTAAATCGCAGATCCATGCAGGCGGCCGTGGTAAAGGTACAGTGAAAGAGACAGGATCACGAGGCGTTGTTTTAGCGAAAAGCGTGGACGAGGTGTTTGAGAAGTCAAAGGCAATCTTAGGTGGAACACTCGTCACCATTCAAACCGGACCGAGCGGCAAAAAAGTCAATAAGGTGCTCATAGCCGAAGATGTTTACTACCCTGGCGAGGCCGAACCGAAAGAATACTACATGAGCATATTGCTCGATCGCTCCACCAGCAAGCCGGTCATCATGGCGTCTACCGAAGGGGGTATGAATATTGAAGAGGTGGCCGAAACCCACCCTGAGAAGATTGTAAAAGAGTGGATTGATCCCACGATTGGGTTGCAGCCCTTTCAAGCAAGAAAAGTTGCATTTGCGCTTGGACTAGAGGGCAACGCCTTCAAGGAAATGGTAAAGTTTGTCACGTCTTTGTACAATGCCTACATCGGGCTAGATGCATCGATGTTTGAAATCAACCCGGTGCTAAAAACTTCTGACAGCAAGATTTTGGCTGTAGATGGTAAGGTGAACCTGGACGATAATGCATTGTTCCGTCATAAAGATCTGGAAGAACTGCGCGACATTTCTGAGGAAGATCCTTTGGAAGTAGAAGCAGGAAAATCAGGTCTAAACTATGTAAAGTTGGATGGAAATGTCGGCTGTATGGTGAATGGTGCAGGCTTGGCCATGGCTACCATGGACATCATCAAATTGTCTGGTGGAGAGCCTGCCAATTTCTTGGATGTTGGTGGTGGTGCCAATGCCGAAACGGTGGAGGCCGGTTTCCGCATCATATTGAAAGACCCAAATGTAAAGGCGATTTTGATTAACATCTTCGGTGGTATCGTTCGCTGCGACCGCGTAGCCAACGGTGTGGTGGAAGCCTACAAAAAGGTGGGCAACATTCCCGTACCAATCATCGTGCGCCTGCAAGGTACGAATGCCGAAGAGGGCGCTAAAATCATCCGCGAGTCGGGGTTAAAGGTATTTTCGGCAATTCAGCTGAAAGAAGCAGCCCAAAAGATTACCGAGGTATTAAAGTAACTATTTGACTTTCAAATTGGTGCCTTTTGTGCTAACTTGCCGTATAAAATTTGTGCTTATGAAGAAGCTCACCCTAACTTTTTCACTGTTGCTAGTGGCGGCTGCCACATTTGCGCAAAGCTTTTATGCTGCGCGCAGAGAGCGTTCACTCATCCTAACAGGAGGCACGGGAGTTTCAACATACTACGGAGAGCTAGCCAATCCGGGGGAGTACCTGAAAGCAAACTTAAATTTAAACGTTGGTCTTCAGTATTATTTCACCAATAGAATCGCAACCCGTGTAGAATTCAACTGGTTTATGCTTGAGGGCGATGACGCGAAGGCAACCCCTGAATCAGGTCGTAAGGAACGAGGCTTATCTTTTCAATCGAGTAACCTGGAGATCAGTGCCGTAGGGATGGTCAACCTGTTCGCGCATGGTGACCGTTTTTATCGAAGGCCCAACTTCAATGTTTATGGTTTTATTGGCGTAGGGTTATTGTATTTTAATCCCAAAGGTAAAGACCCGGTGACTGGAGAAATGGTATCACTCGCTCCGCTGAAAACAGAAGGAGTTGACTATAGTACGGTGACTTTTGCGATTCCCTATGGTTTGGGCGGCAGGGTGAAATTGACTCCCCAAATCAACTTAGCCGCTGAAATAGGGTGGCGTAAATTGTTTACGGACTACTTGGATGATGTGAGTACCACCTATCCAGGGGCTTCTGCTTTTTCAGATCCAGCCGCTGCTAGAATGTCAGATAAGCGGACAACAGCCGCACAGGGAACACAGGGAGGCATTCGCGGAAACCCCAGCAACGATGATGCGTATATGTTGCTCAATGCGAAAATTGAATACTACTTACCACTGGATTTCGGAAGAGGCTCTTATTCAAAGAAGCGCAGTTCAGTAAAATACAAAAGGAGTCGGAGAAGGTAATGAATTAGTGCTAGTTGCGCTGGTCTAAGATTTCATAGCGCGAGTAGTTACTCTTGTACTCCGGAACAAGTTCCTTCATTAAAGCAACCATTTTTAACTCGTTCGCATCGTACACCAAATCGTGGAAGAGATCTACGTAGCGATTCACTTCATCGTAGGCATGTTCCTTTACTTTGGCAATCATGATTTTCTTATGGTGGGTTGGTAAGGTGTCTTCAAAGTTGTTGAGTAACTCCTCGTACAACTTCTCCCCTTCTCGAAGCCCGGTATATACAATCTCGATATCCTTATGAGGCTCAAACCCAGATAAGTAAATCATCTTCTTTGCCAAATCCGAAATCTTGATGGCGCTACCCATATCGAAAATAAAAATCTCACCGCCTTTGCCCATGGTCCCAGCCTCCAGTACCAGCTGACATGCCTCTGGTATCGTCATAAAATAGCGTGTCACCTCAGGATGAGTAACGGTTACCGGCCCGCCTACTTGTATTTGCTTCTTAAACAACGGGATTACTGAACCATTAGAGCCTAATACGTTGCCAAATCGGGTAGTTACAAATGAGGTCTTACCGCCAGTGCTACTCACGTGGTTATTGAGCGACTGCACGTAGATTTCCGCTATCCGCTTGCTGCAGCCCATTACATTGGTGGGGTTCACCGCCTTATCGGTTGAAATCATCACAAACTTCCTTACCCCATATTGCACTGATAAATCAGCCAATAATTTGGTACCTAAGATATTGCATAGCACCGCTTCCACCGGGTTACTCTCCATCATCGGCACGTGTTTATAGGCGGCCGCGTGAAAAACCGTATCAGGTGTGTGCGCTCTAAAAATAGCCTCAACGCGGTCTTTGTTGGTGATATCGGCCAGGTACAGTACGATCTTCGTCCAACTCTCCGCCTGACGAATCTCACGTTCAATTTCGTACAAATCCGACTCTGCCTGATCGATCAATATCAGTAACTCCGGATTAAACCGAATCACCTGTCTTACAAGTTCACTTCCAATGGAGCCAGCGGCACCCGTAATCAAAACCTTTTTGCCTTGTAGCTCGTGTTGCACCGAAGGGTTGTCCAACTTAATGGACTCACGACCTAACAAATCTTCAATGTTTACCTCTTTGATTTGATTAATGCTCAACTCACCGCGCACCCATTTCTCCACGGGTGGGATCATACGCACCTTCACTTGATTGCGAATGCAAATGTCTACTAATTCATTTTTGACATCGAGCGCCAAGTCCTTAATGGTGATGATAATTTCATCTGCCGACAACTCTTTGATCAGGAATTCAAGTTCTTTGAAGCTGGCGTCATATATCTTAGCACCATCCAACACCTTACCAATTTTGTTACGGTCATTTTCCAAGAAACCGACAGTTTGTGTGCGGGGCGATGAGTCGATCACATGGCGGGTAACAATGCCGGTTTGGCCAGCACCAAAAATGAGTACACGCTGCTTCTTGAAAATTGCATTGCGGTAAAAAGAAAAAATGTATTTCACCAACAGCCGATAATTAAATAGGATGAGCGATGCGCTTAAGAAGCTGATAACAATGACCGAATACGGCACCATGTTGCCTTGGCCATTGTAGAAAAAGATGAGGTTGCCAATAGAAACCAAAACTGCATTTAAGAAAACCATCGTGATGATCCTGACACCATCTTGCAAGCCTGTATAACGAATAATACCCTTGTAGCTGCTGGTGATCGCTATGGCCACAATACCACAACCCGTATAGAACATTGTGCCGTTTAAAAAATTACTTTGTGCTAAATCGGTTAGCGAGAAATTAAAGCGAAGGATGTATCCTAATAAACAAGAAAAGTATATGATGGACACATCTAGAAAAACGATGACCCAACGCGGAAGGATATTGACGTTCCGTAGGAACTTGAATAAAAAACTAGTTATCAGATTGCTTATTTTTCTTCATCAATTTTCGAATACCGTAGACGCCCCCAGCCCCAATCAGCCATTCAACACCCGATATAGGAACATCTGGATCGCCACCCGGATCACCTGGTTGGGCGTGACCAGCAACGCTTATTACCAAAAGAAGTGAAAGAGTGAAAATAAATCTTGCCAAAGTCATAAACAGCCCTTTCATTTCTTGACAATTTTTTTAGTCTGTACTTTTTTGCCATTAACAATCTGCACAAAATAAACTCCCTCGGGTTGCGTGGCCAGGTCCCAGGTGCCAACAAGCCACTTTTCGGATGGAGTTAAGTCAACTTTGCCGATTCGCTGCCCAATTGAATTAAGGATTGTGGCAGTCTTGTCTGCAGATTGTTCGGTTTCAATGGTAAATTCTCCGTTGGTTGGATTTGGATAAATCTTTGTGATGCCGTTGGCGCTATCATCTGAAGCGGCAGTCGTTACAGACGGTCGTCCAATAATTAGACTAAAACGATCTTTATATGATTTCGGATCTGTCACCGTTGAAAAGTTGTACTCAAAATTTTGACTCACCATCAGAGAGTCCTTCAAATAAGCATCCTTCAGGTAAATCTCAATCCCACTGTCAAATGATTCAATTTCCGTGATGGAAATTCGATATGATCCTGGAGAAACTACCCAATTTCCATTGCCTTCGATCCGTAAAGGAAAACTCTTAATTGACTGTTCTGCAGTCAAAGGCGCTGCACCATTGATCGCCAATTTTTGGCCATCGATCGAAACCGAATAAAAGTTCAAAAAATCATTGTTCAACTTGAAGCCGTCAAACTTGTTGTCCGCAGCATCAGATGCACCCGTTGCCAATCGCACGACCAACTCATCTTCTCTGCCATTGCCCGAGAGTTTCGCACGGAGCAAATTTGCGATCGTCTCCGTTCGCAAAAATGTGGGATTTCTGGTAGTGGATTTATTGCTCTCACTAAATGTGATGGGGCCAGTACCAACAGCAGTGCGCCTCACCCAAAAGGCTTGCCCGATAGGAATAATGCCATTGTAGCTTCCGGGTGTACATGCACCACCTGAACATGTAACATAGCTTCCTGGGCTTACCAATATTCCATTATTGTCTTTTAAAGACATCGTGCCGGACACATTGGGAGGAATTGCTACGGTTGACCAGTTGAGCGGGGCTGGAAATGGGTTGCCAATCAAGTTCCAACCATCATCAGTTGGATCACCGCTGGTATTGGTGAGGTTAATTTGAACATTGGTTCCCTGGCGAACTGTTCCATTTACGGATAATGTAATAGGGCTCGTCTGCCTGATAAAAGCCGCATATCCCGTGCCACTAACCAAAGTTGCTCCACTAGTACTTGTGCCGTTAGCAGGGAATGATGCGAATCTTGCACCCAGAGCCCCGCCTGCAGGCTCGTTGTAACTGTACATAGAGGGCGAGGCTTGTACAATACCCGGAATTCCAGGCCATTCGCCCTGAGTAGAAGGGTCATTGAAAGTGCCAGTGATGGGGAAGGACGACTTCCAAGCCGCGGCAGTGGCCCCGACCACGGGCGAACTGAGATACCTGTACGATTTTACAGTATTGTTCAAATATTTTTGAACCGTTACGTTGCCCGACACCGTGCCCGCAGAATTTCCGATCATCGCGTCAGAGCTAGCGGTAGACACCAGCGTTAAGTTATTATTGGTCGTGAAAGTATTGCTGCTCACTGTAAGAATACCTGTAAGATTTTGTGGGCTGGTAAGAGAAACGGCATTGGAGGTAGTTACGTCATAGAAACTGGTCACCGTTGAACCACCGATAGTCTGGGGCGCTGATCCATTAAATATCAACACACCACCATTTGCATTAAAACTACCATTATTTGTGAAGTTGCCCGCGATGTTAAGAGTAGCAGGTGCAGTGAGTGAACCGGTGCCGCTAATGGTTAAATTGTTCAAAGTTAGGACCGAACCGGAAAATGACGAACTGCCAGTAATGTTGAGGGTACTGGCCGAGGCGGTCAAGGTTCCGCTGTTAGACAGGTTGCCAGACAAACTTAAAGTGTTTGATCCGAGATCCAATGTGCCAGATGTAATGGTAAGCCCTCCCTGTACAGAAATAGTTTTATTCAAAGTAAGTGTGCCAGATTTATTGACCTGAAGACCTGCATTAAAATTAGCTGTTCCAGGACCTGCGATTGACTGACTTGCAACACCATTGAAAACAAATAGCTGAGATGAGTTGAGTGTAGCGTTCGAAAATGTTAAGTTCCCTGCCACAGTAATGGATCCGCCTCCTACTGGAGTTTTGGTCGATATGCCACTTAATGTAAGATTGCCATAGGCAGTTGTATAAATATTCTGAGCTGATGATGATGCGTAATTCACAGTGAAGTTAGCATCCATTGTTTGACTGCCACTTGGCCTAGACGACTGGAACCACCAACCCTCAGTCTGATTTGCGCCAGAAAACGAGGTATTCAAAGTCCCACCAGAATTGAAAGTAAAATTTGTTGTATTGATGTAGCTAGATGTTGTGATAGTCCCTGAGATTGTCAAGCTATTGAATAGACTACCACTGTTGCCACCATGGATTGGATCGTTCGTATTTAGCACCGCCCCTGAGTTGATAACCATCGACCCGCTAGATCCAATTTGGATAAATGCACCAGGGTCTGGCACCAGTGTACCCGAAGTTAAAGTGAAAGTACTAGTCACATTCAACGGGGCAATAATTCTTCGCGTGACCCCCGAACCAAAGTCGAAAACCAAGCGCCCAATTGGTGAGGTGTCATCGAATGCATACACAACATAGTCAGGAGCGTAAGTTGGGTTTGTTATGTTTGACCCAGTGAGCCTCAATCTAGAAGTGCCTCCAAAAGTGATACAGTTTGCCACCGGTACCGCTTCACCGGATCCATCCCAACCGGTCAATGTTCCGTTAACGGTAAGCGTTGCAAAACTTGATAGCACGATTGAAGCCGTACCTCTATTGGAATCAATATATAGATCCTTACAATTTATCGAGGAACTAGAAGATATCTGAAAGCCGTTAGTGTATACATCATCGGTTGCAGTGGGCGTACTCGCTGACCCTGCCACTCCATTTGGAGTTGAAGCCCAAATGAGCCCACCCCAAGCACCGTCTGCCCTGGCATATCTTTGGCCAAGGGTGTCAATTGCTGTAAAGCATAACAGAAGAGATAAAATCGCCAGTATGGTTTGAAATTTCATGGTCGCACAATCTCGCATAGGTACAAATATATGGAATAAAGTAACCCAAAAAACTGCTATGCAATCACTTCTTGCACTTTTGTTACCACATCCTCCACCTCACGTTCATTCATAGCCGTTCCACTAGGTAGGCACAACCCGTTTTTAAAAAGTCGCTCTGATACACCATTCACAAATGCCGGTGCACTTTTAAACACTGACTGCAAGTGCATCGGCTTCCAAAGGGGCCTTGATTCAATGTTATGCTTCTCAAGGTTTTGAATGATATCTAGTGGCTTAACTGACTGATTTTCAGAATTCAATACAACAGTTGTAAGCCAGCGGTTTGAGAAACTAACCCCCTGCTCCGGTTGAAAAGAAACCGGCAAACCCGAAAGTGCACTACGGTATTTTTCAAAGATTTGTCGCTTACGAGCCACCCGCTGTTCCAGAACTTGCAATTGCCCCCGGCCAATGCCTGCTGAGATATTGCTCAAACGATAGTTATAACCTATTTCGGAGTGTTGATAATGTGGCGCATGGTCACGGGCTTGGGTGGCCAAGAAACGAGCCTTCTGGATCCATTTCTCATTACGAGAAACGAGGGCACCGCCCCCGGAAGTGGTGATTATTTTGTTGCCGTTGAAGGAGTACACACCTAAGTCGCCAAAAGTACCCAGCTTTTGGTTGTTATACTTGGAACCCAGTGCCTCGGCAGCATCCTCAACAATTGGTATTTCGTATTTTTTCGCAATTTCTGAAATCAAGTTAATCTTTGCAGGCATGCCGTAAAGATGTACCAGTATGATTGCTTTCGGTTTTTTTCCGACCTTGATGCGGGCAACAATTGCCTCTTCAAGGAGGTCCGGATCCATATTCCAGGTGTCGCTTTCAGAGTCTACAAAAACAGGCGTTGCCCCCAAGTAGACGATTGGGTTGCATGAACCCGAAAATGTAAATGTCGAGCAAATGACTTCATCGCCACGCTCAACCCCCAAAATAATCAGTGCAAGATGGATGGCAGCCGTGCCAGATGAAAGGGCCGCGCAGTATTCGATACCGTTGTATTGCGCAAGTTCCTTTTCGAAGGCGTCAATATGCGGACCAGCCGGGGAAACCCAGTTGGTATCGAAAGCTTCTTGTACAAACTTGATTTCGTCTCCGCCCATGTGTGGAGGAGACAGGTAGATTCGTTGACTCATTCCTTGTTGCTAAACCGCTGGAAATATACGGCAGGAATGAGCAAAATCAGTAAGGTGGGATTAACTATTAGCCGATGAAACTGCGAAAGCAGCGGTGAGGAAATTTCCGTGTTACCCTCGATGGATAACTTGATGGCCAAGTAGATTGGAAGCAGTATAAAGAGGTCGATGGCTTGTAATATCAAAGCCATTTTGAAAACGTTGCGCGAGGCAAACCACCCCACTAGCATGAGTGTCATAAATCCATCGTTTAACAACACGCGGAGCAAGCGCTGAACTGCAAAAAACAGGTTGGGATTTTGTTGCTGTGAAATCCAAGCCTGTAACAAACTTGCCTGCTGAAACAGAAAAACTACCGCAAGCCCTACCAATGAAATCAAGACCAGAGCTACACGCCACCGGCCAGCGATCGCCAGACGATCATGATTGCTGCCGCACATCTGTTTTTACTTGTCTTGCCCACAGGTACCACATAAAAAACACCGCGAGGTAAATTCCTCCTGTGAAAAGATACTTATGGAAAAAGTATAAATAACGAGGCCAGTTAAGTTCTACAGTATAAAGCGCACCCACGCGTAGCAGATTGAGCAAGTAAATGACAGCGCATCCGATTGCTGCAAACTTTGCGGTCTTCGCCAGCGTGCCGCGGAACGCAATGATGAACGATAAAAAAACCAGCATTACGTTAATACCATTGCAGCCTTCAAAGACTTCAATAACAATGCCCTCAGCATTTCGAATGGCCACGTTTTTTGAATTTGCCATCTCAATTGCCTTTACGTCACCATCGAACCATGCAATACCTTTTGCCGTCATTTTAGCCACCTGCACGGTCATCGGGTCAGCGGAGGGACTGTACCATTCGATCCAAAAACCGTAAAGAGTATTTGCAGCCAAATACAGAATTACGAATTTGACAATGAATACAAACGCTGCTCGGTTTTCAGTAAACAGTTTCATTGAATCAATGGCTTGGCAGGAACACCCACAACCGTTGTATGAGGCGCTACATCTTTGGAGACAACAGCGCCTGCACCAACCACCGACCATTCGCCCAAGGTGAGTTGATTGATGATTTTTGCCCCGGTACCAACATACACACCTTCCTGCATGGCCACCTCACCAGAAATATTCACGCCAGGCATTATCGAGCTATAGTCTCCAATTGAGGTGTCGTGGCCAATGGTACAAGAAAGGTTGACAATAACATGCTTTCCAATGTTGATATTGGTCGTAATGACATTGTTAGCCGTAATGATGCATCCCTCAATAAGTTGAACGAAGTCGCTGTCCATCAACACCGTGGGGTGTACCAGGGTTGGAAACTTCAAGTATTGATTAGCCTTCACGATTTCAACTACACTCTTTTTTACCTTGGGATTACCAATAGCAAAGACCACGTAGAGTTCGCGGTCAAGTTTGAGTAAGTCTTGCGCTGTCCCCTTCACCGGGTACCCATTTATCAAAGTACCCTTTTGAATTCCATCATCAAAGTAACCAAAAAAACGCCAGCGTTGATTTGATTGATTAATCTGATCAATTAACATCTTCACCTCTCTCCCAAAACCGCCCGCTCCGAAAATAGCAATATCATTCATATACCATGTATTTAACTTAATTATCTCCAGTAAATCTTGGCATCGTTTTCATTCCTTCGGCTGAGACACCTTCTCTTTTTATTACTTTTAATACTGTCATCCACATGATTTTTATATCTAACCAAAACGATTGGTGATCAACGTACCATACGTCCAGTTCCAATCGTTTTTTCCAAGAAATTGCATTCCGTCCGTTTACTTGCGCCCACCCCGTTATGCCGGGCCTCACTTCATGCCTCCTCGCCTGATCCACATTATAAAGACCAAGATAATCAACCAGCAGCGGGCGAGGTCCAACGATTGACATTTCACCCTTAACTACATTAATCAGCTGCGGAAGTTCATCAAGGGATAGCTTTCTAACCAACTCCCCAACTTTGGTCATTCGCTTATCATCGGGGAGCAGTATGCCGTGCACATCCTTTTTATCGTTCATTGTTTTGAACTTCACTATTTTGAAGATTCGCCCTCTCCAGCCAGGGCGAGATTGTATAAAAAAAATAGCTCCATTATTCGCGACCGCCAAAGCTAACGCAGCAAGAATGATAATCGGTGATACGCAAATTAAGAGCACCAGAGCTACCGCCAAGTCCATCGCACGTTTAAAAATTCCATACATTTAGCTTTTCCCGGCTAGATTCAACATGAGGTCAATGTACTTTTTGGCAAGAACCTTCCGCTCGAAATTCCACTTTACGAACTCAAATCCGTTTCGCCCCATTTCATTTCTTAAATCATCATGTTGTAGTAACATGGTTGCTTTCTCAGCATAGTCTTGCGGATTTTCCGGATCTACAAACAAACCGCATTTCGCAGTTTCGATCAATGCCCGTGAAGCGCCATCAATTGCCATCAAGATCGGTTTTTCACAGCCCATGTAGTCAAATGTTTTATTTGAGTAAACGGTCTTAAACGTATCCACCTTTTTTAGTACCGATGTGCCAATGTCAGAAGCGAGTATATACTGGTACACCTCGTGCTTTGGCACCGACTCGAGGAAGACAACATTTTGAATATTCTCGTCCTTTGCCCTTTTCTGCAATCGGTTTTTTTCCATGCCATCACCAATGAGTAAAAAAACAACTTTTGCGCGGTCCAATAGTTTTGCTGTGTCGAGTATTTGGTCTAGCGCATTTGCAACACCATGAGCTCCCACATAAATTATCACTTTCTTGTCAATCAAGCCCAACGGCTCGCGTATCTTGTTAACATTAACTTTTTTCTTTGCATTTTCAATCATGTCCAAATCCGCAGCATTGGGTATCTCTTCAATTTTTGACGCTTTCGCCTTGCTACTTGCCAAAAGGCTTGACTTGAACGAAGGTGTCAGGACAACAATTAGGTCACAGCTTCTGTAAATTCCGCGCTCCAGCCATAAGGCCAGTTTAATTGCGACTTTGTTTTTCAGCACACCTGTGTCGATGGCTGACTCTGGCCAAAGATCTCGCACCTCAAAGACCCACTTTGCTCTCCTCCATTTTGAAATAACAAAACCAATAATTCCCACGAATAATGGTGGAGAAGTAGAGATCACAACATCGATTTTCTTTTCGTCTAAAGAGAATAGGCCGGCATATAAACCAGAAATCACAAATGAAAAATATCCCCACAGCCTGCCACGAAAACTTTTGTTGTATTCTGAAGAAACATAACACCTAATGACCCTGGTGTTACCCTGTTTCTTTTTCACCACAAACTTACCTCTATACTCGTGCCTTTTATGAGGTGCAAAGGCATGCACCATACCAGCAATCACGGTAACATTATGACCTTGATCTGTCCATATTTTTGCAAATTCGTTGAACCTGGAGCCACCCGGCTCATCTTCCTCTAAAAAATATTGGTGGATAATTAAGATGTTCATTCAAAAATCAACTTCGTGCGTATGCGATGACCAGTGGTTACAAATTCAAATTGTGTACAAGGACTTAACTGACCATAGGTTGGTGAGTAGTTAGCATCAACAGACCGAACGACAAGTGGCTCATCTGTATCGCCAACAGCGCTGGCATCGAGAGCACTTTCGCTGGGTTTATGCCAGAGTTGGCGCATGGGCAGTTTGCCTTTGCTACTTACTCTATCCTCAATAACGATGCTCGCGTTGGTCGCAAATTCGATCTTGCGTTGATGTTTGACGAATCCAAGTTGTTCAAAACAGTGGATCTCCGCCAAAAAAGTCCTGGGATCTACCCAACCTGCCTTAACGACTTTGGTCCAGTTCAACCAAATGAATCGCGGCCCTTTCTTCATTTGATCGTACTCCGCGATCATCACTGTATTGTGTGATTCTGAGCCAAAAAAATATCCTTTCAATTTTGGTTCGGTATTGTAGCGGTAGGAACCGCCATCAATGAGTATATTTTTTCCATTCAGCCAAACATCAAGGTGAAGGTGATCGGCTTGTGACGGTCTGGCCTTCAATTGCGGACAAACAATCATGGCGTGCATGTTCTGACTCCGATACACAAATAAACCAGCGTCTGGAAATGTCAGCGCACCATCGCTGATCGCAACCACTCGCATATTGTAGCTCTTCAGTTGAACAGAACCCCACCAGGCCTCTGGTGAAAGATTTTGGTAGAGTCCCTTGCCTGTTAATACCTTGTGCAGGCCATCGAGTGCCGGGCGATAATCGGAAAATGGCTGGTCACTCCATCGAAAAAATAGTGAGCCATCATTTGCGCCATAATTGGGAAGTTGCCCCGATTCAATATCTTGACAACTTAGCATCAATCGAACCAATTGCTGTGCCCTTTCAAGTACCGGAGACATTATTGGGTCGTTATGTATGCGGGCCAACGCCAAGCCGAGTGTAAGCAACTGAGCAACTACTCGCTGGTAATTGAAGCTGTATTGCAAATAGCCGCCATCTGGAAAAACTTGAAACAAAATTTCTTGTTCAAACCAACTCTTGCCTCTTTTTTTCCACTCACCTGATTCGGCAAAGAAAGGAAACAATGTTCCAACCACATATAAAGCTAAGGTCTCGGTAATGGCATGATTATTCCGCACGGCAATGCGCGAGAAATGGATATTGGAGCGCACATGTTTGGCTTGCCAATATATAAACCAGATGATTTTGTCAAATCGCCTATTCGTCAATGCCGTTGAATTGCGATAAAAATAAAGAGCATAAATCCAATTGAACAATCGAATTGAAATTTCCTGGCTGCAACGATAATTTGGGCCGCAGTTTATCGGATTCTGATCAATCCAATTCTCAATCTTTGAAAAAACCCATTCAGAATGATCTTTATCAAATGCTAAGTCATAACGCAAAATTGTTTGCAGGAACAGAAATCGGCTAGGTTCCCAAACATACTTGATATCCCCAATGGTGGCACTGAAGTCTGGTATGCGTGTCCAATGTATTTTGGGGTCATATTGAAACCCTGTATCAAAGTTCTTAAGCCATTGATTATCTACTTGTTTCCACTCACCGTAAAAGAACTGAATCTCACCACCTAGTATTCGCTGTGCTTCGAGCTGTAGCAGTTCGCTTCGGTCAGGTTTTACTTGAAAGGTTGACCGATCGCCAATCAAAAACGGTGGAGACGAAGCGCGCCATTCATCTAATTCTATCCATTTGCGTAGTGTTGGTTGAACCGGAAATCGCATCGCCAGCACACCACTTCGCAAGGTCACTTCATACCATAGCCGAAAAACCATATATCGCCAGCCCATGGCATTGAGGTAGTTCCACCAATCGCGGAGGTTTCTCAGCATCTCATTACGATAATTTTTCAAGGATTTCCACGATCCTCACAGCAGTTTTCCCATCCCACTTTTCCGGCACCCCACCTTGCTTCCATCTTCCTTGCATTATCTTGAGCATAGCAGGTCGAATAACCTGTGGATCAGTTCCCAAGAGTTCATTGGTACCGATTGTGACCGTTTCGGGGCGTTCTGTTGAATTTCTTAGCGTCATACAGGGAATACCTAATACGGTTGCTTCCTCCGTCACCCCGCCTGAATCAGTAATCACTCCTTTTGCCTTACTCACCAGGTAATTAAATTCTAAGTACCCCAAAGGTTCTACTATGTGCAGATTAGGCCAACTCATTGCAGTACCTTGCAATGTCTTTTTGGTTCTAGGATGCACAGGAAAAATGACCGGGAGGCCATCCGCTCCAAGCGTGATTTGAACCAACAGGGAGGTAAGTTTTTCCGCACTATCAACATTAGAAGGGCGGTGAAGCGTCACCACAAAAAAATTCGAAGCTTGTAAATTGAGACCATGCCAAAACGTTGGAGGAGAAAAGCGCGGCTGATTTAAAAGCAATGTATCAATCATCGTGTTGCCGACAAAAAAGATTGCTTGTGGAGGAACTCCCGAACGCAAAAGATTTTGGTTGGCAACTTCCGAAGTAGTAAAAAAATAATCAGTCAAAACATCAGTGACAAGGCGATTTACCTCTTCGGGCATCGTCATGTCGAATGATCGAATGCCACCTTCCACATGTGCGACCTTCATATTCAGTTTTTTTGCGGCAATACTGCAAGCCATTGTAGAGGTCACGTCTCCCACCACTAGACAGAGGTCACTCGGGTGATCGAGAAGCAATTTTTCGTACCTAATCATAATGGCACCCGTTTGTTCGGCTTGGGTGCCAGAACCTACTTCCAGATTTACGTCTGGTTCGGGAATATTCAGCTCTTCAAAAAAGCGCCCGCTCATCGCCCGGTCGTAGTGCTGGCCGGTGTGCACCAGCCGAAATGAAAGATGGCTACCTTTTTTTTGCCTTTCGCGAATTGCGCTAATGATGGGCGCAATTTTCATAAAGTTTGGTCGGGCTCCTGCAATGATGTCAACCTTCATTTGTCTGCACTAGTTTGTTTGGGCCAAGTCAATGCCGTTGTTCTCCTGCAGCGAACGCACCATGGCGAGTGTCGCTTCAGACACATTTATTATTTCATTTATAGGAATTAGTGGCTTGCCATCGCGCAAAGCAGCCGAAAGTAACTTTACTTGCATCGAATGCCCTTTGTCCAAAGCCGTTTTCAAAGAGCTAAAATTCTTCCAACCGAATCCAGTGGTCTTAATAAAGTTATCAATCACCGCTGTTTTTCCCTGATAGAATACCTCAATACGTTCTTTCGAATACGCTTTTGCACCATTAGCGAAATAATTGACCACCACATTCGATCCGTTTTCCATGCGCAGCAAGAAACTTCCACTGTCAGTGTTGCTGTTAGACTGTTCACCCATGGACTGTGCCGTGACGTGACGGACTACGCTGCCCGTGAGGTACACGGCCAAGTCTACTAAATGGCAGGCTTCACCGATAATCCTCCCTCCTTCTTTTGGGTCGAGCGTCCAGTGGCCAGGGGGCAACGCTCCGGCATTCATGGTCAGCACCAGATTCATTAACCCAGGGCGGTCTCCTAGCATTGATTTGATTTTGATAACATGAGGGGAAAACCTGCGGTTGTACCCAACGTGCAAAAGCCGGTTGTCAGCTTGCGTTAAGGCCTGTTTTACTTCATCTAGCTCGGGCTTGTTTATTGCCAGCGGCTTTTCAACAAATACGTGTTTTCTTGCTCTCAACGCTTCCTTAACCATTTGAGCATGAAGGCTATGTCGTGTGGTGATGATAGCAAGATTTACATCTTTGTCATTCAGCAACTCAAGATAGTTTGTGGTGGCGACAGCCGCGCCATATTTTTTGGCCATCAACGTGGCGGATAACCCAGAATGGCTAGCGATGCCGTAAACAGAAATGTTATTCCTCTTCAGCGCTGGTAGCAATGTGGCTTTTGAGAAGTTACCTGCGCCAATTAACGCCACCTTGATTGCGTGTTCAGGTTGTAAGGCATGATTAAAACGTACCACCCGGTTCAACGTCTGGTTTTCAATACGGTATTCAAAAATTGAAGCGATACGATCTTTGTTACCTAAGTTTCCGTAAATCTGCTGGAAGCTGTCAAACGGCACTATCTCTGAAATCAGCGGCTTTACATGCAGCGCTCCATCCGCTAACGCCTGCAGCACAGACTCAAAATTTCGTTTGGCTGTCCAACGTACAAACGGCAAAGGATAATCTTGCCCTTTCTGTTCGTAAGCTTCATCGTAGCGCCCAGGTCCGTAAGAACATGAAACTTGAAACGTGAGTTCTTTCTCATAGAAATCGCTGCGCTTCAAGTCGAGTCCAACCACTCCGACCAACACAATGCGCCCACGTTTACGGCACATTTGTGCTGCCTGATGGATTATTTCGTCATTGGGAGAAGATGCGGTGACAATTACTCCATCGGCACCTATCTGATTGGTTCTTTCATTGACAGAATTAACGGTACCGGTAATCGAGGCATCGAACGCAACAATCCCTAAGTCGCGAGCTATCGCGACCTTTCGTTGATCCACATCAAAGCCCATCACGCGACAGCCTGCGGCTTTCAGTAATTGCGCTGTTAGCAAGCCAATCAACCCTAAACCAACCACGACAATCGCCTCACCAAATGTCGGTTGAATCAACCTGATACCCTGCAGCCCAATAGATCCAATTACCGTAAAGGCAGCTTCTTCATTTGTAACGTTATCCGGAATGCGTGCACAAAGATTCTTTGGAAGCGAGACATATTCAGCATGTGGGCCATTGGACGCCACACGATCACCAACCGCAAATTCAGTGACACCTTCTCCCACTTCTCTGACAACTCCCACATTGCAGTAGCCCAACGGAATAGGTTGATCTAGTTTGTTGAACACTGCCTCCAATGTCGGCATCAGTCCTTCAGCTTTTATCTTATCAAGCACTTGCTGAACCTTCTCTGGTTGTTGCCTCGCTTTTTCAATCAACGATGCTTTTCCAAATTCAACCAACATTTTTTCTGTTCCTAATGATACCAAACTATGGGTGGTTTGGATCAACACATGTCCACGTTTGGCTTGTGGTACGGGCACTTCTTCTAACGAAGTAGTTCCGGTTCTAAGGTTTTGTATGAGCTGTTTCAATTCTCGATTCTACTTTGGTTGTAAATTGTCTGAGCCATGATTCAATTGCCAACAAGCACCAAATGGTGTAGGCTGCATCAATCTTGCCTTCGCTATTTCTTTTAACAAGACTGGCCACGGCAGAGGAATCAAACAGCTCAATCTGTTTCAACCTCACGGCACCAAGCTTGCTTTGGATATGCGATGCCAAGTCCTCGGTAATCCATTTGCGAACGGGGGCGCCAAAGCCAGTCTTCGGTCTGTATATCACTTCCTTGGGAAGGTAACGTTCTGCCACTTTCTTCAAGATGTATTTGGTTTGCGAGCCTCTCAACTTCATTTGGGGAGGTAGTTTACAGGCAAACTCAACCAAGTCGTTGTCCAGAAAAGGCACTCGAACTTCCACACCGTGTGCCATTGCCATCTTGTCGGTGTAATTCAAATTGTGATCAACCAAAAAAGATCTCATCTCCCAATACAACATCTTGTTCAACCAAGATTTTTCACTCGGAATCTCCATTGAGCAAGATTCAAAAAAAAGAGTCGACTTGTACCCTGATAAACCTTCCATTGTACGTGCGGAAAATATTTTTGTCAATTCATCTTCGTTGATCCAACGATAGTAGTTTGCAAGGCGCTTCTCAGTAGACAATGCTGCCTCACTGAGAACCTTTTTGATCCTTCGCCAGAATGGTATCTTCACACTGATGGGCAAGCTGGCCAAAAGTTGGGCCACCGGGCCTGGTAGCAATTTAATCCAGGTCTCAAAATTCAGCGCCTGATGCCTTCTGTACCCCGAGAACACATCATCGCCCGCAGTGCCACCCAACAACACTTTAATGCCCTGACGCCTGGCCTCCTGACAAATATTTGCCACGTTAAGCGGTGCCGCATCCGCCTGCGGCTCATCCAGGTGCCAAATCATTTGATCGAAATCGCGTACGATATTTATGTCCGCTTTTACTACGTGCAAGTCAACTTTTAAATGGTTAGCCACCCACTTCGCATATGTTAAGTCGTTGGTAAACCCTTCGTCTGCAATATCGTTTCCGGCATCTATGGTAAAACAGGAAAGATGTCGGTCCGGATGCAGTTTCCTCGCGAGCGCCACAATCAAACTCGAGTCTAACCCACCAGACAAGAAGAACCCAACCGGCACATCCGACAACAACTGACGCTCCACCGCACGCAACAACAGGTCTTCACACTGATCAATTAGTCTGGATTCCGATTCGATCGTATAAATACCATCGAAGGGAATTTGATAAAACAATGAATCTTGCTTTTCTATCTTACCTCCACGCAGTTGAATGCGCAACACATGACCCATTTCTAGTTTGTGCACTTCCTTGAACATGGTATCAGTGCCGGGCGACCACAAAAAAGTGAGATAATTTGCTACGGCTTTTTCATTGATTGCAGCATCTTGCAATACTGGTAAGAGTGCTTTCAACTCTGACGAAAACGCGAAGAAGTGTTCTGTAGCCACATAATAGCAAGGCTTTACTCCAAATCGGTCGCGCGCCACGAAAAGTGTTTCTATTTTTCGATCATATAATGCAAAGGCGAAAATCCCGTTGAGTCTTTCCACAAAATCAATACCCCAATGCTGGTAAGCATGCAGTAATGTTTCGGTATCAGATGTTGAGCGATAACTTGTTTGAGGCAGTTGCTGTCGAATATCCAGGTGATTGTAAATCTCTCCGTTGAAAACAATTACTGCATTTCCATCACTGCTGGTCATGGGTTGATGCCCATTGGCACTTGTGTCTAATATGGACAGCCGCGTATGCCCCAGAAACAATTGACCATGCACGAAATGTGCGTGATGGTCAGGGCCGCGATGGGCAATGGACGACACCATGTCCTCGATTGGCCATTCGTCTAAACCGATTCCACCAACAATACCGCACATCGTTTAACTAGAAAATAGCTTTTTGTAATCATCGAGCGCTGACTGCCTTTGGAAAAAATCAACTGCCTGTTGTCTTGCTCCTTTGCACCACTTGTCAAATTCTTGTTGACCCAAACTTGCAAAAAACTTCAAACGCTCCACTAACATCGCTTCATCCAACGGTTCATCAAATCCTGCCTTCTTCTCCTCAAGGCCACGCCATGGCGTTGAATTTGAAATCAACACTGGTCTTCCAGCAATGAAACTCTCAAGAATGCTGTGCCCGAAGTTTTCGCCTTGCGTGGGCAAGAAAAGCAAGTGGTATTGACTCATCACATTTACCACTTCATCAGCCATCAACGGAGGGCACAACCTGATCACTCCGCCCGAGAGGTTTGCTTTTTGCTTACATTGATCGTAGTAACTGCCATCCTCAGCAAAGCCGTAAATATCAAACTGTATCTGATAATCTTTAATCTTCAAAACCGTATCAATCGCCATCAACACATTTTTGATAGGGTGAATACGAGCAATAAGGCATATTCTAAGTCTTCCGCATTCTTTAGCAATCGTGGACTCAGTAGTCAAAAACAATTCAGTTGGTGGGCGAAGGTCAGATGCTACAACGACTTCAGATCCTGGCAAGGTTCGTTCGATGTCACGTTTCTCGTATATTGAACTTGCTTGATAGCGTGTTGACCCAATGTGTAAATACAATCGATAAACATTAAGGAAAAGCTGTTTCTTGAGTCCTTTCTTCGACAATGCTGTAGGTGCCAATTCACCTCGTGGCGCCAAAACAAGATTACACTTCATCCTGTTTTTTCTTTTGAGCAGGAATTGCGGATAAATTGAAAAATCAAAGGAAAAGAAACTGTTTAGGTAAATAAAATCGGGTGCACCACCAATCAGACGCTGAATGATTTCGCGCCTTCTAACTTTATCAAGATAATACACAGAATAGTTTCCCAATTTAACCGGTTGGTTAGAAACAACTCCGGGATAGGGTTCTTCATCTCCAAAATCGTGATTAGAGGTGACGACCGTGATTTCAAACTGATTGCTTAAAAGTTCGGCAAATCCCAAAGCAGAGCGTGCGGGCCCGCCAGACTTGACAGAAGGATAAAAGTGATCAAAAAACGCTAAAATGGATTTCCTACTCACTAGCTTAATTGTAAAGCTGAAAGTAATTCGCTTGCTGTTCGCTCCGAATTCAGTGACTTGGCCAAACTCCTACTCAACTCGCTTCCGCTAGTCTTTTTGTTTGGAGACCAGTTGAATACTTCAACCAATGATTTTTTAAGTGCATTCCAATTGCCAGTCGGAAATATGACTCCATTTACCTGGTCTTGCACAAAATGATCTGCTGAACCAACTGCCTGTGAGCAGCATATTAGTAAACCAGCTGCAGCTTGTTCGTGCACTACTACTCCCCAAGGCTCATCTAAGCTTGGTAAGCAAAAAATCGCTGCGTGATTAATTGCTTCTTGTATCTCAGTCTGAGCCGCAAAACCTCGATATTTAATCCAATCGTTTTTGGGAATCGAGCCGCTCAAGGAACCATTTCCGAATATCCATAACCTACCCTGAAAGGCTCCCTCGTTTCTCAGTTCCATCAATACATCTATCAATGGTTGGATTCCTTTTATTCTTTCCAATCGACCAACAAAGATCACATCCTGCCTCTGCTCTATTGGTGTTGTGCCCATCTTTGAAAACAACTCTATATCTCCAATGTATAACCCGCCTATTGTTTTACTTTCAGGAAAACCAATCATCTTTACATACTTACGCTGTCTATCGCCCGGAACCCACGCGTGAGTGAAATATCGGTGATATAGCCATCGCTGCATTGCCACAGCCAGATAGTCACGCAGAGAACCGGTCCATTGTTTATCTGACCCCATCACCACAGGAGTGCCGTTTTTTCGGAGCTTATTAGCTACAATCAAATAACCCTTATCCATTCTTCCGCTTACCACAACAGCCACCGGATTCAAGTTATCCGAGAGTTGCATCAGGCCATCATCATTTAACTTGCTGCGTTCATAAAACTGAATGTCAGTACCTGAATAACGATAAGGCGTTAGTTTCTTGTGGTCCCAGTGCACTACATGAACCGTGAGCGCGCTATTTTTTTGAAGAGCCCGCCAAACGGGAATATTGTAGGGCATGTATTCTGAATACAGGATAAGCAAGTTACCACTACCCCTCATGAACAATGGTATTGTAAAGTTGCTGGTATTGACCTGCTATTCTCTCCCCTCGAAAAAACGCAGCACGCTGCAATCCAAGTTGTACCTGCTGTTCGTACAATTCGCTGCTTGACATCAAATTAATGAAAGCATTTTTGATTTCTGAAACTTGAAAAGGGTCCACCAGCAAGGCCGCTCCGCCTGAAACTTCCCGCATGGGTTCAATCGAAGACGTAACCACCGGTTTGCCGGTGGCCATTCCTTCTATGATCGGCAGCCCAAACCCCTCATATGTCGATGCGAAGAAAACTGCATCTGCATCTCCATAAGTTTGAGCAAGGGCTGAGTCTGATGAAATATTCGAACGAAATTCAAATGATACTCCCCGCTGTACCAACTTGGCTTGTAACTCGTAAGAGAATGGCCGTATGAGAATCAAGTGACAATTTAGTCCCGTCACTGCCTCAACAAGTCGATCGGTATTCTTATTGGCGCCACCACCTATTTGGAGAATTGTGAATCGCTGGTCGTTATTCTTCGAGATGCGTTGAAACGAATCAGAAATGGGGTTATAGACGGTTGTGATTTGGGCATGCTTCAAAGAAAATGTGTTCAATAACTGATCACGTGTAAAGTTTGAGATGGCAGTAATGTACTTCACATGAGACAGCGGCCCATCCCAAAACAACTTTTTGTAAGCCCACCGCTTTAGGCCTTGAAGGGTTTGCGTCAAATGGCCTACGTCATGCACCGTCAATAAACAACTGGCCGGACTTAGCCCCAGCACTAGATAATTGGCGGCCCCCGTCACATGATGAACATCCGCGCTTAGTCCGCGAATTTGAAGCGCCATACGCCAGTCAATACGCTGATTGGCATAGAAGTTTTCGAATTCAATATCTTTTTTGAGGTATTGTTGAACGCGATGAAAAACATTTTCAATGCTGAATACTCCAGGGTGTGGTTTCCTAAAGTAGTAATTCACTCTCATTTGATCCCCACCGCAATAAGATTTGAGGTGAAGATCCCTGCGGGATTTCCCGTCTCAACCATTTTCCAGAAACGATGCTGAATGACCTTTAAAGCCCACAACCAATATCTCAATTTACCGCGTAAGGTATGTGGAACTGGGCCGGTAGGAAAGCATTGTGACGAATGGAAGCCCACGTTTAGAAATAGTTGACGAACCGAGCTTACAGAGTAGGCCACCTCGTGTGTGTAGTCCCCATAAAAGATCGAACTAAAAAAAATTCCCTCTCCGTTGGGTACTTGCATGATGAAACGGCCACCGGGCTTGAGCTTTTGCACAACCAACAAAAGCAACTCGAAGGCTTCTTGTCTGGTAAAATGTTCAACCACATCTCTGGCAATCACGCAGTCTACTGACTCGACCGTTGACAAGAACTGTTTGATGTCGGCTACCTCCAGTCCTTTGATTCCCAAACCATTGCCTTCTTCAATCTGTTCAGCAGAAAGGTCTACACCTCTGACATTTGAGTAACCTAATTGTTGCAGAAAGAAGACAAAACCACCGTTGCCACAACCCAAGTCCAACAGTACAGCGTCCTTATCTTGCGGCATCAAGTCTTGGTAATAGTGTTTCCAAACTGGAAACTGCGATCGAAACGTGGCTAAGCTTGCCTGACCATACAGGTGACTATTGTGAGTGGTCACATACTGTTTATAAAATTTTTCTTTAAATGAAGTCATTCAAAAAGCCGATCGATTAAACGCTTAAATACATGGTAATTATCATACTGGCTTTTAATGCATCGCTCGTACCCCGCAGCCGCAATTTTTCTGCGTTCATTTTCGTGTGCCAGGTAGTACCTCACTTTTTCAATCAATTCGTCATCTGTTCCAAAAAACACCGCCTCTTTGCCTTCTTCAAAAAGTTCTTGGTGCTCGGTGGTACGTTCGGCCAACAAAAAACCCCCACAAGCAGGTATTTCAATGCTGCGAGCGGTATGTTGATCACGATTCCCCTTGTGCAAAAATCCTAAATTAATTTTCGTGGCTTGCAATATTTTGGCGTAGCTATCACCAAAATAGTTCTTCGGATCAATATCTAAATTTAGGTGGGATTGGTGCTGTATTTTTCTCCACGCAGCCCCCCGAATGGTGACCCGAATGCCAGCTTGCGCCAAGCGCAGCATGGACTGGAAACGAGGATGCTCAAAATTTCCAACAAATCCTACTTCTGATCCAAATTGAACGCGTTCGGCATCGGTCAACGGGTACATCCTTTGCTCGGTAGGGTCATACGCTTTGTGCACATAATGAACATTCTTTACACCCAGTGCTTCAAATTCGGTTACGTTATGCCGCTTGGTGGTGATGACATGATCGTAGAGCCTGAGCGATTTGAGGTAGCGCGTTGTTTGATTAATGGGATTGAACATATCATCAGGGCTGTAAGAAATCAAAACCGCGTTCGGGTGCTGAAGCTTTAGGGCGGAAAGCACTGCCGGTTTTGTCCATATTCCCTTGTCGATCCATACAGCATCTAATCTACCTTGTCGAGCTCGAAGCAATAACTTATTGTTAATGCCATGTGCATCCATCCCTATTTTCATTTTCTGTGCAAAGTTCTGTATACGGGCGCGCCAACCCGTCCATAGGCGTGTTGAATCAATTGCTTCTACAGCAAACCCTAATTGTTCTAACGCTCGCATCCGCCATAGTGCAGTGCTGCCGTACCAGAGATCGCCCACATACAATAGACGCTTAGGCATGAAAGAATTGTTGATGCCACATGGCAAAAGAAAGGGCACGCCAAAATGCACCTAAGTCGGCTTGGCCCCGAAAAAACCGATCACCTAATTTTTCCGCTTCCGCCCGGTGAAAAAAGGGATTGCGTGGCACCAAGTCAAAGTAAAGTTGGCGGCTCTGTTCGGATTGTTTTAACAGATTATCGATTGGACTGGGAAAACCATATTTACCTCGTTGATCTAAGATTGCATCAGGAACAATACCCCTAAAAGAATCTCGCATCAGCGCTTTGCTTCTTCCCTTGATCAAACTCGCTGGGTCAAACTGCATCACCCATTCCATCAGCACATGGTCGTAAAACGGCACACGTATCTCTACCCCAAAAGCCATGGAGTTTCGGTCTTCATAGTGCAAATATGGCGGCACCGTCCAACTCAAATAGTTGTTCAATAAGTTGGTGCGCCACGCATCATTTGTTAGGTGATAAAAATGTGGGATGGAGAAATCGAGATTGACGTGCCGGAATTGTCTTTTGAAAGTGTGATTTTTCATCGTGGCAACAACACATGGCGGTAACGCTTGCTGAATGCCCTTTCGCAACAAGTGAGCGTACATGTATTCTGATTGTGAGGACACTTGCCCGATGGTATTAAAAAACTGCCGGAGCTTTGCCCGCTGCAACAAATGGCCGAGATAGCTACTAACGTGGCTCAGGTATCCCCCAAAAAGTTCATCGCCTCCCGCACCCGATAACAGTACTTTCATGCCGTTTTGATGGGCTAAGTCGCACAACTTAAAATGCGAGTACATCGAACCATCTAACAGTGGTTCATCGTGGTGGTGAATAACGGCAGGCAGGTCATCAAAAAATGATTGGCCGTCCAGCGAAAATGTGTGGGGCGCCACACGGGGAAGTGAAGTGATGTGCGGAATTAAGTCATTCTCTGCATTGCCTCCCGGTAACATAGCCGAATAGGTGTGCATAGGCGTGCCCTGCGGTGATTGCCGCAAAGCAAAACAGGCGATGGTGCTAGAGTCTAGCCCGCCTGAAACAAAACAACCAACGGGCACATCTGATCTTAGGTGCAACTGCATGGATTGATCCATCTGGTCAACCAAGGCTGCCTCATCGGCTTTGCCAAATACCTTTGTGCCATTCTCAGGAAGTTCCCAGTACGGTTGGTCATTCAATACTTTCCCCTCAGCATTCACCCGCATCCAGTGCGCTGGCCGCAACTGCCTCACACCATCAAACATTGTCTCATGGTCGGTATCCAACTGCCTGGCCACCAAAAATTCCGCGGCCTTTCTCTTGTTCACCACGGGCGCACCTAACTCTCCCCCAACCAACGCCTTAATTTCAGACGCGAAAAAAAAACTCCCTGCCTGTTGGCGATAATACAAAGGTTTAATGCCCACCCTGTCACGAGCGAGTACAATCTCTTGGGTGCGCGGATCATAAAGCGCCAACGCAAACATGCCGCGCAACTTTTTTAAAAACGAAATGCCCCAGCTGATGTAGGCAGCCAACAGAACTTCTGTGTCGCTGTGTGTAACAAATGAATACTTCGATTTTAACTCGTGCTTTAACTCGAGATAATTGTAAATTTCTCCATTGAAAATGACGACACAGCCGCTTGCCGGGTCTATCATCGGTTGATGCCCCGCAGCCGACAAATCAATGATACTTAAGCGCAGGTGGCCAAACGCCACATGTTCGTTGCGCCAATGTCCACGGTCGTCTGGGCCGCGGTGGACAATCGCTTGCTGCATTATTGGTAGTGCCTGCAGTTGTGTGGATGAATTTGAAATAATGCCGCAAATACCGCACATCCTACACCAAACTTTTTTGAGTGAAGGGCCGAAGGCCGAAAAACAGCAATGCCGAGAAAATGGAAGAATACAACAAAGCGCGTATGATACTAATCATCGGTTCGCCATTCACTATGGTAATAAAGATGACAAACACATTTCCCGCAATCAACACCAGCCACAACGGCACATTTTTTTGCGAGGCGTACTTGATTAACAGGCGCTCGACTGTTAATCCTATAACAACCAGAAATACCACGTGATAGATGAATCCAAATTTACCGTAGCGCCAAATGCCATCAGCCATGGCTGAAAATTCAACGCTGTTGGAAATACCCACGTTGTAACCATACAAGTTGGCCGGCCCTGTGGCCCACAGGCGCTCAATGTACTCCATTCGCGCATCCTCTACGTCTTTTCCCGAAACGAATGTGTTGGTGAAAATATAGGCGATATCGTTTTCAATATTGTCAAACCCAATCGAAGGCACCTGATTGTCGGTCATCAACATCACTGAGAGATTCGGCCACACAATATTGCGTGCAAAACCAGACTCACCGCTCTTTTCATATTTTTCTTTATCTTCAAACTCGCTCGTCAGCAGTTCAATTCGTTCCTGGTCAATATCTTCATAGGCGATGCGGCCGTGCTCTGATCGAAACAACTCAATAAAACCTAAAAACGGGAACAACAACGCCACCACAATTGTAGACCCTATCAAGTAAGGTTTGATCAAGTCGCGGTTATTGCGGTTAGCCAACAATCCATAAGTAACAGCAACAAAAATTACGGCCATGTACCCTCGACTACCCACCAGCAAATTCACAATCACAAAAAATAGCACCACAATTGCGAAAAAGGTGATCGTACGCTTTTTGATGTCTTTTATAAAATACCCGATTAACAATGGAACGAAACTGATATAATAAAACGCGAGCCTCATCACCTTAGAAACAAAACTATTTAGCTCTGCCGAGGCAAGGAAAATAACCGATACGCCACAATATATCAACACCAGCCGATCTAGCGAAAACGTTAAATCAAAAACAGAGATTTCTCTCAACTGCCGAGTAGGCAATTTGAAAAATGAAATCATTACTTTGCCACTGGCCCAAATGGCCACTAAATACAATAAGAAATTGAATAAGAAGAAATCGATATCGCCTTCTTGCATTAACGAAAAATGGCGGAAATTCTCTGCAAAGAAATCCTCGATCAGGTAATAGCCATAAAACACATTAAAGCCTTGCCCAAGAGGTGCCAGCGCCATAATGATGAGTACGAAAGACCCAAGTCGTACGACTCTAAAAAAAACAAAAAAGGAAATAAGTAAGATGGTTGCCGAAACAATCATGCACCCGTTCGTATCCGCCACGTGTGCGGGATCACATCTTTACATTCCCAAAAACTCAAATCTGGTGCTACCACTATTTTCGAAGGAAAAGTACTAAGCCACGCTGCCCACCAACTAAATGTACTATTGGAGATGATAAAGTGTTTGCATTGACTCATCAACCAAAAGTCCTCGTGTGTACGGTCTGCCCCATACTGATTATGAGTGACGAACGTAACAGGGAAGTCTGTACGCAAGTTTTCTTTGAACCACTCCGGGTAATCTGAAAAGCAAAAGAAATGAGGATTGTTCACTTCCCGGCTGATCTCTTGCATTGCGCTCAAATAATATTGTAGGTCCAACGACCTAATACCTGCCTTGGGCTGTGCGTTTTTTTTGTTGGGCACGCCATGCAGCCTGCGGGCATGCAATGCCACTGCATTTACTTCGCCAATGCGCGCGGCCCACTCTTGGTTTTCAGCATCATGGTCGGCACTAAAAGTAAACTCTTTCCTGATTACCTCGGCAACATCAGCGAAATAACGTTCGCACTGCCAATAACCGTCTAAATACACGAAAGGCCGGGCGGACAGGTTGAGCAGGCCCTCATCATACCGCGAAAAATCGCGCTCGAAATAATAATGCCTGTGCACTACATCGCTTTGCTTTGAAAGAAAACGCAATGCACCGGATACTTTTACGCCACCCGGATATTGAAATTGAAATAGGCGCGAAGCAGGGGCATACTGAACATTAAAAAGTTGAATGGCAGGCGTTCGCTTGTAAAAATCTTTTCGAAAACCGGAATACAAATCCAAATAGAGTTTTGATCCCGTTTTAATGGCAAGACTGCGGGCGGCCGCATAACAAAATAATTGGTTTCCTAACCCACCAAAAATCTTACTGACCACCATGTCTAATACAAGTTCACCACACTTTTTGTACTACCGGTTGCTTTCATTTCTGCCTCAATCCATGCATATGTCTTTGCCAATCCATCCTTCAAACGGATGGACGGCTCCCAATTGAAAACTTTCTTGATCAACTCATTGTCGCTGTTGCGACCGCGAACGCCTTTGGGTGCACTTAAGTTGTAGTTGCGTTTTACTTTGATGCCTGCAATCTCCTCTACGATATCCACCAATTGGTTGATCGACACCATTTCGTGACTACCCAAATTGATCGGCTCTACCCACTCACTGTGCAAAATATCAAACGTGCCCTTAAGGCAATCATCAATGTACATAAAGCTGCGGGTCTGTTCACCATCTCCCCAAATTTCAATCTCGTGCTTGCCAGTCATTTTTGCCTCCGCAATTTTACGGCAAATGGCCGCTGGTGCTTTTTCTCTGCCTCCGGCATACGTGCCATGTGGGCCGTATACATTGTGGTAACGTGCCACCCGCGCGGCAATTCCAAAATCCTCGCGAAAGTGGCGGCACATGCGCTCGCTAAAAAGCTTCTCCCACCCATAGCCATCTTCCGGTTCTGCCGGATACGCATCCTCTTCTTTCAGTGCGGTAACATTGGCTACGGTTTGCTTGCCCGCGGCATACACGCACGCAGAGCTCGCAAAGAAAAACCGTTGTGCCCCCACCTCTTTGGCAGCCATCAGCAAGTGCGTATTGATGAGCACCGAAAGCATGCACAACGCCTTGTTGTTTTCAATAAAGCCCATGCCACCCATATCGGCCGCGAGATTATACACTTCATCAGCTCCTTGCAGTGCCATTACGCAGTTGGGCAACAAACTTAAATCAAGTGTCAGGTTTTCAACCTTAGGCGAACGCTGGTACCATTGGGTTTGAGGTTTTTTGTCTACTGCCCTGATGCGCGTGTATCCCTTCTGCAACAAATGTTGCACCAAATGGCCGCCAATGAAACCTCCGGCACCGGCCACTACAATCATATTTGTTTTTTCGTCCTTCATGGATTATTTGAATTTGTTATTAATGGTTGACTGGTTGCTTAATAAAAATAAAAAGGCCACACCCATAGGTGCATTGACGGGCCTTCGAAAAATCAGTATCTGTTTGAATGGCTGTGGAGCGGTCATCAATCAAATGGAAAGACTCCAAATGTAAGCCGCTAAACATCTCCAACACAGTGCCTGGATCGAATACGCGATGTGCATCAAAACATAATTGCTGGCGCCCCACAGGTGTGGCAAAATAAAGTTTGCCGCCCGTGGCCAATACCCGCTGTAATTCCACTGCGGCATGGCGATGCCCTTGAGGGTCAATGGGATCACCATAGCGCCCCAGACCAATATGCTCAATCACATGCAGGCAACTTAAACTGGCCACCGAATCAGTGGCAAATGGCAGCTGCGTGATTGACCCTTGCACAAATTCTAAGTTATCAACCTTTGCTTCCAAAGGGCGAAGGTCCACATATCTTACTTTGCAATACGGCAGCAAGTGCGCGACAAATCCATCTATCCGCGAACCAACATCGACATGTATTTTTGTTTGCGACTCAAAAATCGCTCGTGCTGCCCACAAGTCTTGGTGAAAATAATGATGGTTAATGGAACCGGCAGGCAAAAAACGATCAGCCGTTTGAAACAATAAACTCGTTTGCTGTACTTTAAAACGCTGCGATCCACGATTCATCCGTTGATATGCAAAATAGTTTCGTGCATACACCGGCAGGGCACGGTATTGAGCCCACAACCGTAATGGATCCACCAATAACACCGAAAACCAACGGTAACAACTGATCAGCCACGCCCTCATTTCTTAGTATTTCTTTTTTGCATTATTACGCCAGTGTTCCATTTTTCAGTTCTGCTAAAAAGCGCTCCTGACGATACACCGAGATGCCGCCACTGATTTGCCTGCGAAGCGCCAAAGCCTTCAATCCCAACCATTGCGCCAACATCACTCTAGCAGCAAAAAGCAAATCTGAAAATTTTACTTCCAACGGGCACGTTTGCCGCAACCTGCGCAACAACTTTTTGTTTACACGGTTATCAAACCAAAGTGTAACATACCATTGTGCCGCTTGGCGCGAAATGCTTTGAGATACAGCTGTCACATTCATATTCCTGAATGAAATAGCCTTCAGCCGTTCTACCATCAACCACAGCAGCCACCCCGTACTCCAGCCATAAGAGGCATTGAACCGTGCGTTTAGGCGCTCGCTCAATGCTGTGCCGCGAATGCATCCATGCCATTTCGCGCCCACCATTTTTCCTTTTAGCTCAAATACGGCTAAAACCAAATAGTAAGGAAACATCAAGTTGCGGGTATCATAATCCACCCAGTCTTGCCCATCGGTCCATTCTTTTACTAACTGCGTAGCTCGTTTAAAAGTATCCGTATATCGATAGGTATGGCTGCCGATGAACACATTTCCATACGACTCAAAAATTTCGGCCGTCAGTGGCACCGTGGTCCCATCTCCGCGCAGCGGTGTCACGCCTTGGTAATGCAGCTTCTCCCCATCTAAAAAAGTCACGCTGCCGCTCACCCCGCTCAACAACAAATCTGACTTGGTGGTTTGCAGCGCCTCACACCGATGATGCAAACTCCAGGGCGTAAGCAAGTCATCATCACCATGCAATAGCACAACCTCTCCCTCACCAGCATATTGCGCAATGGTGCCATACCAATTGTCTACCGCGGGCACAGTGGCAGGCCAGTGGTGAAAGACAACGTGCCACTTCTCGTAGTTGGGGTGCAGGTTAAATGAAGTAACTATCTCCTCTACTTTAGCACGGTGGGGCGGGTAGTTATTCGCGATCACCAGTCGCATCGCCTCCGCCACAGGCTCATTTTCGAACACCGACTGCAGCGACAATCCTAAACATTCTAACCTTTTGTAAGTGGGCAGCACTACCAACATACTACTGCAGGCGGAACCGCCATTTTTTTAGGTAGTATAACACCCACTGCACAGAATCGTGCAGGCGCTCGTGCAGTTGGTCGCACCAATTCAATTGAATAGATACATGCTGGGGGTTAATAAAATCTTTGAGCTCGGGTGGCAAAGGGCCGGTGTAGCGCACTGCGCGGGGCCACTCAACCGAACTGATGGGGTTGAGGTTTCTTTTGCCGGGCTGCCACGCCAGCCACTTCCACTTGAACCAGTTTTTGTTCACTTGGTGTGAGTGACCCCATGTGCCGATTTTTGTGAACAAGTCCATGTCTGAAAAAACATATGACAAATGCAGGCACACACCGGGCAGACGAAAAACGCTCTTAGCCGCACGAGGCACGCGCCTACTCTCGAACTGTACTGGTAATTTCAAATTAATTGCAAACAACGGACACGTTCCATAAATAGTGTTAACCACGCCCAGGTGATGGCGGTGCACCAAAGCATATTCTACCGACTTCCAAAAATTGACCCAGGGGGTTTGGTATACCTCATAACCCGGGTTTGCTCTCATGACTCCCAGGTTTCTTTGGTAATCCTCTGCGGTGTAAAACTCATCAGCATCCTGCACAATCAAAAAATCAAACCCCTCGGCCACAGCACGAAGGCGGCAGTGTTCACGCTGTTGCTCTTCAGTATCCCAAACACCCGTAATCACTTCAATTTTTTCACGATGCGGTGAAGCCTCAACCAGGTCTAAGCTCGACTGGTTGACAAATTTCTCTCTTGCCATAGCATTGTACTGAGACCATGGCAACTGGCTATACAAAATATAAATCTTATCAACGTGCGGAGCACAGTTGCTAATTGTTCTCGTAATAAAGTGGTGCGCGTTGAAGTATAGTATTTGTACTGCAACTTTCACCTTGGGAAGTATGTATTAAAATTCCGGTAAATCTTTTCGCCAAAAAGACTTTCGATTTGCCACAAGAAAAAAACTGTCCCATACAACAATACACCAACTGAACTAACCAGCAAACCTGTCATTCCCACCGTCTTTACTAATATCATAGACAAGCCAAGGCCTACGAATGTGATAATTGCACTTACCCTTGAAATCTTCTTCACTTTTCCCATCGCCACCAAAAAATTTCCATTAAAGCTATTCAAAATCAAGAGTCCTACTTGCAACGCAATTAAAACATCGATAATAATCCCGCCATATTGCCCCTCACCGACCCAAAGCAAAACGACATACTTGTTACAAAGTGTAATTCCAAAGATAGCGACTGCGCTAAGGAGCAATACATATCTAAGTACCTTCAAGTAGATAACCTTAACTTTATCAATATCACCCGTTCCAATAATCTCATTTATCCCAGGCAAAGTGTTACTCATTAAAAGGTTAGCTAGTGTAAAACACATCATGGCGGGGGTAGTTGACGAATAGAAGACTGACGCAGCAGATAAACTCAAAAACGCGCCCACCAGCATGACGTCAGTCTGAAAACGGATCTTGTTTAAGACTTGTATTAGCAATGCGTCTTTTGCAAAAAGGCCAACTTCTTTCAAGAAATTCGTATCTATTGTCCAACCCTTTAAATTAAATGACCTAAATTTCCTTTTGAAGAATACATAACAAGCTCCCGAGCTGGCAAGCTCGGAAACAACCGTGCCGAGTACTACGCCTGTTATGCCCCAATTAAAGACAACAAAGCCAAGAACAAGGCCCGCGCGTAGTAGTCCTGCACCAAGGTTAACTAGATTCAGGAATGCCATCTGTTGACCAGCATTCAAAAAAATACCGTAAATATTTAATGGCGCTCTCAACAATGTTGATGCAGACAACAAGACCAAAGCCGCTGTCAAGTCAACCTTTAAGCTTGCAGAGACATTAAAAATGACAGGCGCAATAAAAATTGCTAATAACATTAAAGCCGCATTCACAAGACCTGCCAGAGTGGTCAAGATGCGAGCTGCTACAAAGGAGCGGTTCAAATCACTTGTTTCACTTGAGCCGAAGGCTTGCGCGATGTAACGATTGAAGGTAAATGAAAGAGCGGCATCAAGAATTGTCAAATAACCGATCAACTGCATGATCGACCCGTAAAGACCTAATGTTTCCTGCCCATACTTTTTCAAAAAGATTGGCGATAGGAAAAACTGCAAAACAATGAGGACAAAGTAGGAGAAAAATGACGTGACCACCCCCAAAACAGCCCTTTTCGTCCTGCTCATTTGATTACGCCAGTAGGCGTCTTAAGACCAACACTTTAAATGAAATTGGGGAAGCCAAAAACCAACGAAGCCCCACCCAAAACTTTCTAAGTTCAAGTTCCAAAAAAGTAACCTTACAATAACTTGGTGCCAAAAAAAACAACCGCTCTTGGATAAATTCCTGAAATTTCTTGGAAAATATCTCCCTCGATTCGAGGAATGTTTCAAATACTCTCTTGGTATTTTCCCTTGGCGAAGTACTGTTCCATGCGCCATTACTGTGTATTCTGTAAACGGCCATTGCATCATGTATGTAAAACGCATTCCCATTTTCAAGAAGGTACAAACTAAAACTCCAATCACCCAGCTTAATAGTTCTAAACTGAATCGGAAGTTTTTTTCTTTGATTTCGGAAAACGATTGAAACCGACCTCGCATACAAACAGAAGGTAAAATCTTTGAATGTTTGTATCGTTGGCAAGGGGTCTGAATATTTCAAAATAGTTCCCTGTTCTGATTGATCGGCAGTATTGTGATACACGAGTACTATGTCGGAGCGGCTCTCAAGAACATCAACTTGCCTTTGCAGTTTCGCTGCATCTGTCCAATAGTCGTCCCCCTCAAGATACGCAATGTATTTTGAGGTTGGAGACTCAATCAAGCGAATCCAATTACGTGCCGGCCCCACGTTTGTCTCTTGCAAAATCAAATGAATTTTTGTCGGAAGCTTTGCTTTGTATTCCAATAGAATTTGACGGGTACCGTCTGTTGAGCAATCATCGGCTATAAATAAATCAAAATCGAAAGTAGTCTTTTGCATCAGCACACCCTCAATTGCTTGCCTGATGTAAGCCGCGTGATTATAAGTAATCAAGCAGACCGAAAGAAGCGGTGCAGGTATTTTACTTTCCTCGCTCACACAACAAAAATATGGACGAACACAGATCAGGATACACTTGCCCGAGTTGATAGCAGCCTTCCAAATATGCGGGCGAAATAATATCGGTATTCAAAAGTCGATCCCATTGAAAATTAGCGAGGGCTTTGAAAAAAATACCGGAACGTAAGATTACATTTAGTCCAGCAGACCGAGCATCACGCTCTAAAGTGTCAAGCGAATAAGTAATGCGGTGCCCGTGTTCTTTTTCGGCTGGCGTAATCGCTGAATTGTGAGATATCAAACCCATCTTCACAGCAATTTGCCTACTTGGCGCATTTGCATTGGGGCAAACCAAAAAAAAGCGCCCGCCTTCGTTCAGCCACTCATCGTTTACACGCTTCAAAACCGCAACGGGTTCGTCTAAGTGCTCGAGCACGTGTGTTAATATAATGTTATCGTATTTTCTCTCAATCTGAACATTTTCAAACAGCCCTTCCACAAAATTTATTCCCTGGGCCGGCAATCGCTTCCTTGCCTCAGCAATTGCCTCGGGCGAACCCTCAACGCAAGTAATGTCAGTAAAATGCGGCATCAATCTTTTGGTAAAGTCACCTTTGAAACTTCCTAGTTCCAATACATTACCCGGTTTGAAATGCGGAACGAAAGAGCGCAACATGAATGGATGCATCACGTCAAAATCAAAATTGTAGGCGTAACGGTGATCTGCTGTATCGCGAAACTCTTTGTTATAATCTCTTTGACTCATATCAGTTTATTTTCATTTCCATTTTATAAAACCCGTCCACCTGTTCCGTGGCTACAAAACCGATCCGTTTATAAAAACCAATGGCTTGTGCATTAGTATCGGCCACGTGCAACTGAATTACCTTGAATGACTTCTCAGTTAATTCCCGATAGCATAAATCAAATAATTGATGTCCAATCCGCTTACCACCAAACTCTGGCACCACCGATATGCTGGTAATATATCCCACTCCATCTGTCACATTATTTGCATAAAATGCCAAAAAGCCCACTAACGTGCTCTCGTGCCAAGCCTCCACTCGCTGTGCAAACAGTTGAATTTTCTCCGCATAGTCTTCCAGGTTGACACGGTCGGAAAGATGTTTAAAGAATGCGGAGTCACACGCTTTCCAGTGTTGAATCATGTTGTTTGCATCAGCAACATTTCGCTTGAACTGAAGAGCGACATTATTCAGCTGTGGCAAGTCCAAATCCAAATTTTCCAAACTGATTCCCGTTGTATAGTAAATACAACTTATTGGCGTGCGCAAAAAAATGCGGATAACACATCATATCTGCATCCCAATCATCCTTGCGAGTTGGAAGCATAGAATCCAAGGCTGAATCATCTCGTTGCCAATCGCGGAGATTGCTGGATACTGCGTAACCTAGTCGGTAACCCTTTTCAGGATTTGTTCGAAAATCAAAAGGATGACGATAACAAAACACCATGTGGTATTGCCCCTTCCAATAAGCCACCGAAGGCAAGGCCTGACATTCTTCGTCACCAATTTTATCGCTGATTATCCCTTGCCTCACGCGTTGCCACTCAACGCCATTTGAAGAACGGGCGTAGCCGATCTTGTAAACACGCTCGGGACTGCCCGTTTGTTGATTATCAATCCACTTAGTTCCGTAGATGTACCACATGTGGAAGATGTCCTCGTAAAATCGAACGAACGAGTCGCCTACCAAAAACGGCTCGTTTAGGGCCGATGAAAAGATTGGCCCCAGGCCCAATTTTTTAAAAGTCCTTCCTCCATCATTGCTCATCGCCAAGCCGGTAGAGGTCTCAACTGAAACAGAAACACGCCTACTCCAGCCACAGGTGTAAGCAAGAACTTGATCCTTTGCTACCGTTGGACTAAAAGGGAAAATACCATGTTCATCAAAGCCGCCAAGTTCACCCAGCGGAATAACATCATGGCAACCGCGACCTTGGATACTACTAAAATCAAGGTCGAAATCCACGAATCCCACTACACTTTTGAATTTGCGGGAACCATCATCCACTCGCGTGGAAAAATATACTCTGTGTCCATCGCTCAAGTGCAACACTTGTGGCGACTGGGCATAGCCGACCAGGTCAACAAAAAATGAATCGCTGGTCGGGTCAAAGATCTTTCCTTTCCGTTGCCAGTTCATACTTTACCAAGAAGGTAGATTACCCGATAACCTTGCAAGCCCAAAACCGTACCTACCCACATCATTACCGAGGTACATCATCCAAATCTGTCCATCCAGAATAAACACATGCGGGTAGCTAACCATTTCACTGTCCCAACCCGTGGTGCTTACGTCTATACCTGCTAAGTCATCGCGCCTAATCCAACTAATTAAATCTTTTGAATAAGCATATCCAATTCTATAACCTCCTTCTTTGCTCTTGTAATTCAAGCTATACCGATAACAAAAAAACATGTGATAAGAACCACCATGAAAGAACACGTCAGGGCTTGCTTGGCATTCATCGTCCTCAATACGAGTTGGAATCAAATCTTGATCATGCTTGACCCAGTCCAATCCATTATCAGAAGTTGCCATTCGTATGCGATAAACAGGTTCTGGGCGAAAACTCGTTTGAATCCATTTTTTTCCAGCAATATAAAATAGCTGCCACCTACCATTAAACCTACGAATCTTTGGGCCGCTTAGAATGAACGGTTCATTTGGCGAGTAACTAAGGATCGGGCCGTTTCCTAGTCGCTCAAAAGTGACACCACCATCAAAACTTTGAGCGCAACCAATGGCTACATTAAACGGCACAGACTCGCAACGGGTCCAACCGCCAAAAAATGCCATTATTTTCTCGTCCGTGCGGATCACTGAAGTTGGATAAACACCAAATTCGTCAAACGTACCCCGCCCACCTAATGGTAGGATCGGAGATGCCGAAACATTAACGACACTTGTCAAGTCATCGCGTTTTAAGTCCACAAAGGCAGTGTAACTCACATATTGCCCTTTGTCATCAGCTGGTGGACGACAAGAAAAATAGACACGCACAAAGTCATCAAAAATTAACGTGCTTGGAGCTTGTGCAAACTCTTTGAGCCACGGCTTGTCAACAACTTTAGTTGGATCAAAAATCTTTCCGACTTTTACCCACTCAAACTTCATATCAATGAGAAGTTTTTCAAAAAGGCACGAACTTTATCAGGAGCGTTGAACATCAAGACATCGATAATCGAAAGATTCGGGCAAAAATCATTCGCAAACTGCTGATAACTGATTCCATTGACCTGTAGAAAATTCAATGCTATACCATGCGAGCGAAAGTATTCTTTGTCATATAAATCTACACCGCCAATAGGGTTGATGTATGACGTTGCTCCAAGTGCCTGACAGATCGCAAGTACTTTGTCTTGCGACCTGAGCGTATGGTCAATGGTTACTTGAGAGGATATAATGATCGGTGTATTAATACCTACGAATGCAGCCGTTTCAAGCACAGAATGGTGTAAAAAACGAAAGAGATTGCCATCAGGATAATTAATGCAACGTTCTATCAGTGGAAACACTGAATCGAAAAATGTTGCCTTTCGATACGCTTCTGTTAACCGGTTCAACATCTTCCTTCTTTCGACCGGCCACGTGTCTGACAAGGCTCTATCTCTCACATGTAGAAAGTCTGAATCTTTACGCAAGGGCAACGTGATCAACTCATCTTTTCCATTTACCAAAATACGATTACGATTAATCCAACCCTTTCTTGTAAACTCGATGTTGTCATAAATAACATACTGATCAACATAATTCAATAACTGGTAATAGCCGATGTAAGGAAAAAAATACGGTTGCATAATTCCCAGTTTTGCCATTAGTTGTTTTGCGCCCTTAACAATAATCTAGCAACCAAATGAACTTCCGCTTCTGTCATGGTATGGTATAATGGCAAGCACAAGATTCGGCTACTGATGTCTTCACTAATCGGCATCTGTTGCTGCCCGCGAGTATAAGAGATTGTGTTGAGAGATGGCCAAAAATATCTTCTGGGGAAAATGCGATTGGAATTAAGTTCGGCCAACGACTTGAGCAGGTGTGCTTCAGATTCAAAAACTATGGGGTAATACGAATAATTATAAGTACAATTAGGTGATATGCGTTGCCGCGACACGTTCAGCCCTTCCAGTCGCTGATCGTATATGAGGGAGAGCTCCTTTCTTTTGGAAAGAATTTCTGAAATATGTCGTAAGTTTATTATCCCCATTGCTGCATGGAACTCAGAGTTCTTCCCGTTGATACCTACTGCCCTAAATTCCTCAGGTCCGTGATGACCAAAATTTCGCAGCCACGCCATTATTTCGAGTAAATGCTTTTGGGGTGTTATCACTGCTCCACCCTCAATGGTGTGAAAAAGCTTAGTAGCATGAAAACTGGTGGTGGAAATGTCACCATAATCAAAAAGCGACCGGTTGTGATATTTAGTGCCGAACGCGTGCGCTGCATCATAAATGACTTTTATTTTGTGCCGATCTGCAATTGCCTGAATCTTTTCAATTTCACATGGATTACCAAACACGTGTGTTGCCAAAATTGCACTTGTATTGCTCGAAATTGCCTGTTCAATCTTATCAGGATCAATGTTAAATGTGGCGGGGTGAATATCTACAAATACAGGCTTACAGCCTTCCCAAACAATACTCGAGGTAGTGGCTACATAAGAAAATGGCGTGGTTATAATCTCTCCTTTTAAGTCCAGTGCCTTTATTGCGATCTGCAATGCAACCGTTCCATTCGACAAATAAAGCAAGTGGTTGACCGACAAATGCTCTTTTAATTTTAACTCCAACTCGTTCACCAGCGGTCCGTTGTTGGTCAACCATTTGCGTTCCCATATGCCTTGTATTAGGCTGGTGTACTCGTTAAAATCTGGCAAAAAGGGTTGCGTTACGTTGATCATCGTGCACTCGCGAAAAGGATGGTTTCTTCTTGGTGAATTGTGGAGTGGTTCAAATAAAACCGATAGCCACACCCCAGTTTTTCTATAAACTCCGGGATTTCCTGAAAATCTCGGCCGTTATGATACAGGGCAACGGCTAGTTTTGGCTTGAATTTTTTCAGTGACTGCGTTGCGCCACGCAACGCATTTAGCTCCGCTCCTTCTATATCGAGCTTTATAAAGTCTAACCTGTCGATTTGCCTGCTTGTAACAAAATCGTCAATGGTGATTGTTTTGGTATTGCCATCCTCATTTGGTAATGGGTCAAAACTCACCACACTAGCTGGGCCATTTGAGATGTAATGAACGACTTGATCACTCTCTGACCACAATGGAGCTTCTATGAGGCTACATTGTTTTTCTAACTGAGGATTCAGCGACAAATTCTTTTTCCAAATAGCCATATTGCTTGGAATAAACTCAAATGAGAAAACGTGTCCGCTCGCCCCAGTCGCATTCGCAAAATACAAAGCAGTATCACCAAAGCATCCACCACCATCTAAAACTATGTCTCCGGGTTCAACTGCAATAAGGTGGCTTCCTTTTTCGTATCTGTATTGTTCTACCACGTAATCAGCCATAATTCCTGCAGGGGAAAAAAATAACTTAATCGGAAATCCAATTGGCTGTAAATCGGTCAAGTTCAACTTAAGGCTTAAAAAGCCACTATCTATACTTATCGTTTTATCTTCTAGCTTTTCAACCTGTGTCAACTTACTCCAATATTCCGGAGTATTTAATGGCAACAAAACCTTTTTAGGGCCTAATATTCGATAAGCCAAGAGTGTAATTAACAGTTCTTTGTCTTCGTTGGTAGTTAACTTATCATATAATGATGCAAAGTACTTTAACCCATCTTCGCCATTGTCATTACTTTGAAAATAAACGAATCCAGTTCCATTCAACCAATACTTGATGACCTTAAGTCCCGCGCTTATTTGCCTTCGGGCTTCACTTGAAAACGATTCTTGAGGTTGTTTGCCAAATCGATGCTCATCCCAATTAAACTGATTGTGATCGCTAACGTTACTTAAAATTTTTCGTGAAAGTTCTCGAAGAAATTGCTTCATCAGTTTGATTTTTGTTTGATGTAGTTAGCTAACTGTTCGCACACATACTCATAGTGTACTTGCCCTAACCCCGGCCACACGCCTAACCAAAACGAACGGTTCATGATGATGTCTGTATTGGTCAGTTGCCCCACCACACGGTGCGGAATATTTTTGTAAGCAGGCTGCCGCAACAGGTTACCCGCAAACAGCAGGCGTGTGCCAACCTTATTGGCCTCCAGGTATTTCACCAGCTCATTGCGGTCAATCGGGCTGCTATCGCGCACGGTAATCAAAAAGCCAAACCAACTTGGGTCGCTCTCTGGCGTAGCCTCGTGCAAAATAAAATGCTCTTCAAAAGGCTTTAGCATTTTGTACAACAGCGCATGGTTCTCGCGCCTGCGTGCCACAAAATGATCGGCCTTTTTCAATTGGCTCAGGCCGATGGCCGCTTGCATGTCGGTCACCTTTAGGTTAAAACCAATATGCGAATAGGTGTACTTGTGGTCGTAGCCAAAAGGCAGGTCGCCCAACTGCCAGCCGTGGCGCTTCATGCAAGTATTGTCCTTGCCCGGCTCGCAGTAACAATCGCGCCCCCAATCTCTAAAACTCTCAACTATTTTTTTCAACGCAAATGAGTTAATGAGCACCGCTCCACCCTCGCCCATGGTAATGTGGTGCGCGGGATAAAATGAAACGGTGGCCAACTCGCCAAACGTGCCCGTCTTCTTACCCTGGTAGGTGGCACCCAAACTATCGCAATCATCTTCAATTACCCACAGGTTGTTTTGCCTGGCAAAATCCATCACCACTTTTAAGTTAAAGGGGTTGCCCAGCGTATGTGCCAGCATGATGGCCTTGGTTTTGGGACTCAATGCTTCCTCCAAACGGTTTACATCAACATTGTAAGTAGGGATGTGTACGTCTACAAACACAGGCACACACCCAAACTGAATCATTGGGTTAACGGTAGTGGGAAACCCCGCGGCCACCGTAATTACCTCATCCCCCGGCTTTATCGCACGCTCCTCCAACTTGGGTGATGTAAGCGCATAAAAGGCCACCAGGTTGGCCGATGATCCGCTGTTGACCAAAGCGGCAAAACGTGCACCGAAATAAGCGGCAAACTCTTTTTCAAACTGGGGACCAAAACGACCGGTGGTCAGCCATCCGTCCAGCACGGCATCTACGCCAAACAACAAATCGTCTGCATCTAGTACTTTGCCTGTGACCGGGATGTAATGCTGACCGGGTATGATTTGCTTTTCAGTTTGAACAGTGGCCACCGCACGAAGGGACTCAAGGGTGGCACCGGATAAATTTTTATACATGATGTGATACCAATTGTTGAACGTGTTGTTGAATGGTAATAGATGGTAATGGTAATTGCAATCGCTCGTAAAGGCTGCCGTCTAACGCTAAGTAACCCATGGAAGTATCGCGGGCTGTTACCTGCCCAAATACATTTGTTGGGAGTGCCACGCCCAACGCATCATACACTTGTCTTGCCAGTGCCTGAACCGACAAGACTTCTTTCCCTGGCATGTTGAGCAATGTGCATTTCTTTGGGTTCATCAGAAGCTTTTCCACCGCGCGGCATACATCATGCACGTGAACGTATTGCCGCACTTGCGTGCCTGCACTAATCTTGGGTAACGTACCACTACTCGCGCACTCATATAGATAAGGAATCAGCCTATGTGGTGCCTCACCTTCTCCATAAATGGTGGGCAAAATCAAATGCGTATGAGGCATTGCCCACGCAGAAGATAAAACCCAACGCGTGAGCAGTCGCTTGGAGGCACAGTACACATTCGGAACTATATTGCCTGCAAAGGCCACTTGCTCCTCGGTAAAAGGTTTTGTACTGGTGTTGTTACCTATTTCAAAGTAGCTGCCAAAGGAGATAAAAACCCCGCGGAAACCTTCGGTGGATAGGAAATGAATGAGGTGAGCCGGGTACGAAAAGTTGACGGACATCAATTGATCAAAAACAGCGGGTGGCTGCGATTGAACTCCTGCCCCCGCGGCATATATCACCACATCGTAATCGAGCCACCGTTCGTCTACCGTGTTATGGATGTCTGCATCCCAACGGAAATTCAGTGTGTTATTGACGTCCAAGGACCGACCCCATGCGTGGACCACATGGCCTTGCCCACGCAAATGTGTTATTAGGTTGCTGCCTAGAAATCCTGTAGCACCTAATACAGCTATCCTCATGCCTTTTGGTATGATTGAATATCGTTGCGCATTAACTCAAGGGCGCTGCCACCCGAATGGTGTCGCAGGTACCAACGCATTGTTGCTTCCAGCGCTTGTGATGCATTCCATTTTGGTTTCCAACCCAATCGCTGCATGGCAAGGCTGCTATCGAGTTTTAATAACTTCGCCTCGTGGGGTTGCCCTTCAGCAGTTGCCACGTGGTACGTGCCTCCCTGCCAATGGTAAAGAGCCAGGTCTACCAGTTCTTGCACCGTAAGGGTATCTTCTGCGTGTGGTCCAAAATTCCAGGCTTGGTCAAAACCGGGATTATGCAACTGAGCGCCCAATTGCAAGTAACCAGCGAGCGGTTCGAGCACGTGCTGCCATGGGCGTACCGACTGCGGGTTACGTATCTCCAATGAATGACCTCTTGTGAGTGCTGCAACAATGTCTGGCACTAATCGATCTGGCGAAAAATCACCACCGCCAATTACGTTGCCAGCCCGCGCAGTGGCAATACGAACATGTTGAAGCCGCTCGGAGCTTTTAAAGAAAGCATTTCGAAATGAGGCAACTACCAGCTCAGCGCCTGCTTTGCTGGCCGAATAAGGATCATGCCCCCCTAGCCGATCTACCTCTCGATAGGGATAATCCCATTCGTAATTTTCGTAAACTTTGTCTGTGGTAATAATCACCACTGCACAAGGTTTGGACAACTGCCGCAACGGTTCCAGCACATGGGCAGTACCCATCACATTTACTTCAAACGTCTCAAGCGGCTGCTGATAGGAGTAGCGCACCAAAGGTTGTGCCGCTAAGTGGAAAACTACATCCGGTTGATAATCTAACAGGTGCTGTTGCAACAAATTGCGGTCGCGCACATCACCCAATACAGACTCGAATACAAGGCTTGGCCAGATTTCATCGAATACCTTCTGATAGCGGGTAGGCGGTAGCGAGTAACCACGCACTTGGGCACCCAAGGCATGCAACCAAACGGACAGCCACGTGCCTTTAAATCCTGTGTGACCGGTTACAAAAACTTTTTTGCCGCGATAAAAATTCAGATCTGCCATCATCACCAAATCTTCCACGGGGCGTGGCCGGTGGCCCATTCTTTTTCTAATTCATCTTTATCGCGCAAGGTATCCATTGGCTTCCAATAGCCCTGGTGCCGATGCGCTGTAAGCTGACCGTCTCGGGCAAGTTGCTCCAATGGTTGCCTTTCCCAAATACATTGATTGTCGGTTGTCAAGTAGTTGAGAACTTCGGGCTGGCAAACAAAAAAGCCTCCGTTAATCCAGGCGCCATCGCCTTTTGGTTTTTCTTGAAAAGCACTGACACCACCTTTGCCGTCAATGTCCAGCGAGCCAAAGCGACCGCTTGGCTGCACTGCCGTAACGGTACAAAACCTGCCACCTTGTTGATGGGCTGCCAATAACTGGTGCAAATCAATGTTGCCCACCCCATCGCCATAAGTCAACATAAAGGGCTGTCCATCGAGGTAAGGTGCAGCTTTTTTGATGCGCGCGCCCGTCATGCTTTGGTCACCGGTGTCGATGAGGGTTACGCGCCAATCTTCCGCTTGCGTGTTGTGTACTTGCAATGAATTTTTACCCAAGTCGATGGTGACGTCTGACTGGTGGAGGAAGTAATTCGCGAAATATTCTTTAATCAGGTAGCCTTTGTAACCAAGGCACACCACAAAATCGTTGAAGCCTTGGCTGGCATAAATCTTCATGATGTGCCACAGAATTGGCCGGCCGCCAATTTCCACCATGGGCTTCGGGCGCAGTACTGTTTCTTCAGACAACCGGGTGCCGAGCCCTCCGGCAAGAATTACTGTTTTCAATACCTATCGATTTAGCTACGTTTTATTGCTTCTATTATGAATAATAATCGCTATCTCCTTTCTTTCTCCGCCCGTACCCATAGCCGCCATACGTGTACCCGTAGCCATGTCCATAACCGTAGCCATAGCCCGGCCCCGAGCGGTACACATCGTTGAACACAATGCTGATATTTTTCAGCTTGCCGGAGGCATAGTAATCTTGCCCCACTTTTAGCAACTCTTTTGGCGTATAGTTTTGCCTCACCAAAAAGATGGTGTGGTCCACATGGTCGGCCAACGGAAATGCATCGGTGATCAAGGCCAACGGTGGCGTATCAATAATCACATAGTCGTAACGCGCGCGGGCCTCGTCCATAAACTCTTTGAGGCGCGGCTGCAGCAACAACTCAGAGGGGTTGGGCGGCACGGGGCCACCGCTCACCAAATCAAGGTTAGGGTACTTGGTTTTTTGCACTACGGTGCCGAAGTCGGCCATACCGGCCAAAAATGTGCTGAGACCAACATCGTTGGATGCATCAAAGTCTTTAAAGAGTTTTGGCTTCCGCATGTCTGCTCCTACAATTAAGGTACTTCTACCGGAGAGCGAAAAAACGGACGCAAGATTAATGGAAGTAAACGTTTTGCCCTCGCCACTGATAGAGCTGGTGATTAAAAACACAGCTTTCTCTTTCTTACCAATAAAGAAATTGAGGTTCGATCGCAGCGCTCTGAACGACTCCGCAATCACCGACTTAGGCGCGGCCAATACCTCGAGGTTAAACTCAGACTTTTTGTGCCCAATGCCACCAATAAACGGTATGGCCGTAAACTTTTCGATGTCTTCTTTTGACTGCACACGCACGTTGAGGTACTCGAGCAACACAAAAACCAACAGGGGAATCAAGAGCCCGACCACTGCACCAATTGTAAGGTTTTGCCTGGTTTTTGGCACAATGGCACCACCGGCAAGCATGGCAGGGTTTACAATGGCCAAGTCAGAGATGTTGGATGCCTTCGAAATTTCCGCCTCTGCTTTTTTCTGCATCAGGTACACGTACAGGTTTTCTAAAAGGGAATAATTGCGCTGAATGGAAATCAACTGCCGCTGGGCCAGTGGCAGATAGCCTATTTGTTTTTCCACATCTGCCGTCTGTTTATTGAGGAACTCTAACTTGATGTTGTCGGTGTTGCGCAAATTACCCACCGATTCATTCAGTTCTTTCTTCAACTCATTGAGCCTTGCAATGCGAGACGACATCAGCGGATTAGGCGATCGCTCTTTGTCAAAATACAATTTAACCTCCATCTGCAAGTCTACCACCTTGGCAAGCAGTGTATTTAAGATGGGGTCACTGATTCCCATAGAAGAAGGCAAAATTACCTGATCGAGATTTTTGCTTTCATTCATGTATTTGGTTAAGTATTGATAGTAGTTTCTGCGGATGAGGAGTTCGGCCTTTTGTACTTCAAGTCCCTCTACTTTGGCATACAGCCGTTGTGCATCAAGGCTCAAATCGCCTGTAGTGCGGTTCGATTTTTTAAATTGCTGCAGTTTGCTTTCAAACATGCGCAGCGAATCGGAGATGTTAATTAGTTGCTCTTTGATGAATGCCACGGTGCGGTCGGCTGTTACATTCTTCTTTTCGAGATCCAGCTGTTGATAATTTTTTACCAGACAATTAATAAAATCAATTTCTTTCTCAGGATTGGTGCCCACCATGTTCAAATTCATTACGCCAGCACCTTTTTCTGCCCATTTCACATTTAGCTTGCCTACATACTCACCCGCGGCTTGCATGGGCGTGCGCAGCACGAGCTTGTATTTTTTGTTTACGTGCTCTGCCAATGACAGTTCTTCGATCTGGTTCACCACCATTTGTCGATTATCAAACTCAAAGGGTTTGCCTACTTCAAATGTGTTGAGTTTGTCACCATCATATCGGCCAAGTAGAAACTTCTTTTCATCTAACAAAACAAATTGGTAGTCGCTGGTGGTTTTGCCGGTGATCTTCTCTACGGAAATCTTAACGGGCACCGATTTGTATATTTCGGTTGTAATCACGCGGCCTTCCAGGTAAAATGTGCTGGTGAATCCCAACTCTTCGCATGTCTTTGCCACCAAGGGGTAAGAACGAAGGATATAAGGTTCGTTCAGGTAATTGCGGTATTGATCGATGAGGGCATTTTTGTAAAGTATCTCTGCCCCACCACTCGCTTCTTCTTTTTCTTTGATGATGATGGAAGCGGAAATTGGGTAGATGCGCTGGGTGTAGCGGTTGTTGTAGTAGGCAATTGCCAAGCAGATCAGCAGCGAAGCGGCAATCAAATACCACTTGGTGATTGCATGATAAACAATTCGTTTGATATCAATCGGGTTGGTGGCTAAACCCGAACTGGACTTAGGCAATCGAGGTGATTCTACAGGGAGGGTGTTCACGTTTATCGCGATAAATTAACAACGAGGAGCAATAGCGAGATAGATGAAATGACCAACGATATGTTAGGCCCAAAATACTTTCGGAACGGTCTCTGCTTCAAGGCGGGCACAATCAGTACATCGTTTTGATATACATAATAGTAGGGTGAATTGATGAAATTTTCGTCCAGCAGGTCCAGATAAATTACTTTGGTTTGATTGCCGACTTGCCGAATTAGTTTGACGCTTGTTTTATCTGCCAGGTCTGTCATGCCACCACCCAGGCCAATGGCCTCTAGCATGGTGACACGGTTATTGTTGAGCATCACCACCCCCTCTCGATTCACTTCGCCAAGCAATGTAAGCCGATAGTTAAGCAATCTCACTTTTACTACAGGCGAATCAAGGTATTGCTTGGCAATGTCTTGCAAATGCTCCTGAATTTCAAACACCGTCATGCCGGCTACTTTTACCTTACCCACCACCGGAAACGGTATTTCTCCCTTCTCATCTACCAAATCACCCAAAAGCTGGGCTCCGCCAATAAATGCAGCATTGCCCAACATAGGGTCTGCTGCGCGCGCTAGAAAGTCATATTCTTTTGGGGTAATACTTTCAAACCGCACCGAAAGCACATCGTTGGTTTGCACACGGTAATCAAATCCATCAATGTTGTATTGGCGCACCACCGTATCGCTGGGCATATGCTGTTTATTCACATCGTTCTTCTGCAACAATTGGAATTTCTTATTGGTCACACAGGAAGTAGTTACCAAAATCAACAATGCGAAACCGGCAATGTGCCTCATGTCAAAAAATTAAGTTTAAAGGTAAGTAAAGCAATGTCAATTTTCTAAACCCCTGATCAAAGCTCCGCCTCCTCAGTCCCATTGGGGAAGAGCAGGCTTTAGTTGTGTTTTGTTTTCTACCGCTAAGCGGACGGGTTGCCCCAAAGCCAAATAGCGGATGCAATATTCAAATTGGTTTTATTCGCCTCAAACTCCGAAGGTGACAAAACCAATGACCTGATTTTTCTTTTAATCAACGCCTCAGACTTGCCAATGCAATTTTGCAGGTACTGCTGGTCGATCTCTCCTACCAAAACCAAATCGATAATTCCTGAGTCTTTCCCGTGCGCATAATCACCCACAATGCAAGCGGCATGGACTTCGCCCAGTCGCTCCACCACCTTATTCACCACGTTTTCTAAAATGGCGTCAAAGCCCAAATACTTATGAACCAGGTTCTTAAGTTGGGGATACAACAAATGATTGGTATTGGCGCGATACGCAATGGTGCGGCCTTGGGCAGACGCAAGCAGGTAGCCAGCTTTTGACAAATTATTGAGCTCGTGACGGATAGAGTTAGTTGATTCTCCGAATTCTTCCGCCATCTCGCGCAAATAGGCAGAAGAGTTGCTGTTTGAAAAAAACTTCAACAGCATCTTAATGCGGGTACGCGAGGTGATTAAAGACTCAAGCTCTAGCACTTCTTCAAAAGTACGTATTTTGAGTAAATTTATTACTCATTCAGGAATTGACAAAATGGGTATCCTATTTCTCTCTTTATCAATAAGTTTACGTACTGCATTTCGATCGATTTCTACTGTTATCACCTGACCAATCGATTCCAAAAGCACTCCCAAACGGCTGGAGTTTGCCAGGTGCGTAAGTCGGCCTATGATGCCCTTTAAAGGACCGTCAATCACTTTGACCTGTTCTCCTAATTGAATTTCTTCTTGATATGCCTCGGCATCCACTAGCCACCCTGTTTCAATGAATCGCTTAATCGTTAGTAGTTCGTTAGCTTGCAGCGTAGCGGGCTTTCCATTGTGGCGAATGCTCCAGGCAATGCCAGGAAGCTGAACAACATTGGCAACATCATGCTCAAACACATTCACAAAAATGTAAGAGTTAAACAGCGGCACAAGAACTTTCTTTTTTCGATCGCTCCACTGACGAAGCTGCGAATGCAAAGGAAGAAATGATTCATAGCCTCTTCGTTGCAACAATTCATCTACCTTTTTCTCTTGACGACTTTTGGTATAGAATACAAACCACTTTCTTTCCATACTTCCCAAATGGGTTGCAAGTTAGCGAAACTTTGCGTTGACTTGCTGCTATAAACCTATGCTTCAACCATTTTTACACTGAATGAAAATCGCCAAATCTCTTTTTGTCTGCGCCATTACAGCCGCCTTGGTTTTTTTTCTTAACCAAAGTTGGAACTTCGGCACACCCCTCCCGCCCTTCAGCAAATTCCTCGATCCCTTCCATGGCTTTTGGCAAAACGCCGGCGATGGTAGTTCGCGTGATGTCATTGCCGCCATCCCGGGCTTGAAATCCAAGGTAACGGTGGTTTACGACAGTGCACTTATACCCCACATCTATGCCGAAAATGACGATGATCTGTTCGCTGCACAGGGTTACATCACGGCACAAAACCGACTGTGGCAAATGGAATTTCAAACCCACGCGGCCGCGGGCCGAATCAGCGAAATCATAGGCGAAAAGGCCCTCGACTTCGACCGCACACAACGAAGACTGGGAATGGTGTTTGCTGCAGAGAATGCGGTGGCGGCCATGGACAAAAACCCGGTCGCAAAAGCGATGGTGGAAAGTTACACCCGTGGCATCAACGCCTACATTGCATCACTCAGCTACGAACAACTGCCCATTGAGTATAAACTACTGGGCTACCAGCCGGAGCCTTGGACACCCGTTAAAACCGGACTCTTGCTCAAGTACATGGCCAAAACACTCAGCACGGGTGAGAAAGACCTTGAAATGACCAACGCGCTGAAGCTTTTCGGCAAAGACACGCTCGATTTGATATACCCCGATCACGAGGGCTGGAGCGACCCCATTGTTGACAACACCGGCAAGTGGAACTTCAAACCCATCACACTCGATAGCGTTCCGCTCGCATTGCCCAATGAACTAGTCGCGCTACAACCATTCGAAAAATCGCCACCCAATGTGGGTAGCAACAACTGGGCTGTGGCCGGATCAAAAACCAAAACGGGCTCACCGATCTTGTGTAACGATCCCCACCTTGAACTGTCATTGCCTTCTATTTGGTACATCATTCATTTGAATGCCCCAGGCATCAACTGTATGGGAGCTTCGCTTCCGGGGTCGCCCAACGTGATCAGCGGCTTCAATGATTCCATCGCATGGGGCGTCACCAATGCCCAGCGTGATGTGGTAGACTGGTACAAAGTGAAGTTCAATGGCCGCGGCAAAGACCAATATGAATCAGACGGGCAGTGGAAAGCTACCAGCAAGAAAATTGAGGTATTCAAGGTAAAAGGCAAGATTGATTTTTATGATACTGTTGTGTATACACATCATGGCCCCGCGGTGTATGACGAAAGTTTTCATGGCGATGGCGAGAAAAATCACTTTGCCTACCGCTGGATTGCGCACGAGCCCTCTGAGGAAGCACTGACTTTTTACAAACTCAACCGCGCAAACAGTCACGCAGATTACATGGAAGCTTTGAACCACTTCACTGCCCCTGCTCAGAATTTTGTGTTCGCCAGCGTGAGCGGTGACATTGCTATGCGCATACAAGGCAAGTACCCGGTGAGGCGAAAGAACGAAGGCAAGTTTGTATTAGATGGCACACGCACTTCACAAGAATGGCAAGCCTTTATACCCAACGAGCAGAACGTGATGTACAAAAACCCCGAACGCGGCTTTGTGAGCTCCGCCAACCAATATCCGGCAGACCTCACCTATCCATACTTTGTTACGGCCAGCAATTGGGAGGCCTATCGCAATCGTAGGATCAACGAGGTGCTTGCCGCAGCCAACAATATCACGCCCCAGGACATGATGAAGTTGCAACTCGACAACTACAATTTAAAAGCGGCTGAGAGTTTGCCACACTGGCTCAGTCAGTTGGATAGCATGAGTTTGCAAGGCGCAGAGAAAGAAGCGTTCGAAAAACTGAGGTCGTGGGACTATTTTAACAGTGTCGATTCGGAAGGTGCATCGTACTACGAAGCGTGGCTACGTGCCATTTTACCCATGGTGTGGGACGAAATGTCGGAGTCGAAAGTGGCATTGTCCCGACCATCTACTTACATGACCATTCGATTGCTGAAAGAAAAACCAGACCTCGCGTTCTTCGACATCAAAGCCACCGCTGAAAAAGAAAATGCCCGTGACATCATCCGAAAGTCATTTAGTGAAGGCGTAGCAGCGATGGAAAAATGGAAATCAGAAAAAAAGCTCAACCCGAAATGGGGAACTTTCAAAGATGCGATTGTTGGACATCTTTTGAATAAAATGGAAGCATTCAGCTATCACATTGAACATGGTGGAAACGGCAGTGCTGTAAATGCACACTCGCGCACCCACGGCCCTAGTTGGCGCATGGTAGTTAGCTTGGAAAAAGCTGGCGTACAAGCCTGGGGTGTCTACCCTGGCGGGCAATCGGGCAACCCTGGCAGCCCTTACTACAATAGTTTGCTAGGGCTTTGGACCAATGGCGAATACGTAAAATTCCATTTTGCTAACCGACCCGAAAACTTGAAAGGAAAAGAATTGTCAACCATCACATTAAATGCAGAGTAATATGAAGTTCATCATCCAAGTTTTGATTACAGCCGCAGTCTGTTTCGTACTTCAAAGTTTTTTGCCGTGGTGGTCAATGGCTATTGGGGCTGCAGCCGTTGCCTACGTCATTGATAATAAAGGGGGCATATCTTTTTTAGCCGGCCTCCTTGGCGTTGCCTTGCTTTGGTTCGCCATGGCACTGTATATCGATATGAGTTCTCACGCCATTCTCACAGCCAAGGTCAACAAGCTACTGCCCATTCCTGCATTGGCGCTGACGGCCATCGTGGGTGGACTTGTGGGTGGGCTGAGTGCATTGAGCGGGGCGTTGTTAAAATCGACCTTCAGTTTTCAAAAATAGTTAGGCTGTTTTTTACCCCATTCTATTATATTTGCACCCTTTAAAGCCTTGGAGAGGTGGGTGAGAGGCTTAAACCAACAGTTTGCTAAACTGTCGTAGGGGTTAAACCTTACCGGGGGTTCGAATCCCCCCCTCTCCGCTTCAATTTTTCTTTGACATGTTGGTCTCGTAGCTCAGCTGGATAGAGCAACTGCCTTTAACAAATAGGAGCCTTTGTTCAAAAACAAATAATGAACAAAGTGGATGATGCTATTTCGGTGAACCCTTCTTCAACCTCGATGTTGAAATGGTAACCCCGAGGAAATTTCCTGTTTTCTTTATTATATTTTGGAATGATATTTCATCATACAAAAAACAAAGGAGACTTAGGCGTATTGAAGGCTCAAGCTGATTTATGTGCAAAAGGTTTCTTGGTCTGTATTCCTCTTTCGGAGCATGCCCCGTTTGACTTGGTCGCTTATCGCGGCAACTCTTTTAAAAGAGTGCAAGTAAAGACTAGGTCGCTCAGAAAAGGTATGCTGACTGTACGCTTCGAAAGCAGCTATGCAGATTCTCGTGGTGTACGCACAAAGAAAATGGATAAAACAACAATTGACGTTTTTTGTGTCTATTGCCTTGAACTGGATTGTTGTTATTACTTTTCTGCGTCTGATGTCAAGAACGAAAGCACTATCAACTTGAGGGTAAACGCGCCAAAAAATAACCAAGCCAAAAACATTCGTTGGGCCCATGGTTATAGGGAAGTTCCGTAGAGACTATACGCATCACACCTGAAATGGTGAAGATATAGTCCAGACCACAAATCCTGAACAATGTTCAGGAGCGATGAAAATCGAAGTGGTAAGCTAAGCAGTAGGTCGCTGGTTCGAATCCAGCCGGGATCACAGTTGGTGGATTGATATGTTTCTATATCTTTGCGCCTCTTTTGAAGTTCGGGGTGTAGCGTAGCCCGGTATCGCGCTTGGTTTGGGACCAAGAGGTCGTCAGTTCGAATCTGGCCACCCCGACATAAAGCCTCACAGCAATGTGGGGCTTTTTTGTTTTTGCTTGGCGTTGTACTTTTGACATGGTTTCTTGAAATAAAAATAAAGTGCTCTTCTTTCGCTCGTTCGGTTGGTTTGAGGCGGTGGTCATACTCCTCTTTATGGTCCTTTACGGAGCTTACATTGTGCGCTTGTGGCGCATTAGCCGCGTACTGAAGACTCCATTTTACACCGTGCTGGTAAAGATCGCTTTGCGCAGCGCTTTATTCGCATTACTGATCATCGCCTACCTGGGCCCATCATTTGGTTCATCCAAACGCGAAATTAAATCCATTGGAAAGGATATTATGATCTGTGTGGATTTGTCTAAATCGATGGACGCCTTTGACATTCAACCCACGAGGCTGGAAAAAATCAAGTACGAAATGAAGAAGATTGTTGCGGCCTTTAATTCAGACCGCGTGGGCGTCATCATCTTCTCGTCAGAGGCGTTTATGCAATGCCCGCTCACCTACGACCAAAATGCACTCAACCTTTTTATTGAGACCATGAACACCAGTTTAGTTCCTTCATCCGGCACTGACTTTGGCCCTCCCCTCAAAATGGCACTCAAAAAAATCAATGACGAAAACGGTGCATCGGGTCAACAAAAATCAAAAGTGATCATTTTGATCAGCGATGGCGAAGACTTTGGCGAAGAAACCGATGACGTGGCACGCGAGGTAGAAGACAATGACATTAAATTGTTCACCCTCGGGGTCGGCACCGAAAAAGGTGGGCAAATTCAAACCGGGCGTGGATACAAAACTGACAATAGCGGTAACGTGGTGATTTCAAAACTCAACCCCGTATCACTCAAGGCGCTGGCTAGTAAAACCAACGGCCAATATTTTGAAATCAACGACAGCCGCAATGATGTAAACCGTTTAATTAGTACTATTGGCAAAATTGAGGGTGAGCTGCGCGATGCACGCACTGTAGATGTTTCGGCCAACCGTTATTTCTACTTCTTATTGGCAGCCGTCCTATTGTTAGTCCTCGATTTGTTGGTAAGTCTTAAAACCGTTTCAATATGAAGGCTGCGGTGCTGTTGGTGATCGCTTTGTTATTTACCGACTTGGATAAAATCGGTAAAATCAATACCGCTAAATCTGAAGCAAAGAAAGCGTTTTTGTCTGGTGACTTTGAAACAGCAGCGAAGAAGTATAGGTATTTGGTAGATTCGTTGGGCGTAACTGAAGATGAAGTGCGTGCCAACCTAGCGGCAGCGTACTATCAACTGAAAGACACCGCCAATGCACTCAACACGTATTCACAAATCGCGCAAAGCCCCAACTCGCGCATTCGGTCGGTGGCCAACCAACAGCTTGGGGTTATGGCCGACACCAAGGGAAAATTAGAAGAAGCATTGAACTATTTCAGACAAGCTTTGAAAGCTGCCCCCGAAAACCAAGAAGCGCGTTACAATTATGAAGTGGTGAAGAAAAAACTTGCCGAGCAAAAGAAAAAAGACAACAAGAACGATTCGAAGAAAGACAAAGACATTGAGCCATCTGAATTTGCCAAACAACTCAAAGCAAAAGCCGATCAATTGGTCAGCCAGCGGAAATACCAAGAAGCACATCAACTGATGGTAGACGGGCTGGCGAAAGATAAAACTGTGGCACACTACAACGAATTCATTAATCGCACAAAAATTGTAGCAGACATTAACAAATGAAGAATTTACTTTTCGTGCTAGCCATTTTAATATCTCACGTTTGCTTCTCGCAAACGGCAGATGTTGCTTTCCACAATGCGTCAAAGTTGTTTATCGATAAGCAAGATCGGCAAGCTGTGAGTGTGCTGGACCAAGCAATCAGACAGTTCCCCAACGACCAGCGCTTAAAAGCACTTCGCGAACAGATCAAAGACGAAGAAAAGAAAGAACAGGAAAAGAAAGAGCAAGAGAAAAAAGAGCAGGAAAAAAAGGAGCAGGAAAAGAAAGACCAGGAAAAAAAGGATCAACAGAATAAAGACCAGCAGAAAAAAGAGCAGGAGCAAAAAGAACAAGAAAAGAAAGAGGAAGAGAAAAAAGAACAAAAAGATAAAGAGCAGCAAAAAAAGGAACAAGAGCAAAAAGAACAGCAAGAACAAAAGGAGAAACAGGACAAAGAGAAGAAAGACATTCCGCCATCGGTAAAAGATAAACTCAAAGACATGGAAATGTCTGAAGAGAAAGCGAAAATGATTTTGGAGGCGATGAAGAACCAAGAGAAGCAATACCTTCAACAGAACAAACGAAAAGGCACTAAACCGAAAGACAAAGGCAAACCCGATTGGTAATGCTCAAACGCATATTCAAGTTTGTTGCCTTTCTTATTGGCGGCCTGCTGGCCCTTCTATTAGTGTTGGCAGCTGTTTGGTACCAGCCAGATATTCCGGTAGGTAATCTTGAGCCAGAATACTTCACCGCTGAAAGCAAATACATTTCACTTGGTACAGAAAAGATTCATGTGCGCGACCGCGGCCAAGGCGCTCCCCTATTCTTGCTGCACGGCAGCTTTGCTTCGTTGCATACGTGGGCAGGTTGGGAGTCAAAACTTAGTCAATCACTCCGCACCATTTCGGTGGATTTTCCCGGGCACGGATTGACAGGGCCAAGTGCCACCAAGAGCTACACCACAGAAGATTATGGCAAACTTGTCATTCAGCTTGCTGACCATTTACAAATCGACACGTTTTATGTCGCGGGCAATTCCATGGGCGGACAAGTAGCGTGGCAATTGGCTTTGCGCTATCCGCATCGTGTTAAGAAATTGATCTTGGTAGATGCTGCCGGTTTTTGGAAACTACCAGGCACAGGTGAAAAAAAGCAATCGCGCCCATTTATTTTTAAGATGCTACAAAATGAGACTGTCGCCAACGCAATGATCAAAATCACGCCTAAATTTTTGTTTCGCTTCAACCTCAAACAAGTATATGGCGATCCCGCCAAGGTGAAAGACGCGGATGTAAATCGGTTTTTTGATTTGATGATGCGCGAGGGAAACCGCAGGGCCACCATGGATCGTTTGCGGAAACGGGGTAAAGACTTACAAGATAGTATTCCATCGATTCAAACACCCGCGTTGATTTTATGGGGCGAGAAAGATTCGTGGATTCCCGTGGCAAATGCCCACCGCTTTCACGGGGCCATCAAAGGTTCTCAATTGCATATTTTTCCGGGCGCTGGTCATGTGCCAATGGAAGAGATACCTCGCGAATCGGTAAAAGTGGCGTTGGATTTCTTAGAGAATAAACCAAGGTAGTATTGCCAGCAAAAGGCATAACAGCAACCAGAAGAAGAAACGTTTGTTTTGTTGATTTCCAGAACCCATAACCGTTGTATTTCTTGGGGATGTACGGGACGATAGTGCCAAGGTTATTCTTTTAACAACTGCTTAACATTATTTAACGTGCCGAGCGGAACTAACCAAAGCTTTTTCTAACATTGCAGTTGAATCAACCACTATGACTAAGTTCACTTTTACTGAAAAGAAAGATACCCGCTCTGGCTTTGGCGCGGGTCTGTTAGAACTCGGCAAATCCAACAGCGATGTAGTAGCACTCTGTGCCGACCTTACGGGATCGCTGAAAATGGATGCCTTCAAAAAAGAGTTTCCAGATCGCTTTTTTCAAGTAGGCATTGCCGAAGCCAACATGATGGGTTTGGCAGCCGGCATGACCATCGGTGGAAAGATTCCGTTTACCGGCACGTTCGCGAATTTCTCAACGGGTCGTGTATATGATCAAATCAGGCAGTCGATCGCGTATTCGGGTAAGAATGTAAAAATATGTGCATCACATGCTGGGCTCACGCTGGGCGAAGATGGTGCCACGCATCAAATTCTGGAAGACATTGGTATGATGAAGATGCTTCCCGGCATGACAGTGATTGTACCTTGTGATTACAATCAAACCAAAGCTGCGACCATCGCCTTAGGCAAACATGTGGGTCCGGCCTACTTACGGTTCGGGCGGCCAGGGTGGCCGGTGTTTACCGCGGCCGATAGGCCCTTCATCATCGGCAAGGCTGATAAGATGGTGGAAGGAAAGGACGTGACTATTTTTGCCACGGGCCATATGGTGTGGCAAGCGATTGAAGCCGAAGCCAAATTAGCCGAACAAAGTATAAGTGCGGAGGTAATAAACATTCACACGATTAAGCCGCTAGATGTAGAGGCAATCTTGGCATCGGTTCAAAAAACCAAGTGTGCCGTTACCTGCGAAGAGCACCAAATCAATGGTGGCTTGGGCGACAGCGTGGCGCAGGTTTTAGCAAGGTTCTACCCTGCCCCTTTAGAGTTGGTAGCCGTGAACGACAGCTTTGGCGAAAGTGGCACACCCACGCAATTGTTGAAGAAATACGGATTAGCCCCGGAAGATGTTATCAAAGCAGTTGATAAGGTATTGAAACGCAAGGTGGTATGATGTTTGCGAATCAATCATTCCCCCTCACCCCGGGAAGTTCATCCGTTGGTCAAGCGCACCATTACCCCTCTCCCAAGGGAGAGGGGCTAGATAACAACTCGAGCCGATGAGTTTTAATGGGGTGAGGGTAATAACTTCATCATCGATTTGAAAAAACTCCTCAAAATTATCGCCTACACGCTTACGAGCTTGTGCTTGTTGGCCATTACATTAGTAGGCCGGATTGACGATACACCGCTGAAAGAGCAGCCGTTCTACCAAACCATGATGAAGCGGCTGGACACACTTAGTCTTCGCCCACATAATGGAACTTCGCCACTAATGGTGGGTTGGAGTGAATTTAACATCACTCCCGCCTATTCAATGCCGATGGCGGGCTACACGCCCAAAGATCGCTTCAACACCATTCACGATTCGTTGTACTGCCGCATCTTATCCATCAGCAACGGCAGTTCGCAATCATTTATCATCTCGTTAGATTTGATGCTCTTTCCTCCTGTCATTAAAAATCGCCTGAATGATTATCTGGCAAAAAATAAAATTCAAGACTTTCTCTATTTCACGGCCACTCACACGCACAGCAGCCTTGGCGGTTGGGACGACAGCATTGTTGGCCGCTTCACCATTGGAACATTTCATGAAGAATGGGTGGACAGCACCACGCAGCAAATCATTCGACACATGGACATTGCAAGGCAAACTGCGAAACCATCGCGAATCGCCTATTGGGAAAGTGATGCCAGCGAATATGTTGAAAACCGCTTGGACAATACCAGCCCCACCGATGGTTTTTTGAGGGGCATCAACATCACGCGCGCTGACAGCAGCCGAGCGGTACTGGCTACTTTCAGCAGTCATCCTACGAACATCGAACTGTTAGGAAGAACACTGTCGGGCGACTATCCCGCTATGTTGGTGAAAGAGTTGAAGCAGCATGGTTATGCGTTCGGCATGTTCATGGCGGGCATGGTGGGCAGCCACCGCGTAAAAGGATTTGAAGGCGAGCAGTTTGCCAGGATTGACACCATTGGCAAAACGCTGGCGCGAAAGTTTGTTGAGGCAAAATCAACCGACATTCTTCCTGATACAGTTTCCATTACGAGTCGTCACATACCAATCGATTTTGGGCCGTCACAACTGCAATTCGAACCTGGCTGGAAAGCGCGTGATTGGGCCTTTCGTGGATTGATTGGTGAACTGCGCGGAGAACTTACTTATTTGAAAATTGGAAATATCACCTTCATTGGCACACCGTGCGATTTTTCCGGGGAAATTTTCGCGGAAGCTGAATGGCAGAAATGGTGCGCAGACAACAACCAGCATCTGATCATCACCAGCTTCAACGGAAACTATGTGGGGTACATTACGGCCGACCATCACTACGGAAAAAAGGAAGAAGAAGTGCTTGCGCTCAATTGGGTCGGTCCACATTTTGGTGAGTACTTCAAGCAGATGATTGAGCGTTGCGTGAAGCAGCATTGAGCCGTAGTTCGGCTTCCTTTCTTCGCAGAAATCAACTCAGTTTTTCGCCATAAAGCCAAGATAAATTCTTATTATTGAAACTCAATCTTTGTTGCTATGTCATCGTCTTCTGTTACCTCGTTAAAATCGCCCCGACTTAACTTATTGGAAGAAACACGCTTTGAAAAGCTGCCTGTTACCGTGTACAAAGACCAGCAGGTAGCCTCAAAAGTTGTGGCGCAACGCATTGCCAACCTCATTCGTCAAAAACAAAAGAATGGAAGCTTCGCGGTGTTGGGTTTGGCCACCGGTGCCACACCCGTGCGGGTGTATGCCGAACTCGTGCGCATGCACAAAGAAGAAAACCTGAGCTTTCAAAATGTGATCACCTTCAACCTGGACGAGTACTACCCCATGCAACCTGACTCCGTGCAGAGTTATGTTACGTTCATGAATGAAAATCTGTTTGCACATGTGGACATTCAAAAACAGAATATACACATACCCGATGGCACCTTGGCCAAAGATCAGATTGCCTCTTTTTGTTTGGAATACGAACGTAAGATTGAATCGCTCGGAGGCCTCGATTTACAAGTACTCGGTATCGGCCGTACGGGTCATATTGGTTTCAACGAACCCGGTTCGGCACCCAACTCGGGCACGCGGTTGGTAACGCTAGATGACCTGACACGCAGGGATGCGGCCCGCGACTTTGGCGGAAAACAGAACGTGCCGACCAAGGCTATCACCATGGGGATTGGCACCATCTTTAAAGCACGCGAAATTATTTTGATGGCATGGAGCGGCAAGAAAGCTTCGATTGTTAAAAAAGCGGTGGAAGGTGAAATCTCCAGCGATGTGCCAGCCACTTACTTGCAGCTTTCGCAGAATGTAGAATTTATTTTAGATGAAGATGCCGCGGCTGAACTCACGCGTTTCAATAAGCCTTGGTTAGTGAAAGACTGCGTGTGGGATGAAGCCCTGACCAAAAAGGCAGTGATTTGGCTTTCTCGCGAAGTGAAAAAACCCGTACTAAAACTTACGGAAGAAGACTACAACAACCACGGCATGGCACAGTTGATTGTAGAGCGCGGCTCAGCCTATCAAGTGAACATTCACATCTTCAACAAACTCCAACACACCATCACCGGCTGGCCGGGCGGCAAGCCGGGTGCCGATGACTCCCAACGGCCTGAGCGTGCTAACCCCGCACAAAAGCGCGTGATCATCTTCTCCCCTCACCCCGATGACGATGTGATCAGCATGGGTGGAACGTTTATCAGGTTGGTAGATCAGGGTCATGATGTGCACGTGGCATACCAAACCTCTGGCAACACAGCGGTGTGGGATGATGACGTGCTTCGTTACATGGAGTTTGCCATTGACTACTCAGACAGCATAGGCATCGACAGCAAAAAATTGAAATCGGTTTATGCCGATGCCCGCGCGTTTATAGAAAAAAAGCAGCCCAACCAAATTGACTCACAAGAGATCCGCAACGTAAAAGGTTTCATCCGCAAAACGGAAGCTATTGCCGGTGCGCGCTATGCCGGATTGAAGGACTCAAACATTCATTTTATGGCGTTGCCGTTTTATGAAACGGGCAAAACCAAGAAGAACCCAGTATCGAAGGCGGATGTGGACCTAACGGTAGAGTTGCTGCAAAAAATTAAGCCACACCAAATTTTTGCCGCTGGCGATTTTGCAGACCCCAACGGCACGCACATTGTGTGCTTCAAAATCATTATTGATGCGCTGGCACAACTGAAAAATGAAAGCTGGACGAAAGACTGCTGGCTGTGGATGTACCGTGGCGCATGGCATGAGTTTGAAACGCACGAAATTGAAATGGCGGTGCCACTATCTCCACAAGAAGTGGAGCGCAAGCGCTATGCGATTTTCAAACACCAATCGCAGAAGGACAGGCCCGTGTTCCCAGGCGATGACGCGCGCGAATTTTGGTTGCGTGCCGAAGAGCGCAATCGCGAGACGGCACAGAATTACGACAAGCTTGGGCTTGCGAACTACGAAGCGATGGAAGCGTTTGTAAGGTGGAAATTTTGAATTGATTGATGAGGTTACTTATTGTAACAATTGGAATATTTTATTGCGTTCTAGGAACTGCACAATCACCGGTTTGGATCAAAAATGCGGTAACTGCAGACGGCACAACTACCGGTAAGCGCATTGCCCTTTCTGCGGACAAATATCTCTATGTGGCCGGACAAATGAATGGCAGAAATGATTTTGACGGCCAAGTGCTCGAAAACATTACAAGGAATACAATCGATGATATTTTCGTTGCAAAATATACTTTGGAAGGCCAATTGATCTGGATAAAACGACTTATCCGTTCAACTACTGATATAACGATAAATCGCATTATAGATATAAAGGTCGACCGGATGGGAGATGTTGTTCTTGAGGGTGCCAGTTATACAAAAGCTTCTTTTCTTGGTGCTCAAGAAAACACAGGAGCATTTATTGCCAAAATAAACAGTAACGGCTCCTTGGTATGGATTGACTACAACTCGGAAGTGAGTTTGCTTTCGTACGATGTTAGTCGTTTCGGCAGCCGAATACAGATTGATCAAGACAATAACATTTATTGGCTTAATGATCAAAACCAAGAAAGAGGCTGGGGTAACTATGTTGGGGGATGGGCAATAACCAAATACAGTCCCGGGGGGATTAGAATTTGGAATAAGTATTTGACTCAAAACGTAGCCTACTACCACCCAATAATTGCTGGTTTTTCGATGGACTACTTCGGTAACTTTATTGTTAGTGCTAGTTTTGAATCGAGGGCGCAGGTTGGTCCCAATCTATTTGCAGACCCTGTACACTATTTTTTAGCCAAGTTTGATTCGGAAGCGAATCTGTTGTGGGCTGAAGGTTTTGGGGGAACAATATCGGGTTTCGTTCAGGGAGTTGACAGCGATGCAAATATTTACCTGCATGGCTATCGCCAAGAGGGTGTATTAAGGCGGCAATCTCTCATTAAGCTAAATTCTAATGGGCAAATTTTATGGGCCAAGAATTTAGAAAATGGTTTTGTGCATGAAATTTTTGAAGGGCCTGATGGTTTTATCTATCTAGCAGGAAATTATTGGAGACAGCTTACTTATGAAGGTTTAACATCGCCTTCCGAGGCGGTTAGTACGCAATCTTTTGTTTTAAAAACAAATCGAGACGGAGTTTTACAATCCACAATCTTCAGTAAATATTCTCCTCAACCTTTAGACCAATATATCTATTCATCATATGCGTATCAGTGCTTGGTCGACTCATCTCTCAATATCTACACGATGGGATTTTTTCAAGGCCGACTAGAGCTCCCTTGTATAGAAACTGTGTCTTCAAATATTTCATTCTATGTAACAAAACATAAACAGTCATCTGCTAGTCCTTTGATTCTTAACGGACCAACAAATTCATTTTGCGAATCCGCCACGATAACTTATTCCGTAACCAATCGACCAGAAGTTACTTCCTACAAATGGATTCTTCCTGGAGGCGTAACGCCTGCTACGGGAACAATTTTCACAACAACCGGTACCATCACAGTAAATGCGAATTCTTCCTCAAACGGACAAACAGTTATGGTTATCGGAAATCCTGAGAGTTGTCAGCCCATTTACTCAAACCCATTATCTCTGAAGGTATCTAAGAGACCTGAAGTCCCGAAATTTCTCAATTCAATTACAACCGTTTGCAGTGGATCTAACTATATTTTTCGTATTGAAAATCAAAAAAACTCAACATTTTCATGGGTGCTTCCAGTCGAGAGTTCTGGAAAATCAAATGCAAATGCAGATTCTTTGTGGATAACATTCTCAAAACAGTTTAGTCAAGGGGTTTTAAAAGTCATGGCCTCCAACGATTGTGGAGTCTCTGAAACTCAAACGCCAATCAGCAGCTTTGAAGCACCGAAGAAGCCAGCCTTGACGGGAGACATAGCCCTTTGCTCAAATGCAAATGAAATTCGAAAAGACATTCAACCAGTTCAATTTGCAACAGAGTATGAATGGCAATTGCCAGATTTGATATCATTTAATCCCTACTATCAGCAAAATTCGGTTACGCTTTTTGCTAATGTCGGTTCAACTTTTCAATCTGGATATGTTAGGGTTCGGGCAATAGGGAAATGCGAGAAAGGGCCTTATTCTGACCCGATCATTATTAGTCGGATTCCAATACCAACTAGCCCCAATCAAATTTCTGGGCCCGATTTAGTATGTACAACTGCCAGCAGTGCGGTAAGTTATCGTGTGCCGAGTTTGGCAAATGCAGTGAAATACGAATGGAAGATATCTGGTGCGGCTCAACCACAAAGCATTTCGTTGACTAATCAGATAACTTTAAATTTTCCAGTTGAAGGAATCAGTCAAATTGATGTAAGAGGCGTCAATTCTTGCGGTGAAAAAGGGACACCAATAACAATTAATGTGCGATCTTATGAACCCTTGAAAAAGCCATCAATTCAGATATCTGACTGCGACAAAACTCTAAATGCAATTGATGCAAATAAGCCGATATGGTTTTTGAATGGTTTGCAACTTTTTGACTTAAACGAACAAAAAATTGCAGCCTATGACTCTGGCGTCTATCACGTTCAGGTAAGTAATTTTTGCGGCCCGAAATTTAGCGATCCTATCAAAGTGTATCCAGTACTTGAAGGGAAAACTTTTATCCCAAATGTAATAACACCCAACAATGACGGTAAAAATGATTTCTTTGTGATAGATAAATCACTCAAAGGTTCGCAGCTAACAATTTTCAATCGCTGGGGCAGCGAGGTCTTTTCAAGAAACGATTATTTAAATGATTGGGAAGCCAAAGACCTTGCAAGCGGAACTTATTTTTACGTTATCTCAAATCCCTGCCTGAACAACCCACTTAATGGCTGGATAAGCGTACTCCGATAAGTTATCCGCTGTCCTTTGTCGGGGTTGCGCGTTTAGACGAGGTTCACCAACAAGCATGTTGAACCGAGCACCCTCACACGCCAAATCAACCAACACCACCCCACAAAACTCCCCTTTGCAAACCCGAAATTGATGACTATTTTTAGTCGTTACAATTTCTTCTGATGCCAGATTTCCAAGTAAAGAAAAATCCCAAGACCTACGATGTGTGCATTGTAGGTTCGGGTGCAGGTGGTGGCATGGCCGCCTACACGTTGGCCAATGCAGGTGTAAAAGTCGTGCTGCTCGAGGCAGGCCCCATGTATGACCCCGCCAAGAATGTTACGCAACTTAAGTTTCCGTATGAATCACCACGCAGGGGTGCGGGCAACCATCGGCCATTTGGCGATTTTGATGCTGCCTATGGCGGTTGGGAAATCGAAGGCGAACCGTACACACAAAAAAATGGAACAAAGTTCGATTGGTTTCGGTCGCGTATGCTAGGCGGTCGCACCAACCATTGGGGCAGAATTTCATTGCGCTTTGGCCCCAACGACTTTAAACACAAAAGCATTGATGGCCTCGGTGACGATTGGCCGATTGGCTATGATGATGTATCTCCCTACTACGACAAAGTTGACAAGTTGATTGGCGTGTTCGGTACGAAAGAAGGAATCTACAACGAACCTGATGGAATTTTTCTGCCGCCACCCAAGCCACGGTTGCACGAGTTGATGATCAAAGATGCTGCCACTTCCGCGGGTGTGCCCGTCATCCCCTCGCGCCTCTCTATGCTCACACAAAAAATCAATGACGAGCGTGGTGTTTGTTTTTACTGCTCGCAATGCTCGCGCGGTTGCACGGTGTATGCCGACTTTTCATCTTCTTCGGTACTTGTGAAGCCAGCCATTAAAACCGGTAATGTGGATGTAATCGCCAATGCCATGGCACGCGAAGTATTGACCAACGAAAAAGGTGACGCCACGGGCGTATCGTATGTCAGTAAAGATGACATGCAAGAATACCAGGTGAGCGCACGCATTGTAATATTGGCGGCCAGTGCTGGCGAATCAGCCCGACTGCTCTTGAATTCAAAGTCTGCTGCGCACCCCAATGGACTTGCCAACAGCAGCAATGTGGTAGGAAAGTATTTGCATGATAGCACCGGTGTTGCCATGGGCGGAGTGCTTCCGAAATTATTTAACCGCAAACGCTACAACGAAGATGGTGTTGGCGGCATGCACGTGTATTCACCCTGGTGGTTGGATAATAAGAAATTAGATTTCCCCCGCGGCTATCATATAGAGTATTGGGGAGGCATGGGTATGCCGAGTTATGGATTTGGCTTCGGCATACAAAACCTCAACGGCAAATACCCCGGGCCAGATGGCAAAACAAAACCGGCCGGTGGCTATGGCGCTTCACTCAAAGCCGACTTTCGCTATTACTATGGCGCCTCATTCGGAATGGCGGGGCGTGGTGAAGCCATTGCACGCGAAGACAACTACTGCGAGATCGATCCCAACGTAGTGGATAAATATGGCATTCCGGTGTTGCGCTTTCATTATAAATGGAGCGACTACGAAATCAAGCAAGCAAAGCACATGCAAGAGACCTTCCAGGAAATTATTCACAAACTTGGGGGTGACATTACGTGGGGCATCAAGGGCGCGGATGAAAATTACGGTTTGGAAACGCCCGGTCGAATCATACACGAGGTGGGCACCGTGCGCATGGGCAACGATAAAAAGAAATCTGCGCTCAACGGATTTAACCAGGCACACGACTGCAAGAACTTGTTTGTGGTAGATGGTGGACCGTTTGTTTCGCAGGCAGATAAAAACCCCACATGGACGATACTCGCCCTTTCGATGAGAGCAAGTGAGTATATTATTGATGAGATGAAGAAGCAGAATATTTAGATAAAGATTGGAGATATGAGTATTGAGACGTTAGAAACCAAAACATCTCAAATCTCACATCTCATGACTCAATACTAGTTTATGGACAGAAGAAAATACTTAAAAACCCTTGCAGTCGGTACAGTAGCTACTGGTGTGCTGTTGCAATCTTGCGAGCCGGAAAAAAAGCAAACGCCTGTCGATGACGCTACTGCCAACGGTGGTCCCGATCGTCAGCCAAACGAAATTGCCCAATTCAAGAAAATCTCTTCCGAGACTTTTTTTGACGCGCATGAGATGGCCACATTAACCGTATTGGTTGACATCATCATCCCAAAAGACGAGGTATCGGGCAGCGCCACCGAGGCGGGCGTTCCCGCCTTCTTGGAATTTATTGTGAAAGACATGCCGCGCCACCAAACCCCTATGCGGGGTGGCTTGCGATGGCTGGACCTGCAATGCGCTAAACAGTTCAATGCAGCCTTCGTCTTATGCACTGCAGCGCAGCAAATCGCGATGGTCGATCAAATTGCGTTTCCTGAACTGGCCAAGCCTGAAATGACACAAGGTGTTTCGTTTTTTAATCTGCTCCGCGACCTAACAGCCACCGGGTTTTATACGAGCAAAATAGGTTTGAAAGATGTCGACTATCGCGGTAACACGCCCAATCAGTGGGATGGCGTGCCTCAAGAAGTGCTCGATCAATACGGATTGAAATACGATGAAAGAACGCTGAAAGAAAGTGTAAAATTTGATTCGTGATACTATGAAAAGTAGACGAAGCTCATTTTTTAAACAGCCAATTTTTTTGCTCGTTTTGCTTACCGTAGCGTTAGCATGCCGAGGACCCAAAGAATCAACCCTGCCTGACAAACTAGATTGGAATGCCATCAGCGATAAAATGGTGGAGCGCATACAGCTACAGCCGGGCGAGCGGGTTTTCATGTTAGGCCAACCGGGTAAATTTGACACGCTCATTTCATTACTCGAATCAAAAATAAAGTCAAATAAAGCGACTTACTTAGGTACCGTCAGCATTGATTCGGTGCAGCCGAGTCAATGGCAGAATGATTTTACCCAATCAGTTTCCCAAGCAGATTCTGCTGGGTTAATCAGAATTTTTAACGATGTTGACCTCGCTATTATGCTACCGGGTGCCGTGCCCACGCATCGACCTTATGCAGCCATGCAAACCGTGCTCCGATCAGGAAAAGCGCGCACCATTCATTTTCATTGGATTGGCGCTTATGATAAAAATGGCAAGGCAATCGAAGTAAATGACAGCGTTGAAATGTTTTATCAAAAAGCTCTGCTGGAAACCGAATACGATGCGCTTGGCAAACTGCAGCAAAAGTTTGAAGCCAGCGCGCAAAATCAATGGATTGAAGTGACTACGCCTGAGGGAACTGCGCTGAGATTTCAAATTACCGGGCGGCCAGTGACCAAACAAGATGGCGATGCTTCTTTGCAACGATCAAAAAAAGGAATCACGCTGATCGATCGTGAAGTAGAGCTGCCGGCAGGCGCTATTCGTGTGGCTCCGCTGGAAGAAACGGTGGAAGGCAAAATTGCATTCCCGCCCTCAGAATGGGCAGGACAGAAAGTGAGCGGACTGGTGATCACGTTCGCTAAGGGTAAAATCACTTCCATCACAGCTGCGGAAGGCGAAGAGGCGGTGAAAAAAGAAATTGAAATGGGCGGTGTTGCAGCGCAATCGTTTCGCGAACTGGCAGTTGGTTTTAATAGCGCGCTGCTGCCTAAAAATGGCCACACTTGGATTCCCTATTTCGGTTATGGTGCCGGGGTTGTTCGTTTGTCGCTGGGCGATAATTCGGAATTGAATGGCAACGTTAAAGGCAACTATGTGCGTTGGAATTTTTTCACCAATGCAACCGTCACTGTAGGCTCAGATGTTTGGATCAAAGAAGGAAAACTAATCATTACAAAATAATCACTTAACCGCATCACTTACCATGGTATCACGCAGGAAATTCATTCAGCAAGCAGGCGCAGCGGCAGCCGCCTTTACCATTCTTCCACGCTTTGTATTGGGCAAGGGTTACGTAGCCCCTAGCGATACCTTGTACATTGCCGGCATTGGTGCAGGTGGCAAAGGCTATTCTGACTTAACGGGGTTCGCTGCCAACCCAAAAGCAAAAATTGCCGTGCTCTGCGATGTGGACGACCGCATGGCCGTGAAGGCGCGCGAGAAGTTTCCGGATGCAAAATACTACCGCGATTTCCGCGAGATGCTTGACAAAGAAAAAGGTATTGATGCAGTCTCCGTGTCAACGCCAGATCATACGCATGCCGTGGCAACGATGGCAGCCATCAATCGCGGCAAGCACGTGTATGTGCAAAAACCATTAACACACACGATATACGAAGCCCGCACATTGGCGGAGGCTGCTCGAAAAAATAAAGTGGTTACCCAAATGGGCAATCAATTCTCTTCGCACGAAGATGTGCGCAAGATGAAGGAGATGGTAGATGCGGGGTTGATTGGAAAAGTAAAAAGCGCTGTCGCTTGGACCAACCGCCCTGTGTGGCCGCAAGGTATTGCCAGCCCAACAGGTAAACATGAAATTCCGAAAGAGTTGGACTGGGATTTATGGCTCGGCCCTTCCAAGTTCATTGATTTCAATCCGGCTTACGTGCCTTTTAACTGGCGCGGCTGGTGGCAGTTTGGTACGGGCGCGTTGGGCGATATGGCTTGCCATATTCTTGATCCGTTCTTCCGCATATTGCCGGTGGATTTTCCTTCAGAGGTTGAATGCAGTGCCACCACCAATTGGGAAGGTATTTTTAAGGAGGCCAATTACTTCGAGTGTGCGCCATCATCGTCCATTATCCACTTCAAGTTTCCGAAAAAAGATGGCAAGGGCGATATCAAGTTGACTTGGTTAGATGGCGGTTTGTTGCCGGAGCGACCGGAAGAACTAATGCCAGACGAAGTATTGGGCGATGGCAGCAACGGTATCATCTTAGAAGGAACGAAGGGAAAACTCATGGCAGGCTGCTACGGACTAAAGCCTACCCTATTACCCACCAAGAGAATGAAAGAAGTAACGCTGCCGAAAGCGAAACTACCACGCGTGCCGGGCAATGAAGCAGGGCACTACACACAGTGGGTAGACGCCTGCATGAAAGGCTTTGGGCAAATGGAGCTAAGTTCTGCCTTTGACTACGCTGGGCCGCTCACCGAAGCTGTGCTAATGGGCAATCTCGCCATCCGTAGCTACTCGTGGCGCAAGATGAATGCAGATGGAAAAGGCTGGACCTATCCGGGTAGAAAAAAGCTATTGTGGGATGCCAAGAATATGAAGATCACCAACTTTGACGAGGCCAATGCCTATGTAAAAGACGAGTACCGTAGCGGTTGGTCGCTATAGCGTATCTACTTGTCGCGCGGTCGCCTTCAAATTTTTGTCGATAATCGAGCGCACATCTTCTCGTGTAAAATGATGACCCTGGTACAACATGTCCGCAATCTTGCGGATGATGGTATCCAGTTCTTGCGCGCTGGCGGTTAACGCATCAAGTAACTGTTGTTCTTGCACGGTTTTTACTTCTTTGGTCACTAAGCTTGATAATCCCATCACGCGGGTAAGCGGTGCACGCAGTAAATGAGAATTGATAAAAGCATATTCGGTCAACTGCACGTTGCGTTGCTCCAGCGTTTTGGTTCGTTCCTGCACGGTCTCTTCTAATCGTTCGTTCACGCTGTTGAGTTCCTCATTTAGAGATTTCAGCTCATTGTTCATCGACAAAATTTCTGAATTGCGCTGGTTCAGCTGAGCATTTGAATGATGTACCTCCCGCAGCAGCGAACGGATCTTCTCGTTCATGTGGCTGATCGAGACAAAGTCGGCAAGCGACTGCACGAACAACGTATCTTCAATGCTCCAGGCTTTCTCCTCAAGTTGATTTTCGCAGCAAACTACGCCAACACAGCGCATGTCTTCATAGATCGGGCAATCCAACATTGAGTGAATATTGAGCGCACGCAAGTATGTATTGGCAAACTCTCTCGTATCATGATGTTCCCATGCTTGTGTGGCCATGATGAATGGCTTGGTCTCAAGCGCTTGAAAATAGTTTGGGTAATGCTCTCTCCTGAGCGTTACTAACTCATCTGTTGAACCCGCCTGCTCGTATAAGAAGGCGCGCGAAAGCTTGGTATTATCTTCCGATAAAAACCAGATGCTCACGCGGCTTACCGGCAGGGTTTCTACCGCAGTTTTACAAATGCCCTTAAACAAATTTACTTGTTGGTGACCTTGTAGCAGTTCATCGCGCGAGATTCTTATAAGGCTTTGTTGAAATTGTTCGATACGGTTTTTCTTGGCTTCAATCTGCAAACGCAGTTGCGTGAGTTCATGGTTGTTTGCCTTCATTTCACCATATGCATTGCCCAGCAATACATACAGCAAAAAGCAACTTGCCAAAACACTCATCAAGAAAATCGCACCCGTGACAACAAACTTAAATGCACTAATCTCAACCGTGTACACTGCAATACCAAGATTACTGACGTACAAAAAATTTACAACAGCGGTAAAAAGCACAATCACCCCCCAAAGTATGGCCGTGCGAATGCCTGCAACAATAAGCGCTGTAATCGGAACGATCGGCAGCCAGTAGACAATCACATGAAGGTTCTTCGGAATAATCACAAAGTGACTTTCTACTATGCAGTAGACCAAGGCAACTAATCCAAGTCGAACCCATCCGGAATTTGGAAAAAAGTAAAACAGCGAGATCAATGTCAGGCTCATGATGTTGAGCGGTATCAATAAGCCGATGGACGTTGAATCCAAGTCCCAAAGAAACTCGACCATCAAGATAGTTACGAGGACAACCGACAACGAATAGAGCGTAATCCTGAAAACCCGATCTGAGTGTATTTTAAAGTCAGAAAGCTCGATACCAATCTTCATTGAATGCAAACGTTTGAATAACCCCGCCAGGCGAACTATTGTTACAGGCTCGCTCTCGTTTTACAAATGTTTTGTTCAAATTTGGCTATTCTAATTCGAAAATGGCGAAACAATTTGATGTGATTGTTGCTGGCATTGGTTCCATGGGGTCAGCCGCCTGTTATTGTTTGAGTAAACAGGGCGCCAATGTGTTGGGGATTGAACAATTTGACATTCCGCACGACCAAGGCTCGCACGCGGGTCAAAGCCGAATTATTCGAAAGGCTTATTTTGAGCACCCGGATTACGTGCCCCTACTACACCGAGCTTACGAAAATTGGGCAACTATTGAACGCGAAACCAGCACTCAGCTTTACTTCGAGACGGGCTTGTACTATGCAGGTACCACTGAAAATGAATTAATCAAGGGAACCAAACTGGCTGCCGAACAACATCAAATACAATTAGACAACATAGCGGCAACGGGTCATACCAAAACAAAAAACTTTGTTGTTCCAAATCATTACGAGCAGTGGCTGGAACCGAAAGCCGGATTCATCACGCCAGAACGTGCCATCTTAGCTTTTGCACAAGAGGCAATCCGCCATGGCGCCACTTTACTGACCCAACAGCGTGTTGCGCATTGGAAGAAAAAAAATGGATTGTTTGAAGTAGAAACAAACGCAGGAGTTTTTTCCTCAAAAAAGCTCATTGTAAGTGGTGGCGCCTGGAGCAGTCAATTATTGCCAAAACTCAATACCCAACTGAAAGTAACACGCCAGGTAATTGCATGGCTGAACCCAAAAAAATGGGATGACTTTACGCTCGACAATTTTCCGTGTTGGTTAATTGCGGATGACCAATTGCCCGGTGCATTTTATGGATTCCCCATTATGCCGGCAGGCAAATTGGGTGGGCCGCTGGGATTGAAGTTGGCATATCATCACCCTGGCAAGCCATCTGATCCGAATAAAGTAGACCGAATCAACACGCAAAACGAAGTATTGCTGTTGCTTCAAGCCGCGCAAAAGTTTCTGCCCAACGCCCTTGGCGACATACTGAGCGTAAAAACCTGTTTGTACACCTACTCTCCCGATGAGCATTTCATCATCGACACACATCCAGACGATAATGATCTGATAATTGCCGCTGGCTTTAGCGGACACGGGTTTAAGTTCGCCTCTGTAGTCGGAGAAATACTTGGCGAACTCGCCACCACAGGCAAAACAAATCAGCCGATTGATTTTTTAAGATTGAAACGATTTAACAATTAATAACGATGAGCGCATCCTTTCATCTATACGATTTAAAGGTTGAAGTAATTGAAGGCGACAAGCCTTTTGTGTGCAGCCACCAACCGGGCGATGCCTTTGAAGTAATTGGAGAAAACCTGCACTTTAAAACAGAACGACCTTTTTCACTTTATGCGTTGGCGGCCTTGCTCCCGCTGCTTACACCCAAGCAACGTCCGTTAAACGAATACGATTGGATGGCCACCGACCACATCATCGCATGCCCTGATCCACACTGTGGAGCGCGTTTCAAAATATCCCGCATCGGCAAGCGCGAATACAACCGCGCTGCCACCACGGTTGTTCCTCTTCCAGAAAATAATCCGTGGGCTGAAAAATGAAAGTTGAAAAATTCACCCTGACTCCAGGGTTCGAAATCTCGCGCATAATGAAGGGCGGCTGGCAGCTCTCGGCCGGGCATAGTGAAGGCAATCAACAACATGCCATTGAAGATATGTTCGCGTTTGTGGATGCCGGCATCACCACATTTGATTGTGCTGACATTTACACAGGCGTGGAAGAATTGATTGGTTCATTCCGAAAAGAATATCGCACCAAGCGTGGAATAGATGCCCCGATTCAAGTCTTCACTAAATATGTGCCTGACTACGACCTGCTTGCTAAGCTGACAAAGCGAGAAGTTGAAAAAGTTATTGACCGATCGCTTTTGCGGTTGGGTGTTGAGCAATTGGACATGGTGCAATTTAGTTGGTGGAATTATGCAGTGCCCAATTGGGTGGAAACTGCGCATTGGCTAAAAGAACTGCAGCAGGCAGGCAAAATCAAGTTGTTGGGCGGCACTAACTTCAATACCCTCGCTGCAAAAGCAATGACCGATGCGGGTGTGCACATCAACACACTGCAAGTTCAGTATTCTCTTCTCGATAACCGACCGGAGAAAGAGCTATCAGCCTTCTGCCAAGCGAACAATATTCAATTTGTATGTTATGGTACAGTTGCTGGTGGTTTCTTAAGTGATCGCTGGCTAGACAAGCCAGAGCCTATGCCTCCTTTTGAAAACCGATCGCTGATCAAGTACAAATTGATAATTGACGAGATGGGTGGATGGGATGTGCTGCAACACATCTTACAGACCATCCAACAAATTGCGCTGCAGAAAAATGTTAGCATTACCAATGTGGCCACACGCTACATTCTTCAAAAACCCTGTGTGGCGGCTGCCATTATTGGCGCGCGCAGTCAGGCGCACATTGCAGACAATCTTCGCGTATTTGATTTCGAGCTTTCGTCAAGCGAAATGGCAACAATCGAAAAAGCATTGAGTGAAAAAAAGTTGATTGCGGGCGATGTGTTTGATTTGGAGCGCATCAAAGATGGGCCGCACGGAAGGATTATGCGATATAATTTAAATAGTTGAACCAACAAAAAAAAATATTAATCAATTCTAAGTAAGGTACAGAACGAAGAGTCTCAGTGAGATTCTTCGCTACGCTTAGAATTGACCTAAACGGTTAATATGTCCTCACAAAAAACATGGTCATCAAATTACGTTTTTTTGCTCGCCTCTATTGGCAGCACAGTTGGACTTTCGAACATCTGGAAGTTCACCTACTTGGCAGGTGAAAATGGCGGTGGTGCTTTTGTATTGGTGTACGTTCTTTCGTTGATGATCATGGGCGTACCGATTTTAGCTGCCGAAATGGTCATTGGCAAACGTGGAGAGAAAAGCATGGTCGGCACCCTACAAAACTTAGCCAAGTCCGATGGCCTGCATCAAGGCTGGAAGTACTTCGGCTGGGTAGCGATGGTGACTGTATTTTTGATTCTAAGTTTTTACTGTGTGATTGCCGGATGGACACTGGATTACACCATCACTTCATTGGCAGGTTCGCTGAACAACTTGAACAAAGAATCAGCAGCAGCATTCTATCAACAGTTACTCGATAGCCCCTTTCGCATGATGTTGGGACAAGGCATCTTTGTGTTGGCCACTACGTGGATTGTCGCCAAAGGAGTGCAGGACGGTTTGGAGAAATCAGTGGGTTGGATGATGCCCACGTTGTTTGTTATCTTATTGCTACTAGTGTTGTATGGCGCAATTTTTGGCGAACTCGGTAAGGCATTGCAATTCCTGTTTGCCCCCGACTTTTCAAAACTCACGCCCAGTGTGGTGCTTGCAGCATTTGGGCAGGCGTTCTTTTCGTTGGGCATTGGCGTAGGCGTTATGCTGACCTATGGAGCCTACATGCCACCCCATACTAATGTGCTAAAATCATCGGCAATCATTGCATTTTCTGACGGAGCGGCATCCATTCTAGCTGGCCTTGCTATTTTTCCGATCGTGTTTCAATACGGATTATCACCAGCCGAAGGTCCCGGGTTGATTTTTGTAACACTGCCAATGTCTTTTGCAGAAATTCCGGGTGGCGGGTTTATTGGCGCGTTCTTTTTTCTGTTGTTGTTCTTTGCCGCACTCACTTCTTCCATCTCATTACTGGAGTCGATTATTTCTCACTTAGAAGAGACACTCCCCTATAGCCGTGCTCGAATTACTTGGGTGGCAGGTGTGTTGCTTTGGCTGATTGGCTTGGTAACGGTTTTTTCGTTTAGCAGTTTAAAAGATTTCGCACCACTAGGTTTTATTTTCTATTTCGAAGGCAAAACCATTTTTGAGTTGATTGACTACTTTGGCTCTAACGTTTTGATGCCGCTGGGCGGAATACTAATGGCCCTGCTGGCCGGCTGGCTGCTCAACAAAAAAGAAACGTTGGCAGCTATGAATGTACCCGACACATTCCAACTCAACACGTGGCACGCACTGATCAAATACATTGTGCCGCTAATATTGATTTGGCTGTGGTGGTATTTAATATAACTGAATCAGTATCGAAGTCATATTTCAAAACGGTTTCACCACGCTCAACCTGACAGCGAACAAAACTTAAGGAACCCTGACCGCACCAATCCCTGCATCCCACAATTGCTTAGAGTAGGTGGGCACATCTTTTTCGATGATCTCCATTGCGCGCGCGTTCAGACTACTCCATTGCTTCATCAATTCATCGTAGCGGTCTTTGTTCGGCTTGGTCACTCGCGGTATGTCGCTTTCGGAATGGTTGATCAAGAACATGAAATTGGCAGTAAACTTATTTTCAAAATTATCCACATCGTCATAGGCTTTGGCTTTGCGCTGCACCATCTCGTCATCCCATGCCTTCATTTTTTCGCTCAATTCATTCCCGGTTTTCTTCAGCGCTTTGTATTTGTCGCCTTCCAGTGCGCCCACAATTTCCTCCACCTGATTGCGCATCTTTAAAATATCGTTCACTTTTTTGTGCATGTCGTTTAGCTTTTCTTCCATGTTAGACATGAATGCATTGTATTCAGCATATTCTTGTGCAGTTACGTTGTAGTGTGGGTTTGGCAAAATCTTGAAATCGGTTTTGGTACTGTTCTTTCCATCGCTGAACGTAATGGTGTAATTCCCAGGCACGGTTTTATGACCACGGAAACTACTTTCGATGTACACTTCGGGCACGCCTGTCATGGTCGTGTGGCGCATGTCCCAAACAAATCGGTTCACTCCTTTTTCTTTCGGCAACTTAGGTTCGGCAGAAGGCCCACCGGGATAAGAATGAAAACGTGAATCAGGTTTTGAGCTCAGCTTTCTCACCAACTTACCTGCTTCATCTCTGATCTCCAATGTAACGTGCACCGTATCGGGTAACTTTGGCAACTGATAGTAAATGACCACACCGTTGGCGGGGTTCACACCCATAAACTCATCTGTCCCTTTATTGGTGGCAGAAGTTTGGTTCATGCCGCTGCCCCAATTGCCAATGATCGCATCTTCCGGTTTATAAATCTTAAACGACTCATCTACCGTGCCATTGTGTTGGCGTATCAAACCCAAGTCATCTAAAATCCAAAACGCACGCCCCATGGTGCCAACAATCAAATCACCTCGGTGAATTTTCAAATCGGTAATGGGTGTGATGGGCAAATTCAACTGAAACGGTTGCCACGTAGTGCCACCATTCCAACTGATGTACATTCCCAACTCCGTTCCGGCATATAACAAATTCTTGCGCACATCATCTTCGCGCACCACGCGCGTATAGGCGCCTTGCGGAATACCCTTGCTGATGTTGACCCACGTTTTGCCATAATCGGTGGTCTTGTACAACCCAGGCGTAAAGTCATTAAACTTGTAGCGTGTGGTAGCGATGTAGGCAGTGGCAGGATCGTGCGGTGAAACTTCAATTGAATTGATCAAGCATTCTGCCAGGCCTTTTGGTGTCACATTTGTCCAGGTCTTTCCAAAATCCCGGGTGAGTTGCACAAGACCGTCATCGCTACCCGTCCAAATCGTTCCTTTTTCAGATTCAATCACATAGCTCAACGTTCCATAATTTTCTGCGCCTACGGCTTCAACCGTATATGGGCCACCGCCTTTTACTTGTTTGTCTTTTTCGTTGCGAGTCAAATCGGGCGAGGCTTCTTCCCATGTCACACCATTATCGCGCGTGCGCAACAACAATTGCGAACCGTGATAAAAGGTATTCGGCTCATGCTTAGACCAAATGATGGGCGCATTCCAGTTGAACCGGTACTTCATGTCTTTACTCGCCCTACCCAAGTATTGAATTGGGGCTGCCATAATGGAGGTACCTGCTTGCGCGTGAGGCTGCAAAGCTTCTATGGTGCCGAGATAACTTCCGCCCATTACCAACTTTGGGTCATCTGGATTGAACGCAAGAAATGCACTTTCCCCACCGGCAGAGTAGTCCCAGTTGCGCTCGCCTATCCCCCACTTGCCCAGCGCCAAACTTTCAATGCGCACAGAGGTATTGTCTTGCTGCCCTCCATAAATACGGTAAGGAAAATTGTTATCGACATTTACACGATAAATCTGCGCAGTGGGCATGTTGTTGGTGATCAATGAAAACGTTTTGCCGCCATTGAAGCTGATGCTCGCCCCGCCATCATCGGCCACCACCATATTCTTTGAATTTTTTGGGTTCATCCACACATCGTGATAATCGCCATGTTGGGTGTAGATGTGATCCCAGGTTTTGCCGCCATCAATCGAGCGGAGCGCAGAGGCGCTCATCACATACACAGTGTTTTCGTTTTGTGGATCTGGAAACACCTCAATGTAATACCACGCGCGTTGCACCAACTCGTGGTTGCTGCTTTGCTTATACCACGATTTTCCGGCATCATCTGAAACAAACAAACCGCCTTGTTCTTTCTCCGAATCACTTTCAATCACTGCATACAATTTTTCAGGATTGGCGCGGCTTACCGCGATGGCCATTTTACCTAATTCTTTGGGCAGGCCGTTGTGGATTTTTTCCCACGTATCGCCACCATCGGTAGATTTGTACAAACCACTGCCCGGTCCACCGCTGATGACTTTCCAAGGCAACCGTTGGTGATGCCACATGGCAGCATATAAAACTTTGGGGTTGCTCATGTCCATCGAAAGCTCAGAACATCCCGTAAGGTCATTTACAAAAAGGACTTTCGTCCAGGTTACTCCTCCATTGATAGATTTATAAATGCCGCGGTCTTGCGTGGGGCCGTTGATAGCGCCCTGAGCTGCCACGTACACAATATCTGAATTGCGAGGGTGGATAACGATGCGCGAAATCTGCAACGTTTTTTCCAAACCCATCTTCTTCCATGTCTTGCCTGCATCGGTGGATTTGTAAACACCATCGCCATAGGTGGTCATCACCCCGCGTGGGGCGTGCTCGCCCATGCCTACATACACCACATTGGGCTCGCTCTCAGAAACGGCTACTGCACCGACTGAACCCGTTTTGAAAAACCCGTCTGAAATGTTGCGCCAGCTTACGCCTGCATCTTCCGTTTTCCATAAGCCGCCACCTGTAGTGCCCATGTAGTACGTAAGCGGATCGCTGACCACGCCCGTGGCACACACCGAGCGCCCACCCCTAAAAGGGCCAATGTTTCGGTACTTGACATATTTGAAAACGCTGTCGAGGTTTTGGGCGGTTGCACCGATTGATACAACCAAAGCAAGAACAACTGGAAGAAGTTTACGCATAAGAATTAGTTTCAGGGACAAGATAGAAAAAGGGATGAAATCGACTGCAACCACCTATAGAAATTTAACCTCAAGGCAAAACATCCGCCAATAATGAACTTATTTGATCCTTCGTTGCCGTTGAAACAGAACATTTGAAGTATATACAAAAAGTATATACCTTTGAGTCAAAAAGAAAAGATGAAAAACCTATCATTGAAATTGGAAGACGACATTTTTCAGGAAACTGAGAAAATCGTAACAAAAGTAAAGAAGAACCGAAATCGATACATCAATGAAGCAATTGAATTTTATAATCGTCTGCACAGACGTAAGCTACTTGCAAAACAGTTGAGCAAAGAATCTAAAATTGTCGCGAAGGACTCAATGGTAGTGCTGGCAGAGTTTGAAAAGCTAAAGGATGAAGATTAAGCAATTCGAAATCTGGATTGCCGACTTAAACCCTACGATGGGAACAGAAACCGGTAAAATCAGACCCGTGATAATCGTTCAAACTGATTTATTAAATCGAGATCATCCTTCAACTGTTATTTGCCCTATCACCACCAACATAAAGCCCGAATCCGAAATCCTAAGAGTTCATTTGAAGAAATCAACGTTTGGCCTTAACGAGAACTGCGATATCATGATCGATCAGGTGAGAGCGATTGACAATAAACGCCTGTTAAAAAAGGTTGGAGAAGTGGACAGCGAAATTGCTGAGTGGGTCAGGGAGAATTTGAAAATCATCTTGGACTTAGATTAACTACAAAATCCAGCAGACGTCAGGGTTCAAAACCTCGCCATCACCTCCTTCATCAACTTATAACCCACCATGGCCGTCATGTTGTTCACATCGCGCACGGGGTTATACTCCACAATATCAGCGCCTACCAGATGGGGGATCGATTGAATGATGTGCAAGGCCTGTCGCGAGGAAAGGCCGCCCGGCTCGTGATGCGAAACACCGGGTGCATAGGCTGGATCTAGTGCATCGATATCGAACGAGAGGTAAAGCGGTGTATGCAACCCTGCGATAAAATCAAAGTTTAAATCTTTCATCTCGATCACTTTCACACCGTAACGTTTGGCCTGTTGGCGTTGGTGTGTGTTAAAGGTGCGGATCCCCACTTGTGTAAGCGATGCAATCTTGCCCGTCTCCATCAGGCGCGCAAAGGGCGATGCATGTGAATACGGATTGCCCTCAAAGTTCTCGTACAAATCTGGGTGTGCATCAATATGCAACACATGAAGCGGCTGGTATTTTTCAGTATGGGCTTCAATGATCGGGAACGAAACAGAATGATCGCCACCCAGGCAAAGTAACTTACTTCCATCAGCAATCTCTTCTCTTACACTGCGCTTGATGGTTTGGTAAACAGCGGCAGGCGATAAATCTTCGAATACAATGTTGCCGCGATCTTGGTAGGCCATGCCCGACCGGATGTCTTGTCCACTTTCTGCAAATGTGTTGGCAGAGCCTTCCGCTTCCATTTGCCGGATGCGCCCTGGTGCCTGACCTGGACCATGCAGGTACGAAGAGTTGCCATCGAAAGGAATGCCGAGGAGTTTTATCATAACCGGATATTCAATGCTGGATACTCGCTACTAGCAACCAGTATCCAGCATCACTACTTCTTCTTTAGTTCTAACTTAACCGTATCGCCCATTTTTAGTTTCGGGTTTTGCGAATATACCGCAATCGTGTCACGTCCCTTCTTTACACGCACCAAGTGGTAGCTGCCCATCAGCGCTATCGCTTCTACCCTACCGTTACCATTTTTGTTCTTCTCTATCTTCCAATCTTCCGGTCGCGTGATATGTTCGTTTTTTCCGCTCACAGCGTAATCTCCCAACAACGCAGCTACATATTCGTTTTTCGGATTTCGATACAATTCAGCGGGCACACCTTGTTGGATTACTTTTCCGTTTTTCAACACTAACATCCAATCCGCCCATGCCAACGTATCTTGTGGATCGTGCGAGACAAGCATAATAGTGATCTTCAGCCGCTGCTCAATTTCGCTGAGTACATCTTTCAATGTTTGCTTCATGATGCGGTCGAGGTTCGAGAACGGCTCGTCCAACAATAACAAGCGTGGATTGGATATCAGCAGTCGGCACAATGCAATGCGCTGACGCTCGCCACCGGAAAGTTCGTCTGTTCTGCGAGCAAGAAGGTGATTGATTTTACAGTAACGGAAAAGATTGTTGGCTTGCGTGGCTGAGAGGTGGTTGGAATAATCCAGCACCTGTTCCACACGCAAAAATTTCTGCAGCTCAAAATACTGAGGCAAGTAAGCGATCCGCGGATGACCTGCTACCAAAACGCCAGATGGACCTTTCACCGGTTCGCCATCAAGCGCAACGGTGCCTGCATCCGCATCTTCCAAGCCTGCGATGATTTTCATCACGGTGCTTTTGCCAGAGCCTGTCTCGCCCACCAGCGCCAAGCGCTGCCCAGATTCCAACGCAAGCGAAACGTCTTTGAGTTGAAAGGTGCCTACACCCTTCTTCGAAATCTTTTTTACTGCTAGCAGCGGCATGATTAACTTATCTGGAAGCAAAATACAAATTCGCGCTTGAATGCTGCACAATAGCAGCCATCTTTCGATTGAAGTCCCAAAAACGTTATCGAAAAATCACACAAATGATATCAATGATAGTCCTATCTTTGCGGCTTATTTTTCGAAAGCATGATTTCAGTTGATAATGTGGCCGTAGAATTTAGCGGCACGGTACTATTTAGTGACATTACTTTCAATATCAACGAGGACGACCGAATTGCCTTAATGGGCAAAAACGGAGCCGGCAAGTCTACTTTGTTAAAGATTTTGGCGGGTGTAAACAAGCCTACACGCGGCAAGGTATCGGCCCCAAAAGATGCCGTAATCGCATATTTGCCCCAGCACCTTCTCACCGATGACAACTGCTCGGTATTTGAAGAGGCAAGCAAGGCCTTCAGTCGCGTGTTGACTATGAAGTCGCAGATCGAAGAGCTGAACAAACAACTGGAAACGCGTACCGACTACGAATCGGACGAGTATGCCAAAATCATTGAACAAGTTTCAGAACTCAGCGAGAAGTATTATTCCATTGAGGAAATCAACTACGATGCCGAGGTGGAGAAAACACTGATGGGCATGGGCTTTTTGCGCAGCGATTTTACGCGCCCTACCAGCGAGTTTAGCGGAGGGTGGCGCATGCGCATTGAGTTAGTAAAAATTCTTTTACAGAAACCTGATTTGATTTTGCTCGATGAGCCCACCAACCATTTGGACATTGAATCGGTGCAATGGCTCGAAGAATTCTTGAAAACAAATGCCAAGGCCGTGATCGTAATCAGCCACGATAAAGCATTTGTCGATAACCTTACCAACCGCACCATCGAAGTAACCATGGGGCGCATCTACGACTACAAAACCAATTATTCTCACTACTTGCAGCTGCGCAAAGAAAGGCGCGACCAGCAGCAAAAGCAGTTTGAAGATCAACAAAAAGAAATTGCGGACATCACTGCATTCATTGAGCGTTTCAAAGGCACTTACTCAAAAACGTTGCAGGTGCAAAGCCGCGTGAAGATGCTGGAGAAGATTGAAATTATTCAGGTGGATGAAGTTGATACTTCATCGCTGAACCTTAAGTTTCCTCCCGCTCCGCGGTCCGGAAATTACCCTGTGATTGCAACGGAGTTAACCAAACGCTACGGAGATCACGTGGTGTTTGAGAATGCTTCTGTCACCATTGCACGTGGCGAAAAAATCGCTTTGGTAGGTAAAAATGGCGAAGGGAAATCTACTTTCGTGAAGGCCATCATGGGCGAGATTGATTTTGAAGGCAAAATGCAATTGGGCCACAACTCGATGATTGGCTACTTTGCGCAGAACCAGGCATCGTTGTTGGATGAAGACTACACCGTGTTTGAAACGGTAGATAAAATTGCGTTTGGAGACATCCGCACGAAAATCAAAGACATACTTGGTGCGTTTATGTTTGGTGGCGATGCCATCGATAAAAAAGTAAAAATGCTTTCAGGTGGTGAGCGCACGCGTTTGGCAATGATTAAGTTATTGTTGCAACCCGTTAACCTTTTGATATTGGACGAACCTACCAACCACTTGGATATTCGCACCAAAGATATTTTGAAAGATGCGCTGAAAGCATTTGACGGGACGCTCATTTTGGTTTCCCACGATCGTGATTTTCTGGATGGCCTCGCTACCAAGGTTTTTGAATTTGGAAACAAGCGCATCCGCGAACATTTTGAAGACATCAACGGCTTCTTACGCAATAAGAAAATGGAAAACTTGCGCGAAATAGAACGCAAAACGCTTGTCAGCAATTGATGATAGCGCGCTCCAATTTTAGATTGCTGGCAGGGCTTGTGGTTTTGATTGGATGCAAAACTACCAATCTTCCCACCAATGCCCCCACCACAGCACCTCTGTCATTTTCAACACCCATCACAGTTGCAGAAACCGAGCGTATCATTTCCGCCTTGGCAAGCGATGAAATGGAGGGTAGAGAATTTGGTACCAAGGGATTTGACCTTGCCGCTGATTGGGCTGTTGGTTATCTAAAAGATGCAGGCGTGAAGCCTTTCTTCAAGGACTTTAAGGATACGGTTGTCATTCAAGGTAAGAAAACTGCCAACATCGTAGGTTTGATTGGCACACACGATGACGCCAAGGAGTATGTTCTGCTGGGCGCTCATCTCGACCACATTGGGAAGGCAAAAGGAAAAAACAAAGTCGATACCGTTTACAACGGAGCCAATGACGATGCGAGTGGTGTAACAGCGGTATTGCAGATTGCAGCACACTTGCAACAACAACGGCCAAATGCCAACGTGATTGTGGCATTGTTCACCGCAGAAGAAAGTGGTCTGCTTGGATCTGAATACTTGGCACCAAGACTGAAAAAACTCGGTATCAAAATCAAGTACATGATCAATTTTGAAATGATCGGTAAAGCAATGACAACAGGGCAAAACCGTGTGTACATCACAGGTTACAACAAATCAAACTTCGCAAAAGTCAGCAATGAATTGTTAGGCTTTGAGTTTATCCACTACTTGCACGAAGAAAACAAATATGATCTATTTCGGAGGTCTGACAACTACACCTTCTATGAAACCTATGGCGTGCCATGCCACACCATTTCCACATTTGATTTTCAAAATTACAGCTACTACCACCAACTACGCGATGAAGTAAGCGAGCTAGACTTGCGGCACATGAATGCTACTATTAACCGCTCTGCTGATCTAATTGTTAAGCTGTTGGATTCCAATTACCAAATCAGGTGAAACAAAAAAGTAACCCCTATTTCGGAAGGAAATAGTTATCCACAATTACCTGTCGTGCCCTATCTTTCGAGACCGATTTTCGTATTACATACCAAACCAATTAAACAACTATGGGATTTGAAGTAATTGCCATTATTGGCTTGTTTTTAGCGCTGATTGCGCTGTTCACATTATTTGTCACTGTTAAGCAGGGCACCATTGCTGTTGTCACCGTTTTTGGAAAATACCAGCGCATTCTGCGACCCGGACTTAACATGAAGATTCCACTGATCGAAATAATCCACTCACGGGTGTCGATCCAAAACCGATCAGTAGAGTTGGAGTTTCAGGCAACGACCCAAGATCAGGCCAATGTCAACTTCAAAGCGATGTTACTGTTCTCGGTACTTAACCAAGATGAAGAAACAATCAAGAATGTCGCGTTCAAATTTATGGATGAGGAGAGCTTTATGACAGCATTGGTAAGAACGATTGAAGGATCCATTCGCAGTTTCGTGGCCACAAAAAAACAACCTGAAATTCTTTCATTGAGAACAGAGATTGTACTCGAGGTAAAACAGCAGCTCGATCACACTTTAGAAGGCTGGGGTTACCATTTGATTGACCTTCAATTGAATGACATTGCGTTTGACGAAACCATTATGAAATCTATGGCGAAGGTCGTAGCATCCAATAATTTGAAAGCCGCAGCTGAAAATGAAGGGCAAGCCTTGTTGATCACAAAAACCAAAGGTGCCGAAGCAGAAGGTAATGCAATTAAAATTGCAGCTGAAGCCGAACGCATTGCGGCACAATTGCGTGGCCAAGGTGTGGCTTTGTTTAGGGAGGAAGTTGCCAAAGGTATGTCGCACGCGGCTAAAGAAATGGAAAGTGCCAAACTTGATTCTTCATTCATTTTATTCTCAATGTGGACGGAAGCCATCCGCCATTTCGCGGAACATGGAAAGGGCAACACAATTTTCTTAGACGGGTCAGCCGACAGTATGAAACGAACAATGCAAGAGCTGATGTCAATAGCGCGGACGTCTACCATCGTAGAAGATAAAGAAAGTAAAAAATAGCAACCTTTAGTTTTGAAGGCACATAGCTCGAGAGGGCTATGTGCTTTTTTGTTTGCCGCAATCCTAACCGTTAGAACTACCACATAAACACTCAATCGTTTTTTTGTAAATTGCTTCATAATCCATAGGCATGGAAATCCAAACGAATAAAGGTACTATCTGTCTAGCACGCGAGTTGTTCTGGGACATTCCAGAATCCAACATCAGTGCTACAGTTGCGCAGTCGCCTGAATGGGTCGTTCCGCGCGTATTGGAGTATGGCACGTTGGAGGAGATTCGTGCAATAATTGAACTATATGGTGCCTCTAAGGCGATTGAAATAGTGAAGTCTGTGCAGCTCAAACCGATGGCCCGTTCAATGGCATATCTTTTTTTGGATGTAGACCTACCCAAACTTGAAGAACGTCCTTTATTCTACAAATAGTTTTTTATTTTGACGCTACACCAAGAAACGATAACGACTGAATTATGCCAAGTCTTAAAAACCCTGATGGCTTTAGACGAGCTGTCTAGTTTTAGGTTAGTGGGCGGCACTGCTATAGCGCTGCAAATTGGTCACAGAAAATCCGTTGACGTTGATTTATTCTCGAACCAAAAAGCGAATCTGAAAAAAATTAGTGATGCTATCGGTCGCAGCTTTCCAAATGCCAAAAATCTTACGATTACCCAATCGCACATAAGTGTGTTTTTGCTTGGCGTACGCGTTGATATTTACGATGATTGGCGGATACCCTTTCTTCATAACGAAGTTGTTGCAGACGGAATAAGACTTGCAGTGTTGAAAGATCTTGCCGCATTCAAGCTGAGTTCAATAGTCGGCCGAAGAGAAAAAAAGGACTACATCGATCTTTTTTTTCTTTTCAAGAGCTTAGGCGGCAAAGAGGTACTATCTGCCTTCAAACAATACGAACCTTTGCTTTCTGATAAATCCCTATTGTTTGCGCTAACCGAAGTTGAAACTGCGAAAACCAACAAAACACCGATGCCTGAAATGCTTCTACCCATTGATTGGGCAGAGATCAAAAAGTTTCTCACACAGGAATGTCGAGCGTATTTTGGTGGTTTGAATAAATAGCTTATCCGGCTTTAGCTTTTATTACCACCGCACGTTCCTTCAGCCTTTCAATCGCCTCCATCATCTGCTTGGTCGGCTTGGCATCAGCGCCCTGCAAAACTGCCAGCAAATACAATAACTTCTCCTGTAAACTCACAATCGTTTCTTTTTCAACAGACGATTGCGTAATGCTGCCATATAATACATCGGGCGATTCCGGGTCGCCCACACCGCGTAAAGCAAGCGCAACTTCTTTTTCACCTTTCCTCCATTTGTATTTTGCATTGTTCAATTTAGCGTCAACCTGTTCGCGTAACAATTGTAATTCATTATATAATTGATACACTTCCATTGATTTGTCAGTGTTGAGTCGTAAATCAGTATCACTAATGGAAACCCTTGGATCCAAGCGTACTTGTATTTTCTGGTCTTGCGACTTTCCATCAATAGTCAGGCGAAGGGTATAAGTGCCGGGGTGCACTGATGGCCCGGCCGGGCTACTAGGTGTATTCTTATATACCGCAGCGATTGCAAATTGTCTGTCTGCGCCTTGTGGGGGTGTATAGCGCAGATCCCATACCCAGCGGTGGTGACCAACTGCAGTGCTTAATGTTTTTGAAGGGCGAATCCAATACGTAGGGTGTGGCATCTTCAAAGAATCCAATTGTTCGGGCGTGTCTTTACTAGCGTACCTTCTCACCAAAGCACCCTTTGCATCCAAAATCTCGAGTATCATCTCTTTGGCAGGACTGCTGAGATAATAATCGATGATCGCACCATCGGGTGGATTCTTGCCGGTTGCCTCATCAGGCGGAATGGGTGTATCTGAAAACATATTGAATCGAACTCGTGTAGCATCAGCACCAGGGAAAAGAAAATCCTGCTTGCCTTGCCCCAACTTCGCCAACGAGCGCAGTGGATGAATGTTGTCCATGATCCAAATCGAGCGGCCGTGCGTGCCTACCACTAAATCATCATCATGGATTACCAAATCGCGGATAGAGCTCGCAGGCATGTTGCTGCGTAATGACTGCCAGTTATCGCCATCATCTACAGAAAACCAAACTTCGCGCTCCGATCCTGCAAACAATAAACCTGGTTGCTTTGCATCTTCGCGCACTACATTGATGGGAGCATTGGCTGCCAAGCCATTTACAATTTTCTTCCAAGTCGCCCCCCCATCATGTGTCTTGAATATGTGCGGTTTCAAATCATCCTTCCGAAAAGCTGTAACTGAAATGTAAGCAGTGTTTTCGTCAAAGTGACCTGCATCAAGTTGCGAGATTTTGTCCCAAGCCGTGAGTTCCGGGGGTGTTACATCTTTCCATGTTTTGCCACCATCGCGTGTCAAGTGTACCAACCCATCATCGGTACCAGCCCAAATAATATCTTTGTTTTTGGGCGAGCCGCTTACCGAGTAGATTACACCGCGTTGAGGCATGCTGTTTAAACTCTCGGTTTTGAAATCCCCAATACTATTAGGCACTGCCGTTTGTTTTCGTGTCAGGTCGGGGCTGATGATTTCCCAACTCTCCCCTCCTGTTTTTGTTTTCCAAAGTACGTTGGTGGCAAACAAGAGCATCTCATCATCGGCTGGGTGAAATAACAACGGCAGTGTGCGCAGCATTCGGTACTGACCTGAGCGCAACGCTTCAGGCGCAACGCTTTGGGTTTGCCCTGTCTTTTTATTGAACTTGGTTACACGACCACCATAAATGATGTCAGGGTTTTTCGGATCTGCCACCACATACGCGTATTCGTCTGCACCTACGCCCATCCAATCGCGCATTGATATTTGCCCGCCATTACCGCGACTAGCTGTACCTATGGCGCCACTCTCCTGTTGGCCTCCATATACCCAAAATGGAAATTGATTGTCTGTGCTAATGTGGTACAATTGCGAGGTTGGCTGGTTCAACCAACTGCTCCACGATTTTCCCCCGTTTACAGTGACCACCGCGCCTTGGTCGGCAGCAAACAACATAATTTCCGGTTGAATCGGGTTGATCCAAATGCGATGGTAATCATCACCACCAGGAGCACCTTTAAAACTCATCCATGTTTTTCCGCCATCGGTACTGCGGTAAGCTGCGGTATTTGCAACAAACACAACGTCCGGGTTTTTGGGATGAACGCGTATCTCCGCAAAGTCTCCCCCACGCCCCCACAACCTACGGTCTGTACTTACGCGAACCCAGTTTTCACCACCATCTACGCTTTTATAAATGCCGCCACCATCGCGCGCATCTACGGTTGCAAAAATAATTTTTGAATTGCTGGGCGCGATGCCAAAACCAATTCGGCCCAAACCTTGGTCAGCGGTGGGCAAGCCTTTTCCAATTTTGTTCCATGTGGTACCGCCATCGGTGGATCTAAACAATCCATTGTTCTTGCCGAGAAAAGAGCCATTCTCCCACGGCCCTTCGCGGTGTTCCCACAAGTCTGTAATGATTGTGTTTGGATTACTTGGGTCAAACTCAATTTCAATTGCGCCAGTGTTGTGGTTGATGTACAAAACTTTGTCCCACGTGTTACCCCCATCGCGTGTGCGGAAAACGCCCCGTTCTTCGTTAGCTCCGTAAGGATGTCCCAACACCGCTGCAAAAACGATATCAGGATTAGTGGGATGTACGATGACGCGTCCGATCTGCTGCGCATCTTTCAAACCGATATGCTTCCAAGTGGCACCACCATCTGTCGATTTGAGCATACCATCACCAACAGATAAATCCGGGCGGTGCAGCCCCTCGCCAGTGCCCACGTAAATGATGTTGGGGTTGGAAGGCGATACGGCAACATCTCCCACCGAGCCCGTTGGCGCTGAATCAAAAATTGGTTTCCATGTTCTGCCATAGTCGGTCGTTTTCCACACACCACCGTTGTTGACGCCCATCAAGAACACATTGGGTTGCGCTGGAATACCCACCGCACCTACCGTTCTGCCGGCTCTGAATGGCCCAATACAGCGGTATTCAAGTTCTTGGTAAAATGATTTGTCGATTGACTGGCTGGTTGTCTGCAATGCAGTCGTTAGAAATAGGAGAAAAAGTATGCCCCGCATGTAGTGTTGATTTTTGTTCTAGTTTAACGGAAAGAAAATTGAAACACAATGGATATTTGAGAAATGGTAACTGGCTCACGCCAACCCTCTGCCTCCCGTGAGCAATCCATAAACTCGAGGGGCGGCCGTGCGCAGCGCTGCACCCAACATCACGCAAGCCAGAATTAGTAACAAAGGCAAGCAAACAAATCCAATCATGCGGAAACCATGTATGCCCTGCAACCAATCAAAACTTACGTTGATGAGAATTGCCACCAAAGGCGCATGTAGTGTGTAAATGATAAATGAAAATCCTGAGAGCCACATCCACAGTTTATTCCGCGTCAGCCTGGTCACCAGCCAATCAAGACCAAACCAGCATGCGAGAAGTCCGCTGAAAACAGTGACTTTGTGCAATAACGTGATAATTGGAAACACTGCATCCCCTATCAGTTTTTGTCCTTCAAAAGCCAAATATGTTTTGACGATCGCAACTGCTACAAAAACCCCTGACCAAATTTTTGGTGATAATGCGGAACTGGCCCTTTCCAAGTTGAACCCGGTTTTCTGCATCCATACACCCAAGCTAAAGAACAATAATCCCTCGCCCTCAATAAATACAATCCCAAAAGTTGCTAACCATAATAGCACCGCAAACGCGAAAAAAATCGGGCGGCCCCACCGATGCGTAACGCACCAGCGAATACCAAGATAAGCGCAATTATAAATGAACAACACGCGAATAAACCAAAGCTGATAGGCAACTGGAAAAAAAAGCCACCTTCCAACCACTTCATACCAGTGATATTCGTGAATCAACTTTCTTGTGTTGTCAATCTGTACTACCTGCGAAGACGTTACCCACTCGCGGGTGATGGGAAACATCTCTAGGATAAAAACCAAAACAAACGCCAATGCACTCCAAATCAAGTAGGGCACAATCAATGTAAGCGCTCGCTTTTTTATACGATTACCATGCGGTGCTTGATCGTGGAGTGCAAATAGATAGCCGCTGATCGCAAACAACATGGGGATGCGAAAGCGTAGCAGTCCGTTGGCAAAAAGATATTCAACGAAAGTGGTAAATGTTAAAGGCTCGTTGGGTGTAGTCCAAGGTTGCAGGTAACGGATCTCTAAATTATAGCCGTGCACAAACACCAACAACACCATGCTCACAAAAGACCAGAACTTGAATTTTTGACTGAGTGAGCTGGAGAGCATGCAGAAATTTACGAAAAGACGATTGTCCCTCAAAGCAAAAGTCTAAGTCTAGCGCTGGCAGCTAATTGCTTTTCATCACTCGTACCGAGTAGTTGCCTCTCGGAGTTTCCACTCGAACAATGTATAACCCCGGGTTCAGAACACTGGCATCGAGCCTAACCACTAAGTTTTGCTGGTCTACCCTACCCGCAGTTCCACCATAGGTTTTTCCTTGCACATCAAACATGCGGATGGACACATTATCCATTGGCTCGCGAAACGTTACCAACACATAGTCATCCAACACCCAAGTCGGATAAATTTCAACTAGTTTTTCTTGCTCGGCAATTTTCAAAATCTGATCTGCCAATTGAAATGACGGAATACCGTAACCTTTTGCGTTATCGGGCCGGTTATACTGGTCTGCACATTGTAAAATGGCTGTAACAATGTTGCTCGGCTTTGCCTTGGGATGCGCCTGCACCAACCCAGCGGCCAGACTTGCAATCAATGGGCTGGCAAGCGATGTGCCACTGGCGGCCCCGACAGAGCCGCCTGACGTGATAACAGATACACCAGACCCCAATGCTACAACATCAGGCTTAATACGATTGTCTGAGGTGGGACCAAAAGAACTAAAACTGCTGCGGCTACCAGTACTGTTTATTGCACCGACTGCCAGCAATCCATCCACATCGGCCGGTGCGGTGATGTAGCGCCAACTACGCGCGCCTTCATTGCCGGCACTTGTCACCACTATAATACCTCTATCAACGGCCTTCTTTGCTGCTACCGAAATCACCGCACCCGCTCCATTGAGTTGCGAATATTGGTAATCCATTGACGATAAGTCAAACGTATTGTAGCCCAATGACGAATTGATCACATCTACACCGGCACTGTCGGCTTTTTCAGCTGCAAACGTCCAGTTGTATTCTTCGACCCGATACTCAGAGGAAACATCTTCGGTTAAGTAAAGAAAGAAGTTGGCTTTATAAACGCCCCCCGTAAACGTATTTGGCACCACTGCTGCCATGACTGATAGTACTTCTGTGCCATGGTCGTCTGCCATAAATACATTGCTGGTGTTGGTCACAAAATTGAAACTACTCTTTAGCTGGCCATCCGCAAACAGTTGCTGAAATGGACTAGCGGTGTTTACTCCAATCCACCCACTATCGAATTGTGCAATGTCAACAGTTTCACCTTTATACCCTGACGCTTGCATTTTATCCAGCGAAATTTGTCCAAGCTGCAGTTCGGTGGATTGCGCCCCTTGCACCGCGGTTCGTTCAGTGATACCATCTTTTTGCGCCAACCTCCCTCCAAGCAACCGTTGGCCAGGTGCTACCAATTCTGTTTTGGTTACAAAGGGCAGCGCATTAATCACCGATAGCGTAGCTGCATCTGTTTGCACCAACACACCATTCCACCACTTCGAAGTGAAGTAAGTCTTGGCGCCCGTAGCCTTTACCAGTTGCACATAGGTTGCATTTACCGGCAAGTCTTCTTCTGTTGGCATAACCCCTTGCCTCTGCCTTCTGGCGATGCTCTTGGCTGATAGAAATGCCGCGGGGTTGCTAGTAGAGTAGATGGAATTGGCCTTGTCTTTGAAGAACACAAAATAACGATTCACCTGCGCCTCGGCAAAAGTGGTCCATCCTACCAATACAAAAATTGCAATCGCCCGCATATCAGTTCTTGCCCACCTCTTTCAACGATTGTTTCCAAATGATTCCTTGCTGGGTTCGGTTTTGTGCGTAACACGGCAATTGTGAATCAGCAAAGTATTTCAGCAAGTACGATTCTTTATAAACCAACCCTACTTTCCATGCATATACCTCTGCACGAGAATCACGATACAAGATATTTTTCTGTTCTTCGTTTTGCACAACTGTTACCGTTTTTTCGAAAGATTGCCCACTACCCAATGTATAGGGCCTCCCCACTTGCGTAGCTTTGTACTCGTCTTCCACCTTTCCATTCAGCTGAGGCTCGTTGTTAAATAAATTACCATTCCAAACTTGATTTTCGTAAACAGGCAACACCAACTTCAGGTAAGACACGTTGCCTTCATTGTTCACCACTTGCGATGCAATACGTTTTGAAGTCCATGTCGCGACAGGTTGCCACGGTTGGTTCACGTCCACACGCTTTGCGCGAGAAAGAACGTAAGTGTATCCACCCTCCAATTCTGAATTCGGAAATGAATCCGTCACTTCTACTTTTAACTCATACCTGGCCACGGTCTCTCCGTTGTCGTTACAAGCCAATCGCAAAATATTAGTTTCTTCCACATCATAGATCCAATAAACACCCACACTCAGGGGAAAATATAAATCATTGCTAGGGCGTAGTTGATCGGTGCTGCAAGAGGATAAAAGCGTGTAAAGGGTGGCAAACAGCACAACGATGGAACACCTGTTCAACATCACTCTACTTTTTTTCCCCTCAATCATAGGCCAAAGTTATTTTTTCTTTTTGATATTTGGGCATGGCATTGAAGACGACCGTGGCCGTAGGCAACATCACCAACTTGAGCGAAGCGCGATATTGCGCAGGCATGGGTGTGCAATACCTTTGCTTCCCTGCACATCGCGTTGATCCCAAAACATTCAAAGAGATAACCGGCTGGGTCAATGGCCCCACTTTCATCTTAGATTTTTCGCAGACGGAAAATGTCCAGGAAGCGATGCATGCCTATGCTACTGACCATTGGTTGTTAAACCAAATCCAGTATTCTCAACTACATTTCTCCCAGGAGAAAAAGATTTTTATAGACGTAAGAACGAACGCTTCCCCAATGGAAATTGATACCAGCCAGGTGTCATTCATTGTCATTCGAGAGGAGCAACTGGCCGTTTTCCCTAGGGAAATGAGTGAAAAATTGCTTGTAACAGGTGATACTAATTCATTGATTTCCAAAATAGAACACGCTAACATTAGCGGCATTTGGCTCGAGGGTACGGAAGAAGAGCGCCCTGGTTTAAAGGACTATTCAAAACTTGAAACCGTACTTGAAAGGCTTGAGATAGAGTGATGTTTTGGCACTGCCATTTTCCCTAGGGAAAATGGATTTTTTGCATAATGAAATAATACTATATATTCGCACCAGTTTATCATTCATGTCAAGTGATATGATAGGATAAATAAACCACTAACACATTCAAAACGCTATGGCAAAAAAAGCGAAAAAGGCAGCAAAGAAAGCTGCGAAAAAACCAGCAAAGAAAGCTGCGAAGAAGTCAGCAAGAAAACCGAATGCAGCTTTCATGGCAGCATTGACTCCTAGCGCAACGCTAGCAGCGGTAGTAGGTGCAAAACCAGCGCCCCGTACTCAGTTCATTAAGAAAATCTGGGATTACATTAAGAAGAACAAGCTGCAAGACAACAAGAACAAGAGAATGATCAATGCCGATGCCAAGTTGTTGGAATTGTTTTCCGGCAAGAAGCAAATCTCTATGTTTGATTTGGCAAAGATCATCAGCAAGCACGTGAAGTAATCTTGCGCGCAAGCAATAAAAAGGCTTCGTCAGTAATGATGAAGCCTTTTTTGTTAGTGACGTTTTTGGTGTGGTCCTTGGCGTGGTTGGCCTTGTGGTCGCCTACCCTTATTGAATGGCTTGCGGCCGGAGGATTCTTTTTGCGTAGAGGGCGAATAAACTGGCGCTTCTCCAAAACCCTCGGGCAATACGCCCTTTTCAACTTCACGTCCAATCAAATTTTCTATGCGCTGAAACTTCCGCTGATCGAGCGGATTAATAAACGTAATGGCTGTGCCCGTGGTATCGGCTCGTGCAGTGCGCCCAATGCGGTGAATGTAATCTTCAGGATCGGGTGGCACATCGAAGTTGATGACCAAACTTATTCCCTCCACATCAATACCCCTCGATAGTACATCCGTGCCAATCAAGATCGACAACTGCTTGTTCTTGAACTCACGCAAAATGCTCTCACGTTCTGCTTGCTCAAGATCGGAGTGAATCGCCTTCGCCTCAAGTCCTAACTTCCGCAAGGTGCGATCGAGCTTCTTTACGTTCTCTTTGGTAGAAGCAAAAATGATAGCAGAGGGATATTTTCCATCCTTTAAGATGTTCTGAATCAATTTTTCTTTTTGTTCGTCATATACCGAATATGCCTGCTGCAAAATTCCCTCGGCAGGTTTTGAGATCGCTATATTGATCTCTGCAGGGTTTATCAAAATCCGATTTGCCAACGCCCTAATTTTTGGAGGCATTGTGGCTGAGAACAAAAGTGTTTGCCGCTTCTCAGGCAAATATTTGATAATACGAATGATGTCTTCATAAAAACCCATATCAAGCATTCGGTCGGCCTCATCAAGCACTAAATGCTCAACATGGTCGAGTTTAATCACGCCCGATGCCAGCTGTGCAATCAATCTGCCGGGAGTGGCAATGATGATATCCACACCGGATTCTAAAGCGCGTTTCTGCTGTTCCCAAATTACACCGTCTCCACCTCCGTATACAGCAATTGAACTCACGCCCAGGAAGTATCCAAACCCTTCTACCTGCTGATCGATCTGCTGCGCCAACTCGCGCGTGGGCGCGATTACCAAAGTATTGAGATGTCGCTTTTGTGCGTGAATAATGTTATTGAGAATGGGCAATAAGTAGGCAGCAGTCTTGCCGGTACCCGTCTGCGCACATGCAATCAAGTCGCGTTTCTGTAAAATGGCCGGAATTGCCTGCTGTTGAATGGGTGTGGGGTTATTATATCCCATGGATGCGAGGCCATCGTTGAGGCGCGCATCAAAATTAAAATCTGAAAATGCCAAGGTATTAGTCATAAAAAAGCCCTGACAGAAGTCAGGGCCTTTGGTGTGAAGTGATCTGATATTATTTGGCCAACTTTACGTCAACCGCATTCAAACCTTTTCTTCCTTCTTTCAGGTCAAAAGTAATGGCATCGTTCTCACGAACTTTGTCAATCAAACCTGTGGCGTGAACAAAATACTCTTGTCCGGTTGCCGTTTCTCTTACAAAGCCAAAACCTTTCGCTTCGTTAAAGAATTTTACTGTTCCTTCTTTCATTTGTGTTGTTAAAATTTGATAAATAATTCCGCAAAGATAGTGGAATAAGTGTTACCACAATGAAAAAAGAATAATCATGGATTTTACGGCTATTTTTGAAAATGAATGATACCTCACCCTTCGCACTCACCTTTCAAGTTAACCCGCAAGATATTGACGAACTCAACCATGTAAACAACGTGGTATACGTGCGTTGGGTGCAAGAAATAGCGCAAGCCCATTGGGACGCTGTGGCCTCGCCCGAACTGAAGTCCGGTAACGTATGGATGTTACTACGGCATGAAATCGACTATAAAAGTCAATCATTCTTGGGCGATACCATCACGGGCTACACTTGGGTAGGCGAAGCGAAAGGGGCTAGGTTCGAACGTTTTGTAAAACTCACGCGTGGCAGCGTACTCCTCACCTATTCTCGGTTGGTGTGGTGCATGCTTGACGCAAAGTCATTGAAACCAAAACGCATTGATGCGCGAATGGTGGAATTGTTAAAAGTTGGAAGCAGTTCGCCTGAAAGTTGAAAGTTCAAAGTTGAAAGTTTGAACTTTCACCTTTGAACTTTTTGCTTTAGACTTTCTTCAACTCCCATCTCACCCCTAGCCGTTATAAGCTCCAGCAAACTCCTTCGCGAAATCTTCCAACTTCACTTTGCCCAACTCCGGTTTGTTTTTCCAATAGTCAGCTTGTGCGGTTCCGTTGCGGAGCGCTGCGCCCAATTCAACATAACCATGTGCAATGGTTGCCGGCACTTGAGATTGCAGCATGCCGTGAAGCGATTGTTCATCAGTGAATGTAACCCAGGGAGCCGGCTTACCCGCAGCTTTTGTTATTACATCAGCAATTTCGCTAGGATGCCGCTCATCGCTGGCAATGTATTGTATGCTGTACCCCTTAAAGTCTAATTTTGCCAAGGCATTGCCAATCACTTCTGCAATATCCTTAGTGTGTACCAATACCAACTTCTCATCGGTATTACCAAAATTCGAACCTACAATATTCATGTTCTTCAACAGCGGGATCATGCTAAACAGGTTGTAGAAGAAATAGGATGGACGAAACACCTTCACGTTTGTCCCGGTCAGGCCTTTCAGCTTTTCTTCTACATAGCCGAGCCCATCTACCGGGCCCGCGCCCTTGCGCATATGCGCACCCACACTGCTCAACAGCGTTACAAACTTTACTGCATTGGCTTCAATTGCCTGGATATAGTTGTCGGCCACTTTCTTTTGATATTCAAACCAACCACCCGTCAAAGTCCAGTTAGGCGGTATCATCAAGTAAACGGCATCTGCATTGGCAAATGATTTAGCAACAAATGCTGCATCTTCTACCGAGCCTACCAACGCTTTGGCACGCAATGCTTCGATGTCTTTCACCCGATCCTGATTACTGGTAACAACGGATACCTGATGCCCAGACGATATAAGTTGTTTAACGATTGGTTTGCTGATGTGCCCAATAGAGCCTGTGATAACATAATTCATAAGAGTGTATTGGTTTTAGTTAAAATAACACGGCTATAACACAATGGCAGCTACCAAAAGTTCGCAGGTTAAAGTGATTTAATGAAAAATTAAAGAAATAAACCCTGAGCAGTTAAACCAAACGACTTCGCGCACCGTTATACAAACCAGTTTACAGATTTAAAATTTTATAACGAAGTGTCGCGAAGCTGATAACGCAACGTTGGCACTTCGTTATATTTACAACCAATTCAAAACCAATAACATTATGAAAAAATCGATTATTACCGTTTTCGCACTGATGGCCTTTACCGTTTTTGCGCTTGCACAAAAAATGGCAAGTCCACCAGCCAAGGCAACCGGTACCGCTGATGGCGTAACCGTTACCATCGACTATCACCAGCCCTCTGCAAAAGCTCGTAAGATTATGGGTGGCTTAGTGCCATACGGTGAGGTGTGGCGCACGGGCGCAAATGGCACAACCACGATCGATCTTGGCGCTAACGTAAAAATAGAAGGACAAGCACTTGCAAAAGGGAAATATGGTTTATACACCATTCCCGGAGAAAACGAATGGACAATTATCATTAACAGGGACATTAAATGGGGTGCTTACGATTACACAGAAAAGAACGATGTACTGCGCGTGAAAGTGAAGCCCGCAAAGACAGACTCTTTTGTTGAAACTTTTACAATCACTGTAGAAAACAACAGTGTGGTGCTGAAATGGGAGAACACGCAAGTGGCCTTCAAAATTTCAAAAGGATAAACAAATATCAAGCTGGAATAGAAAAGCCTTTGGTGACGGCCAAAGGCTTTTTTATTGCTATAAAATTCCTAGATTCAAGCATGCAAATATTAGGACGTTCAGACAGGGTTGATTTTCCGAAGCTTGGGCTTAAAGACATCCATGCAAAAATTGATACAGGCGCTTATACTTGCAGTTTGCATTGTTCGCGTGCAGAAGTTGTTGATGGTAAGCTCGAATTTGTATTATTGGATGAGGAGCACCCAGAGTTTACAGGGATGAAGTTTACATTCAAAAAATTCACTAAGCGCGAAATCAAAAATTCGTTTGGCGAAGCGGAAATGAGGTACATCATCAAAACCACTATCAAAATATTTGACCGCAGGATTAGAGCGGAGTTTTCACTGAGCGACCGTGAAAAACTACGCTTCCCGGTGTTGTTAGGTAGGCGTATTTTACGAAACCGCTTTTTGATAGACGTAACAAAAAAAGATTTGTATTTTCAATCCAAATTGGCCAACCCATGAACATCGGCATCTTATCAAGAGATTCTAAGCTTTATTCGACCAGGCGTTTAAAAGAAGCAGGCGAAAAACGAGGCCACAAAGTAGAAATTATCGACCACATGAAGTGCGTGCTAATCATCGAAAAGAAAAACCCGATGGTGTGGTACAACGGTCGCAAGCTCGACTATTTTGATGCCATCATCCCACGTATTGGTGCATCGGTTACGTTTTACGGAGCCGCGGTGGTTCGGCAATTTGAGATGATGAAAGTTTTCACGGCTGTGGAATCGCAGGCACTGATTCGATCGCGAGACAAGTTACGTAGCATGCAAATCCTTTCGCGGGCGGGGTTAGGGTTGCCCAAAACCATTTTCATGGATTATTCTAAAGATACCGAAGGCGTGATTGAGGCGGTGGGCGGTGCCCCTGTCGTCATAAAATTATTAGAGGGCACTCAAGGTTTAGGAGTAGTATTGGCCGAAAACAAAAAAGCAGCTCAATCCGTCATCGAAGCATTTCATGGTGTGAAGGCGCGTATTATCATACAAGAGTTTATTAAAGAGGCCAAAGGTGCCGACATCCGAGCATTTGTGGTAAATGGCGAAGTGGTGGGCGCCATGAAACGGCAAGCGCGCGATGGAGAATTTAGGTCCAACCTCCACCGAGGTGGCCACGCATCAGTTGTGAAGCTCGATCGCCACGAAAAACATGCAGCCATCGAAGCAGCCAAAAAACTTGGGCTCGGGGTAGCAGGTGTAGATATGCTTCCGTCAAAAAGAGGTCCGTTAATCATTGAAGTCAACTCATCACCCGGCCTTGAAGGAATTGAGGGCGCTACCAAAGTAGATATTGGCGACAAAATCATTAAATACCTAGAGGCAAATGCGGGAAAAAAGAAAATTCAAAAGGATAAGATTAATGCATAACGGTTTCAAGATAAGCGATTTGAGAATTGATACGATAAGCATTTAAATAATGGGCAAGCAAATCACTATTGCCGAGCATGAGATACGGCCAGGCGAATTCAAAGAGATTGTCATCAACATTGCGCGCCTACCTTCCCGCACGCAAATCGATACGCCCATTTACGTTTATCGTGCCATTGAGCCGGGGCCAGTGCTGGCACTTACTGCGGGCATGCATGGCGATGAAATCAATGGTATGGAAATCGTTCGGAGAATTATCGATGCCGGTCATAACCGTGTACTTCGAGGCACAACGGTATGCATGCCGATCATCAACGTTTATGGATTTCTCAACTATTCCCGAGAGGTGCCAGATGGCAAAGATGTGAACCGCTCTTTTCCCGGAAGTCGGTCGGGGTCATTGGCATCGCGAGTAGCCTATCACATCACCCACGACATTATACCAAATATTGATTTTGGAGTTGATTTTCATACAGGAGGCGCGATGCGCACCAACTATCCGCAAGTGCGCTGCATGATGCAAGAGCCAAAGAATGTTGAACTGGCCAAAGCCTTTAACGCCCCCTTCACAATAGATTCTCCTTTCAGACCTCATTCACTTCGGCAGACAGCAGCGAAAAAAGGAAAGAACATAATCGTTTACGAAGGGGGCGAATCCCTACGCATGGATCAGCAAGCCATTGAAGAAGGCATCAACGGCACGTTGCGTTTGATGAAACATTTAAATATGATCGATTGGGCGCCTGAACCCAAACAGGAAAATAAAATTATCTGGAGCTCCGCATGGGCGCGCGCTCGGACAGCGGGGTTGTTTCAGCCCACCATTGCGTGTGGTGACCTTGTTCAGAAAAATCAAATCATTGGCAATCTCACTGATCCGTTTGGCGAATTTAAGGAACAAATCAAATCGCCCTCCACCGGTTATGTGGTCGGACTTAACAACAATCCGGTTGTGAATGCTGGTGATGCATTGATGCACTTAGGCATGGATGATGTTTGTAAGATTGGAGGGAGTGCAGAGGATTGATCGTTCTTTTCTATTTAGCCGTATGGGGATTCCAGGCTTTGCTCAAAACCATGGCACCGGACACGGCATGATTAACTTGTCTTTGGCAGGCTTGCGCGGGTCGCGCGTTGACCAAGAATAACTCAGGCTGAACTCATGCGCTCCACCACTTCCAAAACCAAGTTTCGAAATCGTGTAGTCATAGCTATAACCAATGTTGAGTACATCTTTTGCGCCACGTTTGGTAAAGCCCACCAGCAATACAATTGACTCATTGTTGACAATTCCGTTTACCGTTTTAAAAGGCACGCCACGATACCAAGTTCCAATAATGAGCGGCTCAAGCGTGTAGTACAAACCAACGTCCATCTGATCAAACCTGCCTTGGTGGCGATATTGCACTGCGGGGGTAATGCTTCGCTCTTGCGGCCGTTGATAAAAGCCCCGCCCGATCTGGCCCGGGGTTAAATAAAACTTCCAGCCCGCGTGCCCCGACAGTTTCATGGGCAGATTATCTGGCGAGCCAACCAGTGATTGGTCAGGTTCTAGTATATGATGGGCCGCCACGCCAATCCAGCCACGTTGAGAATAGAGCAAACCCCCAAATGATAAATCAGGAAAAAATTTAGACTGCCCCGAATTCAAACCTTCGGCTGAAGCACGGCCAATGAATTGCCCGGTGTTCGGATCGATTTGATCACCAAATGTCAATCTGCCGAAGTTGATGGAACGGTTATATACACCCACTTGTACACCCGGTCTAAACGACAACGTTTTGGTCAACGACAAATCGTAGGCATACTGAAGACCAATATTAATAGACTGTAATCCGAGTAGCCCTTCTTGATCTCGGTTAATGATAAAACCCACACCGCTGTTTTTACTTTCGATGTAGAAGTCACCATAGGCAGAAATGGTAGTAAAATTGGCGTCAATGGCGGGCCATTGCGTGCGGTAGTTGATCCCTACCCTATTTTGGTTGGTAGATCCCGCAAAAGCAGGATTCAAATACAGTGGCGCTGCATAGAACTGAGAAAATTGTGGGTCTTGTGCAGTTACCGAAATGGTGGCCAACAGCATCCATGCTGCCACCCCAACCCATCTACACTTCATGAAATTAATGTTAGCGTTTTTCAAGTAAGCAAATTACGATGATTGAACAGATTTAAAAAAGTATTTGACCGACAAATAGGCGGCTTTCATCTTCTTAACGATATTTTTGAACTGATAGTGTATTTTTTATAAGCTCTTCACGTTGTACATTTGAGTTTGGTGTGGGTAGAAGCGAACGACATCACTTTATGAGTTTTAATCGGATGCAGGAAAGAGTTTCATTTTTAAAGCAAGCCATTTACCTTTTGATTGCTTGCTGCGCAATTTCAACCATTTCTTTTTCGCAAAATCTTTCGCAGCATAATTGGTACTTCGGCAGTACGCCAGATGGCATTCGATTCAATCGCGGAAGCAACCAGGCCAAAGCAGTGACTGACCAAGCCATTCCGTTCGGGACGGGCGGCAGTGCTGTGGTTACCGATCCTGCTACGGCCAATCTGCTTTTCTACACAGACGGCAATCGAGTATATGATGCCACGCATCGCTTGATGCCAAATGGCTCAGGCCTCGGTGCTAATACAACTGCTAACCAACCCGTGGTGGTCTGCCCTGTGCCTGGCCAGGCAAACAAATATTTTGTTTTTACGAACAATGCAAATTTTACCACCGGAGGTTCGATCAATAGAAGTGTTGTAGACATGGCGTTGTTTGGAAATGCCGTCTTCCCCTCACCGGGATTAGGCAATGTAGAAACCGCGAACAAAAATGTAGCCGTGCCGGGCTTATCCAATCGATCGGAAGCTATGATGGTAATTGCCCACGCCAACGGTACCGACTTTTGGTTGATCACACACCAGAATGGCTCGTCAAATTTCATGACGACCCAAATTACCGCTGCGTCTTATGCCAGTGGCACTTTCAATACGATTGTGAATAGTATTGCCGGGCCGGCAGGTGCCCTGCCCCTTTCGGTTTCTAACTTTTCATACAATCATAAACTCAGGAAGATCGCGGTATCGACTCAAAGCCCAAACGATGACGCACAAATTCTCAACTTCGACCCAGCCACCGGTAACATTACGTTTGATCGATACATTTTGAATACCGGTCTGCCAACGACACAACCACAATCCATCTATGACATTCAGTGGGACATAAAAGGCGGGCAATATCTTTACATCTCTCGCGTAGGCGAAGCAGGCATCAACGCAGATGTGTTGCAATACGACTACACCAGCTCGAACCCGGGCACGCCTACCACAGTAATTACTTCGCTTTATGCAGCGACCGGCACTACCCTACCGGCCAGAAGCTACGGATTGCAGTTAGCACCCGACTCCGCCATTTACCACATCTATCAGGCTTCTGTCGGTGGGCCTTTTTTGGTAGACAAATTTACCAAGACAGACACCATCGCTGCATTTGTTCGGGTTACGCGGCCTTTTGGCAATACAAATTTTGCGGGAACTCAATTCCCTTCGTTCTTGCCGCGAGTGAATCCAACACTCACGGTAAGCTTTACCACTAGTGGCACACCGAGGTGCCAAAATAATCCAATCACTTTCTTTCCAAATGTAACACCGGGTGCCGATAGCTTAGTCTGGAATTTTGGTGACGGCAGTCCTTCTTCTCGCGCTTGGAGTCCGGTACATCGGTTCGTGCAAAACCAACCATCATTTAATGTACAACTCACTGCTTTCTACCAGGGCCAACGTGTAAGTGCAACCCAACCCGTTACCATTACACCCTTTGATTTGAGAATTCAATTGGTGCAAGACACCACTGCTTGCCGATCTGAGTTTCCGCCACCGCGCGGAACATCTTCGCCAACAAGGTTTTCCGTTACTGTGAAGGTGACTCAAGGTACCGCCACCACATTCAACTGGTCGAACGGGCAAACGGGGGCAACACTCCAACCGGATTCTGCGGGGTATTATTATGTGGTGGTCGGAAATGGCACGGGTTGTTCTACCTACGCTGGCGTGAACGTGAAAGAATACGGTCTCAACGACCGCAGAAGTAACATATGGTATTTTGGTAACAAGGCAGGAATCGATTTCAACAAGCAGCCTCCGGTTGCACTGAACAACAGCGCCATGAATGCGCCCGCGGGTTGTGCTATTGTATGTGATCGAAATGGGAGAACAATTTTTTATACCGATGGTACAAACGTGTATGACAAAACGAACACATTAATTGATACTGGTATTGGGGGTGACCCAACTTCAACGCAGTCCTCACTCATTGTCTCGGTGCCGGGCGATGAGACGATTTACTACATATTCACGACCCAAGAAATAACGGGGACTTCGCTTTTTGAACTTCGCTATTCAGTTTTTGATTTGAAACTGAATGGCGGCAACGGTCAAGTGACGCAAAAGAATGTATTACTTTTTTCAAAGAGCACGGAGCGAATCACTTCAAACGGCCGATGGCTGGTGGCACACGAATACGGCAACAGTACGTTCCGCACTTACCGAATTACCAACCAGGGTATCGGCCCAGCGGTGTATTCTGATATAGGCTCCGTCCATTCATTTGGATCGATTGCCAATGGTCAAGGCTACATGAAGTTAGGACCTCGCAGCAATTTGGCAGTAGCACTTTCCACACCAGGCACTAGCAATATTTTAGAATTATTTCAATTGAACGACACCACCGGTGTTTTGCGCAATTACAGAAAAGTTGACATGAACCAGCCCAACGGCCAAGTATATGGAATCGAATTCTCACCGGGTGGAAGGAAGTTGTTTGCTACCGTCAAGGGCAATCCCTCTCCTTCCGAGTTGTTTGAATATTCTATCGACTCATTAGAGCGCGTTCGATTCAAACAAAAAGTGAGCAAACCGAATGAACTGGGTGCGTTGCAGGTAGGGCCAGATGGACAGATTTATATGGCATATAATGATGCCACTAACAACAACACACTGGGAAATTTTCGGGCAGATGAAGACACGTTGCGGCTCACATCACTGGGCACTATTACGGGCTTCGCGTTAGCGGCTGGCACCAACAGCAGGCTGGGCTTACCGAACTTTGTACAGCAACAAGGCAACGGCTTTGGAGGTCCGAGCTTTACGTTCACAGGCATTTGCTTGGGCGATACTACGAAGTTCAATGGCACACCAACCGATGCCATTGACAAGTTTCAGTGGGCATTTGGAGATGGTGCCGGAAGCACCGTTTCTGCACCCAGCCATGTTTACGCTGCGCCAGGCACGTACACCGTCTCCATGCGGCTGACAAACCGCTGCGGATTAGATACCACCCTCGTACGTCAGGTAAAAATTAATCCGCCCGCACCGCGACCCACGATACCACTAGCGATCTCATTGTGCAACGGGCCACTTGTGCTAGATGCGGGCCCAGCATCCCGTTATGCATGGAACACGGGCGCATCCTCACGAACGATAAACGTCAATAACGTAGGACGCTATACCGTAAGCACTGTTGACGCCAATGGGTGCGCAGCAAACGCAGCTACCATTGTTGCTAACAATCGCCCGGTGTTGAACCTTGGGCCGCCCACGGAAGTTTGCCAGAATAATTCGGTTGCCAACTTAGATGCCCAAAATATTGGCTTGAACTACCTATGGACGCTTAATGGAGCGCCCAATGGCAACACATCACAGACGCAAGCTGTTGATACAACGACCCCCGCAGTTCTTACTTACGGTGTTACCGTTACGGATCCCGTCACCAATTGCGTTGCTACTGCAAACAGAACCATAACTGTCAAAGTCTCTCCATCTTTCACTTTGTCAGGTGTAAATCCTACGTGCGGGGCCGCGAACGGCTCGCTCACGGTTACGCTCAATGCCACCACACCAACTGGCGGCCCGTACTCTTATTTTGTTTCAGGGCCATCTTTTAACCAAACTGGTATTGATCAAAATGCACCTGCCACATTAGGGCCTTTTGCGGGACGGGTGTCAGGAACGTATTCGGGAATCGTAACCGATCAAGTATCAGGCTGTACGATCTCAAATGCCTTCGGATTGGTAGATGCTGCTTTCACAGCATCTGCCACGTTTACAAATTGTGATCCTTCGGTCGTAACGGTGTCCACGGCTGGTCCTACGGTGGGTGCGCTGCAATATACTTTTACGCCTGTTGCTGGAGGTCCTGTGGTCGGCCCGCAGGCAAGCAACATCGCAACTTTGCCTGTGGGTGACTATCAAATTCAGGTGCGCGACAATGGCGGCACCGGCTGTACTTTTGTGTTTCCTCAGACTATTTCGACTACGGTAACGCCTCCGGTCATTCAACCAAACCTTTGCGTAAATCCTGCCAACTTACAAGTGACTAGCGGTGGCACCGCTTTCAACTGGACGCTGCCCGGTGGGAGCACAGTGGCGGGTAATCCTTTAACGGTAACTACTGGCGGCACCTATCGGGTCGATGTAACCCTCGCCTCCGGCTGTATCGTCACTAATTCAATTACCATTAATTACAACGGCCCACTCACACCAAACTTCACGCAGTCAGATGGATGCGCTACAAGTGTCTTGTTAAGTGCGACTCCTGTAGGTGCCTTCACCTACCGATGGTACCGTGCTGGTGTTCTTGTGCCACTGGGTGGCAATCAAGTTACGGTAACAACTGCCGATGACGGGGTGCAATTTGCAGTTGAAGTTGTAGATGCATCAAACGGATGTGTGGTTCGGTCTGCTGCCAAGGCAGTGCAAGTGAGCGGCCCCGTTGACGCCACGCTCACCGCCACGCAAGCGTGTGATGACGGAAGGGATTTTACGCTCACTGCAGGCACCAGCGCTACAGGTGTCACTTATTCCTGGTTTTTTAACAACAACACCACCCCGATCGCCAACGCCACCAGTGCCACGCTGAGCCAAAACAACGCAGGCACCTACCGAGTGAGGGTTTCCAAAGCAACTTGTTTTGCCGATGCAAATATTCAAATCATAAAAGCACCGATACCGCTTGGGCAACTGATCGATCGGGCGATTATTTGTGCCGACCGCGATAATTTAGACCCGGCAACCAATCAGGTAGATTTAAACCCCGGCCGATTTGTATCCTACAATTGGTTCAAGGATGGCAACACGTTGGGCTATACCAATCAAATCTTTACCGCTACCAGCGAAGGATTGTACCGTGTTGATTTGACTAACTCATTTGGTTGTGTTAACGCTGACGAGACGGAAGTACTGAATGAATGTCTACCCAAGATTGTTGGCCCTAATGCATTCCGTCCAGGCAGCGATGTGCAATACACCACGCGCTTGGGCACTTACTCCAATAAAGAATTTTTTGTCTACAGCTTTTTCGTCACTGACAACTTTGAAGTGGCGATCTACAACCGTTGGGGTGAGTTGGTCTTTCAATCGAAAGACCGTGGCTTTAAATGGAATGGTGGCTATAACAACAATCCCGGGCAGCCGTTACCTGGCGGGACCTATACTTACGTGATCCGTTACCAAAGCTCCTTCCGCCCACAAGACGGTGTAAAAGAGCAACGAGGTGGCGTGGTGTTGCTGCGCTAGGTATCTTCGTTTTGGGTATTTGTGTTGTTTTGGTAGTTTTAACCACTAAAACTACCTGTCATGTACCGTTGGCTGATCATTTCTTGTTTGATCTCGTCTTCATTATGGGCGCAAATTGAGAGTGCCCTTGTGCCTCAACCTGCACAAGTAAATTGGGGAACGAAGAAGTTTGTAATTCCCAAGACGGTAGTGATAGAGGCATTGTCTATCGAAGACCAAAACATAGGACAGTTCTTAGTCGATTACCTCAAAGAGCGGAAAGTAAACGTTACGTTCGCTCCAAAAACACGCGAAACCCGACCCATTACGCTGGTCAGAATGCTGCCAGACACACTACTGCCCGAAGCATACTATGAAATCTCTGTAAACGAGAAAGGGGCCGCCATCCGCGCAACCCAAAGTGTTGGGTTATTTTATGGGGTGCAAACGCTGATTCAACTGCTCCCCCCGCATGGCGAGCAACTTGACTTACCTTATGTTGAGATCAAAGACTACCCGCGATTTCAATATAGAGGAATGCATTTAGATGTGAGCCGACACTTCTTCAGCGTGCGGCAAATCAAAAAATACATTGACTTGCTCGCACACCACAAAATGAATCGATTTCATTGGCACTTGACTGACGATCAGGGTTGGCGCATTGCCATCAAGAAGTACCCCAAGTTGCAAGAGGTGGCGTCACACCGCAACGAAACACTCATCGGCCACTACAATAGTAAACCTCAAAAGTATGATGGAAAAAGTTACGGTGGCTTTTACACGCAAGACGAAATCAAAGAAGTGGTGAAGTATGCTGCCGCACGCTTTGTTACCATTGTTCCGGAAATCGAAATGCCGGGGCATGCGTTGGCGGCCCTTTCTGCATATCCGCAATTGGGCTGCACGGGCGGCCCTTACCAAGCCGCCACCAAATGGGGAGTATTTGACGATGTTTTCTGCGCTGGCAAAGAAGAAACATTTGAGTTTCTGCAATCTGTTTTGGACGAAGTGATGGCACTGTTCCCCGGTCAATATATTCACGTGGGTGGAGATGAGTGCCCGAAAGAGCGCTGGAAAAAATGCCCTAACTGCCAGGCTCGCATCAAAAAAGAAGGATTGAAGGACGAGCACCAACTCCAGAGCTATTTTATTCAACGCATTGAAAAATATGTAAACAGCAAAGGCAAGCGCATCATTGGATGGGATGAGATATTAGAAGGCGGATTGGCACCCAATGCCACCGTAATGAGCTGGCGTGGAGAAGCAGGTGGGATTGCTGCTGCCAAGCAGCAACACGAAGTGATAATGACCCCCGAAAATTGGTGCTACTTGGATCACTATCAGGCCGAGCCCAAAAATGAACCCTTGGCAATTGGCGGCATGACAACAGTAGAGGAAGTATATAGTTACGAGCCATTACCTACGCAATTGTCAAGCGAAGAACAGAAATTCATAATGGGAGCGCAGGTAAACCTGTGGACCGAATACATCAGCAGCGATGCGCAACTCGAGTACATGGCCTACCCGCGGGCTTGGGCATTTGCCGAAGTGGTGTGGACGCAAAAAGAAAAAAGAAACTTTGCCGGTTTTAAAAAGCGAATGTCACTTCACTTGAAAACAATGGATCATTGGAAGGTAAACTATGCAAAACACATTCTAACTAATAACTAAAAATTTCAACCAACAGTAAAATCGAAAAATGAAAATATGAAAAAGTCTCTTACAATACTGTCATTGGCAATCCTCTTTTTTCAGTTGGTAGCGGCTGCCCCACCCCAGTTGTTCAATACATCATTGACGGTTACCGTACGCGATGAACTAGGCAACACAGTAGAGGGCGCTTCGATCAAACTTTTTGAAAGTGAGGAAAATTATAACCAAGAAAAGAACGCTGTGGCCGAAGGGGCGACAGATGCAAAAGGTGTTTTTCGTTTTAAGAAGCTGAAGCCCATTGCCTATTTTGTTTTGGTAAAAAAAGGAGACAAAGATAACACCGGTGGTGGCGAAAAGATTGGAAAACTGGAAGACGGCAAGTTCAACAAAGTGACTATCGTTATCCAATGATTGGCAGGCAACATCTTTTGCTTGCGCTAAGTCATTACCAATACAGCCAAGAGGAGTCCTCCTTTATTCCATTATTTCAGTCGCTATTGGAACACCCCAATGCGTTTTTGCGCACGCACTTACCCGGCCATATCACCGGGTCTGCTTGGGTGCTAAATGAAGCGCAAACTCAAGCGCTATTGGTGCATCATGCAAAGTTGAACAAATGGGTTCAGCCGGGCGGCCATGCCGATGGTGTAGTAGATGTATTTTCTGTAGCATTGCGCGAAGCACAAGAGGAAACGGGAATTGGTCATTTCTTTGCAAATCAAGAAATTTATGATATCGACATACATTTGATACCCGCGCGAAAAGAATTTCCAGCACACTACCATTACGATGTGCGTTATCTTCTAGTAGCGAAAGACGGCCAATCAGTTGTAGTAAGCGATGAATCGCACGATGTCCGCTGGTTTGACTTTGATCAAATCAAAAACATGACCAACGAAAGATCGGTGCTGCGTATGGTGGAGAAAATACAGCAACGCAAACTGCACCAGCAAACCTAACTTGCACAATTAGTGGCTACCATCAGCTCAGATATCCATCCGGCCATCTCTTTTTTGCAAAGTGGCGAATTGGTTGCCATCCCGACAGAAACGGTGTACGGGTTGGCGGGTAATGCACTGCGCGGTGATACCGTTGCCAAGATTTTTTCGGTTAAGGATCGGCCGTTTTTCGATCCATTAATCATCCATGTGCCCGACTTCGTTTCGATCCAGCAATGGACTTTGTCTGTTCCTGATAAAGCAAAGATTCTTGCTAAACAATTTTGGCCTGGTCCGCTCACTTTGTTGCTACCCAGAAACAATGTAATCCCTGATTTGGTAACGTCCGGCCTGGAAACGGTGGGCATTCGCTGTCCAGACCATTTACTGACACGCCAATTATTGCGAGCATTGCCTTTTCCTTTGGCTGCACCAAGTGCTAATCCGTTTGGGTATATCAGCCCAACCACTCCAACTCATGTACAAGATCAGCTTGGCACTAAAATACCTTACATATTAGATGGCGGAGAATGCAAAGTTGGTATTGAGTCTACCATTGTAGGTTTTGATGGGTCTCAATTAGTTGTATACCGCCTGGGCGGTTTGAGTTTAGAAAAGTTGGAGGATGTAATAGGCCCTGTAGAAGTGCGACTGAACACATCGTCAAACCCCGTGGCGCCCGGACTATTGCACAGCCACTATGCGCCCCGCAAAAGGCTTTTACTCGGCAACCTTGACGCTTTGATTGCAGAACACGGTTCATCGGCTGCCGTGCTTGCCTACAAAACGAAGAGAAATTTGGTTGACGATACACGGCAAAGGATACTTACACCATCGGGCAACTTGGCGGAAGCTGCACAAAACCTTTTTGGCATGCTGCGCGCACTCGATCAAACAGATGCCCCAATCATCTTGGCGGAACCCGTGCCCGAATTCGATTTAGGTCGCGCTATTAACGACCGCTTGAGGCGTGCCGCTGCAGGCTAAAAATTAATTGCGGTCGCACATCATTCATCTGGTGTTTTGGTGTAATTTGTCAGCATAATTTTCTCAACGCAGTTAGAATGAAGAAGCTATTGGTATTGACGGGCGGTGGAGACTGCCCTGGTTTAAACGCGGTAATCCGAGGAATCGCTAAGAGAATCCGAAAAGAAAAAGACTGGGAGGTATATGGAAGCAAGGAGGCCTTCAACGGTGTTTTTAGCGACCCGCCCGAGTTAATCAAGTTGACACGCTCGAGAACTGCTGGTATTCACGTGCGGGGTGGCACGATTTTAAAAACCACCAACAAAGGCAACCCAACCAACTTTGCGGTGAAGCAACCCGATGGCTCGGTGAAATTTGTTGACCGATCCGATGAGTTGATCAAGCGCATCAAAGATCTAGGTTTTGATGCTGTGATCAACATAGGGGGCGATGGCTCTCAAAAAATTTCCCAGGCTTTGTTCAAAAAAGGGCTTAACGTCATTGGTGTACCCAAAACAATCGACAACGATTTATCGGCCACCGATATGACGTTTGGGTTTCAAACCGCGGTGCAGATTGCTACCGATAGTTTTGACAAATTGGTAACGACTGCCGAAAGCCACGATCGTGTGATGATAATGGAAGTGATGGGGCGCGATGCCGGATGGATCGCACTGCACACCGCCATTGCCGGGGGCGCAGAGATTTGCCTGATACCCGAGATCCCATATGATATTCATAAGTTAGTGAGAAGGATCCAATCTCGTTATAAGAATGGGCACGGGTTTGTAAATATTGTTATCTCAGAAGGCGCCAAGCCAAAAGACGGAACAATCACTTCTTCACAAGGCTCGCAAGGATCAGAACATGTGCGATTGGGTGGCGTGGCCTTTCAACTATCAAAGCAACTGAAAGAGGCTGGCTGCACAGCAGAAATACGCGAAACCGTGCTGGGGCATGTGCAACGTGGCGGCAGCCCAACAGCATTTGACCGAGTATTGGCCACCGTTTTTGGGGTGCATGCTGCTGAGCTATTGCTGCAGCAGAAGTTTGGCAGAATGGTGACGCTTAAAAACAATGTTGTTTCCTCGGTAACATTAGAAGAAGCCACAGCCAATTACAACTTCGTTTCGAAAGATGGCTACCTCGTGAAAGCTGCAAGGGGGCTTGGCATCAGCTTTGGAGATTAAATAGACTTGCAGGCAGGTGAAACCAGCGCCCTACCTTTAAAGAACTAACGTTGAACTAACAAACAATAAATTTCAAATCTGATTTCTAACTTCCTTTCAACTCATGAAAACAATCGATCAACTTAACTTCAATAACAAGCGCGCATTGATCAGAGTAGATTTTAATGTGCCGCTCGACAAATCATTCAATGTAACGGACGACAACCGCATTCGCGCCACTATTCCGACCCTGAAAAAGATATTGAAGGATGGTGGCAGTTGCATATTGATGTCGCACTTGGGACGACCCAAGGAAGGGCCAGAAGACAAATATTCGCTGCGGCACACAATCAAGACTACAGAAGCATTATTGGGCGTGTCGGTGAAATTTGCTCCCGATTGCATAGGTGAAGAAGCGTACAAACTATCTGCTAGCCTAAAGCCAGGTGAAGTATTGCTGCTCGAAAATTTGCGTTTCTACAAGCAAGAAGAAAAAGGTGATGTGGGATTCGCGGAAAAACTATCGAAACATGGCGATGTATACGTGAATGATGCCTTCGGCACCGCCCACCGCGCCCATGCTTCTACTACCATTGTGGCACAATTCTTCAAAGAAAAAGCTGCGGGGTATGTAATGGCTGCTGAGTTAGCAAATGCCGAGAAGGTATTGGGAAATGCCGTAAAACCTTTCACCGCCATTATGGGCGGAGCGAAAATATCTGACAAGATTTTGATTATCGAAAAACTCCTTGACAAGGTTGACCATCTAATCATTGGTGGTGGCATGGCCTACACTTTCTTCAAGGCCTTGGGCGGAAGCATCGGCAACTCATTGGTTGAGGCAGATAAGCTAGAGTTGGCCAAAGAACTCATCCAAAAAGCAAAATCGAAGGGCGTGGAATTGCATCTGCCCATCGACTCGGTAGTGGCCGATAAATTTGATGCAAATGCCAACACCGCCATCAGCAACAACACTTCTATAGCCGATGGCTGGATGGGGCTTGACATCGGGCCGCAAGCACGTGAGGTGTTTAGCAAGGTTGTTGAGCAATCCAAAACCATTTTGTGGAATGGCCCAATGGGCGTTTTTGAAATGGCCAAATTCGAAGGAGGAACAAAGTCGATAGCTGAGGCCGTGGTCCGTGCTACTTCTAACGGAGCATTCAGTTTGATCGGTGGTGGCGATTCCGCGGCAGCGGTTGCGCAATTTGGCTTCGAGGAAAAAGTAAGCTATGTATCTACAGGTGGCGGTGCGTTGCTTGAATACTTTGAGGGAAAAGTTTTGCCCGGTGTAAAGGCGTTAGACTAAACTCGAATGAAGAAGGTCGGCAATAGCTTTTGGTAAAAGAAGGAATTTTATGAAGATAGTTGCATTGGTAGTGCTGAGCTTAGTCAGTTTAAAAACTCTTTCGCAATCAAAAGACTACTCGAAAGACGTGCAGTCCATTGACGGCATTATTGCTGCTTTGTACGATGTGATCTCTGGCGAGCCCAATACTAGTCGTGATTGGGATCGCTTCAAGAACCTGTTCAAGGCCGAGGCTCGACTCATTCCTACACGAAAAGATGAAAAAGGAAAGTTGATCACCAAGCCAATGACACCCGAAGAATACGTTCAACTGTTTCAGTCGCGCATTGCCACCGGTTTCTTCGAAAAAGAGTTGCATCGAAATACAGAAGAATATGGAACTATAGTGCACGTCTTCAGTACGTACGAAACACGTGAGACACGCACTGGACCCGTGACCAATCGCGGCATCAATTCTATTCAACTATTCAGAGACGAAGGCCGTTACTACATAGTTTCCATTTTCTGGTGTGCGGAAAACCTGGGTTTTAAATTGCCCACTCAATATGAAAAATAAGTACACGTTTTTGAGCGTACTCCTATTTCTTGCCGGCCCGGCAGCTGACGCACAGAAATCAACACAACTGAACCTGGACAAGATTGCAGAAAAATACGCGGTTGCGTCATTCCCGGAGTTTTACGAATTGCACAGTTTACCAAATGATGCACACTTTCCGGCTGATATCGAAAAGAATGTGAGCTGGTGCGAGAATGCGTTTGCGAAACGTGGTTTTACCACTAAGCGGTTGAGCACCCAAACTGTTCCATTGCTATTGGCAGAACGAAAAGTAAAAAATGCAAAAAAGACGGTTTTGATCTATTTGCAAATCGATGGGCAACCAGTTGACCCAAGCAAATGGGAACAAGAAAGCCCTTGGAAGCCTACTTTAAAAGAGAAAAATGCAGAGGGGAAATGGGCATCTATTCCATTCGAAAAACTAAAGACGGAATTGAACAGAGATTGGCGAATTTTCGTTCGATCAGCATCAGATGCCAAAGGGCCCGCCATGGCCTTTATCGCATCACTTGATGCACTTGCTGAAATAAAACGTGAACCCAATTTCAACATCAAGGTAATTATGGACTTTGAGGAAGAATTAGGGTCTCCTCACCTGCCCGATGCTGTTAACAAGTACAAAACAGAACTCGCGGCAGACATGCTTATCATCTTTGATGGACCTCGCCATGTAAGTAACGAGCCTACACTTTCGTTTGGTGCGCGCGGCATTTGCGAAATTACGTTAACTACATTTGGACCAAGAACACCCGTGCACAGCGGGAACTATGGAAATTATACTCCTAACCCAGCCATGCGACTTGCGCAGCTCTTGGCCTCTATGAAAAATGCGGATGGACAAGTGATCATACCTGGCTTTTACGATGGCGTGGTACTATCAGAGGCTGAAAAGAAAACCCTTCAACAGGTTCCAGATAACGAGAACGAAATTAAACGATTTTTAGGCATTGCAGAGCCTGATAAAATCGGAGGAAACTTTCAAGAGTCTTTGCAATACCCCACATTGAATATACGTGGATTGGATGCGTTGTATGTGGGTGATGAAGCACGCACGCTAATTCCAGCGAAGGCAATAGCAGAAATTGACATAAGATTGGTGCCCAGCAGCGACCCGAGACGGCTAATTGAACTAGTGCGCAAGCACGTAGAAGGGCAGGGATATTTTGTGATTGACCGTGAACCCACAGAGAAAGAGCGTGCGGAGCATCCGCGCATTGCATCCTTTACCTCAAGCATTTCTTATTTGGCTTTTCAAACACCTTTCGATTCGGAGTGTGGCAAATGGTTAACCAGGGCGATGGAACGGGCGTTTGGAAAGGAGCCGATAAAAATTCGCACAGCGGGAGGAAGTATTCCAATTTCACCATTTGTAACAACGCTAGGTATCCCAGCCGTGGCTGTGCCGACCGTAAATGCCGACAACAACCAGCATGCCGAAAACGAAAACATCCGAGTGGGTAACTATGTTGACGGTGTCAAGACTTTTTTAGCGATAATGTTAGAGCAGTTATGAAGCGTTACGTGCTACTGCTTGCAGTTTTGTCATGTAATCAAACGGAAACAAAAGAACATGAAACGCATGATGGTGGCATTTGGTTAGAAACTCCGACAAGTCAGGATGACTTTTCAAATGCGGTAGCCTATGAAAGGTTTCGAGACGCGATGCAATACTTTAAACTTGAGAAGTTTGAAGACGCGAAAAAAGTACTGTCAACGGCACTTAAATACGATCCTGACAATGACATTATCTTCAATTCCATTGGACTTTGTGAATTAGGCCAAGGTAACTATGACAAGGCAGTGTTTTAATAGTGAATCGATCAGATATAGTGTTCAGGAATTGTTAAATCAACGAATTATCAAATTGCCGAATTAACGTTCTCAACTCATTCAACATCATTGCCGTTGCTCCCCAAACCACTTCGCCATCGATCAAAAAGTGCGGTGCCAACATTGGATACATTTTAGCAGCAACGATCTCTTTGGTTTGAATAGCCTCTGGTCTTAGTAAATCAAGCAGATCGCATTCAAGAATTCGCTCTACTTCAGTCTCCTGCGGCACAAACCGGGGCTTTGCCTCAGAATACGCGATTACTGGAGTAACCATGAAGTTGCTGGGGACTACAAAAAAATTACTCAATGTGCCAACAACTTTCATCTCAATAGATTTCACACCAATCTCTTCTTCACCTTCGCGCAGTGCAGTCTCAATGGCATTCTCACCTTGCTCTGACTTCCCTCCCGGCAAACTCACCTGTCCGCCATGCGCACCCAAGTAATCCGGTCGTTTGGTAAGCGGGAACTTGATACTACCGTCATCTGGATAAAGTAAAATCAAAACACTGCCTGGCTTTGGTGGGAGTTGATGGTGGAACTTAGGTTTGATTAAACCCGTTGGCGTGGCGCGCAAAGGCTCGTGCGCAGCTGGACCCGGCAAGGGTTCTTGCAATCGATTCGCTAGCTTTTCAATGAGGAAATCAAAATTCATGTCAACGGCAGCCCTTGATTAACTCAGCGGTCATCATTTTGTCTTCTCGTTCTTCTGATTTCTTAAAGGCAGCGCATGCTTCATTTTTCTTGCCATTTTTTAACAATGCAGTACCCAAGTAGAAATAGATTTTATCAATGAAGTCGTCTAACTTCTCTGCTTGCAAAAGCAAACGCTCTGCAGCAACAAAATCTTTTTTCATCAAATAAAAAATACCTTTATTTCGATATGCCCAACCATTATAGGGATCCAAACTGATGCTCTGATTGATATCGGCCTCCGCCTTTGTCAATTCATTTAATTGGAGATAGATAAACCCTCGGTTGTTAACAAAGTAAGGCTGATTGGGCGACAGCTCAAGTGCCTTCTCTACCATTCTTAACGCATCTTGGTTCTTCCCTTGTTCGGCAAAAATCATCGCCAACGTGTTATAAATGTTCGGCTCCTCCGGTTTTAACTTGATAGCGCTCTCCAACTCCGCGCTTGCTACATCATATTGCTTTTTGTAAAAGTGGGTAGTTGCTCGGTTAATCATTGCCTCCACGTTACCAGGCTCCATGGAAATGACCTTATCAAAGGCCAACAGTGCTCTATCAAAATCGCGCATTTTGGTATGCACTAACCCAATCGTAAAATAGACCAGGGCTGTATCCGGTCTTAGCGATTTTACCTCTTCGAGGTCTTTTAGGGCATTGAAATACTCTTTCAATTCGTAAGCGGTATTGGCGCGGTTGAGCAACGCACCTACAAATCGAGGTTTGCACTCCAATGCTTTGTTGTAGCTTGCCAACGCCAGTTCCCATTGCTTCTGTTGAAAATGGACGGTGCCTAAATTATTATGTGCATCGGCAAAGCACGGATCTAACTTGATAGCTTCCCCGTAATAATAAGCCGCCTGACTGTAGTTTAGTTCGGTTGCCGCCAGATTGCCCTTCAAAAGAAACTGCTGGAGACGCGTCTCTTTCGAGTCGCAGCCAAGCAAAAGAAATGTGGCCGACCAAAACAGAAACTGTAGCGTACGTTCAATCTTCTTCATTTTTCCCTACTACTCATTAGTCAAAACAGTTCAAACTCTAACTTACCTGCACAAAAATAACCCGTAACCGTAAAATCTGTTCATTCCATTTGCTTGATTAGATAACTTTCATTTCCTTTGAGCCACAATTATGAATAACGCTCAAAACATCCATGGCCACCATCATTCAATAAGAATGCATGGCAGCTTTTTGTTTTGATAAAAATCAATATACAATTTAAAAAAAGGCTTGCCAACAAACGGTAAGCCTTTTTTGTTTTACACCAACTACCAAAGATGAGTACACTCAGAATTGCCATTCAAAAGTCCGGCCGGCTACAAGAAGACAGCCTTAAACTCTTGAAAGAAAGTGGTTTGAGCTTTAGCAACGGACGCGACCAACTAAAAACACAAGCGCGTAACTTCCCGGTCGAAATACTCTTTTTACGCGATGACGACATTCCGCAATACATTGAAGACAATGTCGCAGATGCCGGCATCGTAGGTGAAAATGTTTTCATTGAAAAACAAAAGAAAAATGACTTGGTGAAGCGACTGGACTTTGCAAAGTGCAGACTTTCCATCGCCATTCCCAGATCTGAAAACTACACAGGCGTTGGCTACTTGGAAGGCAAGAATATTGCTACCTCCTACCCTGTTATCGTCAGAAATTTCCTGGCAAAACATGGTGTAAAGGCTGGCATCCACGAGATTAGCGGATCGGTAGAAATCGCACCCGGCATCGGTCTGGCCGATGCCATCTGCGACATCGTTAGCACAGGTAGCACGCTAATGAGCAATGGGCTAAAGGAGGTTGAAACAGTTATACAAAGCGAAGCCGTGCTGTTGGCTGCACCTCGTTTGGCTGCGGAAAAGAAAAAAGTGTTAGATAAACTGATCTTCCGTTTTGAGGCCGTTCAGTCTGCCAAGAACAACAAATACATATTACTCAACTGCCCGAACGAGGCGATACAAAAAATTACTGATGTGATACCCGGAATGAAAAGCCCAACCATTATGCCGTTAGGACGACCGGGCTGGTCATCGCTGCACAGCGTAGTGAACGAGAACGACTTTTGGGAAAAAATCGACTTACTGAAATCTTTCGGAGCCGAAGGTATTTTGGTGATACCGATTGAGAAAATGATTGCCTGACGACTTTACACTTTATTAAAATTTTGAGACGATATGAAAATATTGATTGAACCGGGCCGCGCGCAATGGCCAGCACTATGCCAGCGACCACAATTGGAAACGGATTTCTTAGATGGTACGGTTCGCAATATACTCACACGGGTCAAACAGTCGGGCGATGCTGCACTGCATGAATTCAATTTGCATTTCGACAAAGTGAATCTGACCAGCCTCTTGGTGCCGCAGGCCGAAATAACGGAGGCAACAGAATCGATAACTGATGAATTAAAGGCCGCCATCAAACAAGCAGCTCAAAACATACAGAAGTTTCATGCTGCGCAAAAAAGAGAAGTTTCAAAAATCGAAACAATGCCTGGCGTAGTGTGTTGGCGCAAAGCGGTCCCCATACAAAAAGTGGGTATTTATGTCCCAGGTGGCTCTGCTCCTTTATTCTCCACAGTGCTGATGCTTGCCATTCCGGCCGCACTGGCAGGGTGCGAAGAAGTAGTGCTTTGTACACCGCCCGATAAACAAGGCAAAATAAATCCTGCAATTCTTTTTGCAGCACAGATCACCGGAGTGAAAAAGGTTTTTAAAGTTGGTGGTGCGCAAGCCATTGGCGCACTGGCTTACGGCACAGAATCTATACCTCAAGTAAGCAAAATATTCGGACCGGGTAACCAATATGTAACCAAAGCCAAGCAACTGGTAAATACGGAGGGCCTTGCCATCGACATGCCCGCTGGGCCATCAGAAGTGTTGGTGCTTGCAGACAACAGCGCGAATCCCGTGCACGTTGCGGCTGACTTGCTTTCGCAAGCGGAGCACGGTGGAGATAGCCAAGTAGTGTTGGTAGCATCAGAAAAAAAATTGGTAGACGAAGTAATCAATCACATCCAACAGCAACTTGAAAGACTACCCAGAAAATCGATCGCCCAAGAGGCGCTTAGGAACAGCTTGGGCATCGTATTGGAATCGACTCAATCGCAAATTGATTTTATTAATCAATACGCACCCGAACACTTAATCCTCAACACATCAGGTTGTGACGTCATCGCGGATCAAATTATGAATGCGGGATCAATCTTCTTAGGCCCCTACTCACCAGAATCTGTAGGCGACTACGCATCTGGTACTAACCATACGCTGCCCACAGCCGGCTATGCCAAGGCCTACGGTGGTGTATCGCTAGAAAGTTTTACAAAGTATATTACCATTCAAAAACTATCACCAAACGGATTGGCGAATATTGCCAACACGGTAATTGCCATGGCCGAAGCGGAACAGTTGCAGGGTCACGCGAATGCAGTGAAAGTGAGATTATAATTCCAAATGCAAAACATGAATTTAGACACATTGGTAAGGCAAAACGTTCGCGATTTAAAACCTTACTCATCCGCACGAGATGATTTTCAAGGTGTGGCCCAAGTGTACTTGGATGCAAATGAAAATCCCAACCCTTCAGCCTATAATCGGTACCCCGATCCGTTTCAACGTGAATTGAAAAAACATATCGGCCTGATAAAAGGAGTCGACCCAAAAAACATTTTCTTAGGAAACGGAAGCGATGAGCCGATTGATCTTTTATTTCGTGCTTTCTGCGAACCAAGCATTGACAACGTAGTGATACCACAACCTACCTACGGCATGTACGCAGTAAGTGCGAACATTAACAATGTCAAGATCAAATCCAGTCCGCTGACGGAAGATTTCGATCTAGACGTAAACTCTATTCTAACTACGATCGACAGCAATTCCAAATTACTTTTTCTCTGTAGCCCCAACAACCCATCAGGCAACCTTTTGAGTCGCCAAAAAGTCGTTGATTTACTGAAAGTATTTTCAGGACTGGTGATCTTAGACGAAGCGTATATTGACTTTGCGGGCACGGAGAGTTACGCTACCATGCTGCAGGAATACCATAATTTGGTGGTGCTTCAAACATTATCCAAAGCGTGGGGCTTGGCTGCGATTCGCTTAGGAATGTGCTTTGCACACGAAGGCGTAATAGACATTTTGAACAAAATCAAACCACCGTATAACATCAGCATCCTTACACAGCAAGTGGCGCTGGCTCAACTTGACCATGAAGCAAGGAAAAATCAATGGGTTGCAGAAATTGTTCGCGAAAGAAACAAAATATCAGCCGCGTTAGCTGCCCTGCCGGTAGTGCTCCATGTTTTTCCATCAGATGCAAATTTCTTGTTAGTTAAAGTCAGGAATGCAAAAGAGGTGTATCAAAAATTAATCCGCGCAGGTATTGTCGTACGCGACCGTTCATCGGTAATTTTATGCGATGATTGCTTGCGCATCACTATCGGAACGCCTGAAGAGAACCAAAAACTCTTGAGCGGGCTTAATGCTACTAATGGCTTATGAAACAACATTTACCCAAGCGAGTATTATTCATCGATCGAGACGGGACACTGATTTATGAATCACCCAGCGATCCTCAAATCGACAGTTTGGAAAAGCTTGCGTTTATTCCCGGTGTGTTTACGTGGCTCGGACGCATTGCTCGCGAACTAGACTTTGAACTGGTAATGGTCACTAACCAAGACGGCTTGGGAACCTCCAACTTCCCTGAAGATACCTTCTGGCCCGTTCAAAACTTAGTCATGAAAACACTGCAAGGTGAAGGGATTGAATTTCAATCCGTTCACATAGATCGGTCTATGCCGGCAGAAAACAAACCAACCCGCAAACCGGGTACCGCCATGCTCACCGATTTCTTTGATCAAACACATTACGATTTGTCGCGTTCGTTTGTCATTGGTGACCGCCTAACTGATATCGAGTTAGCGCACAACCTGGGCGCCCAAGGAATATTGCTGAATGATGGCAGCCTTAAGGCAAAACTACAAAATCAACCCTACGCCTTTTCTTGTATTGGCACCGTTAACTCATGGCGAGAGATTTTCGAACTGGTAAAACCAAAGCGTGCTGCATTTGTCCAACGAAAAACAAATGAAACCAACATACAAGTTGAGATAAACTTAGATGGTACGGGTAGTTCGAAGATCCATACCGGCTTGGGATTTTTTGACCACATGTTGGAGCAACTCTCGCGTCATGGATTGATTGATTTAGATATCTACGTGAAAGGCGATTTGCAAATAGATGAACACCATACCATAGAAGATACCGCTTTAGCGTTGGGTGAAGCCGTGTTTCAAGCACTGGGTAACAAGCGCGGTATTGAGCGTTACGGTTTTACATTGCCGATGGACGATTGCCTAGCGCAAGTGGCCATTGATTTTGGCGGACGTCCGTGGCTAGTGTGGGAAGCAGAATTTAAGCGAGAAAAAATTGGTGAGATGCCAACCGAAATGTTCTTGCATTTTTTTAAGTCTTTTTCTGACACGGCAAGATGCAACCTTAACATTAAAGCTGAAGGTGAGAACGAACATCACAAGATAGAAGCGATCTTTAAAGCCTTTGCAAAGGCGATCAAAATGGCTGTTCGGAAAGATCTGTTCAGCAATCAATTACCGACCACCAAAGGAACGCTTTGATATGAAGGTGGCTGTAATCAAATACAACGCGGGTAACATTCGATCGGTCGCTTTTGCATTGGAAAGACTAGGCGTAACGTTTACCATCACCGATGATCCTGAGGAAATCAGATCAGCAGATAAAGTGATTTTTCCCGGAGTAGGTGAAGCCAGTACTACAATGCAATACTTGACTGAAAGAAAACTAGATACTGTCATCAAAAATCTCAAACAGCCAGTATTGGGTATTTGCCTGGGCATGCAATTGATGTGCGCACATTCCGAAGAAAACAATACACCGTGTTTGGGCATTTTCGATGAAACGGTACAATTTTTTAAACCCACTCATCAGCAAAAGGTGCCACACATGGGGTGGAATTCGCTGAACTTATCAAAGGGATGGCTCAATCAAGATTTGGAAGGCGAATTTGTTTACTTTGTACATAGTTATTTCGTACCAATTAGCAAACAAACAGTGGCAACTACTGAATATATTCTACCTTTTAGCAGTGCATTGCAAAAAGGAAATTTTTACGCGGTGCAATTTCACCCCGAAAAATCATCCAATGCGGGAGAATTAGTATTGAAAAGCTTTTTTGAAAAGTCACGATAAGCGCTTATGAGAATCATTCCAGCAATTGATATCATCGATGGAAAATGTGTACGCCTTACAAAAGGAGACTATGCACAAATAAAAGTGTACAACGATGATCCCGTGGATGTAGCCAAACAATTTGAAGACGCCAACCTAGAATACTTGCACTTAGTTGACCTAGATGGTGCCAAACAAGGAAAAGTGGTAAACTGGGATGTGATCCAAAAGATACAAGCGAAAACAGCCTTGAATGTTGACTTTGGCGGAGGCGTAAAAACAGACAAGGAAGTAAAAGAACTCTTGGACCTAGGCATCAGTCAAATCAATGTGGGCAGTTTAGCCGTAAAGGAACCGGATAAGTTTATTCAATGGTTGGAAGAATTTGGGGCAGAAAATTTCATACTTAGTGCAGATGTTAAAGGTGAGAATGTAGCCATTAACGGATGGCTGGAGGAGACAGAATTCCGCTTGTTTGATTTGGTAGAAAAGTTCGGGATTCACGGCCTAGAGTTTCTTGCCTGTACAGACATTGAATCAGATGGCACACTAAAGGGTCCAAACTTTGGCCTGTATAAGAAGTTAAAGAACCGGTTTCCAAACCTGAAGATTATTGCAAGTGGTGGGGTAAGCTCACTTCAAGACTTAATTGAGCTGCAGCACATCAAAGTTTTTGGTGCCATTGTAGGTAAGGCCATTTACGAAGGAAAAGTGAAATTAGAGGATCTGTCTGCTCTCCGGAAGTGAAGCTATTGGTTAGTAAACATTCAACTGTGCCCTGTAGCATTATCTCAAACAAAAATAACAAACGGCAGTGCTAACAAAACGCATCATTCCTTGTCTCGATATCAAAGACGGCCGTACTGTAAAGGGAATCAACTTTATTGATTTGCGAGATGCTGGCGACCCGGTGGAACTGGGCGCAGCCTATGCCCAACAAGGAGCCGATGAACTGGTGTTCTTAGATATCTCCGCCACTAATGAAAAGCGAAAGACATTTTCTCAGTTGGTGAAAGATATTGCCATACATGTAAATATTCCATTTACCGTGGGCGGTGGCATCAGTTCAGTTGCCGATGTTGCACCGTTGTTAGAAGCAGGTGCCGACAAAGTCAGCATCAATTCCGCTGCCGTTAAGCGACCCGAACTGATTGATGAACTAGCAAAAGCATTCGGCTCGCAATTTGTTGTGCTGGCGATTGACGCTAGAAAAGTTGATAATCATTGGTTGGTGCATACCCATGGCGGCAAGCAACCCACTGACAAGAAATTATTTTCTTGGGCAAAGGAGGGGCAAGAGCGCGGTGCGGGAGAAATTCTATTCACGAGTATGGACCACGATGGAACCAAGCAAGGTTATGCCATTGATCCTTTGAGTAAGCTAAATCAGTTGCTGCGCATACCGGTTATTGCATCAGGAGGGGCAGGAAGAATGGAAGACTTCTTAGAAGCCTTCGTCATTGGCAAGGCAGACGCTGCGCTGGCCGCCACGTTGTTTCACTTTGGCGAGATAAAGATACCTGTGTTAAAAGAGTACCTTCGTTCAAAAGAATTACTTATTCGATTTTGACCATGTTTGATATTCATTCCCTCGACTTTTCAAAAGGCAGCGGCTTAATCCCTTGCATTGTACAAGACAACATTACACTGCAAATATTGATGTTGGGCTACATGAATCAAGAGGCACTGCAAAAAAGTTTGGCTGATAAGCGCCTTACGTTCTATAGCCGTTCTAAACAACGATTGTGGACGAAAGGGGAAACCTCTGGGAACTATCTGACGCTCATCAGCATAAAGCATGACTGCGACAAAGATACCTTACTGGCAAGAGTTTCACCTGCAGGTCCTGCATGCCACACCGGAGCTGACACATGCTTTAATGAAAAGAACGAGGCGGCTGGCTTGGAGTTTCTTGAAACAATTATTCAAAACAGAAAGCTAAAGCCCAAGGAGGGTTCTTATACCAACCAACTTTTGAATGCGGGCATCAACAAAGTTGCTCAAAAAGTGGGTGAAGAAGCCGTTGAATTAGTGATAGAAGCAAAAGACAACAACGCAGAATTATTCTTGGGCGAAGCAGCAGACCTCATGTACCATTACCTCGTGCTATTGACGGCAAAGGGTTATTCGTTGCAAGATGTGGTAAAGGTACTTCGGCAGCGCCATCAATAAGGAAGTTCAATATTTCAAGAAATAAAAAAAGCTGCCCTTTTTGTGAGCAGCCTTTTCCGTTTTTGTACGTTATCTTTAGTCAACCTCTAGATTCAAACCGCGCATCTTGGCTTTCAACTTCTTTTCTTTTGCTTCATATGCTTCGTCATATTGAGCCAAGTCTCCGTAAACAGCAAGTAAGCCATACAACACATCAGCGTCTGAAGGTTTAAGCGTTTCACATTTTTCATAATATGGAACCGCCTCGAGTAGTTCAGCCTTGATCTGTTGAAAAAGTTCCGCCCTCTTTTTCAAGTCACCGTCTTTTGTTCCGGATATCTCATTGCGCTCATTCCTTGTCTTCTTTACTTTGTCATACTTCATAGAAGCCAAACTTCCATAAGCGTCAAAATTATCGCTTTCAAGCCGTATCACCTCTTTAAAAGCCTTTTCTGCCCCAGGAAAATCCTTCAATTCCAGATTTAATCTCCCCAGCATCATGATTGCTTGCACATCATTCGGCTTCTTTGACAAACCATCCTCAATCCAAGCTTTCGCTTCGTTGTACTTTTTCATTTCCAACAAAGAATTGAGCGCGTATACTGCAAAGTCATTTACTTTCGGAAACTTCTTCATGTACTCTTTACTCAAAGTATGAACCGTTTCAAGTTCCTTTTTCTTACTGTACAATTCCAGCAGAATCAAATATGGATTTGAATCGGGTCCTCCTAGTTCTGTGTACAGTTTAGAATACTTTATTGATTTTTCGAAATCTTTTGCGAAATAGGCCGAATACCCAACGTATTTAACCACCGAACTGTCATTAGGTAAAAAGTTCAAAATCTTTTCGAATCCAACGGCCGCGTCCGCATATTCCTTCTTATTAAATCTATCGTTCGCTTGACTAATGTAGTAATTGCCCAAGTTTTGTTTGATTTGTTTTAGCGTCAGAACATCCGGAAAGACACCCATTGAGAACTCACTCTTGCTATCCTTATTCAATTCATCGGCCTTGGTCAAAGCTTGTATGGCCTTATTAAAAGCATCTGGATCAAGATTATGGAGCTGCTGGTCCTTTACAGTATCAATAGATGTGTAAATGAGCCATCTATAATACCAGGTATTAGCCTTCAAACTCAACTTTGGGTCTTCAATACACAAATCAATGTTTTTTTTGGCTTCATCCAATTTATTCTCTTTGCGAGCCTTTTCAGCTCGGTTCACATTTGGCTTAATCTCCTTTTGCGCCATTAGCGCTACCGGGAAAACCAATAACAAGACTAGTGCTACTTTTTTCATTCTCATTTTGTTTTAAAATTCAATATTCAGTTTAGGTTGTCGGATTCTCAATATTATCTTCCAAGGGCTCAATGCCCTCCTCGCCTTCCATTTTCTGGATTTTTTCCACAGATGAAATAGCATCGTCTTCGTTCAGTTTAATCAATCTCACACCTTGGGTGGCCCTGCCCATCACGCGCAGTTCTTCCACACTAATGCGGATACTGATGCCTGATTTATTTATGATCATGAGGTCATCTTTATCAACAACCTCCTTGATTGCAACAAGCTTGCCAGTTTTTTCCGTAACGTTAATGGTTTTAACCCCCAAGCCTCCCCTGCGGGTGATTCTATAATCCGAAATATCAGATCTTTTTCCATAGCCCTTCTCTGAAACCACCAACAGGTTGGCATCCTCACGCGAAATACAGACCATGCCCACCACTTTATCCTGCTCAGATTCTAATGTCACCCCGCGAACTCCAGCGGCCGTGCGCCCCATTGGTCGCACATCACTTTCGTTGAAATGCACTGCCTTTCCCTCACTCTTCGCAATGATAATATGATTATTTCCGTTGGTGAGCGCTGCCTCCAACAAACGGTCGCCATCATGTATGGTAATGGCGGTAATGCCATTTGCCCGTGGCCTTGAATATGCCTCCAATGAAGTCTTTTTGATTGTTCCTTGTTCGGTACAAAGGATAACAAAAGTATTGTTAATGTAATCCTGATCTTCTAAGTTCTTTACATTGATTACAGCACGCACACTGTCACCTGCCTCGATATTCAATAAGTTTTGGATTGCGCGTCCTTTGGATGTCTTTGCTCCTTCTGGAATTTCGTAGGCTTTCTTCCAATACACTTGCCCTTTTGCAGTAAAAATCAACAAGTAGTTGTGGGCTTGCGCTACAAACAAATGCTCGGTAAAATCATCTTCTTTCGTGGCCGCAGCCTTGGAGCCGATACCCCCTCTGCCTTGCGTTCTGTATTCAGACAATGATGTGCGTTTGATGTACCCCTGGTTGGAAATGGTAATCACCATCTCTTCATTGGGTATCATGTCTTCTACGGTAATGTCTTCCTCACTGTGCACGATTTGCGTTCTGCGCGCATCACCATAGCGCTCTTTCATTTCCAAAAGTTCATCTTTGATAATGCCCATGCGCACCACCTCACTGCCCAAGATTTCATTCAGACGAGCAATCAAATCTTTTACTTCTTTATACTCTTGTTGAATCTTATCTCGCTCAAGTCCGGTCAAACGCTGTAAACGCATTTCCAAAATTGCTTTCGATTGGATTTCGGAAAGACCAAAACGTTCCATTAAACCAGTCTTAGCCGCATCCGGATCGCGTGAATTGCGGATGAGTGTAATTACTTCGTCCAAATGATCGAGCGCAATCAAATACCCCTCTAAAATATGGGCACGTTTCTCTGCCTCGTCCAGTTCAAATTTGGTTCTGCGCACAACCACCTCATGCCGATGCTCCACATAGCACGCGATCAATTCCTTAAGGTTGAGGGTTTGCGGTCTACCCTTTACCAACGCCACATTGTTTACCCCAAAAGAGGACTGTAGCTGTGTGTATTTAAAAAGATTATTGAGTACGATGTTGGGGATCGCGTCTTTCCTTAAGTCATACACCACGCGAAAGCCTTCTCTGTCTGACTCATCGCGCATATCGCTGATGCCTTCGATCTTCTTTTCGTTAATCATGGCAGCAGTGCGTTCAATCATCTGCGCCTTATTAACCTGATAAGGTATCTCCGTAGCAACAATTTGATCCTTACCGTTTGCGTTAGTAACAATCTCTGCCTTGGCGCGGACAACAACCCTCCCCCTACCGGTAAGAAACGCCTCTTGTATACCCTGGTACCCGTAGATGATACCGCCAGTCGGAAAATCAGGGCCTTGAATATATTTCATCAACTCCTGTATGGTGATGTCGCGGTTGTCGATGTAGGCTATCGTGCCATCTACCACTTCAGAAAGATTGTGAGGTGGCATATTGGTAGCCATACCTACCGCAATACCACTTGACCCATTAATCAATAGGTTAGGAACCTTGGCGGGAAGAACTGTTGGCTCAGAGTTCTGATCATCGTAGGTAGGCTGAAAATCAACTGTGTTTTTGTTGATATCTGCAAGTAATTCTTCTGCAATTCTACGCAGGCGGGCTTCAGTATAACGCATGGCCGCGGGCGGGTCTCCGTCCACCGAGCCAAAGTTGCCTTGGCCGTCCACCAGCATGTAGCGCATGCTCCACTCTTGCGCCATACGAACCATTGTATCGTAAATAGAAGCATCACCGTGTGGGTGGTACTTACCCATTACATCACCAACAATACGCGCAGACTTCTTAAACGGGCGGTTATAATTTACTCCCAACTCGAGCATGCCGTAAAGCACCCTGCGATGCACGGGTTTCAAACCATCGCGCACATCGGGCAAGGCCCTAGAAATGATGACGGACATCGAATAATCGATGTACGCGCCACGCATTTCGTCTTCAATGTTGATCGGAATTATGTTCTGCCTTGCAGGTAGGTTTGAGTCTTCAGCCACAGTTGAGGAATACGTTTAAAAAACAGGGACGCAAGGTAACAAAAATAGTGTTTCTAAGGGTGGATTTTGCAGGATTTTAGCCTGCTAAAAACCGGAAAAAGAACGTGATTTTCTACCTAAGATTCAATCCGATGGATGGGTCCTAGTAAGGGTTCAATTTGCGCTTATTTTTTCCCCTGTATTTGATGATTGTTTTATCATTTTCGCCATACCCCGGATTCTGCTTTTTGTAGACTGGATGTCTGCGGCTTCGGTATTCCTTGTTGCCATGTGCATGGTTGATCTGTGCATGGCAGTCCCGTAAAAAACACCTCGGCAATTCAGGTATTCGGTAGGTGACGCCAAAGCTGAAGTAAAGCGTATTCATACCATGTTCAATTGATCTGTTGCTCTCGGGAATGGTCGTGCTGAAACTTCGAAAATCAAACGATGGCCGGGCGAAGACTTTGAAATATTCTGATAAGTCTCGCTCAACAGTTACACCCAAATTAAAATAAGTATTGGTTGTAACTACAGATGAGCTAAAGTTAGTTGGCGAAAAGGTGCCTATCTGAAGATCTCCAGTAAAGAGGTATTCATTCCAACGATAAAAAGAATAACCTAAGAAGCCATAGAACTTGCCCACGAACCCGAAAGACGAGGATGGCTTAAATTCACGAACAAGGTTACCGTAATTTGTGGGGTTCATTGAACCAATACTCAATAACTCATAAGAATACCCCAACCCAATTCTATATTGATTCTTGTATGTGTAAAACAGAAACAGATTGAAAGGTATATTCAAGCCATTGCCCTTAAACCCAAGTTTGGTCGTATCTGAATTGATGGCAATGCCCGAAGGCACACCCGACTTATCAATACTCACGTCATTTACCCAGTTGCCATACCGAGTGGCTGTAGTGCCCGAAAAAATCTGTGGCGCACCAGTGTTGGGTTGAAAAATACCAAACCCCTTCAGATCATGGCTCAAGTAACTGTTGGCGTAACCAGTGCTAAAACCGAAGGTAAATTTGGATAGTATTTTTCGGAACGGACTTGGCCCCGTTCTGTCGGTGTAGAATCGTTCTAATGGAATGGCGTCTTTTTTCTCGTCTTGCGAATAGGCAACACTGCCGCATAAAATGCAAGAGAGACAAACCAAAAAAGTTATCTTACCAATCTGGCGCAAAAGGCAGTTTTTAAGACCCGAAAGATAATTAATTCAAACAGATTGGTAAGAAAACTCGTTAAAAGTAGGGTGTTCCGTTAAGTTTATTTTCCGTCTATTGAGGTACCAACCCATTGGTACTCGAGCAAAAATCCATCACATGCCTGCCAGTCTTTATTGAGCACCCGATTGTTTTCAGCAAGTACCAATATCTCATTGGTTTCAATTGTACAATTCGCAATAAGTGGATTATCATTTTTATAAATAAGCACCAATTGCTTCTCGCTGTTCACCGTCATTAGCGAATAGGACCCGTTGGTTTGGTCTTCTGTACTTGAGTCTTTCACCTTTCTCACCTTTTGAAATGTGCCATCTGCTTGAAAAGTGTAAGTTTCTTGCCAAGCCATATCGTCTCCGATTTTGGTTGTGGGTATCATTCCACCGCTCGTCTGTACAAGCTTCAGTTTCGCAGGGAAACCTACAGGCAATTGCAGCAATGCTTTACTTTCTTCTTTGTTGCAAGCGAGTAATAACCAACCTACAGTTAGCACCCATGTAATCGCTTTCATATACTCGATTTTTGGATTCATCTTTTTGACCCGAATAAATGTAAAAAGGTTGGAATCAATAGTAGCGCGGACCACGACTTTCCAAAGAGGTAAAGGTATGGAATACGGTTTGTCCCTTTTTCAACTGATAGGTAAACGTTCGATCAGTGTGGTGGTCGCCATCCAAGCTAAAGGAAACTGTACTTTGACCTTCTGGCAATGGCACGCGTGCGTAAAAAATACTGTGCGGCAATGTTTGCCAGTTGCGTGTGTCAGCCTTTTCGGTAATTGCGTTGAATAAACCTAAGAGTGCCGCGGCTCCCCTGTCTTCTTTCTTAAGCGCATATTCAGAAGCCTTTTTCAACGCCACTCTTGCCAATCCCTTAGCAAACTCATGCCCCATTCGTTCTTCCAGAACTTTGAAGGCAATTTTGTTGATGTTTTCAGTGAGCTCAAGCGAATAGTCGGCATCGCCCACGTGCAAGGCTGCTTCGCTAAAGTGCGGTGGCCGCTCCACATATTTTGGAAAGGCAACCCTGAAAACTTCCAATCGTGAAAGCCCTCGCCTTTCATTATCACTCATATTGTTGGTCGGGAAGTTAAAGCTCAAATTCAATTCTCGATTGTAAAATGTTACCACTCCATTTCGGCCGTGGTCTACCAAAAAATTTACGCCCCATTCAGCTTTAATTGGCGCCAGGCCATTGTGCCAAAAAAAAACTAGTTCACCACCTTCGTTGGGCTTGTACTGGTAATCAGGTAGATTAAATTCCACTTTGTATTTTTCAACTTCATCCAAAAATCCACTCAGCCATGCAGTTCGCAATAAATCCAGTTGCAATTGTTTTGGGGCCTTCATGCCAAACATCGGTGTGTACTCCGTTTTATAGGTGTCAACAGCATTTCGGTAGGCGATAAAAGCATTGTTGTAATCCCGGTCAGAATCGTAGATGATGCCCATCAAGTTATTGATAAAAGCATCATGCCGAAATTTATTCTCGTCACTATAGCGGTCGCTTAATTGCTGCAAACGAATACCCAACCTTCTACATTCTACCAAGGCAGCCTCTTCATTACCCAGCTTCAAAAAATTCATGGCCTTGTAGTATAACAACATCAGGTGCTCGTGGTCTTCGCCCCGATACACTGTAACCATTGGGTTGGTGAGGTAAGCTGCGCCTTCGCTGAAGTAGTCAACCTTAAAGTCCTCCCAAAATAAATAGGCCTCTTCAAAAAACTTGTTGCTCTCTTCGTATTGGCCCATCATAGAAAGAACCAATCCTTTGTTTACGAAATAAAGAAATCGGTCTTTACCCGTGGCTTTGCCTACGTTCTTTTTAAGTGTTTGAACGGCTCCTTTTAGGTTGCCCGATTCAAATTGCTTATTAAACTCGTAGTTGGCTTGATAGTAGGTGGCGCAAGAAGTAATCGAGAAAAAGGCAGTAAGCAGCAAAAAGTAAACAGACTTTCTATTTAAGATTTTAGATTTGAGATTTACAACATAGTTTGACATTGATATCATTCTAAATTCTATCTCTAAAATCCTTACCCTAATTTTTAATTCCGAATATCTTTCTTGATTTCATGCTGGCCAACCCAAACGCGTTTGTTGGTCTCCATCTCAGTAAGAAAAAGGGTTGTGACATAATTTACCACCCTGCGTTTGTTATAAACGTCTGTCTCAGAAGTCATCTCGCCAAACAGCATCAAATTAGCGCCTGTTTCTTTTCCCCACTGAGCGACAGTTGAAGGGTTGGCGAAGTCTTGCTGTTGTGCACGTTCTTCCCTGAGCTTATCGCGAAAAGTGCCCGACTCCACCAGATCGGCCACGCCCGAATTGTAAATGGCAAGCTCAATCTTCTTGATGTAATTGTCTGCGTCAATATGCTCGCTGGTTTTGTTACGTATGAGCCCAACAATGATTGCAGGCTTCTTACCTAGCGACTTCGAATATTCTTTGAACTTATCGCTCGCTAGCAAGTCGTTAATCATCTTTTTAGACACTTGGCGCGAATCACTGTCATTCCATCGGCCACTTAAATCGATTTGCTGGTTTGGGTCGATGCGCGTAACAGAACGGGCGCATGATGAAAAAAGCCCTATTACCACCCAAGCCCATATATGAAGTTTCATGCTGAATAACTTTACGTGACCAGAAAATGCCAAAAATCAGGCCAAAGCTTTAAGCTTGCCGATTACTTCCTTTGGCTGAGGTGCACTAAATACAAAATTGCCTGCCACTAACACGTTTGCCCCGGCATCAAGCAATGGCTTTGCGTTTTTCTCGTTCACCCCACCATCGATTTCAATTAACGCAGAAGATTGACGTTGGTTAATCAACTGCCGAAGTTCTTTTACTTTTTGATACGTGTTTTCAATAAACTTCTGACCGCCAAACCCTGGGTTTACCGACATTAAGCATACTAAATCCACATCAGCGATAATGTCTTTCAATAAGTCTATCGGAGTATGTGGATTCACCGCCACCCCTGCCTTGATATTGAGGGCTTTAATTTGCTGGATGTTACGGTGCAAATGAGGGCAAGCTTCGATGTGCACCGAAATGACTTTGGCCCCAGCCTTAAAAAACGCTTCTACATATCTTTCGGGATTCACAATCATCAAATGCACATCCAATGGTTTGCGAGCGTGCCGGTTAATTGCTTCCACCACGGGTAAGCCCATCGAAATATTGGGCACAAATACACCGTCCATAATATCGACATGTACCCAGTCAGCATCACTTTCGTTGATCATCTCAATTTCGTGTTGCAGATTGGCAAAGTCAGCCGCCAAAATGGACGGGGCGATTATCGGTTTCATGTCACAAAAGTACAATTCGTTTGGCATGAATCTAAACCATCCACAACCAACATTTACAATTGTCGTTTAGCTCATTTAGTTTATCTTTGCTGCCTTTCAAATGTCATGACGCTTTACGAAAAATACCCGGTTTCTTTATCGAACTCGCTTACTAGTAACAAAGAAGTTTTCGTGCCCACTAACCCCGGCCATGTAGGCATGTATGTGTGCGGACCCACCGTTTATAACTATGTTCATCTGGGCAACGTTCGCACATTCCTGACGTTCGACATCGTATCGCGATACTTCCGGCATTTGGGTTATAAAGTTCGTTATGTACGTAACATCACCGATGTCGGGCATTTAGAAAGCGATGCTGATGAGGGAGAAGACAAAATTGCGAAGAAAGCCCGCTTGGAACAGTTGGAGCCGATGGAAATCGTGCAAACGTATAGTAACGACTTCCATGAAGTGCTGCACCAGTTCAACATGCTGCCGCCCAGCATCGAGCCCACAGCCACAGGCCACATCGTAGAACAGATTGAAATCACCAAAAAGCTGCTCAACAAAGGTTTGGCATATGAGGTAAACGGCTCAGTATATTTTGATGTGACCAAGTATAATGAATCTCACCACTACGGAATTTTAAGCGGGCGCAAAATTGAAGAGCTGATGGAAAGCGGCCGTAAATTGGACAGCCAAGATGAAAAAAGAAACAAAGTGGACTTTGCACTTTGGAAGAAAGCCTCGCCCGCGCACATTATGCGGTGGCCATCACCTTGGGGTGAGGGATTTCCTGGATGGCATATTGAATGTACCGTGATGAGCACCAAATATTTGGGTGAGACTTTTGATATTCATGGCGGTGGAATGGATTTAAAATTTCCCCACCACGAATGTGAAATTGCACAAGCCGTAGGTGCCAACGGAAAATCGCCCGTAAAGTACTGGCTTCACTCCAACATGCTAACGGTAAACGGGCAAAAGATGAGCAAATCACTGGGTAATTCTTTCTTGCCAAGCGAACTCTTTGCCGGCAACCATCGATTGCTAGAACGCGGCTACAGCCCGATGACCGTTAGGTTTTTCATGCTGCAATCACACTACTCTAGCACGCTTGACTTTTCAAATGACGCACTGAATGCCGCTGAAAAGGGTTACAAGAAATTGGCAAACTCGCTGTCCGTTGTCAAGAAGATGGATCATACTTCAGGCAAAGTTGCAGACCAAGCGCTGGCGCAGGCTTTAAATCAATTGGTGCAAGACGTCTATACGGCCATGAGCGATGATTTTAATACGGCCAAGGCAATTGCTGCCTTATTTGAGATGAGCGCCCGCATCAATAGCTTCAAGGCCGGGACCATCGGCATTGAATCAGTAGATTCTGCAACCTTCAATCGTTTCAAGGCCACCTATATTGCAATGATGGAGGATGTGTTGGGCCTAACGGAAGAGACTGAAGTAAACAACAACACACTCACCAAAGTCATGGATGTAGTGATCGGCCTTCGAAAAAAAGTACGTGCAGACAGAAACTTTGCGTTGTCAGACAAAATAAGAGATGACCTTCAAGCTGCAGGTATCCAGCTCAAAGATGGCAAGGACGGTGAAATCAGTTATACGATTGAGTAAGTTGCCCTTTTTCCAACTCTTCAATCCGCTGAATGTACTCGCGCTCTTTGCGTTGCATTTCTTCTTGAGTGGCAACTAGCTCTTCCATGTTTTGGCGCATTTCCTCTTCTTGAGACTTCATTTCTTCCGTTTGCTGCTGCAACTCCTCCAACAGTGTTTTTGTGCGTTCACTTACCCGTACCGAAGATACGCTAGAGGCAATACTCTCGGCAATGCGGAGTACAAAGTCCCGAACATGCTGCTCAAATTCCTTGAACGATGCCAACTCAATGACGCCATACACCTCTTCATTTAAGATCAACGGAACAATGACCAAACTGCGGGGCACGGCCCCTCCCAACCCAGAGGTAATCACCACATAATTCTCTGGTATTTGCTTTAAGTATACAACTGACTTTTCTAATACTGCCTGACCCAACACACCTTCGCCAAGCCCCACTTGTTTGGTCATGTATTTCTTACGGTCGTAGGCATACATGGACATGAGTTTGAGATGCTCGTCTCCCTTTTCGCCCTCAATCAGAAACAGCCCGCCTTGATTGGCACCCACGTACTTTACCAGGTTGGAAATGATGGCATCGTACATCGCCTGGCCATCGCTATGGTGAGTACGTAGGATGTCGGAGAACTTCGCGATACCATTGGATGCCCACTGCCGCTTTTCGTCCTCTTTTTTCGCAGCTTCAATTTCGTTAATGTAATCGTTTAGTTTTTTCTCGTTGGCAGCAATTTCTTCAGCTTTTTTTGTCATCTCGCTAATCAACTGAGCATTTTTTCTGCCTGTTTGAAAGGTGGCTATCTCCAAAAAAAAGAGCGCGCCAGTCATCGAGGCGACAGCAGAGAAAATACAGAGGTACAATAGCCATCCCGTTCTAAAAAGTTCCACAACTTCGGCTGGTGCGTCATACGTAAAAACGTCATTTAGAAATGGACTCAAAAAGGTGACCAATATGGCCACGGAACAATAGAGAATCAGCGAACCGCGTTCTTCTAAGTCGAAAAGTATCCACGGGGGCAAAAGGAACAGTACCTGCAAACACATAAAACCAGCCAGCAGCGGCTGGTGATCTGGCGTTACCATGGCGGCATAAATTGAATAAACCGAAAGTAAACCGAAACAAGAAAGAAAGCGCGCCAAACCAGGTAATGCCAAGTAATTGAATAGCAAGGCTGCTACCGTAATTGCAAAAAATATAATCGTAAGGTACGTTAGGCCGGGCAAGTACTTGACAGTGACGGCAACAAATCCCAAACTTAATAACCCATAAAAGAAATTGAGAAAATTGGTGGCCCTTATTTTTTCGTTAAGGTATTCAGAGTTTTCCTCGTTTACACCAATGTTAAAGATTGCACTGTTCATCATAGCCATAGGATATAGGTGAAGCAAAAATAGACATTAGGCCTTAATAAAACAGCCGCGAAATTGTGAACAAAAGGTACATTTGCAACTGATGTGGCGAAAGTTGTTCATTTTACCTATCCGCTTTTACCAAGGCGCGATTTCGCCTTATTTAGGTGCACATTGCAGGCACATGCCTAGCTGCTCACAATACACCATTGAGGCCATTCAAGAATGGGGTGTCGTAAGAGGTATCATACTAGGCGCAAAGCGCATCGCAAGATGCCATCCATGGGGCACAAGCGGTTACGACCCAGTGCCCAAGAAAAAATAGCTTTACCTGCTTTTTGGCTTAATCATTTCTGTAGCCCTTTTTTTCAATATACCTACCTCGCGAAAGCGATACCCAAATTGTAGACGGAAAGTACCATTGCGACTCGTGAATTGGATATTTTCAAAATGGATATTGACCGTTTGATAAGAATAAATGATCCCTGCAAAGAATCGTTCGCTGTTGTAACCGGCAGAAAGACGAACGTTGAAAAATGGCCGAACATCCACCACCGAGTTACCATTTTGCCCTACAGAATAATCGAAAAAATTAAAAGCAGGCCCCACCCCGCCAGATGTACCCAAGAACCAACTTTTGTTGACAACAAAGGTATAAGCATAGCCTGGTGCAATAGTAGCGGTAGAATATGTCAAATCCTTAAAGTCACCTGCATCCCCAAACGCTGCATTCTCGCTTAAATTATAAACCAACGAATCGGCACGAAACTTAAATCGGTTGAAACTGGCCATAACAAACGGAGACCCTGCGCTTTTTTTAATTGCCGCTCGTAAAAATTGTAGGTGGCCCGAACTGAAAATCTACGTTTGTTGAAGAAGAATAATCCTGCAACCCCGGTATTCACCGTTTCAATGTCTTTGCGTTGCTCCTTTGGCTGACCTTTAGGTATTGTTAAACTTGCGTCTTCAATGTAGTACCCTTTATACCGTTCAGTAAATGCATCGAGTCCCCAATTCTTCCCTACCAAGTTCGCTTGCAAGTCAAACGACTCCGACTCGCCAAATTCCTGTATGCTTGTTTGAGAAGGAGGCAATGCCACAATAAACTGAAAGCCCACTTCGAATAAATAAAATCCTAATCCAGCGTGGTACCGAATGTTGGGACTAAATGCAACTTTTTGACTCGGAGTGCGAGTGCTTTGGAACTCAAAAGAAGATGCCCGTTGACGAAACACCGGCCAAATAAAAAAATAATCAGGAAAGCGTTGCACATATTGCGCCCGCGCAATTGAATCGAGGAATTTGCTTTGCGAGAACCCATCTACACAAAGCAATAGAAGCAGAGGTAAGAATAAAGCACGCAACATTAACAGGGTATGAGGGAAGGCTAAGTTATTAGCTTGCCTTTTTCTTCAATTTCTTCCCGTCTTCTTTCCTTTCTTTCGCTGCCGCGCCAATAGCTTTCTCCATTGGTTTTTTCTTCGCGGCATCAATGCTTGCCTTCAGCGCAGTCATGATATCGACTACTTTCGGTTCCTCTTCTGTTACCATTACCACTTCTTTGCCGGCTATCTTTGCATCAATCAAAGACTTTACGGCATCGTAGTAATGATCTTTCATTTCTATGTTAGTAAACTTAGTGGTCATTGAATCCACCAATGTTTTCGCCAACTTTAGTTGCTCTTTGTCGGCTTTTACCTCGAGCAAGCTTGGCACTTCACTCATGTTCTTTACTTCGCTGGGAAAACGTAGCCGATACAACAAAATGCCGCGTTCGTGAGGCGTAATAAGAACTGGTGTCTCACGGTCGCGCAAAACCACTTTGCCTACGCCTACTTTACCCGACTCCTTAAGTGTGGCGCATAATAGGCCGTAAGTCTTAGCGGCCACATCCCCATCTGGCCCCAAAAAATAGGGAGCCTCAAAAAGCGTTGGATGAACTTCATCGCGCTGCACAAATCCCTGTATCTCTATTACCTTTTCACTTTTCAACTTTACTTTGTTAAGATCTTCCTGCTCTATGATTACAAACTGACCTGGTTCATATTCGTAACCCTTCACGATGTCCTCATTCTTCAATGGCTCGCCAGTCACTTTATCTTTCTTTTCATACCCAACCGGGTGGTGACCTTGCTTGGTGAGCAAATTAAATCCGATGGTTTGCCCAGTATCGATGGCATTATACAACCTTACAGGAATTGTAACGAGCGAGAACTGGATGTGACCTTTCCAAATCGAGCGCATAGGTAGTTAGTTTAAAAAATGAAATAAAGAGCGCTAAACTACTGATAATGAATTGATTTTCAAAATCAAAATAACAGGTCAAATCGAGCCTGGGAGCACACCTGTTATTCATCATGACATTACCTGACGAGAATCATGTAGTGGGTTGATACCCATCATTCAGTATGGTTTGAAGCAGGCCTAACATTGTACCAACAAAACAGCCAAGCAAAATGAAAACCCAATACAGAATATTAGTGATCACCATACTGCTACTACTACCGCTGCTGACAACAGCGCAAAAAGTAGTGAGCTTTCAACAAGCCGCGGCCAACAAAACAACAGTGGCCGGCACCAGCACCTTGCACGATTGGACAATGACCTCAACCGAGGCAGTGTATGATGCCAAGTTCGAGTTGTCCAACGAAGGAGCACCCGTTCAATTGATTTCCCTCACCTACTCGCTACCTGCCGAAAGCCTCAAAAGTGGTAAAGGAGCCATGGACAAAAATGCGTACAACGCCTTGAACACCGACAAACACAAGAAAATCACTTTTGTGCTCACCAATTCTATGGCAGAAGGCAACAACCTAAAGTGCAACGGCAATTTGACCATTGCAGGCGTGACAAAGCCAATTACCCTTGAAGCCAGCTGCAAAGCAGGCGCCAACGGTGACCTCAGCTGCACTGCCAAGTATGCTTTAAAGATGACAGACTTCAAGGTGGAGCCACCCACATTTATGTTCGGCTCCATCAAAACAGGCGATGACCTGACACTGACTTTCTCAATTAACTTAACTCCTGTAAAACTATGACGCTATAAGTACTGTGGGTCTGATACGCTCATTATCAAAGAAACCCCACGCCAAAAGCCGGTGATTCAAAAAGGATTTGTAGGCCTTGAAGCATCGACCTTTGACTGCGGCATGGGCCCCATGACCCATGATTTCAACAAAACATTGAAAGCGGATATGTTTCCCATTATCGGTATTGACTTTAGGTCGTTTGAGCGAGTGCCTGACCTGACGTGTACCGAAGACAAGTTTAACGCGCTAGTGGCCATTTCGATGGCTGGCGTGACAAAGGATTTTTACGTGCCTTGCGTTTTTCAGCCCCAAAAGAGCGGAGTCATTTTACTAAAAGGCGAGCGGAACTTTACGTTTGGCGACTTCAACTTGAAGGCACCCCAACGGATGATGGGCCTAATCAAAGTGGACGAACGCCTAAACGTTTCGTTTAACCTAGCGTTGAAAATTGATGGCAGTAGGTGGTGAACTAAAACGGGACCCAAGAAGTGGTATTCACTTTTGCCTTTAAATCAAACAGAAGATTGTAAAGCCCAAAGTAGGTCCGGTTGATGTAAATCGCATGCTTCACTCCTCTCGCTTTCTTCGACTCTCGCAGCTCTTTCATGTTCGATAGCTCTTCACCAAATTTAAACACCTCCGCAAAATAAGCATCGTTGTCAAAATCAAATTCGTTTGACCGGAACGGTCTACCCAGTAACTCAACCAAATGGCTAAATACTTCCACAAAAAACTTTTTATCTTTTGCCGCATCATCCGGATAGATGAATCGTAAGTCATAAAACGCCTTTTCCAGTTTAGTTTTATTTTGCAAGATGTCTCGCTCAAGCAACTGAAAATATTGCTGATAAAAATCTTCTGGTATCACTTTCACACAACCGAAATCGATTATGCCCAACTTTAAATTGTTGGTGATGATAAAATTGCCAGGGTGCGGATCAGCATGCAATTCCTTGAGCTGATGAATCTGATAATGATAGAAATCCCACATGGCCTGCCCTATCCGATTGGCGTCCGACTTCGACAACTTCTCAGTCTTCAAGAATTCGCCCAGCGGTTTACCTTCCAGCCAATCCATGGTCAATACTTTCTCGCAAGAGAAATCGGGATAGTAGCCGGGAAAAACAAGGTTCGCAATTTCCTTGCATTGCCGCGACAGATTCATAGACCGTTCAAGCTCCAAAGTATAATCTGCTTCTTCTAACATCCGCGCTTGTACCTCCTGAATGAACTCATCATACTCCGTTGCATTCAATTTGAACATGCGTAGGGCAATGGGTTTTACCATTGCCAAATCACTTTTGATGCTATCGCCCACCCCGGGGTATTGGATTTTCACCGCTAGCTTTTTTCCCTGCAGCGTGGCTTCGTGCACTTGCCCGATGGATGCCGCATTTCGCGCTGATATGGAAAACGTATCAAACAGATCTGTCGGTTTTTTCTTGAAGTACTTTTCAAACGTGCGCACCACCAGGGGGTATGAAAGTGGAGGAGCGCTATACTGCGCCATGGCAAACTGATTTTGATAGGCCGTAGGCAAGAGATTTTTATCCATGCTCAGCATCTGCGCCACCTTCAATGCACTACCCTTCAGTTGACTCAATGAATTGTAAATATCTGATGCGTTGTCAGCATGCAATTCATCTTTCGACAAATCTGGGTTCACCAGTTTTTTTCCGTAATGTTTCAGGTAGTTTCCTCCTATTTTAGCACCTGTCGCAATAAATTTTGATGCGCGTTGAACTTTGCCAACGGGTATGCTGCCTTGCTCACGTATTTCAGCCATGTTTAGTTTTTGCTGTGCTGGTAAAGAAACTTCCCAAAATCCAATGCATTGTCCAACACACCTTTGCCGATGAGGTCAAAAGCAAGCGTCACCGACTTTTCTATAGCGATATCTGTCTTTTCAAATCCCGCACTTTCATCGTGTGCCCAAAATTGAAGGATGAACATCATATGCAACCAAAAAAGCGAGTCATATTTACTATCCAAATAGGGCCGCATCGCAATCTCACCGGTCGACTTGCCCTCTGCCAATACACCATTTACCCATTCTTCAAAAGCTGCTTTGAACCCTCTTAGAAATACGGGTGTAATTGCAGGCGTTTTGATTGCGCTCAGTTGTGCTAACACAAAACTTCTATCAGCTTTCAGTGCTTCCGCCAGCATGAAATAAAATGTCAATATCTTTTCACGGGCGCTAAATTTCAGGTATGCATCATCGGCCTCCATTTTGGCGCGTGTATCGGTGATGAAAGACGCCCAAATGGATTTCTCCAACGCATCAAAAGAAGCGTACTGCTGATAAAATTCACTTTCAGCAATACCAAGTTCTTTACAAAACTTGAATACCGTTGCGGGTCTTTTCCCCTCCGTGAGCACGTATTCGCGGTAAGCGGCCAAAATGTTCACGGCCGCTTTTTGCGTTTTTGACTTTTTCTTTGATTCCATGGTTCTGTTAACAGTAAATTGTGTCAAATGGTTGTAAATTCCTGCATAAGTTTTCTATCTGATTTATGAGGGCTGCTATAATTCGTGTTGCTGCGTCATTTTATTGCTGTATGGCCTTGTTTTGTTTAACAAACCTGGCGCAGGGTCAGCAGAAGCCGCTGACATCTACGCAATACTTAGAACGAGGTGAAGAAGCGTTGAGAAACAAGAACTTAAGGCTAGCATTGGCCGATTTTAACGAAGCCATTCGGCTTGACCCATTCCTGTGGCTAGCCTATTTTGCGCGGGCGCAAGCCCGCGAGCGGTTGGGAGATAACCAGGGTGCTGTCACCGACCTCAACATATTTTTGGAATCGAACCCGACAAATGCAGAAGCACTCTTTTCAAGAGCTGTACTACGCTACCAACATGGGCAATGGGCAGTGGCTCGCGAAGATTTTCTAAAGCTACTGAATGCCCCAACCGGAGAAACCACCACTGTGTTTTTTCAAACGGACAAGTCGAATAAGGTGGGGACGGTCTTTACCACACAAACCGGAATCAAGCCCACCTGTTTCACTTATTTAGGCCTTACCGACCTAAAGCTGGCTCAATACAAACGTGCGATCAGCTATTTTGATTCTGCTTTGCGCCTATCACCCACTTGCGCAGATTGTTTTCTGAACAGAGGACTAGGATTTCAACACCTGCGCGATACAGCACAAGCGATACGCGACTATCAGCAAGCATTGAAGCTGGCACCCGATAACAGCTTGGCGCAACATAACCTCGCGATTTTGTCGGGATTTCGCGGGAAGTTAAAAGAAACCGAGGCGATGCTCACTGAAGCCATTGATCAAAAACCTGATTTACCGTATTCGTATGCCGAACGTGGGCATGTGCGCATCAGGCAACAGAACTGGAGGGGCGCGTTAGCGGATTTCGATAAAGCGATTTCGATTGACCCCACTGATGCAGATGATTGGCTGAATCGCGGCTTAGTGAAAGAAAAACTCAAAGATCTAAACGGAGCACTCAACGACATAACGCAAGCCATCAAACTTAAAAGTGATTTTGAAAAAGCGTGGTTATGTCGCGGAAACTTAATGATGAAACTCAATCGGGTGGCCGATGCGTTGGAAGATTACGGTCTGGCCATTTTTTATTATCCAGATTACCCCGCAGCTTATTACAACCGCGCGCTGGCGTATCATAAACATGGGAAACTAAAAGAAGCATGCAGCGACTTGCGCGAAGCACAACGGCTTAACATGAAAATTGAACGCAAAGTTTTTGACTCTATTTGCAAATAACCTTCGCGACTCCGTTACTTTTGCCCCGTGAAATGCCCATGTACTTCGCTCACCAAAAGGATTGATAGTCATTTTGGCTATTCCGCGGCTTACGAGCGGGCAGGCATGTCACCAGTAAAAACGAGTGTTAACACATGAATATTGCCATTAACGGAATGGGTAGAATTGGGCGCTTGCTTTGCAAGTTGCTGAACAATACGCAACACCGCGTAGTAGCCGTTAACGATTTGATGACGAAAGAAAACTTGGCTTATTTGCTGGAGTTCGACTCGATTTATGGTCAATATTTTTTAGGCAAGAACCACATCCACGTTACGGATAACGGTATTGCACTGAATGAACAAAATATTGACGTATTTACTGAACCCGATCCATCGAATTTGCCATGGAAGAAGTTGGGGGTTGATATGGTGGTCGATTGCAGCGGTCGTTTCTTAACCCATCAGGCATTGTCTCAACATCTCACTGCAGGTGCGCGGCAAGTGCTGCTTTCTACCACGGGCGCGCAGGGTGTGCCGATGGTCATTCGGGGGTTCAACGACACGAATAAAATCATCAAAGAACCCATCATCGCATCGGGCGGTTGCATGACCAATTGCACCGTGTTACTGTTGCATCACTTGATTCAAAACTTCGGGGTGGAATCAGTACACATCAACGTTACACATTCGTATACCTCTCGACAATCTTTGGTGGATTCCCCTCATACAGATTTTAGGCGCGGGCGTGCCGCGACCGCATCCATCATTCCTGTCAAAATCGATTTGCACGAAACCCTTGAAAAGGTATTCCCCACGTTGGCAGGTAAGGTCATCTCATCGTCCACAAGGGTACCTATCATTTGTGGAGCGCTCTGCGATTTGAACTTTATCGCCACCAAATCGGTAGCAGCCGCCACCATCCACGAGTTGTTTGCCAAGCTCGCAAAAAATGAATTGAAGGGATTGATAGGCTACAATGAACGAGCCGTTACCTCTACTGATATTCTATGCAATCCGAATTCAGCAATTGTAGACGCAACCCTCACTCATGCAATTGGTAAGCACGTAAAACTCTCCGCCTGGTTTGACGATCAGTTTGCGTTTACAAATAGGTTGGTTGAGATTATTGAAAAAGCAGATATCGCAACTTAAAGCCGAAGTGCCGTGTGGTAATACTCGTCTAACGATTCAACGCAAAGCGCTCATAATAATTTAGTCGTCATTGAACAAACCGGACAAAAGTACCCATCGGCAAATCGTTACCTTTTTTGCCTTTTAAGAAAAATTCCCCGCTCTCAATTTTATGATTTGAAAAATGTGTCTTCACCACGTTTAAACCGACCAAAGGCGATAAACCCACTGCGTACATCGATAGAATGAAAAACGAATTCTGGCTTTCCAGCAACTGGCTGGCCACATAAACCAACTCGTTCAACTTCTCTTCCAACGTCCATTTCTCTCCTTCAGGTCCGCGACCATAAGGTGGCGGGTCCATAATAATCCCATGATACTTTCTTCCGCGTTTCGCTTCGCGTTTTACATATTTCACTGCGTCTTCATGCACCCAACGAATGTCCTTCAAATTGTTCTGTTGCATGTTTTGATTGGCCCAGTTCAATCCCGGGCGGGAAGCATCGACATGCGTCACATCTGCACCTGCATACTTGGCTACCACAGAAGCCGCACCTGTGTAGGCAAACAAGTTCAATATCCGTGGCTGTGGCATTTGCCATTTCTTGATTGCATCAAAAATAAAATTCCAATTATCGCCTTGCTCAGGAAACACGCCCACGTGGCCAAACGTGGTGAGTGCCAGCCGAAGCTTCATTTTTAGATCTTGGTGCTGGTAGTTCACATCCCATGAGTCGGGAATGGATTTCAATTTCTTCCAACCGCCCTTCACCTCCTCGCCAAAGCGAAAGTTGTCCTTCTGCTCACGGTGAAAGTGGGCATGTGCCATCGTTTGCCACTCTTCCTTTGGCATTGAAGTCTCCCAAATGGCCTGCGGTTCGGGTCGAATCAACAAATATTTACCAAAGCGCTCTAGTTTTTCAAACGCGCCCGAGTCGATGAGTTCATAATCTTGCCACGAATCGGGACTGAGAAGTTGTAAGTTCAAAATGCAGGGATTAGGGTTCAAAGATAATGAATAGTCCACAGTCCATAGTCGATTGTCCAACGGCTGTTAACTACCGACTATTGACAATCGACTGACGACTATTACCTTTGAACAGATGAAACCTGGCACGATCATTACCAGCACGCAAAACCCCAAGGTGAAGAGCCTGATGCAGCTAGAGAAACCGCGCGAGCGGAGAAAGCAACAGCTGTTCTTAATTGAGGGGGCGCGTGAAGTACGGTTGGCACTGGAGGCCGGCTATAAAATCGGTAACATTTTTTACTGTGAGGAAATCGTGGCCAAGAAGGAATTGGGCTTTGATTTAACCGACAATAAACTTGTTATCCCTGTGTCACGCGAAGTATTTCAGAAAATCGCGGTACGCGAAGACTCTGGCGGAGTGCTGGCAGTGGCCGAAATGAAGCCGCATGGCTTATCGCAAATTCGGCTTTCAAAAAATCCGTTGGTGCTTATCCTCGAGGCGGTGGAAAAACCCGGCAACTTGGGCGCGATTTTACGAACGGCCGATGCCGCGGGGGTGGATGCAGTAATTATTTGCGATCCACAAACAGATTTTTACAACCCCAACGTGATCCGCTCCAGCGTGGGTTGCGTTTTCACTACACAAATTGCTGCGGCTACGTCCGATGAAACTATCAAATGGCTGAACCAACACAATATCTCCATCTATTGCACTTACTTGGCGGCATCTAAAGTTTATCATCAAGTGGACTACAAGCAAGCGAGCGCCATCGTGTTGGGCACCGAATCAATTGGCCTATCAGATATTTGGGTGAAAAATGCCACCGCCAACATTATCATCCCAATGCATGGAAAGATTGACAGCATGAATGTTTCTAACGCGGCTGCGGTAGTCGTGTTTGAAGCGCTGCGCCAGCGAGCATCTTAAATGTTTAGCCCAAGCCTATTTAAATATATTCTTCTCAGCCACCATTTTTTTGTACTCAGGCATAATCTTGTCATACAACGCCTCATCTACTTTTTTCAGAGTGTTCATTAGTCCGCCAATACCCGAATCTTTTAAAGAGACTTTTTGACTTTGAATATCGCGCATCTTATTTCGAATCGTGGCTTCCAGCTTTATCAAATCGCGATCTGTCATAACTGTTTGTCGTTTTTATTGCTGCTTATATCTTTTGGGGCTTCAACCGACTTCATGACTTCGTGCACAATCGCATCAAGTTTTTCAGAGGCGGTCAATAAGTGAGTCACCAATATTTTTTCCTCATCAGGTAAGTTCACGCGATGCATCAGGTTTACCAAGCCAAGGATGCTTGACAACGGAGCTCGAAGTTTATGAGCCGTAATGAATGCATAATCCGCAAGGGCCTTATTCTTTTCTTGGAGCTCTTTTGTTCGGCTTTGCACCGCGGCCTCTAAGCTGTCGTTGATTGATTGAATGTGCTTAGCTTGTGCTTCAATCTCAACTTTTTGCTGTAACAAAAGTAAACGGCTCTTCTTTTGTTGTCGATATAGGTAAGCGCTCATCAGCAATAATGCCGAAATTGCAACCACGGTAGAACCCAAGAAAATCAATTTTTCATTTTTCTCCTGTAGTGCCAACTCCTGATATTTGAGTTGCATCGTTTGAATACTTTTTTCGCGATTCAGCAGGCTAATTTCATTTTCAGGCGTGAGGGTCTCAACAAAATGATACAACTCTAGATTGATGTAGCGGCCAATCAACTCCTCAATTTGACTTTGAAATTCGACACTCAAGAAAAATTCGTTGAGAGGCTCGTCCCAATCGCTAACCTTAGGCATTCCTATCCTTTAGCATTGCAATATAATTC
>JAFDYV010000011.1 GCA_018267275.1 Bacteroidota bacterium | reverse complement strand
TTCTCATACTAAATGCCACACAACATTTGGCTATAAGCATTGCTGATATTTCTTTAATATTAAACGCACAATAAATCCCCTTTATCACCGCTCCGCGGCAAGCTCATTAAAAAAATGTTCAGCTATACGGATGCTGAGTCAGAATGTCCTAATACGGGGTAGGAAACTGATGAGATAAAAATAGTACACGCACTAAACGGAAGCAAGCAATGCAGGGATATTTTTTTGCGGTTACCTCACCAAACCTACCTGCGGTTGATCTTCCATATCAACACGGAATTGGCCAGCGTAAGCAGGGTAAACCACCGCTCCAGCGGGGTGGTCGCAAAAACATTACCAATGGTATTGAGTACAAACAGCGCAAAGAAAATCCATAGAAGAATGGTTACTGTTCTTTTACCCAGCAGCGAGCGCACCATGTCCACACGCTGCAGCACCAAAAAGATAAAGAACAAATTAATGGCAATCGAAACGGTCTCAAACACATACATCTCGCCATCGGTCTTCAACCTGCCACCCCAGGTAATGCCATAAGGGATTACCTTGGCCACAATCAACAAATGAAAAACCAAGGCTGCCACGCTAATGGCAATTAACAATTTACCGTAGAATCGCTCTTTGGTTGGCATAGTTCACAGCGAGTTGAAAAGATACAAGTGGTCAGTCATTTCAGTTTAAACCAGCATTAAAATAGCCTGTGGGCACCAGGTTCGCATCGGCAATCTCCAATTTTTCTTTCATATCAAAACAAAGCGCTTTCAACTGCTGGCTGGTGTACGCAGCATGCCTGTCAATGGATTCAATCTCAATGAAACAATCTTCTTCCAGTCGGTCGAGGTGGATTTTGTGGATGCCCAGCAAATAAATGGTGCGCTCTTTTTTTACCTGGCCCAACACAGCAAATTGGCGGTGCAGTGCTGCTACCTCTTCGGGCGATGGATTCAAGTCGTAGCGGTACACGAGTGTTTTTTCGATGCCGGCTTCATGCACGCGCTGGTAATGTGTAATCAAATGCTCGATGGTGCCCACGCGCAGCTTCAGTTTTCCCTTGTCGGTGGCAAAGTAAGTGTCGGTTTGCAGGTCGGTGCCGAGGCACGTGGCGCCAAGCTGCTGCAACAGGTGGGTGATCCGCGCAAAACTTTTTACACGTGCTTTGATGGTGAAGTCTTGGTAAGGCAGCGGAGTCATGCGGGCGTGAACTGACAAAAAAAATTCATAAATTCATAACCTCACCTTGCATTATTCGTTTGAGAATACATTAATTTTACACAAAAATTTTTTGAATGCCTTTTATCTAACACAAACCACACACGCGAATTGAAAAAATTGATCACCCATCTTGAGATTTCCGGCCCCTCGGCCACTCTCGCCAGTGCTTCAGAAGCATTGTTCAACACCTCTCTCCCAGCCTGCCCGGTGACCAGGCGCCCGCATAGGCGGATCAGAATCTGATATCGTCAACTTACAAACAGACGTTTGGTGAAAGTAACTAGGTGACTTTCGCCTTGAAGTGCTTCAACGTACTTCTCCCCTATTTTTCATTTTAACCAGCATCAACGTGACAACTAATATCATTGTCAGAACAGCTACGGCTGCTGACATTCATTACGCAGAAACCATTACCACCGAGATGGCCGAGTCGGCCAAAGCGCGTGGCACTGGCATCGCCAAACGCTCGCCCGACTACATTCAGCAAAAGATGGAAGAAGGCAAAGCGGTAATCGCCCTTACGCCAGAAGGCACTTGGGTAGGCTTTTGCTACATCGAATCGTGGGAACACGAAAAGTTTGTGGCCAACAGCGGCTTGATTGTGTCGCCCGCTTTCCGCAAAACGGGAGTGGCCACCGAAATCAAACGCAAAGTGTTTGAGCTTTCGCGGAAGAAATACCCTGACGCGAAAATCTTTGGTTTAACCACTGGCTTAGCGGTGATGAAAATCAATTCTGATTTGGGTTACGAACCCGTAACTTACAATCAATTGACCAACGATGATCAGTTTTGGAAAGGCTGCCAGAGCTGCGTGAACTACGAAATATTGATGAGCAAAAACCGTCAGAATTGTATGTGCACGGCCATGCTCTACGACCCTGTGGAAAAGGCGAAAGAAGCCGAGGCAAAAAAGTTGCGCGAAGCCACGCCTCAAAACTACTGGGGCAGAGATTTACGCAAAGACAACAAGGTATTCGACCGTTGGGTGCGTTTCAAACAGTTTGTATTGCTGAAGGGCTGGAAGAAGAAAGATGAGAATACTTCAAATGAAAAGAGAAGTTCGATATTGAGTTTTTTGTTTTTCTGGTAAAGGAAGTAGAAAGTTAAAAGTTTAAAGTTCAAAGCTAGAGGCTTTCAACTTTTGGCTTTTAGCTTTAAACTTTCCACTTTAAACTTTGAACTTTGGACTTTGGACTTTTCACCTTCAACTTTCAACTAATAATTTAACGACTAAGGAATGAAGAAAGTACTATTGGCATTCAGTGGCGGCCTCGACACCTCTTACTGCGCAAAATATTTGTCGGAAGATCTGGGATATGAGGTTCACTCCATAACGGTGAACACGGGCGGATTTGACGCAGCCGAAGTGCAGGCCATTGAAGCTCGCGCCAAAAGTTTGAGCATGGCATCGCACAAAACGGTAGATGCAACCAAATCTTACTATGAAAAAGTGATTCGATACCTGATTTATGGCAACGTTCTTAAAAATGCCACTTACCCGTTGAGCGTAAGTGCCGAACGGATGTCGCAGGCATTGGCAGTGGCTAACTATGCCAAAGAAATTGGTGCCGATGCTGTAGCACATGGAAGCACGGGCGCGGGCAACGACCAAGTGCGGTTTGATATGATTTTTCAAATTCTATTGCCTGGTGCAGAAATCATCACACCCATCCGCGAAAAGCGATTGAGCCGTGAAGAAGAAATTGAATACTTGAAAAAGAAAGGTGTGTCTTTCAATTTCGAAAAAGCCAAGTACTCTATTAATAAAGGTATTTGGGGCACCAGCGTGGGCGGCAAAGAAACGTTGAACTCAATGGGGCAACTGCCGGAAGAAGCGTGGCCTACGCAAGTGACCAAGCAAGGCCATGAAGAAGTGAAAATTGGTTTTGAAAAAGGTGAACTGGTTTCCATCAACGGAAAAAAATTCAACCACCCCACCGAAGCCATTCAATACCTTCAATCCATTGCCGGGCCTTACGGCATTGGCCGCGACATTCATGTGGGTGATACCATCATCGGCATCAAAGGTCGTGTAGGTTTTGAAGCGGCTGCACCTGTACTTATCATCAAAGCGCACCACGCATTAGAGAAACACGTACTCACCAAATGGCAATTGAGTTGGAAAGATCAACTGGCGCAGTTTTATGGTAACTGGTTGCACGAAGGTCAGTACCTAGACCCAGTGATGCGCAACATCGAAGCATTTTTAACGAACTCACAACAAAATGTAACGGGTGAAGTTTCGATTACGCTTTACCCCTATCGCTACCAAATCAACGGCATCGAATCATCATTCGATTTGATGTCGAGCAAGTTTGGAAAATATGGAGAGATGAATTTGGGCTGGACGGGCGATGATGTGAAAGGGTTTACGAAAATATTTGGGAACCAGGTGGCGATATATTATAGTGTGAAAACGGAAAACGAAAAGTAAAAAAAGCCGAAAGTTTAAAGTTCAAAGTTGAAAGTAGTTTCGACTTTCAACTTTGGGCTTTCAACTTTCAACTCAAAACAAATGAAAATAAAAGCGGGCATCATTGGGGGAGCGGGGTACACCGGTGGAGAAACAACAAGACTATTGTTGAATCACCCGAATGCGGACTTGGTTTTTGTGCAAAGCAGAAGTCAAGCGGGTAAAACGTTAACTTCAGTGCATCATGATTTAGTTGGCGAAACAGATTTGAAGTTTTCAGCTGATTACAATGAGCCGGTAGAAGTTTTGTTTTTGTGCCTAAGTCATGGGGAAAGCAAAAAACTATTGGCCGAGAATATTTTTCCCTCTAGTACCCGGATCATCGATCTGGGAAACGATTTTCGATTGGGAGAAAAAGCAGGTGAACGAGAATTTGTTTACGGCCTGCCCGAATTTCAGCGTGATAAAATAAAAGCGGCAAAAAACATTGCCAACCCCGGTTGCTTCGCTACCACTATCCAATTGGGGTTATTGCCATTGGCAAAAGCTGGTTTACTGAAAGAAGTTCACACTACCGGCATCACAGGCTCAACAGGAGCTGGACAAAAATTACAAGACACCACACACTTTACATGGCGCGCCAACAACATCTCAGCCTACAAAACGCTCACCCATCAACACTTGGGCGAAATCAATCAGACTTTGAAATCGCTACAAACCAATTTTGTTGAACCAATCAACTTTGTGCCGTGGCGTGGAGATTTTACAAGAGGCATTTTTGTTTCATCAGTGCTGGATTGTCAACTGAGTTTAGATGACGCAAACAAATTGTACAAAGATTACTATAGCAGTCATCCCTTCACGCACGTGGCTGATGAAATGGTTGACATAAAGCAAGTGGTAAACACAAATAAATGTTTGCTCTTTTTGGAAAAGGTTGAAAACAAACTCGTGATTCACACAACGACAGACAACCTACTAAAAGGCGCAAGCGGGCAAGCCGTGCAGAATATGAATTTGATGTTTGGGTTGGAGGAAAGTGCAGGGTTGAAATTGAAGGGAAGCGTGTTTTAAAGTGGAAAGTTAAATGTGGAAAGCTGAAAGTTAGGAGTTGAAACTGAAAAGTTCAAAGTAATTTAGCATGCAAGATTTTAAAGACCTAATCGTATGGAAAAAAGCGCATGAGAATGCTTTGATGATTTATAACTTGACAAAGTTGTTTCCAAAAGATGAGTTATATGGAATCACCAGCCAATTGAGAAGAGCTTCAGTTTCCGTGCCTACCAATAACGCTGAGGGCTGCGGCAAGTTTACGCAAAAGGATTTTGCGCATTTCTTACAAATTGCATTGGGTTCCTGCCATGAGACTGAGTATCTAACGCTACTGGCATCTGACTTGAAATGTATTCACAAAGAAGATTATAAGACTTTGAATCAGTCAATTAACGAAGTAAAGGCAATGCTAATTTCATTAATCAAAAAAATTAGATGAGCAAGCTTTCGACTTTTTACTTTGAACTTTAAACTTCGGCTATGATACTCTTTGACGTCTACCCCCTCTTCCCCATCGAACCCGTAAAAGCGGAAGGCTCTTGGCTGTGGGATAAGGAAGGAAAAAAATATTTAGACTTGTACGGTGGGCATGCGGTAATTTCCATTGGTCATAATCATCCACACTTTGTTGAAGCCCTCAAATCACAATTGGATAAAATCAGTTTTTATTCCAACAGTATAAAAAACGAGTTGCAAGAAAAACTCGCTGCGAAACTCGGTCAACTTTCAGGCTATCCAAATCACCAACTATTTCTTTGCAATTCCGGAGCTGAAGCAAACGAGAACGCGTTGAAACTGGCTTCATTTGTCAATGGACGAAAGAAAGTGATTGCATTTAAAAAAGCGTTTCACGGTCGTACGTCTGGTGCAGTAGCTGCTACCGACAATCCAAAAATTGTTGCGCCTTTCAATGCCGGCCATGAAATTGTTTTCCTTCCATTCAATGATGAAACCGCTTTCGTCAATGCCATCAACAAAGATGTTGCAGCCGTTATCATCGAGGGCATTCAAGGGGTAGGTGGTATTCATGTTCCCAATCCGTCCTTTCTTCAGTTGCTCTCCAAAAAATGCAAAGAGGTTGGCGCGTTGCTGATTTTAGACGAAGTGCAATCTGGTTACGGCCGCACGGGTAAATTCTTTGCTCACCAATTCGCAAACATCGAAGCTGATTTGATCACTATCGCAAAAGGTATGGGCAACGGATTTCCAGTAGGTGGAGTTCTCATCCACCCCGACATCAAACCGTGGAGCGGTATGCTGGGAACAACCTTCGGAGGGAATTACTTGGCATGTGCTGCATCGCTGGCTGTATTAGAGGTAATCGAAAAAGAAAATCTCATGCACCACGCAAGTGAACTTGGTAACTACTGGATGGATGAACTGAAAAACTTCCCGGCCATTTTAGACGTTCGTGGAGAAGGTCTGATGATTGGTTTTGACCTGCCGGATTCGCTCGCGTCACTTCGAAAAGATTTGCTTTTCAAACATCACATCTTCACAGGCGAAGCCAAACCAAATACCGTGCGATTACTACCATCTCTTGCGTTAACCAAAGGAAATGCAGATTTATTTTTGGAGGCACTTGCCCAGGAACTTCAACACGCGGTTACCGTATGAAAAAATTCATTTCATGTCACGATGCCTCAGATTTCCAATCGCTCATCGCGAAAGCATTGGAATACAAAAATAATCCACTCAAGGATGCTACACAGGGCAAAGGCAAGCGAATGGGATTACTTTTTCTGAACCCAAGCATGCGCACCCGATTGAGTACAGAGATTGCTGCTAAAAATCTGGGGATGGACGTAATCGTGTTTAACGTGGGTCAAGACGGGTGGGCATTAGAGTTTGAAGACGAAGCCATCATGAGCGGCTCAACAGTAGAGCATGTGAAAGAAGCGGCTCCAATCCTTGGAAAATACTTTGACATCCTCGGCATTCGCACTTTCCCTTCCCTCAAAAACAAAGAAGATGATTATAGCGAATTATACATCAATCAATTTGTAAAATACGCGGGCGTCCCGATTGTCAGTTTGGAGAGCGCTACATTGCATCCGCTGCAAAGCCTTACAGACCTCATTACCATCCAGGAAACATTCAAAGAAAAACGTAGACCAAAAATTGTATTGACGTGGGCACCACATGTCAAAGCATTGCCGCAATGCGTGGCAAACAGTTTTTCGCAATGGGTGAATGCGTGGAGTGGTGCAGATTTTACGATTGCACATCCAGAAGATTATGAACTCGATACAAAATTCACAAAAGGCGCAACGATTACGCATCACCAAGATGAAGCGCTGAAAAATGCAGATTTTGTCTATGTAAAAAATTGGAGCACCTTTACCGACTACGGAAAAATTTATACCAACGACCCGGAGTGGATGCTCACCAAAGAAAAGTTAGAACTCACCAACAAAGCAAAAGTGATGCATTGCTTGCCTGTGAGGAGAAACGTAGAGCTAAGCGATGAAGTATTGGATAGCGCGGCAAGTTTCGTGACACTGCAAGCAAGTAATCGGGTGTGGGCCGCACAGTCGGTATTGAGCGAAATTTTGATAGGACTTGGGCATTAGGAATTACAAAAAAAGTATGAACAAACTATACATTATTAAAATCGGGGGCAACGTGCTGGACGATGAGCCGTCATTGAAAAAATTCTTAAAGGATTTCGCATCGATACAAGCACCCAAAATCTTAATTCATGGAGGTGGAAAAATTGCCACCAAGTTGGGCGACCAATTAGGCATTCAATCAAACTACGTAAAAGGAAGGCGCATAACCGATGCCGAGACATTGGACTTGGTAACAATGGTGTATGGCGGGCTGGTCAACAAACAAATCGTGGCGCAACTGCAAGAGTGGCACTGCAATGCCATGGGCGTAACGGGTGCAGATGGTAATCTCATCAAGGCCGTAAAGCGCCCGGTTGGTGAAACTGATTTTGGTTTTGTGGGGGACATCACAGCCGATAGTGTCAATTCTACCTTACTCTATTTTCTATTGAAGCAGAATGTCATTCCGATTTTTGCGCCACTCACGCATGCTAACGGCACCATGCTCAATACAAATGCGGATACTATTGCATCGGTGCTGGCCATTTCCTTGAGCAAACACTTTGATGTACGCTTGATTTTCTGCTTTGAAAAAACAGGTGTATTGCAAGATGTGAAAGACGAGAAATCGGTGATTACAAATTTGAATAAAGCCACGTATCAAAAATTGTTGAGCGAAGGTTCGTTTCACGATGGCATTTTGCCGAAACTCGAAAATGCCTTCAATGCGATTGAATCGGGTGTGAAAGAAGTGTTAATTGGTGAGCATACTAATTTATTGGCGAACACCAGTTACGAAACCAAAGGCACGTTGATTACGCAATCCTAAAAAAGTGAAAGAACACTTACCTGATATCGCCACTGACTTATTGCAGCAACTGATTTCGATTCCATCGTTTAGCAAAGAAGAAGACAAAACCGCTGGGTTGATTTACAACTTTTTGAATTACCACCACATCCCTGCCAAACGGAAAGGCAACAATGTGTGGGCAGTGAGTCAACATTTTGATGCAAACAAACCAACTCTACTTGTCAATTCGCACCACGACACTGTAAAGCCGAACCCTGCCTACACGCGCGACCCGTTTAGCCCAAGTGTTGAAGATGGAAAATTATATGGGTTAGGCAGCAATGATGCGGGTGGTCCGTTGGTCTGTCTTATCACAACATTTTTCTATTTGTACTTGCGCAACGATTTGAAATACAATTTGGTATTGGCAGCCACCGCTGAAGAAGAGATTTCAGGAACAGGCGGTATTGAATTGATCTGGAACGAGCTACCAAAAATTGATTGTGCCATTGTGGGTGAACCCACACTAATGGACATGGCCATTGCTGAAAAGGGGTTGATGGTGTTGGATTGCGTTGCGTATGGAAAAGCTGGGCATGCTGCACGTGAAGAAGGTGTCAATGCAATTTACGAATCGTTGAAAGACATTGAGTGGTTTCGGAGTTATGAGTTTCCAAAAGTTTCAGAATCGCTCGGCAAAGTAAAAATGTCGGTTACGGTGATTCACGCAGGGCAAGCGCATAACCAAGTGCCATCTGAGTGCAAGTTTACGGTAGATGTGCGCGCAACTGATGCCTACACACTCGAAGAGATTTTGGAGACGATCAAAAAGAACGTTCGGTGTGAAGTGACCCCTCGTTCATTAAGACTTCGCCCTTCAGGAATACCAAAAGAACATGCTCTCTACAAAGCAGGCGAAAAATTGGGCATTCGAATGTATGGATCTCCAACTACTTCCGATCAGGCGTTGATTCCCGTGCCTTCGATCAAATTGGGACCGGGCGATTCTGCACGATCGCACAGTGCGGATGAATTCATTTTTCTTCACGAGATCGAGGACGGAATAAATGGATATATCAAGTTGATAGAGCAGCTATGAATTGTTGCCGGTTCCAGGTTGCCCGTTTCAAGCCAACATTGTAACATCTATTGTAACATATAGAACAGTCGAATGAAAAGTTATCGGGAATTGGAAATTTACAAAGAATCAAAACGACTGGCCATCGAGATTCACAAAATGTCACTTACACTTCCAAAGTTTGAAATGTACGAAGAAGGTGGACAGATTAGGAGATCATCAAAGTCTATCACGGCTTCGATTGTGGAGGGCTATGGGAGAAGGAAATACAAGGCAGATTTCATCAAATATCTAATTTATTCCCAATCAGAATGTGATGAGACTATCGTCCATTTAGATTTTCTATTTGAAACGGGTTCATTGCCTGACAAGCATATGTATGAAGATTTGAGGAATGACTATGACTCATTAAGCAAAAGAATCAATAAGTTTACTCAATGGGCGGAAGATAACTGGAACGAGCCTCCAGAATCAAAGAATTGATAACCTCAAACTAAAATCGAAACCGAAAACCAGAAACTTGCAACCAGTAACCGGAAACTGTCATGAATCCAAGAGTCAATATTAAAGACACACAAATCCTTTCTAACAACTGGTACACGTTGAAAAAAGTCACGTTCGACTATCAACACAAAAACGGTAAATGGATTGAACAAAATCGCGAAGCATACGATCGGGGCAATGGCGCAACCATTCTACTCTTTAGTCAAATCACCAAAACAGTTATCTTAACACGTCAATTTCGGTTACCCTCTTACATCAATGGTAATCCAACGGGTATGCTGATTGAAGCATGCGCTGGCTTACTGGACTTAGATAATCCGGAAGATTGCATCCGGAGAGAAACAGAAGAAGAAACAGGTTTCAAAATTCGCGATGTAAAAAAGATTTACGAAGCTTACATGTCGCCCGGCTCGGTGACAGAAATTCTTTACTTCTTTGTTGCAGAGTACTCAAGGGATATGCAAACATCTAAAGGTGGCGGAGTAGATGAACATGAAGATATCGATGTGTTGGAACTGCCTTTTTCAACCGCGTTGGAGATGATGAACAATGGTGAGATAAAAGACGGAAAGACGATTATGTTACTGCAATATTTACAAATCCATTACCCAAACCTAGTATGAAACTCTGGCAAAAAGACAAAGATGCGCTAAAAGTTGTCAATGACTTCACGGTTGGCAACGATCGAGAGTTAGACAGGAGTCTCGCGACATTTGACGTGCTGGGGTCATTGGCGCATACAACCATGTTGGAGTCTGTTGGGTTATTGAGTAAAGAAGAATTGGCGCTACTTGCGAAAGAATTAAAATCAATTTATCAACAAATCCAAGCTGGCAATTTTTCAATCGAAGAAGGCGTAGAAGATATTCATTCTCAAATCGAAATTCTACTGACGAGAAAATTGGGCGATGTAGGAAAGAAAATTCATAGTGCGCGCTCGCGCAACGACCAAGTGCTGGTCGATTTAAAGTTGTTCATGCGGGCTGAGATTAAGCAATTGGTTGACCAGATTGAAAAGTTATTTAAGCTGTTGATTTCAAAAAGCGAAGAGCATATAGACAAGCTATTGCCCGGGTATACGCATCTACAATTAGCCATGCCCTCGTCATTCGGTTTGTGGTTTGGTGCTTACGCGGAAAGTTTAACCGATGACTTGATTACCATTGAGTCTGCTTTTAGAATTGTCAACAAAAATCCACTGGGCTCAGCCGCAGGCTATGGCTCCTCCTTCCCTATCAATCGAACGCTGACCACCGAATTATTAGGCTTTGACGATTTGCACTACAACGTGGTGTACGCACAAATGACCCGCGGCAAAACGGAACGGATTGTAGCACAAGCTTTGAGCAATGTAGCTGCCACGCTTGCCAAATTATCAATGGATGCTTGCTTGTACTTGAATCAAAACTTTGGGTTTATCTCTTTTCCAGATGAGTTGACCACGGGCTCCAGCATCATGCCGCACAAAAAAAATCCCGATGTATTCGAACTCATTCGCGCCAAATGCAACGATTTGCAATCATTGCCCAGCCAAATTGCCATGATTACCACCAACCTCCCGTCAGGCTACCACCGCGATTGGCAATTACTAAAAGAGAAAATCATTCCGGCCTTTAAAACATTGAACGATTGCCTCGAAATGACTGGGCTAATGCTGTCAGCCATTCAGGTGAAAAAGAATATCTTGGAAGATGAGAAGTATAAGTTTTTATTCAGCGTGGAAGAAGTAAATAAACTGGTGCTGGCAGGTGTTCCTTTCCGGAATGCATATGTACAAGTGGGAAAAGCGATTGAGGCTGGAACATTTAGACATTCAACGACTTTAAATCACACCCATGAGGGCAGTATTGGAAATCTGTGTAACACCCAGATCGAGAAAAAATTCAAAGCAACGATGGAAAAATTTGGGTTTGAACAGGTTGTTAAAGCAATCAATAATCTAATTAATTCTAATCCCTAATGTCTTTGCTACCTTATTTAAGTTGTCATCTTTAGACCAAATCTCAAAACCTGTTTCTAATGCAGAATACAGGATACTAGCATCAATCAATCCTATACCTTTACTCCAAAGTTTATGTCGAAGTGACAACAATCCCGCTCGGATCATTAAGTTTTCTTCATCATGTTTTGGTAAGTTTTGCCAAAAGGCAAGAATATCTGATTCCTCTTTTGAACCCTTTGCTCCTTGTAGTAATTCGCCAAAAACGGGGCTTAAAGCAATTACCTTATCATCATGAAGATATTCAGTAACAGTTTCAACTATTGATTGGTCTTTGCCTCTCAAATACTCTATCCAAATACTAGTGTCAAATATAATCACACCTTTCTATTGAGTTTTCGAACCTTAGCTGCTGAAAAACCGTCCTGAAAAACAAGCGGATCTTTTCTTACCTTGTCCATGACCTTGATCAAGCGCTGTTTAGAAGTATAAGATTTGAGCGCAATAATAAGGCTATCGGTAATAGTTGCTCCTCCAGTCATTTTTTTTACTTCATTTACCAACTCATCTGGTATTATGGCAGTTACTTTCATAAAGTTTCAATTGTATCACAAATATACGATTGCCCATCGTATTAGAACATTATTTTCACAATTCCTTTCCCTTTCCCCTACCAACGTATATCTTGCACCGCATGGATAGTTTTGTTGTTTCGGCCCGAAAATACAGACCACTCGGTTTTGACGAAGTGGTTGGCCAAGAACATATTACCACCACGCTAAAAAATGCCATAGACAATAATAAACTTGCGCAAGCATTACTTTTTTGTGGACCTCGCGGGGTGGGCAAAACTACTTGCGCCCGCATTGTTGCACGAATGATCAATGGCTTCGAAGAGAAAGCTGAAGTCAACTCGCTGAATATTTTTGAATTGGATGCTGCTTCTAACAATTCCGTAGAAGACATTCGCAACCTGATAGACCAAGTTCGCTATCCTCCTCAATTCGGAAAGTTTAAAGTGTACATCATTGACGAGGTGCACATGCTCTCCAATTCAGCATTCAATGCTTTTTTGAAAACGCTTGAGGAGCCACCCTCTTATGCCATTTTTATTTTGGCTACCACCGAGAAGCACAAGGTCATTCCAACGATTTTGTCGCGGTGTCAAATTTTCGATTTCAACCGCATTCAGGTTTCGGATATAGCCCGACAACTAAAAAAAGTTGCCGATAGAGAACAAATAAAGGTTGAGGAAGAGGCGCTGCACCTAATTGCACAAAAAGCAGATGGCGCGTTGCGCGATGGGCTCTCCATTTTCGATTTGATGGTGACCTTCTCATCGGGGAAGGCCGTGACCTTCAAAGATGTGATCAATAACCTGCACATACTCGACTACGAGTACTACTTTAAAGTTGTAGAAGGTCTTCTGGCCGAAAACCCAACCCAACCGCTTGTGCTGCTGGACGAGATTCTTCGAAAAGGATTTGACGGGCACAACTTCATTGTGGGCCTGAGCGAGCATATTAGAAATTTGCTGGTGTCGCAAGATGCGCGTACTGTAATGCTAATGGAAGTACCAGACTCGGTAAAAGAAAGATATTTGAAGCAGGCACAAGCAGCATCAACTTCACTTTTACTATCGTGGCTAAACTTGGCCAGCCAGTGCGACATCAATTACAAAAGCAGTAAAAACCAGCGCCTTTTGGTGGAACTGGCGTTGATGAAAATGGCCAACGTGAATGCCGTATTCAAAACCACCGCTCTAGATGCAGAGGCGGTAAAAAAAAAAGTGAGTTAACGGCTGAGGAATTCGAATCCCACAGTAAGCAGCCAGCCGAAAAACAACCAACTGCCGAAGTGCCAAAGGCAGAACCAACGGAGATTTCCCCAACTGTCGCAAAGGTTTCGCCAACTAAGGTATCAATACCAAAAGAGTCTGGTAAGCCAAAGGCAACACTCAACCTAGGTAACATTCTAAAGCCACCAGTAAAAGAGCAATCGGAAGAAAAGCCAAAGACCCAACTACCCGACCGAGCATTTACGCCAGAAGAACTTGCGGCAACTTGGCAGCAGTTCTCAGAAACAAAAAAGAATCAAGTTGCAGAATACCATTTATTGAGCCGCGGATATGAGCTAAATGGCAGCACACTACACGTTACTTTGGCAAACCCGGTAGAGGAGCCGCTGCTACTCGGATTAAAAACGGAGCTTGTAGGATTTTTGCGTGAGCGTTTGGGCAATAACACCATACAGGTTTCCTCTCACATAAAACAAGTAGAGAGCCAAAAATTCGCCTACACCAACAAAGAGAAGTTTGACGCCATGGCACAACAAAACCCAATGCTGCTACGGTTAAAGGATCGATTTGGCCTAGACCCCGATTTTTAATTTTTTTTTGCATACCCTAACTTTCGTAAGGCTTTCTCGTTATTAGCATTACTAACGCAACAGATAGTAATGCTATCAATCGCATCAAAATATCGTTTCTTCCCTAACTTTTTGATAATCATAGTACTGATTGTCAATTCATTAGGATACGTAGACACGATTGCGACCAGCAATCAAAGTAAAGAAACGACCGAAGAAACTTGCGAATTGATTGAGGAGGCAATTGTCAACGAACGAAAGGTACTCGCCATCAAACGTCCATGCCTGGCTACTAACCAAAGATCTTTCTCACAAACCTCGTCTTCTAAAAAACTCTTTTTTCAGCCTCACACTATCGTTGCAAAACACGCCAAGCCGATTGTTTTCCGGGCTCTCTTAATTTAAGCACTACCTGTTTTTGTTGTTCATTCTGCCTCCTCAGTGGCAGATCTATTCAATGAATTTTCAAAATAAAACTGGTATGCAATCTTCAAATAAAATCAATCAAAAGACAGTACTGACCTGGTCAGTCATTTTGCTCTACTTCTTCTGCATGGCTTGGATTTCCTTCACCGTGAGATAGAATAGATGAAAGCAAAAAAAACGATGCTTGAATACTGCAAATACGTTTTGCAGCGGGTGAGTTTCAACCCCCGATTACTTCGAAAGGAATACCGCAAATCGTTACTATGGTTACAACCTGGCGAAGTGGCACAGTTAAAACAATGGATAAGAAAAAATAAGGCTCAATTAAATTAAACTCGATATGAGAACGATAAAAATAGTTTCGATACTGGTCATTGCTGCGGTGATGAGCAGTTGCTCAATTGTGAGACAAGGTGAAGTGGGCGTGAAAAGAAAAGTCGGAAAATTGAATAATAAGATTCTCACTCCGGGTGCGGTGTGGTTTAATCCTTTCACATCAACCGTAATAAAAATGCCCATCCGTACCATGAACATGGAAATCAACGCAAACCTACCTTCAAAAGAAGGTTTGAACGTGGCTGCCATCATTTCCATTCTCTATAGAATGCAACCTGATAAAGCACCCGCGATCATCGAGTCTATTGGCGTAGGCAATGAGGTGAATGTGATCAGTAGCGTGTTCCGTTCTTCTGCCGCAGATGTATGTTCGAGGTTCTTTGCCAAAGACATGCACTCAGCCCAACGCGCCTCCATTGAAAAAGAGATTACCGAACAGATGTCGAAGATATTACTGAGCCGTGGATTTGAGATAGAGGCAGTTTTGTTGAAAAATATTCAGTTGCCCACCGGCTTGGCGCGTGCTGTTGAAGAAAAGCTGGAAGCTGAACAAGATGCGCAACGCATGGAGTTTTTATTAGAGCGTGAAAAGCGCGAGGCCCAACGCAAGATCATTGAGGCACAGGGTATCCGCGATGCCCAAAAGATCATCTCTGAAGGGTTGACAACCAAGATCATCGAATGGCAAAGCATTGAAGCTTTCCGCGAGCTGGCGAAATCGCCCAACACAAAGATGATCATGACAGACGGTAAAACACCGCTGCTGATCAATCCCACATCGGAAGGCTCTGGCGGCCGAGACTAACAAGTACTATGAAAACCATGAATTCAATTATTGTATCCCCCGGCATACCGCTGGGGGATATTCGTGATGCGGGAAGGGTCATCGCCCCGCATCATCTTTCAACACAGACGCACGTTGTAGTGATTGCGAATCCTTCGGCAATGACCAACACCAGAGGACAGAAAAACGTGCGAGTTGAACAACCTGAAATCAATCAAAAAAGGAAAAGAAAGAAGAAACCGCTTCCACGGTTTTTTCTTGGCACGTTGATGCTGTGCGTACTCGTTACTATTACTTTCAAATATTTTGCTGTGGTCTAAATGAAAAAACTCTACTTATTGTTATCGATACTCGTGTTGGCGAACCTATCCATCAACCGTTCACAAGCTCAACAAAACTTGTTTAATATTCCATCTGGAGATATCACACCAAAAAATAAATTCTTTTATCAACATCAAATTAATTTTTATCAAGTAAACGAGCTTGAATCAAAGTCGCACGTTGTTTACGGCATTGGCAAAGGCTGGGATATGGGGGTAAATTTTGTGGACCTTCCTCTCAGTTTTGGTAGAGGTGGACAAATTGTGTCTATGAATGATAACAGCAATCGAAAACCGCTCTACCCGCTTTTGATGTTTACGCTTCAAAAGCAAGTCGTGTTGAAAGAAGAAAGGTTGTTCTTAAATGTGGGTACCCAAATCGGTCCAAACCTTAGCAACGAGTTGGCAAACAAAAAAATTGCGATGATGAACTACGCACTGGTTCGTTGGCAGCCATCAAAAAAAGGGTATCTAATTGCGGGCCCCTATCACACCAATAACGTATTTGTTGGTGGCCCGCCCACAGATCATTTCGGCATTATGTTTGGCTATGAATACAAACTCAACGACAAATGGCTGTTGATGGGAGATTTTATTTCTGGAGATCACAAAAAGTCGCAAACCGTAATTGGTGCGGGGTATAACGTAAGCGGCAAGTTGCAGCTATTTTTAGGCTCATTGTTGGCCTTTCCTAACCACAGGCTTGATAACGGAGTGGTGGTAGAAATAAACTGGTACGGTTGGAACTTCAAAGAGGCTCACTGATTCAAGGTTGCTAAACCTTGATGTAGATTTTCTTTTGATCCATCCAATAGCCGACCAGCCAGCATACCATCATCCAGGTGAAGGCGAAGAGAAACGATCCAAGGTAATCTCCAACGATTGGCGCCCAAACGTGAGTGAATAAATATTCGTATAATGGTTTGCCACCAACTGGCACAATCCACATAATTGTTAAACCGATTTCAGAAATCAAATAGATGAACAGGGTGTTTTTTCCAAATACGTCAAAGAAATACGTCCACCTGTCTTTCTTAAGCATTTCGACCACGTAGATCAGCAACGCCAATATCATCATATCGATGCCAATGGTATAGAGAGCATATGAACTTGTCCAGAGTTTTTTATTGATCGGGAATCCCCAATTCCACATTAACCCGACCGCTACTAATACAACGCCAGACATGAGCAATTTTGCGAGCGTTTCCCAATGAGCGCCACGTTGCTGAACAAAGCGTGCCGCCAGGTACCCGCCCAACACATTTCCAATTGCAGGCAGCGTACTCAACAATCCTTCGGGGTCAAAGGGAATGCCATCACCAGTGTACAAATGGGCCGGCCCCCACAACGCCAAATCAATCGCGCGCACCGCATTGCCCGCAAGGGTAAGGTCACCCAACGCCAACAGAAAAACCCAATATGCCAGCAGCGCAAAAATTGAAAAAAATATCGCACCCCGTTCTTTACCATAATAGACAACAACAGAAGCAAAAAAGTAGCATAGCCCAATGCGTTGCAGCACGCCAAAAATTCTTGTTTCTGCAATTGGTTTAAATGTCCACCCTCCGTTAACCTCATGCAAAAAAGGAAACCAATACATTAAGTACCCCAGCAAGAAAATGATGAACGCCCGCTTACCCACTTTTGCAAAGAATTGACCAGGGCTGGCTGAAAAATACTTACCCATACTGAAGCTCATCGCATTACCCACCACAAACAAGAAGGTGGGGAAAACCCAATCTGTCGGTGTAAAGCCATGCCAGTCGGCATGCAGCAAAGGCGCAAAAGTGGTAGTGTAATTGCCTGGGGAGTTCACGATAATCATGAGCGTTACCGTGATGCCCCGGAGCACGTCAATCGAGTGAAACCGCATGGCAAAAATTAAAGTAGTCCTAAAAATCGCCTGTTGGTGGCAAAATAAAAAGGCCAAAGGTTTATTGGATTGAAAAAATGTGCTAAAATTGGAGGCTTAAACTTTAAACCCATGAAACTATCCCGTTTTAGTACTTATTTAATTGCCCTAGCAACTGCCTCTCTATTAGCGGCTTGCGGCTCTTCGACCAAGAAAGACGACCAAAGCTCAGATGAATTTAAGCAAGCGGAAGAATCATTGAAGGACCAAATCAAGGATGTGGTCTATAACATTCCTTCGCCTTCCGAAATTCCGTATTTGCTACAGGCAACGGGTGCCGAGTTTAACCAATCACTTTTGAATGACCGCAAGAAGGTTGATCAATATTTGTCTCGCAGCGAAAAAGCCGCATTGAACCTAGGGGTGTACGCTGCTGATATCGGTTATTTGAGCTCTTATGAGAAAACCCAAGAAGCTATTGACTACTTGAATTCTGCCAAAAAACTTGCTGATAATTTAAACATCAGTTCATTCGATCCGGAAGTATTGAAACGGTTTGAATCAAACATTTCTAACCGTGACTCACTTTCAAATCTGCTTGACGGTGCCATTAAGAAAACAGATAAATATTTGAAGGATGATCAGCGAAATAAGCTAGCCGCTTTGTTGGTAACGGGCAGTTTTGTGGAAGGCTTATCAATTTCTACAGGATTGATTAAGACGTACCCAAAAAATCTTTTGAAAGAAACCGACAGAAATGCAGTGTTAACACCGCTTATTCAAGTGATCTTGAATCAAGAGAAGTCGGTTGACGAGTTGTCTAACATGTTGAGCACAGTTGATCAGGCAGAGCCGATCTCGACCATTCAAACTGACCTCACTGCATTGAAGGCGAGCTACAGAGCGCTGAACATTCAAGAGCAAATTAAGAATAACCGTTCTGACTTGGTTTTGTCTGATAAAAACTTGGTAGAGATCACCAAGATCATTGACAAAATGCGAAAAGAAATAGTGGAATAATTACCAACGAAATTTGAAAAAGGCCGATTTAAATCGGCCTTTTTTTTTGACCGTATGCCAAGTAAAGTTTCTATCTTTAACAGCATATTCCCGAACCTATGAGCGAGCCTGTTTTAAAAGCCATCATTAAGCTATTTGCTTTAGTTGCCAAAGAAGACACCGTAACCAAGCAAGAACGCGAGTACATTGAAGTGTTTCTATCCGATCATCTCAATCAAAAATCTGTTCAGAGTCAACTTCATTTGTTTGATGAATATGCGCAAGAAGCTTCTGATAAGTTGGGGAAAATTGATCAAGAATCAATCAATAAGCTTTGCTTCGAAATCAACCAAGAAGTAGATCACAAGCAAAAAACCATTGTGATGTTGGAGCTGATGAGCCTGATTTTGGCTGATGGCAGCATTACGGAAGCAGAAGAACACCTCGCCAAGTCTATCGGCCAAGCATTTAATGTGGCGAGCACTGATATTGATTTGATCAAGACTTTTATCGTTTCAAAGACGCCTGAATCGATCGACAATGAAAACATTTTGGTCGTTTCGAGCACCGGCATTGCGGGCAGCCGCACCAAAACCATCAAACGAGAAGAGCTTGATGGCTTTATGTCAGTATTGCATATACAAAGTACCAACCTGTTTTTCTTCCGGTACCTTGGCAACTCAGATGTTTACCTTAATGGCGTACCCCAAAAACCTGGCAACGTCAATGTGTTGGCCACCGGCAGCATTATGCGCTGGGGCGCAGCTGATGCTGTTTACTATGGCGAGATACTGAACAAGTTCAAGAACAAATCACAACAAACACGCACCAGTTTTGAAGCAGAAAATATTTCATATCGGTTCAAGACCGGCAAACTGGGTTTACGTCAGGTAACCGTACATACCGAATCTGGTAACCTTGTTGCCTTAATGGGTGCCAGCGGTGCGGGTAAATCTACGTTGCTGCACGTGTTGAACGGCACCGAAAAACCATTTGAAGGCCGCGTATTGATCAACGGCATCGATATCCATAAAAATCCCGAAAAAATTGAAGGTGTGATCGGTTTTGTGCCGCAAGACGATTTATTAATTGAAGATTTGACCGTCTACCAAAACCTATATTTTGCCGCCAAACTTTGTTTCAGTCACTTAAACGAATCTGAAATTGACGCGCTCGTCCTGAAAACTTTGGAAGACCTCGGCCTCACCCAAACAAAGGATTTGAAAGTTGGATCACCCCTTCAGAAAACCATCAGTGGCGGCCAACGCAAGCGCCTCAACATTGGTCTGGAATTGTTGCGAGAGCCAGCAGTGCTTTTTGTTGACGAACCTACCTCTGGTCTGTCTTCACGCGACTCTGAAAACATCATCGATCTGTTAAAAGAGTTGAGCCTAAAGGGCAAGTTGGTGTTTGCAGTTATCCACCAACCATCGTCTGATATTTTTAAGATGTTCGACAAATTGGTGATTTTGGATTCTGGTGGCTATCAGATCTATTTCGGTAACCCGGTAGATGCCGTCACCTACTTCAAACGCAACATCAATCTCATCAATAGTGATCAGGGCGAATGTCATGCTTGCGGAAACGTAAACCCCGAGCAGATTTTCAATATCATTGAAACCAAAGTAATTAACGAGTTTGGCGACACCACCAGCGAAAGAAAGTTTTCACCGGAACAATGGAATGAAAAATTTAAAGATCAGATCAAGATCAAAAGTGTCAAGACCTCCAATGAGCAGCCGCATTCAACGCTGCGTATTCCGAGTTGGTTCAAGCAAACCCACCTGTTTTCGTTGAGAGACGTGCTCTCCAAGCTAAGCAACAAGCAATATTTATTTATCAATTTATTAGAGGCTCCGTTGCTTGCGTTCATACTAGCTTTCATTGTTCGGTACTACAACGTTGACGATCCATTCAAGTCGGGTTACGTGTTTAGCAAAAACTTGAATATGCCCGCACATCTTTTTATGAGTGTGATTGTAGCGCTTTTTATGGGGCTTACCGTGAGTGCTGAAGAAATTATTCGCGATCGAAAAATTTTGAAGCGTGAAAAGTTCTTGCACTTGTTTCGCAGCAGTTACATTATATCCAAGATTTCAATCTTGTTTATGATTTCCGCGATTCAAACCGCACTGTTTGTGTTGGTGGCGAATTATATTTTGCAAATCCAGGGTATGTTTTTCATCCACTGGGGAATTCTATTCACGGCATCGTGCTTTGCAAACCTACTCGGACTGAATATCTCATCGGCATTCAACTCAGCAGTTACTATCTACATCTTGATCCCTATTTTACTGATACCACAGTTGATTCTCAGTGGCGTGGTGGTAAAGTTTGATAAACTTAACCCAATTATCGGCAACACAAGCACAGTTCCCCTTGTGGGAGATTTGATGGCCTCGCGTTGGGCTTTTGAAGCAGCTATGGTTGCGCAATACAAAGACAACGCCTTTGAAAAGGAGTTTTATGTTTATGACAAAACGATGGCTGATGCCGACTACAAGAAGATCTACTTAATTCCCGAGTTGGAATCTAGATTAGATTTCATCAACCTTAACCGGCAAACGCAAGAACCAGGCATCAAAAAAGAAGTAGCACAAAAACTTGACCTGATTCGCACCACGCTTGAAAGAGAAGAAAAAATCACGAAAGTAAAATTTCAATACCTAGACAAACTAACCATCAACCGGTATGATACAACGGTGAATATCCCATTAATCAACTACCTCGAAACCTTGAAAAGATTCTACATAAACCGATATAATAAAGCCGACAAAGAAAAAGACAATAAAATTGCCCGGCTTACCAACACACCTGAGAAAGAAAAAGAATTTGAACAACAGCGCAATGCTCATCAAAACGAAGCCATCACCGACTTAGTACGCAACACCATGGAACAAAATCGGATTATCGAAACGGAAGGAAAGCTGGTTCAAAAAATCTATCCGGTATACAAAGATCCAGACCCCGATCATATGGTAGACTTTGACGCACAATTTTACATGCCCGCAAAGCACTTCTTAAATCAGAACATTGACACTTTTTGGTTTAATCTTGGCGTCATTTGGTCAATGACGCTGGTACTGGCGATTGCGCTTTATTGGGAAGTCCTGCGCAAGGTTATTGACCAGTTGAGCAATATCTCAAACCCACTGGAAAAACGGATGTGACAAATGTTTTTCTTTTTGTCTAAGACGCTGAGCTACTTAACGCAGCCATTTGTAATAATTTGCCTGCTATTGGTGATATCTTTTTTTGTGAGGCGCCCACGGTTAAAAAGAGGGTTAGCCATATCTTCTTTCATCTTGTTGTTTGTTTTGTCAAACGATTTTCTCGCCAATGAAATCGTACTTTGGTGGGAGGTTCCTCCTACCCCATATCAAGATATTTCAAAGCGTTATGAATTTGGAATTGTGCTCACGGGCATTGGCGGCACTGACAATGGACCTGACGACAGAGTGTATTTTGGCCGTGGTGCCGAACGTGTTACCCACACACTACAATTGTACAAGCTTGGGACAATCAAAAAAATTGTGATATCCGGTGGCAGCGGAAAGTTAACCGAGGTGCCCAAGCAGGAAGCTGACTACCTTGCGGATGCATTTCGCTTGATGGGGGTGCCCGATTCAGCCATGGTCATTGAAAACAAATCTAGAAACACACACGAGTCAGCGGTTGAAGTAATCAAGATACTAAGCAAAAGCACGTCACCCGATAGGTGCTTACTCATCACCTCAAGCTACCACCTGCGCAGGTCAGACGCTTGCTATGCCCATGAAGGTTGGAAGATGGATACTTTTAGCACAGACTTCATCTCGCATAAAAGGCGCTTTTCTTTTGAAGCACTGTTTATTCCAAAGGTTGATTCGATCAATTATTGGACAATATTAGTGCGCGAGTGGGTCGGCATGATTGCCTACAAAATTGCTGGCTACATTTAGCATGGAGAAAAACAAATTGTACCAAGCGGCCTGGCTAACATGGCTCACGCTTTGCGGCAGTCTCTTGCTTTACTTCATACCCTCCAGCCCGGGAAAAACTATTTCCTTTCGGAAAATGGATTTGCTGAGCGATATACGGAAGGTTGAAAAAAAACAAGACATTCGCCCGAGCGCCCCGGTAAAAGACACTATTCTGAGTCAGTCTCAAGCAAAAAGAAAACCACGAGCTCAATGCGCACCTCAACTGATCTGTTTGGAAGACTTTAGTGAAGGCGCCAACATGAAATGGTTTTTGCAATCATTGTCGTATGCAAGAAACGAACCTGTTCGCATTGCATTTTTCGGAGACTCATTCATCGAAGGCGACTTGCTGACCATGAGCTTCCGCGATACGCTGCAATTGCTATTTGGGGGTAAAGGCGTAGGGTATGTTCCTCTTGCATCAGAAGTCGCCCACTTTCGAACCACCATTCAACACGACTTCGGCAACATTGACACTTATTCTATCGTGAGCCAACGCGATGGTCGTTTTCCTCTGGGGTTTTCTGGCCATTGCTTCAAGCCTAATGAAGCTGCCTACGCAGAATATCGGCCGGCAAAAAAAAAACCAACGCCCTTTGAAGTAATGCGACTGTTTTACCAAACCCCTTCCACTCGCACAATGGAGTGCATCGTGAATGACACGTTAAGCATCACAACCACCCTTGCACGGGGAAGATCGGTGCAGTATGCCACCGTTCCGCAATCAAAAGCAAATAGCATACGGTTCATGTTTACCAATGCTGATAGCCTCAACCTGTATGGGGCTTCATTTGAAACACCCACTGGCATTTTTGTTGATAACTTCTCCATGCGAGGTAATTCAGGAATTGGCTTCAGTCTTATTTCCGATAACATGTTCACTGAGTTTAATGCACTTCAACAATACCGTTTGATTGTATTGCAATATGGGCTGAATGTAGTGAGTCTGACGGACTCCACTAACTTCACTAGTTACGAGATCAACATGGTGCGTACCGTAAATCGCCTCAAAAAACTTTTTCCGGAAACCAGCATTTTGCTGGTCGGTGTAAGTGATCGAGCTTCCAATCAAAACGGCAAGTTTCTCACGCACCCCGACATACCGCTGATGCGGGACGTGCAGCGCAGAATTGCAGAAAAAACAAAAATCACTTTTTGGGATATGTACGAAGCGATGGGTGGTGAAAATAGCATTGTGAAGTACGTTGATTCCAAACCGGCCCTTGCTGCAAAGGATTACACGCATCTCACCTACTGGGGTGGTCGAAAGATAGCCGTGAAAATGGCGCATGCAATTTTGTTTGAACGAAACCGACATGAGAAAGGGGCTGCTCATTAGTTACATCTTTGCGATTAGCTTTCATGCAGCTGCGCAAGATACCATTGCAGTGGCACGCATTACAGATTTCAGTTTTCTCGGATTAGAAAAAAATGAAATCACGAACAATACCTCATTGTCTGCATTTTTTGAAAAACTTTATCAGCAAAAAAAGCATTCGAATCAAAAAATCAGCATTCTGCACATCGGTGATTCGCACATTCAAGCAGACTTTCTCACCAACCAAATTCGTTCTCTCCTTCAAACCGAATTTGGCAATGCGGGCAGAGGGTTGGTGTTTCCGGGCAGGGTGGGCAGAACCAATGAACCACTTAACATCTATTCATCTACCAACACGCAATGGGAAAGTAAGCGCATTGTTTTTACTGACAAACTCTTGCCAATCGGCATTGGAGCTATGACGCTGCGTACGGTGCAACCGAATGGAAAAATCAGCATCCGAACCATCAACCAAGGCAAACTAAACTATGCGTTCAATAAGGTTACGTTGTTTTACCAAAAAGATTCATCTAGCTACAACCTATCGTTGCGTGATTCGGTTAACCAAGATTTAGCATTTGTCGGATCGTTTAGTTCGGATGGATTTCAAAATGCATCTACCGTGTTGCTCCCCTACGCTGTCAATAAAGTAGATCTGCAATGTCTGCAACCACTACCCAAACAAAATCAGTTCATGTTGTTTGGTGTGAGTCTGGAAAATCAAAGGCATGGCGTGTTGTATCACTCAGTAGGTGGCAACGGAGCAAAGTTCAGACACTACTTGGCAGCACAACATTTTTTTAAGCAGACCACGGTGCTGCAGCCCGATTTGATTGTGGTGTCGCTTGGTACCAACGAAGCAATCGAATATCCGTATGTGGATTCTCAATTGGAGGACCAGTTGAATAAGTTTACGGAGTTGTTGAGCAAGAACAACCCGAACGCAAAATTCCTTTTTACGACCACCGCTGACTTTTACAAAAAACGTACGCGCAGAAACGCGGGCGTTGAAATCGTGCGTAAAAAAATTATTGCCGCTTGCGAAAAAAATGGCTGGGCCTACTGGGATTTATACGAGGTAGCTGGTGGAAAACATGCAGCTGACAAATGGAAAAAGAACAAACTGCTCCAAACAGATGGCGTTCACTTTACCAAAGCCGGCTACGCGTTGCAGGGCGAGTTGTTTTTTCAATCATTGATCAAAGCATACAACGAATATGTTCAATATCGACATCCATAAGCTGTTGGAGCAATTCGTGTATCACGCCACGGAACCCATGATTTTCAACAGCGGGTTCTTCTTATTCCTATTTGCATTCTTTATCATCGGATATGCACTGTTGCAAAAAAGCAATCGGGTCAAAATCATTTATGTAACGCTATTCTCCATCTACTTTTACTATAAATCAAGTGGATGGTATTTTTTGCTGCTGCTTGCCACTACCGGTGTTGACTTTCAATTGGCAGCTTGGATTGACCAACAACGTGATGCGTTCAAGCGCAAGGCATTGTTGATTTTGTCGTTGATAGCCAACTTGGGCGTGCTGGGCTACTTCAAATACACCAACTTCCTGTTCGAACTCATCACTACTTCTACAGGCGTCACGTTTCATCACCTCGACATTTTTTTGCCGGTAGGTATTTCGTTCTTCACATTCCAATCCATGAGCTATACCATCGATGTGTATCGTAGGCAGCTGAAGCCCGTAAACAGCTTGTTGGACTATGCATTTTTTGTATCATTTTTTCCGCAGTTGGTAGCAGGACCTATTGTGCGCGCGTCCGATTTTCTGCCCCAAATTCACCGCCCCACGCTGGTCACGCAAGCTATGCTTGGACGAGGTGTTTATCTCATCGGCACAGGACTGTTTAAGAAAGCTGTGATCTCTAACTACATTAGCCTAAACTTTGTAGACCGTGTTTTTGACGCACCCTCGCTGTATTCTGGATTAGAGAATTTGTTCGGCTTGTACGGATACGCATTACAAATCTACTGCGACTTCTCTGGTTATTCAGATATGGCCATTGGCATTGCGTTGTTGCTCGGTTTTCATTTCAACGAAAATTTTAGGTCGCCCTACCAGGCACCCAACATCACCGATTTTTGGCGCAGGTGGCACATATCACTTTCTACCTGGTTAAAGGACTATCTCTATATCTCGTTGGGCGGAAATAGAAAAGGAATTTTTCGCACGTACTTAAACCTCATCATTACCATGGTGCTTGGCGGGCTGTGGCATGGCGCCTCTGGCCGATTCATTTTATGGGGCGCGCTGCATGGGTTTGCCTTGGCTACCCACAAGTACTTCCTTTCCTTACGCATCAAGGCACCACGGTGGTCCGCGGCAATTCTGCAGGTAATAGGTGTGATCCTCACATTTCATTTCGTTTGCTTTTGCTGGATTTTCTTCAGGGCAGAAAACATGGAATTGGCCGGGCAAATGCTGTATCAAATACTCTACCACCTAAAGCCTACACTACTTTTTGATTTGATTGCAGGCTACCCAGCGGTGGTTGCTTTAATGGTCATCGGGTATGTACTGCATTTTGTGCCAGTCAATTGGGAAGAAAAAAGTCAAGAACTCCTCACCAAACTACCACTTGTTGGCAAAGCTGCCTTCATCGTTTTAGTCATCGTGCTGGTGATGCAAACGAAATCGGCAGATATTCAACCGTTTATTTATTTTCAGTTTTAGGAGGGCAAAGTTGCAGTTGCTATTTTTGCTCGTATGGTGAAAGACGCAAAAATCAATAAGTATTTCGTAATCGATTTCGATAGCACTTTTACAAAGGTAGAAGCATTTGATGTGCTGGCTGACATTGTTTTAAGAGAACATCCCGATAGCGAGGGCTTGAAAAAAAGAATTGCCAAGATCACCAACTTGGGCATGGAAGGTAAGCTATCGCTACGCGAGTCAATAGACAAACGCCTTGAAATTTTGCAACCTGAGAAAAGGCACCTGACTCCACTGGTGAAGAAGTTGAAAGACCTAGTCTCTGACTCGTTCAAGCGCAATAAAGAGTTTTTTGAAACACATGCAGCGAACATCTACATCATTAGTAACGGCTTTCGCGAATTCATAGAGCCGGTCGTAACAGAATACGGCATTCGTTCTGAAAATATCCTTGCAAACGAGTTTATCTTTGATGAACGTGAGAAAGTGATTGGCTTTGACTTAGACAACCCACTATCTGCCAACAACGGTAAAGTAGAACAACTAAAAAAACTGAGCCTGCCAGGAGATGTGTACGTTATTGGCGATGGTTACACAGATTACGAAATCAAACATGCAGGGCTGGCCAACAAATTTTATGCATTTACCGAAAACGTAGAGCGAGCAAGCGTGTTGAACAAAGCTGATCATGTTGCGCCAAGCCTGGATGAATTTTTGTATCTTAACAAATTGAACACCGCCATTTCATATCCTAAAAACAGAATAAATGTGTTGCTGCTGGAAAACGTACATCCAGTTGCGATTGAGTTGATGAAGTCAGAAGGTTTTAACGTGGAATCTTACCCCGCTGGCTTAGACGAAGACGAACTTTGCGAAAAAATCAAGAACGTATCGGTATTAGGTATACGATCGAAGACGCAGGTGACGGCCAAAGTAATTGAGCATGCCAACCGTTTGATGGTGATTGGCGCTTTTTGCATTGGTACCAATCAAATAGATCTGAAAGCGGCAACGAAAAAAGGAATTGCTGTGTTCAACGCACCGTTTAGCAATACGCGCTCGGTGGTGGAGTTGGCCATTGCAGAAATGATCATGCTCATGCGCAACATCATCGACAAGTCGGCAAAAATGCATGAAGGTAAATGGGACAAGTCAGCAAAGGGAAGTTTTGAGATACGTGGCAAAAAACTCGGCATCGTAGGCTACGGAAACATCGGTTCACAACTTTCTGTGTTGGCCGAAAACCTTGGCATGAAGATTTTGTATTATGACCGAGAAGAAAAGCTTGCGCTGGGCAATGCCACCAAATGCAAGTCGTTGAAAGAACTGCTCACGCAAGCAGATGTAGTTACACTGCACGTAGACGGCCGGGAGGCCAACACCAATTTGATTGGCGAAGCAGAGTTTAGTTGGATGAAAAAAGGCGTTATCTTCTTGAACTTGAGTCGCGGGCATGTAGTAGATGTGAAGGCATTGCGCGCCAGCATTTTGAATGGGAAAGTTGCAGGCTGCTCTGTGGATGTGTTCCCTTACGAACCCATCAGCAACGATGAAGAATTTGTTTCAGAGTTGCGGGGCCTGCCCAACACTATTTTGTCTCCTCACATAGGCGGCAGCACCAGTGAGGCGCAAGAAAACATCGGCAATTTTGTTCCGGGTAAAATGATGGACTACATCAATACAGGTAGCACCAGCAACAGCGTAAATTTCCCCAATTTAACACTGCCCACACTAGAGAATGCACACCGCTTGATACACATTCACAATAACGTGCCGGGCATTTTGGCGCAAATCAACAAAGTGCTTGCCGACAATGGAATCAATATTGTGGGGCAATACTTGAAAACCAACGAACATATTGGATATGTGATTACCGACATCAACAAAGAATACAACAAAGACGTGATCAAAGACCTGCGTGCGATTGAGCACACTATCAAATTTAGGGTGTTGTATTAGAGGGTTTCTTGTTGTATACGATAAGGGCAATGTAAATTAAGTCGTTAGTCGCAGTCTTGTTCAGCTCTTCGTCTTTGTTCACCGACTTAGGTAATATCCCATAAAGATAATCGTAGGTATACTTTTCCTTAAACTTTGTTGACAGAATAGTACCATCCGACAAAGTAATGTTGTTTGCGGAAAAAAAACGCGCAATCGAATTGAATTGTAGCGAGGGAACCCCAGATTGATTGACGTTGATAAATTCATCTACCCAATAAACACCCTTAAATGGGTTTGCAACTTTGTCATACGACAGGTCAAGGTTTCCGAGTGATGCAAAATTTCTTCTGATGTTGGTAATGTTTTCACCCGTGAAAGTAACCGGGTAGTTAACGCCTTTCCAGGTGATAGATTGCAACCGTGAGCCGTTATGATTGAACGATATAGAATCTTTGTAAAACTGCCCATTGTAGCGCCAGCGAGTGCGTAACTTAGAAAGTGAGCTAGAACTTGAAAAGACCAACGTGGTTAAACGGATAGTTGTGCCCCCGGCAGTTATAAACCTTACCTGTGTGGAGTCAGTGAAATATTGGTATTGAATCGAGGTGCCGTCAGTAACAGAGATTGAGCGAAGCTCACCTTTGTCGTAGTTGAAGGTGTAGTCTTCCAAATCTTGCCATTGCACGCTTCCGATTATATACTTGTCTGCGTCCAGGTCTGGTCCGCAACTGGTGAGCGCTACTGCAATCGCAAAAAAAACCAGTGACCTCATTTGTAAAAGTAAAATCCACTTCAGATTTGGAAGGGTGTTTTAGAACCCCATATTACGACAAGTTTTGAGCTGCCACCCTTCGCAACCTTCTTCTGTTAACCTGATTTTTGGTCGAGGTCTTGCCAAAGGCAAGATGAGGCCTGATTTTGAAAAGCAGCTTCACTCGGTATTGTTTTTATTGTTAAGTTCCAAAAACGTGTCCCAAACCCGAGTGGATTTCGATGTAAAAATAAGCAATAGTGGGTGAGTTGCAATATTAGTTTTTTGAGAACTCCGCAGCTTTGCGAAACAAAAAGTACACATATACAACACATATAGGCGTATTGAACTAATTTTATGGCTGCTATAAAGAAGTTAGCGCCAATCCTAAAGACGATGCGATACATAATTTTAGGACTAATACTTTTACTTGGGACAAATTTGTTCTCGCAGACAAAAGAATTTTCTCCAAAGGACTTTGCTGACGAAAAATTTAAAGTCACATACGACACAACTAGTATGACAGACTTTAAAGTGGTGCTGATTGTTGCAAGACCTATTTTAGGATCGGTTGCACAGTATCAAGGGACTAAGGTTTGGGTGCAAAGACAAAGTAAAGGTAAGCTGACAGAAAAGTATTTAGGGGAAATAGAAACAGAACGTGGTATTTACAGACCCTATTCGCAACCATTAAAGGACATTTATATAATTGTTGAGTGTGGTGACTATGATGGGCAAATTCATTTAATAAATAGTGACGGGGACTTTGTAACAATACCTGGGTATTATTATGCTGTAAATAAACCTGGACTTATTTACACACAACAAGCAAATCTCGGCAGTGTTGTTTTCAAGTATGACTTAACGAGTAAAACGGGAACAGATTTGAGAGGCAAGAATGCAACGGTGGACAACTTATTATTTAACGAAATCGAAGGAGCATACTGGGTAAAGTGACAACCGCACTGGCGCTCACAAAATGTTTATGCCAGCTTGTGGTGATATGTAAATTTGAAGTTTTGTTTTCTTAATTTCGTTGAGCAACGTGGGACAGTGACGCGCGCTTTGATAACCCAAGCCGCCATAAACATAAACGTTGTGCGCAATTATGTTTTTCGATGACAAGATTGGACTACCTATCATACTGTTCGGTTTGCAAAAACAGGTTTATGACTAAAGGAGATGGGTATATTTGTAAACTGACAAATAGAGCTGCTGACTTTAAAAATTCGTGTCCCAGCTTTAGTATCGACAAAGAAGAAAAAGATAAGACGATTAAAGAATACATCAATAAAATTGAAGAGAGCTTAAAGAACCAAACTAAATGGACAAAAAAAATATTCAACTACGACCCGATCTTACAATATCTAGTTGATTCAACTACTAATAAGCCGCTCGATAAACATATCTTGGAAAAAGAAAAGATAATTTTTGAACACCGAAAGAGAAAATTGAGCTTCTTAATTCCTAGTCTAATTATTATTGCTGCTCTTTTAAAGGGACTATACGATGGCCAATTCCACGACTTGCCAAAAGTATCATTGATATTTTTAGGTTTGATGGCTTTAGGTGCATTTTATCTTATTTATCTTTTCATTTTAAAACCCGAGATTTTCCGAATAAGCAAACTTGGTATAATAGTTTGTAAAAAGGACTTTATCCCGTGGAACAGAATTGATTATATACATTATAGAACAGTACAGGGACAAAACATTGCAAAATACTATTTAGTGTTAGATATGCATTGGGGCTTTGGCGAAGAAAAGCCAATTGAAATAACTTATGCGGACATGGATCAGGAAGAAATTAGAGTCATGGTTTACAGTTACATGAAGACGTTTAAGTCAAACTAATCTAACTGCGCACAACAGCAGCTATTTGCAATGTGGGGTGCAGTGCTAAATTGTAGTTATGGTTTCAAATGTAGTTTTGTCACGGGGAACAAGTTTTCGGCAGGTCGGTCTTGACATTCCGCTGTAAGCTCCATTTTCAAGCCCTCCCATGCCCGCTACTACAGAAACACAAACGTTAACCTACTCCACTTTTCACAACTATCCCTAAATTTGCGCTTTATTTTTTCACAATGACCAAAGCTGCTGACTTCGCCCCTGGCCCCTCTCAACTTTTTTTCACCATAGAAGACCATACCCGCAAGGCTTTTCGCGAGGGTTTTCCATCTATCTCGCACCGCAGTAAAGAATTTCAACATACGTATCAGCGCACGGTGGCTAACCTGCGCCAACTAATGGCCGTGCCCGATCATTTTCACATCGCCTTCACCACCTCAGCCAGCGAAGTGTGGGAACGCTCCATTCAAAGCTTGGTAATTGAAAACTGCTTGCACCTGGTCAATGGGGCATTTTCGAAAAAGTTTTTCGAAACAGCGCTTCAACAAAAAAAGAAAGCAACCAAAATAGAAGTGCCACCCGGAAAAGGTTTTGAACCAATAGTTACTGCCAACGAGCCTGAGCTGATCGCGCTCACCCATAACGAAACCAGCACAGGCGTTGCCATGCCGCTTACTTACTTGGCAAACGTGCGTGCACAATTTCCAAATGCGCTGATCATTGTTGATGCCGTTTCATCGGTACCCTACCCTGCTTTCAATTTTGATCACATCGATTCCGTTTTCTTTTCCGTACAAAAAGGTTTCGGCATGCCGGCTGGCTTGGGAGTGTGGATCTACAACAACCGCTGCGTAGAAAAAGCCAAAGAAGTGCAAGCCGTGGGCGTCAACGCGGGCTCGTACCACAGCCTGTTGAGCTTGCATGAGTTCACGCTCAAGAACCAAACACCTGCCACACCTAACATGCTGGCCATTTATACGCTTGGCTACGTGGCAGAAGACTTCTTGAACCGTGGCATACACATTATCCGCAAAGAGACCGAATATAAATCTGTGTTGTTATACCAAACCCTGCAACATCATTCTTTGCTGAAGCCTTTTGTTGAAGATGGTGCTTGGCGCTCGCCCACGGTAATCATTGCACATTGTGGCGAGCACACCGAAACCGTTCGCAAGCGATTGGAAGCCCAGGGCCTATACCCAGGCGATGGCTATGGCGAGTTGAAGAAAACGCAACTGCGGTTTGCCAACTTCCCGGCACACTCAAAGGAGCAATACGAACTACTGGTGGATGTGTTGGGAGGTATCAAATAGTCTCGATGCGATCTATCAGTGAATCTGTGGCAATTTTTGGTTAAACCTTTTCCCTAACTTTCGTCTAAGAAATTGAATTTCGGTTCATCCACTTGGAAGACAAGGACCTCCTCTTAAAGATCCGCAACATTGAAACCCGTAACTATGGGTTCAACATGCTCGTGCGCACCTACCAGCAGCGGGTATATTGGCATGTTCGAAAAATGGTGATTGACCATGACGATGCCGATGACCTGACCCAGGAAGTATTCATTAAAATTCACAAGTACATAGATTCGTTTCGCGAAGACTCGCAGTTGTTCACCTGGATTTACCGCATAGCCACCAATGAATGTTTGAGTTTTTTAAACCGGAAAAAGAAACGTTTTTTTCTGCCCATTGAAGACGTAACCCAACAACTGACCACAAAAATCGATAGCGACCCTGACCTGGGCGGTGACGAAATACAAAAAAAACTTCAAAAGGCTATCTTGCAACTTCCTGAAAAACAACGCCTTGTATTCAATATGAAGTACTTTGACGACCTTGCCTACGAACAGATTTCGGAGATAACCGATACCAGTGTGGGGGCTTTAAAGGCGAGTTATCACCACGCGGTTAAAAAAATTGAAGAATATTTGGGGGCAGATTAAACTTAAAAGTAAAACTACAGTCGAAGGGATAAAAAAACGATAAAAATGGCACGCTTAGAAGACATACCGAAAAAACAGGCATTGAAGGTGCCCGATGGGTATTTTGAAGCGTTGCCCATGCGCATTCAAGCTCGCATTGAAGGCCAGAAACCTGCCGAAAGGCCAGCTTTCAGTTTTGGCAAATTAGCACTGCGAGACGCGTTGCCGGTGTTGGCCGTTGGCGTTGCTTCTGTGCTTTTGTGGAACAACCAATACAATCGATCGGGCGATCCGCTCTCGGCATTAAATAACGTCTCGTCTCAAGAGCTAGTCGCTTTTTTGGAAGATGAAGGGATTACCACCGAAGATCTTTTGGAACAAGCTACGCTGAGCGATGTTAATTTAGACAACATGCAGAAGCCGCTGGACAATATTTCTGCTGAAGACTTGGATGCAATTGCAAATGAATTTGACATTAATATTTAAGGATATGAAAAAGTTATTGGCATGGGTAGTAATGATGGGTGCGAGCTACTTGGTGTTTGGCCAAGATGCCGACCTCGATAAGCAAGACCCAAAAGTGCGAGAGAAAATTCAAGCTGCGCGCATTGCGTTGATTTCAGAAAAATTAAAACTGACTCCTGCGCAAGCAGAGAAGTTCTGGCCAATCTACCGCGAGTTTGCAGAACAACGTGCGGAACTGCGTAAGCAATTTCGCCAAGCAGAACGCACGCAAGAACCCAACAGAACAAAAGCAGACCGCGAACAAGCTTTGATCAAGTTGGGCTTAGAACTAAAGCAACAAAATGTGGACTTGGAGAAAAAATATTCTGAACGGTTGCTAAATGTAATATCGGCACAGCAACTACTTACCCTGCCCAAAGCCGAGCAAGAGTTTACGCGCATTTTGATGCAACGCTTGCAAGAGCGGCAAGAGATGCGCGAGCAACGGCAGGAGGCCATAAAAAATAGAATGGAGCAACGGCAAAGAGAGAAGAATAACTAGCGATGTTGCGCAAGCCATTAATAGCCATCGCTACGGTGATGGCTTTTGCATTTTCCGCATACGGCCAACAGCGCGATTCGTTGAAAGTGAAAGCTTTTGAAGACTCACTGGCAATGGCAAAAATCGATAGCATCTTTGCCGCTACCGACTCTCTTTCGATTTTCTCCATGATTGACAGCTTGTTGAATGCTCCGGCAAAATTACAGTCATCATTGGTGTTGCGGACGGGTTTTAACAGCAACATTGTGTCGGCTGGCCGCACAATTGGTGTCAATCAATATGGCGCTACCGCGGGCGCGTCCTTTTATCACAAATCAGGTTTGTATGGCGATGTAACTGCATATTGGAGCGAAGCATACAACCCCGCGCTATATTTAACCATTGCGTCCGTTGGCTACCTCAAAGGCATTGGCAACCATTATTCGTTCATGGTTTCTTACGACCGCCTCTTCTACAACAACCAAGATATCAACGTAGAAAATCCGCTCACCAATATGGTGGGTGTTTCCAACTTCGTAGACTTCAAGCCCTTTACCTTTCGGCTCGATTATTCGTTTTACTTTGGTGACGAGCAAGCGCACCGGCTCAGCCCTGCCCTGGTGTTGAACTTGCGTAAATACAATTTTATCGGTCTCGATAGAATTTCGTTTACGCCCATGTTTCAAATGTTGTACGGTAATTCTACCATCACCAGCATACAACTGGCGCCCGGATCTGCGGTACGGATCAGGCGAAGGCTGCCGCAAGTACAGCAGGTTGATAAAAACGTTTTTGGATTGATGAACTACGCTGTAACACTGCCCTTGCGCATCACTAAAAAGAATTGGTCGCTGGTAGCATCGTATACCTACAATTGGCCGGTGGCTTTGGCGGGTGAATCTCCCCAACCCAATAACCATTTCTTTTCCCTGACTGTCTCCAAGACGATCAACTTTAAATAGCAGGGACTGAACTGCTTCCGGTCCGCGAAAAATCGCTAGCAGCTTTGCTGCCTTTTCAATACTTTTCGAAAAATAACTTTAAGATGAAGGCGCTTTTCCTTTCTACCCTCCTACTCTCCACCGGTGTGCAGTTGTTTGCCCAGCGCGATTACTGGCAGCAACGCGTGGAATATACCATGGATGTGAAGTTAGACGTAAACACCCATCGCATGACGGGTACACAGAAGTTGGTTTACTTCAACAACTCACCCGATACCCTCAATAAAGTTTACTATCATTTGTACTTCAATGCGTTTCAACCAGGCAGCATGATGGATGTGCGCTCGCGCAACTTGCCCGATCCCGACCGCAGGGTGATGGACAGAATATCTAAACTCAAAGAGGATGAAATCGGCTATCATCACATTCAAGTGCTGAAGCAAGATGGCAAAGATGTCTCCTTTAAAGTTACAGGTACGGTAATGGAAGTGACTTTACCAAAGCCGCTGATGCCCAAAACCAAAACTACTTTCGAGATGAAGTTTGAAAGCCAGGTGCCTTTGCAAATCCGCAGAAGCGGCCGCAATAACCGCGAAGGCATCGCCTATTCCATGACACAGTGGTACCCCAAAATCGCGGAATATGATTTCCAAGGTTGGCATGCCTATCAGTACGTGGCACGCGAGTTTCACAGCCCTTGGGGTGATTTTGATGTTAAGGTTACCATCAACCCAAAGTTTGTATTGGGCGGCACGGGTAAACTTCAAAACCCAAATCAAATTGGTCACGGCTACGAAAACGGATCCGTAGCGAGACCGAATGGCGATCTTACCTGGCACTTTGTTGCCAAAGATGTAATCGACTTTGCTTGGGCGGCAGACCCAGACTATACCCACGACATCGCACAAGTGCCTAATGGACCTGAACTACATTTCTTCTATCAAAAAAACGAAAAGACTGCGGACACATGGAAAAAGATTCAGCCGATTGCCGTAAAAGTATTTCAGCATTTGAATGAGAATTTTGGAAAGTATCCCTTCGACACTTACTCCGTCATTCAAGGTGGCGATGGCGGAATGGAGTACCCCATGTGTACACTCATTTTAGGTGAAGGGAGTTTAGAAGGCGTAGCGGGCACCATGGCGCATGAAGTGGCTCACAGTTGGTACCAAATGACCCTGGCTTCTAATGAGTCGCTGCACGCCTGGATGGACGAAGGGTTTACTGACTTTGCCAGTGATGAAGCGATGGATGCCATCGCAGGCGGGGCGCCCGACCATCGGTCTAGCTATCAGAGTTATTTTGCCTTGGTAAGCAGTGGATTGCAGGAACCCGCCAACCAGCACTCCGATCATTTTAATACCAACCGCGCCTACAGCACCATGGCATACAGTATGGGTGCAGTAATGCTAGAACAACTCAAATACCTGGTTGGCGAAAAGAACTTCTATAGGGGCATGAAACTCTACTATAACACCTGGAAAATGAAGCACCCGGAACCGAACGATTTTATACGAATTATGGAAAAGGTATCGGGACTGCAATTGCACTGGTATTTGCGCTACTGGATAAACACCACCAAACGTATCGACTACGCCATTGGGCCGATAACTGAAAAAGAAGGTAATGCCGTGGTGGAATTACAACGCGTGGGTGAGTTTCCCATGCCGATTGACCTCACCGTAATCTTGAAGGATGGTACAAAGCAGCAATACTACATACCCATGAATGAATTACTGGGCAACAAGCCGGAAGACGACCCCAAGCAGAAACGGTCGGTGGCCGAAGCATGGCCTTGGGTAAACCCCACCTACGGGCTCAAAATAAACGCAAAAGTTTCTGAAATTGAGTCGATTGAAATCGACCCGAGCCAGCGGATGGCTGACATTAACCGCAAGAATAACAAGGCGTTGCTATCTGAGCTAAAACCTTACACCGACCCTACCAAATAGTCGCGATTGTCAAAAAAAATAGTTAATCTTGGATCATGGAAAAGAAAGCAGAAATCCAAAAAACCATTTACGATAATGCCAAATCTCACTTCCTTGGCAACTTCCCCGATTCGCTACCAATTGAGCAAGCCTACGTGCATATAGGTATGTACCTGGGTTGGATCATTGAGGCTGATTTGTATTCGGAATATTTTGAGGAAGAAGCTGCAGGGCAAATTTTCAGGTTCAAAAGGCGCGAGATTTCTTGCACTATTTTGAGCGAAATTTGGGATGGCTATTTGGGTTTTGAGCTCTTCAACCGCGTGGGCAATATGTTTACCTATTACTACTATGGCGGAGGGCTCTACCGTGCCGATTATGATGAAGTGCTGGTGAAAGGATTGCCATCCATTTACCATGTTGTAGATAGCTGGGATCATTACGAGAAAATGAAGCAGCGCATCAACTTGCGTTTCCAAGACTGGCGCAAGCTCACTGGCAACTAACTAGCCGCTTTTACAACTGTTTCCCATTCTTATCAATTACAATTACCTTACTCTCACCGGTGGGGCTTGTAAGTTTTATTGAAAGTTCTCCGGTGTCAGAAGTAAAGTTCATTTCTGAAGGTGTAAAATCTAACTTATAATTATTGGCCCACGCCAACCCATCGGTTTTATAAATCTTCGCCAACGTGGCTGGGAATTTGTCACTTACCTTGGCCTCGGAGTAAATCAATACAAAATAGATTTGACCTTGACCTATAGAGGTGTTAAGGTTTTTGATTATCGGCAGGTCGCGCTTTTTAAAACTGGGTTGGTCGATTGCAAAATTCACTTTCAAATCAGGAATTCTTGATGGTGTAATCGAATATAGATATCCGGTAGCCAGCGAATCCTTGTAAAACAATCCAACGGTAAACTTCTCTTCCACCACCGCCAAAGGCTTGAATGGCAGGTCGCGGTTTGTTTCGTTATAAATGGGTATAGAGTCTGTGCCGGAAATCACCCACTTCGAAGCTTGCATGGTTGCCTCCCACTCAACTTCTTTTTTGAGTTTTTCGCGTTGCGCAAAGTCTTGCATCGAATTGATGTGGCTAACGAGCACTGCCTTGGTGCCATACGCTTTGTTCACAAAGTGCTCAAAGTTCAACAACTCGCTATCAATGTTGCGCTTCAAAATAGATGAAGCAACGCTGTCAATTTTCTTAAGATTGGTTAGCTCGGTTTTCAAAGCATTTAAACGAATCTTCACATTGATGGAATCGCGCAGCGGCTTGAAACGGATTTTGTCTGATAAGTATTCCAGCTCTGCCCGCTTCATATTGAATACCGCTATCGGTAAGGGATCGGCATCGTATTTCTTCAGTTGCGCATACAGCAAATTGTCTGATAGCAAACCTAGTTCATTATGTACCGACACGGAGTCGCGCACGCATTTATCGCGCAACTTGTTGAGTGAAATATCAAATGCAATTAGGCTCTCGCGCATGGGCACTATTTCGGTCTTGATCTTCTCTAGCGTTGCCTGCGCCCACCGTTTGTAATCCCAAAGCTTTAAATCGTCTTCTAAAAAATTAGCACCCGTAGATCCATCTCGCTTAAAATCATAGATCTCTTGCATATCTACAATGGGGTTGTAGGATGTTTTTCCAACCTGTTTCAGTGCTGACTTAAACCCATTGAGCGAAACCATGGTAGAGTCAAAATAGGCGGTGAGTTTTTCAAGATTGGCGGCCATCGCATCATCCGATCGAAGCAGAAACTCTTTGTCTGATCCGTAACTCGAATGTAGTTCTACAAAAGTCTTTACCGCAGTGTTATACAACCGATCACAGGCTATAAAATTCTTCTTTGCTTCTTTCACCTTTTCTTTTCTTTCCTTCAGCGATGCCACTCGGTTCTCAAGGTCTAACCGCACGTCTGAAAGTTTGATTCCAAATTCTCCGGTGCGCAAATCCCTTCGACTATACATCTGATAATACTCATCGTTTTTCTTGAGTTCTTTTTCGGTGACCATGTTGTAGGCCTTATCAAAAAACATCACAGCCGAGTCGCACTGGGCCACCATCTGATCGGTATTTTTGAGTATATCGTTGTTCATGGCCTTTTCTTGAAACGTAATGCCCATAAACAGGTAGGCATTTGGGTTATCGCTGGTCTCTTTTAGGTATCGTTTCAAAAAAGGTTCGGCCTTTTCATACTGTTTGGCATTTAACAGTATAATCAAGTCTTTGTATTTGACCTTTTGCGCAACAGAAATGAAGGGAAGCAGAAAAGCAATTGCGAGGCAAGAAACAATTTTGGCCATGTTTGGGTTTAATTGTTCGAAGTTATTAAAATCCCGACATTTGCTAAACAATAAATAAGCCAATTCTGCACATATGGTAAAAGAAGCTCTTTCTTGGATCAAAGCGTTGGCCAGTGCCGTATTGGTGATAATTGTGCTTAAATACACCGGCTTGCTTAGTTATGTGACACAAGCAACACAATCTGTAGCCATTGAAACGGGCTTGCTGGATGCCTCAACTGAGGTGAAAGAAAAAGAAACATTTGACTACGACTTCTCTATCAAAAATCTGAAAGGCGAATCAGTTGCCTTTAATCAGTACAAAGGCAAGGTAGTGTTTCTCAACTTGTGGGCTACTTGGTGCGGGCCGTGCAAAGTAGAAATGCCCGCAATTCAAAAACTATACGAGAGTGTTGGCTCCGACAGTATCGTTTTTGTAATGCTTTCGATTGATCGTGAACGCGACCAACACAAAGTTGAAAAGTACATCAAAGACAAGGCATTTACGTTTCCCGTCTTTGTCAAATCCGGAAATCTGACAGATCAACTCGATGTGCCCGCAATCCCTACCACTTTCATCATCGGAAAAAATGGAAAAATTGCCTCGAAAGAAGTAGGCACTACCAACTTCAATACGCCCAAGTTTAAAAAGTATTTGAGGGATCTGGCAAAATAACTCTCCTCAGTCTCCCGCCAATAGCATCGAATGTAGTTTCGCCAACCCAACACCTGCTGTGTCAGTAATAAACGTTAGGTTGGGCACATGCAGAATATCAGGTTTCTTTGGGTCTACCACGTATTTCTTTGCTCGATCTGGAACATAGTCGATTAAACTCGCGGCTGGATATACCACCATCGAAGTACCCACGACCAAAAAAATATCTGCACTAGAAGCGATTTGAGCGGCTGTCTCTATCATCGGCACTGCCTCTCCAAACCACACAATGTTTGGACGGAGCTGCGAACCTTTCTCACATTTGTCACCTTTGTTTAGCTCCCAACCATCAATTTTGTAGATTAAATTCGGATCAATGGTGCTACGCGATTCAAACAGACTTCCATGTAAATGGATCACCTTGTTCGACCCCGCTCTTTCATGCAGATCATCTACATTTTGCGTAATGATGGTAACGTCAAACTGGCTTTGCAGCTCGGCCAAAATCGTATGACCTCGGTTCGGCTTTGCCTCCAGCGCTGCCTTTCTGCGTTGATTGTAAAACTCCAGCACTAGTTCTTGGTTTCTGCGCCAAGCTTCAGGTGTAGCAACATCTTCTACGCGATGGCCCTCCCAAAGCCCGCCAGAATCGCGAAAGGTTGCCAGTCCACTTTCGGCACTGATACCTGCGCCTGATAAGACAATCAGTTTCTTCATCACTTCAACTTGCGATCAAAGAAATCTTTGGCCGCGGCAAAAACTTTATTCCAACTGTCGTAGCGCAAGAAACCATGCACCTCATCGGGCAACACCAATAACTCTACATCAACTTTCTTTTCGCGTAATTTCTCGACCAAATCAGTTGTTTGCTGAAACACCACGTTGCGATCATCATCGCCATGTACAAACAGCACAGGTGCTTTCCACTTCGACAAATCGGAATTAGGGGAAGATTTAAAGGCCAACTCGCTTTCTTCTTTGCGGATACCCCAACTGTTGGTGGCGTCTTGGGCATCGAACGACCAATCGTGCACGCCATGCAAGTCTACTCCGGCTTTAAAAATCTCTGGGTTTCGAGATAAGCCCATGGCCGTTAAATACCCGCCATAAGAGCCGCCCCACAATCCGATTTTGTTCGCGTCTACTTCGGGCAGAGATTGCAAAAATTTACCGGCCGCAATCACATCTTGATACTCGCTGGCACCACGCGGCCCTTGGTTTTTTGCCATTCTAAAGTCGCGGCCATAACCTACCCCATTACGGTAGTTAATGCTTAGCACAGCATAGCCTTGGCTGGCCATAAAGTTGTTGAAAGCGTAGCAATGGATGTAATAATCACTATAGTGAAAGCCCAATAACATTTGGCGAATGGGGCCTCCGTGCATGTACACAACGGCTGCGCGTTTGCCTGGCACCGTTCGGTTAATGAATAGCTGCCCATGAATAGTGGTTCCGTCTGCCGCTTTGAAAACCACAGCCTCTGGCTTTACAAAGCCTGTGGGAGAAAAGGTTGTTAACTTGGCGGGGTTTACAACAGCAAATGCTTTGCGTGTTTCATCTACCCGCGCCAGCATTTTAGAAGCGTTGTGAGTAGCTCTAAAGCAATACAAATCGTTGCCGCCAAATGCTGGGAAGATCTCAATGCCCTCGCCCATTGTAACCGCTACAGGTGAGCCCAGTGTCACCGAGGTCTTCCACAAATGTCTGCGGTTAATGTCTTCGCGGTTGCCATCGAAGTACACAAAGTCTTGCGCTGGATTCAACGAGTAGTTTTCAACTTCACCTTCACCAGGGGTGATGTCTTTTAAGTCTGCGCCATCGGGGCTAATTGAATAGATGTGGTTCCAACCCGAATGCTCTGAGAAAAAAAGGATACGGTTGGTGATGGTCCACACCAACGGGTTTACCACCGATTGGGCAAAGCCACCATCGGCACTTGGCGAAGACCAAATCGCTTTCGCGCGACTGCCGTCAGCGTCTGCCACCATTACTGAAAAACGACTTCCTACCGTGTAGTTGTCTAGCTCGCCAATTTTCTTGCCAGGGAAGCGAAAAAACGAAATGCTCTTGCCATCAGGCGACCAAGATGGCGACATGTCATTCGTTACGTCTGGCGCAATCCATCGCACGGTTCGGTTAATGGTATGGAATACGCCTATGAAACTGTGATCGCCACGGGTGCTGGTGAACAAAACCTCAATGCCGTTGGGCGAAAACTTGGGGCCAGTGTTGAAACCGCGTGCGGTAAACAATGGTTTTGGGTTGGCATTCACTTCCAGTAAAGATTCAAAAATTTGCCCCCCTCGAATAAAAAGGAACTTGAGACCATCGCGCGTAAACTGCGGGCTGCTGCCGTTGGTGAGCCTACTTGGCTGACTTTTGGATGCAATGTCTTTAAAGTAAATCGACATATCTGGCGCATCGGCTAAACTGGCCGGATTGGGATGTTGGCCCGCACGGTTGGGCGCACCACCGCGTACAAACAACAACTTTAAACCATTTGGTGAAAACACAAGTTGAGAAATCTCTTGTCCATCGTCTTGTTGATAGTCTGTAAACATCTTGGGCAGTTCGCTGCCTATTTTGATCATAATGTTTCGCTTGCCATGGTCGTTAATGACCCAGGCAATGTTTTTGCCGTCCGCTGACGCTGCAAAATTGGACTCAATTGGGTGACTCGTGAATTGCTCAAGGGCTGATTGACCCAGAACCGATGTTGTAATCAAAAACAAAAGATGGAACGCGTTTTTCATAAAAGCACTTTGGGTTCAAACTCATTTTCACTTAGGGGATTCTTCGCTACGCTCAGAATTTTCCTAAAGAAAAAGCCTCAGTTTCCCGAGGCCTTTTCCGGTTTAGGTATAGGTAAAATTATTAATCCCAACGCAATTCAGATTCACCCGATTTAGTCGCTTCAACTGCTTCACCATTGTGCTCCTCTCGGTGGTCGAACGAATCAAAATCAACATCTGGCATGAGTTCCTTTACGTGACTTACGGTGTTGTTGAGCGCCTCCAAAAACTTCTTAAAATCCTCTTTGTACAAAAAAATCTTGTGTTTTTCGTAGGTAAAACCTTCATCATCTTTGTTAAACCGCTTTTTGCTTTCCGTAATAGTCACATAATAGTCATTACTACGGGTCGATTTTACATCGAAAAAATACGTCCTCTTGCCGGCCTTCACTTTTTCAGAGTAAATCTCATCACGGCCATTCGTCTTATGGTCTTCCACAGGTTTGGTTTTGGGTTTTAGGTACTTTAGGTTAATTCGAAGGTAGTATTTTAAAAATTTAATGCAAACAATACATACGAATTTTAAGCGGTAATCCGTTTATTTAGGCTCAAATGGGCTCAACTTTAGAAGAAATAAGGCAATCAGGAAGCCTCGAACTGATGGCCAAGCAACTCGTGGAGGGATTCATCACGGGCCTACACAAATCACCCTACCACGGGTTTTCGGTAGAATTTGCGGAACACCGCCTGTACAACGAAGGTCAAAGCACGCGGCACATAGACTGGAAGGTTTTTGCCCGCACTGACAGGCTTTACACCAAACAATATGAAGAGGAAACGAACCTGCGTTGCTTACTGGTAATCGATGGATCTCCATCAATGTACTACCCGAAAGAAAGCAATGCAAAAATTACGTTCAGCGTTTATGCCGGTGCAGCTCTTGCTTACCTTTTGCACAAGCAACGTGATGCGGTAGGTGCATGCATCTTCAGCAACCAAGTAGAAGAATTGACTCCGATCAAGTCTTCTTCAGTTCATCTCAGTAAATTGTTTACGCTTTTAGAGAACCGTTTGCGGCTGCACCCCCCTACAAAAGGCACGCGGGTGGCAGACGTGCTGCATGAAATCGCGGAGAAAATTCACAAACGCTCATTGGTAATTATCTTCAGCGACATGTTTGAAGAAACCGACCATCATGATGAAATCTTTAAAGCATTGCAACATTTAAAGCACAACAAACACGAGGTGTTGCTGTTTCATGTTACCGATCATCAAACCGAGCTGGGCTTTGACTTTGCCGATCGCCCATATGAATTTATTGATCTCGAAAACGGGGAAAAATTGAAGCTGAATCCGTCTGACATTAAAGAAAAATTCGAAACCAAGCTGAAGCATTTACACGCGGAGCTAAAAATCCGGTGTCATCAACTTAAGATTGACTTTGTATCGGTGAATGCACGTCAGAATTATTACGAAGTATTACAAGCCTATCTGATCAAGCGCGCCAAGGTTCGCTAAACCGAAAACGGAATTTTACTTTTTAAGCCAACTGCTCGTTGTGCAAGTACGCTTTTCGTGCCATCAATACATCTTTCGACTCTACGTGATCGGGATCGGGTACGCAGCAATCTACTGGGCAAACTGCCGCACACTGTGGCTCTTCGTGAAAGCCTGTACATTCTGTACACTTGCCGGAAACAATGTAGTAAAACTCGTCAGAAACTGGAGTTTGGTTTTCTTTCGCATCTGCTGTAGTGCCATCCTCGTTTTTCACTTGCGTGAGTGCTGTTCCACCCGCCCAAGTCCATTCTCTGCCCCCTTCATAAATGGCGGTATTTGGGCATTCTGGCTCGCACGCACCACAGTTAATGCACTCATCTGTTATTTTTATTGCCATAAACCCTTAATTCTTGCGTTTTTACAGTAAAATCGCTGCAAAAATACAGCCCTTGTCGTTTACTTCAAAACAGGCTCGTGGGCGAAAAGTTTAAAGAAAGCAAAGCAAAATGACATTACAGGCCAGAATAGACGCTTTCGCGGAACTTGGCAACCGATTGCGAAACTTAACTGCGGAAGAAAAAAAAAATCTTTTCTATCGGGCTAAGCTGGAAAACCCATGGTTTACCGAAGAAAACTGCGAACGCGCCTTGCAAGGTGTTCGACTTTTCTTGGATCCAAAAATTCTCTCGCACTGGCTCAGCCCCTATCGTCTTGGGATTTCCACGCAAAAGGTGGTAGGTGTTGCGATGGCCGGCAATATTCCATTGGTCGGCTTTCATGATTTGTTGTGCGTTTTATTGTCTGGCCATCAATTGAAAGCAAAGCTGAGCTCACAGGACTCGGTTCTTATGAAGTTCATCATCGAAGAACTAAAGACGATTGAGCCCAGTTTCGCACAATCAATTTTTGTCGAAGAACGTTTGAATCAGTTGGATGCCGTGATTGCAACTGGAAGCGACAACACAGCCCGCTATTTTGAATACTACTTTAGAAACATTCCCCATTTGATACGCAAGAATAGAAGTTCATGCGCGGTGGTTATGGGAGAAGAATCTGACGAAGAACTTACCACCCTTGGGCACGATGTATTTGACTATTTTGGTTTGGGATGCCGCAACGTGTCAAAAGTATTTTTACCCGAAGGCTTCGACATCAAGCGGCTAATGCGGGCATGGGAGGCGTTCAATCCAATTGCACAGCACCACAAATACGCTAACAATTACACTTACCAACGGGCAATTTTGTTGGTCAACCTGTTGCCATTTTTCGACAATGGCGCGGTGGTGTTTTGTGAAAATACCTCGCTCGTTTCACCCATTGCAGTGGTGTATTACGAGTTTTACCAAACGTTAGATGATTTGCAAAACAAAATTGAAGCACATGCTGCAAAAATACAATGCATTGTTTCAGCCAACGGATGGTATCGTAAAGGGATCTCGTTCGGCCAGTCGCAACAGCCACAGGTTTGGGATTATGCAGACAATGTAGACACGATGCAATTTTTGAGCGGTTTATAACCGCTCAAAAATCACAATTGTTATCTGCCGCGAATGATCTCAACCCAGCCTGTAAAGGTATTGCCAGCTGCATTGATGCGGTAGAAATACACACCATCAGGGTAGTTGCTGCCTGTCCAATCGTTCTGATAGTCCTTTGACGAATAAACCTCAGCTCCCCAGCGACTGGAAATGTTCACCTGTGTGCCCGGTGGAATGTTTCGGATGAAGAACGTATCGTTGGCGCCATCTCCGTTAGGTGTAAATACGTTTGGAATGGTGTTGGGATCAAAAACAAAATCAAGGGGAACGCGCACGTCAAACTCCAACGCACAGCCGTCTTTTTCTGTTACGGTCAAATGATAGCGTCCAGCATGAAGTGCCTTGTAGGATTTTACATACTGGAGTGCATTGTTAAGTTCTGTCACCTCCTCAGTACGTGGCGTAAAATCAGTGGGAATTACCTGCGGGTTTGCAGCAGAATCAAATCGAATAGTTACAGCATACGGCTGTGTGCCGCCCACAAAGTCTACCAGATCAAATCCACCGGTTGGCAAATCAGGGTATGAAGATTTCAAGTTAGCAACTTGCACTGCAAGCACTCCATTATAAGTAATTTCATAAGTAGTGGATGATATTGTACAAGATGCCTGAGTTTGAATGATGTTTATTGTGTAGTCGCCCTTGGTTGAAGGGAGTTCTACACCCCGAATGATGTAAAGAGCACCAGCAGGGATGGTTGAAAGTGCGATGCTGCGGTCTGGCACTGTTTGCCCCTTCTTCGTGACTTGAATGGTGAACGGTCCTGCTGCAGCCTTAATGTTACTAATTCGGATTTCTGGTGCACCATTCACGCAAGAAACGACTGGTACATCCAACGATACTTGGGTAAAACTACCTGTAACCGTTTGCTTCGCTAACTTGGTTGCACATGCTGCAGTGTTTGGCTTAATCCAAATGTAGTAATCACCCGTAGCAAGACCTTGCAACAAAATATTTGGTGTCCCATAATCGACAAATACAGTTGGTTGATTGATTGGATCTGTTGTGTAACCAACGGTGAACGTGCCGCTGCTGAGGATTGAGAAACCAATCGTTCCGTTCACACCCTGACCAGCACAGTCAGGCTGTGTAACCACTGGCGTAGTAGTGACGACAAAACCAGGGAATACCACGGTGACAGGGAAATCTCTTTTGCAAGACTGCGCATCAACAACACTAACAATGTAATTGCCACCCGCCAGATTGTTGATTCTGTTGCCCGTTGCCAATGGCACCGGATTGCCATCAAGTTGGTATGTATAAGGACCTACCCCACCGCTTACCCCAGATACTGTAATGAAGCCGTCATTATTAGCACAAGTCGCATTGGATGAAGTTACCGTTGCCGAGATCGGTGTGTTCGCATTATTGATGGTAACCGAAACTGTCGCGGGGCATTGGTCAGCAGCATTATCGCGAACCAAAATATTATAGGTGCCATTGGGCGGCAGGTTGTTGATCGTATTACCGGATACCAGACCTCCAAAATAGGTGGTGCCACCATCAACAGAATATTCATATGGCGGTGTTCCTCCGGAGGTAATGGTAATACGGGCACTGCCAACAGCCTGGCCGTTACATTGCGCATCCACAAATGTTGATGCAGTTGCCTGCACGGTTGACTGAACAGGAAGACTATATGGTTGTGTACAAGTATTGCCTGCTTGATCCAAAACCGTGTATTGATAATTCAACGAAGGTGACAAGCCACCGGTGGGTAACAAAGGGTTTCCGAATACAAATGGACCGGGTCCAACCAACGCACGATTGTAGCCAAGCGTGGCATCTGTTAATGTAACTACATAGTTGGGCGAACCGCCCGATACAGTAATAATAATTTGGCCGTTGTTCTGATTGCTGCAAGTAGGGCGTGTGTCGGTAACTGAGATAGTGAATGCACCGCAGTTTACGCCACCACCACAGGTAGGATCTCCAGAGGGTAGCAAGGTAACGGCAGCAGTTGCAGTAAGTTGAACCGAAGTGCAGCCTGCAACGGTAGCCAGCACATTAAACGTAGTCGGTGACGCAACATTGCCAGTATTGAAAGTCAACGTGCCACCGTTTCCATTTTGGGCAGCGCCAACATTAGTAGTGCCTGAACGCAACTGATAGCTCACACCATTCTGGGAATTTGATACGGTGATACTAGCTGGCGTGTTTGGGCAAATTGGAGAAGAAGGACCCGCCACCGGCAATGTTGCATCAGGCGCAGTCGTAACAGTTACAGTTGCAAGGTTTGTTAAAACAATAGAACATGTGACGTTAGACGCAAGAACATTGAAGGTTGTGTTGGCTGTCAAATTTCCTGTGGGCAAATCCAAGTTTCCGCCTGTGCCCGTGGCACTCGAGCCTACGTTCGCGTTCGTTGCGTTATCTCTCAATTGGTAAGTGACGCCTGCTTCTGAAGATGTAATCCGCACGGATGTACCTGAACCTGAACATACACTGGCGGCCAATGGTGCAACTGCCAGTCCTGCATTGATCGTACCACCAACCGTAACAGTTGCTGTGGCAGTTAGCGGAACGGGCGCGCAGGCACCGGAAGCGTTTGTTGCCAACACATTAAACGTGGTTGTAGTTGCCAGTGTGCCTGTTGGCAGCGAAATAGTTCCTCCAGTTCCTGCCACGGCAGTGCCAATAGCGACCACTCCATTTCTTAGTTGATAATTTACACCCGACTGGCTGGCTGTTACATCGATGGTAGTCGATCCACCCGTACAAAGGTTGCTGATAGCAGCAGACACACCTAACCCCGCAGAAGGAGGACTTGAGACAACCACATCCAGTTGGGCGCGCGCACTTTCACAACTCGTAACGGTCTGGGTTACATAAAAACTGGTCGTTCCTGCCGTAGCAGTTGATGGTGTTGGTGCGGTTGAACTTCCCACTCCCCCGGTGGGCAGGGTATACCACAATAAGGCGGAACCCGTTGCCGTCAACGGTGTGGCAACATCTCCTACGCAGTAGTTGACTGTGGCCACTGTTGGCGCACTTGGAAGAGTATTGACCGTTACGTCAAGTTGTGCGCGAGTACTTTCGCAACCCAAAACTGTTTGAGATACAAAAAAAGATGTCACCCCTGCGGTTGCGGTTGAAGGGGTTGGCGCAGTCGCGCTGCCAACTCCACCTGTGGCAGCGGCATACCAAAGCAAGTTTGATCCACCCGCAGTCAATGGAGCGGCAACTGCGGTTTGACAATATGTGATCCCCGTGACTGATGGCGCTGCAGGAATGGGGTTTACTGTCATCGTAATGGGAGAACTTGAAACGGGGATAGGTGTTGCGCAAGACAAGCTGCTAGTCATCTCCACCGTTATCGCATCTCCATTAACCAAGGTGTTGTCAGCATATGTTGCACTATTGATTCCAACGTTTGTCCCGTTTTTCTTCCATTGATAAGAAGGCGTAGCACCACCATTAGTTGGTGTTGCCGTAAACGTTGTGTTGCTACCATTACAAATGGTTGTGCTCGGAACTGACACTAGAACGGAAGCAACCGGTACTGCAACGGACGAATAGCCAAAGGTTAAACGAGAAAACCCTCCGTTCTCATAGTACTCAATCACCAACGAGTGATTGGCCGCAGTTAAGCATATTGGAGAAGTGGAATAAGCAGTGTAGGCGTGATCAGAAAATGAATTTGCCGGAGATAGCGTTTGAAGCACCCCATCTACATAAAATCTCACACCGTCATCTGAACTTAAATTGAACGTATACAGACCCGCAGTAGAAAAGTTCTTGTTCATTTGCAAGCGGATACTATACCTATTCAAGTAGCTGCCGCAGACATTGGCTCCCGCCAACGGAATTGCCGACCCAAAATTCAAATCAAAGGCATCGGTTGCGGAATTGTAGGTTGAGGTTCCAAAACCTGCGATATCTGTCTCTGTGATATAGCCACGGTACTTCCCCACAGCGAAGTCAACTCCATTTTGGTATGGCGTGGCGGTATTCCCCGCGTCATCATACACATCCCCAATCCATGTGTCGGTTCCAGGCGCGATACTCAATGGTATCGGATTGACAGTAACAGTTGCTGATCCTGTGCCTGCAACAGTACATCCAAGCGCGTCTGTCACAGACCCTGTGATGTTGTAAACAGTAGTTGATGCCGGTGAAACTGGAATCAGGCTTCCTGAGGTATAGTTGGTAATCGCGCCAACCCCTGCGATGTTAAAGTTGAAAGGGCCTGTTCCTCCAGCGATAGTTACACTCAGGTTTGCTGATCCACCGGAACAAATTGTTGAAGTTCCAGCTATCACTGCTGATGAAATAGCCGGGTTGACCGTCACGACAGCAGCAGGACCACTGATCACTCCGGGACAGGCGGTCGCGTCCGTCACGGCAGTTAAAGTGTAAGTTGTGTTGGATGTTGGTGAAACTGATACCGTGTGGCCGTTGCTAATGCTTGTCAAGTTGAAAGATGACGAACCATCAGAATAGGTCACATTGAAAGGCCCCGTGCCGGTGAGTGAGAATGTAAGTGTAGATGAGGCACCGTTACAAATCGCCAAGGGCAAAGCTGCTATCGACCCGTTCGGTGCTGGATTGACATTCACAGCTGCAGATCCAGAACCGGTTCCTGTACAACCCAAAGCATCCGTCACGTTGCCCGACAACGAATAGTTGGCAGTCACGCTTGGGTTCACTGGAATATTTGCTCCTGAATTGTAGCCGCTCACGAGTCCAAGACCAGTAATGGTAAATGAATACGGGCCTGTGCCACCTGCAATGTTAACTACCAAGTTGGTTGTTTGCCCGTTGCAAATTGTTGCGTTGCCACTCAACACTGCAGATGTTATCGCGGTGCTGACTATTACTGGCACTGGTGTTCCCAAGTTTGTTGCGACACATCCATTCGCATCCGTCAACGCAGTTACTGAATAAGTACCAGCCGGGGCTGTCGGTATCGTAAAGGTTGTACTTGGATGATTTGTCACTGTAGTTGGTGTGGTGCCATCAGTCCACGTGAAATTGAATGGTGTGGTGCCGGTGAACGTGAACACAACGTTTGGCAATGGTGATCCAAAACACACATTACCACCACCTGTTATGGCTGCTGTGGGCAGCGGATTGACAGTGACAGTAGCTGACCCCGTTCCTGCAACTGTGCACCCATTTGCATCTGTCACTAGACCAATGATTAAATAATTAGTGGTGGACGTGGGGCTCACTGCAATGGGGGCACCTGAAATGTAACCGGACACCAAGCCAACACCTGCTATAGTCAAATTATACGGACCCACACCACCTGTGATCGTGACAATGAGGTTGGCCGATTGGCCGGAGCAAATGGTAGCGGTACCTGAAAGGACAGCCGAGGCTGGCGCTGGATTCACAGATACGGTGGCACTTGCCCCCGCTGCGCCCGCACAGGTCGTGGCATCAGTCACGGCCGTTATGGTGTAAGTTGTGTTGACCGTTGGCGTAACAGAAACGGTATGGCCCGATGAGATTCCAATCAAATTGAAGTTCGTAACGCCATCGGTATAGGTTACATTGAACGGAGCAGTACCGACAAGGGTAAAAGTTAAAGTAGAACTACCGTTGGAACAAAGCGTGGTCGGAGTTGCACTGATGGATGCAACTGGCGCAGGATTTACAGTCACAAGCGCTGAACCGGTTCCGGCAACTGTACAACCTGCTGCATCTGTTACCGTGCCACTGAGGGTATAATTTGTAGTAGAAGCAGGTGACACTGGTATGTTGGCCCCTGAGGTATAGCCGGTAATTGCGCCTATGCCTGTGATGTTAAAACTGAAGGGTGCCGTTCCGCTGGTGATGTTCACGACTAAATTAGCTGTACCGCCAGCGCAGATTGAAGTAGTGCCCGACAACACTGCCGCTGTGGGAGATGGATTTACAGTTACGGTCGCATTTGCTCCCGGCAAACCCACGCACGTGGTAGCATCCGACACGCTGGTGATGGTATAGGTAGTCGTTGCTGCGGGCGTAACTGAAATGGTGTGGCCAGACGAAATACCTGTCAAGTTAAATGTAGTTACTCCATCAGAGTAAGAAACATTAAACGGTGCAGTACCTGTTAACGTGAATGTGAGTGTGCTGCTTCCTCCAGTACACACTGCAGCAGGCAATGCCGCCACTGTTGCGACTGGAACCGGATTTACAGTAACAGTGGCAGTGCCAGTACCAGCTACGGTACATCCATTAGCGTCTGTAACATTGCCCGTGATAGAATAACTTGTAGTGACTAAAGGTGAAACTGCAATACCACTTCCAGAAGTATAACCACCTATGGCTCCAACACCGGCCAAGTTAAAACTAAATGGTGGCGTTCCGCCTACGATATTGACGGCCAAGTTAGTGGACTGCCCCGCACATATTGTAGCGGTGCCCGATAAAATTGCCGAGGTAGGCGGAGGGTTTACATTAATGGTAACATTCGACCCCGCTGCACCAATACAACTTGAGGCGTCAGAAATACCCGTGATCGTATAAGTGCGTGTGACAGGTGGCGTTACAATCACGGTATGGCCGTTAGAGATTCCCGACAGGTTGAATGAAGATGAACCATCAGAATAACTTACATTGAAAGGACCTGTGCCAGTGAGATTAAAAGTCAGCGTACTGCTGGCACCCGCGCAAATTGTTGTTGGAGTTGCACTTATACTTGCCGTTGGTGTTGGATTTACCGTAACCGAAGCGGTGCCAGTACCGACAACAGTACAACCATTTGCATCCGTAACAGTGCCGCTGAGCGTATAGTTGGTGGTGGTAGCTGGACTAACGGATATTGGAGCGCCCGATGCATAGCCGGTAACCAATCCGAAACCGGTGATGGTGAATGTGAAAGGTGCCGTACCACCCGTAATGGCTACGCTAAGATTAGTTGATTGTCCGGAACAAATAGTGGCAGTACCTGAAAGTGTGGCAGCGGTGGGTGATGATGCGATGCCCAGCGTTACTGAGCCAGTCATGATTCTCGGTGTACAAAAGCCATTGGTAGCTCTAACAGTAAGTACATCCCCATTTGCAAATGATGTAGTTGGGAACACCATGTTAAAGGGCCCACTGCCAGTACCAGGAAAAATCAACCCCGTGGGTGTTCCGTTTCTCAAAATTTCATAATTGGTTCCAGGCGCAGGTGTCGGACCATCAGAATTATTGAGTGTCACGGTAAAATTTGAACCCGAGCAAGCAGTTCCAGACCCGGATGTAATGGCATATAACGTGGGTGATGGATCATTCAAAACAAAATTCCTAGACACAGAGCAGCTAGAAAAATTATCTTGAATTGTTAACGTGTAAGTTCCCCCGGGGAGCCCGGGCCTGCTTAACAGGGATGCAAGGTCTAGGTTTGACAGGCCATTGAAATTATTGTTGGTCAACGGCAAACCAGTCAGTCCGTTTGAGCTCGTCCACGTGTAAGTGTATGATCCGCCACCCGCCAACGCTTGAGAGCCTCCAGAAATAGAAGCAACTATTTGACCATTGGGTGTGGCGCAGTCTGTGTTGTTAACTCGGGACACCTCGTTTGCTACCAAATTTGGTAACGCAGTCAGGGTAACGCCCGATGCGGGAAAGGTGTTGATTACATCGGTGCCGGTATTGTCTGCGATGATAAAATTGTACAAGCCAGCTGATAAAGTATTGGCAACATTAAACGTGAAACTTCCGCCCACCGGGATGCTTTGAGGGCCAAAAAAATTGACAGGCCCCAACACAATTTGCAAACGTGCTGGTTGAGCATCCGCAGTGTTTGTCACCGTGAACCGAATGAATCCATTACTTGACCCATTGCAGGGATTGGAGACAAATACACTCACCTGCAATCCGCCTTGCGAATAATTGACCGTTTGTCCATTAAGTTGGGTGCTGATGCCAAACGTAACAGCAAAAAATAATGTGATCGCCCAAAACTTCATAGATAAAAAAATTTCTTTCACTGTAACTTGATTTCAATTTGCTTTTTGCAGCCATTGTCATCGACCACAATCGCCTGATAGGTGTCAGCCTTCAAATCACTGAACTTACTTTTCGTAAAGTCTTCCGTTAAGAGGTGTCCCGAACTCTTAAACACAACAAATTTATAAGGGGAGGCACCGCCTGATGCCTTAAGTGTTATTTCACCTTGGTTGTTTTTCGCCTCCTTAGTTTCTGCAATCACTTGCAGCGAGCTGCAAGACAATTCGATTGGCGTGTCGTTTTCAGGACTAAACAGGTTGCCCCACAGCAAACTCGACATCGCAAAAAGCAATAATTTCATCTCGTTCGGTTTAGTTTAAAAAATCCTAATCATAAATACTGCCCATGTTGCATTGTAACCAACTTTTCCAATCGTAAAGATCAGCAAACCCCAAAAAATCGCCCCACGTAAAAGGCTGGTTACAACATTCAAGTAATATTTAGTTCAAAAAATAACTTTTAGTATTTTCGGTTTAGTATCTCACTCATGATGAAGGCTTTACGAAACCCCTCAGGGTCTTGTAAATCCTTAATAAAGGCGTGAGCCGGAGTTACAGGCTGCTCTTGCTGATAGCCTTTGAATTGACCGAACTTCACATCTGTATCTTCTACCTTCATGGTTTCCTCCAAAGACGGCCGATTAAAAGCGGCCAACTTGGCTTTTTCGTATACATCAAACGTGGCGTCCTCGTCACGTTTCTTGTAGTCAACTTGCTCTAGATCTTGCTCTTCCTCAGGCAATTGCTCGTCATAATCGGTATAGGTAGTAACGGGCTGCGGCCTAGGTTTTTCTTGTATCACCGGTGGTTGCGGTGTTTTGCTCGCTTGAATTTCGCGGAGTAAATCCTCGAAAGAAATTGGTTTTGCCTCTGGCGTATTGGGGGGCACCCCGGGAGCCTCATTCTGCGCCTGCTTCTTCTTTCGCTGCGCGAGAAAGCTCACCACCACAATAATCAACCAAATCCAAAATGACAGATTATCCCACATAAAGGCCAAATGTAGCGAAAATATCCTGAAATACACGTTATTCTGCCAACCAACTTGAGGCTTTACTGAAAGTATTTGTCCCCCAGCAGGTCAGTCTTGCTATTGATAAATTGTGCATGGATTGGGAATACCTACCTTTTCAAAAGACAAACCGAACACTATCTTTGCCGACTTTAAAATTTTGGAACTTAAGAAATTGGGGATTAGGACCTAGCAATTAGACATTAAGATCAAACGAGCATCAAGTATCCAGCAACCAGAAACCAGTTATGCAGTTATCGAAGTTAGAGATCAAAGGATTTAAGAGTTTTGCAGACCGCATCATGATCAATTTTGATGAAGGGATCACCGGAATCGTGGGTCCCAATGGGTGCGGTAAGTCCAACGTGGTGGATTCGATACGCTGGGTTCTGGGCGAGCAAAAAACAAGCGCGCTGCGATCCGAAAAAATGGAGAACGTGATCTTTAACGGCACCAGCCAGCGACCTGCGCAGCAAATGGCTGAGGTTTCTCTGACGATCAACAATACCAAAAACATTTTGCCCACCGAATACTCGCAAGTGACCATCACGCGCAGACTGTACCGTTCCGGTGAAAGTGAGTACCTGTTGAACGGTGTGGCTTGCCGATTGAAAGACATCACTAACCTGTTTTTAGACACTGGCGTTGCATCGAATAGCTATGCCATTATCGAGTTAGGCATGGTGGACGACATTCTCAATGACCGCGACAATTCGAGAAGGGCGCTGTTTGAAGAAGCGGCCGGCATTTCAAAATTCAAGAAGCGTAAAAAAGAAACGCTGAAGAAACTGGAAGATACCGATGCGGACTTGGAACGCGTAGAAGATTTGCTGTTCGAGATTGAAAAGAACATGAAAAGCTTGGAGAAGCAAGCCAAACAGACCGAGCAGTACTACAAGATCAAAGAAGACTACAAAGAAAAAAGCATTCAACTCGCCAAAGTGGTGGTAAACAAGCAGAAGGATAAGTTCAGTGCAGTTACCAAACAAGTAGAATCTGAAAGCGATCGAAAAACAAAGCTTACGGCTGAGATTGCCGAAAAAGAAGCCATCATCGAAAAGTCGAAGGCCGAATTGATCTTGAAAGAGAAGACTTTGTCCAGCAGGCAAAAATCAATCAATGAATTTGTTTCGAAGATCCGCCAATATGAAAGCGAGAAACAAATTAAAAATGAACGCTTGCGTTCGTTAAATGACCGCATCGCCAACCTACGAGATCAAATCGATCAGGACAAGAAGAGCAACGAACGTGCGCGGTTCAGCATACAAAGTTTGGAAAGCGAGCGCGATGCTGCGCAAGCCATCTTGAATGAGATTACCGCCAAGGTAGATGCGCTACGCAATGAATATGAAACGCAAAAAGCTTCAACCTACACGCTGCAGGGAGAATCAGACGCGCTGCGCCAAGTGCACCGCGCCAAGCAAGAAGAATCGTTTCAACTGAACAAAGAACTGGAGATTCGCGAAATTCAGTTGACCTCGTTTAAGCAAGAATTGGAACGCACCGCCACCGATAGTTCCGTGCAAAGCGCCAGCTTGGCTGAATTTGACAAAAAGCTTGTAGTGCTCAATGAGGAAATCAGCCAAAAGAACTCATACCTCGAAAAACTGAAGCGCGAAGAAGAAGAAGTGTACCAGCGCATTGCGTCATTGGAAAAAACCATTGACATGATTCGCGAAGAAATGACGGAGAACGGCCGAAAGTTGGATGCGCGGCAAAACGAATACCAGCTTACAAAGTCGCTGGTGGAAAACTTGGAAGGCTTTCCCGAAGCAATTAAGTTTTTGAAAAAGAATGTGGGCTGGACAAAAAATGCTCCGCTGCTTTCAGATATCATCTCCACCACCGAAGAATATCGCGTGGCCATTGAAAATTACCTTGAGCCATACCTCAACTACTACATTGTTGAACACGAGTCGGAAGCCTACGAAGCCATCAATATTTTGAGTGATGCCAGCAAAGGCAAGGCGAACTTCTTCATTCTCGATGCCTTTGAAAAATTCTCGCCCACTCCTATTCAGATGTACGCGGATGCTTTCCCAGCTACCAAAATCATTGAGTTCGATCCGAAGTACACCAAATTGATGATGTACATTTTGGATAAAGTGTATGTAGCAGAGGGCGACATCAAGAGTATATCGTCACAAGATGACAACACGTTCATCACTAAGAGTGGCAAAGTCACCCGCAGAAAGTTCAGCCTTTCGGGTGGAAGCGTGGGGCTATTTGAAGGGAAGAAAATTGGCCGTGCAAAAAACTTAGAAAAACTTGACAAGGAAATCAAAGACCTTACCAAAAAGGTAGAAGACATCCGTTTCTCGCTGCTTGATCGCCAACGCGAGTTGGAGAAACTGCGCAACAACACACTGAAGCAGCAAATTGAAGAAGCCCAAAGTGCTGTAAAGATGGTGAACGATGAGTTCATTTCCGTGCGCACCAAGCAAGAGCAGTTTTCAAGTTTGTTGAGCAATGCGGACCTGCGCAGGGAAGATATTTTAGAGAAAATTGACACGCTGACCCGCGAGCTGGAAGACATTCGCCCGAAAGCAGCACTTGCCCTTAGTGAGGTGACGCAACATGATGAAAAGATTCGCAGCATGATTGCTGACCTGACGGTTCAAAATGATTTGCTCAGTCAAAAGTCGGCATCATTTAACGAGCAGAACATTTTCTTCCACCAGCAGGAAAACAGGGTAAAAAGTGTAGAGCAAGAAATGCGCTTCAAGCAAGAATCTCTTGAGCAAAGCACCCAGCGCATTGCAGTGAACAGCGAAGAACTGGCAAAGAATGAATTAGAAGCAAAAGCGATCACCGATTCGACAGAGACGAACGACAACGAATTGATTTCGATGTACGCGGAGAAGGAAGAGATGGAGAAAGGCTTGAGCGAAGCAGAAAAAGAATACTACACGGGCCGTGGCGAAATTGATCAATACGACAAAGATTTGCGCGAAGTGCAGCACCAGCGCCAAAACATAGACAGTGTATTGATGGAGTTGCAAAACCAATTGAACGAAAGCAAACTGCAACTCAACTCGGTGAAAGAAAGATTATCGGTTGAGTTTAACGTGGATTTGGATGCCGTGATTGGCGAACCTACACCGGAAGAAGCTGAGCAACTATTGAAAGCTGATGACGAACAACTGCGCGCGCAGGTTACTAAGATCCGTGAGAAACTAGACAACATGGGGCCGATCAACCCTATGGCGATGGAAGCCTACAACGAAATCAAGCAGCGCAACGATTTCATCAACGCACAAAAAGAAGATTTGCTGAAAGCCAAAGAATCATTGTTCAGCACGATCAGCGAAATTGAAGGCGTGGCCAGCGAAACATTCATGGCCGCCTTCAACCAAATCAAAGAGCATTTTGTACGCGTATTCCGCTCGTTGTTCAGCGAAGGCGATGATTGTGACTTGAAATTGGTTGACCCCAATAACCCATTGGATTCAGAGATTGACATTATTGCAAAACCTAAAGGAAAGCGCCCGCTCACCATCAACCAACTTTCAGGCGGTGAAAAGACTTTGACTGCTACAGCGTTGTTGTTTTCGATGTATCTGTTGAAGCCCGCACCCTTCTGTATTTTCGATGAGGTAGATGCTCCATTGGATGACGCAAACATTGACAAATTCAACAACATCATCCGCACGTTTAGCAAAGACAGCCAATTTGTGATTGTAACGCACAACAAACGCACCATGACGACCACCGATGTGATTTACGGAATCACAATGGTAGAAAAAGGAATTTCGAGGGTGGTGCCGGTTGATTTGAGAGAGTTGGCTTAGAACTGAACGGAATTATTTTATAGAAAAGCTTTGGCTGTAGCCAGAGCTTTTTTTTTGTAATCAAGGCAACCTAAACGCCAAATAATAATCCCCCGACTTCGTCTTCAGTTTTCCGCCACCGCAAGCAATCACCAAATATTGCTGTCCATCTAACTCAAACATGGCGGGTGTGGCAAAGGCAGGCACGGGCAATTGATATTCCCACAACAATTTGCCCGACTTCTTATTCAATGCCCTAAGTTTTCCATCGGGTGTGGCGGCAATGAACAGCACACCACCTTTAGTAACGATTGACCCACCGTAGTTTTCAGTGCCTGTATCAATGCCCTTCATTTTTAATTCCGGGGTTTCACCCAATGGTATTTTCCAAGCAATTTTTCCGGTCGTTAAACTGATTTGCATTCAACGTGCCCCAAGGTGGCGAAATCGCGGGGTAGCCTTCGGGTGTCAAGAATTTGTTGTAGCCGTTGATGTTGTAGGGCAGTTGATAGAATGGATGCACTTCTGTTTTTTGCTGCAAGCGTTTTTGTTGCAAGTTCCTATCGTTCATCACAAATGAGGCGATGGCTTCCGCCTCTTGCGTAATCAAGTTTTGGAATGCAGGCATCATGCGCCTGCCGCTTTGCACCAAGGTGACGAATTCTTTTGTCGAATATCGGTTGGCAATTCCAATTAACGTGGGATTGTTGCCTGAACCTTTTCTGTCCGCACCATGGCATGCCAAACAATATGTGTTGTACAATCGCTTGCCTGCATCTAAATAACTTTCTTCTTTCGTTTGACTATGCGCAACCTCCACCATGCGAATGTTCCATGGCATTTCGTTGGCATTGATGTAAAGCATTTTCGTCTCTGGGTCGAATGTGGTTCCGCCCCACTCCGCTCCGCCATCCAATCCAGGAAAGAAAATAGAACCACGCAAGGAAGGTGGCGTAAATAGGTGTCCCTTGTCTACTTCATTAAACACCGACTGGATTTTTTGAAACGATGAATCGGGCAAATGAGGATTGAGATCAGATTCGGAAAACGACTGTCGCATAAAAGGCTCGGGCCAAGTAGGATAGGGTTGCGTGGGCGATAGCTCCTCTCCCACCAACGTGCTTTGATGTGGCACTTCTCGTTCTTCAATCGGGTAAATGGGTTCACCTGTTACTCGATTCAACACAAACACAAATCCGTGTTTTGTGGGCTGTGCAACGGCATCTACTTTTTTCCCATCCTTCTCGATCGTGACTAAGCTTGGCGGTGTTGGCAAGTCGCGATCCCAAACATCATGGTGAATAGTTTGGTAGTGCCACTTATACTTTCCTGTCGCGGCATCGAGCGCGAGGATGCAATTCGCAAACAAGTTGTTCCCTAGCCGCTTGCCGCCAAAAAAATCAAATGATGCCGAGCCCGTAGCGGCATAAACGATTCCTCGTTGCTCGTCTAAGCTAAAACCACTCCAGGCGTTGGCCCCACCAATGTATTGATAGGCAGTGCTATCCTTCCACGAATCAAGACCAAATTCGCCCGGCTGCGGAATGGTATGAAAAATCCATTTCATTGCTCCTGTGCGCACATCGTAGGCGCGGATGTGACCAGGTGCGGCTTCGCTGCCCTCGTGCACGCGTGAGCCCATGATCAGCAAATCGTTGTAAATAATCCCAGGCGAAGTGGCCGCCACATACATCTTGCTCACATCTCGGCCCAAGCCGTTGTGCAAATCAATGTTGCCGTTGTCTCCAAATGATTTGATAGGCGTACCCAGTACAGCATCAATGCACCAAAGAATGGAGCCTGCGGTAAAAAAAATGCGCTTATCGTTTTCCTTTTGCCAATACGTAACGCCACGATTGTTGTTTAGAATGAAGCGCGCAGTGGCGTTCACATTTTCTTTTTCAGCCTGTGGGTCGAAGCGCCATTTTTCTTTTCCGGTGCGTGCATCAATTGCAATTAGCTTTAGTTGTGGCGAAGTGACAAACAACACACCATCCACCATAATGGGATTGCACTGAATTTGCGAGTAATGTACCGAGTCGGCATCGCCCGAGCGATACGACCAAGCCAATTGCAAATCTTTCACATTGGAAGTATCGATATCTGTTAGTGCGCTATATCGGATGTTCTCTTTCGAGCCGCCCGTCACTTGCCAGTTTTTATACTTATCAGTCGTACATGCTGTGAGCCCAACGAAACAAACAATGACCATTGTAAACCTTCTCATATGTTTTCGCGTGTTACTTAGTGCCTTCGTGTCTTAGTGGTTTTATTCACCCGAGAAATTTCAATCTTTACCAAACTCCACCACCATTCGTTTTACACGGTCTTCCAGTTTTTCGGATGTCAATTTCTCTCGACTCAATCTATCAACAATAATCGGGAAAGAAAAAGGTGTAGGCTTGTCAGGTTCTGTAATCACAATTTTTTGTTGGTTGATTCGATTGAGCGCCTTGAGCAATCGCGCCTCTTCCAACTGAAAATCCATTACCTCTTCAAAAGCCTGCTGCAACAAAAGATTATCGGGCTCATACTCGTGAAACACATTGAAAAACAATTGCGAAGAACTTTGTAAGTGTCTTTCCTTTATTTTTTTGCCGGGCATGCCTTTAAAGACCAATCCGGCAATAGCTGCGATATCGCGGAACTTGCGTTTTGCCATTTCGGTGTTGTTGATGCTCGCCAGAATATCGGTGGAGAGGTTTTCTGTTCCCAACACATTTGTTTCAATCGCTTCGTAAATCGGAATCTCTTGGTCGGAAAGCAACTCAAACCCATAGTCGTTCATCGCAATCGAAAATGTAATGGGCTTGATTTTAGAAATACGGTGAGCCACCAGTGCACCGAGCCCCTCGTGCACATTTCTACCTTCAAATGGATACATCACTACATGGTAGCCCTCATCGCTTTGAAAGTACTCAATCAAGAACTCGTTTACCAACGGCAAGTGCGATCGCGTGTTTTGCAAGTCCATTAACGGTCGCAAAAATTTCATTTCCTGGTCTGCATCGATGCCGCGTGCAGCTTGGTCAATTTTTACTCGAATCATGTCACTTAATTGAGACGACAACGGCATCCGGCCACCTTGCCATGAGGGCACCCGTCCCGACTTGCGTTTTGATTTGCGGACCTGCGCTTCCATCTCTTTGATGCGAACCAATTCCAAACTCTGACCAGCAAACCAAAACACATCACCTGGGTGCAAGCTTGAGATAAAGTATTCCTCGATGGTGCCCAAGTACTTGCCCGAAACCATTTTGATGTGCATGAGCACATCGCCCACAATGGTGCCTATCGATAGCCGATGCTTGTGGGCCACGGCCCTGCTCGTTACTTTGAAGATGCCATCTTCTACTACCACTTTTCGGTATTCGTTGTAAGCCGTGAGAGATTGGCCGCCCGTTGTGATAAAACCCAACGCCCAATTCCATTCTTCATCTGACATGGAAGAAAAGCTTGCCGTTGATTTTATTTCAAGCAACAGTTCATGTGGGCGAAATCCTTCTGACACCGCCAAGGTTATCAGGTATTGCACCAACACATCAAACGAGCGAAAGTAGGGCAAGCGATCTTCAACAATTTTGCGGTCGATGGCCTCGCGCAACGCAGCCGACTCGGTGAGTTCCAGCGAATGCGTGGGCAGAAAGTAAATACGGCTTACTGCGCCAGGTTGGTGGCCGCTACGACCAGCGCGTTGCATAAACCGGGCAACACCTTTAGGGCTCCCTATTTGAATGATCGTTTCCACCGGTCTGAAGTCAACACCCAAATCCAAACTCGAAGTGCAAACCACGGCCTTAAGTTTACCTTCATGCAGTTGTTCTTCTACCCAATGGCGCAACTCTAAGCTGATGGAACCATGGTGCATGGCTAGCAAGCCAGACAACTCAGGCGCCACGGCCAACAATTTTTGATACCAGATCTCGGCAAACGACCGCGTGTTGGTGAAGATGAGCGTGCTCTTGCTTTCGCGGATGATGGGGATAATTTTTTCAAGTAGTTGAATCCCCACATGGCCCGCCCACGGCATACGGTCGATGTGGTCGGGAAGAATTGAAATAATTTCCACTTTCTTGTCTATATCGGCACGGATCACCGCAGTGTTGGGACGCCCGTAGTAATTGCCAAGCAACACCTGCAGCGACTGTTCCATGTTGCCGATAGTAGCAGATATACCCCAAATCTTCAGTTGGGGGCTTAAAGTTTTTAGGCGGGCGAGTGCCAGTTCCATCAACACACCGCGTTTTGAACCGAGTAACTCATGCCACTCATCTACCACAATACATTTGAGCGATGCAAAGAAATCTGCATAACCCTTTTGAGATAGAATAACATGAAGACTCTCAGGCGTAGTGATTAAGAATTCAGGCGGGTTTGTTTTTTGCTTTTCGCGATCGCGCGTACTCGTGTCGCCCGTGCGAACGCCCACGCGCCAGTTTATTTGCATCCCTGCTATCGCGCGATTTGCCGAAAGTTCAATCTCTTTACCAAGCGCCCGAATGGGCGTGATCCAAATCGCTTGCACTCCTTTTACCGGCCTTCTTTCCAGCAGCGATTCCTCCAAAATGGGTACCAGCAGCGAATATGTCTTGCCGCTTCCCGTGGGCGCGTTAACCATTCCACTATGTCCGCTAGCATAGGCTTGCCAGGCGGCTTGCTGAAACCCAAATACCGTCCAGTTTTGGCTCGTAAACCAACTTTCTCCGGCACTGGAATTTGGATTTCTCATTTTATTTGTGAAAGCTTTGCTAACATTTATTAAACAAAACTGTTAGGTTTCTGTAAACCACACGAAAAATGGGAAAATATTCGATTAAAGAGCTTGAAAAACTTTCTGGAATTAAGGCTCACACGATTCGTATTTGGGAGAAGAGACACAATTTGATTGAGCCATCGCGCACGGCCACCAACATTCGATATTATTCTGATGACGATTTGAAGAAAATCATCAACGTGGCCGTTCTTAACTCAAATGGGGTAAAAATCTCGAAAATAGTTAAACTCACCCCTGATCAAATCAATCAGCAAGTCATCGCGCTGAGCGAGCAAAAGAACAGCATTGACATCTACATCGAGCAGTTGATTGTAGCAATGATTGATATGGAAGAAGAGAAGTTTGAACAGATTCTCGCTTCTTTGATTTTGAAGTTTGGCTTCGAACGCACTTTCGTTGAAATCATCTACCCGTTCTTAGAAAAAATTGGTGTGTTGTGGATTACCGACAACATCACCCCGGCACAAGAGCATTTTATCTCGCATTTGATCAGACAAAAGTTAATTGTGGCAATTGATGCGCTGCCCCTGCCACCAAAAACAAACAAGCGGGCAATATTGTACTTACCCGAAAACGAATGGCACGAATTGGGGCTTCTATTCTACCACTACATCGCCAAGAATTTGGGGATTCGTTCGTTCTATTTAGGTCAAAGTGTTCCACACGCTTCTTTGGTATCGATTTGCAAAGAACACAAACCAGAGATTTTGATTACCTGCTTGATTTCGGGACCCAAACCGAACGATGTTCCAAAATATATTGACAGAGTTCAACAAGATTATCCCCAAGCAAAGCTTTTTGCGTCAGGTTATGCTTTCAAAAAGGCAAATGTTCAGCCTACTGACCGTTTCAAACTGTTTACTAACGCGCTGGAATTCAAGACGTTAATTGCAAACGAGCTAATTGTGTTTAATAACTAGAAAAAATAATTAAACATTCTGTTGCTCCGAAAGGCGAAAGCACTACATTTGTTCAACCATTTAAATAAACAGTTGAACAATATGACGGTACTAGAATTTGAGAAGCAGATTACAAGCCTCCGTCCAATGTTGAGGGGGTTTACACATCGTTTCACGCGCGATCGCGAGGAATCGTTGGACTTAGTTCAAGATACCATCTTGAAAGCCCTTATGTACCGCAATAAATATCGTGAAGACACCAACTTAAAAGGTTGGTTGTTCACCATCATGCGCAACACCTATATCAACAACTACAGAAAATTCAAACGTGAGAAAACGTCTACCGATAACACAAAAGAGCTCTATCACCTTAACGTGGAAGACACCCACACATTCAATCGGCCGGAAGGCAGTGTAGAATTCAAAGAAGTGTGGAGAAACGTGAACAATATCAAGGACGAGTTGTTGATTCCTTTTAAAATGCACACCACCGGATATAAATACCATGAAATAGCGAAGCAACTGGATTTGCCTATCGGCACAGTGAAGAATAGAATTTTTCATGCCCGCAAGGAGATACAGAAGAAATTGGCGGGCTATCAATAAAGACTTTTATTTTAGGTTTGGTTAAGAAAATGCCCCGGTGTGAATCGGGGCTTTCTTTTTTTTCGAAAGTCAATAAAATTGAACGTGGGCTACATTTAATCAAACCTTCAGCCGGAATAAGGGTTTTACATTGGTGATGTCGCTCAAATTGCACAGATTTGAGAGCCATCTGATCAACCACACATACACACCGTTAAATGAAGAAAGTAGCAGTCATAGGGTCGGGATTTGCAGGCATGTCGGCCGCAACTTTTTTGGCAAGCAAAGGATACAGCGTAACTGTTTTCGAAAAAAATGATACCGTTGGCGGCCGCGCAAGAAAATTTGAATCGAACGGCTTTGTTTACGACATGGGTCCAAGCTGGTATTGGATGCCTGATGTATTCGAGAAGTATTTCAATTCGTTTGGCAAGTCTGTGTCTGACTACTACGACTTAAAACGACTAGATCCCTCCTACCGCATATTCTACTCGAAAGCCGATGTGCTAGACATACCTGCTGGCGTAGACGCGCTTTGCGCGATGTTTGAACAGATTGAAGCCGGCAGCGGGCTGCAGCTAAAAAAATTTCTGGCCGAAGGTGAATACAAATACCAGGTCGGTATCAACAAACTCGTTTATAAGCCGGGTCTCTCAGTTGGTGAGCTACTCGACAGTGAGTTGATTCGCGGAATATTTAAACTGCACGTGTTTGAGTCAGTATCAGACTATGTAAAAAAGTATTTCAAGGACCCGCGCCTGGTTCAATTACTCGAGTTTCCCGTGCTGTTCTTGGGCGCGCCTGCATCAAAAACACCTGCATTATATACACTGATGAACTATGCCGACATGAGCTTGGGTACGTGGTACCCGATGGGCGGCATGCACAAAATAGTGGAGGCGATGGAAAAGTTGGCTAAAGAAAAGGGAGTGTCTTTTAAGACCAGTGCCAACGTAGAGAAAATTGAAGTGAAAGATGACCGTGCCACGGCCCTTTCGACTAATGGCATCAAGCACGAGTTTGATTATGTTATTGCCGGTGCCGATTATCACCACGTAGAACAGCATTTATTGCCGCCCAATGTGCATAGGTACACAGAAGCCTATTGGGACAAGCGTGTGATGGCGCCCTCATCGTTGATTTATTATCTCGGTATTAACAAAAAGGTAGACAACCTACTTCACCACAACCTTGTATTCGACAGTGACTTTGGCCAGCATGCAAAAGAAATATATGAAAGCCCCCAATGGCCAACTGACCCATTGTTTTATGTGAGCGTGCCTTCCAAAACCGATGATTCGGTAGCACCTAAGGAATGCGAAAACATTTTCTTGTTAATGCCTGTGGCACCCGGCCTTGATGATCATGAGTCGGTGCGGGAAAAGTATTTTAATTTGATGATCGGCAAACTCGAGCACCTGACTGGCGCAAGCATCAAAGAGCACATCATTTACAAGCGCAGCTACGCGCACGCCAACTTTATCGAAGACTACAATTCATTTAAAGGCAATGCTTACGGCTTGGCGAATACTATCATGCAAACCGCCAACTTAAAACCATCTATCATAAACAAAAAAGTTAAAAACCTGTTCTATACTGGTCAACTTACTGTGCCGGGGCCGGGCGTTCCACCCTCGCTTATCTCAGGCCAAGTGGTTGCCAAAGAACTGATGCGAAGGGACAATTCATGAAAATTTAACACAAAAGCGCCCTAAAACTTTTGTATCTTTAATGGATAACGGCAATGAGTAAAGAACTCTTCGACAAGGTGAGCATTAAGTGCAGTAGAATCACTACCCGCAACTACAGCACTTCTTTTTCGTTGGGCATACGGTGCCTCGAAAAAGAGTTCCGTGACCCAATTTATGCCATTTATGGATTTGTTCGGTTTGCAGACGAAATTGTGGATACCTTCCATGATTTTGATAAAGCAGATTTGTTGGCAAGGTTCAAAACAGAAACCTATCGGGCCATTGAAGAGAAGATCAGCCTCAACCCCATATTAAACAGCTTTCAAAAAACGGTGAACCAGTACGGTATTGAAAAAGAACTGTACGACCAGTTTTTGAAAAGTATGGAAATGGACCTCGACAAAACAAAGTATGACCAAGCAGGCATCGAAGAATATATTCTCGGTTCAGCGGAAGTAGTGGGGTTAATGACGTTGCGCGTATTTTGCAAGGGCAATGCCGAAATGTATGAACGTTTAAGACCCTCGGCCATGAGCTTGGGCTCGGCCTTTCAAAAAATAAACTTCTTGCGCGATTTAAACGCAGACTTCAATGGCATGGGCCGTTGTTATTTCCCCAATGTAGACCTCACCCACTTTGATGAGAATACCAAGCAACTCATCGAAGATGACATTGCGAAAGACTTCCATGATGGGTACCAGGGCATCAAGCAATTGCCGCGCTCAGCCAGATTTGGCGTATATGTCGCTTACCTGTATTACTTGGCGTTGTTTGAGAAAATCAAAAATACCCCAAGCAGTATTGTGCTTACTCAGCGCATACGCGTGCGCAACAGAAGAAAACTGTCCATCTTGGCTTACTCTTACGTAAAGCATCAACTTAACTTACTTTGACAACGGAGGTAATCTTAGTTGATTCGGAAGACAACGCCATTGGCACCATGGAAAAGATGGAGGCCCATGAAAAAGGATTGTTGCATCGTGCGTTTTCAGTTTTAATATTTAACTCTAAAGGGCAAATGCTCTTGCAAAAAAGAGCAAGGTCAAAATACCACAGTGGAGGATTGTGGACTAACACCTGCTGTAGCCACCCTGCTCCCAATGAATCGGTTGCTGAGGCCGCAAAGAGAAGGTTGAAAGAAGAAATGGGAATTGACGCAGAACCAAAATTTGATTACAAGTTCACCTACAAAACTCCATTAGACCAAAATTTAGTTGAGCATGAAGTTGATCATGTGTTTACGGCTACATTTGATGGTAAACCAGTCATCAATACAAGCGAAGTGGAAGATTGGAAATTTGTTGACGTCAACGAACTACTTGTTGATATTAGTTCAAACCCCCAGCGCTACACTGAGTGGTTTAAGCTGATTGTGCAAGACCGCTATGCACACGGTTAATGGGTAATCGAAACCGTGTCTGCATTCAACATTAATTGTATCCCAAAAATTAGAAGGCAAATACCTACTACCACATTTACAATCATTAGGAAACGCTGTGTGATGAGCTTTCTTAACTTACCCGCCAAATAAGCTTTCAATATATCAGTCGCCAGCACCGTTACGAGTAAGGCCGCGAAAAACCAAAACAATTCGTAACCCTTTTGGTATCCAAAATCGATCGTGGCCACGCTAACTGTACCAATCCAAAAAATGAGCACCATAGGAGTGATGCCGTTGATAATAAAACCCTTTACGAAATACTTAAAGTCGGTTGACTCAGCCGCTGCTTGCACATTTTGCATCGCACGTCTGCTTTTAACCAATAGGTGATAGAGGCCAAATAAGATGAGGATAACTCCACCCACGTATGCCATGGTGGTGCGCCATTTCGGTTCGTTCAAAAACTGAAACAACCCAAAGTAACAGATGGCCACGTACGCCACATCGCTGAGTGAAACACCCAATGCTACCAACACGCCCTTCCAAAATCCTCGCTCAATGCTCGTTTGAACAATAGTAAAAAAAACCGGGCCAATCAAAAAGGCCAACACGATCCCTACTTTAAAGCCATTGAAGAAGATATCCATGCACCGATGCTTTTAACGGGCGATGAAGGACTTCCAATCTTCATACTGCGCACTCTTCAGCACACGCGGGAATTTGTTCTGTCCGCCCACTTTACCTTTTGATTGCATGTAATCATAAAACTTGTGCAAGGGCAATACCTCTACCATCACTTCCTTCAATGCAGCACTCCGCTCCACTGCATAATCGTCATTGAGTTCTTTTAGGTTGGCATCCAACCGCTCTTTCAGTTTCTTTTTGTCCACCTTATCATCAGTGCCTATGTACCAATGATGGGCAAACAACGTTTGGTGCGGAACACCTGCCACGGCAAATTCTTTGATGTCTATGTTCAGTTCGTTGGACACCATTTCAATGGCCTTGTTCATATTATCCACCGAAAGATGCTCGCCACATAAACTCAAGAAATGTTTGGTACGACCAGTGATTACGATTTCGCATTCATCGAGCGATGTGAATTTGATCACATCGCCAATTAGGTACCGCCACGCACCGGCACAACTCGAAAGCAACAATGCGTACTCGCGCCCTTCCTCCACTTCATCTATCGTCAATGCTTGCGCATCGGATTTAATTTCACCGGTTGACAAAAAATTGCGATCGTCAAATGGTACAAATTCGTAAAAGATGCCATTGTTGAGCACTAACTTCATCGCCCGGTGGTTGGGCTGTGCCTGGTAGGCAATAAATCCCTCTGATGCTAAGTACGTTTCAATGTAGTAAATGGGTCGGCCCACAAGCTTTTCAAACCCTTTTCGATACGGATCCATCGAAACGCCTCCATGCACATACACCAGCAAGTTGGGCCAAATGTCATGAATGTTATTTACTTTATAATAGGCCAGTATCTTCTCAATCAAAATTTGAATCCAAGCTGGCACACCCACAATAATGCCGATGTCCCAGTCTTTGGCCTTTCTTACAATCTCATTCAGCTTTGCTTCCCAATTTCGGTTCTTCGCAATTTTACGTCCCGGCTTATAGAAATGTTGAAACCAAAACGGCAAGCGGGCGGCTTGAATGCCGCTAAGGTCACCTTCAAAGTAGCTTCCCTTCTTATTGAGATGGGTGCTGCCACCGATCATGAGGATGCCCGCTTCAAAAAACTTGGATGGTAGGTCGTATTTCGACAGTGAAATAATTTGACGGATGCTTGTTTTTTGAATGGCCTTGGTCATCTCCTTTGTGACTGGAATATGCTTGCTCGCAGCCTCAGAAGTGCCAGAACTCAGCGCGAAGTACTTGATCCTACCCGGCCACGCGATGTTTTTGGCTCCTTTCAATGACAGCTGCCACCAATCTTTGTAAATTTTGTTGTAGTCGTGAATGGGCACCGATTTTTTGAATGCCTGGTAAAACGCCTTGCCACCTTTACGGAATTGACCCAACGTTTTGTGAAAATCATAGTACTTACCAAATTCCGTTGCGCTTGCGGCAATCAGCAGTTCTTTCAGTTCGTGTTTCTGCAACTCGAGGGGCGATGAATACTCTTGCTGTAAGTTCTCGCGTAATTTTATTCCCTTTTTGATCAACGTACCGATGATGGCCATAACTTTGCGGTTAACTTGAAAGAGGTAAAAATAGCCAATGAGCATCGAAAATAATATAAAGTTTTTCAATGATAAGCTGCGTGGCACCCGCGCCAAACTCATCGCGGTAAGCAAGACCCAACCCATAGCAAAGTTGCAAGAGGCTTATGCTGCGGGGCAGCGCATTTTTGGAGAAAACAAAGTGCAGGAAATGGAAGAAAAATACCAGCAACTGCCAAAAGACATTGAGTGGCACATGATTGGTCACTTGCAAACCAACAAGGTGAAGTACATCACTCCTTTTGTTTCACTCATTCATTCAGTAGACAGCCTGAAACTGCTACAAGAGATTAACAAGCAGGGAAAAAAAGTAAACCGACAAGTGCCCTGCTTACTACAGGTATTTATTGCGCAAGAGGAAACCAAATTCGGATTTGACGAATCAGAACTGCTTCAACTCATTCACCACTTTCCGACTGAGCTAACACATGTGCAAATAAAAGGATTGATGGGTATGGCTTCTCTCACACACAATCAATCGCAAATTAGAAGTGAGTTCCAAAAACTGCGGAAACTGTTTGAACAATTGGCTGCGCATTCGCTGCCGCCAGCAATTGAAATGAAAGAATTGAGCATGGGTATGAGTTCGGATTATTCAATAGCAGTAGAAGAAGGAAGTACGTTGGTGCGGATAGGCACAGCATTATTTGGTGAAAGAAACTACCAAAAAACATGACCTCTCAAAAACAGATTGCGCTGGCCGGGTTTGTGCTGGGTGCTTTGGCGGTGGCATTGGGTGCATTTGGTGCACACGCGTTGAAAAACTTGCTCGCATTAAGTGGGCGAACGGAAACCTACGAACTGGCAGTGAAGTACAACTTCTACCACAGTTTGGCATTGTTGGCACTCGCAGCGTTGCAGCCCCAAGTGGGTGAAAACAAGGCGCGCTGGAGCGCGCGACTGATTTTGCTTGGCACACTCCTTTTTTCGGGAAGCCTTTACTTACTGGCAATTTTTGAGACGAAAGCGGTGGTTTTTGTTACTCCTGTGGGCGGCACGTTGTTGATAGCGGGTTGGCTGACGGCAGTTTGGGGAATTTTGAAAGCGGCTGATTAATTTGGCTGACGCTTTTCTAAGATGTTGGCCGTGAACGTAATCTGACTGTTGCCTGCGCTCGCGTTTGACACAATTGTTACTACCTTATTTTGCCTGCCAAACTTGCCTGCACTATTAAACTGGACCTCAATTTCGGCCTTGGCACCGGGCATTATCGGGTCGCGAGGCCATCCCCGAGGCGTAGTACATCCGCAGGTTACTTCAACGTTGGTGATAATCAATGGCTCGTTGCCCGTATTTTCAAATCTAAAAATGTGCTGAACTTTTTCGCCTTGGTAGATGTCTCCAAAATCAAATGTTGATTTTTCCCAGGTGATGATCGCACCTTTGCTTGTTACCTGTGCCCTACCGCCAGTAGACACCGCGCACAACAAAAGCACTACTAAAAATTTCATTACGGAATTATTTTACGAAGTTTGGTCTCATTCGGTTGTAGCCAATTTCAGTTTTTTCAAATTCAGATGAAAGAAACAGTGCAGAAATATTACGGCAATCGTTTGAGGGTGCGGGCATGCGGGCTGCTAGTAAAAGATGGAGCAGTGCTGCTAGTGAACCACAACGGCTTGGGAGATGGCAGTTTTTGGGCACCGCCCGGTGGCGGCATGGAATTTGGCGAAACGGCAAAGGATTGCTTGGAGCGTGAATGGCTGGAAGAAACCGGAATCACTGTAGAGGTACGTGACTTTTTATTCATTTGCGAATTTATTGGGAACAGCCTGCATGCTATTGAACTTTTCTTTGAGGTGGCCCAAACTGGTGGGCAGTTACAACTGGGCAACGACCCTGAAGTGGGTGCTCCCGTCATCCTTAGTGATATTGGGTTCTTCAACGAAGAGCAGTTGCGGGCACAAGAAAAAAACCAACTGCATGGAATCTTCCGATTATCCACTAATCCTCACGAAATATTGGGTTTTAGGGGCTATTTTAAGCTTTGATTGGTTGCTTTGAACCGTTTAAAATACCTATTATTGCACGCTAAACCTGTAACCGCATGAACTTGACCAGAATCATCACTATCGTTCTTTTCATAGGCAGCGCCTTCTTGGCTTGGAGACTGTACGATGGCGTGCAAAGCACCATCGATCAAAAGGCCGAAGTAGAACGCGCTGAAGCCGCTGTTATTGAAAGACTTAAACTGATCCGCGAAGCGGAAATTGTGTTTTTCGAAGTGAACAAGCGCTACACCGCCAACTGGGATTCGCTTGCCAACTTCATTGAAACTGGCCGAGTTCCTATCATCAATAGAAGAGAGGAAATCAAACAAATTGGTTACGGCCAAGAGGAAGTAAAAGTGTTTTACGACACGTTGGGATATATCCCTGCCAAAGACAGGATATTCAAAAAAGAATACACAGTGACCGCATCAGAAAATGGTGTTTTCATGGGTTTTAAAGTAAAGGTGGGCGATCGCATATTGAAGAACCAAAAAGGTTACACTATTAAAGTGGGAGAAAAACCTCAAGACCCTCCATTTACCGAGCAAGGTATCATTACCAAATTGGCCGATGTGAAAGTTGGCGATGAGATAAAGAAAGGGCAAACCCTCATTAACTTTTGGGACTACATTTTCGACCCCAACGTGGATATCAAGAATATCGGTAAAAAGCCAAAGACAAAAGAGGACAGCCAAGATGTGATGTTCACAATCTATGTGGGCAAAGTTGATAAGAATGGTGTACTGGTTCAAACCATCGAAGTAAAAGATCCTAAGCCCGATAACCCACAGCGTAAAGAGAGCAATGAGGCAAAAAATCGCAAGCCTTTGCAATTCGGTTCTCGTATCGATGTGTCAACTTCAGGAAACTGGGAAGCCAATTAATTGCAAACCTCCATTGCTAGCTATAAGCTGATAAAGAAGGTCAAGGATGACCGATTTGATGAAGAAAACCTTCATCAGTATCGGTTATTGATTCAGCTCGGTGCCAGAGATTTTCAAGTAGCCGTTGTTGCCGAAAGCGACCAACGGCTACTTTTTTTTGAAGACTATGTACTGAATGAACTGCACTCGCATGACGAACTGCTGGCTTTGCTAAAGAACTTATTTGAAGCACACGAGGTAATCCAGGCAGGCTTTTGGAAGCAAGTGAAAGTTTCGATCAAAAATCTGAAGTTTGTTCAGGTTCCCACCGCGTTGTTTGACCAAGCTACCGCACCCGAATATCTCAAGTTCAATGCCTCGGTTGATTCAGTTCACGAAACTGTAATATCATACGAAAACCGTTCATTGGGCGTGACCACTGCTTTTGCGGTGCAAAAACCAATGATAGATTGGCTGAGTGCGATGTATCAAAACACTCAGCTATCCATTTCTCATCAATCTTGCGCCCTCATCGAAGGTTTTTGTGCTGCTGGAAAGAAAATGACTGGCGAGCCACTATTGGTGTATATCGACCGGTTTAAAATGCACATCTGCTTTGCACCCAGTGGCAACCTGAAGTACTATAACCAGTTTGTTATCCATCAGTTTTCGGACTACGTAAAGTTTATCATGCTCGTGATGAAAACGATGAACTTGAACCAAGAAAGCAGCGAGGTACAATTGTGGGGCTACATTGGCAAAAACTCTCCCCACTACCATGAGTTTGTAAAATTCGTGCGCAACGTTGCTTTTGGGCAAAGGCCTACCCACCTGTCGTTTGGGTATGTTTTTGACGATGTGCAAGAACACCAGTTTTTTGATTTGTACGCAATTGATCTGCTTTAAATGCAATGAGTAAGAAGGTTGCACTCTTCCCAGGATCCTTCGATCCATTTACCAAGGGCCACGAGGACATTGTATTGCGTGGTTTGAATCTATTTGACGAAATCATTATTGCTATCGGTTACAACAGCGGCAAGAGTCAACGGTATTTTCCCATTGATATGATGATCGGAAAAATTGAACAAACATTTAAGCAGCACCCTCAGATAAAAGTGCGGACATACTCAGAGTTAACGGCCACCTTTGCCAAAAAAAACGGGGCTCGTTTTTTACTTCGCGGTTTGCGCAACACTACCGATTTTGAATACGAAAATAGCATTGCGCAGGTCAACCGTGAACTAAACGCCCAACTTGAATCTGTTTTTTTGATTACATCCCCGGCATTTGCGTCCGTCAGCTCATCTATCATCCGCGAGGTGCACCGCTACAAAGGTGATGTGTCGAATTTCTTGCCTTACCAGCTCGACTAAAAGCCATCTCAAAAATACATCACCATGTTGGGTTGAGCCTGTCGAAACCCGGTTTCAGTACCGAATAGCCTTCGACAAGCTCCGGCTGACAATTAAAAATTGATTTTTGAGATGGCTTCTGGACGGCTTCAAAATAATACCTTCCCAATATCAGCCTGAGCGAGGCGAAGGCTTTTTCCAAAGCTAACAACAAGGTTTCGCCATGCTCAAACCTGACAATTACTCATTTTTGAGATGTATCCTAAATGACTTTCTTTTTTTGACGGTAGTATTCTTCGAACACAAACCGAATCGATTTGTAGGAGTTTTCAAGTGCGTGGTAAACTTCCTTCTCTGTCATCCAACGCAATTCTTCAATGTCTTCTTCCAGGCTTGGCTTGCTTACTGAATCATCCACCAAATCCATTTTGTACCATTTGGTTTTCTTCAGCATGTTGCTTTTACCCATGGTATACGTGTGCCAGGTGGTACAAATTTTAGCTCCCAGCTTCACGCTGATGTTGCACTCCTCCTCTACTTCGCGGACGGCTGTTTCTGCCGAACGTTCGCCACTTTCCTTTTTTCCCTTCGGCAAGTCCCATTTCTTCATCCGATAAATCATCAAAAACTTGTCTTTCTTGCGCACCAGTCCACCGGCCGCTTTAATCACCTTGAACTTATCTTTGAGGTAGACCAAGAAAGCATCGTAATTATTGATGCTGATAGTAAGTGACAGTAAATTCAATGGCACTTTGGAGTTGAGCAGCTCCAACACGGTGTCCATATCTTTGAGCGCTGCATGGTGCACCCACACGTGGTTAATGAGTTTGGCCTTTGCAATCGGCTCTTTGGCCGCGTTTATCTCGTAGTTGAAATGCCCTGATTCCAGCTTTTCATCTGGTTTCAGAATCCTTACGGGAATGTCATTGACAAAAAGGTTCATCGAACGCGGTGGCCACCCATTTTTTACTCTTGCAAAAACATAAATAATTCCCAATCCCACAACTAAAAAACCTCAAAACCTCACAACCCCGTCACAAACTTCGAAAACGAACAGCGTGTAGTAATGCTTTCAATGATTGTGCGTGGCGACAAGATTTGCCTTTAAATATTCATTCGCGTAGCCGAATTCGCTTACTTTGCTATTATGGAATTTGTAAAAATCTACAAACAAGCAGCGCGGCCTATTGCAGCCAAGTTACTGGAAATTGGCGCCATCAAGCTTAACTATAAGAGTCCGTTCACGTGGGCATCGGGTTGGAAATCGCCCGTGTATTGCGACAACCGTCTGGCGCTTTCATACCCTGCCATTCGCACATTGGTAAAAGATAGTTTGTGCGAAGTCATACGAATTCACTACCCAAAAGTGGAATGCATTGCCGGAGTGGCCACGGCTGGAATACCACAAGCGGCTTTAGTAGCCGATGCCCTTGGGCTACCTTTTGTGTATGTGAGGCCCAAGCCAAAAGAGCACGGTATGGGCAATTTGATAGAAGGTAAAATTGAAAAAGGCCAACGCGCTGTATTGGTGGAAGACCTCATTTCAACCGGTGGCAGTTCTTTGAAAGCTACCGCTGCTTTGCGTGAAGCGGGATTTAACATAGAAGGAATGGCAGCCATCTTTACCTATGGATTTACAGTAAGTGAAAAAGCATTTGCAGACGAGAAAGTAAAACTGGTGTGCTTGAGCGACTTCAACCACCTGTTGGAAGCAGCCATCGAGCAAAAATACCTGACGGAGAACGACTTGATTTATGTAAAATCGTGGCGGCTTGATCCCGCCAATTGGAAGTAACCATGCGCACGGCTCTACTGCTTGCAATTAGGTTCTGTTGCCTATTTCTTGTTGTGTTGCCGCTCGGCCTACAGGCGCAAACAAAGATAGACGAGGTGTTGGCGCTACTCAACGAAGTACGCACACAACCGCAGCTTTTTCTTGACAACTGGCTGACGCCATACCTCGGGCAAAATGGTTTGCAAGAAAACGCTTATGCGAAATCGTTAATAGAAGATTTAAAAACCCGTAAGCCAGCCGATAGCCTCAAACTTTCACCAGCTCTCAACGCGGTGGCAAAGCTGCACGCGGTAGATATGGGAACGAAAAACAAAGTTGGCCACAACAGTTCTGACGGCACTACGTTCGACAAACGCCTGCGCCTGCGGGCCAAGGCCAAAGGTGCAGTTGCCGAAAACTGCGATTACGGCAATGCCAAGCCTTTGGATATTGTGATGTCTTTATTGATTGACGATGGCATAGAAAACCTCGGGCATCGGAAGAACATCTTAGAACCCAGGTTGCGTTTTGTGGGCATTGCCATTGAGCCCCACAAAAAATATGGGATGAATTGTGTGATGGATTTTGCGGAAAAATTCTAGTAGTAAATATGGATAACGCGCTGCAAATGCTCGCTAACTGAGGGCGATTATTTGCCAACATAACAAGCGCTAAAAACTTTCGCAAAGTGACTGATCCTGTGGTCTTACGAAGGTTGTGGCCTTAAACTTTCGTATATTTAAAAGTTAGCATTAATCGGGGTATGTGCCGAACAAGTCGCCTAACACATCACTCCCTCAATCAAAAAATTGATACCAAAACCGTATAACCGATTCTCTTTATGGGATTATTAACTAAATTATTTAATAGACAGGGGTCCATTAAAGTTCGGAATTACTTTGCATATGCAATTGGAGAAATTCTATTAGTTGTTGTTGGAATAGTGCTCGCGGTTCAAGTAAATGACTGGAAAGAGTCGGTCAGAAACGAGAATATCCTGAAAGAGCATTATAATAACATAAAACTAAATCTCGAGACTGATATCATTGCAATAGATACAGTTCTTAAATCTTCTGAAGCAAGTATCATCAGCACCGAGTCTTTGATTAGGCAAATTCAGACAATTGAAAAAGTGTCAGATCAAACAGGGATGGATATTGTTGTGAGTCTTAATAGATATAAGTTTTACATTACTAAAACAGGTATTGAAGGATTAAATGATTCGGGGTTATTTGGACTGGTTGATGCTGAATTAAAGCAAGACATCTTAAAATACTATTGGCAGTGTGATAAGATTGTAAATTATGAAGATGCCGCTAGAACCTTCCTAAATGAACAATATGAGCCCCACTTTTATGAATACTATCCTGAAGCTTATCACCCTAAAAATCCATACTCGATACTCATGCCATATTTTAAAGACGACCCCAGAAAATTACCCTTTATAAATGTGCGTAAGTTTTTAAATGACAGAAAATTTGAGGCATTAATTATGGATAGACATTGGTTGAGTCTACGATTAAAACAAGAATACTCAAAGGCAATACCACTTGCTGAGAAAATAATCTCAAAAATCAATACCATTAAAGTAGATTAACGAGATATTACACCTCGCCTTTGTTGGTGTTGCACGAAAGGCAAATCGGGCGGTTTCAAAAGGCAAATGAGACGACAAGCAATTTTTATAATCCTAATCGCGCTCCTCGGGACCTTGCCCTCGTTGGTGTTCTTCACAAACGAGCGAGCTCCCTGCTCGGCACCGCTCACCCTTCATAGTGCGGTAAAAATACCCAGTCTTTTTCATTTTTTATCATGCTCCCACCCCAAACAGGTACGGGTCAAAAAATCAGCATGTTTTTTTTGAGAGAATAACTTCAGCACCCGCAACACCAACAAGGGCGAAGTCAATAAGAATAATGCGCACCAAATCGGTTTAACTCATTTCCTTGTAGCAGTCTGCTCTGGCTTTTTCTAAATCGAAGTGACTCAATTTAAAATTCCTTTCCTTGACATACTCTACAAAATCCGCATCAATATTAATGTTAGGAAACCTTTCAATAAAATGAAATATATAAGAAGGCCACATCCAAGTGCCATCAGTTAAAATTTGATCTGGGCAAATCATTTCACCCGTTTCATCATCAATTGACATGTTCATAAAGCTCATTACTCGTTTGCCATTTGATAAGTACCTAGATATCTTTAGTAACAATTCTTTTTCCAATGGCTCATTTGTCAAATGAGTTATTTCATCAGCTTTGATGCGCCCATAAGTATCTTTAAGGAAGCCAATTTTTTTCATTTTAATAGGACAAATTGCCTCAGCTCAATTTTTCGAAATACGAGAGCGAAAAGTAACTGCCGCCCCTTTTCAATTTCATGGTTGCGAATGATCAATCTCTATACATCACCGCCTTCACGGCTTTAACTGTGCGCGCAACGTTCGGTAAGATTGCATCAATCAATGTAGGCGCATAGGGTAGCGGAACATCCAAACTGTTGATGCGGTGAACAGGTGCATCCAAATAGTCGAATGCATGCTTTTGTACATGGTAAGCAATCTCTGAAGAGATGGCAGCCAAAGGCCACGCTTCTTCTACTACCACCAACCGATTGGTCTTTTTCACTGACTCTACTACGGTGGAATAATCGATAGGGCGCACGGTGCGTAAATCAATCACCTCGGCTGAGATGCCTTCCTTCTCCAACTCAGCGGCAGCCGCCAAAGCTACTTTCATAATCTTCCCGAAAGAGACAATTGTCACATCCGTTCCTGCACGTTTTACATCGGCTACACCAATAGGAATCAAGTATTCTTCTGTCGGAACTTCCCCTTTGTCACCATACATCAACTCCGACTCCATAAAAATCACGGGGTCATTGTCGCGGATAGAGGTCTTTAACAAACCCTTTGCATCGTAAGGGGTGAAAGGCACCACTACCTTCAGGCCAGGTGTGTTGGCAAACCAATTCTCGAAGTTCTGCGAATGCTGCGAGCTAAGCATGCCCGCATTGCCCGTAGGCCCGCGGAATACAATGGGTACATTAAACTGCCCACCCGACATGGAAAGCATTTTTGCTGCTGAGTTAATCACCTGATCGATCGCCACCAGTGAAAAGTTGAACGTCATGAATTCGATGATGGGCCGCAGACCATTGGTAGCTGCGCCCACTCCTATTCCTGCAAAACCCAATTCCGCGATAGGCGTATCAATTACCCGCTTCGGACCAAATTCATCTAGCATCCCTTGGCTTACCTTGTAGGCGCCATTGTACTCTGCCACTTCTTCGCCCATTAAAAATACGGACGGATCTCTGCGCATTTCTTCACTCATGGCTTCGCGAAGGGCTTCTCGGAATTGGATTTCTCTCATAATTGGGACAATGAACTAAGGGCGTAAAAATAAGCCCGAAAAGGCAGTTTTAAAAGCCTGTTTTTACAGAAGGCCACCAACAAAAAAGACCCCGCTTTTGGCAGGGTCTTTCTTGATAGTTTTCAGACTTGATTACTTCAACGCGTTTCTGAACGCTTCTGAAGTATTGAACTTCGTAAACTCAAGATCAGTCAATGCCTTCTCTTTCAAGCCGGCATCAATTTTCACTGCGTTCACCAAGTTGCTTACCACTGCATCGCCACTTCCAGCGCGCGCTGCGGCTACAGCTGCACCGTAGTATGCGATCGCATAATTTGAATTCTTACGGGTTGCCTCTGCAAAAGAAGATGATGCGTTGCTAAAATCTTTGTTTAGCAATTGCGCCAAACCTTTGTTGAACAAGTTCACGTGGTTATCTGCTGACGAAGAGGTAGACGTTACGGCTGCACCGTAGTTTGCCATATAAATTTCACAAGCACCCTTCACTCCATTTACACCACGAGTTACATCGTTGTTTGCACCGTTAAGGGCGGCTTTAGCGTGGCTATAAGCCTTGTAAGGGTTGCCCTTCATCAAAGCAACAGTAGCCAAGTTAGCATGTACTTCAGATGTAGGGTTCAACTTTGCAGCGATTTCCAACTGCGCAGCAGCTTTGTCTACAAGGTCTGTTTTTGCTGGGTTATCGATTGCTGCTTGCAAGTAGGCAGCACCTAAATTGTTGTGTGCATTCCAGTTGGTGCCTTTCTTGGTCGCGGCTTCATAAATCGCGGTCTTCTCTTCTAAAGAAGGCGTCAAGGTAGCTGCATACATTAACTCCTCAAACGACAAGGCGTCCATTCCAGCCTGACCAGTGGTCATTTGCTTAGCCAATACTGAAATTTCAGAATCTGTCTTCTTTGGCTTGATAGTCAAAATCTCTGTCTTGGCAGCACGCAAGCCAGGGTATACATCTCTAAACACTTTGTTGTAGCCAGCCAATTTTTTCAATTGCTTCTCTTGCTCTTCAAACGAACCACCATTGTTTACCACATTCAAGAAGGCAGCTTTCTCATCTGCGCTAATGCCGTTATAGGCGGCCAATGCAGTTTTGAACTCAGACCAATCGTCTACAATCGGCTTCAAAATGAATTTTACTTCCGCGGCAACGCCTTGGTAATCGTACTTCTTCATTTGCGCTTTGTAGAACTTCTCGATAGCAGCGGCACGCTCTTCAGAAAGTTTGCTATTGATTCGCTCCAAACCTTCAGGAGAGTGGGTACCAGTGATTGTAACTGTACGAGTTACGTTTTTAGCAGCAATGTAAGCATCTAGTTGCTTGCCCTTTGCAGCTTTAGTTTCAGAAGTGCGCAATACAGACTTGCCGCGTTCAAAGTTGAAATCAGGAATCACTATTGGCATTAATTCTTCTTGGTTGTTGTAGCCATGACCTGCGAAAGCGGCATAGTATGAATTTTGCACAAGCTTAGAGGTAGTGATAATGCCCGTTGCATAATCCAAACGCTCGGTAGCCTTTGTTTTGGTGCCCTTTGCAGCAACGCCTTGGATTTGAACCGTACCTCGCTTCAGAGCATCCTTATACGGGAAACTGAACGATTTTGTGACTTTAGGCTCTTCTGTGCCTGCATTTGGATAGTCTTCAGCCTTTAACGGCACTGGTGGCAACGCAATTTCATTGTCGCCAGCTTTGTAAAATGTGTTCAGGGTGTAAGAGGTACCCTTCTTCAACATCTTTACCGGTAAATTACCAGACAAGTCAAAGTTAACCGTGTCTTTGTGCACTTCAAGCGGATTTGGCTTGATCTCAAGCTTTTGTTGCTTGGCCATTTTAATCATCTGTGGAAGCGTACAACCGGTGAACGTCAGAGTTCCGATGATCAGGAGTGAGTAAACTAATTTTCTCATTTGCTGTTTATTGTGTTTTATAGCGTAGTTTTAACAGTTGGCAAATCTAGCGGGCTGCCAATTTTTTTGCAATAATACTCAAAAATTTGCGAAATTGAGGTGATTGGCGGGCGCGAGTAACTGGTTATATTTGCGTCTTCTTAAAAATGTCGGTAAAAGGCTAGTTTACCTTGGTAAACTGCTCAAAAAACGGGTTATGGTGTTAATAGATCGCATAAAGTACTTTTTTGAAAACAACGCTTTTGGTGTTTGTGCTGCGTTGGGCGAAAAATTAGGTATTGCTACTTCGTCTATCCGCCTTTTTTTTATTTATGCATCCTGCCTTACATTGGGTTCACCCATTATCGTTTATCTAAGCCTTGCCTTCGTGTTGAACATGCGGGCTCACCTGCGTAAGAGAACTACTATTTGGGATTTCTGAGGTCTTTGTAGTAGGTAGTGCCGAGCAGGAAGTAATCTACAACAATAAAGTGGGGATAACGTGGCGTAGTAGTGTCAAAGCTAGCCAGTTTTTTATTCAACATCCGCCTTTTCTTATACTCAGCAGCCAAGTGGGTGAAAAAGTAAAGGTGTGCTTTAATAACGGCCCAAGCATCGGCTGGGGAGGGCTGTACTAAGAATTTCAAAGCCGCAATCCAATCCAAAACTAACCTTACGGGAAGTTTCCAAAGCAATTCAGCCAGAGGCATATGCTTTGTGATCATACTAAGACAATTACGGAAATTGAAATAGGTTTTTTTAGGACTCAAAGATGACAAGGTGCCACCCCCCACGTGGTACACGGTGCTGGCACCCTGATAATATATTTCGTAACCCGCTCGCTGCAGGCGCCAACAAAAATCGATTTCCTCCATGTGGGCAAAATAATCTTCGTCCAGGCCGCCTAATTGGTGGTACAAATCCGCGCGCACAAAATGACACGCGCCTGTGGCCCAAAAAATAGGTCGGGCGTCATTGTATTGCCCTTGGTCTTCTTCTACAAAATTGAAGATTCTTCCACGACAAAAAGGATACCCCAACCCGTCTATCAGGCCGCCACCTGCCCCTGCATATTCAAATTGCGATTTGTTTCGATGGGAAAGAATTTTCGGTTGTGCAGCACCCAGTTTGGGATTACTTTTAAACAAGTTGATCACCGGCTCAAGCCAACCTTGGGTCACTTCAACATCTGAGTTAAGTAACACATAGTATTTGGCTTTCACCTGCTGCAACGCAAAGTTATAACCACCACAAAAGCCGCGATTGCTGTCGCTACAAATTAATTCCACTAATGGAAATCTCTCCCTTACCAAAGGCACCGAGTCATCGGTCGACCCATTGTCGGCAACGATTACTCGTGCACCGCTGCTGTGCGCGATAACTGAAGGTAGAAATTGATCGAGAAATTTTCTGCCGTTGTAATTTAGAATGACGATGGCAACTTCGGTCATCCCATCATGCTGGTTAGGTCCATGCCTGGAATATTTGGCAACAGCCCTTCGGTGCTTTTCTTTAATTCTTCTTTTGCCAAAACTTCTGCCTTATCGGACGCGATGCGGACGGCTGCCACAACGAGGTCTTGTACCATTATCTTATCATTGGCTGTTAAGATCGCGGGGTCAATATCAAGGGCAACCAATTGTTTTTTGCCGTTAACAGTTGCTTTTACCATGCCTCCGCCCGCCTCGCCTGCAGCAGAAATATTGGCCAAATTGTTTTGCGCTTCTTGTAGACGGGCTTGTACTTCTTTCATTTTCCCCATCATCTTCATCATATCGAACATATGGCAAAAGGTTTAATGGGCAAAGGTAACAGAACGGCAAATACTTGCGAAAAGAACAGGACAGAGTTATTTACGAATAAGCACCACAGAGCCGGTATGCTGAGTAGTTCTGCCCGATACGTCAGTAACGTTGGCTCGCCAAACGTAAGTTGCTATTGGCATGGCTTGGCCTGCCTGCGTGCCATCCCACGCTTCATTTTTGTCTGTGTAAAAAACCAAAGAACCCCATCTATCAAAAACCGACAGTTCGATTTTTGAGATAAACTGGCCGCCCACAAAAAATGTCTCGTTCTCTTTAGGGCCCTTGTTGTCGGGTGTAAAGGCGGTTGGAAAAAAAAGATTCACCGTTTTGTATACCTCTACAATGTTAGAAGTAGATGGCGTAACGCCTACTTGATTTGGAATGGCCGTGACTTTGTACGTAACAATTTGATTGATGTTGTCGACTTGCGCATCAACGAGCGTAGTGCCGGTGCTGATAAAGGTCGCGAGCCTTGATCCGTTTAAGTTGAATTTATCAATTTGATAACTTTGCACACCTGCAACCCATCCTCCATAGTTGGTCCAGTTAAGGGTAACTTCGTTTGAAGGCGAAAGGGAATACGTAAGGACAATGGGACACGCGGTCAGGCTTTCTGGACTATCGTTATCACACTTGTCAACATAATTTATTTTGTAACACGTTGCGTTATTTGAAGCATACTGGTTGTCGCTAAATTGTGGGGTAGTTGCTTTGCCCTCTAAGAAAAATGTGCCTTGGTTGATCGATTTAAAAATGTTGTACTCCGTAGCAGTAAACAATGGATCTTGATTCCATGTTAGCGACACTTGCGAACCACTGACCACCGAACTTATGTTATTGGGGGCCGTGGGAACAGTCCTCACAAATGAAGTTCCGCACTCTTCAAGGGAAAAGCTTTTGGCCCCGTTGGGGTAGTTGGCAACCACTTGATAACAATACCTCTGTTTGCAGTCGATCAAAACATCTGAGAAACTACTTGAGCTGTTTGGCATATTTAGGTTATAAGGCACTTGGTTCCTATTGATATCAAAAGTGGTTATGCCAATACCTGAGGTTTGCCAGTCTATTTTGTTCAAGCCACTTTGAACTGACAAGCCAATCTTCTGGCTACAGATTACAGGAGAGTAGGTGTGACCGCCTGTGCACATATCGTAGGAATCCAAGCGAAAGCAGTAGAAATTATCCTTGAAACGGAGGTTGGTTGCCGTAAAGGAATTCACATCGTAAACCGTGGGTTGGTATAGCTGAAAGTTAGTAGAGTTGACAGCGATCTCTAAACGATATAAAATGTTGGTCTGATATGAAAAGTTGAGCTCAGCAGTTGATTCGTTTACAACTGTTAAGCGAGCAAAGGATGGCGGGGGCAACGTGCTGATGGCTTGGGATGGTTTCACCCGTGGGGTACAATTTGCAGCGCCATTCGTCTTTTGCCCACGCACTTGAATAACGAAGTTGCCGGGGCCAGCATAACTATGTTGCGCAATTTGGTTGGCACTTGCCGGCACCGTTACTATCGGGCTGCCGTCTCCAAAATTCACGAAGTACTGCTGGTAATTTCTGTCTGTAATGCGGATGGATACACCACTGGAAGAACAGGTGTATACATCAAAATCGGGTTGAATATCTGGATCAACCGTAACGGTAATGTCGTCTGAGCCAATGAACTGGTAGTAGACAATCAGGCGATAAGTGCCTGGGGTGTTGTATGTGAATGTAAATTGATTGGTGGGTAAACTGGGTGGATTGCTTCCCAGAAAATCCATATTGCAAGGTTTGCCAGGGGTACATTCACCGGTGGTAATCAAATTTGTATTGGTGATGTTGATGGTAAATGGTGCACAACCTCGTATTTGATCAACCTGAAACCGGCCGAGCCGACTGGTAAATTGACCGAACAACTCGGCATTGATTGAAATCAACACAAAAAAAAGCCACCACTGTTTCACATTTCCAATTTTACTTCTTTCAAAAACTTTTCTGCGTTCACCATGTCATGATGTAACAAACGATCTTCTTGTATCAACGGCACAACCTGTCTGAAATTATCTAGCCAAACTTGCAACAAAGGTGAAGTTTTAAGAGGTTCCCTAAAATGCAACGCTTGAGATGCCGTCATCAACTCAATAGCCAAAATGCTGTAAACATTGTTTATCACCTTGTACACCTTGGTGGCGGCATTGGCGCCCATGCTCACGTGATCTTCTTGCCCGTTACTGCTCACAATGCTATCAACCGAGGCAGGCGTGCAGAACTGTTTGTTCTGGCTCACCAACGATGCGGCCGTGTACTGTGGAATCATCAAGCCCGAGTTAATACCAGGATTGGCCACTAAGTAATTAGGCAAGTCGCGGGAACCCGAAATTAATTGGTAGGTTCGCCTTTCCGAAATACTTCCCAACTCGGCCATGGCAATGGCCAAGAAATCCAAAGCCAGCGCGAGCGGTTGTCCATGAAAATTGCCGGCTGAAATGATTTGATCGTCTTCCGGAAACACATTGGGGTTATCCGACACACTGTTCACCTCTGTGAGCAACACTTCACTTACATATCTGAAAGCATCGGCACTTGCACCATGTACCTGTGGCATGCAACGGAACGAATACGGGTCTTGCACGTGCTTCTTTTCGTTCGCCAAAATGGCACTACCCGCCAATAGCTTTTTAATCTCGGCCGCTACCCTGCCCTGGCCCTGTTGTGGCCTTATTGCATGCACTCGTTGGTCAAATGGCTCAATCCTTCCATCAAAGGCATCGAGCGACAACGCGCCTATGAGGTTGGCCAGTTTGAGTATTCGTTTGCTATGTAGCAGACACCAAATACCATACGCACTCATAAACTGCGTGCCATTCAGCAAAGCTAAACCCTCCTTTGCTTTCAAATGGATGCGCTCCATCTTCAGCAAACCCAACACCTCGTTGCTCGCGTAAATTTTTCCAAGATAGTGCACTTCACCCTCCCCCATCAACGGCAACGACAAGTGCGCCAGAGGTGCCAAGTCGCCCGATGCCCCGAGCGATCCCATTTCATAAATGCGCGGCAACACTCGCTGGTTGAACATGTCAAGCAAACGTTGCACTGTTACCAACTGCACACCCGAATACCCATAAGAAAGTGATTGGGCTTTTAAGAACAGCATTAACAACACAATCTCTCTTGGTACTTCATTTCCTGTGCCACATGCATGCGATCGAACCAGGTTCTCTTGTAATTGCTCCAGTTGGTTCTTGGCTATGTTTTTTGCGTATAACGAACCAAAGCCTGTGTTGATGCCATAGATTGGAGCAGAAGATTCGCTGATTTTCTTATCCAGATATTCGCGGCAGCGATTTATTTTATCAGTCGCCTCTTGCGACAACGCCACTTTCGAGTGCCCGTACAGAATGTGATCGAGGTCATCGAGAGTAAGCGGTTTGCTGCTGATGTAGTGCGTGGGTTCCAAACTGCGTTTAAAAGTTCAAGGGTTACAAGTTATAGTTAAAAATTTAAAATTACAGCTCGGTGTGAACGGTGGTGCACCATAATAGCGTTGCACCACTCATGTCTATTTTTTTATTTCCAACAGAATCTTTTCTAAGCTCTTTTTTTCCTGCTCACCCGTAAGCATCCGCTTGAGTGTGAGCTGGCCGTCTGTCATTTCATCTGCGCCAATCACAATCACATACGGGATCAACTTCTTGTTGGCATACTCCATTTGCTTTTTGATTTTCGAAACATCGGGGTACAGTTCTGTGGCAACACCCGCTGCGCGAAGTCGTGCGGCCACTTGCAATCCATAGCGCATCGTTTCGTTATCAAAATGGGCAATCATTACAGTAGAAGAAATCATTGCCTCGCTTGGGAACAGTTTCAATTCTTCCATGGCATCGTAGAGTCTATCGACTCCAAAAGAAATTCCAATGCCAGAAACTCCCTCTAAACCAAATGAGCCAGTTAGATTATCATAACGACCGCCACCGCTCACGCTGCCTATTGCCACGTTGTTGATCTTCACTTCGAAGATACAGCCGGTGTAATAACTCAGCCCTCGTGCCAATGAAATATCAAATTCCAAATGTTTCGGGTTGAACTGATAACCGTTTAGCAACTCCAACACCTTTTGAAAATCTGAAAGCCCTTTCTGGCCATTTTCAGAAGCGGAAAACTTGGCGCTCAAAAAATCTATTTTCTGCTGCGTATTGCCTTTGAAATTAAGTATTTGAAACAGTGTAGTGAGACTCTCTTCTTGAAAACCTCTAGCGCGCAGTTCTTCTTTTACTTTTTCTTCACCGATTTTGTCCAATTTATCAATAGCGACAAACAATGGCATCTCGTTTTCCTTGGCACCGCAGATTTCGGCCAAGCCAGAGAGGATACCTCGGTGATTGATTTTGATGGTGTAGTCTTGAATGTGAAGTTGCGAGAAAACTTCTGTTATCATAAGAACAATGTCCGCCTCGCACAAAAGCGAATCAGTTCCCACCACATCGGCATCGCATTGGTAAAATTCGCGGTAGCGCCCCTTCTGCGGTCTATCGGCACGCCATACAGGTTGAATTTGATAACGTTTAAACGGAAAGGTGATCTCATGGCGGTTCATCACCACGTAGCGGGCGAAAGGAACAGTAAGGTCGTAACGAAGGCCTTTTTCAGAGATTTCGGTAGTTAGCTGCTTTGAACTTTTAGCTTCGAGTTTTGCGGCATCAACATCTTTTAAGTAGTCGCCCGAATTCAAGATTTTAAAAAGGAGTTGGTCACCTTCATCCCCATACTTTCCAGTCAACGTAGTGAGGTTTTCCATCGCTGGGGTTTCCAACGGTTGGAAGCCGTACTTCTGAAATACGGTTTTGATGCGATCCAAAATGTATTGCCTTTTGGCCATCTGTGCGGGGCCAAAATCGCGGGTACCTTTAGGCAGAGAGGGTTTGTCCATTACAAATTTAAAAGCAACAAATCTACTCGTTTCGGTTGCTAGTTGCCAGTTTAAGGTTACACCTGTTTTGGTTTGATGAACCAGAATCCAGTAACCAGTAACTTTTTTGTATTGCAATCTGCCAAAGGATGTTTATTTTTGCGGTCATTTTAACACAAAAGCCATGTCAGTTACCCGTTTGAAACGCAAAAACCGCAAGGACAAAGCCAAAGCGGCCCGCAGAAGAACTGCCCTGAAGATCCAAAACTTTAAACCCGTTGTAAAAGCGGTGGATGTAGAAGCGATAAAGGACACCTTCAAGAAAAAAGCATAAAAAAAGGCTGACGTGGATGTCAGCCTTTTTTATTCGGTAGTGGCTTTACGTTACTTCGTTTCTTTATTCTTCAGGTCTTGCACTTCTGCACGTATAGCCTGAGCAGCATTTTTTACGTCTTGCATTCCTTTTCTCACGCGCGTACCAGCAGCGCTATTACCCTTGTTGTAAAATTTATCGAAATCGGGTTCAAGTGAGGCAATAAGGGCTTTCAATTCTTCTAGTTTTTTCATTTTTGGTATGTTTTGGTTGTTTAGAATTTCCAAATCCTTGGCTAAATTAATCAAAAACGTTGAAAAACAATCAAAATCAGCGTTTTTTTGAAATTGTTGGAAATCCAAGCCATCGAAAATCAAAAAAAATGGCCCTTTGAGGGCCATCTTTAAATGTGATAAAACCGCTATTTCAAGGATTATTAGCTGAAATGCGCCCTTTGATCTTATTTGGTTACTGCAACCAATTCTTCTTTCCGGTAGAATCCATCATCCAACTTGGTCTTGAGCGCTGAAAATGCGGTTAGCGTCTCTTGCACATCGGCCATGGTGTGTACGGCTGTAGGAATGATGCGGAACATAATCACATCCTTCGGCACCACCGGGTAGATCACCACCGAACAGAAGATGCCATAATTTTCGCGCAAGTCCATGCTCATATTGGCGGCCTCACCTACCCCACCTTTAAACAATACAGGTGTTGGTGGTGTCTGTGTTTTATTGATGGCAAAGCCGCGCTCTTGTAAACCAGTTTTCATGGCCGCCATTATTTTTTTCAAGTTCTCGCGGTACTCCGGATGTTTTTTCACCAACTCCAAGCGCTTCATGCCGCCCAATACCAAAGGCATGGGTAAGCTTTTCGCGTAAATTTGAGAGCGCACGGAATAACGCAAGAACTTTAACACCTTTTTGTCACCTGCCACAAACGCACCAATGCTTGCCATTGATTTCGCGAAAGTGGAGAAATACAAATCGATTTGGTCTTGCACGCCTTGCTCTTCACCAACGCCAGCGCCTGTCGCTCCCATTGTGCCAAAGCCGTGGGCATCGTCAACAAACAACCGGAAGTTGTATTTCTTCTTCAGCTCTACAATGCTCTTCAAATCGCCCATGTTGCCGCTCATGCCAAACACGCCTTCGGTAATCACCAAAATACCACCACCCGTTTCGTTGGCTAGTTTAGTGGCGCGCTGCAATTGCTTTTCCAGATTTTCGATGTTGTTGTGTGGGTACACAAAACGCTTGCCCATGTGCAGGCGCACACCGTCAATGATACACGCATGCGACTCGGAGTCGTACACGATAACGTCCTTCCTATCTACCAACGCATCAATCACTGATACTACGCCTTGATAGCCGTAGTTGAGCAACATGGCATCTTCCTTCTGCACAAATTCTGCCAACTGCCTTTCAAACTCAAGGTGATGCACCGAATTGCCGGACATCATACGAGCACCCATCGGGTAAGCTAAGCCGTATTTAGCTGTCGCATCGGCATCTGCCTGGCGCACTTCAGGATGGTTAGCCAACCCGAGATAGTTATTCAAACTCCAATTCAATACTTTCTTTCCATTGAAGGTCATCCGTGGGCCAATCTCACCTTCCAACTTGGGAAAAAAGAAATAATCATCAGGCAAGTGTGAATATTTAGCCAACGGCCCTTCTTCCATGCGGAGTTTTTCAAATAAATCGGTCATGTTGCAATAATCGGTTTAATAATTGGCCGCAAAAATAGGAAATTGTACGGAATAAGCAGCGCCACAAAGAATGCAGAATAGCTGTAAATTTGATGTCAAAGAATCAAATCTTTTCAATGACCAAAATCAAAAAACTTGTTGTTGCTAACCGGGGTGAAATTGCCCTTCGGGTGATGCGGAGCGCCAAAGAAATGGGAATAGCCACCGTGGCGGTTTTCAGCGAAGTTGACCGCAATGCGATGCACGTGCGTTTTGCAGATGAGGCATATTGCATTGGCCCTCCGCCCTCATCAGAATCTTACTTACGGATGGAGAAAATTATTGACGTAGCGAAGAAATCTGGCGCAGATGCCATCCATCCGGGTTATGGATTTTTATCAGAGAACGAAGATTTTGCCGAACTGGTGGAAAAGGAAGGTTTGATTTTTATTGGGCCTTCGGCAGATTCTATGCGATTAATGGGCAGCAAGCTCGCGGCCAAAGAAGCGGTCGCTAAATTTAAAGTGCCTCTGGTACCTGGCACAAGCACTCCCATAAATGACATTGGCGAAGCCAAAAGCATCGCGAAGAAAATTGGGTACCCTGTGCTCATTAAGGCAAGTGCTGGAGGGGGCGGAAAAGGGATGCGCGTGGTGGAAAATGAAAACGAATTTGAAAATCAAATGGAGCGCGCCATTAGCGAAGCCATGGCTGCATTTGGTGACGGCTCGGTTTTTATTGAAAAATATGTATTGAAACCGCGGCACATTGAATTTCAGATTTTTGGCGACAAGCATGGCAACGTGGTGCATTTATTTGAGCGCGAATGTTCAATTCAGCGCAGGCACCAGAAGGTGGTGGAAGAGGCACCATCGGCAGTGCTTACTCCAGAGTTGAGGAAAAAAATGGGCGAAGCCGCTGTAAATGCTGCCAAGGCTGCCAATTATTACAATGCAGGCACTATCGAGTTTATTTACGATGAAGATGGCAGTTTTTATTTTTTGGAAATGAATACGCGCCTGCAAGTGGAGCACCCCGTAACTGAACTCATCACCGGCCTCGACTTGGTGAAGCTTCAAATCAAAATTGCAGAAGGTGAAAAGTTGCCCTTTCAACAAGAGGATTTGCACATTCACGGGCACGCGATTGAGTTGCGCGTTTGTGCTGAAGATCCAAGCAACAACTTCTTACCAGACATTGGCACGTTGCACACCTACAGGCGCCCGCAAGGGCATGGCGTGCGCGTAGACGATGGCTTTGAGGAAGGCATGAAGATACCCGTGCAATACGATCCGTTGTTGGCAAAGTTGGTGGTGCACGCACAAACACGTGAGCTGGCGATGGACAAAATGATTCGGGCGATTGAAGACTACCAAATCAGTGGTGTCGAAACAACCTTGGGTTTTGGGAAATTTGTGATGCAACATCACGCTTTCCGTGAAGGGAATTTTAATACCAGATTTATTGAAAACTATTTTAAACCTGAGATGCTAAAAGAGCGGACTGAAGGGCCGGAAGAGCAACTGGCAGCGGCACTGGCACTGTTAGTGCAGCAAGAATCAAAGCCTCAGCCCGCGAGCGCCATTTTGCCAACAGCAGCCGTAAGTAAGTGGCGCAAAAATAGGGTTTGATGTATGGCTGAAATTAGACCCATTCGCGCGTGGCGATATAATGCTGCGGTGGTTGGAAAGATTGATGAACTGACCTCTCCGTTGTTTGATGTCGTTTCGGATAAACAGCGCAAGGCACTCTATCAAAATCCTCACAACTCTATCCACTTGTCGGTGCCGCAGGGAGCAAGGCCAGCCGATACTGCGTTGCAGACATTAGCTGATTGGAAAAAAAGAAACATAATCGTGCAAGATGCAATCCCTGGCATCTATGTTTATTATCAACACTTTAAACTTGCCGGCAGCACAAAAGAATACTGTCGCAAGGGGTTTGTTTGCCACATCCGTGCGTATGACTTTGAGGAGAATGTAATCCTGCGTCATGAGAACACCATCCCCAAGGCGGTAAATGATCGGATAGATCTGTTGGCAAAAACACAGTTACATGCCAGCCCCACACACGGACTGTATACCGATGAATTGTTTCAACTCGAAAAGTACATGGACGAAGCGATGCTTTCGCCTATTTACGAAACGGAGGACTACCAAGGTGTGCGCGATGTGCTGGCTGTGATACATGATGCCAGAGTAATTGAAAAGTTTGTACAAGTATTGAATGACCGAAAAATCATTATAGCAGACGGCCACCACCGTTATGAAAGTTCGCTTGCGTACAAACACAAATGTCAAGCAGAGAATTTAAACCACTCAGGCAACGAGGGCTATAATTTTCATTTAATGTACCTGACCAATACTGAAAACGATGACCTTCGAATATTGCCCACCCACCGATTGATTTTAGGTTTGCCAAAATTTCATCAAGAAGAAGTGGTCGCCAAGTTGCAAGATGATTTTGACGTAAAACTGTTGGAGGACGCAGACACGGTAAACGAAATCATCATTGGAAAAAAATGGGCTTTCGGCATCTTGTTCAAAGACGCAGCCTACAAGATCAAACTCAAGCCTGAGTCATTTCAGAAATTGAAATGGCACTTTCCAGATGAGATCAAAGCGCTTGACCTGACCGTATTGCATTATTTCATCATCGAAAAGATTTTGGGTATTCCGGGCAAAGACCAGCGAGGGTCAGAGCATATTGGGTTTGATCGCAGTTTTTCTGACTGTCTAGCAAAAACAATTAAGGGTGAAGCCCAAATGGCCATCATCACCCAAGAGGTAAGTATTGAAGAAGTAAAAAAGGTTTGCGCCAGCGGCTACACCATGCCACAAAAGTCAACTTACTTTTATCCCAAGGTGATTGGCGGATTTTTGTTTAGCTCCATCGCAGAAGAGGAGTTTTAATGATTCAAAAATCCAGTGGCTTTGAACTAATCAAGCAAAAAACTTATTTTAGTACCATGAACACGAATCTTCTATCAAGAATCACCATTAACCCATCGGTATGCCATGGCAAACCCACCATTCGAAATACCCGGCATATGGTTGAAAGTATTTTAGAATATCTGGCAGGTGGCGATTCTGTAGCAAACATTACCAGAGCCTTTCCCGACATTACAGAAGAAGACGTTTTAGCCTGTATCGCATACGCAAATGTGGTAATGAAAATGAAGGGAACTACCCCTCAAGCCGCCTAGAAAATGGATTTCATCGTTGATGCTCAACTGCCAATTGACATCAGCGACTTGTTGAATAGCAGAGGCCACAACTCTATTCACACCACGCAGCTGCCAAAAAAGAATCTAACTTCTGATGACGAAATTCGAATTCTATCGATGCATGAGAAGCGAGTTGTTATTACAAAAGACTCTGATTTTTTTGATTCGTTTCTATTGCGAAACGAACCGTACAAATTAGTGATTGTACGCACAGGTAATGCAAAACTAAGCGAGCTTATCAGTATTTTTGAAACACATTTCGACTCTATTATTTTGGCCTTGGAGCATGGCGGGATGGTTGAACTTACCCGACTTAATGTAAAAATACTCTACTAGTGATTCCGAATCTTCGCCCCCTTATTCTTGCGTCCAGTTCGCCACGCAGGCAATTCTTGATGAAAGAGGCTGGCTTCCAGTTTGTCGTTCAGTCTCCCAACGTAGACGAAGCATTCCCACCCGATATGCCGGTGGTCAACATCCCCACTTACTTGGCTGAAAAAAAAGCGCGCGCATTACAACACCATATCACCAATGAAATTATCGTGGCGTCAGATACCGTTGTGATTTTGGGCAACAGGGTACTAAACAAGCCTGCAGACCGGGCTGAGGCCATTAGCATGATTGAGGCACTGAGTGGCCAAACCCATTTGGTAATTACAGGTGTTTGTTTGCTCGCCAAAGAAAAAATAGATTGTTTTGACGACCGCACCGAAGTTACCTTTAAGAAGTTGACACGTGCTGAAATCGAGTACTACATCGATACTTGTAAACCATTTGATAAGGCGGGCGCATATGGAGCACAAGACTGGCTTGGCATGGTGGGCATTGAAAAAATTAACGGCTCTTATTTTACAGTGATGGGGTTACCCATGCACAGGGTGTATGAACACCTGCTGAATTTTTGATCTAACCTCGCTTCAACCACTTTTCGACATCCAGTGAAAACCGCTCTTCATCGGCCCAACTGTTGCGACTAAAGAACTTTGTCCACGGCCAACCTTTGCTTTCTAATAGATCTGGCAGTTGCGCATGCCAATGTTTGAGTGAGGGCGACTCATAATACTGATGGTCATCCAACAATATCGCGCTGGCAAAAGTTGAGCCTTCCACCACTGTAAGGTCGTGGGTGGGGATTGTTTCCACCAACTGAATATTTGACTTTTCACCAAGTTTTGCAATAACAGTTTTCAATTGTAAAAGTTGTGTTTCTCTTTTCCCTAATTCACTTTTTTTCAGATTTCCGTTGCGAACAAATTCAAGGTAGCTTTTCAAAAGTTTAGGCCCATCGTTTTTGGTGCCGGATACCTCAAGCTGCTCTGGCGAGATACTGCTCACCACCACTATCTTTTTGCGTGCACGTGTTATTGCTACGTTCAAACGATTTTCACCTCCAGCCACATTGAGGCTACCAAACTGTGCGTTTACCTTACCCTTTTTGTCTGGTGCATAGCCGATAGAAAAAATAATAACATCGCGCTCATCACCCTGCACATTCTCGATGTTCTTTACAAAAAGGTTTTCGGGTAATGCCTTGCCCGCCATTTTGAAAGTCTCTTCCAGGCAATCCAACACCAACGACTGCTGAGGTGCATTGAAGGTTATTACGCCCATTGAGTCTGACGGGTGCTCGCTTGCATGTCTCAATACTTGAGTTGCCACTGTCTCTGCTTCGATCGCGTTTTCACCTTTATCCCATACACCATCCACTTTTACAAACTGAAGGGCGGATTCTTGCTGGTTAATAGCATGGCGGTGGGGAACCATTTGCAATTTGTTCTTATAAAAATGTTGGTTCGAGAAATTCACCAAATCCAACGACTCGCTTCTGTAATGACCATGTAAAAAAACGGAGGGCAAATAACGTTCGGACAATTCCAACAGTGAGTCAATCTCAGCATCGGGTGCATCCAAATCATCCTCCCATCGCGCCAAATAAAAATCTCCCGGTCGCAATTGTTTCGAATCGCCTGCCACCAAGGCCTGACGTGCGCGGTACAATGCAGGAACACCCCGCTCGGCAAAACATTGCGAAGCTTCGTCAAATACCACCAAGTCAAACATCTCCTGCATCGGAAAAACAGCAGACACCGACTCGGGTGACGCCAACCAACACGGCAATACACGAAACACATCCTCTTGAAACTCCGTCAACACCTTTCGTAAAGGCCATACTTTTCTCTTCTTGGTCACCTGATGCAATAGATCGCGGTAAGTAACTCGATTATTCAACCTATTGAACTCCAAATCTTCCGTTACCTTTTCACGGGTGCGCAACATCACAATTTCTTGCGCCAGCGACTGCTTGATGTGCATCTGCTCGCGTAACTCTTGTTCGAGCATTTCCATTTTGCCCGATGATACCATCCGCACCTCTGGATGTTTCATTTCGATGTGGTCAATCCATGACAATGACAAGCTGTTGAGGAATAATTGTTCGTTCTTTTCAAACTGCCAAGTGTTGCTCTCGCGGTATAGCTTTTCAACAACAACTGTCTCCAATGTGCTGAAAGACTCCACTAACAAATCAAACTGCACCAGCGCTTCAAAGTCGCGTTGTAACACTGTCGCTAAGTGCTGACTCACTTCCACCGACTCAGCCGCTGCCCTCATTTGCGCCACCGTTAGGTAACGATGCCAGTCTGCCTGTTGAGCTACTAATGGCTGCACCAAGTCAACCAGTCGGGTCATAGCTTTTAAAAACTGGTCGTGCGAAAGGTTTACTACCGATATCAAGTTCTTAATGCCGCGAACAGAATTGAAAGAAAGCTTTGACTTTAGCGCGCGGTGGGTAATCAAAAACCATTTCGATAACTCAAGCTTGTTGATTGTTTCGGGGACCGCCAACCAAGGCTTTGCGCGAAGTTTAGACAAGTTGTGCTCTAAGTTCAATCGGTTGTCCAGTTTTCTTTCTAAAGCTTGAAAACCTTTCTTATTGTTCTGGAGTCCGTTACCAACCAAAGCGCGGATTACCAAAAATTTATCTTTAGAGAAGAGCTCCCAGTACAATAAACTAAAAATATTTCTGCGTGCTTTGCGCCTTCTTTCCAATGCTAATTGCAGCGTACCGAGCTGACTGGCCGGCACCACTTGCTCAACACCATCCTCGTGATAGCAATCGAGCAGCACCCGTTCGGTGTTTGCCAACCAAAGCGCGCTCGTCTCTTCGTCTGTCTCATTAATCAGCCTTTGAAAAGCATTGTAGCATTCAACATTAGCCAGCGAATCAATTATCTCACGAAGCACGTCCGTTTGTTCTCCCAGCGCCAAATACTGATCCCAATCCAGGGTGACACCAAACGCTTCTTTAAAATCATGTTGTAATTTTTCAAAATACAAAGGCGCGCTGCGCACCAACTTCTGTATTTCAGGCAAGTCGCTCGGCAGCAATTTAGCAAATGACTTTCGCGCCTTCCAAGGATATTGGTCAACGCTAAAGCGCTCTGCAAACGAACAGTATTGCTTTAACTTGCGCAAAAAATCTTGCAATGTCCGGAACTTGAAAAATTGATACTCCTGCTTAAGAGAAACAAATTGCCTTTGCGGACTAGATTGCAAGTATAACTGCTTCACACTGGCTTCGCACTCCGATTCATCAAACAGGGTCGTTCTGAATTGTTCAAGTTCTTCGCAGATTTGATCGATACGATGGCTGGCTTGCAAAAACTTACGATCGAACTGGATGGCGTCCAACCCAATGTTGCGTGCCTTGTATTCTTCTACCCTTTCAATTTGCCTGGCGATTTTGTCAAAAATCTCCTTCCGATCATACTTAAAGTCGTGTACCAACGCAAGAAATTCATCCAATTTCTGCTCCTTCATTCGAGCAAACACTACATCCAGCGCAGCGCGTTTTTGACAAACCACCAAAACGCGTTTGCCGTTGGCCATGGCATCGCTGATGAGGTTGCAAATCAATTGTGATTTGCCGGTGCCAGGCGGGCCTTGAACTACCAAGGATTGGCCAAGCTTCACTCCTTTCAATGCGTTTTCCTGCCACGCATCTAATGGAAGAATATTGTACACTTTGTCTTCTTTCACTGACTTTAAAAAGTCGTTACTCTGCGGTGTGCTTTTTTTGGCAAAAAATTCCTCTAGGTCGGCAAAACTGTTTTCATCTATCAAATGCTGGTAATCCGGAACCAGTTGTGACCCCGACTGTGAAAAAATTCCCACCACGGCTTGTGGAAAAAGCTTCAATTGCCCATTCTGAAATGTGCTTTCAAATTCCTCTTTGCCGAAATTTTGAAACGGTACAAGCTCGTCTCGGTAGTTGTCTGGATTGAAGTGAACATCGAGCTTAGCCTTCTGCAATAGTTGATATACCGCAGTGCGAAACACCGTGATGTCACGATCCACTTCTTCAAAATCTTCGTCCAGCAATTCTTCGTCTACCTTCCATTGATTGTAAAAAGAGTACCCAAGCAAAAAAGATTTATTGAATGCAATACCCTCTTCGCGCGGCACAATCATCCACCGATCATTTTCTATGCGAAGTTCGACTGGTATAAAAAGTAGAGGGCAGCGCACACAAGTGCCATCCAAGAATTTGCCGTGCACCATGGGCCAACCGATATGAAGGTCGTTCGCTCCCGACTCTTCAAACAAAAACCGATCAATGCGATGGAGTTTTTTCAGTTTGCTGCTCGCTTCATTGGCAGCCGCCATGTGCGCATCCACTACGGGGCAAATTGCCTTTGACTTGCCTGCGACTATCGACTCCACTATTTTAAACGCAGTCTCGCCATTTAGCTGCGACAATGATTGAACGTCTACATGCCTATCGGCCAGTAGGCGGAGCAAAAATATAGAACGGTTATTGCCAGAAAGATTAGTAAGCTTTCGAAGGTAATTGGTGAGCAGGCGTTTGGTTGGGTCAGCAATCACAAGCTACGGGTCGAATGAAACATACGGCCTCAATTTTTGTAACGTCTCTTCCTTCATTAATTGCACCTTAGCAAGGTCTTCCATCGAATTAAACTTACCATGTTGAAATCGGTAGGCTTCAATGGTCCTCGCCAAGGCACGGTTTATATAAGGGTGACCCGCTAATTCTTCTTGCTTGGCGGAATTGATTTTGATTTTCTTGGGCTGAAAAGCAGATGACACAAAGAAATCCTTTTTCACATCATCTACCACGGTTGAGTCAAGCCCATACACCTCTTTTAATTGATCGATGGAAACAAAGCCACCGACCTTCTCTCGGTATTTCACAATGCGCTCAGATAATTTGTCGCCAATGCCATACACCCTTTTTAACTGCGCGGTATCGGCTTGGTTCAAGTCAATGAGCGTCTTCTCTTTATTCAACTTTTTTGAAAGTTGAACCGATGGCAACGCAGTTGCCGCAAGGCTTTCGGGAAGTGAGATGTAGGGGTAAACACGCTGGTACAGTTTGTCGTCAAAGCCATATAATTTTAGCAAGTCTTTCTTGATTACAAACTTGCCGCCTTTGGTGCGGTAGTTTATCAAGCGCTTGGCCAGTTCTTTTGAAAATCCTACCGATATCAATTCGTCAGCCGATGCACGGTTGGGGTCAAACGGTTTTAACTCAACAGGCTGCTCTGGCTTGGTGGCGACAGAATCTTGCAGTGTGGCTACTAAACTATCAAGCTTCTTTTCGTCTTTCGAAAAATCTTGCTTTTGGCGCGTAAAAAAGTACCTGTACATCGGTTCCGAAAAAATCAGCAGCGCCATCAGCGGCAGCAAAATCAAAAAAGCGTTGGTTTCTTTTTTCGAAAACGCGAAAAAATTTCGGATCAAAGCCTTTAGTCTTTCCATAGATACGGAAAGATAATAATTAACTCTTGCTCGATGCAAGCGTAAGGTGGCTGAAAAAACCGTAGCTACAGAAAACTCATAAACGAATAAAGCAATACCAAATTACCCAAGGCATCTGACGCCTCCTTTACGATCGCACTTTGCAAGCTTGCGATGACTAAAAAAAACAACGGCTACAAAAAGCGAATTTCTTTCAATGCAAAGGCCCGTGTTTCGCCATCTATAGCCACCAACAACCTGCCGCTCGCATCCACCGATTCTATGGTGCCCATCACCTGCCGGCCATCCACCTCAAACGAACTGCGCTGGCCAAATCTGTATAATTGCTCCAAATAATTTGCTTCGAGCGATTGCTTGCTTGAATTTTTCAACTGCAGGTAGCGCTGCTCCAGCTTTTCAACCAGGCTCTCCCATTCATGAGGCAACGAGAAAGATTTACCCATCGCCAGACCGAGCGAAGTAGCAGTGGGCACTTCAAATGCCTGCTGATTAATGTTAATGCCTATACCCACCACGCTCTGTTGAATGCTGTTCCCCGCCAACGTATTTTCAATCAGGATGCCGGCAACTTTTTGTTCCCCAATCATTAAGTCGTTGGGCCATTTTATTTTAACAGGCGCAGCTCCGCGCTGGCGCAAGTAATCGGCCAACGCCAGCGAAACCGCTTGTGTGATAGCAAACTGTTCGCCCACCAACAGAAAAGTCGGCTTCAACAAAATAGAGAACGTAAGGTTCATTTTGGGTGCAGCTTCCCAAGTATTGCCACGCTGGCCACGGCCTCTAGTTTGATTATCGGTGATTACAATTGTGCCTTCCGGCAAGTTTGTTTTGTTTGTCAACTCTAATAGCAGCGAGGAAGTGGAATGACATTCTGGCACATAAACCACGTTTTTGCCTAAGAACAGGGTATTGGCAAGGATTTTATACAAGGTATTTTCGTTAGATTTGCTGTTTATATAAAGCTCGAATTTTCACCAAAAAACCGGAATGCCCAAAAAAAAGAAGACAAGTGACTCAGAAAAGCTGAGTAAGGCCGTGGTAGCTGGCATGCAGGAGAAAAAAGCCCTAGACATAGTGGTAATGGACATGCGGGAAATAAAGAATGCCGTGGCGGACTTTTTTGTGATCTGCTCAGGCAGCTCCGATAAGCAATTAGAGGCCATCGCTCGCTCAATAGATGAAGAAGTAGAGAAAAAAATGAAAGAAAGCCCATGGCATACCGAGGGCAAAAACAATAAAGAATGGATGATTCTCGACTACATCTCAGTGGTAGCACACGTATTTCGGAAAGACAGACGCGAGTTTTATGCACTTGAAAGGCTTTGGGGAGATGCACACGTTACCGAAATACCTGATTAACAAACTTATTTACGATTAGAACGTTACTGTAATTTTAGAACTGACTTAAAATGGACAAAGAGAGAGAAAAGAAGATAGTGCCGCCAAAAATGCCACGCACCAACTACCAAACGTGGATTATTTTAGTGTTGATCCTTGCAATATTCATGATCAGCAAAATGGTGAACAATGGTTCACTGATTGAACTAAAACAGCGCGATTTTGAAGACATGGTGCTGGCGCGCGATGTAAAAAAGATCACTTACGTGACCAACGAAGATGTGGTGGAAGTGACCCTGAAGCCCGAGGCCATTCAAAATGCAAAGTACAAGCAAGACATCGAAAAGAATTCCAGTCCGCTGGGTTTAAATGTCAACGGCCCGCATTACAAATTCAAAGTGCTCAGCAAAGACAAATTCATTGAAAAATACGACCAACTCACCAAAGATTTTTCGCGTGGCGACAAGATTGATGTGAGCAGCGAAGAGCGACAAGACTACACCAACTTGTTGATTAACGTTGGCTTTCTGTTTCTGTTGGTGTTTGGTTTTTGGATGCTGATGCGCAGGATGACAGGGGGCGGTGGACCCGGTGGCCAGATCTTCAACATTGGCAAATCGAAAGCTGCGCTGTTTGATGCAGAGAACAAAGTAAAGATTACTTTTTCTGACGTAGCCGGATTGGAAGAAGCCAAAGAAGAAATCAAAGAGATAGTTGACTTTTTAAAATCACCCCAAAAGTTTACCAAACTGGGAGGCAAAATTCCGAAAGGCGCTTTGCTAGTCGGCCCCCCCGGCACAGGAAAAACCTTGTTGGCCAAAGCCGTAGCCGGTGAAGCAGGCGTTCCTTTCTTCTCGCTTTCGGGCTCTGATTTTGTAGAGATGTTTGTGGGTGTAGGTGCAGCGCGCGTACGCGATTTGTTTAAGCAAGCAAAGGAGAAAGCACCGTGTATCGTGTTCATTGATGAGATTGATGCTATTGGACGCTCACGCGGAAGAGGCCAAATGCCTGGCGCAAATGACGAGCGCGAGAACACACTTAACTCATTGTTGGTAGAGATGGATGGCTTTGCTACGGATAGCGGTGTGATCATCTTGGCAGCTACCAACCGACCCGATGTATTGGATTCAGCGTTATTGCGCCCTGGTCGATTCGATCGCCAGATTAGTATTGACAAACCAGATATTGCCGGGCGCGAGCAGATTTTTAAAGTGCACTTGAAGCCAATCAAAATGTCGAAGAATGTAGACGTGAAAAAGTTGGCAGCACAAACACCTGGCTTTGCCGGTGCCGAGATTGCGAACGTATGTAACGAAGCTGCATTGATTGCCGCACGCAGAGACAAGACGGAAGTGGACATGCAAGATTTTCAAGATGCCATTGACCGCGTGATCGGTGGTTTGGAGAAAAAAACAAAAATCATTTCGCCCGAAGAAAAGAAAATTGTGGCCTACCACGAAGCCGGCCATGCCGTAGCGGGTTGGTTTTTAGAACATGCCGATCCGTTGGTGAAGGTGAGCATTGTGCCGCGCGGTGTAGCCGCGTTGGGTTACGCACAATACTTGCCTAAAGAACAGTTCTTATATCAAACCGAGCAATTGACAGACGAGATGTGCATGACCTTTGGTGGCCGTGCCGCTGAAGAGATTGTGTTCGGCAAGATATCTACCGGTGCGTTGAGCGATTTGGAGCGCATTACCAAAATGGCTTACAGCATGGTAACGGTGTATGGCATGAACAAAGAGATTGGCAACATGTCGTTCTACGATTCAAAGCAATCGGACTACACGTTTAACAAACCGTATTCTGAAGCAACTTCCGAACGCATTGATAAAGAGGTAAAGAAGATTATTGAATCTGCTTACGAGCGCACCAAAGATTTGCTCACTCACCATCGCGAGCATTTGGAGATCATTGCCAAAGAGTTGTTGGAAAAAGAAATTTTGTTTCAATCAGACTTAGAGCGGTTGATTGGTAGACGCCCGTTTGCAGGCCAAACTACGTACGAGAAATTTACCAACGGCACACCTGAAAAACAGGAAGAAGCTGCTCAGCCAGAACCTGCTACAGAAGTGAAGCCCTGACGGTATACGTTTACATTAAAGATAGAAAGCCACCTTAGAAACGGGGTGGTTTTTTTTATTAGTTCTGTCAATTCTTAGCAGCGCCCTGCCTGCGCTGGCTTCGGCAGGGAAGAATCCCTGTGAACGATGATCCACTGGGAGAGATTCTTCGCTAGGCTCAGAATCGGGTTTTCCCACCTCGAGCGGTAATTACGCGATTTTTGATAATAGAGTTGGATGGGTAAAAATCCTTACCCCTCCCTCCTCAACACCTGCAAAGGTGGAGTAGAAATTACTTCGCGTGAGTTAAACCAGCCTTTGGTAAGCCAAAAATCCGATTTGAATGATTACCAAATTTTGGTAACTTTAAAAATAAATTATTAATCCAATGGGTCGCAATACGTCCGTTTCGCTTGGAGACCATTTTGAAGAATTTGTTGATGATAAAATATCAACGGGCAGATTTAAAAATGCCAGTGAAGTAATCAGAGCTGGGCTTAGGCTTCTTGAAGAGGAAGAATCTAAAATGTTAGCTCTCAAAAAAGCCATCACCGAAGGGATTGAAAGTGGTGTGGCTGTAAACTTCGATCCAAAAAAGCATCTTGAAAAATTGAAAGCGGCCAAAAGAAAAAATGGCTAGCTACGTTCTCACAAAAAAAGCAGTACTTGATTTGTCAGCCATCTGGGAATACACCTTTGAAGAATGGTCTGAAAAGCAAGCAGATAAGTACTACTTCATGCTTTTAGATACTTGCCAAGAATTGGCAAACAGCAGGCTGAAGGGAAGAAACTATCAGGAAATAGATTCTAGGATTTTTGGATTTAGGGCAGGACAGCATATACTATTCTATAGGAAACTTAGCAACGATAAAATTGAAATAACCAGAATACTGCATAACAAAATGGATCTAAAGAATAGAATTCAAGAATAAGATTAAGGGTCGACTTTACCCCTCCCTCCTCAACACCTGCAAGGGTGGAGTAGAAATTACTTCGCGTGAGTTAAACCAGCCAATAAACATAGTGAGCAACATCACACCTCCGCTGATGGTTAGCAACTCTATCCAGTCTACTGAAAAAGATACCTGGAAAAAGAACTTGCACAGCAACCAGCCTCCGCCCAATGAAAGCGCCATCCCCGTAAGGGCCGAGAACAAGCCGAGGTAGCCGTATTCAATCAGCGTTATTTTTGTCAGATGCGAAGTGCGTGCACCAATGGTGCGCAGCAACACATTTTCTTTCATGCGGGCAAATTTGCTGTTGATTACCGCGCCAGCCAACACAACCAGTCCAGTGACGATGCTAAACAACGCCAGGAAGCGAATCACCAAACCTACTTTTTTAAACAACTCATCTACCGTGCTCAGCACCAAACGCAAATCAATGAGCGACACATTAGGGTAGTTGACCACCAACGCCTGTTGAAACTTGCTGGCCGCCACGTTATCATTGATGCGCGTAGTGGCCACCCAAATCTGCGGAGCATTTTCCAACACACCACTGGGGAACACAAACAAAAAGTTAGGCGGATCTTTTGGCCACTCTACTTTGCGGATGCCGCCCACGCGCACGCGCATGTCCACACCTTGAATGTTAAAGGTAAGTGAATCTCCGATTTGCAGCTTCAGCGTTTCGTGCATGCCTTCAGAAATGGTAACGTACACCGAATCTTTGCGGCCGGGGTAAAACTTTTGCACTTCGCCCTTCACCAATTTTTCTGACCCACTTTTGCTCAAGCTATCCCGATAGGTAATCCGATACTCGCGCGTTAATGCCCATTCCGGTATATTGGTGGTGTCCTTTTGGATTTCTTCGATGGTCTTGTTCTTCAAACCACTCAAACGGCACGTGATAATGGGTACCACCTGGTTAGCAGGCAAGTTTTGTTCTTTCATCAATTGAAGCACACCGTCTTTTTGAGATGGTTGTATATCAAACAAGATGGTGTTCGATTGATTTTGGCTGCCAGTAAACTCCACTTGCCCCAACAAACTATTTTGAATGATGTTGAGCGTGGCAATGATAAACGCACCCAAACCGATGGTCACCAACAGCACGCGGGTTTGGTTGTTGGGTCGAAACAAATTGGAAAGGGCGTGGCGAAACACAAAAGTAGCACCCAACGGAAAGTACTTTCGAACCAACCACAGCAACCCTGCCGCCACCAACGCAAGGCATCCGAGTGCCAATGCCAACCCCACCGAAAACAATCCGCCTGATATCCAACTTTTGGTTTGATACGCAGCCGCCAAAATCGGGAACACAATAATCAAAATAGTAGCTGCCAACCTTGATTTTGAAAAGACCTTGGTAGCATTGAAATCAGCACGTAACACCGTGAGCGGTGGCACAAAGCGCACGGCCATCAGCGGCAGCAACGAAAACAAAATGGATACAATTCCTCCCAAGGCAACACCCTCCGCAATGGCGCGCCACGAAATGGCAAACTGCAACTTCAGTGGAATGTATTCTTTGAATGCGATGGGTATTACTTGGTGAATTATCGCACCCAGCCCTGCGCCCATGAGGCTGCCCACTACGCCCAGCACAAAAATCTGAATAAAGTAGATGTTGAATGCCTGCCAACCCGAAGAGCCCACACAGCGAAGCACAGCCACTTCATCGCGTTTCTCCCGCGCATAAATGTGCACCGAACTCGCCACCCCAATGCAACCTAAAATCAACGCTACAAATGCCAGCAATGAAAAAAACTGATTCACCGACTTAATGCCTTGCCCCAGTCCATCTCTGCGCGCTTGCACTGTCTCAAAACCAAAACCCATTTTTTTTGAGAGTGGCTTGATGCGATCAATCACTTCTGCAGTTTGTTTATCAGAGGTAGTTTTGAGGTAGAGGCTGTAGTTCACACGACTGCCATACTGTACCAAACCGGTAGAGTCCAACTCAGTCAATGAAATATAAACCGCTGGTGCCAAGGTTGCGGTGAGGCCTCCCCCACCCGGGATTTTGCGTACCACACCCGCTACTTTGAAAACTGTGTTGCCAATTTTGAGTGAATCTTCTGAACTGACGTTGTACTGCGTGGCCAGCGACTCATCGAGCATGGCAAAGCGGCCGCTCTTCATTTTGGCGTAGGCATCCGTGGGGAAAGTTTCTAACTCACCGTAAAACGGAAAATCGCCCTGTAATGCAGTCAGTTTAATCAATCGAGATTCTTTGGTGTGCATGAACATCACCATTGATGCCATGTCGGCATCGCGTGCCAATGCTACCTTGGTGGAATCGATAACTTTAATCAGCTCTGAAGAAATTTTTTTGCTGGAGTTCACCACCAAATCAGCGCCTAAGAGTTCCTTCGCATTCCGATCAAGCTCGTCTTGCAAAGAGTAGTTGAGCGAAGCAATCGCCACCACCCCGGCAATGCCGGTGATCAACGAGGAAATAAATAAAAACAGTCGCGAAAAATTATGGAGTCCATCGCGCCAAGCCATTCGCCATACCCAGCGGTCTTGGAAGATGTTCTTCGTGTTTCGCTTTATTTTGATGATGTATTCGATCAAGGTGAAAAAGTTCGAGGTTAGAAATTCGAGGTTGGAGGTTAGAAGTTAGATTAATCAAGCATTTACTACTAAGCCGCCTTTCATTTTGATAATCCGTTCGGTTTTCTGTGCCAATTCCAAGTTATGTGTTACTAGTACCAAAGTTGTTTTTTCCTCACGGTTGAGGCCAAATAGTAAATCGGTTACTTGCTGTGCGTTGGCTTCGTCTAAGTTACCGGTGGGTTCATCGGCAAACAGAATTTTTGGCGATGTGATGAATGCTCGGGCCAAGGCAACTCGTTGCTGCTCGCCACCTGATAATTGTGTGGGGTAATGATGGTAACGGTCGCCCAGCCCCACACGGCCCAGCAACTCTTTTGCTTTGACTGCCACATTTTTTTCACCCCTTAGTTCCAACGGTACCATCACATTTTCTAAGGCTGTAAGTGTAGAAAGTAATTGAAAATTCTGAAACACAAAGCCCACGTATTGATTGCGGATGTAGGCACGATCATCTTCGCTGAGGTTGTTAAGTTTGAAGTTCATCAAGGAAATGGTGCCGCTGGTAGGCACGTCTAGTCCCGCGCATAACCCCAACAAGGTAGTCTTGCCGCTACCAGAGGGGCCAATGATCGATAAGCTGGTCCCCTGCTCGGCCTTGAACGAAACGTGATCTAAAACGGTGAGTTTCTTTTCGCCCGATGTGTAAGTTTTGGTGAGTTGGTCGCACTCTAGTACAATATCCATTGATGTGGCGTTTTAATATCAAACGTAATCGTTAAAAATAACTCTTCTTCTAACCGTTTTGGCGTGCTAACAAATTTTTAACAAAATTTTCGGGTTTGCGTTCAATAGCTTCAAAAGCAAACTTTACCTTGCAGCTATGGTCGGTAAAAGTATCGTATTTATTGTATTGTTGATGGTGTTTCAAAAAAATCCTGCACCCAAAACAATTCTGTTTTTTGGCGATAGCCTAACGGCCGGGTATGGCCTTTCGGTGGAGGAAGCGTTTCCTGCGCTTATCGAAAAAGAGTTGAACAAAGGCGCAACCAAAGTGAAGGCAATCAATGCCGGATTGAGCGGGGAAACGACAGCGGGCGGACTGGCACGTATCGACTGGGTGCTGAGGCAACCGATTGATATTTTTGTATTGGAGCTTGGCGCGAACGATGGCCTCCGCGGACTGCCGCTCGACCAAACCCGCAAAAATCTGCAGGGCATCATCGATAAAGTGAAAGCAAAATACCCTAAAGTGAAGATTGTGATGACAGGCATGATGGTGCCGCCCAACATGGGAACCAAATACAGTAACGAGTTTAAGGTTATCTATCCCGAACTAGCCAAGAAAAATAACGCTACGCTGATGCCTTTTTTGTTAGAAGGTGTCGCTGGCGATGAGAAGCTAAACCAAGCGGATGGGATTCATCCCACTGCGAAGGGCCATGAGATTGTGGCGAGGAATTTAAGGGGGATTCTTGCAAAACTCTTGTAGTGTCCAAGAAAAGCAATCGTTCTTTCACCACTAAGACACAGAGGCACTAAGAACAAATTACCTCAACTCCAAATCCCTGACAATCAACTCCACCCATTGCGCATACATTTTGCCGGAGGGGTGCAAGCCATCGCCTGCCACCAATGAAGGATCTGTCAGGCCATCGCGCGAAATTTCGGTGATGTTGAAATATTGCACTTTGTACTTGTACGTGATTCGCGCATTGATTTCGTTGAATAAATCTATCGCTTTCGTAATTGCTTCTTTTTTTGGTTTCCCGAAAGGAGTAAATCCATAGTCGGGTATCGACACCACAAATACATTTTCTTTTCGGCCTTTGGCCAAGTGAATGGCCGTCTTCAGTAAATCCTCAAATTCGATAGCGTATTGATCGGAAGATTTTCCTTGGTATTGGTTGTTCACGCCAATCAGTAAGGAAACCAAGTCGTACTCCGGTTTGAGCTGCGCAATGTTCATGGCGTTCTTTAAGTTATCGGTGCGCCAGCCCGTAGTGGCAATAATAGTCGGCTTGCCAATGGCGTAGCCTTTTTTATTCAAAGAATCGCGCAGTTGATTAGGCCAACGCTCGGCCTCGCTCACGCTTTCACCAATCGTGTACGAATCGCCCAGTGCCAAATATTTTTTTTCTTGTGCATTCATGGAAGTTGAAAGAGTCATCAATAAAGAAATGAATAATAAGTAACGGTACATAGCCCAACGTATTTATTCAAAATTCATTAAAAACAATCAACCTCACCAACATTTCATTAACTTTATTCAAAACATAACCTGCATGACCCCCGACCGATTATTTCAAATCTGCAACAGCATTGCACCGCTTGGCTGGCTCCTGTTGATTGTGGCGCCCAAATGGCGTTATACTAAGCTAATCGTTTTACAAGGTGTTTTACCGTTGCTTCTCGGCCTCGTCTATCTTACATTGATTGTTTTATTTTTTGGAAAGAGTGAAGGTGATTTCAGTTCACTAGCGGGCGTGATGAAACTTTTTACCGACCCGTGGGGCGTAACGGCCGGGTGGGTACACTATCTCGTGTTTGATTTGTTCATCGGTACGTGGGAGTTGAGCAACAGTCAGAAGTTGGGCATCTCGCATTGGGTAATAATACCGTGTTTGCTATTAACGTTTTTCTTTGGACCGATTGGCTTAATCATGTACTACCTCGTTCGCGCCAGCAAAACCAAAACGTTGTTACATGATAATTTCTGAGTCGCTGAAGTTTCTCAAAAAAGAAAATAAGGTGCTGTACTGGAGTGGCTGGCTCAACGCTGCACTTTTCATACTAGCCTTTATTTTATTCTTTGTTGACGATCGACAAATCATGAGCATCAACGCATGGATCAAACCCATGAAGTTTGCACTGAGCGTGTTGATTTATGTATGGACTTTTGGCTGGCTGCTGCAATATTTGCCGGCCAAAAATAAAGGATCCTTCATCAGTTGGGGAATTACCATTTGCATGATTGTAGAAAATATCGCCATCTTTTTTCAAGCAGCCCGTGGAGAGATTTCACACTACAACATCAGCTCGGCATTAAACGCGTCTATCTTCTCCGCCATGGGGATTTTTATTTCAATAAATTCGATCCTCATTTTTTATACGATGATTTTGTTTTTCACTGAAAAAATTAATCTCGACAAAGCATCTCTTTTCGCTTGGCGTGCAGGATTGTTTTTGGTTTTGGTAGGTGGGGCCGCAGGCGGAATGATGATTAGCAACATGGCGCACACCGTTGGCGCGCCCGATGGCGGCCCAGGCCTGCCGTTTTTAAACTGGAGCACCGTGGCAGGTGACTTGCGAGTCGCACATTTCCTAACCTTGCATGGCTTGCAGGCAATACCACTTTTTAGTTTATTGATCGCGAGCAAAACATCAAAGCCGATGCTTTACAATGTGGTGTTTTTTATTTGTTACACAGGAGCATGCGTGGCGTTACATTTGTTTGCAATGCAAGGGCGACCGTTTTCGTTATAACTTCAATTTCCCTTCTTTGGCGGAAACTTCTTCAAGGCAATAGCGACACCATTGGCAAAATTCTCTTCGGTCAACTCGGGGTTCTTCTCTAAATAAGATGTGGCCACCGAGCGCCAAATCATTCTTCCTGTTTGTTTGTCAATCATGTCAATGATCAGCGTACCCTTTAAAAGTACCACCTCTTGCGCAGGTGTGAAGTTCATAAATACAGCTTCTTCGCCCGACCGATGATAAATATAAGCAGTATCAGTTTCCACTGCTTCGTGCACATCCAACAATAACTGGGGATTTTCGCGGTCGTAGGTAAGTCCTTTTTTTTGCATTTCCGCTTTCACTGCCTTCTCCATCAATTCTTTTACTTTTTGATTGTTGATGTACGATGGCCCTGTGAACGTAAACTCACAGCCTTCCAGCCAACAATATCTTTTGTATTGCGTAAAGTCAACACGCGGATCGTATTTTGTATGTACGCGCACTGAGCATCCAATTGATACTGCAACCATTGATGATATCATCACAAGCAATTTCAGTATTTTCATAAAATTTTTTTTTGTGGTTCAACCATTCACCCATCCAAATGTAGAACGTGGCGTTGGCCATAAGTATGATATTCATCAGTTGTCCAGACTTTTTTTAGTGGCCGTAATTCACCAACTTACAATAGAAAAATAAGTTCCATGAAAACACTCAAACTGGCCTTAGCAATCACTCTACTGTCGCTTTTTTTGTCAGCTCAATCCCTAGAACAAAAAAACTACGCGCTAATTAATGCCAACTTGATCAATGGGTACGAGAACAAAATCTATCCAAATTCAATTGTTTTCGTGAAACAGGGAAAGATTGAGAAAATCGGCAAAGCCAGTGACCCAACGACCGGCTATGAAGTAATTGACTGCCAGGGTTATTTTTTACTGCCAGGATTGATTGACGCACACACGCACCTCGATAACATGGCAGCTGCCAAGCGTGCCCTTGAAACAGGTGTAACCACGGTTCGCACAGCTGGTGTGTCGGCTTACCAAGATGTAGCCCTGATGGAGTTAGTCCGTGCCAACCGACTGGCAGGACCCGATGTGGTGCCTGCGGGTGTATATGTAACGCCCAATTTAGAAGAAACAATTTTAGCAGATGTGCGGCTGGGGTCACTCATCAAAGGAGTAAAGGCCGATGACGAACTTCGGTTGCTGGTGAATGTGAATATCGATCGAGGCGCGAAGGTGATCAAAACCCGTGGCACCGAACGCGCGGGCCGACCTGACACTGACCCACGCGAACAAGTGTACACCGAACAACAAATACGATTTATTGTACAAGAAGCCGCCAAACGAAATGTACCGGTAATGATTCACGCACATGGCGATGAAGGTGCAAAGGCTGCCGTGTTGGCGGGTGCACGCAGCATCGAGCACGGTACTTTCTTGAGTGATGAAACGTTGCAACTCATGAAACAGCGAGGTACTTTTTTGGTTCCTACTTTTATCACGTTAGAAGACCTGACTCAGCCCGGTGGCGATTATGTTGGTTCCGTTTTGGAATTACGCGGTCGATTTATGATGCCGCAAGCCGAAAAGGTTTTTAAGAAAGCATTAGAACTCGGTGTGAAGATTGCCACAGGCGCAGACAACAGCTATCAGTCTATCAGCACCAGTAGAATTTCACTGGAGTGTGCGCATTTTGCCCGCATGGGCATGACAAACTTTCAAGCTATTCAATCAGCCACGACTGCCGCAGCCGAACTGCTGAAACTTGATCAGACCACGGGAAAAATAGCACCAGGCTTCGATGCGGATATGATCTTGGTGCCGGGTAACCCGCTCGAAGAAATTCGTTATCTGCAAGATGTGTTGCTAGTGATGAGCAATGGGCATCTGGTGTTAAAACGAATACCGTTTGGAAAATAAAGGCCTATCTTAGAGGCCTTTTAACATGAAAAAATTCTTAGCTGTTTTTTGTGCTCTTTTTGTAACAATCATAGCGCGTGCTGCGCAATTGCCTTCAGGGTTTAGTGAAACACTGCTGGCACAAAACCTCGATCCCACCGATATGGTGATGACACCGGACAGTCGTATTTTGATAACAATTAAAAGCGGGAGAATTGTGGTGGTGCAAAACGGAGTACTATTACCAACTAACTTTTTAACATTAGCGGTTGATAACTTCAACGAACGCGGACTTGGTCACATTGTCCTCGATCCGAATTTTGAGACCAACAACTTTTATTACGTTTATTACACCGTGCCGGGGCAGAACCGAAACCGCGTCAGTCGCTTTACTGCCAACGGCAATTCAACGCTGGCGGGCAGCGAGGTGGTGCTGCTGGATCTGGACCTGTTATCAGGCACTATCCACAACGCGGGCGCAATGGTTTTTGGAGTTGATGGAAAACTTTATGTAAGTACGGGTGACGGAGCCAACGCAGCAACCTCTCAAAGCATGAATTCGCTGTTGGGTAAAGTGCTCCGTATTAACACCGATCCGGCAAACCTTATTCCAACCGACAATCCATTTTTTGCAACGGCCACTGGAAACAATCGTGCGATTTGGGCCACAGGATTCCGTAACCCGTTTTCGATGTCGGTGCAGGCAATAACGGGAAAGATTTTTGTTGGAGATGTGGGTGGCTCTCTTTTTGAGGAAATCAACTGGGTACAAGCCGGGAAAAATTATGGCTGGCCATTGATTGAAGGCAGGCGAACGACACAAACTCCACCTGCCAACTACCAAGACCCGCTCTTCGCCTATGACCACGGACAAGGGTGTGCCGTTGTTGGCGGTGCTTTTTACAACCCATCACTTCAGAATTTTCCAAACGAATACACTGGCAGGTTTTTCTTCGCTGACTATTGTGGGGGTTACATCAGAATGCTCGATTCAACCACCGGCAACTTGGTAGGCACATTTGCGAGTAACATCAATCGGCCGGTTGCATTGCTCACCGGGCGCGATGGCGCGTTGTACTACATGGCGCGAGCGGGTTTGGGCGGTGGCTCGGAAGGAGACAACACCAGCACCAGTAATGGTTCTCTTTGGAAAGTGGTGTACACAGGGTCGGGCGTACCCACCGTAGCAAGTCAACCCCAATCAATCTTGGTGCCTATCGGTGAGAGTGCTACGTTTACTGTCGCAGCCTCCGGAGCTCCAACTCTATCTTACCAATGGCTAATAGATGGCAGCCCAATTGTTGGTGCAAACGCGTCTAGTTACACATTTGCCAACGCACAATTGTCTGATTCCGGAAAAGGCTTTAGCTGCATGATCTCCAACTCTTTTGGGTCAGTTACAAGCACAGTGGCAGTGCTTACGGTAACACCAAATCAGCGCCCAATACCCAACATTTCATCACCAATAGTGGGCCAAACTTACCAAGCCGGGCAATCGTTAAGTTTCGCGGGCAGCGCAAACGACAACGAAGATGGCACGTTGCCGTCCAGTCAATTGACGTGGAAAATTGATTTTCACCACGACACGCACACACACCCCGGGTTGTCACCCACAAGCGGTATCACCTCGGGTAGCTATTCAATACCCCGCGTGGGTGAAACAGCCGACAATGTTTGGTATCGTGTAATCTTAACTGCAACGGATAGTCAGGGGTTGAGCAATTCGACCTTTGTCGATGTGTTTCCTCAAAAGTCAACATTCACATTGCAAACTCAACCGGCCGGCCTAACTGTTTTGGTTGACGGACAGCCAACTGTTACCCCTGCAAGCATCACCAGCGTAGTAGGCGTAACGCGCACACTGGAAGCACCCGCCTCGATGGTCGTAAGCGGAAAAACATATCTTTACTCATCTTGGTCGGAGACAGGAGTCAACCGATTTTTTAATTTTGATACGCCCGGCACCAACAAGACATTTACGGCCACGTTTGTCGAACTCCCCACAGGTACTGGAGACGGGCTAACGGCAAACTATTACAATACGAATGCCCGCAATTTCCCCACTACTCCCACGCTCACAAGAATTGATCCGACCATCAATTTTGACTGGAGCACCGGGTCACCCGCCAATGGGGTGGGTGCTGATTTTTTTACCGCGAGGTGGACGGGTGAGATCGAAGCACCTTTGAATGGAGTATATAACTTTTTCACCGAAAGCGATGATGGTGTAAGGCTTTGGGTAGACAATCAACTGCTTGTTGACAAATGGATACCACAGCCGGCCACCGAATGGAGCGGGTCTATCAGCCTAGTGCAAGGTACGCGCTACCCCATTCGCGTGGAGTACTTTGAGGACGGTGGTGGTGCGGTAATGAAGTTGCGGTGGGCGCATCCAAACATTTCGAAACAAATTATTCCACAGAGTCAATTGTACTCGCAGCTAACTACCGAAACGGTCAGCGTGGATAAAATGCTTCAGGTATTTCCAACAGTTGCAACCTCTTCTATTTTCATCATCGGTAATAGTGGACAATGGATTATATTCGATGTACTTGGCAGGACCTGGCTCACAGGCGAATTCAACGGCCAAACTTCAGTTGATATCTGTACTCTAGCGCCCGGGCTGTATTTTTTTAAAACCGCTATGGGTGATGCCGCCAGGTTTTCAAAAAAATAAAGTGCCTCGGAGTAAATTTCCTCTAACCCAAAAAATTTGGTCTTAGTTAAATTTATTTGGTTGACCCTCTAAATTCCCAGCGACTACAAAGGTTGGTCAATCAAATTCTTAACTCGGAGAGCTTTCAGGATGAGCTTTTTACTTAATCGAGTGGCCAAGGAAGAGCAGTACACGTACTAATCAACCCAGAACGCAGGTTTAATCGTTGTGGAATTTGGCTTTAGAATTAAACAACTTAAACAAAGCGTTGGAAGCTTTGGAGCCATCTCGTCAGGATTTGGAATATTCTCCCGAGTTAGATAAAATGATTTTTTCTTGATCGAAGTTGCGTAGAATATACCACTGATGTTTACTGGTTTGCCAGCGACTTGGTTGAAACTAGTCGGCACTTTTCCAGTTACAGGTTGAAATAGACTCTCAGCGCCTACTTTCTGTTCAATTACACGCTTCCAAAAAAAATGCGTTTGTGCAGAAAGGCTTCGTAATTGAACTTCAACATGCGTCTTGAACGTAAACGTAAAGCTGTTAATCGGCACTATTCCCACCTTCAATCTTTTTACATCATTCAGAGCGAAATCACTGCTGATCATCGGCTTCTCATTAAAAAATTGATACCAACATGTGCAGCAACTGCAGGGAGACACCCGCTCAAACCTTGGAAATCTGGTTGAGCCTACATTAATCACGCCAGAACATAAAGGAGCCCAATTACATACCGCTCGTTCGTAGTTAAAATTACAACTGTTCACATCGCATGAAGCATCCGTTACTGCTTTATATGTCCCAATCATAGACCAGCTGAAATACTTTGCCGGCCTTCCCCGCAAAGTGGCATCAGCAAATACATCGAAAACAAATTGCGGGACCTGTGAATCGTCAGGTGCATTCGAAAACGAAAAATAGACACTATCTAGTTCGTCAGGGCCGAATAGCGTGTCCATCTTCGATTCAAAAATGGTAGCATCCTTAAACTCAACCCGCAGTTTATACTGGTCGTTTACTACACCTTTAAAATTCGGGGTTGTTTGGTAGATACCTGCCGCCACTTGAGTCATTACTGCTTGGTTCCCGTGGTTATCAATAACTGTAACTTTTTCTGCAGAAAACGGTACAGCTCGAACAGAATCGATTTTCCCAATCGGAAACGCTCTTGTTATTTTAACTGTGTGTGGCCCTGGTGAATCAGAGATAAAACCTTCCACCACAATGCCAGTGCCACCACTATTCTTTAACAGATCGTACTCAAGCCTGTCAACACAAGCATAAGAAAAGAAGATCAGCACGATAAGCGATCTTGCCGTCATCAAGTTACTTCCCAGAAAGGCTAGCGGTCAAAATCACGTCCTCAAAACTCACATTGTTGAGCTTTAGACCATAAAGTAAAAAACGAACTTCCTTGTTTGAAATACTTGCATCGGCCTCTGCCAACTTATACAAATGCACAAATGCCGCAAGGCGTTCATCATCGGTACAATTAGAAATCAAGTTAATTCCCGCGGAATAGATTTCTTGTTCTTTCATCGTTTCCACTTTTTTCTCGAATTCCGTGCACAATTGTTCGCTTATGTTTTCTTCTTTGCGTATGGCCTCAATCGCCATGCGCTCTCGGTCATCGATGTGGCCATCTACCGTTACCAGCAAATGAACCAGGTGCAAAAGCCCGAGTTGGTAGTTGATGTTGTCGTGCGCCATAAACTATAGAACAAATTTAGATTAAGCCCTCGCTGCCAGTAGCAGTTCAATATCTTTATGTTTCATACCAAATTTCCTTGCTACCGATTCGTTTGTTAAATGCCCCTTGTAGGTATATACACCTTTCATAAACCAACGGTGTGCAAAAATCATTTCCTCCACTCCTCCTTCTTCGCCTGCCCGTAAAATGGTAGGTGTAAAAATATTGCTGAGTGCTGTAGTCGCGGTGTTCGCCACGCGTGAAGCCACGTTCGGCACACAGTAATGAATTACATCATACTTCCTGAAAACCGGATTGGCATGCGAAGTGATTTCGGAGGTAGCAATGCACCCGCCTTGGTCAATACTCAAATCAATAATCAAAGAATCGGGTTTCATTTGACTCACCATTTCTTCTGACACCACATGGCGCACACGGCCTTTTTCTGCTCGAAGTGCACCTATCACCACGTCTGCATTTTTCAGCGATTCGCTCAGCGTTACCGTATCAATGGTTGACGTATAGAATTGGTGGCCAAGCGTGTGCTTGATGCGTCTTAGCTTGTATAAATGATTATCAAAAACCTGTATTTCTGCTCCCAAGCTCAATGCCGCCCGCGCACTGTATTCAGCCACCGTGCCAGCCCCGATAATCACCACCTTGGTGGGTGGCACACCAGTAATACCGCCAAGAATAATGCCTTTGCCCCCTTTCACAGTACTCAAATATTCAGCCGCAATCAACATCACGGTGCTGCCTGCTATCTCGCTCATGGCCCTTACAATCGGTATGCCTCCCACTTTGTCCTCAATGAACTCATAGGCCAACGATGTAACCCTTTTTTTCAACAAAGCTTGAATACGGTCTTCTTGCAGATAACCCATTTGAAGTGCCGAAATCAGCATTTGCCCGGGCTTAAAGTGCTCCATCTCATCAATGGTGGGAGGCTCAATTTTCAAAATGATATCGGCCTTATAAACCTCTTGTGGTGAGTAAGCAATTTTTGCCCCTGCTTCGCTATATTGTTTGTCAGAAAACTTCGATCCAGCGCCAGCCTTTGTTTCGACCCACACTTCGTGCCCGTTGCTTGCCAGCAACGCAACAGCATCGGGCGTCAAGCTGATTCGGTTTTCTTGTAAGGCTGTCTCGCGTGGCAAGCCAATAAAAAATGATCGCTTACCTGTCTTTACCTTCACCAGTTGCTCTTGTGGCGAAAGACTTGTCTTCGCTAAAGCCTCAAATCCAGAACGTTTCTTCTCAGTGCTTGCCATAACGTATCGCCCGCGTTTGCGCGTCTATCAATTTCAAGTCGATATTAAAATAATGAATCGGCAGCAGATTAGGTATTTTTTCGCCCCATTCTATCAAGCACCAATTGCCGGAGTCAAAATACTCTTCAATACCCAGGTCTAATGCTTCCGCCTCGTTTTTCAGTCTATAAAAATCAAAGTGATATACGGGTTTCCCCTCAGCGGTAGCGTATTCATTCACCAGGCTAAAAGTGGGACTAGCCATTGTTTCGGTAACGCCCAAAGCTCGCCCAATTGCTTTTATCAAAGTGGTTTTTCCTGCGCCCATCTCCCCGACAAAAACCAAACAACGTGCTGCGCCCACGGCTGCCAATATCTCTTTTGCAACCTCATCGATGGCAGACAGCGGGTAGGTTTGGGTATGAGTGAGCGTCACGACCTCAGGCATTTTTCGAAGATAGGGAAATAATGGGAATAATCATCTCCTCTAAGCTGACACCGCCATGTTGAAACGTATCCTTATAAAAGTTTACGTAGTAGTTATAATTATTTGGGTAGGCGAAAAACTGGTCTTCTAACGCAAATACATAGGAGGTAGAAACGTTGTTCTTTGGAAGAAAGAAACGCTCTGGCTTGGACGCTTCCAGCACTTTATCGCCCTCATAGTTAAGATTTCTACCTTGCTTGTATCGAAGATTTGTGTTGACACTTTTGTCGCCAATAATCTTAAACGGGCGCTTCACGCGGATGGTGCCGTGGTCGGTGGTGATGATCAATTTGACTTTCTTTTCTGCGATCTTTTTCAAAATATCATACAGTGGCGAATGTGCAAACCAAGATTTAGTAATAGAGCGGTAAGCAGATTCATCGGGCGCTAGTTCGCGAATCATGGCCATGTCGGTGCGCGCATGAGAAAGCATGTCTACAAAGTTGTATACGATTACATTCAGAGCGTTTCCAAAAAGGTTATTTACCGAATCGGCCAAGTCACGGCCTTCTTCCAGTTTTTTTATTTTGTTGTAAGTGAACTTGATGTTCAGATTATTTCTTTTCAGCTGGCGTGCCAAAAACTCGTCTTCAAAGTTGTTCTTTGACTCATCCTCATCTTCGCCAACCCACAAATCGGGATGTGTCTTGGCCATTTCGCTTGGCAACATACCCGCAAATATGGCGTTGCGTGCGTAGGCGGTAGTCGTGGGCAAAATTGAATAGTAGGTTTCTTCTTTTTCAACGGTAAAAAACTCAGCAATCATAGGCTCAATGACTTTCCATTGATCAAACCGTAGATTGTCAATCAAAACCAAGAAAACAGGTGCAGCCGCGCTGATTTCAGGCAACACTTTTTTCTTCATCAACTGATGAGACAACAATGGCTTTTCAGCATTTGCGTTGTTGAGCCATGTTTCATAATTGCGCTTCACAAACCTACAGAAGTTCAAGTTGGCCTCAACCTTTTGCGAATCCAACACTTCGGCCATGTCGCGATTGTCGGCCTCATCCAGCTGCAAATCCCAAAAAACCAACTTCTTGTACAGGTCAGCCCATTGCTCATGATTCATATCATCCAAAAAAGCCATGCTGATCTTACGGAACTCCTGCTGGTAATTTGAATTTGTTTTCTCTATCACCAGCCTTTTGTTGTCTAGTATTTTTTTGATCGAAAGAAGAATTTGGCTCGGGTTGATGGGCTTAATCAAATAGTCGTCTATTTTTCCACCAATGGCATCTTCCATTATTCTCTCCTCTTCATTTTTAGTTATCATCACAATGGGCAGCGTGGGTTTGTTGCTCTTAATTTGTGTGAGCGCCTCTAACCCCGACATGCCGGGCATATGTTCATCCAAAAAAACCAAGTCAAATGGGCGGCTTTCAGCCATTTCAACTGCGTCAGATCCATTGTTAACGGGTGTGATGTCGTAACCACGTTGCTGCAAGAACAGGATATGTGGCTTCAATAAGTCAATTTCGTCATCTGCCCAAAGTATATTGTATCGCTGCATATCCGGTTTTATATGGTTAAAGGTAGTGAAGATTAACCATCGGGTGAAGATGGTAGCCTAAAAAGATCTTTGCGCTTAGGCTTATACTTCATTGCGAATGCTGTTTTGAATCTTCAACTTTGATACTTCAAAGCCAAAGCAGTGAACAAAAAAAAGATCATCAACGATCCCGTATATGGGTTTATTTCAATACGCAGCGAACTGATTTTTGAAATCATTCAACACCCTTACTTCCAGCGGCTACGTTACATCAAACAATTAGGCCTAGCCGGCTTGGTATATCCAGGGGCGCAGCACACGCGTTTTCACCATGCCATAGGCGCCATGCATTTAATGGGTCGCGCGCTGGAAAGTCTTCGGAACAAGGGCATTGACATTAGTGAAAAGGAATTCGAAGCGGCACAAATCGCTATTCTTTTGCACGACATCGGCCATGGGCCTCTCTCGCACACCTTAGAGGAAACCTTATTGAACGAAGTGAACCACGAGAGCCTTTCTTACCTTTTCATGAAAGAAATCAACCGTGAAATGAAAGGCGGGCTCGACTTGGCAATGCAGATTTTTCGAAACGGTTATAAAAGAAGGTTTTTCCATCAATTGGTCAGTAGTCAGCTCGACATAGACCGGCTAGATTACCTCAAACGCGATAGTTTCTTCACTGGTGTGATGGAAGGCACGGTGGGCGTTGATCGGATTATTGCGCTGCTCAACGTTCATCAGGATAAGTTGGTGGTAGAGGAGAAAGGTATATTTAGCATTGAAAGTTTTTTACACGCACGCAGGTTAATGTATTGGCAAGTCTACTTGCACAAGACATCAGTAAGTGCCGAACGCATGATGGTGAACATTATCAAGCGGGCACAATACATTTGTCAAGCTGGAGAAGAACTTCAATGCAGTGATGGGCTTCAAATGCTGCTAAAAAATAATCACACGCTGGCAGATTTTTCGGGTAACAAGAACTCATTGCTGGAAGTTTTTGGCCAACTAGACGACAACGATATATGGGGAGCTCTGAAACTTTGGCGCGACCACCGCGATGAGATTCTATCCGGTTTGTGCAACCGCCTGTTGATGCGCGAGTTGTTCCAAATTAGACTGACTGCTGACCCTATTCGCAAAAGCGAAATAGAAAAAATACGCCTGCAGGTACACAAGTCATTTGGCATTCTAAGAAAGGATGCAAGCTATCTTTTCTCATTCGGCACGGTAAGCAACGAGGCATACGTTACCGGTGGCCAAGCCATCAATATCCTTACCAAGCAGGGCGAAGTGGTAGACATCGCGCAAGCTTCAGACCTACCCACCATTAAAGCCATCAGCAAAATTGTAGAGAAAAATTATTTATGCTGGCCTAAAAATCTATATTTGTAATATGGAATTTACTGTTTCGCAAATCGCGGCCATGTTAGGTGGCAAAGTGAGCGGGAATGAAAATGAAAAGATCAACATGTTGGCCAAAATTCAAGACGCAAAAAAAGGCCAGATTGCGTTTTTGTCGAACCCAAAATACGAACAGTACATTTACACTACACAAGCCAGCGCAGTTATCGTAAAAAAAGATTTTCAGCCAAAAAAAGAATTAGAAACTACGCTGGTATTGGTAGAGGATCCTTACATCAGTTTCACCGTGTTGTTGGAGGAATACCACAAATTGATAAGCTTTCAAAAAACTGGTACTGAACAACCAAGCTTCATCGGCAAAAACTCAACTGCTGGAAAGAACTTATACCAAGGTGCCTTCTCTTATGTTGGCAATGGAGTGAAGATTGGCGACAACGTAAAAATTTATCCGCACGTTTATGTAGGCGATAATGTCACCATTGGCAACAACACCATTCTACACGCTAACGTAAAGTTGTATGCTGGCACCCGGATTGGCAACAATTGCGTAATTCATTCTGGCACTGTGATCGGTAGTGACGGTTTTGGCTTTGCACCACAAGCTGATGGAACGTATAAAACCATTCCGCAACTGGGCAACGTGATTATTGAAGACAACGTGGCGATTGGCGCTAACACCGTGATTGATTGTGCTACCCTTTTTGGTGACTCAACAGTTGTGAGACAAGGTGTAAAGTTGGACAACTTGATTCAAGTGGCACACAATGTGGAGATTGGCAAGAACACGGTAATCGCAGCCCAGACGGGTATCTCTGGATCCACCAAAGTTGGAGAAAACTGTATGATTGCTGGCCAAGTAGGTATTGCCGGGCATTTGGTGATAGCCAACAACACAAGTTTGGGCGCCCAAGCAGGCGTGCCCAAGTCGATTAAAGAAGAGGGGCAGCGCCTATTAGGTTATCCGGTTTTTGATATCAAAGAGTACTTCCGCTCTTACGCAGTATTCAAGCAATTGCCTGATTTAAACCATCGGTTACGCGAGCTAGAAAAGAGAGTTGGGATTAATGAACCCATTAATGCCAACGGCAAAGAAGGATAAGGAAGCTTGAACTACAACCCCGACCACTCCTGAACCACCTCCGTTCAACGCTTGTATTCCTCTAAAAGACCGTTAAATTTGCGTTCTTTTACAGAATGCTCAATCACAAACAGCAAACCATTAAGAAATCTGTAACGATTTCGGGGGTAGGCTTGCACACAGGCGTGCAAACGGCCATGACCTTTTTGCCCGCAAAACCCAACCACGGCATTAAGTTTCAACGTATCGATTTACCGGGGTCTCCGATTATTGATGCAGATTGTGATCGCGTGGTAGACGTATCGCGCGGAACCACTATTGAACAAAGTGGCGCGAGGGTAAGCACCATCGAACATACCTTGGCGGCATTGGTTGGGCTAGAAATCGACAATGTGCTAATTCAGTTGGATGGGCCGGAAGCGCCCATCATGGATGGCAGCTCAATTCAGTTTGTCAACGCGCTGAAGGAAGTAGGCACCGAAGAGCAAAACGCCCTGCGCGACTTTTTTGAGGTACAAGACTCAATCTTCTATCGCGAGGCAGCCCGCAACGTAGAAATTGCCGCGCTACCGTTAGATGATTACCGCGTAACCGTAATGGTCGACTATAATTCGCCTGTTTTGGGAAGCCAGCATGCCTCGATCACCAGCATTCAGCAGTTTGAAAAAGAGATAGCTTCGTGCCGCACCTTCTGCTTTTTGCATGAGTTAGAAATGCTTTACAAAAACAACTTGATCAGAGGGGGCGATTTAAATAATGCGATAGTGATTGTAGATCGCGTAGTGGAGCCAGACGAACTAGAAAACATTGCCAAGATGCTGGGCAAACCAAAAGTTGAGGTGAAGAAAGAAGGCATCTTGAACAACATCGAACTTCGCTACAACAATGAGCCGGCAAGACATAAACTGCTTGATATTGTTGGCGATTTGGCTTTGGCCGGACGCCCGCTAAAAGCCCAGATTTTAGCGGCACGGCCTGGCCATGCTGCAAATGTGGCATTTGCTAAGAAGTTGAAGAAACAAATGCAGGAAAGCGACAAGAAGGGTGTGCCAAAATACAACCCTGCGCTTCCACCTGTAATGGACATTAACAAGATTACTGCCACGCTCCCGCATCGGTATCCATTCTTGTTGATTGATAAAATCATTTATCTGGATAGTGAGCGAGTGGTGGGCGTAAAAAATGTGACGATGAATGAGAACTTCTTTCAAGGTCACTTCCCTGGCAACCCTGTCATGCCGGGGGTTTTGCAAGTAGAGGCAATGGCTCAAATCGGTGGTATTTTGGTTTTGAATACCGTTCCAGATCCTGAGAATTACTGGACCTATTTTTTGGGTGTAGACGAGTTTCGTTTTAGAAAAATGGTACTACCTGGCGATACATTAGTGATTGAGTGTCTTTTGTTGGCACCCATCCGCAGAGGCATCGCAAAAATGTCGGGGCGAGCTTTTGTAGGCAATACCCTCGTCTGTGAAGGAACTATGACAGCAAGCATTGTTAGAAAAGACTTATGAGTTACCATCCTTTGGCCAATGTACACCCCGATGCGAGGATTGGCAACAACGTTGTAATTGAACCCTTTGCAACCATTCATGCAGATGTAGTTGTGGGTGATAACTCTTGGATTGGTCCCAATGCTATTCTATGGGACGGAACCAGACTTGGCAAAAATGTAAAAATCTATCCGGGTGCTTCCGTTTCTTCGGTGCCACAAGACTTGAAATTTGCCGGGGAAAAAACAGAAACTTTTATTGGCGATAACACGGTCGTGCGCGAGTACGTTACGATTAGCCGCGGCACCAACGACAAATACAAGACTGTAATTGGAAATAACTGCTTGTTGATGGCCTATGTACACGTAGCACACGACTGCATCATTGGTAATCACTGCATTCTGGTTAATGCGGTGCAGGTGGCAGGCCACGTAGAAATCGAAGATTGGGCAATCATTGGCGGCTCAAGCGCTGTACATCAGTTTGTAAAGGTGGGTGCCCACGTGATGGTATCGGGAGGCTCGCTGGTTCGTAAAGATGTGCCCCCCTACACCAAAGCAGCTCGCGAGCCGCTCACCTACGCGGGAATCAACTCGGTAGGTTTGCGCAGACGCGGATTTGATGCAGATAAAATATCAGAGATTCAAGAAATCTACCGATACATATTCTTAAAGGGACTAAACAACGCGAAAGCTTTAGATCTGGTAGAACAAGAATTGCCCGCCAGTACCGAACGCGACTACATCGTAAAATTCATCCGTGCTTCCGAGCGCGGAATCATGAAAGGCATTTCAAATGCGATGGGTTCATTTGAATGATGAACATAGTTGCCGACAAGCTGGGCAAGCGGTTTGACCGTGAGTGGATCTTCAAGGACTTTTCATTTAACTTTTTAGCTGGCAATTGCTATGCCCTAACGGGACCAAACGGCTCGGGAAAGTCAACATTGTTGCAAATATTGTGGGGGCAAATGTTGCCGTCTAAGGGTGCGCTTACCTATCAAAGCGAGGGCATCACCATTTCGGTAGATGATGTGTACAAGCATATTTCTATTGCCACGCCCTACATGGATTTGATTGAAGAATTCAGTTTAGCGGAAATGGTGGGTTTTCACTTTCAACATAAGATTCCGCGCAATGAAATCACCGCCCAACAGGCGATTGAATTAATGGAGTTGAGCCACGCCAGGCACAAACAGATACGCGATTTTTCATCCGGTATGCGGCAACGCCTCAAATTGGCACTCGCCTTTTTTTCTACCACTGACGCATTATTCCTAGACGAACCCACCACCAATCTTGACACGGGCTCATGTCAATGGTATTGGAAGCAGTTGGAAGCTCGGCCAGTCAGCCAGTTAGTGCTGATCGCATCTAACCAGCCCGATGAATATCCCGCAACAGCGGAAAAAATCGATATTTTGCATTATAAGCAGGGTTACAAAACCCCCGGTGTGTAAATTAAACATTACCTTTCGTTAAAAATGGCGTCCAAGCGCTCTTAATTTTCGAAAAGCCGAGCGTTTTTACTATGTTTGAAATCTAAAACTTGATAAGAATGAAAATTGCAAAAGCATTGATAGCGTTGGTGGTATTGGGAGGTCTTTTTACTTTATCGAACTGTGGAAGCTCAAGCCCAGCCCCCGAGCCGTTGGCTAATCAACAATTCACGAAACTGCAAAAAACATGGAAGTTGACGGCTGTGACGCTTGATGGTACGTCTCAATTCGCGCCTACTGGCCCCTACAACAACAACTTCACTTTGACAATTAGCGGTACCAAAGGCGCGACTAGTTTTGACTACGCAGTAGCAAACCGACCAGCTTTAAGCCCGTGGAAAGCATCTGGAAAATGGTCTTTTGGTGCCGATGCCGCTACACAAATTGTGCGTGATCCCGATGTGACTCTCGACAAACTGGACATGACATACTCTGTAACTGACAACACATTACAAGTGCAATTTAACTACCAGGGCACTGGTTTTACCCGGGTTGATCAAGTAAAAGGCAATTGGGTGTTTACCTTCGGACTGTAATTTTCTAAACCTATACTCTTAAAGGACCCGCAGCAATGCGGGTCTTTTTATTTCAGCACCACCACGGTAGCTCCGTCACCGCCCCTATCGGCATGTTCATCGGCAAACGATGCTACAGCTTTTGTTCTTTTTAAACGGTCGCGCACTACCTTACGCAGAATTCCTTCTCCTTTGCCATGAATAATCTTCAGCTGGCTTTGGCTCAATAAAATCGCATCGTCTAAGAATTGGATTAACAATGGCTCTACTGCTTCGGCACGCATGCCGCGCACATCCAACAACGGATTAAAGCTTGCCTGTTTGGCCATCACATTTACCCCCACCGCCTGCGCTTTTTTTAGTTCGGGTGGTATCACCTCGGCCAAATCACTGCGCACCAATTGGCTCAGTTTAAGGTTGGCTTGCAGCGGCCCAAATTGCACCATGGCTGAGTTGCCCTTGATTGACATCAATTTTCCTGACACTTCTTGACCAATGATACGAACACTGTCTCCTATTTTCAACTCCACAGGCGGAGTCGGCTTTTCGGTTTCTTCGGGTTTTACTTTCGTTGCCAACTGTTGCAGGCTACCACGCACTTTGCGCGTTTCATTTTTGTTGGCTTTGCTTTGTTGAATATGTCGGATCGTTTTCTCTATCTCTCGATTGGTTTCTTTCAATAATTGCGCGGCCTCTGTTTTTGCTTGATTGATAATTTCCTTCTTTCGCCCTTCAAGTTGTTGATTCAACTGCTTGTATCGGTTTAACTCGACATTCAACAACTCTTGTTTTTCTTTCAACTCTTTTTCCTTTTTGGACAACAACATTTTTTCTTCCGCAACCGTCTTCATCAGTGTCTCCAACCCTGTAAGTTCCTTGCCAATAATTTGCTCGGCTTTCTGCAGTGCTGTTTCTGGCAAACCTGTTTTACGGGCAATCTCCAGCGCAAAAGAGCTGCCCGGTTTGCCCATCTCTAATTGAAACAAAGGGCGCAGGCTTTTGGTATCAAATTGCATAGACCCGTTTCGAATTCCATCCCTGTTTTCGGCATAGAGCTTCAGGTTGTAATAGTGGGTGGTAGCCACACCCCACACATTTTTCTCAAGTAAACTGTCCAGCACGGCTTCGGCAATGCCTCCACCAAAGTTAGGATCCGTGCCCGAGCCCAACTCATCGAGCAATACCAACGTATTAGCATTGCTTTGCTTGAGGAAGTAGGCCATGTTCTTCAAATGTGAGCTGTAAGTGCTCAAGTCGTTTTCAATGGATTGCTGATCGCCAATATCGATGAAGATGTGTTGGAAGATGCCAAACCTTGAATGCGACTGGGCCGGAACCAACAATCCACATTGTAACATGTATTGCAACAGCCCAACAGACTTTAAGCAAACCGATTTGCCACCGGCATTGGGTCCCGACACCAGCAAGAACCGCTGTTGCTCGCTGAGTTCAATATTGAGCGGCACAACAGTTTTTTCTCCTTTAAAGCTGAATACCAAAAGTGGGTGGCGCGCATCAAACCACTGCAACTCTGGTGAATGAAACACCTGCGGCTTGACAGCATTAAGCGCAGTCGCCAGCTTTGATTTTGCGCTGATGAAATCCATCTTTCCCATCCAATCAAATGCTGCCTGCAAATCATGCAAGTGATTCGCTAAAAAACGCGTCAGGTCTTTCAGCACTTTGATCACCTCCCTGCGTTCGCCATGCATCAAATCGCGAATCTCATTGTTTGCCTCCAGCACTTCTGCCGGCTCTAGGTAGATTGTTTGCCCGGTTGCTGACTCATCTACGATAAATCCTTTGATCTTCCGCTTGTGTTCTGCCAGCATGGGAATCACCAATCTTCCCTCACGCACCGTGGGCGATGCGCCTTCGGGCACATACCCTTGTGCGACTACTGAACGGAACAACTGCTCCGTAAGCCTTCGCACTTTGCCTTCTTCGGCACGTAACTGTTTTCTAATCTGCTGCAACTCAGGTGTGGCGTTGTCTTTCACTTTCCCCGTGTTATCCAATCTGGCGTCAATGGCTTCAACCACTTTCTTGGAAAGTACTACGCTATCAATCAGTTGATGCAGGCTTGGATACGTTTCCTTGTTTTTGTCGAGGTAATTCTTTGCCTCAAAATAGGTAACCAACGCCAAGCGACAGTGATAGAAATGTTCCTCCTCCCAATAGGTGCCTTCAACCGCCAGTGCTTTAAGTTGATCAGCAGGATCCCACCAATTGCGCATGGGTAGTGTATCACCCTTGGCTTTGAGTTGCACAAGTTCGTCTACTTGGTTCAACAAGCGAACGATGGTGGCGTAATCTGCATTAAAAGACATGGCCCCCACTTCATTGATGCCCAACGCACTTAGACAATATTGCCGCAGCTTCTCGCGGATTTGATCAAATCCTATTTTCGTTTCAAAACTGGATGGGTAAATCATCGCACAAATGTAGGAATACGGAATTTGAAAGTTGGAGATCGAGATTAAACATTAAAGATCGGATCATGCGGGCGCCAGTCGGTTCGAATGCTTTCCCAAAACGCCCCTCCGCTATTTGATTTGTTGCTCGCGAAGGCTTAAACTATCAATCACCGCATCATACACTTCTTCAAATTCTTTAGGGTGCTGTAGGTAGTAGTCGTAGGTGATCTTCAAAGTTGAGTCGGGAATGTCCAGTTTTTCAAGAATTTTTTTCTCGCGCGGTACGAAAAACTTGATGGTGGAATCGCGTGGCAACGAGGTAGCATCCATTTTTGCCTCTGCCAGGTACATTTCGATAATCAAGGCCGTTAATTTTTCTCTGGTCAAAACTGCTGCCGGTTTTTCCTCTCGCCCACCACAGGCAGCCATAAAAACCAGAACCAATAACCCCAATAACCTTGTCATGCGAGATATGTTAGTTGAATTGCCTACGGCCAAAAATCAGGCCACGAAATTAGCTATTATTATTATTTTTGATGTTTCGAAGGCGCGGAGAAAGCACAATAAGTGCATTAAAAACAAATGCGAGAGCTTTTAAAGAAATTACGGAAGTACGAGATCCAGATTCGCAAGGCGGTGAACAGCCAGATGCAGGGCGACTTTCACTCGATTTTTAAGGGAACGGGCCTGGAGTTTGACGATGTGCGCCCCTACCAATATGGGGATGACATCCGTACCATCGACTGGAATGTTTCCGCCAAGGGGCATGGTACGTTCGTAAAAACCTTCCGGGAAGAGAAGGAGCAAACGATTTTCTTTATTTTGGATGTAAGCGCTTCTCAAGATATTGGGTCACCAGGTCGCACAAAGGTAGACGTGGGCAAAGAGATATGCGGGGTACTTGCCTTGGCGGGAGCCAAAGAATCGAGCCAAATCGGGTTAATTGCTTACTCAGACGAGCGTGAAAAATTCATCAAACCTAAAAAGGGAATTCAACAAGCTTATGATATTATCTTCAATATTTTTAAGCTAATACCCCATTCAAAAAAGACGAATCTCAAAAAGGCTATTTCTTTTGCACTGAACAGCATCAAGCGCAGAAGCGTGATCATCATGATTTCTGATTTCATTGACGAAGATTACTACCACGATCTAAAGTCACTCGCACGCAGACACGACTTGATTATTGTGCAAGTAAGCGATAAACGCGAAACGCAACTGCCAAAACTGGGCATCATACCGGTGGTGGACATGGAGACGAAAAAAACAATCTGGGTCAATACCTCGTTTGGCGGTTTCCGCGAGGCGATTGCCACACATCACACCGACCGGCAAAAGCAGTTGGCAGATTTTAGTCGAAAACATCAAATCAATTTTATTGGGATCGATACAGGGGAAGACTACGTGCCAAAGTTATTGCGGCTGTTTAAAGTGCGGAACCAATCGTTTAAACTGGTCTGAAGGGATGCTGAGGTCTTTGCTTGTTTTCTTTTTGTTAGCGGTTGGCAACGCATGCTTAGCCCAAAAGGACTTAGTAGAGGTACGGGGTCGGTTTTCATCAGATAGTGTAGAACTGGGCAAACCCATTTCGTATTTTTTTACGGCACGCTATCCCGAAAAGATGATGGTACTCTTCCCCGACTCATCGTATCGTTTTGCACCTTTTGAGTTTCAAAAGAAAATACTAACGCCCACACGCACCCAAAACGGAATCAGCTACGACAGCGTGGTATATACCTTCACCACATTTGAAATTGACTCCATTCAATCGCTGCAGTTGCCCGTGTTTGTGGTGAACCCAGCTGATTGTACTGTAGTTTTATCAGAGCGAAAGGATGTATTTTTCAAATCTGCAGTAGTGCTGCCTGATTCAGTACAACTGCAAAAACTTCCATTAAAAACAAACACGAACTATAACCCTGTTTCTTGGTTGTTCAACTACCCGTTCGCCTCTGTTATTGCCGGTGCGGTGCTGGTTGTATTGCTTATACTTTGGCTGGTGTTCGGAAAGCAAATCCGAAAACACTTCCGCATAAAAGGTTTAACAAAGGCACACCAACAGTTTTTGCAACAGTTCAACACACAAATCGAAAAATCACTTGCTGGCAATAAAGTTTCTGCCGAAACGGCCATGGTAGTTTGGAAAAAATATTTGGAGAATTTGAGCACTCAGCCATTTACAAAACTGACCACCAAAGAGATTCGCGAAGCACTTGCAAATGACGAGTTGGCCTTGGCGCTGCAACGTGTAGATCGTGTGATTTACGCTGGCGGAGAAGTAGTACGCGAACCGTTTGAGCAGCTTAGAAAGTTTAGCGAAGATAAGTACCACGAAAAGTTGGAAGAAATAAAAAATGGATAGCATTCTCGATCCTTGGTACTCGCCACAATGGTTTTCAATCACGGTGTTCAAAAATTACACGTGGGAAAACCCGCTTTACCTTTGGGCATTACTGGGAATACCTGTTCTGCTATTGGTGCGTTGGTTGATCAAGTACTATTTGAACCAAAAGTTACCCGTGGCAGTGGTGAAAAGCGATCTGAAGAGTTCGCCACTTCACTTCTTGCGATTTGTGCCGGACTTGGTGATGGCACTTGTGTTAGGTTTACTAATTGTAGCGCTTGCCCGCCCACAGCGCACAAATGAAAAAGTAGAGCAATGGACCGAAGGTATTGACATTATGATTGCATTGGATATTTCGCAGTCGATGTTAATTGAAGACTTTAAACCCAACCGCTTGCAGGCAGCGAAAGATGTGGCAAGAGACTTTATCAACGGTCGAAAGCAAGACCGGATTGGTTTGGTCGTGTTTTCGGGCGATGCATTTTCATTGGCACCGCTTACCACAGATTATGACTTATTGAAAAACTACCTGAACGATATCAACTTCGAGATGATCGAATCGCGCGGCACTGCCATTGGCAGTGCGTTGGCGGTGGTCACCAACCGCATGCGAGAGTCAGAAGCAAAATCAAAAGTAGGTATTTTAATCAGCGATGGAGACAACACTGCTGGCAACATCGACCCCATCACTTCGGCAGAACTAGCGGCAGCCTATGGAATAAAGCTCTACACCATTGTGGTGGGCAAAGAAGGAATGGTGCCTTACGGAAAAGATTTTTTCGGCAGACCACAAATGGTTGAAAACACAGTAGATGAAACCACCATGCGCAAGATTGCAGAAATCGGCACCGGTGAATTTTTTAGGGTAACCGATAACGAGGCGTTGGTCAATGTATTCAAGCGCATCGACCAATACGAGAAGGCCGAAATCAAAGAAAATCGCTTCAAAGACACGTCCGATTTTTACTTCATTTACCTACGGTGGGCAATTGTCTTGTTCTTGTTGTGGCTGTTGTTGAAGTCAAGTTTCCTGAGCAATGTGTTACAAGATTGAGGTTGGAAGCTAGATGCTGGATACTGGATACTAGAATCTAGTATCCAGTAACAAGAATCCAGTATCTAGCATCCAGTTTCCAGAAACAGCTACTTCACCCGATACCGAAAGCCTGCGTACACAATTGTTCCAAATACAGGTCCCCACACCATGGCGCTGTCGAAATGTGGACCAAATGGCGCGCTGGCTGCCACAATGGGATCATTCACCGTAAAGTTGTTCAAGTTCTCGCCACCTACATACACGCTCCACTGCGTTCCGATGTCCTTGGTCACTTGAGCATTCATTAAGTAATAAGGCTCAGAATTTGGCGGAAGTTGATGAATGATTGGGTTCGAGGCCATATCTGGCAAGCGTTGTACGCCAATGCGATTGAGTGTCCAGTCAAATGCCCAGTTACTTTTTGTCTTGTATGCAAGATTGATGAATGCACGGTCGCGCGGCACCATGGGGCGCTGAAGACGACCATTTAAGTAATCTGTTTGTACATCTAACCAGCGATAGGCTAGGCGCAAGTCAAGTCTGCGCGCCAGCTGATAATCGACCTGCGCTTGAACGCTATGCGAAAATGATTTTCCCGTAAGGCCAAAAAAATTGATTTGTTGAGTGTTGAAATCCCAATCCATTACCGCTTGGTTGGCAAAATCGGTGAAAAAATAATCTACGCTGAAACTACCCGAACGATAGTCGATGGTGAAATCCTGTTGCAAACTTAAGCCATAATTCCAGGCATCATCTGGCCGAAAACCATAGGCCTTATTGGTTTGCACATTCGATAAAACCAACGAGCGCGAAGAAGCCAGAAACGCGGCATTCTCTGCAATAATGTTTGCCGTGCGCCAACCACGACCAAACGAAGCACGCAGAGTGGTAGCGTTGGTGATGTTGTACTTGGCATGGACTCTGGGGCGTAAAATAGGTACCAAATAAATTATGGTAATCAACCCGCGCGCCTGCTACCAACGAGAACTTTTTCGCATCATCGTAAGAATACTCAACAAATGCACCACTGATTTGCTCGGTACGACTGAAATCAAATTGGCTTTTGTTAACACCGATGAGCAATGTTTCGACATACCTATCGTACAAAAAGCTTAAACCCGTTTTGAATTTGTGATTAGTGCTTCCAATAATAGATTGATAAATAAGATTCGCATACGCGGATTGTTCATCCGCATTGTGGACACTTTAGCCGAAGTAACTGTCGTGTGAATGGCGAATGGCATTTAATTGTAAACCAAAGCTTTTATATGGTTGGCTTGGAAACTGATATCCCAATTTTGCTACTGCTTCGTATCGTTCTGTGTTGATTTCCAATCCATACGGATTTGGGGTACCCTTAAACTTATCTCGGTCTGCGTTATAGCCTGTTTGCCCGCCTTGCTTTTTGTCGTTGAGGTATTTGAGTGAAACTTGGGCGAGCCAACCATTGCCCGAATTATATACCCAACGATTAACGAAGTTGGCCTGTTGGCCCGTAGGGAGATCCAGAAAACCATCTTTGTTTTGGTCGAGTTCTGTAGGTCGCATACTTCCGTGCACCAAGAATGTGGTCGCCCATTTTTTAGACACTTGCGTAGTGAAGATAGTGTTCAACTCGGTTCTGCCTGTATTGTTGACATAACCATTTAAATACACCTTGTCACTCTCTTGCGGTTTTTTTAGCTCTACATTGATTTGACCGGCAATGCTTTCGTGGCCATTGACTACTGAGCCTACGCCCTTTGTCACTTGTATGGAGTTAATCCACGTGCCGGGTATAAATTGAATACCCTGACTGGCCGCAAGCCCGCGCACGCCCGGCATATTCTCCAAAGAAATCATGGTGTTCGCGCCAGAAAGACCAAGCATCTGAATTTGTTTCGTGCCTGTGAGCGCATCGGTGAAAGCAACATCTACCGATGGGTTTGTCTCAAAACTTTCTGACAAGTTGCAGCACGCGGCTTTGAACAACTCATTTTCATTCATCGTAACGGTATTGATTCCTGAGGTGATGTCTGAATACGTGGAGGGGCGCCAACCTTGCACGGTCACCTCTTCCAAGTAACGTTCAGATTTTAATTCTACTTTTATGCTCGCCTGATCCGTGACCAACACGGTGTCGCTCTTGTATCCTGTAAAGCTGATGATGAGGCGATTGTTCCCTTCCACGCGATCGATGAGAAACACGCCATTGTCTTTGGTGGCAGTTCCAATGGACGTACCCAACCAATACACGTTGGCGCCAGCCAATGGTTGGTCTTTTCCTTTATCGTCTTTTTCGAATACTACCCCCAATAATTTTTGGGCGTTTAGCACAGATGAAGACGCAAGCAATAACAACACAACGAATATGCTTTTCATGATTTTTTCGTTTGCATCTGTTTATTTGTGGTCATGATCGCGGTACAAGCAACAGAAAGGCAATGCTGCGTACACTTCATCTTTCGCCTTTGCCTTTTCGGTATCGTGGCCCACGGAAGCAATTAATTCGTGGATTTGTTGTTCGGTTACTTTACTGGAATTGTAAACTACCTCCAGTTGCTTTGTTTTGGGGCTCCACTCAGCTTTTTTAATGCCTTTGTGATCCAACACTTTTTCGATCCGCGCTTTGCACATTGTGCAATTGCTAAACACTTTAATCGAGGTGCTTACTGTTGATGACTGGGCATTGGCAACATTTGCGAACACCAAAAATGATAAGATTACTAATATGTTTTTCATCGTTAAAGAAATTTGAGGTAGAAGTTAAAAGTTTGAAAATGCAATAAGCAACGCGTTTGAATAACGTGTTCAGCCGTTGAAATTTCAACGGTTGCTAAACTTGCGAATCGTAAAATAAAAAGCTGTGTGCTTTTTTGTAGATGGGAGTCTTGGGCGGATCCGGGAATTCATCAACGAGTATTGAAATGCCATTGTTCATTTCATCCTCCGCAGGCATACCAAATAAATCCGCAATCAATTTGAAATGGGGAGCTGGTGCATCTACCAGTTGTGTGCCCGCTTGGTCGTCTTTGATTTGAACAAGCTCGTGTTCATCATCGCAACAGGCGTTGGCCGGGTTATATTTAGCACAAACACATTTTTTTGTATCGAATGAAAAAACGGCTGTGTGCTTGGCGCGCCCCATGCAAAAATGGGTCGATTTGGCCACTCCAACGCTCAAAACGAGGTAAACGATCGAAAGCGATATCAGAAATGCTCTTTTCACCTTGCAAATAAACTGAAAATTTAGGAAAAAGGTTTCGCGAATGTGGGAAAGCCTGTTTTTGTCCGCCCCGCCAATTACAATTCAAACCTAGAATATCTTCATTAACATCGCATAAAAACGCATTGCCTCCGTAATCTGCTTAACTTCTATGCTTTCATCTCGCATGTGGGCCAGCTTGTAATCGCCCGGCCCGAAACCAATGGTAGGAATACCCAGGCTAACGGGCGCGACCGCATTGGTGCTGAAATCCCAAAAATCGAAACGCGCAGGCAGCACACCAAAACTCTCTCTGTAGGCAGACATGCAGGCTTGCGTAAGTGGATGGTTTTCTTCAATGCGCCAAGCCGCGTGAAAGGGCTCGTAACGGATGTCTAAACCCGTCCAGCTTTTTCGGTGAAGTGTGCCAATTTGCCAACTTGCATTTTTTCCACTAATAAGTTCATCCATTTCTTTTTTGATGTCGTCATTGGTTTCTCCGGGAATCGTTCTTCGATCCACGTAGATTTCACATTCAGAAGGAACGGCATTGAGCGAAGCGGCTACGCTTGAGATTTTAGAAAGCACCATCGTGCCGCGCATCTCCCCTTGCTTCATCAGCTCATTGTTCTTTTTTTCAATCCGCTGAATAATCTCGGCCATTTCGTACACGGCATTGACTCCTTTTTCAGGAGCCGAACCATGTGCGGAGACGCCATGTGTTTTGATGGCTACTTGTGCTTTGCCTTTGTGCCCCAACGTAATGGTATTGTTGGAGGGTTCGCAGATCACCGCGGCATCGGGGCGCAGCTTGCGTTCCTTGAAAAGATGCTTCAGATTTTCACCATCACAATCTTCTTCAAAAACAGTAGCCGATACATAAATGGTTTTGTCTTTCGTAAAGCCTTGTTGCTTCGCGAAGGCAGCCGCATACACGGAGGCAGCCACCGAAGACTTCATATCGACTGAACCGCGGCCGTGCAGCCGACCATTTATGACTTCGCCACTGAAAGGTGGTATCTTCCATTCGCTCGCATCATTCACTTCCACGGTATCGACATGCGAATCAAACAGAAATGATTTATAGCCATTGCCTATTTTGCCCAACACATTGCCCATCTGGTCGATGATGACTTCGTCAAAACCTAACGACAACATTTTCTTTTCTACCAGCCTGATGGCCTCTTCTTCCTGTCCGGAATAACTTTTGATTCGAACAAGGTCTTGCGTGAATTGGATGAGGTCTTTTTCAAGTTGAACTAAAAGCATAATTACAAGTTTGATGGTGAGAAACTTATTTAAACCTCAATCAACAAAAATAGCTTGTAGTTAAATCAAGTAATAACTAAATTTAAACACTACTACAGAAAGATAATTGATGAAAACACTAAGGTTGAGATGGTTGCTTTTTTTCATCGTCTTCGGTTTTTCAATTGGATATTGTATTGGTCAGGCCGAACAATTTGTCGAGCCGGATTTCGCTGTTCCCGATAGCCTCGTTAGCACCCATTTCAAACTCAAGCCACTTTCAAGAAAGTACGCTGAAATGGATTATCAGGCGGTGATGCAAAGCATCGATCATTTAAAAGGTGTTTTTGGTCCTCAATCAGAATGGCCACCAAAAAATTTAACGCTTGAAGACAATCAATGGGATGCGTCTTTACATGAAAATGAATTTACAAAGCGAAAAGCGTTCACTTACAGTGTGCTTTCGCACAAAGAAGATTCAGTTCTTGGATGCGTCTACATCTATCCATCTTCAAAAAAAGGTTACGATGCAGAAATAGCCATGTGGGTAACTACATCACGATTCAACAGGGGTATGGATTCCATTCTGTTTTTGGAGGTAAAGAAGTGGGTAGCTGCCCGCTGGCCATTCAAAAGAATAGCCTATCTCGGTAGAGAAATCAGTTGGGAAGAGTGGCTGAAAAAGTAATCATCTTAAGGTGCCTAAGTCTTTGTTAAGACATTTTTAACATTGATTGCTTCTTTCCCAATCTCAAACCGCTCCAAAAACTGCTTCTTCAAATCGCGGTAGGTGGCAATGGCGCCAACTTTGTGAAGGCAGTAAATGTATACCCAGGCTAAATCAATTTGATAAGGTAAAAAACCCGCGCGGGCGCTATCCGGGTACAGATGGTGATTGTTGTGCCACTCTCCCGAGAACCAACCGGGCCTCGATTGATTGATGGATAAATTGCTGCGATCGAAGTCAATGCCATCTACGTGTTTTGCCTTGCCGCCTCCATGCCCCGTGTAGTTAAATGCGCGCACCAACACAAACCAAAACAGTGCAGCGCTAAACAACGTGCAGGCCAATGCATGGCCGCCTGTCAAAAAAAACATACCGTACCAAAACGACCAATTCAAAATCCATAATGCAACGGTATATTGTGGTGTGGCAATGGAACCCCATTTCAAATATTGTTGGTAGCTGTTGATTTGTACGCCCGTGTGACTGATAAAATGAGACACCTTTTTGTACTCTTCTTCTGATAAATCTTTGGCGATGGCTTGATGGTTAACATCCGAAAGCATGCAATACATCAACCCTGCATGTGCGTTGTAGGGATCACCCGGTTTTTCGACTTTTAAATGGTGTACATGATGCGAAACCACATACACCTCTTCAGGAAAAGTACGCAGCGTTAAGTTTTGGGTAATAACTCGCCAAACAGGGTGGCTGAAGGTAAATGCGCGGTGCGTGCTATACCGATGAAACCAGACGGTGCCCATCGTACTCATAATCACCATGCTGTATACAATAAAGACAACCAACAGTGGCCACGAGATGAACTTGAACAAAAAGAAATACAAAAACGGCAACATGGTAGTGGCCATGAACCAGTTAATGAAGGGTATCCAATTCTTTTTCGTTTTGAAGATGTTAATACGCGAAAAAGCTTCGCGGTAAAGCCGAACTACAGAAGGTTTTACTAATTCGCCATTTTGATCGGCCCAACCATACGAGGGCACTTGTAATACTTTGTCGATAAAAGCCATGAAAAAATTACAATTGATAATAGTTATAAAAAACAAAAGCGCCCAACCGCTTAACGCGATCAGGCGCCCATGCAAGCACACAAGGTAGGAAATAATCAGCAGGCATCCTAAGCAGCGGCCTACCGCTAGTGGAAAATTCTCTTTACCTTAAAACCTTAAACAAAACGGTAACGTACACGCCCCATGCTCTCGATTAAAAATCTAAAGAAACAATATGGCACGCACCTGATTCTGGATGTAACCCAATTAACTTTCGCAGATGGTTTGTACTGGGTGAAAGGAGCCAATGGCTCGGGCAAATCTACTCTTCTTAAAATCATTGGCGGGCTTATTCCTTTTGAAGGAAAAGTTTCAATAGATGGTATCGACTTGCGCCAACAAACCACCGCTTACAGAAGGTTAGTGAATTATGCAGAAGCAGAACCACTTTACCCGCCTTACTTAACAGGTCGAGATTTAATTTCATTTATCGCTACTACCCGCCAAGCGAACAACGAGCAGGTTAATGAGCTGATGGAAGCATTCCATATTGGTGCGTATATTCAAAGTCCTATTGGCACATACTCCAGCGGTATGGTGAAGAAACTATCGTTGGTAGTAGCGTTTGTGGGCCAGCCAAAATACATTTTGTTGGATGAACCCTTAGTGACCATCGATAAAGAAAGTGTGCCCATCTTATATCAATTGGTAAGGGCATTTTCTAATAAAGGTGTCAATTTCATTTTCACATCGCACCAGGCATTTCAACTGGACGGCATTTCGGTAAAAGAAATGGAAGTAAAAGACCAACGGGTATGGGAATTGTAGTTAGCGTACTCAATAAGGTGTTGGTGAAGAAGTTTTATGAACGCAACGTGGGGTTGCTATTCTTTGTATTCTACCTGATGTTTGGTGTAGTAGAATCCAATCAACTCATCACGTACCACCGCTCATTGATTTACGGAGTATTGAGTTCACCGATTTTCTTATTGGGCGTAATGGCTGTTTGGATTTTATACAGCGCCAAATATTTGCAATTGGTATTGTCTGAATTATCGGAGCCGCACAATCAATTTTTGAAAGACTACTCGCGATTATCAAGGCAACAACAATTTGGGCCCATGCTGTTTTCCGTCTTTATGATGGACCAGCCCGTGCTCATTTACTCCGGGTTTATTGTGGGCGTTGGAATTATCAGTCAGCAGTATTGGCCAACCTTGGCGGTGATTTTATTTCATCTCATCAAGATTATCGCCAGCACGAGAATTATCCTCCATCGAATCCATACGACTCATGAAAGAAAAACCACCAAGTTGCTACAGGCCATCCAGTGGCCTTGGAAAAAATACTTTCCGTTCTTTTATGTAGGGTACTTTACCAATCATATACCCTTGGCGTTATTATTCACCAAAGCATTTTCCCTTTTTGCCATCATCGGCTTTTTGCAAATCACCACCGACCACTACGACAACCGAACTGCTTTGATGGGATTACTTTTTGGGTTGATGGCGCATTCCGTCATTGTTTTTGAAAGCAGGCGTTTGGAAGAAACGTATTTGACCTTTGCACGAGGATTGCCCATTTCAACGGTAAAGCGTTTGGGTTATCTGTGCCTATTTTACGGTTTATTATTGTTACCCGAATTGGTTTTACTGGTTATCAACAAACTGGTTTGGTACGATGTTGTGTTAATTGGCATTTTTGCCATCAGCTATTTATTACACCAACACACACGCTTGTACCGTCAACCCTTCAACATTGATCAGCATACCACCTACACGTTTGGTCTTTTCCTTGTTTCTTTCATGCTGGTGCTGTTCAAAGTCTTTTGGCTGGAGGCCTTGGCACTCAGCGTCCTCGGTTTCTACGTTTACCAACGCGACTACTACAATTTCGAAGCTTCGGCATAACATAAGACCGTGATTGGTGTTTTCATTAGACAAAACAACGTACCTATGTTCTCTTTTCTAAAAAAAGACCCCATTCAAGCCCTTGAAAACAAACGCAAGAAGCTTTTGGAAGAAGCCATGCACGTGCAGCGCTCGGGCGATCTAAAGCTCTATGCAGTAAAAATGGAGGCCATCGATAAATTGGAGAAAGAAATTGAAGACCTTCGGAAAAAGTCCGCTTAGCGAGCTGTTTACCAAAAGAACCACACTCTTTTGGTTCAGGCGCGATTTACGCCTGCAAGATAATGCCGGGTTGTTTCATGCGCTGAAAGAAAATGAGAGCGTGCTACCCATTTTTATTTTTGATACGGAGATACTCAACAAGCTCGAAGACAAAGCCGAATTGCGCGTAGCCTTTATCCATCAATCGCTTGCGCTGATGCAACAGCAGTTGGTTGAGATGGGCAGCTCTTTGCTGGTGCTACACGGTAACCCGATCGACATTTTCAACGAGCTACAACCCAAGGCCGTTTACACCAATCACGATTACGAACCGTATGCGCGCACCCGCGATGCACAGGTGAAACAGATTTTGGAAAGCAAAGGCGTGGTTTTTAAAACCTTCAAAGACCAAGTGGTTTTTGAAAAAGACGAAGTGACCAAAGACGATGGCAAGCCCTACACCGTGTTTACGCCCTACAGCCGAAAATGGAAAAGCAAGTTGGACGAAGAAACCTTAAAGAGCTACCCCACCGAAAATTATTTTGATCATTTTCAGAAAACAAAAGCCCATCCCCTACCCTCGTTGCCGGATATTGGCTTTCAAGAAGTAAATTTTTCGTTTCCCGAACGGTTGGTGAAGCAATCTATTGTCGAGCAATACGACAAGCAACGGAATTTTCCGGCCATTGCCGGAACCACCAGGTTGAGCGTTCACTTGCGTTTTGGCACCGTGAGCATCCGCAAGTTGGCACAGCTTGCTCTAAAGAAAAATGAAACATGGCTGAATGAATTGATTTGGCGCGACTTCTACCACATGATTTTGTGGCACTTTCCGCAAGTGGCCACGCAAGCGTTTAAACCCGCGTATGATAAAATTCAGTGGCGCAACAACGAAAAAGAATTTGCCGCGTGGTGCGAAGGCAAAACCGGCTACCCTATTGTGGATGCCGGCATGCGCGAGTTGAATGCCACGGGCTTCATGCACAACCGTGTGCGCATGATTACGGCCAGTTTTCTTACCAAGCATTTGCTCATTGACTGGCGCTGGGGCGAAGCCTACTTTGCAAAAAAATTGTTAGACTTTGATTTGGCCGCCAATAATGGGGGCTGGCAGTGGGCGGCCAGCTCTGGCTGTGATGCCGCACCTTACTTCCGCGTGTTCAACCCCGCGTTGCAAACCGAAAAGTTTGACCCGAAATTAGAATACATTAAAAAATGGGTTCCTGAATTTGGCACTGCCCAATACCCACAGCCCATTGTTAACCACGCCTTTGCCCGCGCACGAGTGTTGAAGACGTATGCGGAAGCGTTGAAGTAACGGGCTCTTTTTAGAAAACCTGCTTTTAAGCATAGCACAAATACCTTAAATTTGGTTGGCTATGTGCACCTCATGCACATTGCTGCTAGTTGCCAGCCATAGGCTCGGACAAAACTGTTCTCCTAACAAATAGGACTGACAATTTGCTTTGGAGTATAAAATGAAGAAGTCGGCTACGACAATCAAGAAAGAAAAAATATTCAAGTTGTTTTCACAAAACTTGGAATGGGTGAAGGAACACCCATCAATTAGATTTGAGCCAGACTTCAAAAATGGATACATCTGCCCTCTTTGCTTTGACACCTTCTTGCAAAAAGACTTAGATAGTAGATTGGAGAACTTCCTGACACTTGAGGACATTCCACCTAAATCTCTCGGTGGAAAACCCTTAGCACTTACATGCAAAAAGTGCAATTCAAGAAGTGGACATGAGTTGGATATTCATCTTTTGAATAATTTACTTGAAACGGACTCTAAACAATTTCTACCTCGTTCAAGGTCAAAAGCAACGTTTGAACTAAATGGCAATGAAGTCAATGGAGTCCTTGAAGTAGACACGAAAGGAGGATTAACCTTAAACTTACAAACTCAACGGTCAAATCCAGACCAAGCAAAGAAGTTTATGAGCGACTTAATTCCCCCAAGGACAATTTATAATCCTATTTTCCATCCTCACAAGATGTATGAAAATGGGTTTAAGACTCCAACCTTTCACATGAAATTAAACAAAATTTCTAATGAAAGGCGGGCTGAGGTTGCACTACTAAGAGTTGCTTATCTGATTGCGTATTCGACTTTGGGAAACGCATTTTTGATAAACGGAGGACTTTATAAGGTGAGGGAACAACTATTAAATCCCGATAAAGAGATTTTATCAAAAGTGTTTTGGTTAAACTACGATTTCCCAAAAGAGATGGAAGGAGTAAACATCATAACACTTCCAAAAGAATTGAGATGCTTTCTTGTTATTTTTTCACTGCGGACAAAGAGCTTATCAAGACAGTTTGGAATAGTTTTGCCTGGACCAAGCGAACCGAGTATTAAAGTTTATGATTTTATTGAGAAGGAACTCTGTACCGGTGACGGGACCACTTTTTTAAATATAGTGTCAGAGCACATTCCTAACGAAAATTATTTGAGCCAAAAACAATACGCATTTGTAGCTCATTGGTATTGGCAGGAATATACTAAAGACGACTACAAACCGAGATTGCGACCAGACGACTTAAATGAATAATATTTACGACTTCGAATATAGATCGGTGTAGACCCTACGGCTCGCAACAAAATGTTTGCGCAATGGTGGCGGGACGTGTAAGCTATAAGTGTTATCATCGTTCAACGTTTGCCCACGCGGACAGTGGCGGCTTCGAAAAGCCACCACTGCGTAAGCACAAACGTGACCCATACATTTGAAAGACGTACCTCCCCCATCTTTATAAAATCTTTACACCCTTCACCCCTAGTTTTACACAGTATTTATATTGCATCTCCTACTTTTGAGCCATCAAGAACAACACAAGAATGACGCGCTGGCTTGAACGTATTTCTACCCCGCGGCAGTTTGGCCTGGGCATCGCTGCGGTTACCACCATGGTATTGATAAGCCTGGCGGTAGAGCCGTGGGTAGGCTATCAAGCCGTTGCTTTTTTCCTGCTGGTGACCGTGTCGATGCTGGCGCTTTTTACCGCGTGATGATGAGCCATTACAATTTTCATGATGTTCGCGTTCCCCACCGCAGCACGATGCAATAAATTGGATTTTTAAAGACAGTTTGTGATTGCCATGGCTGGGATGCACGGCATCACTTCTCATTTCTATCACATAAAAAACCTCAAATCCAAAAAGGATTCGAGGCCTGATGATTTGATGCTATTCTGTGACTAATGACCGTCAACCAATAATCCGTTTGTCTTTCGCCACATATTTTGCAAAACCCAATAATGCACCGGTCAACATAACGTTTCTGAAAAAATTTACCATTTCGAGTTCTTTTTCACGAGCTAAATCAGCGGCCATACTTTCCATACCCAATTCATGACCGAGCGCCCTTGGTAAATGTATCAGGAAAGCCATCAAAATTACATACAGCGCCATTGACGCGTACGCAAGTTTATCATATTTACCAATCAGCGCACTGATGATAAAAAAGATGATGCATATTGCTGTGAAGTAGTTCCAAAAATAGGGGAACGGTAAATAGTCGGGCACAAAAGCCGCCCCCACATCGGGTTTGCCAAAGTGTAAACCAACGTACATGATAAATGATGCCGGGAAAACCCATCTGCCGAGATTTAGAATTTTTTCCATATGTGTTTACCATTAATTTTTAGAATGTAGTCCCACTACGTTGCCCTCTGTATCAATAAAAAATGCCATGTGACCAAAGTCCCCAATTGATGTTTTCGGCAAAACCACCTTGCCACCTGAATACTCCACCCGATCTAGCACAGCCGAAAGATTGGGGTTTGCATTGAGGTACACTTTGCTTCCATCGATGCTTGGTTTATGGAATGGGCCTTGGGCGAGCGCCCCTCCAACTTTTTCACTTTCGCCACTGGTTGGGAAGAAGGCCATGCTAGTACCCGCTACATCACCAGATAACAAAGAAACACCAAAGATTGACTCATAAAATTTTTTCGCACGAGGCATTTCAGCTACTGAAATCTCGAACCAGTTTAAACTATTTTCTGTTGTTTTCATAAAGGTTTTTTTATGATACAAAGGTGTACGATGGTCTGATCTTCCAAGCATGGGTAAATGGACAACCCTACAGGGTAATTTTGACAATTGGCAGATTCATACCGGTAAACAGGTATATTTGACATATTCTTTTCCACCGTATGAAAGTAATCGTGCCTGTTATCTCAGCTAATGTGCCCACTTCAGTGTTAGGCATTATGGATATTTTGAATTATTCGCAAGCGTTCAGCGATCAACTTTCCAATCAAAAGAAAAAGAAAAATACGTTTGAGGTCACCCTCGCATCAGCCGAAAGAAGTAAAACAGTGAACTGTAATGGATACCAATTGGTATGTCACTCTTCTCTTGTGCCCTTCCAAAAATGTGATGTCGTGGTGGTGCCAGCTGCTGTTGGCAACATGGCCGAACTTGTTCAGAATTACCCACATTTGGTTGAATGGATACTCCAACAACAGAAAAAAGGAGCAGCAATATGCAGCACATGCACCGGTGCGTTTTTTGTGGCGGCCACAGGCTTGCTAGACGGCAAAGAAGCGACAACCTCGTGGTTTGCTTCCAATTATTTTAGAATCATGTTCCCAAAAGTAAAGCTGCTGGATGAAAAAATTATTGTCGACAACGGCAAGATAGTTACCGGGGGAGCCACGTTATCGTTCATGAACCTTTGCATCTATTTGGTAGAAAAGTATTACGGGAAAGAACTGGGTAACTATTGCGCCAAAATGTTTCTAGTCGACAAAGGAAAGATTTCGCAGAGCTCTTACTCTATCTTTAGCGTACAAAAGTCACATCAAGATACAGAGATATTAAAAGCACAGGACTTTATCGAAGCACACGCACATGAAAAAATAACGGTTGGAACGATCTCTGAAGAGGTTTTGATGAGTGAGCGAACATTCATCAGGCGTTTTAAAGCCGCTACCGGTAACCTGCCAACAGAGTACATCCAACGCGTAAAAGTAGAGCATGCTAAAAAACTATTGGAAGAAGGGAAAGAAAATATTAAAGAGATATCATACAAATCGGGTTACGAAGACCTGAATTATTTTCGAGATATTTTCAAGCGGTATACAGGGCTTACCCCGATTGAGTATAAAAAGATGTACTCGTTTGGGGGGTAATTTTTCGACCCCATGTGTAGCTCTCAAACCCGGCCTATGATACAAGGACAAAACATAGCGTCAAACCTTCCTAGGCGGCAATTCAAACGCCTTGGCTTCGTGCTCAAATTTTTCTTTGTGCGAGCCATCGCAGAAAGGTTTGTTGTTGGAGAGCCCGCAACGGCAGAGTGATAACACGGTGCGGCCCTGTAGGCCATAGGCATTTCCTTGGGCATCCACTATTTCAAAGTCGCCCTCTACTTTTAAAGAGCCATTGTTGTTGACGGTGATTTTGGTTGGCATGGGTTGGTTGGTGGTTATTGGTTGTTAGTTGATAGTTGTTAGTTGATAGTTGTTAGTTGTTAGTTGTTGGTTATTTGTTTGACGCTGCAAAGTCTTCAATTACCTGTAGCGAGAGGCGGTCGTTAAGGGTTTGGGAATAATGCATTTTGCGGATGATGAGATTTTCGTCCAGCAAAAACTCTGCGGGCATGGTAGAGAACGACTCGCCCGTGGCCATGGTATGAATAGGCACTTTGGTGCGTTGGGCCTTAATAGCGGTTTGGATAAAAGTAGTCAGGTGGCTGTAAGCCGATTTGGCAAACGAATCTTCAATGCCATAGATGCTGTACCATTTCTTTTCAGGGTCGGCAATCAGCGGAATGGGCGACACCTCTTGATGGAACATGCTTCGCAACATTGTCTCCTGCCGCGATTCAAAAAAGAATATCATCTCCATGTTATGCTGCAACAGTTTTTCGCGCAGTTTTACCAGCGTATGCACGCGCAAGTTGCAAAAAGGACAACCTGCATGGCGGAAAAAACCAATGAACACCTTTTTGCCCTTGTAGGTGGCTAGTTCAATTTTGCGCCCAAAAATATCGACCATCGAAAACTGTGGAGCGGAAACGTTTAGGGACAATGAATGAATGGGGCTTGAAGACATAGGTTCGAAATTTAAAGAATTAACATTACAAACCGGAAGTTGTTGGTACTTTCAAAACCATTTTTCTCTGAATTCGTTACTGGAACTTGCATGATCAGATCCTTGCAAAATTTCTTTGTCTCGCTTTCATTTTTCAGCAAACTGATGGCCCAGCACTCTGTAACTTGGGTTCAATCTGAGATGCCGCAGATCGTTCACCTTTCCTCGGTCGTGGATGTGGTTCAGGTAGATCGCTTACGGTCACATACGCACCCCGTTTACCAGTCAAACAGAAGTGATAATATTCGCTTGGCGAATGTAGTACAATTACCACGAAACAACCGCGCACCCCAAATCGTCTCATCTTTTATCGCCAATGAATTTGGTGGTAACCCAAACGACAATTCGGTAGCCGTCTCACCCGATGGTTTAATGTTAGCGATCCAAAACAAATACATTTATGCTTTTCATGCTGACGGAAAACCTATTTTTCTCAAATCACTGAGGGCCTTTTTAGGCACAACGGAGAGCGCCATTTTTGACCCTCGGGTGGTATTTGACCCAGAGGAGAGAAAATTTGTGGTTTTAATGCTGAGTGCTAAGACATATCAAGAAAGCAAGCTGTATTTGTGTTTTTCTCAAACTATTGATCCCGCAGGGAATTGGAATGTACTAAGTTTGAATGGGAACCCTTTTCAAGACAACACATGGTCTGATTTTCCTGCGTTGGCCCTTACGCCCACCGAGATAGTGGTTACCAGCAACTCTTATTTCAACGGCTCTGTGAGCAACAGCGGATTTAAACACACAATCGTTTGGCGTATTCCAAAAAAGGAAGGTTTTGCCGGCAAACCTTTGCAAGCTCAAGTACTTCCAGGAGCTGAAGTCAATGGCAAACCACTTTTCAATTTAACGCCTGCCAATGAATGGTTTGACTCAACCAATGAAATACTCTTGTTAGGCAATGAAACTTTGACTGGAGGACAAATTTTTTATGCAGTAACCATCATCGACAATCGGTTGAATGTAAAAACAATTGAAAGCAACATTGCATACGGGGTGCCACCATCTGTCCGCCAGAAGGGTACCACCACCCTACTCAATACAAATGATTGCAGAATATTGGACGCAACACAATTGCAAGGAAAAACATATTTTGTATTCAATACTGCATACAATAATGTTTGTTCTATTTTCCTGGGTAAGTTGTTATATAACGGCAACGAATACGTCCTCGGCTCACACATCATAACAGATTCGGTTGATATTGCTTTTCCATCCATCGCAACCCTAAGAAAAGCCGGACAGGAATTATTGATGTTGGGGTATTTGCATGCATCTCCTACTACCCACCCCGGATCTTCGGTTTTGGAAATTGATATTTCCGGTAACACGTTGGCTGTATCGCAACCAACGCGGATTAAGAATGGTAATGATTATTTTGCTGTTTGGGGCGACTACACAGATTTAAAAACGATGCCTGATGGAGAGACCGTTTTGTTTTGTGGATCGTTTGGGTTGAGCCAAGGGAGCATAGGCGGTGGCGAATCAGCAACAGTAATGGCAATAATAGCGCCTTCAATAACAGTAGGTACTGAGCAATCCGTACCGACCGATTTTTCTCTTTTTCCCAATCCCGCACAACAAATTGTTCAAATTGAAATGACCCCAATCCGAAGCGAAGCGATTGATATTCACATTTATGACTCAAATGGCCGAGCTGTTGCAATGGCATCTGCAAACGTACAAGAACGAGTGAGATACAGATGTACCATCAACACTACTGACTTGACGACAGGCATTTACACTTTGTTGATGACATGTGGAAAAAGAAAACTCACCGAGAGAAAACTGGTAATACAAAAGTGACATGGAGTTTAGTTATTCACGAAAGCTGAAAGTTTTCATTGCAATGAGCTTAGATGGCTATATTGCGCAGCCGGCCGACAACCTTGATTTTCTAAAAATAGTCGAAAAAGAAGGTGAGGACTACGGATATGGTGAATTTATTGCAAAAGTTGATACGGTGCTAATGGGGAGACACACTTACGAGTGGATAACGAGTAACCATCCATTCCCCCATAGCGACAAACAGTGCTACATCATAACCAGTAAATCACATCAAAAGATGGGTAACTTAATATTTTTTGATGGAAACATTGATCAACTGGTAACTGATCTCAAACAGAAAGAAGGCGGTGTTATTTTTTGCGATGGCGGAGCAACGTTAATCAACTATCTACTTTCCAAGAATCAAATTGATGAGTTGATCATCTCTATTGTGCCGGTTTTGGTTGGGGGCGGCATACGTCTTTTTTTTGACCAACGTCACGAGCATCGAATGAAACTCCTTAACACAAGATCATTCTCCACTGGTTTGGTACAACTCCAGTACTCGGTGATCGGACCAAACGAACAAATCAGTGATGGAGAAACATATTAGGCCTTGTGCCCATGATTTCATAAAAATTATTACTAAACGTAGGCAGACTTTCGTATCCGACAGCCAGGGCAACTTCGCTCACGTTCTTGCCCGGCAGCACCAACAATTCCACTGCCTTCACCATTCGTAGAAGCTTCAAGTATTGTACAAAAGACATTCGCATATCCAGTTTGAACATCCTTGAAAGGCTTCGATCACTCACACCAAGTTTGCGAGCAACGTCCGGCATTGAAACGGGCTGATGCAAGTTATTTTCTAAATACTGTGCTATTTGTTGAAGCACCGGCAGTGAAGGCGTTGGCAAATGCAAATCAATTTTGGTCGGGCATTGGGCCGGTAGTAACTGTTTGACCGCTTCCAAAAAAGATACCTCGTGATTCGAGGCGATATCATCCAAATTAAACCGTTCTGTATAGAGCAACATTTCTCGCAGCAGAGCACTGATGTAAAAAACGCTTACTGTGTCATAAAATGTATCCTTCAGGTAATCGTACTCCAAATACAGCGAACGAAAAATAATGTTAACCGATACGGTTGCCACCAAATGCTCAACACCCGTAGGTATCCAAGCTGCATGCAGAGATGGAATATAACGGGTCTTTTCTCTCAGGTGTAAACGCATAATTCCATGCTCCGCATAAATGAGTTGACCTTTGCGATGTGTATGCCATTCGGTCTTGCTCCAACCTAATCGGGCGTGAAATGCGCAATCCTTTTTATTGTAAATTTTAACGCTTGCTTCACAGTTTATTGGTTGATGCTGCATAAAAAATCTAATGGCGGAAACAAATAAATAGTTGGCGCTTAAGAATAAAACTGTTCTGCCGAGAACCCGTTTACTTTGCAAAGCGAAACAGACAAAAAACTATGAAAAGAAGAATGTTCGTTCAAAGAGCCTCGGTAATCGGCTTGGCGCTCCTAACAAAGCTACAAAACGTCAGCGCGTTCGGCAAGCCAAGTACCAAAATACGTTTGTTGCGACATGCCACGCTTCTGGTAACAGTAAACGGCAAAAATATTTTAGTAGATCCAATGCTTAGCAAGAAAGAGGCATTAGATCCAATACAAAATGCCGCAAACAGTAGCAGAATACCAATGGTGGAATTGCCTATTAATCAAATTGAACTTAACAAACTCATCAAGAATCTTGATGCCGTGTTGGTTACCCACCTGCACCGCGACCATTGGGATATCACAGCTCAGCAAACGCTACCGAAAGAAATTCAACTTTTCTGCCAACCAGGCGATGAAGAAAAACTGCGGCAGCAGGGCTTTAAGAATGTTCAGCCAATTTCCGGCAGCTTCAATTGGAGCGGTATTCAAATCCATCGAACAGACGGCAGGCATGGTACGGGTGAAATCGAAAAAAGAATGGGAATTGTGTCGGGTTTTGTAGTAGAATGGGAAAAAGACAGGCTCTACATTGCAGGAGACACCATTTGGTGTGATGCGGTTGATGCCGCCATCAAAAAGCATCAACCGACCCAAATAATAATCAACGGTGGCGGGGCGCAATTTATCACGGGTGACCCTATCACAATGACGGTGGATGATATGGTAAAAGTGGTTTCAAAATCAAACGCTCAGGTTGTTGTTGTACACCTCGAAACCATCAATCACTGCTATCAACGCAGACCAGATTTTCGACAAGCCGTGGTTGACCATGGTCTTGATCAAAGGGTAATTATACCAAATGACGGGGATGTAATTAAATTCTAAAAAAAATGAAATATCAAATCGTAAATGCATTCAGCAAAAATGGCAAGGGTGGCAATCCAGCCGCTGTAGTACTCAATCACCTTTCGTCTGCTGACGAGAAACAGGACATTGCGCGTAAAATCGGATTTTCTGAGACTGCATTTTTAACTAAAGACGCAAAAGGTTTTGCTATTGAGTTTTTTACACCCGAAAAACCGATATTATACTGTGGACACGCTACTATTGCTGCCGTAAACATCTTACTACAACAGGGTGCGATATCAAACGGCAACCACCAGCTTGTTACACATGCCAAACCTATTGACGTATTGGTGGCAGACGAGATGGTTTATATGAAGCAAGATTTTCCCGTTTTTCAAGAAGTAACCCAGAATGAAACTGCAAACCTCTATCACGGAAAAACCAAGCTCCGATCTGCGACCATTGCAAGGAATGGCGTTGGTTTCCTGTTGAATGAGGCAGCCTCGGTTGATGATGTTATTGCGGCAAACCCCAATCAAAAAGCGATTTACAGTTTTTCAGAAAATAATAACCTCATTGGCACTTACCTTTTTGCGTGGAATAATGGTGTGCTATTTAGCAGAATGTTCGCTCCGTTTTACGGAATCAACGAGGAAAATGCAACTGGCATGGCCGCGGGATTGCTTGGCGGCTGGATTCATCATGAAAAAAAAATCAAAGAAATAACAATTGAGCAAGGTCCAGATAGAAACAAAAGGGGCGTTTTGTTCGCAAAGACCGTGAGCCATCAAAATGTGACCAACATTTTGGTTGGTGGCGAAGCAACGGTTATCCAAGAAAGTGAATTATAAACCTCTTTGCTATCAAAACGAAAAAGATAAACATTATGAGGGTCGATAAAATTTCATCCAATAAAATAAATTCAAAAATAATTGCTCGAGTTTTACTAATTTTTTTTGTAGGAATCGGCTGCGGGCAAAAAGATGAATTACCAGCTACCAAATTCATTCATAAAACTGACGGCCGCACATTAAGAGCATCTGATGCCAATGCTTTACCAGTGGACTTGAATGGAGATGGGATAAACGACTATGTGTTCTTTTTGCAACTTACGGCCAACAATGATGGAGACCATTTGTACGCAGCTATTAATCCCTTGTTGTTCAATGAGGTAATTTCGGAACCGGACAATGATGCGTATTTTTTGAACATGGGTTTCGCTATTAGTCACAAACAAGATGATGTTATTGATGGACACCTGCAGGAATCACAAGTCTGGACTTCAAATTCATCCACGTTGGCCATTCGCCATACCCGAAGTGACGGAAGTCTTTGGTATGAAGGAGAGTGGCAAAGCGGGATACCGAGGGTTCTAGCGGTTCGACTAGTTGTTGGTCAATCAAAGCACTATGGCTGGATGAGAGTGTCTTTCGACCCTGCCAAAGAAGTGCTAAAAGTAATCGATTATGCGTTTAACCAACGGGCAGGCGAACCTTTAAAAGCGAGTTTGAGCAATTAGAGAATGAACGACTCTTTTCGATGATGAAAAGTATAACAATTTTGCTCAATGTCGGTTGTAGGTGTTATGCAAAGTATCGTCATCATTGGAGCTTCGTCTGGAATTGGGCGGGCTTTGGCAGTTCAACTATCAGCGGGTGGCCACCGTGTGTATGGCACGTTTAACAAAACCACCGAAAATCGCCCCGAGGGATTGACGGGATACGCGCACTTAAACGTGCTGGACGAAAGCCCAGACTTCTCATTTCTGCCCGACAGCATCGATGGACTGGTGTATTGCCCGGGTGCGGTGAACCTCAAGCCTTTCGCGCGCATCAAGCCCGAAGACTTCATCTCCGATTATCAACTACAGTTGGTGGGTGCAGTAAAGGTAATGCAGGCCTGCCTGCCTAAATTGAAAAACTCGAATCAGGCATCCGTTGTCTTGTTTTCGACTGTGGCGGTGCAAACGGGTTTTAACTTTCATTCATTGGTGGCATCTTCAAAAGGGGCGGTGGAAGGATTGACCAAAGCGTTGGCGGCTGAATTTGCTCCAAAAATCAGAGTGAACTGTATTGCGCCTTCGATCACCAATACACCTTTGGCAGGAACATTGTTGAATACGGACGAGAAAAAAGAAGCCAACGCGCAACGCCACCCGCTCAAAAAAATCGGCCAACCCGAAGATCTTGCGAACCTGGCTGCGTTTTTACTGTCTGAGAAATCGAGTTGGATCACGGGACAAGTGCTGCATGCTGATGGCGGAATGTCAAGCTTGAAGGTGTAAAATGACACGACCCTGGAACTTAATGTCTAGCATCTTCTCCCCTTTCGGGGACGATGCATTTAAATTTGGTTGCAATGGTTCGTATCGTCCCCTTGTCGGGAGACGATACTTGAAACAAGTGTAGCAATGACACGACCCTGGAACTTACCGAACTTACCCGTTTACAGCCTCGCTACCTACCAAGGCGAAAAGGTGAACATGAACATTTGCACGTATGTTTCGGCCGTGAGCATGAAACCGAAACGCTATATGGTAGCGGTGTACCACGGCACGCAGTCGATAGAAAACACTATTTCAAGCAAAACCGCAGTACTTCAACTGCTGGGCGTGCAACATGCATCGCTGGTAAACACGCTTGGTAAAAAGAGCGGCCTTCGTTACGATAAAGAAAACTACTTGACGAAGAAAAAGTTGATCACGCTTTGGCACGACAAAAAAGTCTTGACCCATTGCGCAGGGTTGATGGAATTGGAAAAATTATGGGCAAAAGATGCGGGAGACCACACGATGTTCTTATTCGATGTAAAGCGATTTCAAAGCAATCATAAAAGTGTTTTGACGTTAGATGATTTGAGAATGAAAAAGCTGATACGTATTTGAAAATATAGCCACTGATTGACAGAATTTAGAAAGTCATCAATCTGAAATCTGTGAATCTGTGGCCAAAAAAGCCATGCATAAAAAACAACACCTGCCCACCAAAATCTGTAGCGTATGCGGCCGGCCTTTTGCGTGGCGCAAAAAGTGGGAAAAGGTGTGGGAAGAGGTAAAATATTGTAGCGACAAATGCCGAATGAACAAATCAAAGAAATGAGCGCAATTTCACTCGTTTTCCCTCACCAACTGTTTGAGAAACATACGGCTTTAGAAAAAAACAGGCCGGTGTATGTAGTCGAAGAATTTCTTTTCTTCAGCCAATACAATTTTCATAAGCAAAAGTTGGTTTTCCATCGCGCAAGCATGAAGGCGTACCAACAGGTCCTTCAAAGCAAAGGCTATGAAGTAACTTACATCGAGGCCAAGGACAAACTTGCCGATGTACGAAATCTGTTGCCATACCTCAATAAGAAAGGCAATGATGAAATACACTATTGTGATGTCACGGATTATTTGCTTGAAAGAAGAATAGCCAAGCAAATCTCCGCTTTAAAAATGAAAGTAGTGAAACATGATTCACCGCTATTCATTTTAACTGGCAACCAAATCAATAATTACTTCGCAAGTAAAAAACGTTTTTATCAGACTGACTTTTACACGCAGCAACGCAAGCATTTTAAAATTTTAGTCGATGAAGAGTTACAACCAACCGGTGGCAAGTGGACGTATGATACCGAAAACCGATTGAAATACCCGAAGGGCAAGAAAGCTCCTGAAGTAATATTTCCAAAAACAAATGAGTATTGGCTAGAGGCGATAGAATACGTGAACAAGAACTATCCCAACAATTACGGAGAAGTTAGTAACACCTTTATCTACCCAACAACCTTTACAGAAAGTCGTGCGTGGTTGAAGCAATTTTTCCAAATGCGCTTTGCTGAATTTGGCGAATATGAAGACGCGCTGGTAACCAGGGAAAACATCTTGCATCACAGTGTTTTAACACCGATGATGAACGTGGGGTTGCTCACGCCTAAAGATATAATCGATCAAGCCATTGCTTACGCCAATGAAAACACAGTTCCCTTAAATTCACTTGAAGGTTTTGTCCGGCAAATCTTGGGTTGGCGAGAATTCATCCGCGGAGTGTATCAAAGCAAAGGAACGCAAGAGCGCACTACAAACTACTGGAAATTCAAACGGAAAATTCCGAAATCATTTTGGACCGGCACGACAGGCATCCCTCCCATCGACAGCACAATTAAAAAAGTTTTGACCACCGGCTATTGTCACCACATTGAGCGATTGATGGTGCTCGGCAATTTTATGCTGCTCTGCGAATTTGACCCCGATGAAGTATACTGTTGGTTTATGGAACTCTTCATCGATGCCTACGATTGGGTGATGGTACCAAACGTGTATGGCATGAGTCAGTTTGCCGATGGAGGCCTGATGGCCACCAAGCCCTACATCAGCGGAAGCAATTACCTGATGAAAATGAGCGACTACGAAAAAGGCGACTGGCAAGCCACGTGGGACGGATTGTTCTGGCGCTTCATGCACGTGCACCGTGATTTCTTCTTGAAGAACCCAAGACTCGGAATGTTAGTGAAGACCTTTGACAAGATGCCGAAGGAAAAGCAACAATCACACCTGCAGCGCGCGGAAAAATTCTTGAAAGCATTGGATGGGAAAAACAAATGAAGACGCTCATTAATATCGTGTGGTTTAAACGCGACTTGCGATTGACTGACCACCAGCCATTGTTGCGCGCGTCTGAAGATTCCACACCTGTTCTGCTTCTTTACTTTTTTGAACCTTCGATAATGGCGGCACACGACAGCGATGAGCGACATTGGCGCTTTGTGCAAGAGTCGTTGTTGGACATGAACAATGCCTTGTCAAAAATGAACTTACAAATTCAAGCCATCGATGGTGAGGTTATTGCCAGTTTAGAGAAGCTGGTATCAGTTTTTGAAGTCAAGAAGATTTTCTCGCACCAAGAGACGGGCAACCATATTTCGTATCAGCGTGATTTGGCCGTGGCGGGTTTTTGCCAACAGCACAACATTGGATGGCACGAGTACCCTACCAACGGTGTGATTCGTGGACTGAAAACACGCAAAGACTTTACTGCGCGCTGGTTGCGCACAATGACAGCTCCAATCTTCTCTGTGGATTGGACTAAACTCGCCACTGCGTCATTGCCGGATAACCTGTTGAAACCATTTGACTATCGCTTTACTGCCAACTCAGTCTTTCAGCCTGGAGGAAGTTCGGCAGCGCATCGTTATCTAAAGACATTTCTCAACGCGCGCCACGTCAACTATCAAAAACATATTTCGAAACCTGAAGAGAGCCGAAAAAGCTGTAGCCGCCTTTCGCCCTATCTGGCTTGGGGAAATGTTTCGATGAAAGAAGTGTACCGAGCAACGCTGCACGCGATGGCTCAATCGCCCAATAAAAGTAGTCTGCGATTTTTTACGCACCGCCTGCATTGGCATTGCCACTTCATTCAAAAATTTGAAAGTGAGTGCCGAATGGAATTCGAAAACCTGAATCGGGGCTTTGATGAAATCAGAACTGAAATAGATAAGAAATTAGTCGATGCTTGGGAAAACGCACAGACAGGTTATCCTCTCATAGACGCCTGCATCAACTGCGTAAAGACGACCGGCTATCTGAATTTCAGAATGCGGAGTTTACTGGTATCTTTTTTCACGCATCATTTGTGGCAGCCGTGGCAAGCAGGTGCACACTTTTTAGCAAGGCAGTTTTTAGATTATGAGCCGGGTATTCACTATCCACAATTTCAAATGCAAGCCGGAACGATGGGTGTAAACACTATTCGTATTTATAATCCCGTCAAGCAAAGCATTGACCATGACCCGGAAGGGAATTTTATTCGAAAATGGTTACCCGTATTGCAACGAATACCGAATACACACATTCATGAACCGTGGAGAATGACTTCCGAAGAGCAAACACTCGCGGGCATCACCATAGGGGTCGATTATCCACAACCCATTGTAGCCATTGCAGAAACGGCAAGATTTGCTCGCGAGCATTTGTGGAGAACGAAAAACTCAGTGGCAGTGCAATTTGAAAACAAAGGGATTTTAAAGAAACATACCAAAAGAAAAACCGAAAAGGAAAATACACTTCGCGCACCACTGCCAGCAGGCGACACTATGCCGTTGAATTTGTAAATTTCTTCTTCAGCAACGTATGCTGAACCATCATTTTCTGGTAACTGCTTGTATGAACTGATAAGAGATTTTGAGTTGCTTTGAGGGTGCTGACGGTAGCGGCTACCCTATCTTGCACCGGGTCTCTCGGCAGCCCAATATATTCGGCCACCTCATCGCCAAGGTAAAGGCGTATTTGCGCGGCTACTAATTTCGCTTGGTCAGGCGGCACGCTGGCGCGATAATAGGTTAGCAGCTCTTGCGTGAGCACGATGCCTTCATCGGTCTTTTTGAAATTTCGCTTTTTGATTAACTGGGCAAGCGCATGCGCCTCCGAGAACGAGGCAGGAAGCAATGCTTCGTCAATGTTTAATTGATAGCCAATGTATCGCCATGCAAACAAAAAATCTTCTTTCTCGCGTTCAGATAAAATATAACCCGATTGCTGCATGCCGAGCAATATCACATAACTGAAGGCCAAGTTCGTGCCCGCCATGTCTTCTTGGTTAATGGGCACGCCCCAGTCCATGTTCCAACTGGACAACTTTTGCACATAATATCGCGACAATGCATGAATGAGGCGCACTTTATTGATGTGGATAGTTGCCGTTGAATGTTCACCAAAGCTATTGGGTGTCAGCACAGCAATTACAAAGGAAGCTGTATCCATTAATCTTTTACCAGGTGCATTGCGCATTTTGTCTGATAAGTACAACGCTTTGTTGCCAGAGGAGGCCGCATAACAATAAGGCAAGGACATGGCACCCAACAGCGCCATCATCTCGAGTGCATACAGCTTAAACAATAGCTGACCACGTGTTAGCTTCTGTTCATCAAACCAAGTCGGTTTAAGTCTTTCAGTCAACAAAAAATCCCTAACTTCTGACTCCGGCTGATTAGCCATGTCTTTTTCGTCTAATTTCAATAACCCATAAAGGACACCTTGCTGCTTTGTTGCAAAAATGGCTTCGATCAGTGCATCTGCACCGGGGTCACCAACTAGGCGCTGTTTGTTCAAGAAATCGTGGGTTGCGATCATACGTTTCCCTTAAAACAAAACAAACCAATTTATGTTGAACAAATTGCATGAAATCGAAGAATCTCAGCCTGCAAGATATAGACCGCATCATTGAAATGGCGTGGGAAGACCGCACGCCCTTCGAAGCGATTGAAGCACAGTTTGGATTGTTGGAAAAAGACGTGATTGACTTGATGCGCAATCAGTTAAAGGCAAGTAGTTTCAAAATGTGGCGCAGGCGCACGCATGGGCGAGCTACTAAGCATAAAAAATTAAGTACCGTTGATGATGGTCGTTTTAAGTCAACGCTGCAAAGAGTCATCACCAATAATAAAATCAGTAAGCGATGAGCGAATTGATTTCCAAAAGCGAAATTTCGTTCCCTACTGACTACGGTTCCATCATGGAAAGGGTGAACCGCATCAATCCTGTACAATACGGCAAAACGCGAAATTTTGTTGACGGTGCCGTCACCTATCTCTCGCCCTACATTTCGAGGGGAGTTATCAGCACCAAGCAGGTGAAAGACATAGTATTGGCCAAAGGTTATCATTCGGCTGCCATCGACAAGTTCCTGCAAGAGCTGGCGTGGCGCGAATATTTTCAGCGCGTGTGGCAAGCAAAAGGCGATGAACTTTTTAAAGACCTGAAACAACCACAGCCAGATGTGTTGCACGATACAATGCCCACAGCAATCGCCACCGCTGAAACTGGAATTGCAGCCATTGACAAGTCGATAAAAGAGTTTTACGAAACCGGATACTTACACAACCATGTGCGCATGTATGTGGCAAGCATTACGTGCAACATTGGCAAGGCGCATTGGCCGGCCCCGGCTCAATGGATGTACTATCATCTACTGGATGGCGACCTGGCGAGCAACACCTGCAGTTGGCAATGGGTAGCGGGGGCATTCTCTTCCAAAAAATATTATTGCAACCAAGAAAACATCAATCGGTACACGCACAGCTTTCAGCAAAACACTTTTTTAGATGCTCCTACAGAAATCTTGTCGCAGGCACCAATACCCGAGGCTTTGAAGGCAACTACTAATTTAAACCTAACCACTCCCCTACCAAGTTTGCTGAAACCAGTAATCGACACTACCAAGCCAACGCTTATCTACAATTCATATAACCTTGATCCACTGTGGCGAAAAGATGAGGATGCCAATCGTGTTTTGTTGTTAGAGCCTTCGCACTTTCAAAAACATCCTGTAAGCGAAAAAGTAATTGAATTCATCATCGCACTTTCTCGAAACATCGCGAATGTTAGGATTTGGGTGGGTGAAATCGGAGAGTTGGGAGCATTGTACAAAACTTCGGAGCTTGGACCACTCGGGATTATTTCCAAAGAGCACCCTGCTTTCATTCATTATCCCGGCCAAAAAGATGCGCGTGAATGGATGTACCCAGGGGTGACCGGATACTTTGGATCTTTTTTCTCATATTGGAAGAAGTGTGAAAAACAACGTCAATAAAGAAACATGAAAATCCTCCTCACCGGCTCTACAGGTTATATTGGCCGCAGGCTTTTGCCCGTGCTGGTAGAAGCGGGTCACCATGTTATCTGCTTGGTCCGCGACCAGCGCAGGTTTGATTGGGAAGATTTTACGGAAGAATTTCTGACGAACGTAACTGTCATTGAGTACGACTTGAATCAGCCAAAAGGCAATCACGTAATTCCAAAAGACATTGATGCAGCCTATTACCTGGTCCACTCCATGAGTTCGTCTAATCCCGATTTTACTACCCTCGAAACGGAATCAGCACAAAACTTTGTGGCATTGGTAAATCAAACCAACGCAAAACAGATTGTTTATTTGAGCGGCATTGTGAATGATTCGGATTTGTCTGACCACCTCCTATCGCGAAAAAATGTAGAAGATATTTTGGCGCAGGCGAAAGCCCCACTCACGGTTCTCCGCGCGGCTATCATCATCGGTTCAGGCAGCGCTTCGTTCGAAATCATTCGCGACCTGGTGGAAAAACTTCCGATCATGATTGCGCCCAAGTGGCTGAAGACACGTTGCCAACCCATCGGCATCCGCAACGTGATCGAATATTTGCAAGGCGTATTACTGAAGCCCGAAACATTCAACCAGGCATTTGATATTGGCGGAACGGAAATTCTCACGTACAATCAAATGCTTTATGGCTTCGCAAAAATGCGCGGACTAAAGCGTTGGATTATCACCGTACCGGTTCTTACACCCAAGCTGTCTTCTTTATGGCTGGTATTTGTCACATCAACTACCTATTCGTTGGCAAGAAGCTTGGTCAACAGCATGAAGAATGAAGTCATCTGCAAAGACCTGCGTATACGCGAGATTGTTCCCACCAAAGTGCTCGGTTACCAAGAGGCGTTGCAGTTAGCGTTCGATAAAATCAGTCAAAAGAATGTTGTGTCCAGTTGGAAAGATTCGATTTCACTGGGCACTATGGACAAAAATTTCTTGAATAACACCTTTGTTCCAGAACATGGTGTGTTTACGGACAAACGACAAATCAATTTCGCGAGAAACAAAAAGGAAGTAATTGAGAACATTTGGACGATTGGCGGCAACCGTGGTTGGTATTTTGGCAACTGGATGTGGCGCGTTCGTGGTTTGATGGATAAAATGGTAGGTGGCGTGGGTTTGCGTAGAGGTCGCAGAAGCGATACCGATTTAAAGGCTGGTGATGCACTCGACTTTTGGCGGGTGTTGGTGGCCGACAAACCCAATGGCCGGCTATTGCTTTATGCTGAAATGAAACTACCCGGAGAAGCATGGCTTGAATTTAGAGTGAAGACAACCGACAACATAAACACCTTATATCAAACAGCCACTTTCAGACCATTAGGCCTTTGGGGAAGGTTATATTGGTATTCGGTGTTGCCCTTTCATGGTTTGATATTTCCGAAGATGGCAAAGAATATTGTGGAGAGCAAAACCCAACGACCATGATCGAAGACAAAGACTTTTGCCATTACAGCGGTTTATTCTCAGTAGCCAGTTATGAACAAAAAGAAATAATGACAGATTCAGTGACTCAACTTGACTATAGCCAGATCATGGCGATGGAATCAAGGAAGCGTGCCCAGTTGATAAATAGTCTTGGCGGCTTTAAGAGTGTTTGTTTGATCAGCACGATCGATGGTACAGGATCAACCAATGTCGCAATTTTCAATTCCATTTTTCACATTGGCGCCAATCCCCCATTGATTGCATTTATTGTAAGGCCTGACTCGGTAGACAGACACACACTCTCCAACATTCTGGAAACAGGTATGTACACCATCAATCACTTAAATGAAAACATTTACAAGCAAGCGCACCAAACATCGGCACGTTATGCAAAGGAAATTTCAGAATTTGATGCCACAGGCTTGACGCGTGAGTTCAAAAATGGTTGGAAAGCTCCGTTTGTAAAAGAAAGCCGAATTCAGATGGGAGTAGAATTCAAACAGCGACTCGACATAGCACTAAACGGCACCATTATGGTAATTGGGGAAATCAAGCACATCTCCTTTCCAAGTGATTGTCTTTGCGTAGATGGATTTGTGGACATAGAAAAAGCAAAGAGCATCACGTGCTCAGGTTTGGATAGTTATCATACTACCTATCGAATAGGAAGATTGAGTTACGCCAAACCTGATAGCACTCCAAACTTCGTGAACATAGCCTACGAAGATTAAAACTTGTTTCAATTTTTCTCTGCGCCAACTGTTTTGCAACGCGCGCAATAATTTCCCCGAATGATCATTGATTAAACAATTCGCCATTTATCGCAAATCGCTTCAACAAAAAATACGTGTTCATCATTTATCGATTTTTGACTCTGAAAAATGAACTGTTTTACTTTTTCAGTGAAAAGAAATTCAAACCTCCACAAGAATAAAAATTTTCAAAATTATATTTCAAACGGTTGTAACAAGCGGAAACAACCTGTGTTTAAGATTCAGTTTTAACCCTTAAACACAAATTATATGAACACATTACTTCTCGACATCGTGAAAATCCCAGTGGATGATCCGATTGCATTTACATTCTTCACCGGCTACATGGCCATGCTTGCTTCTGCTGTTTTCTTTTTTATGGAAAGAAGCAGCGTAGATGGTAAGTGGAAACTTTCATTGTTGGTTTCTGGATTGATTACCGGAATCGCTGCAGTACACTATTACTACATGCGCGATTACTACCTGGCAACAGGCCAAACACCAACAGCACTGCGTTACATTGACTGGACATTGACTGTACCTTTGATGTGCGTAGAGTTTTACTTGCTGACCAAAGCAGCTGGTGCAAAAGTTGCGTTGTTGTGGAAGTTAATCATCGCATCTGTTTGGATGCTGGTAACAGGTTACATCGGTGAAGCATTTACTGACGGATCTACAGGACACAGTGTTTTGTGGGGAGTACTTTCTACCATCGGTTACATCTACATTTTGTACACAGCATGGTTTGGAGAAGTGGCTCAGTTGGCCAAAAATTCTGGCGATGCTGTAGTAATCAGAGGTATCAACATTTTAGGTTGGTTTGTATTGGTGGGATGGGCCGTTTACCCAATTGGCTACATGTGTATGCCGGGTGGATGGCTCAACACCGGATTGGGATGGAGTGCCTCTAATGTAGACTTGTTCTACAACATTGCAGATGCCATCAACAAAATTGGTTTTGGCTTGGTAGTATATAGCGTTGCCATATCGGCTAAAGGCGCTAAAGCTTAAATTTATTTTGTTCATGTTCAGGGAGCCATTTTGTCGATGGCTCCCTTTTTTTAATTCTATCTCGTGAACAATTTTCCATTTTACAACTTCACTATCGTAGGTGCGGGCGCCTCCGGACTTTGGCTTGCTTACGCACTATTGGAAAATGGACTTCTGGAAAATAACACGCTGTGCATTGTAGAATCGGATCAAGCAAAAGAAAATGACCGTACCTGGTGCTATTGGGCATCGCAGGCATTGGCGCCCCAATCAATGGTGAGTAAAGAATGGCAATGGATTCGCCATGGGCAAGGAAAAAAAGAAGTTGTTACCCTCGCACCTTATCGATATTTCCACGTGCGTAGCGCAGATTTCTATGCCCAAATGAAGGCTACATTAAAAAATTGCAAATCGATTGAGTGGAAATTTGAAAAAGTAGTCGATGTGAGCGAAGGCTCGCACCACGCTGTGGTTAAAACTTCAAATGAAGTATGGCTGTCAGATCGTGTGTTTGTATCAACTTGGCTAACACAACCAAAACAGCACGAACTGTTTTTGTGGCAGTCTTTTGTCGGCTGGCGGGTAAAAACCACCCGACCTGTATTTAACGATAACAGTATGTCAATGATGGACTTTGACGTAGCACAAAGTACTGCTACGCAATTCATGTACGAACTCCCCTATTCAAAAGATGAAGCGTTGGTAGAGATGACACGCTTTGGCGCAGAAAAACTTTCGACAGCAGAAGCAGAAGTCTCATTAAGGGAGTATATGAGCAAAAAAGGGTGTGCGTACGAAATCATGGAAGTAGAAACAGGTGCAATACCCATGACACCACAATTTGACGTAACCGAAAAATCACAGAGTGCTACTGATCGGATTATATTCATAGGCACACCGGCAGGGGCCATCAAACCCACCACGGGTTTTGGATTTAAGCGGATGTACGCGCACGCCAACGCGATGGCGCATGCGTTGAAAAATAAAACGAAACTCCCAACGTTGCATCGCAAACTTCGATTTCGCGTGTACGATATACTCTTGCTGCAAATTTTAAAAAGTCATCCCTACCGCGGCAAAGAAATCTTTGAACGCTTGTTTAGCACACAGCCCATTCAGCGCATCCTCAAGTTTTTGGATGAAGAAACTGAAATCACTGAAGAAATCGCCATCTTCGCACGGCTGCCGATTGGTCTATTTTTAAGATCGCTGATTGTTTACATGTTCAAAAGTTGATGTACATCCGATCTAGATTATTTCAAATACAACTTGCCGTGCAGCTCGCGCTGATTGCTGTTTTTTATTTTGTACCAGTACCACCCGTGGCGCAATCGATCCTTTGTGGAGTTTTACTTTGCATAGTGGGTATTCCACACGGCTCAAACGATTATCTCTATCGAGATGACCCATCAGCCTTTGGGATGCTTAAGTTCTTAGCCGTTTATCTGGGCGTTATTGGTTTGTACATCTTGCTCTGGTGGTTTGCTCCGATTTTGGCTTTTGTTCTTTTTTTTCTCATGTCATTTCACCATTTCGGCCAATCAAATTTTGAAAATGAATCCCTTCGGTATCTGCCCTCCTGGCTGTGGGGAATTTGGTTAATCATCGTTCCTGTTATTTTCCATTGGCAGGAAGCATTTACCATTTTTAATCAGATGCTTTCCATCCACAAAAACTTGACTATTAACTCAAGCGACCATTATAAAGACTTCAATCATCTTAGAATTATTTCTCTCATTTTTTTGGGTAGCATTTACCTCGTAAGCTTATTCCTTTTCGAACGTAAAAATATCTTGTATTACACCATTCAATTTGTTGTGGTCACACTTTGGTATTGGCTTACTCCACTGCTCACCGGATTTATCATCGTATTTTGCCTGTGGCACTCGCTGCAATCAGTGCGACATCAGACTATATTTTTCCAACAAAATTTTGGGGGAGACATGTTTCAGTTTCTAAAGAAGATGCTTCCCTTTAGTGCGATTGCACTTGTTGCCTTTGGATTGTATGTCTACATGAGGGGCTTTCAAATTTCAGAAGCGTTTATCTTGCTTTCATTGATTACACTCCCCCATGTGTTGGTGATGCATCGTCTTTATCACCAACCCAACCACCGGCAAAGCACTTAATCAAAACCATTCGTAGGCTGTCAGCCTCATTGTTAAGCCGGTCCGTTCGAAAAAAATACTCTTTCGATGAATCTTAGCCAGTCGAGGGTTGGTCCAAAACAATTATCACACAACGATTCTCTTCCCGGTCAATCTGTTGAACTTAAATAGGTCGCGGTTTTCTAACTCTACCACTACGCTATCTTCTTCAACAAATAAGTCAACGGGAAATATATCTTGAACATCGCCCTCCAACCGTTCATCATAAACGTAGCGAAACACCAAGCTGCGCCACAGCACCTGACCGTCTGCGCCTGCTGCTGTCAAATAGTGTTCGCTGGTCTTGGGCTTTTCAGAAAACCTTACATCAACCGAGAATTGTGTTTGACCCGCAGTTACCGGCAATACATGGTACACTCCCGTATTGCGGGCTGCAGGTTGTTTCATTTTGGGTGGAATGCGAGACATAAAGGTTGCCGTTAAGGTTAAGTTAAGGTTTCAACTTAAGCTTTTAAACTTATATTTGAAACTTGTTAAACTAAATCCCTTTGTTAAGAACTATGACCTCTCAAAACATGCGCGTGTATCACCGCTACCTCGGCTTTTTTCTGGCAGGCATTATGGCCATTTATGCCATCAGCGGAATTGTGATGATTTTTCGCAACACTGACTTTCTAAAAAAAGAAAAAATAAAAACCAGCACCCTGCCGGTAGAAACTCCGTTGGAGGAAGTGGGCAAAACTTTGCGCATACGCGATTTCAAAATCGAAAAGACTGAAGGTGATTTGGTGTACTTCCAAAACGGCACTTACAATACCAAAACAGGCGAGGCAACCCTCAAAGTAAAAGAGCTGCCTGCGGCATTAGAGAAGCTCACAAAAATGCACAAGGCCACTACCAAAAGTCCGCTGTTCTTTTTGAACATCTTCTTCGGAATTTCGCTATTGTTCTTTGTGATTTCCGCATTCTGGATGTTTATCCCTTCTTCTGATATATTCAAAAAGGGATTGTATTTCACGGCTGCGGGAATTGTGCTCACGATCATCATGCTGATGTTTTAGTAAAAAGGTAGTAGCCGCGACAATCCCGCTTAAATTACCCCGAAACCAAAACCGCCCGGCAGCTGTTTTACGTATATCGTACTAAAATTTAGAACATGCAACGTTTATTGATTCTTACCGTGTTGTTGGCAGCGGTTGCTTGCCAAGGGCAAACTAAAAAGGTAGCGACTACCAGCACCGCTGTCGATACTGTGAAGAAAATTGTGCGCAGCGAAGCAGAGTGGAAAAAGATTCTCACCCCCGAACAATACCACATCTTGCGCGAAAAAGGCACCGATCGGCCCTTTGCCGGCAAATATTACCTCGCCCACGACAATGGCGTGTATAAGTGCGCGGCTTGTGGCAATGAGTTGTTCACCTCCGATATGAAGTTCGATTCAGATTGCGGCTGGCCAAGTTTTGATAAAGAAATTGAAGGTGGAAAAATCATTCAGCAAGAAGACAGGTCGTATGGAATGGTACGCACCGAAATTCTTTGCGCTAAATGTGGCTCGCACCTGGGGCACATATTTGACGATGGCCCTACCCTCACCGGCAAACGATATTGTGTGAATTCGACTTCTATTAATTTAGTGAAGAAGTAAACTTGCCGGCCACAGATTCGCAGATAATGCAGAAATGAATTAATCTGTGCATCTGTGGCGATCAAATTAAGCATAGCCAACATCCATTAGTATTGCTATTTTTGATTAAAAAATAGCATGCGTCCTTTCATTTTGTTGTTAACGGTGCTGTTGGGCATCTCTTCGTTTGCGCAAAAAGCCCGAAAGTACACTCAGGTAACACAGGAGCTCACCAACCAAGTCATCAACACGCCTGTTTCGGTAACACCGATCAGACTGGCCGTGGTGCCGTTTGCAGCCACCAAGTATTCTACGCAAAACTCCACTCAATTCGGTGGCTATTTAACGGAATCCATCATTGGCTCATTGGCTGGCCACCCCGCTAAAATAAAATTATTTGAACGCACACGACTAGATGCCGTACTCAAAGAGCAAGAGTTCATCCTCACCGATTTGATGAAGCCCGCATCTGCCTTGAAAATTGGTCAATTGGTACCCATTGATGCTTTGCTTTCAGGAACTTATACCAAACTAAAATCCTACATAGATGTAAGTGCCCGCCTGATTGACGTAGCCAGTGGCGAAATTTTGATGAGCTACAACGGCCGAATCAAAATGGATAAGAACCTGGCAACGCTGTTTCAAGCCGCAGAGCCAGTCGTGATTGTCAATAACAATAACACACCCGCCAATAACACCCCCCAGGTCAACGTCACGGTTAACAATACGGTCAACAACGGAAACAACGCGCCCACCAAATCCAGAAAAGAAATTTGTGCGCAGCAGCGCGAAGACTTCATCAAACGCCTGTCCGACCTTAGCTCGCAAGAAAAGATTGATGCGCTGGTGCTGGATGCGGTTAAAGTTCCGTTCGAAGATTTTTGTGGTGCACTGCACTATGATATCATGTATTCCTTCTCAAAATTCAAAATCGAGCACACTCCCTATAAACAATTCATTCTTGCTACGCTCGATACCATCGCCAACCCCATTGCCGATAATCGCGCTTATGAAATTACACGTTACTTGGCTGCCGATGATTTGATTGATGAAAACGAATGGCGGGCGGGATTGCAATCGTTGAAACGCAACGGCAGTTATTCGCTGTCTACTTATCTGGCATACCTCATCAGTAAACCCAAAGGCAACGACTTGAATATCTCCAAACAACGTGTAGACGAATTTTTGTCGCTGCTCATCCAAAATAAAATTGGCTTGCCGCGACCCATTTCTTTTGAAACTGGTTTTTTGGAAACAATGGAAGCCATGCGCTACAACCAAACGTTGGGCGAGTATGTGTACAAGAACTATTCCCCACGCTTGAACTTAGACGACCGCTCGAAGATCTCAGTTTTCCACGAACTGGATTATATCTATCAGTATGAAACCCGCGCAGCCAACAAAACCGAAATCATCGATTGGCTGGCAGACTTCTTCAACAAATACGAATACGAAAAAGCACATGAAAATTTGTACGAGTTCGCATTTCACTTTTTGTTGACCGACTATGAAGACCGCAACGAAAAAATCAAACGAGATTACCCCGAAAGTGATTTGAAAATTTTAGTTGAAAAATGTCGCGCACGGTTTGCCACCTATGCCACCACCACACCTTACCCCAGCCAAAAAGAAGATCGCATCAACTTTTGCGTGAAGTACAATATTCCGATTGCCGGTGTTATCCCCTCATTGGAAGAAGCTGCACAAACGCTGCGCGGCAATAACCTGGACGAGCAACTGCGGGTGGTGAAGCTGCTCGTGCAAATGGGCAACCGCCCAAAAGCAATTGAAACTGACTTGATTCGCTTGTTTGACAAACGTACGCTTGATGACAAAGAGAAACTGCGTAACATTCAAACATTGGCGGTACAAATACTGGGCAACACCGCCACTCAAAACACCCGCGCCATCAACTACATGATCAACTCCCTCACCGACTACGACAACGAATCCTATGCGGCCGAAGAAGCGCTGGTGAAAATTGGCAAAGCCAGCGTGGCACCAATTATTTCAAAACTAGATAAAACCACCGACCAAGATGGCGGCCTGCAATACCGGCTCATCACCATCTTAGGCAAGATTGGTAAAGACGCTGCCCATGCGGCAGGCTCTATTCAACGCATCTTAAAAATCAATCGGAATAAAGATGTGGTGTATGCAGCAGAGGCTGCGTTGCAGGTGATTAGGTAGTGATTGTCGATTCACGTGCAACAGATAAAAATCGAACTTCAACTTAACATCTCACTGCTACCAACTGCACGTTGAATTCATCCAGATAAAGGCAAAAAGGGATTAAAGAAAATGATCCTAGAAATATTTTTTTATCGAGTAGCATTGATCATTCTACTGTAACTCCATTTTCATCAACAATTGCCTTGTTGTTCTTAGAAAAGGCAAAGGTTAGCCTTGCCCATGTTGTCCCTTTTTTTCCTACAAGGACATATTCTTTTCTCGCCTTTTCAATGGTAAATTCAAAATCTGCTAGCTTCTCATCATGCGTATTATTCTCTGACTTTGGGTTTCTCATACCATATTCGTCAATAGATTTCTGAAGGTTATTGCGTAAAGTAAATTTAAGTTCCTTGAATGCCGTTCCCTTCCTACCGATGAGCTTTAGTCCATTTTTTGTACTTTGAAATTCAATTCTAAATTCCTTTAAGTCAGAATCATTTGATGAAAAAGCGGTTGTTCCAATCAATAAAACAGTCAAGAAAGTCAAAACCAAAGTCAGATTTTTGAACTTTTTCATATTCTTAAAAGTTAATCGTTAAACATTCATTCAAATCTACATCTTCCAATTATTTAGTCAAAGGGTCAAATTCGTTTGATGCTTTGCCCACAACGCTTGGTTATTTGAATGCGCCTTTTGAAGCCATCATTGCCCCTAGCGACCAAAGTAATAAAGAAGATTAGATGTTACGCTTATAATTCAAGCTGCCATTGCAAATAGCTGTTGTTGGCACCACAATGCAATAAGCTCAAAAACCCTTTCCCCGTTTCGGTGTTTAAAAAAGCGTATGAAAATCTACAACTTAACCCGCACACAAGTGCTGCCCATTTCGCTGGCAGAAGCCTGGGAGTTTTTCTCCACGCCCAGAAACTTAGACAAAATAACGCCCGGCCACATGGGTTTTAAGATTTTGTACATTTCCGGAGGTGAAAAAGCCTATGCTGGTCAAATTATCCGCTACCACGTTTCGGTGTTGCCGGGCATCAAAGTGCACTGGGTAACAGAAATCACCCAGGTAAAAGAGCCGCTTCATTTTATTGACGAACAGCGCTTTGGGCCTTACGCCCTTTGGCACCACCAGCACCACTTCAAAGAGGTGCCGGGCGGGGTAGAGATGATCGATGAAGTGAACTATGCCATTCCCTTGGGCATTTTGGGTCGGTTGGCACATTGGCTATTTGTGGGCAAAGAGGTAAACCGTATTTTTGACTATCGGTATAAGGTGTTGGAGGAATATTTTAAAGCTAAATGATAAACCTCTGTGGCCTCTGCGGTTAAAAATTTTACCACAGAGTTCGCAGAGAAATACACGGAGAGTTACACAGCGCATGAATTGGTTAACGATTATACTTTGTTCTATTATCACCATCGGCACTTTCCTATTCATGGAAGGTGTGGCTTGGTTCACGCACAAATATGTGATGCACGGCTTTTTGTGGACGTGGCACAAATCGCACCACAGCGTGCATGACCATGCCCTGGAGCGCAACGATTTGTTTGCCGTGGTGTTTAGCGTGCCATCTATCATTTTGATTGTGGTCTCTACCTCGGTGTACCCCAGTCCCTATTTATTCTCAGTAGGGTTGGGCATTTTGTGCTACGGCATTTTTTATGTTGTCTTCCACGATGTGATTGTACACCAGCGCATCAAATGGATCCCCAAGAAAAGAAGCTCGTACCTGCAGCGCATGATGCACGCACACTATATTCATCACGCCAAGCACACAAAAGAAAACTGCGAGGCCTTTGGTTTTTTGTATGCCCCAAAAAAGTTTGAACCGAAAAAGTTTGTATTGAAGAAAGACAGGCAGGAAACACAATAGGCCGCTTGGCTAATGGCCTGATTGTAAAGCAAAACAAAAAGAATTGTTACCTTTGAAAATGGTCAAGCAAAAGTCAGCCGCCCAAAAGCCCACTCCAAAGTTGACCTATACCCAACGGGGCAAGCCACTTACAGGGGAAGAGTTCGATAACTTGGTACGCGATGCTGATGAAAGTGGTTATTTGACTCCAGAGGAGTTTAAAAAAAAATGCCAACTCCTTCTCAATTTCAAATAAGGATCTCACAATTGGCATTCGATCACATCGCTCAAATTCACACGTACATTTCGAAAGTAGACTATAAACCCTCGGTTGCCGACAACGTTTTGAAAGCTATTGAACATTGCATCCTGCATTCGATCCCCAAAAACCCTTACAAATTTCCGGAGTGTGCAGCCCGCAGGACATTGGCTAGAATGTACCGCCAGGCACTGGTTAAAAACTTTAAAGTAATTTTCAGCGTTAGGTCAGAAGTTATAACGATTATTGGTGTTGTACATGCCTCGCGCAGCAAATCGCTTATCAAGAAATTGCCCCGTAAATGATTCCCGAAAAATACTACTATGCTGCCATCGACTTGCTCACCATCATCTTTCCGTTGGGATTGAGTTTTTTGCCCATCAACCCCGTGTACAAAAAATGGAAGTTCATTTTACCTGCGGTGATTTTACCTGGTATTCTTTTTTTGATTTGGGACGCATGGTTTACCGACATGGGCGTGTGGGGTTTTAATCCCCGTTATGTTTCCGGTGTTTACGTTTACAATTTGCCCATCGAAGAAGTATTCTTTTTTATTTGCATTCCGGGTGCCTGCATTTTCACGTACGAAGCAGTGAACTTCTTCTTCAAAAGAGAGGCTGGTTCAAAATACCATCGGCTTGTCACCATTTTTATCTTTTTCTTTGGCTTGGTTACACTTGTGTTCAATACGCACCGCGCTTACACCGCCCTCACATTCATCGGTTTGCTCACGGCATTGGCTTTTGTCGAGCTGATTTGGAAACCGGATTTCCTCGGACGGTTTTACATCGCCTATGGTTTTATCATTATTCCGTTTTTGATCGTCAATGGAGTGCTCACCGGCACGGGTTTGGATGAACCCATCGTGTGGTACAACAACGAAGAAAACTTGGGCATCCGCATGGGCACCATTCCGTTTGAAGATGTTTTCTACGGCATGCTATTGATTTTACTCAACATCTCGCTGTTTGAATTTTTTCAAAGAAAAGCCAAAAGTGAAAAAGCCGTTTAACCGCTTGGGGCTAAAGCAAAGAGCGGACTGACACTTAACGAATTGACTCCCTTCTCCGAGAGGTGTGACTGACTTATACGATAAAAACCGTCTGATGCCTTAACACTGCGTTCCTTTAAAAAACAAAAAGCCTGAGTAGGTCACTCAAGCTTTTCTTGTTTTCTAAAAACTCAGATTACTTTTTCGAAGCAGGCTTTTTAGTGCTTTTCTTCGCTGTTGATTTCTTTTTCTTCTCCGCTTGCTTTTTCTCTTTCTTTTCCTCCTTCTTCATTTGCTTCGCTACGGTGGCAGCAATTTTTTTGGCACTTTTGTTCAACAACTTTTCAGTCTTCTTTTTGGCCTTGCTCACGCCCAACTTTTCGATGGTTTGATGTAATGAGTTCACCAACAAATCCTTCACTTGCTTTTTATCCTTTACACTTTTAGTCTTCTGCTTTGCCATGATCTTAAAGATTAGAGATGCAAATTATCGCGTTAAGCCATCATTACCAAAAAGTTACCAAAACTTAACATTGAGCTACTTCTTCTTCTCCAATTGCTTGATTTCTGGGCTTTTACGGACCAGTTCAAATTGGCTTTGCACTTCCTCCAACCGCTTAACGGTTAGCTCGTACACTTCTCCTTGCTGATCGGTGGGTGGGGCATCTGCACTAAACACCTGACTTTCCTTACCAAGAGCGAGTAGTCGCTCCAACACTTGTGCCCCACTTCTAAAAATATCCCATCGCGCACCTGTTTGGTTAATGTCGAACAGCACAGCCTCCAATTGATAAATGCGGTCTTCCAGGGCCAACGACTTCTTATCTTTTTTGGTGAGGAGTTGTGCCCGCATTTTCTCCATGTCGTCAATCAACTGCAATGCTGTTTTGGTCGATGTATACAATTTGACACCTAGTGTGTACTGCTTGGCCATGTTCTCACCATTTGATTTCGTGTTGGGGTCTTTGAGCAGCGCCAAATTTTGTCTGAACTCTTTGCCATGCGCTTTTAATACAATGGTATAATTGCCAACTGGCACCATTGGTGGGGTGAGACCAGGACCAATATCCAAGTCGGGAATGAATAAATTGCGTTCTCCTTTCTCGTCTAGTTCAACCCACTCTTTTCCTCTCGGTCGTGTGCGCAACTTGGGCATGGCATGCTCTTGCAATCGCAAGTTCCACCACACGCGTTGAATGCCTTTTTGGTTCTTGCCTTTTATTTTTTGAACTAACTCGTTCCGGTCGTTGAACACCAACACCTCTACACTGTCTTTCGATTTGTCTTTCAGGAAATAGGAAATGGCCGCACCATCGGGCGGGTTTTGTCCGTTTACAAAACTGCGGTCTGTTTTGATGCCGTTCACATCTTGAAAGCGATAGGTATCGCGCAGCGAAAACAAATGTGCATCTTGGTTTTGAATTTGTTCACTAAACTCGCGAATAGGTGTGATGTCGTCTAAAATATAAATGCCACGGCCATACGTTCCCACTACTAAATCACGAAAGTGCTTTTGTACTTCAATTCCATAAATAGGTACAGGCGGCAGGTTACCTTTCAACTGAACCCAATTTTTTCCGTCATCGGGCGAGAAATACAAAGACTTATCAGTACCCAACCACAACAAACCGGCCTTGGCGGGATCTTCCTTAATTTGATTGACATAATTGGAATTGTTGGAAGGTAAGTTTACCGAAAGGCGTGTCCATGTTTTTCCAAAGTCAGTGGTCTTGTAAACATACGAACCAAAATCATTGACATGGTGGGCATCGACCGAAAGGTAGCAAGTGCCCGCATCAAAATTCGATGCATCAATGTTTCGGATAGTTCCCCACTTAGGCAAGCCCGGAATACTTGCAGAAACATTTGTCCATGTTTTGCCACCGTCTTGTGTCACATTCACCTGACCATCGTTGCTGCCTGTCCACAAAACGCCTTCCTTCACGGGCGATTCAGACATTGAATAAAGCGTGCAGCCGTCCCAAGTCATCAAATTATCGTTGGCAATGCCGCCACTGTTTTGCTGGTGTGTCTTGTCGTTGGTAGTTAAGTCCGGGCTGATCACATTCCAACTTTGGCCCACGTTGTTGGTTTCATGTACAAACTGGCTACCCACCCACACACGGCCTTTTACGTGCTTTGACAACACCATCGGAAAATTCCAATGCCAGCGATACTTGGCATCGGCCGGCTTCGAGCCTATTTGTGTTTGTGGCCACACGCGTACATCGCGTGGGTGCATGGTCTTTAAATCAAACACATCTAAACCTCCATCATAGCATCCGCTCCACACTATGCTATTATCAAAAGGATCGGGCTGTGCGTAGCCACTTTCGCAGCCACCCACACCGTGCCAAGCACCGAGTGGAATGTTCCATCCACCCAAATATCGACTGGGCCCACGGTAGCTCCAGCCGTCCTGCCGATTGGAATAAACATAATATGGCACTTGATTATCAACCGCCACGTGGTACATCTGCGCTATGGGCAGGTTGATATTGCTCCAGGTTTTGCCTTCATTAAACGTCATGTTCAAGCAACCATCGTGTGCACACAAAATGCGCTTACCATCTTTGGGGTCAAACCACATATCATGGTTGTCGCCACCCGGCCCCCATTGGTTGAATTTCTTGTCGAATGTTTTTCCACCATCCGCAGTTTTCATAATGCCAACCGAAATGGTATACACGGTATTCTCATCAGCAGTAGAAACACGCAACCGAGTATAATAACCCGCGCGCTGGCCCATGCCATGGTGTTTGTGCATCAACTTCCAGCTATCGCCTCCATCTTCAGAACGATAGAGTCGAGGTTCTTTATCTTCCACTAAAGCATACACCACTTTTGGATTGGAGTACGCCACGTCCACAGAAGTTTTGCCAACCGGATGCGTTGGCCCACTTTCAATTCCATTGCGCATCGGCTCCCACGTTTTGCCGCCATCTTTGGTGCGATAAATTCCGCTACCCACTCCTCCGCTGTTCAGTTTCCAAGTTTTGATTTCCGCTTCCCACATGGCCGCATACAGCACTTCCGGATTTTTGGGGTCGATGGCCAAATCTGAGCAGCCGGTATTTTCATTCACAAAAAATACACGCTCCCAATTTTTGCCACCATCGGTAGTCTTGTAAACACCGCGTTCTTGCTGCGGCCCATGTGTGTGGCCGAGCGATGCCACATAGACGGTGTTGGTGTCGGTAGGGTGTACAATGACACGACTTATTCGAAATGTTTTTTCAAGGCCAAGATGTTTCCAAGTTTTTCCCGCATTGCTCGATTTATACACCCCGTTGCCCACCGCATGTGCGGGGCGAATCAAAAATGTTTCGCCTGTGCCGACCCAAACTTGTTTAGGGCTAGAAGGCGCCAGCGCAATGGCGCCCACAGATGAGTCTTCGGTTTCGTCAAAAATAGACTTCCACGTTACGCCCATGTCTTCGGTTTTCCACAAGCCCCCGCTGGCTGCCCCTGCGTACGTAACCATGGGGTTGCCGGGCTCGCCCACAGCAGCAATCATGCGGTTGCCATCGGGGCCAATGAAACGGAATTTTAGATTAGAAAAAGTTTTAGGTTCGAAGGATTGGGCAACCGTTGAGTAAGCAATCAGCTGCAACAATAAAAGGTAAACAAAGCGCATAGGATTAGGTTTGGTACTAAAATAAGACAATGTCTTGCCACAAACCAAACCGTATGAGCAATGGCTAAAAAGGAGGGTGACTGGCTTTTTACGAGCGCCTTCCGAAAACAAATTCGCTATGACAGTTCAATGTACTTCACAAATTCAACGCCTCCAATCCGGCCGTCTTTTAACACATCCAGCACAATCATACCCTCTTGGGGATGCTGGAGAACAATATTGCGCTCAAATTGCCACTCAGCATAGGGCTCATTCGCATTTTTTGAATCTACAAAGTGAATGTACGCGCGGCTCTCCCACCGGCCTACCCGACACGTTGTCAATGCTTTTGCTGCCGCTTCTTCGCTTGGAAACTGCTCTTGGAGCAATTTCACCAGCCACTTGGGGTCATATGGCGTCCACATGTTTTAGGCGTTCAAAATTTCCTACTGTTGTCGGCATGAACGCAGGTCTAACATCAATTTACCTCCAACTTCCATCTCCAAACACTTGCAATTTGTGTAGCCCTGCTCTTGGCTTCCTCGGCCATCGGCCCGACAAAGTGTTCATCAACTGCTTCATGAAACAGCCGCAGCCAACAATCAAAATGATTGCCGTTCAAACCCAATGGAATGTGCTTTGCAAATGGGTTACCTTGGTAGCTCAAGTCGCCCAACAAAAGTGAGCACCAAAAATTATACATCACCGGTAAATGATTTTGCCAGTGAATGTGCGCAAACAATGGCGCAAGAGTACCGTCACTCCTCACCTTTTCATAAAACTGATCTACCAGTTCGGTTACGTGCTGCCGAGTGGCCATCTCTATTCTTTCCATTTCGTAATCAAAAAAATATTGCGTTGATCCAGCCCTAACACTTCGTGCAACTCACCCACGGGTATCAAAAAATAATCTCCCGAGTTGAATTCATGTTTTTCGTTCGGCAAAGTGAAACGCACCCGGCCGCTAAGTAACAAAAATGTAGTAGGTTGATGAGTAACATGCTTTGCTAACACTTGCCCTTGGGCCAAGGTAACGACAAATTGCGAAAAATCTGCCGACTTCATCAACGAAGTGATGGCAGGTTTTTCACTATTCAAAGAGGTGTAAAGGATATTCATAGTTAAAACGGATAACGAAAGCTAATGCCCGTAACCACAAAACCTACTGCCAGCATCGTAACCAGTGCAATATGAAATACTACCGCTGGCAAGTCTTGGTCGGTAGGTTGTTTAAGTAGCGAGAACTTTGTGCGGATAGCGATGGCAACCGTTGCGGCCAACAAACTTAGCTTGATCCACAAATAGTATTGGTGGGAATATGAAAAATCAAACCAGTCAGAAAAACTGACGTAGTGCAGCGCCATCCAAACACCTGAGATCACTTGTAACGCGAGGCTTGTAAGGCCGAGTGGCGAAAAACTTTCTTCAAACTCCATAATAGGGCGTATCGATTGCTGCTTGCGCGCCCGCGGTACTACTGTGAACAATAAAATCAGATGCCCACCCACCCAAACAGAGGCACCCAATACATGCACCAGTAACAACCACTTCATCATAAGTCCTTTTTAAGAAATCGCGTTAATGCTGCAGCCAATGGCAGTATAGCCCAAAGCAACAGTACTGCAATTGAAAAAATCATGCCCATGCTGCTGCCAAAAAAGTCTTGATAAAAAGCCCCGGTGTATCCCATCAGCGCTGAGATATCCATTTGCAGCAACAGCACAATTCTGGCAAGGTCAACAGGGTTTAACGCAATGAGTGCCAGTGTTACTTTTTCAAGCGGGTAATCACTAAATGTGTATACTACCCACAGCAACAAGCCATCAAAAATTAAAGAAAAGAAAAACCAAAAAAGCAGTGCAATGCCGATGGCCCGTGCTTTGTCTTGGGTAACGACTGACGCAAGAAATGCCAGCGAGGTAAAAACACAAGTAAGCAAAACGCCAGTGAGGATCAACGTCATTCCAACCATCCCGAGACTAAAGACGAGTGCAGGCAAGCCAACGCCCACCAAAAAAGCCAAACAAAGTGACGAGGCCACCGCCAGGTACTCGCTCAAAAAAATCGAGCGTCTTGCCAGTGGTTGCGCCAGCATCAGTTCAATGAACTCATAGGAATTGAAAAAATGGATGGTCGTAAACACCACGCTAACCATTGGCACCACCATCAGTACAATGTTCAGAAGGCTCACCGCCACTTTTCCACCGTCATTATCCAATTGAAAAAGTGCGAAGGTGATTAACCACAAAAACAAAGTGTAAGCCGTTACAAATCGCGTGCGGAGCAAATCATAAAACACATACCTAATTATCTTCGTCATTATTTAAGGAGCAATTGAGTGAAGCAATTCTTTCTGTTTAATCATGGTAGCAATGGCCTTGCTCAAACGGCTTTCACCCGTTTCTTGCTTGAGCACCTCTACCAGGTTACTGTACTGCACCTGGCCTTCAAACAAATAGACCAGATCGGTTGCCAACTCATCCAAATCGCTTAAGATGTGCGATGTGATGATAACCAACTTGCCCTTTCGCTTTTCATTTAGGATTTTCTCCTTCAGTAGTTCAGAAGAAATCGGGTCAAGTCCCGCGGTGGGCTCGTCTAAAATCAAGATGGGCGCTTTAAACAAAAACGCCAATGCTGCACTTACCTTTTGGCGTGTGCCTCCCGATAAAGTACGCATAGGTTTGCCGTACAGCTTATACAACTTAAATGCATCAATTAGCTCCTCATCTACGTCAGTCACTTCAGCCCTTATGTTCTTCATCATGTCAATTAGCTGACCGATGGTAAGGTTATCCGGATAGCGGCCAATCTGTGGCATGTACCCAATCCATTTACGATACTGGTCGTCACCCTTGATATCTTTCCCGTTCACGGAAATCACGCCAGTGTTCGGCAATACCATTCCGAGTACTGATTTAATCAACGTTGTTTTCCCTGAGCCGTTCGGGCCAATAAGGGCATAGCTCTTCCCTGCTTCGAACGTTAACGAAACATCTTTCAACACTGCGAGTTTACCAAAGGACTTGTTAACGTTACTGAGCGACAGCATAAGGTTTCATTGAGGGAAAATCATCTTTCAAATTCTCGGGTGTAATGGCGGGCATCGCGCGCTCGGCACGGTCTAGCAAAAACACCAAGAAGCTGTGCCATAGCATAACAGCTGCAGGCATTCTTTCTACTATAGTGCCATACAAACTCACTGGCCGATAGGGCACATCGCCCACAGCATCGTGATTAAGGTCGTAGCCATCATAGCGATCCCAGTAATTACTTTTAATTTGATTGAGCACCAAACTGCCGTTGGTCACCATATCAAAGGTGTTACGCTTAAAGTTGTTGCGCTCAAACTTATTTTCATCACAGCTTGCTTGCAACCGTACCGCATAGCCGTTGGCTTCAAATTGATTGTCTGAAAAGTGGTTGCGGCTGCTGCCCTCCATAAAAATCCCAACGGAGTTTTCTTTAAAGTCATTACCCGAAATCTCGGAGTCGCGAATATCTTTCAACAACAAACCGTAGGCAGAAGAGCCCCAATTGTGGATGAACCGATTGCCAATCATTTTCACTTTTTGTGTGTACATCACCGCAACGCCCGCGCCATTGTTTATAAATTCATTGTTGCGGTACTCATTGCTGTGAGAAAACATAAAGTGCAAACCATATCGCATGTTGGCTTCACTATGGTTTCCGTTGATGATGGAATTTGTCACAAACTCAAAATAGATTCCATCGCGATGGCCCTTCACCCAATTATTTTGAATCGTCACGCGCTCACACTTCCACAGGTGGATGCCGTTGCCAATTTGATGTTCAGCCTCTGCATCGGAGGTAAGTTTATTGTTCTCAATCCAGCAGTGACTGCTATTGGCAAGGTAAATGCCGAAAAAACAGTTTTCAAATATGTTTTTGGAGATATTCCATTTGCTCGACTGAAGCATCTTAATAGCGGCCAAGTCATTGATGCTAGCAATGCCTGTGTTTCTAAAAATCAAATTCTGAATAGTGCCGCCCTGCGCATGAATGGTAAAAATCTCATACTTATTTTCACCATCCAACGTGGCGCCATCTTCGCCTATAAAATGAATCGGCTTCTGCACAACCAAGTTACCTTCTTTGTATACACCCTTGGTCACCAAAATCGTATCGAAAGGATTTGCGATTTGTATTGCTTGTTGAATGGAATGCGCATGGTCTGCCTTGATCACCCGCGCGTAGGAAAAACATACGCAAGAAAAAATCACCGCAACAAGCAAAAAGGCTTTCATTTAAACTGCACTAAAGTTTCTTGCCAACTCAAATAAATGCCACCCATTTTTTTCTTCATTGCTTTTAAGTCAGTCTCTGAAGCAAAAGATGCAATGCCGCTCGCCATTGGTGTACGCAAACTATCCGACATCAAAAAATAAGAAAAATCTGCTTCTATCAATTGCTTTGGATGATTAAAGTCTATCACCAGCTTATGGGTAAACTCACCAGGCTCAACATAACCAGAGTTATAAAAATTAACCATGCAATTGATATCGTCAAACTTGTAAACTTTGCCTTTTGCCGTTACCAATTCTGCACCGAATTTCTCGTCCATCAACGTCATCTTACATGTATGGCACAAGTCTTTTCCGTACTGCAGCGGCTGTGGTTCTGTGGAGCAACCGACCAGCACAAAAAAGCTGATGACCACGAAATACTTTATCGAATTGTTTTGTGTCATATCTTCTTCTTATTCAAATACAACTCATATCCCAAGGTGCCCACAGCCATCAAAGCGCTGACCATAAAAATCCATCCTCCTACATCCGGACCGGAAAACGCAGTGAAGTTGAGTAACTGTTTGGTGCCGATTAGTGGTGGTTGATAAGACATACCCGGAATATTGATTGCTGCAGAAGGGTCGAGGTTATGACCATAATCGTAGCCCCACAGGTAAAAGTCAACCAACGCTGCGATGCCTGTAGCAAACAAAAGCAGCACAAACGACCACAGCAGCACCCGCTTTCCTATTGCAGCAGTGGCCAACCCAAAAGCAATCAAAAATCCGACAATGTACACCATGTAGCCAAACTCGGGAAACATACTTACTTCAATATGTTTCATCCCAATGTAGTGGTTGAGCGCACTGATAATCTTTACATCTCCCGTAATGTTGTTGATCCAAATTTTCATTGCCAATCCTTCTGGGTATTGTGGAGCCCACATCAATATTTGCCACAGGGGTACAAAATAGGCACTCACCATCAGCAACGCGCTAACTGCCATCAGCACACGCGATAATTTATTCAAGGTCTTCATGTCTTTATCACTTAAATTAACCCTGGCAGCCATTGGCCGCCAGGGGTCAACCGTAAACTATGAAACCCTTACTGAGCGGCACCTGCAACCGCCTCTTCAATCTTACCGGTTGAAAACTTTAATGGCACGTTGCTGCCAGGTGCAGAAATCCGGATGTATCCTTGCATCTCTTGGTGCAATGCCGAGCAAAAATCTGTGCAATAGAATGGGAACACTCCGGTGCTCAGGGGTTTCCATTTCAGCGTGCATGTTTCGCCAGGCATGATGAGAATCTCTGCATTGGCTGCTCCCTTTACCGCAAAGCCGTGTGGCACGTCCCAGTCTTGCTCGAGGTTGGTGATGTGAAAATAAACCTCATCACCCAATTTTACGCCTTCAATGTTATCGGGAGTTAAGTGCGATCGGATAGCGGTCATGTAAACATGTACCTGATTCCCTTTGCGTTCAACCTTTGCGTTCGATTCACCCAAAGCAGCATAAGGATGTTTGTTTTCTTCGAGTTTATAGATTTTAGTTGAGTTCGGCATAATCAAAGAAGCGGGTATCGACTCAGCATAATGCGGTTCACCCGTTGTGGGAAAGTCAAGTATCAACTTCATCTTATCACCAGAAATATCATATAACTGCGCAGACTGAGTCAATTCAGGCCCGGTGGGCAAATACCTGTCTTTTGTAATTTTGTTGTAGGCAACCACATATTTACCATGAGGTTTTGTAGTGGGACCGCCAGGCACTGAAAGGTGACCAATAGAATAATAAGTGGGCACACGGTCCAACACTTGCAATGACTTCACATTCCACTTCACAATCTCTGATGACACGAAGAAAGAAGTGTAGGCATTTCCGTTTGCATCAAACTCGGTATGCAATGGGCCGAGCCCAGGTTTTTTCACCTCACCGTGAAGGGCAGCTTCATATTTGATCACAGGTATTCCTGCAAACTCGCCTTCAAACTCTTTGTTTGCAATGGCCTGCTGAATTTTTGTAAATGAGAACACGGGAATTAAGGCCGCCAGTTTACCACTGCCAACAATGTACTCACCGGTAGGGTCAGTGTCGCACCCGTGTGGAGACTTGGGGCAGGGGATGAAATAGATGATATCTTTTAGCTCTGCTGGATCTAGTTGCAGTACCTCATCCATTATGTTTGACACCCCAGTGTGTGTACTTTCATCCCACGTATTATGTGCGTACTTGGTCTTCACCTTCTGGCCTTTTCCTGCAGCGATGTACTCTTCTGCTTTCTTCCAATTAACAGCCATGATAAAGTCTTTGTCTTTTTGAGAGGCATTCACCTCCAACAACGTGTACGCCTGCTCTGTGTTATAACAAGAGAAAAAGAACCAGCCATGAGATGGGCCTTTTCCCGCTCTCGACAAATCGAAGCTCACACCAGGTGTTTTAAGTTGGAAAGCGATTTTCATCTTTCCGTTGGCAGGGTCAACGGAAATAAAACTGATATAGCCTTTAAAATTTTCTTTAAAGGTACTGATAGGAACATCGGTCTTGTCTCCAACAGGCACACTGAAACGCGTGCCCGCCACTACGTATTCTGTGTTTTCAGTAATGAAAGGTGAAGAGTGATTGCCTCCGCTGTTAGGAAGTTCCAAGATTTCAACAGTTTTAAAAGTCTTGAGATCTACACGCGCAACACGCGGAGTGTTGTTCGCATTGCCAAATGCCCACCGTCCGTCATGTTCTCCTTTAGTGGTTGACAACGCAATGTGGTGCAAATCATCCCACGGAATGAAACCATGCGAAGTATTCAGCATTGGTTTTGTCTCTTCGCTATACCCCCAGCCATTTTCGGGGAACTGCGAAAAAACAGGTATGATTCGAAACAACCGACCTGATGGCAAACCATAGACACTCATTTGTCCATTGAATCCTCCAGAAACGATGTTGTAAAACTCATCGTACTTGCCAGGCGGCACATATGCTTTTATTGCTGCATCGCCACCGGTTACCGATGATGGGGCTTGCGGCTTACACATTTGTAAAAGCGAGACGGTAGCAATCAGCGCAACCACTACCATTAAACTATACACAGTCTTCTTTTCCATAAATTTTTTGTTAAAAGTTATTGCAGGTTATTTTTTGTCGGGGGGAAGCAGTACCTCGTCAATGATATACACAATGCCGTTAGACCCGCGCGCGCTTCCCAAAATGTTTGCGTTGTTTACCGACAGTTTGCCGCCCTGGTTATGCAGCGTCACATTATCTAAGCTCACTTGGTTTAAGGTCATCCCATCCCGAATCATGTTCTCAGTCAGCACGCCTACAAATACGTGATACTCCAAAATGGTGCGCAGCTTATCTTTATTTTCAGGTTGGGTCAAAGTCTCAACAGTGCCTTTCGGCAGCTTGTCAAACGCGGCATTGGTGGGAGCAAACACGGTAAAAGGGCCCGCGTTAGAAAGTGCGTCTACATATTCAGCTGCTTTTAACGCAGCCACTAAAGTGGTGTGGTCTTTTGAATTGACCGCAATCTTTACCACATCCATTTGTGATACATCATCGTTTACACTGGATTGTCCGCCACCTTCAGGCGTTGCCGCTTCTGTTGAAGTTGAAGCATCTTTGGCTGGCTGCGCACATCCCATGAGCAGCGTCAGGCATAGTAACACGCTTATTGCTTTCATTTTTGATACGAGTTTTTAGTTACTTTTCTCCATCATTCTGACGCATAAATTCCAGCACGTCACGAGCATCACCAATCGAAACATTTTGGTTGGGCATGCGCGTGAGGCAAAGTTCCAGCAGCTTTTGTGCCTCTGGATCTTGTGTGAGCATCACATCAACATTGGTAACCATATTCATAATCCACTCTGGTTTTCTGCGTTTGGTTACGTCTTTCCAACCAGGTCCTACCACGCGCTGGTCAGTTAATTTGTGGCAGGCAGAACATTTCATCTCATAAATGGCCAGTCCGCGCTTTACGCGATCCAACTCAAGAGGTGTATTGAGGGTAACATTTTTCACAGCTCCAATACCCTTTGTTGGATCTGTGACTGCCGCCACCGGATTCTCCATCGCGGTCGATGTTTCCGGTTGATCCGGATATTCTTCAACATTCTTTTTTGGACTGGGAGCACATGAAGATAAAAGTATTACTACTAAGATTACGGTTAGTTGACTTTTCATATAGAACTGGTTTTTAGTTTACGATTTCAAATCTAAAGTTCAGATATCCATTCGTTTATGACTACGGTCATATTGCATCAATGACGTTTATCAGGTGAAAATATGCATTTGAAACAGCATCACAAAATCACTTTCTGGTTTTGGATGGAGAGCTTACCTTCCTTTTCCATTTTCTTAATTTGACGAATCACCGTTTCCACGCGCAAACCAGTCATATCTGCCAAATTTTGCCTCGTAAGTGGCACCACAAAAGGTTGATGATCTACCCCGCCTTCTTTTTTTAGGTGCTGCAATAGGAATTGCAAACGATGATCAGGATCTTGAAATGCAACTTCTGCCAAAATTTTGTTTTTGTATCTCAGTCGGTTGCAAAGTATCGAGTCTAATCGCAAATGAACGTCAAAGTTCTCGCGCAGCAAATCAAAAAAATATTGTTTTGGTATGCGTATCAGTTCCGAGTCCAAAATGCACATGGCTGAGGCTGGATAGTCAAAGCCACATAACAAAGGTGGCTCGCCAAACGGCTCGCCTCGGTGAAAGACACCTTGTATAAATTCCTTGCCAGACGCATTTACTGAAAACATTTTCACCATCCCCTCTTCTACTTGGTAGAAAAAGTTAGCTGGTTGGCCTTCATTGAAAATAATATCGCCCTTGTTGCATTGAATGAGCGTGCCGTGGTAACGCCTTGAAAGCGGTTTGGTAACGAGCATTAGGTTTTCTTTTTCTTATCGTCAAACAACATGCGAACCGAAGGGCCATAGGTGTCATCAAATTGGCCGCTGCGCATGCCCCAGAGAAAAGCCAATAAAAACAAAACGGCAACGGATAGACTAATGCAAATAAGGGCAATAACAATGTTCATGATTTCAAAATTTTGTTGGAGACCTTATTGACCGCGAGCGTTGCAAAACCCACCACGCTAATACTAGAAATTGGCATCAAGATGGCCGCAGTAAGGGGCGTGAGGTAGCCTGTAACGGCAAACGAAAGCGCTATGATGTTATAGAAAAATGAAATCGCGAATGCCCATTTCAAAATCGTAGTAGCAGACTTTCCGAGTTGAATAAACTTATCGAGTTTGCCCAATTGCTCGCCTTTCAAAATCGCATCACACGCGGGCGTAAAAATCCCAGTATCATCCGTTACGGCAATGCCCACATCACTTTGTTTCAACGCGCCTGAATCGTTCAAGCCATCTCCTATCATCATCACCTTTTTGCCTTGGTGTTGAAGATTTGAAACGAACTCTAGTTTGGCGTGTGGGTCTTGATTGAATAGCAATGTCGCGTGAGAGGGAAAAATATCTTTCATGCGCATACGATCTGCTTCATTATCGCCCGACAACAAAGCAACAAACTTTCCTTGCAACTTCGACAGCAAATTGCGCATGGGTTTACGGATCGAAGTACTGACTTGAAAATAGCCTCGCACTAGTCCGTCAATCGAAACAAATACTTTCGATTGCATGTCGTTCAACTTGCCGGTGAAATCAACAAAGGCAGCTGAACCAATTTTTATTTCTTTTCCGGCCACGGTGCCTTCCACGCCTTTTCCAGGATACTCGCGGAAATGTCGCAACGCAAGTGTGGAGTTGAATGAGATGTTTTTTGTAATCAGATTGCTTAGCGGATGTGCCGATGATGAAGTTACCTTTTTAACCCAGGCGAGTTCTTGGTCATCGAGCACACCGGTAAATGAAATTTCTTCCGCACCTTTGGTGATGGTACCGGTTTTGTCAAACACTACCGCATTGATAGTGCCCAAGCGTTCTACCACATCTGCATTTTTCAAATAAAATCCATGGCGACCCAAAGCACGCATCATGTTGCCAAATGTAAATGGTGCTGCCAATGCCAATGCGCATGGACAGGCTACCATTAATACAGAAGTAATAATCAGCCACAGTTTTGACGCATCCGTCCAATACCAATACATCGCAGTAACTACCGCCAAAGCCAACACTGCCCAAGTAAACTTGCGCGCAGCACGGTCAATGATTTTTTGATATTTACTTTCTTCCGGCTTTGTAAATGCAGCATTGTTCCACAGCCTGGTAAGGTGACTTTGGTCGGTTTTTTTGTCAACCAACAACTCAATCGGTTCGCCCATCAACCTTCCCCCTGCGTAAATCAAATCACCTTTGTGTGCTTTTATTGGTTTTGATTCACCCGTCACAAAACTGTAGTCAATAAAGGCTTCCACATTTGTGAGAATACTGTCGGCAGGCACAATTTCCCGATTGCGCACACGAATGGTGTCTCCTCGTTTTAAATCGTACACTACCACGGGCTTCCAATCATCCTCTACCCATTTACACGCAGCCAGCGGAAAATAGGATTTATAATCTCGATCAAACGCCAATGATTCATATGTTTTACTTTGAAACCAACGACCGATCAATAAAAAGAAAACCAACCCGGTCAGCGAATCCAGATAGCCAGGCCCTGAGTGCGAAAGAATATCGTACATGCTGCGTAAAAATAAGGCTGCCAAACCCACAGCAATAGGCACATCAATGTTAATCTGCTTTTGCTTGAAACTCTTCCACGCGTTGATAAAGTATTCGCGGCCGCTGAACGTCACCACCGGAATGGCGAGCAAAACGTTGAGATACGAAAACAATAATTTTAAACCTAAGTCGGAGTCCTTCAAGCCCAGGTACTCGGGAAAGCTCAACAACATGATATTCCCAAAACAAAAACCAGCCACAGCCAACTTGGCCACCAGGCTGTGAGTAGCTTGGTGATTGCTTCTTGCTTCTTTGCCTAAGCTGATTTGCGGTGCATAACCTAACGATGCCAGCAACCTCGCCAGTTGCGCAAGTGTCACCGTCTCGGGTTTAAAATCAATGGTCACCAACTTGCGCGAAAAATTTACTTCTGAACGCAGCACACCATTTGCCAATTTCTGCAGATTTTCCAGCAACCAAATGCACGAAATGCAATGGATTGCGGGAACAAAAAATGTAGCACGTGCCAAGTCATCGATCTGAAATTCCAATAACTTTTTCTGGATAGACGCCTCTTCCAAATACGCGTATGATTCTTCACTTACATGCCGCAGTGATACACCCGGATTCTTATCAAGTGAGTAGTATTCGCATAAGTTATTTTCCTCAAGAATTTCGTATACCAGCAAACAGCCTTGGCAGCAAAACTCCTTTTCGTGTTGAACAATGGGGACCTCATCGCACGGCTGCCCGCAATGAAAACAAATGACTTGCTCGGCAACTTGCATATCAGTTTGAAAAGAAAAGAGACATTTCCAACTCCAACATGCGCTCTTTCAAAGCTTGGTCATTCAAAATAGTATGCGCTTGCCGCCCCATAATCATCACCGAGGGGCGCTTGGCAATTTTTGCCTGGGCAAAAATCAAATCAATGAGGCCTGCACGTCTGATGGGAGTAATCCCCACATTGGGGAACGTGCGCTGCACAAAATTGACAAAGTACTTTTCAAGTGTAATCTCGGTGCCTTCTCCAGGGGTAACGGTAAGCAGCGTGATTTGCTTGTGCGAAGCCATGCGACCAAAAATATTCAAGAACGATTTGAGAGCCGCAACACCAGCCAAGTCATAATCAAACAACACCACAATTTCCTCAAATACTTTTTCCAGGTTAGGGCAGAGCAACATAGAGCAACCACTTTGCTCAAAAAACTTTTCCGGAAACGCGGCCGGCAACCGCCTCATGGCTTCAGCATCCAAAGGCGACACCACCAGTAAATCGGCAAACCTGCTTTGGTGCACCAACGCCTTTGGCAACCGAGTGCCGGGGTTAAAAAATGTCAAGTCCAAGGTCAGCGTTTTCGCATCTGATTGAATAGCCTCTTGTAGCGTATACTTGTTCTCTTGCCACAAGCTCCTTGAGGCCTCTGGACCGGTAAAATCATTTAAAAAGAAAGCGCAGAATGATTTCATATCCAAGTGAGAGAACAGGCTGTTGTAGCCTTTGAGTTCCAACGAACTAGCGTTGAAATCTGCGGGAAAAAAGATATGCTTTGTCAAAGGTGTTGGTTTTAATCTTCCTCGTCATTTTTAAACGTCCAAATGGGGCAATCAACATGGTTCACCACATCTTCAGCGATGCTACCACTCACCAAATGACTGATGCCTCTACGGCCGTGCGTGGCCATCGCAATCAGGTCGCCCTTTACTTCTTTGGTAAAGTTGTTGACACCATTCTCTTGATCTACATCATTGAATACATTCAGCGTGTAATCTTTGAGCATAAAGCGCTTCGCAAAGTCTTTTAACTTCACTTTGGTTTCTACATCACGCTGAAAGAACGCAGGCGAATTGATGTACACGATATGCAAAGTTGCTTTGAAAAAATTCTGGAGCTCTTTCACCTTCAATGTAAGGTGTTCGTTTTCCAAACTGAGGTCGTTGGGAAAAACAATACTCTTGATGTTGCTGAGTTTGGTCGACTTTTTTATGGCGATTACCGGCACGCTAGAGGTGCGGACTATTTTCTCGGTGTTGGAACCAATCAGAAACTCACGCGCACCTGTGGCACCATGTGTACCCATTACCACTAAATCAATTTTCTTTTCATCAATGAACTGGCGAATAGTTGTAATGATGGAACCAAACTCAACGTATGTGGAAACGGTCACGCCCTCGCCTGCCCACTTGTCTTTCATCTTCTGGAATTTCTTGCCTGCTGCCTCCTTCATCTCGTTCATCAACGACTGCTCAAAGTAAAGCGTGGGCATCAGCACTGTTTCGTGCATCACCGGCACTTCGACCACATTTAGCAAATAAATTTCGCCTCTGCTTTTGAGAGCTAGCTCAACGGCAAACTTAAAGGCTTGCACGGCAGGGTCAGAAAAATCGCATGGAACCAAAATCCGTTTCATATGGCGGTGTGTTTTGTTGAGTCAAAAGTAAAATACACCCTTGGGCGAGCTAATGATGCGAGTCAACGAAAAGTATGACTTTTGTCAGCGTTTGGTGACGAAAAAAGAAAGTAAAACTTTCGTACTCAGAATGAGTACTTCGAAAATGCCTGGGTGTAAGAGCTAGGCTACGATCAAATCCGCTTGGCGCGCGAGTTTTTTGGCGTCAAGCACGCGTATTTTTTTGCCCTCGAAGGCGATGATGTTTTCTGATTTCATTTCGGAAAGCAACCGTATAATCGTTTCACTGGCGGTACCTACAATGCTGGCCAAGTCTTCACGCGAAAGGGCAATGTCAATAAGCTGGCTCTTTTCACCTTCCATACCATAAGTTTCCTTCAGCATTAATAGACTGCCCGCCAAACGTTCGCGCACCGATTTATGTGCTATTTCAGACATCCGCTCTTCCATGATGCCCATCTCTTTGCAAACTTCTTTCACCACCTTGCGCATAAAGACCGGATTCTTTTGCAACACTTCAAAAAAGTCTTCGCGGGGTATGAAACAGATCTTGGCATCCTCCAAGACGGTAGCTGTGGCACCATAAAATTCTTCGCTCAACAATGCTCGATAGCCCAAGAAATCGCCCGGCTTGGCGATGTACAGAATAAATTCCTTGCCCTGCACATCGTTCTTTACCACCTTCACCTTGCCACCGTTCATACAAAATAGGCCCGTGGGCCGGGTACCTTCATAAAAGATGTTTTGCCCCTTTTTGTATAGCACACAGGTTTTGTGGTTGTTGATTTTGTTTAGGTCTTCGGGTTGAAGGCCGTTGAATAACGAGTCTTTCAAATGGTCGCAAAGCGAGCAAGCAACAGAAAATTCAACTTTAGCCATTGTCTAAGATAAAAAGGTTTACAACGATAGTCTATTTTCAATTAAAAATCCAAATCAGGCGGCTATTTTCCCAGCACAGTTTTAGATACATCAAAGTTAATCAACGAACGCCAAGCAAGCAAAAGGCTGATGACCGTCAAAACACCACCCATGGCCATAGGCGCACCCGGAAAATAAACAGGAGCGGAAGGCCCCGTGAAGTAGCCAAACAACTGCGACATTAATACCGGCCCGATAATGGACGTTATACTCATCAGACTTGTAAGCGCTCCTTGCAACTCGCCTTGTTCATTGGCAGGCACCTGCGATGAGATAATTCCTTGCAATGCCGGGCCAGCCAAGCCTCCCATGCAATAAGGGATTAAAAAAACAAACATCATCCACCCTTGGGTAGCCGCAGCAAATAAAAAGTAGCCTAAACTGTACAGCATCAACCCGATATACAATGATTTTTTCTGGCCCCATTTGGGCAAGACAACGCGTATGAGCCCACCCTGCACGCCCGCCACCAAAATGCCAACCGTTGCCAGCGAAAGTCCAATCATTTTTTCAGACCAATGAAATTTTTCGATCGTGTAATACGACCAGTTGCCTTGTACCGCGTGTGCCGCAATGTAAATTAAAATCAATGAGGTCACCAATCCAATAATCACTGGGTACCGTTTCAAATTCAATAATGAACCCACGGGGTTTGCACGCTTCCAATCAAACCCCCTGCGGTTTTCTTGCTTTAACGATTCTGGCAGAATGAAAAAACCGTATAGGCAGTTGAGTAAACTCAAACTTGCCGCAAACAAAAAAGGAACACGCGCCCCATATGAACCCAACAACCCTCCGATAGCTGGCCCGATGATAAAGCCCAAACCAAAAGCAGCACCCACCATGCCGAAATTCTGCGCGCGGTTTTCTGCGTTACTGATATCAGCTATGTAAGCTGATGCTGTGGTAAAACTTGCGCCCATAGCGCCAGCAATAATCCGACCTATAAACAGCCATGAGTAATTGGGTGCAAATGCCAACAACACATAGTCTAAGCCGAACCCGAGCAACGAGGCCAGCAACACGGGGCGCCTTCCATACTTATCACTAAGGCCGCCCATGATGGGTGCAAACAAAAACTGCATCACCGCAAAAGCAAATAACAGATATCCACCAAGTTTTGAAGCCTCGCTAATGGTAACGTGTGCCAATTCTGAAATCAGGTTTGGCATCACGGGTATGATGATTCCAAAGCCAATGGTGTCAATCAACAGTGTTACGAAAATGAATCCAATGGCTGGCTTTTTAGACATAGGTTAGGATTAATCAGATAAAAATAAGGAAATGACCGATTTTGGTTCTTACCGGACATCAAAAAACTTTTGCTTGGTTGCAACGGCAAGGTTAAAAAATACGTCTCAAGTGATGCAACCATTTCTGAATCGCTAAGTCTTTCACCCAAAACCAACCCATATGCAAAAGATATTGATAGCCCTGTTGTTTGTTGCTACCAGCACAATCGCGCAAAACCGCGAAACGAGGAACGTGAGCACCTTTACCCGAATTGCCTTCCGGATTCCTGGCAAGTTGATTTTAAGACAAGGGTCTCCGCAAAAAGTTGAATTAGAGGGCGACCGCGAACTATTATCAAAAATTGAGACAGATGTTGATGGCGACAGGTTGAGCGTTGGCCGCGAAAACCGTTGGATGGATTGGAACTGGAGCAAAGAAGATCGGGTAAATGTGTACATCACCATGGCCAACATAGAAGGCTTAAGTGTTTCCGGTTCTGGCGATCTGGTAGGCGAAGGCAAGTTTAGTACCGGAGACTTGAAACTTTCGGTGAGCGGTTCGGGCAGTTTACAAATTGAAGTTGTCGCAACAGGCGACATTGAAGCCAACGTATCCGGCTCAGGCCGTTTGCAAGTGGGTGGAACCTGCAAGGGTTTTGAAAGTGATGTGAGTGGCTCAGGCCGAGTGATTGTAAATGCGAAAATGGACGGTCTGGCAGACGTGGGCATTTCCGGATCTGGCAAAATTGAAGCGAGCGGCACAGCGCAGGCAATCAAAGCAACCATCAGCGGATCAGGCCGCGTGTATGCCTCAAACTTTGAAGTAGACAAATGCACAGTGCGCATCTCTGGCTCGGGCGATGTAGAAATCAACGTGAAGAGTGAACTTGACGCCAACATTTCGGGTAGCGGCACAGTGAGTTACAAAGGCAACCCTAATCATGTGAATGGACATTCATCAGGAAGTGGAAAAGTGCGGAAGATGTAGGAGTCGATTTCAGATTTCAAACTCAAGATTAAAGATTTATAAATACTGCTTAGTGCCTTTGAATCTTAGTGGTGGAAAAAAATAAAACCGCTACTGCACAGAGGCATTAAGTAGTCATTTTGATTTTCTACCTTCGCAGACAATAAGTTATTGTTTGCATGGACCAAATCCACATGAACTTTGATGTCGATTATGAAATCGGCATTCGACTTTTGATATCATTTGTTCTAGGTGCCGCCATAGGGCTAGAGCGCGAGTACAACAGCAAAGCTGCCGGCTTGCGCACCATGATCATGATTTGTTTGGGCTCCACTATCTTCACAGAAGTATCCATCATGATGGGTGGGTCTACACCCGATCGCATCGCATCCAATATTGTGACAGGTGTTGGCTTTTTGGGCGCGGGGGTAATTTTCAAAGATGGCTTGAGCGTAACCGGCATTACCACGGCCACCACCATTTGGATTTGTGCGGCACTGGGAATGGCAGTTGGTTCGGGTGAGTATTTCATTGCCGTGGTGAGTACAGGCGTTATCATCATTGTCTTAAGCATATTCAACAAACTGCAAAGGGTAGTTGAAAGAATACACCAAACCCGCACTTACAAAATTTGCTTTGCTGACATCAACGACCAAAAAACACAAGTGGAATTGGAGACACACCCATTGCACTTTTATCGCAAGCGCAGCATTAAAGAAAACGGGAAATACACGGTGGTATACGAAGTCACCGGGTCACAAAAAAATCTGGTGGAATTCACTCACTACCTTAAGCAAAGCGAAAAGATAGACTCGTTTGAGTACTAGCGCTGCTGCGGATGTTGCAGCAACCCCTCCACAATCAAATACTGCGCTGCACAGTAAGTTGTCATAATCGCGATTCCAGAAAACTCAAAAGGGCTCAAAAACTTATTGACGGCCAACAACGAATCAGATACCATGAACAACAGCGCCCCGCCCATCACCAAAAAAAAACTCTTGTCACTGGTTTGCCCATAGCGAAACAAAGCGAACAGCGACATGGACGTGAGCACCGTTGCGTAAACCAACACAGGTACTTTTAAGTCGCCAAGCTTCGGAAATAAAATGGTAACCAACCCGGTACCCAGCAACAAAATTGGAAAAGCATACCGGGCTTTCTGCGTACCTAAAAATGATTTGGTCGGCTCAGCAAATCGATATTGACGATAAACAATGATGTACAGCAAGTGGCCAATCAAAAACGCAACTAGCCCAAAAATGAAAAAATCATTCCAAAGCAGCAGCACATCACCCAGCCAACCAAAAAACAGCGCTGCCAACATCATACCTGACTGGCGTTCGGTGCCAAACCAATAATACCCCATCAGCGAGAGCACTATCAATGGCTTTGTGGCAACATGGGCTTGTGGCCACATAGCCAAAAAGACAAGTTCAAGTGCACTGGCAATAAAAAACAAAATCAAGAAAATTTTTTTCATCTATGTAGCAACAATTATTGTTTGTAGAATCGACTTTCAAAATGAGATTCTTCGGTCGTGCCTCCCTCAGAATTTCACTTTATATTTTTTTTACATTAATTCTAATCATGACGCAGAATTAACAAATCGTTTTTCAATTTTCTCTTTATAGCTCATCACCAAAAAAATAAAAGCTATAGCTGCCAACACAACACACGGAACAAAAGTGACGAAGAAGTTAGCGGTATCATTCGCAAAAATCAAACCCGCACAAAAAGCCCCGATACCGATGCCAAATTCCATGCAGATGTAAAAACATGCAATGGCTCGACCTCTGAATTTCTCATCACTCAAATCAGTTGCCCATGCCAACAGCGTGGGCGAGGTAGAGCCTTGACCCAAGCCATATAGGCAAACACCCAGTATCAACATCCATGCACTGTCTGCCAAGCTAATGACCAACATGGCCAATAGAATCATTACGACTGACACACGCAAAATCGCTACGCGACCGTACACGTCAGAGGCTTTGCCGGCAATCAACCTTACGAAAAATGAAGCCAATGTGAGAAAAAGAAAAAGCAGCCCTTTGTTTTTAATGCCCATCGTAAATCCTAAATCGGGCAGCATGGTATAAACGGTACCATAAGCATAGGCGGTAAGCATCATCACCAAGCATGGCGCAAATACCAAAGGCTCATACACATCGCTCCACGAAACTTTTAGCACGCGCCAGTTCAGATCATGCTTTTCCTTCAGGGTCTCTTTTACACGTAGAAAAATTGAAATGGAAGCGAGCGCAAGAAAGGACGAGACATAAAACATGACATTGAGACCAAGTTGATTGGCTACCGCACCACCCAACGCTGGGCCACCGGCCATACCCAATGCCCCGGCCGTTCCTACCATGCCCATCGCTTCTCCCCTTCGCTCTGCTGGCACAATGTCCGCCACGTATGCCGATACTCCCGTAGGCGAAAAGCCTGTGGAAAAACCATGCAACAATCGAAGCAATAAGAATCCTGAAACGGTAGATAGCAACGGGTAAAGCAAACTGCACAACACACAAACCAGCGCGCCAAAAATGATCACAGGTTTTCTGCCTAGGCGGTCGGCTAGCTTTCCGCTAAACGGCCGCGACAACATTGCTGTGACGGTAAATAGCGCGATGATGAGACCTTTGTATTCTGCTCCACCTAGTTTAGTAAGGTAATCGGGCAGCTCTGGAATGATCATGTTGAAGCTCGCGAAAAACAACACCGAGCTTAAACAAAGCAGCCAAAACTGCGTAGTATAAATTTTCTCTTTCGCGCCCGTCATTCTTGTTTGCTCGCTGCCTCTTGGTCTTCCAGCAAATAGGCTTTTATGAATTCGTCTAGGTCTCCATCCAATACACCTTGCGCATCGTGACTCTCCACACCCGTGCGGGCATCTTTCACCAGCTTGTAAGGGTGCAAAACGTAGTTTCTAATTTGTGATCCAAAATCGATTTTCATTTTGCCGGCCTCAACTTTGTCACGTTCCGCATTGCGCTTTTCCATTTCGCGCTGATACAACTTTGATTTTAACATTTGCATGGCGCGCTCACGGTTGGCATGCTGGCTGCGCTCTACCTGGCAAACAATCACAATGCCAGTGGGTTTGTGGGTAAGCTGGACTTTTGTTTCCACTTTATTAACGTTTTGGCCACCTGCTCCACCCGACCGTGATGTTTGTATTTCTACATCAGCAGGGTTCACTTCAATTTCTATCGTATCGTCTACTTTGGGATACACAAACACTGATGCGAAAGAGGTGTGTCGCCTCTGGTTACTATCAAAAGGTGAAATGCGCACGAGGCGGTGTACGCCAATTTCAGATTTCAATTTTCCGTAGGCAAATGGTCCATCTATTTCAAGCGTGGCCGACTTAATGCCCGCCACCTCACCCGATTGATAATCAATTTGAGAAACTTTATAGCCGCTCTTCTCGCCCCACATAATATACATACGGTTGAGCATATCAGCCCAATCGTTGCTCTCGGTACCGCCCGCGCCTGGGTTGATTTCAATTACTGCGCTGAGTTGGTCCTCCTCGTGGCTCAACATTTTCTTGAATTCCAACTCTTCTACACTTTTGGATGCTTTTGCGTAGTCGCGATCCAATTCTTCTTCGGTAGCCTCACCCGCATCGTGAAACTCGTTGAGCACTTCCAAGTCTTCCACTTGCTTGCTCACGTTATCATAGGCATCGGTCCAAACTTTTTTAGAGCGGATATTCTTTAAAATCACTTCTGCCTCTTTGGGCTTGTTCCAGAAATCAGCTTGGTGGGTAATGCGTTCCTCGTCTTGTATTTCTACGATTTTGCGGTCGTAGTCAAAGATACCGCCTGAGGGCGGCAACACGGACTTTCAAATCCTTTAATTGTTCGGTGGTCATAGAAAAATTTTGGCAAAAGTAAAAAATAGATTTGAGATGCGAGCACTGGATGTTGACAAAGCTCAATTTGACAGATAGTAAGGCGACTTGTAATCCACGGACCGCATCACTACCCCTCGCTTAACTTTGATGAACTTGGGTCTCAACAAGACAATAGCGGTACCTGCACTCGCCAATGAAAGTGCTGTCACATACGCGCCATCGAACCTGCCGCTGGTTGGCCCGGCTATGGAATTGATTTGATCAAAAGCAATATAACCCAGGCCACTAAAAATCATCAAAGCGGGAACGCCACTGATTTTAAACTTCTTGGCTTTTGGGTTTTTGATTTTTCGAATCGACAGAAAATGAATCGTGTCAGCAGCAGACGTGATCATTGAAAACTCACCGAGCGACAAAATATTGCCCTCCTTCTTTTGGCCGGTCTTCAACACACATGTAAAATAGTCGCCCTCTGTAAAACGAGCGATAACGCTTTCGCGGTGAAGGAAGACGAGCTGCTTTTGCGCATGAGAAGAGAATGCGATTAAACTGAAAAGAATGGCAAAAACGCAACGCATGATTTAAAGGTAAGTGCAATTCTCCAAAAATGCTTACAGAAGCCAGACTGAGTCCAAAGTCCTAAGCCCCAATTTACATCCTCGCCTTCCAAGGGGTTTCTTGAATTTTTAGTTCTTGCGCCATCATGCGGCATAACATAAACAGGTAGTCCGACAATCGGTTAAGGTATTTTATCACCAACGAGTCAATCGTTTCTTGGTGGTTGAGGGCAATCACCAGTCGCTCGGCCCTGCGGCACACGGTGCGCGCCACATGCCCAAACGAGACGGAAGGATGGCCACCCGGCAAAACAAAAAACTTCATTGGCGGCAGCTTCGCGTCCATGGCATCCATTTCTTCCTCAAGGTAGGTGATGTCGTTTTCGGCAAGAGCCGGGATTTTTACTTTTGCATTTCCCGGCTCGGTGGCTAAAATTGAGCCTATGGTAAACAAACGGTCTTGAATTTCAATCAAGACATCCTTACGCACTTCGTTCACTTCTTGGTCGCGCAACAAGCCGATGTAGGAATTTAGTTCATCGACAGTGCCGTAGCTATCAATACGCAGGTCAGACTTCGAAACACGCTTTCCGCCAAAGAGAGAAGTGGTGCCTTGGTCGCCTGTTTTGGTGTAGATTTTCATGTTTTTTTTAGATTACGAAGCCTTTCGCGACCTGGTTGAAAAAAAAGATAAGCTAAGTGGCTAACTGTGGACATCAGAGAACCAAAAATCCAAAACGCCAAAGTTATCCCGAGTATCGGCATTCCGCAGTTCACCCCATTTGGGTTTATCTTCGGATAAAAGAGTGGGGGCAGAAAAAAGAAATACGAAAGCAAAACTAACATCAAAATAAAAATCTTTAGATTCCCTTTATGCCTTAAATCTAAAAGGAAATAGATACCAACTTGAAAAATCGAAATTGCAATTATGACAGTCAGTATCATTTCAATTCTTTCTGGTAGAACTCAAAATTACAGAAACATCATTGAATCGCAGAGAAATTTCGTAGTAGCATCGGCCAGCGATAGAAGCGGAAAGCCCGCCAAGGGTTGGTTGTGTGAGGGCGCGGACTTGCAGCGAATAGCGCGGTGCGAGCCGCAAGGAAAAGTGCGCGGGAGCGAGCAGGCCGCCCATCTCAAATCTTAAATCTTTAATCTGTAATCTAAAATCTTCAGTGCGCTACCTCCGCCATGGCAGGGTTGCGCGTTACGTTTTCGTTCTTGCGGTCCCACTCAATCAAACCATCGCGCAACCGAATGATGCGGTGGGCATAGTGCGCAATGTCGTCTTCGTGTGTCACCAGAATAATGGTGTTGCCTTTATCGTGCAGGTTCTGAAACAAATTCATGATGTCGTAACTGGTTTTTGTATCCAAGTTACCCGTGGGCTCATCGGCCAAAATGATAGAAGGGTTGTTCACCAACGCACGCGCAATGGCCACCCGCTGGCGCTGCCCGCCCGAAAGCTCGTTGGGCTTGTGGTGATGGCGGTTGGCCAAATCCACACTCTCCAACGCGGCCATGGCCATCTCTTCGCGCTCATCTTTGCTATAGCCGGCATAAATCAGCGGCAAGGCCACGTTCTCTAAAGCCGAGGCGCGGGGCAACAGGTTAAAGGTCTGAAACACAAAGCCAATTTCTTTGTTGCGAATCATGGCCAGTTCATTCTCGGTCATCTCGCTTACCTCTTGCCCATTGAGCGAGTAGGTGCCACCCGTGGGCGAATCTAAACACCCGATAATGTTCATGAGCGTTGACTTGCCCGAGCCCGAAGGCCCCATGAAAGCCACGTACTCACCTTTATCGATGCTGATGGAGATAGACTGCAGGGCGTTTACAATGTTGTCGCCCATTTTGTACATCCTCGAGATTTCGTGTGTTTCTATGATTTTACCCATGTGCGTGGTGCTAATTATTGTTTCAACTGAAAGAAGGCGAATTGGTTACAAAACGATGCAAAATACTTTAAATTTTTCTCTTGAGGCCTGCCCATCGAAGCCTTGGCAAAGATGGGGCACCCCTCGCCTGCTGCCCGCCACGAACGCGCGCTCGGGTCGGGCTATCCGCTGCAAGTCCGGCCGGCCACATCCCCGCGCACTTCGGGCTTTCCGCTGCTATCCCTTGCCCTACGACTCGTCCACAGGAACAAAGTGAAGGTGGAAGCCTTTGCGAAGAGGGGCTTGCCCACTTGCTCCGATTAAAACAAAGTCGTGCCACCACTTGTAGTGGTGGCACGACTCACCCACCCCTCATCCAACACCACCAAGACGAGCACATCGTCTTTTTGTTACGATTGATTGGTAAACGAAAAAGTTTTAATAAAGAAGTTGCCACAGATTCACAGAATTATTCAGACTGGGTTGACTCTCACCTAACCCTTTCCATAGGTTAGAGAGTGGAGACCGACCGAAGCGAGGTCGGGGTGAGTCATTGCGAAAAAACTGATCCCGTTCTTTAACTCAAAGTTGCAAACAGTTAACTGAAAAATTTGCTGTTTACTGACTCTCGCCCACCCCTGTCTACGTGGTAGAGAGTGGTGACCGAGCAAAGCGAGGTCGGGGTGAGTCAGCTAACTCGAAACCTAAACACTCTATCTTTAAACTCAAACGTCTCTAAATCATAAAGGCGTTCGGTGTACTCCACATTGTTATGTTTATCAATCAACACAACCGTAGAACAGCGCGTGCCATAGCCGTTGGTTTTGATAAACATAGATGACAAAGCTCGTTCACGTTCAAGTCCAATGCCCGTATCAGGCAGCAGATTGTCTGGCGCACGCTCGGTGTCGTACAAAAACTGAAATAGAGATGCTGCGCCCAAGTCTTCTTTTCGAATTTCTTTATTGAACCGCTCTTTTCCTTTTGCCACTTTCGGCCAAGGCGTATTGAGCAGATGATTGCTCAACCCATGTATGCCAGCGGGCAAGCGTTGTATTTCGTTTTGGTAGTTACTCAAATACCAAAGTTCATCGGCAGTGCCTACCACCAAATTATAACCGTTGTAGCGCAAGCCATTTGATTTAATGTTTACCAGGTAGTCGGCCGGCAAATCATTTCCCTCCAAAAAATCTGAAACCAAATGCCCGCGCGAAGGCGCTTTCGGGTCGATGTTTTTCGGGTCGCGGTAGTTGGTTACCATGGCCACGCGGCCATTTTTGTTCATCGCCATCCACGTGCCGCATGTGCCATCCGCTCGCATGGCCTCCAAATCTCTCCCCCCTACGATTGCCGAATTCTCCGGCCAAAAATCAGCCGGGGCCGTTTTTCGCTTGTAAAATTCATCACGGTTAGCCGCAATTATCAACTTATAACGCGGGTGTTGTTGAATAGCAAAAAAGATGAGGCACATGCTACATTGTGTAAAAAGTAAAGAAGAATAACAGCATGCGATAAACATCCCACGTATTAAAAACAATGTAGCCAAGAAAAAGCCCCTTTAAAATACTCACCCACCAAGAGTGTTCATAAAATACCCTTTGTGCACGTATCCAGAAATATGCAAAAAGCACCATTGAAAAATATGAATAGACATGATCCGACAACAAAACACTCCAATCTGCCGCAAACCAATTTTTTACCGATCGAATAATCCATTTAAGTAGGTTTGGAACAATGACACTGCTTAACAACATTTGAAATGCGTGGAATTCAAACGAAACCTGCAAATGATCGAAATAAAAGTTCTTTTTTGAATAATTAACAATAGATAGCGGCAACGTAAAAATAAACACCAGCACCACCAATAGCAGCTTAGCTAAGTTACCCGAATGAGCATTGTATTGATTCGTAAATTCCTTTGCATCTAAATGATTGGCCTTGATGTGTTCACTCACCAGGCTCTGCACGATAGGACTATGAACTTGCTGGTAATATTGTGAGTACAACGAAGAATTAAACGTATCAAAAACCGGAAAAAGGAAATAGAAAAAATTCGCTACAAAAAATAGACCTACCAACTTCATGTACGGTACTTGAATGCCGCTGCGAATATTGTGCGACAGTTGCCCGGGCTGGGTGATGATAAGTTTAAAGCTCCGCCAAAATTTGCCTTCCAAAAAGGTAAACGCATTCAACAGACTTTCGGCCATCTTCGCAAATGAACGATCGGCAACGTCAACTACTTTTTCGCCACACCGAAAACAAAATTTGCCTTGAAAAGACGAGTTGCAATTTTTGCAAATATGCTGGCTCTTGTAGTCAAACGTATCCCCTTTCTTTATAAAAATTGAAAAAGCCATGCAGAAAATTACTCAAATAATTCTAATTGAGAAGGCAGCAACTGAAACGACTTTCTGTGATAAGGAGTGATGCCTAGTGTCCTTATTCCTTCGCGGTGTTCCGTTGTGGGGTAACCCACGTTCGTTGCCCAGCCATAGCCCGGAAATTCATTTGCCAGTTTTTCCATCAGTTCATCGCGATAGGTTTTTGCCAAAACCGAAGCTGCCGCAATCGACAGATACTTGGCGTCCCCCTTCACAATACATTTGTAATCAATCTCCCGGTAAGGCTTAAACCGATTGCCGTCTATCAGCAAAAATTCGGGTTGCAATTTCAATCCATCTAATGCTAAATGCATGGCCTTAAAAGATGCATTCAAAATATTGATTTCGTCTATTTCGGTATGACTTACTTCTGCCACTGCCCACGCCAGCGCAGATGCTTTAATTTCCTCTTGCAATTGCTCGCGATCTGTTTTCTTTAATTGTTTTGAATCGGTTAGCAACTTGTGCTTGAATTTTTTAGGAAGGATAACTGCAGCGGCCACCACGGGTCCAGCCAAACAACCTCGGCCCACTTCATCGCAGCCGGCTTCTATTTTCTCTTTTGTATAACTTGATTTGAGCATTAGGCATAAAGTTAGGAGTGAAAAGTTAAAAGTTGGCCACTTTGGACTTTAAACTTTTAACTTTAAACTTTTTATCTAACTATGAAAAACCCTTGGACAACCCTCTTCATCGAAGACATTTACGAAAACCCTTGGATAAAATTAGAACAGCATCAAGTGCTCAATCCGGCAGGCGGTAAAGGCATCTATGGCAAAGTACATTTCAAAAACAAAGCCATCGGCATTGTGGCGCTAGACCAAGAGATGAACACTTGGCTGGTAGGCCAGTACCGTTACACCCTAAACGAATGGAGCTGGGAGATACCCGAAGGCGGTGGCCCGCTCCATATTGACGTGCTGGATTCTGCCAAGCGTGAACTAAAAGAGGAAACAGGCCTTGAAGCGGAAAAATGGACGATGATTCTGCGCGCCCATTTATCTAATTCCGTATCAGACGAAGAGGGGTTTGTATTTTTGGCCGAAGGTTTAAAAGAGGGAAAACAAAATCTTGAAGCCACCGAAGCTGATATGAAGGTTTGGAAACTACCATTCAAAGACGCATATCAAATGGTGTTGGATGGAAAAATTACAGACAGCCTCAGCGTAATGGGCATCCTCAAAGTTGCTTTGATGCAACGGGCCTAAGATTAGATGTGCTCTTTCTTGTTCTTGACTAAATCATACAGCAACTCGCGCGCCCTGTGGAGTTGTGCTTTCACGGTGCCCAACGGTGCCTCTAATTCAACGGCAATTTCTTCGTAGCTCAACTCGTGAAAGTAACGTAGGCGCACCAGCTTTTGATATTTGGTGGGCAGCATGTTTACAAACACGTTCATAATTTCTTCCTTTTGTGCGCGAATGGCTTCGTCTTGCGGATTGAGATTCTGACTGTCTTCAATATCAATGGATACTGAACTGCCATCGTCATCGGTATAGGTATTTTCAATGCTCAGCGTATTGATTTTCTTTTTACGAATAAAATCAATGGTGTTGTTAGTGGCAATCCGAAACAACCAGGTGCTGAACGTAAAATCTTTTTTGAATCGGTGCAGGCTGCGGAAAGCTTTCGAAAAAGATTCCATCGTAAGGTCTTCGGCATCGTCTACGTTGCGAACCATTTTTAGGATGACATGGTAAACCGGGCGCTTGTATCGCTGCAATAGCTTGCCATACGCCTTGTCATCACCGCCCACGGCCATGTCTATCAGCCGAAAATCTTCCAGTGCCTTTGACGAAAACCTACCTTCTTCTAGTTCTTCCATCGGATTCGTTTAGCATTTAACGCTGCTACACCGGCAACAAGATAGTAAAACGCATAAATAAAATCTAAAAGGGGCACTTTCCAAGCCTCAAACCGCTGCCCCAAGCGAATGGACGCTTGGTGAAAAAGAATGGCCATCACCAACCACCTCACAAAAAAAGCAGCACCCAGCCATAGGCCCCATGAGTGAACAACAGCCACCGGCACTACCCAAAACCAAATCAACATCCAACTAATTGTAAACAACCCAAGTACCAGCCGGTCGGTAAAACGATAGCGCTTACCCACCGATAAATGGCGTTTTTTCTGCTGATAAAACTCGGCCCAAGTTTGTTTGGGCTTGGAAACTGTCATACAATCAGCACCCAACCTTATCAACGTATTTGCCGCAGTAGCATGTCGGTTTACAAACAAGTCGTCATCACCCCCGGTCACTTCCAAGTGGTCATTAAATCCCTTGTTTTCCAGAAATACCTTCTTTTCGTACAGAAGATTTCGCCCCAAGCCCATGTAGGGGTTGCCCAACCGAGCCATACCCACCATTTGAATCCCCGTAAGGGTAGACTCAAAACGGATAAACGCGTTCAATAACGACTCAGCTTTTGCGTAGGGCGAAAACCCCAGGACAAACTCAGTGGTGGGTAGATAACAGCTAGTCATCCGTGTTGCCCATTCATTCGAAACGGGTCGACAGTCGGCATCAGTCAGCAGCACACGGTCGTATTTTGCCGCTTTAATTCCCAATGTTAGTGCATATTTCTTACCGTTTACATGTTCCGGTTTGTTCACCACACGAACCATGCGCAGGTTGTTGTTTTCTTTTGTGGCCTGCAACAAATAATCGTACGTACCATCGTTGCAACGGTCTTCTACGATGATCACCTCAAACGTTGGGTGGTTTTGCTGCAGCAACAAGGGCACCAATTCGCGCAGGTTTTGCTCTTCATCATGTGCACAAACGATGATTGATACAGGCCGGGGCGCCTCGTCTTTCAAAGCTCTGTAGCGTTGAAAGGCAACTAAAAAAAGGACGAAAAACAGGAGCTGAATACCAAGTACCGCAATCCCTACAATAGCTAAAGAAACCAAATGGATTTGTTGGGTTTTGATTTTAAACAGCCAAAGATAATGTATCGCAATGGGCTATTGCACGTTTTTTCAAGCAAAATCGACCAAAAACGATTACTAACCCAGATAGGCGTTTAGGACTATTATTTTTACTGTTCGATTAAAACTATTTACCTTTTGAACGCATCTTAACTCCAGAACCGAAAATTGGCCTTGGCTGAAACGCTACTCGATATCGCTATGATGCACGCTGATACCCTCATCGCCCGCGCACGCGAGGGGGATAAAAATGCCCAAGGTAAACTGGTGCAGCTTTGGTATAAGCGTATTTACAATTTTGCCTATAAGTTTTTCTTCGACCACGACTTGGCCATGGAGGTGTCGCAGAAAACATTTATCAGCATGCATAAGAATCTGCCTGCTTTGCAGGATGTAGCACGGTTTAAGAGTTGGATGTACACCATTGCAGTAAACTACTGCCGAGAAGAGGCACGAAAGAAAAAAGCAGCGCGCTCACTTTCCTTACACGACCTGCGACCGGGCGAAGGAGAAGAGAGTTATCGATGGGAAGAAAGCCATCACAGAAGCGAAAACCCTGAACGGCAATTGAGGCAGTCTGAACTATCTGACTTGTTGCAACAATGCCTGATGGAGTTGAGTGTCGAGCAGCGGGAAGTAGTAATTATGAAAGAGTATGAGGGGCTAAAGTTTCGTGAAATTGCCGAGACCCTCAATATTTCAGAAAACACAGTAAAGTCCAGAATGTACTATGGACTGGATGGGTTGAAAAAGATTTTAGAAAGAAAAAACATAACAAAAGAATCCATTGGCTATGAACTATAAACCAGATGAGGCAACGATGATGGCTTATCTGTATGGTGAGCTTTCTCCAGAGGAAAACGAAAAAGTACAAGCCTACATGCGTCAGCACCCAGAGGAGTTGGAAAAAATCCAGTCACTCCAGTCGGTACGAGACATCATGGGTCAGGTACAAAACAAAGAGGTGATTGCCCCACCCATCATTATGGCAGAAGGCAACGTGAAGTCATTGTGGCAATCCACTTACGTGCGAACGATGATCGGTATTGCCGCTTCGCTGTTCTTTTTGATGGTGGCAGGCAAGTTGTTGGGCACTCAAATTACCTACCATCATAGTGAATTAAAAATAAGCTTTGGTACGCCCAACGCACGGCCAACCGCTCAGCCCTCGCTGACAGAAGCGCAAGTCCAATCAATGATTGCTTCATCGCTTGAAAGGAATAACCAAGTGTTGGCAGCCAATTGGAACGAAGAGCAACAAAAGTTATCGAAGAGCATTTCCACTAATTTGGACATAAACTCTAAGCGTATTGATGCCCTGATGAAAACAGCCTCACAAGCTACACAGGAGCAAGTGCGCACATTTGTGGCCAGCCTGCAAAGCGAAAACCTGAAGTTGATGAAAGACTATTTTCAGCTGAGCACCGAAGACCAAAAGAAATACATGGAAAGTTTGTTAGTCGACTTCTCAAGCTATCTGAAAGAACAACGCAAGCAAGACTTGATGCTGGTGCAAACACGTGTGGCCAGCTTAGAAAAAAATACAGATCAGTTTAAACAGGAAACGGAACAGATATTGGCCAGTATCATTTCCGCTCCCATAGGTAAAAACAAAAACAGTTATTAAACTCTCAAATTCTAAAGTGTATGAAAAGTGTAGCGAGAAAAGTGATGATGATGGCTTGCGTTGCGCTGGCAACAGCAAGTTTGTGGGCACAGGGAAAATTAAACGAAGATCGCATGCAGCGCGATATTGAGGTCGCAGAAAATATTCTGAGCACGTTGTTGAAGCAGCAGTTTGACAAGCGCTCCTTCTTCCCGATGGAAGTGAAAGGCAACTACCGGCCGGGCTATGGTGTTACGTTTCAAATTCCAGTAGATAACGTGTTTATCATGTGGGATGAAACGCCAAACCTAGCATCGACCTTTTACCCCGATAGTCGTGGCGGGGGAGTTTATGAGTTTGAAACACCAGTGATTATCAGAAATGGCAATAGCGAGCGAGCCGCAGAGGAAGAAGTTGCAAAAGCACGCGCAAATGCTGATCGCTTAAGAAATGACCAGGCTCGAAAAAACGATGTGAATGTGAAAGGCCAGGCCCGTATTTCGGCTGCCCGTGCCCGAATTCAAAATCAAGATAGCTTACGAGATCAATCCACATTAAAAATGGTAGATGCAGCCAAACAGTTTTTGGCCGATTACGGAGATTTGATCACTCAGCTGGCACCCAGCGAACGAATCATCATTACCAACCGAAATGACGAAAACCAATTTTGGTGGAACGGTGTGAACATGCAAAACCGTAGAAACCCTTACGTGTCTGTAGAAGGATTGAAGTCGGATATTGCGCAGTTGCGCCAAGGAAAAATTACCCGGGAGCAGTTTATGAATAAACTAAAAGTGGTAAACACCGAGGGCGAGAATGAACTACAGCCTGATTTGGAATTGCTCTCAAGTATTTTCAATCGGCTATACAGAAGCGATTTGTCGAAAACCTTTTTTACGCAAGAGAATACATACTACGAAAGATTGAAAGACTTTGGAGCCATTTACTATATGCAAGTATATTCAACCAATGCAGATGTGTATGGCGATGGTTTTGATATGCCTACGCTAGGTCTTCGAGGTCTCGACCCTGAAACACGAGACAAAAAGGTAAAAGAATTGTATCCGCAATTTGCCAGAACCATCAAAGAAGATATTCTTGAATACGGCAAAACTGTGAAAAGCTTGAAAGATGACGAAAGCCTGATTTTCAATATCAAACTCACACGCTGCAAAGGCTGCGACATTCCTTCGTGGGTGGAGTACGCGATCAAGTACAGCGTATTAAAGGATTATAACAACGGAAAAATATCAAGAGACGTTGCATTGGAAAAGTTTTCTGAGAAAAAAGGTCCAATGCAATAGCGCAATCAGCAATGCATTTCTTAAAGCCCCGACAATGGTTGGGGCTTTTTATTTGATGGCGTCAGCCACGCGCAATACGTCAATGGAGTACGCACATTGAAAATGCCCCTTCGGACAATCTTTGTACCCATGAAGCCCGCACGGCCTGCAACTTAATTTCTCTTGCGTTTCAATGATGTTTGATTGATCCGATAACGGACCAAATCCGAACGATGGAACAGTAGAGCAAAAGATAGCCGTAACACGCGCATTCATAGCAGATGCCAAGTGCATAGGCGCAGAGTCATTCACAAAATTCATAGCAGCATGCTGCATGAGTGCTGCCGATTCCAAAAAACTTAATTTGCCTGCCAAGTTTACTACTTTGTTGTTACTAACGGTTAAACGAATGGACTCGCAAACATGATGGTCGGTTGGTGCACCCAGCAAATAAATCGAATCTGCTTTACTGCTCGTCAATTGAATCAACTCAATCCATTTCTCGGCAGGCCATTGCTTGGTAAACCAAACCGAAGTTGGTGCCAGACAATAATAATTTCCCACCATCAATGGTCGTACTTTTTCTTGGTGTTCCAATGAAGGATATAATCGTGGCTTTGCAGACTTTGAATCGGTCAAATGCTCAATCAATTTCTGATTGCGGTCTATTTCATGCAATGCCCCTACCTGATGCTTGATTCGTCTAGAGAACAAAAAAGAAAAAGGGTTTTTATCAAAACCAACCGTTTCAGTAGCATTAGCAAACGCGGTAACAATGCCCGTTGTGGCAAAACGCTGTGCATTAATCAATACATCATACCGGGTACTGCGTATTTTTTTTAAGAGCTTCCAGAGGTTTGAGTACTTGTTCTTCTTGTCAAACACAATCACCTCGCGCAAATACGGATGGTTCACCAACAACCCCTCGTTTCCTTTGCGAAGTAAAAAATCGATGTGTGCATTTGGAAAAAAGGCATGAAGTTTTTCAATTAATGCCGTGGCCAAAATCACATCTCCAATAAACGCGGTTTGAATAATGAGAAAAGACTTCGGTCTCATTACTTTTTAAACTCCGATTGATAATATTGAATGGCCTTTTCGATAATAATTTCTGCCGTTTCCTTCCCCTGAAAGTCCGGCACCGTAACTACCTTGTTTTCTAGCTTTTTGTAGCTCTCAAAAAACTCCTTCAACTCGAGCTTAAAGTGCGAGGCCAACTCGCTGATGTCTTTGAGGTGTTTGGTATTTGCATCATTTTCCGCTACAGCTAAAATCTTATCATCAGCTTTGCCTTGGTCTACCATACGCATCACACCAATTACACGAGCAGGTACGAGGCAGAGTGGCTGAATCGGTTCGCGGCACAAAATCATGATGTCCAAAGGGTCATTGTCATCACCCAGTGTTTGAGGTATGAATCCGTAGTTGGCCGGATAATACACGGCAGAATACAAAATGCGATCAAGCTTCAGCAAACCGGTTTCCTTATCGACTTCATATTTCGTACGCATACCGGCCGAAATTTCAATGATGCCATTAATATACTCCGGAGGGTTGGCTCCAACAGGTGCCTCATGCCAAGGGTGTAAAATCATATTCTGTTCGTTGTCAACGCGAAGGTAAACAAAAAGCCCCGCATGGTGCGGGGCTTGTTCGCTCGGTTTTGGGGTAAACCTTACTTTTCAGCCTTCTTGTCGGCTTCCTTTTCCTTATCTTCTTTCTTTGCTGGCTTAATTTTTTCTCCGTCTTTCAAACGTTTTGAAACTACCAGGAACGGGCCCGTTACTATTTCCTCTCCTTCTGCAATGCCGGAGAGAATTTCAATGTTATCATAGTCGCTAATACCTGTCTTCACTTCTTTCATTTTGGCAACACCTTTGTCATTGACAAAAACTACAACTTTATCTGCCTTCTTTTCTGCTTTTGGTTTGCTGGTGTCTACTACCTCTCGTTTGTTGTCGTCATTTCCTTTTTGTTCGTCTTTTTTGTTTTTTTCATCGCTGCGAGTCGTTACTGCAGCCAAAGGCACCGAAAGCACATTCTCCTTTCGTTGCGTAATGATATCAACACTGGCAGTCATACCGGGTCGGAATGGGAATTTGTTACCCTTTGCAATCAGATCTTCATAAGAGGAACGCAAAATCAAAATGCGAACTTCAAACTCAGTGATGGCATCGGCCGATGTTTTGTCTTTGGCGGTATTGGCAATATTCGTCACCAGTCCCTTGAATTGTTTCCCTGTACTGCTATACGCATCAACGTCAATCATCACACTGTCTCGAAGATGCACGCGAACGATGTCATTTTCATTTACGTTTACGCGCACTTCCATTTTATTCAAATCAGCAATACGCAACATTTCGGTACCGGCCATTTGCGCAGTGCCCACCACACGCTCGCCTTTCTTCACGTTCAATTTAGACACAATACCTTTCATGGGCGCATATACCGTTGTGCGTCTTACGTTTTCACGCGATTCCTTTACTGATGCATTGGTGCTACTCACAATAAACCCGGCTGCTTCCAAAGTTTGCTGTGCCGACTTCAAATCGTTTTGAGCCACCTTGTAGTTCTGCTGAGCCAATTGCCAATCAGATTCAGAAATCACTTTCTCTTTCCAAAGCTTCTCCTGACGCTTGTAGTCTTGCTCGGCTCTCGTGAATGTCGCCTCAGACCGCGCCAAAGCCGCACGAGATGATTCAAGATTTGCCTTTTGTTGACTTAACGAAGCCTCCGAGCGCTCCAATTGACTCACCCAAACATCTGGGCGAATTTTCACCAACACATCGCCAAGTTTCACGGAGTCCCCGTCTTGAACTTTTAAGTCGATTATCTCGCCAGAAACTTCCGGTGCCAGCTTTACCTCCACAACAGGCTGCACGGTGCCGGAGGCACTTACCTTTTCGGTGATGGATGCCTTTTTCGATTTGGTCAGTTCTACTTCTAACTCTCTCGATTTGCCAATCCATCCGGCCGATTTACCAATGATGAGGAAAATGATAAGGAACACGAGGGCACCGATGCCCCAATACAATATCTTACTGGACTTTTTCTTGGGCTTTGTAGTTTTTGGTATCATGGAGTAGAAGAATTATTAATAGTCGATGGGTTTACCTTGATAGAAGTCGAGCACTTTTTTCTTGAAAATCAAATCGTACTTGGCGCGCACCAAGTCAGACTTCGCTGCGAACAAATTATTTTCAGAAACTTGATAGTCAACATAGTTAGTAGCACCCGCATCATAACGTTGCTTGGTCATGCGAAAAGCTTCTTCACGCGCCTTCACAGCACGGGCAGATGAGTTATATGTTTTGGTAGCAGCCGTAGCATCGTTGTAGGCTGTTTCAATAGCTTGACGCAAACGGTTTTCTGCATCGGTAAGGTTAACGCGCGCTTGGTCTGCGGTAACTTTACTCCGTTGCAAACTGGCGCGTGCGCTAAAGCCGTTGAGAACAGGAATTTGCAAACTAATCGAAGCTGCGCGAGAAATATTATCTGAGAATTGATCACCAAATGGTTTTTCAATTAGGCTTGCTTGTCCGGTGGGTTGCAACGATCGTACTTGATTAGCCGTGATGGTTGGATCTGAACCGATGAAACCAATCACCGGATTTGGATCGGTAATCGTGAAGCCATTAAAAATCCTAGCCGCACTTGAATAGTTTGTAAATGCACTTCCATTTAAACTCAAACGCGGGAAGAGATTTCCTCTTGCAGCTTTCAGCGCATAATTCGAACTCTCCACTCTAAAGACTGCCGCTTTTATTTCGGGCATATTTTGCCGGGCGATGTCATAGATCTGTTCAGACGTTTCAGCCAGTGCTTGCTCATCCAAACCTAATTCGGGAACCTCAATTTCCATGGGCGTTGACGCTGGAAGTTGAAGCGCTTGTTTTAATTGCAATAAGGAAAGATTATACGCATTCTCGCGTTGCACAGCGTTTAGTTCGTTGGTGGCCAGTTGCGCTTCTAGATCCAATACGTTACCAATTGGCACAGAACCTGCCTGCTCTAGTTTTTTGGTTCGCTCCAATTGCTGCTCGGTAGTCTTCAACTGAAATTGGGCCGTTTGAAATAATTCACGGTTAAAGATCACGGACGTGTAGTTGGTAATCACCGTTAAAACCACGTCATTCTTTGCCTTTGTGAAATCATTATCAGCAGCCGCTTTATCGTTAACGCTTTGGCGGATCGTGTTCATTACCCGAAATGCATTGAATAGTAGCAAGCTTGCGTTACCGTTAATGTTGGCATTTTGAATTCGCTGGTCAATGAATTGGTTGGTAGTGGGGTCAATAGAACGACCCCAGTTGTAACCCGTAGAACCACCTAAGTTAACGGTGGGTAACATCGTCATTCGAGATTGAAGCAAGTTGATCTCTGCCGTTTCTACACTCAACTGATTGCGCCTCACCGTAAGGTTGTTTTTGAGCGCTATCTCCACGCACTCTTTTAGCGTGTAAACTTTTTTGTCGGTGTTTTGTCCAAAAACAATGTTTACACAAAATGCCAAAAAGAAAAATAGTAAACGTATCCGCATATTATCGGTTGATATCTGGTATATAAATCACTTCTTTAACCCAACTAAGACTCTTCAAATATTCAAATGTTACAGGCTTGATACCCGAATCCATCTCAATCACTAAGCACGCCATATCATTTTTTCCTTTGCGGGACACCGACATGGTGGCAATGTTGCAATCATCGTGTGCAATAACATTTGCAATGAAAGCCACGCTTCCCTTTACGTCACCAGCGAAAATGATGATGGTATGGAGGTTGGCGCTGAAGTCTGCTTTAAAACCATTTACCTCCGCAATATTGATAATGCCTCCGCCTTTGCTTTCGCCCAACACCTCTATTTGCTTGTTCCCTTTAGTAAGGTTAAGCCGTATGGAATTAGGGTGCAACGTAGATGCATTACCGACCGACTTAAAATGGTATTTTAATCCCTTTTGGGTGGCAATCTCAATTGACTCCTTTATTCGCTTGTCATCTGTTTCGAAGTCCATTAACCCGGCAAGAATAGCCCGATCGCTTCCGTGCCCCTCATAAGTTCGGGCAAATGAATTGTAAAACGTTATTTCAGAATTGTCGGGCGTGCCGCCCAATACTTTAATGGCCGCTTTGGCAATGCGCACCACCCCCGCAGTGTGCGAACTCGATGGTCCAATCATAACTGGCCCAATCATATCAAAAACACTGCTTTTTTCAGACATACGGGGTAAATAACGGAATATCAACGAAAAGGATATTCCATTTTGAGTATTTGTGAAACTTTTTTTGGTATTTTTTGCGGCAAAAATAAGATTATCGGAACTTAAGCCAAAGGTTTTCCAAACGCAACGAAGTATTTCTTTATGATAGCCACCGGTTCGAGAGCAACAGTATTACAATTAGTTTTTGTGTTATATGTGATCGCCATCAGCTCAACAAATTCGCTCGGGCAGGACACATTGGTTTGGCTTAACGAATTGAGTTTCAACTCGCTCAACGAAAAAGAGGCATTCTACCAAGCAATTAATGAGCACAGACCCGACCACTTTAAGCTTTTAAACTATGGAAAATTGAGCGAGACTGATAGAAGCAAGAACAAGTTTTATGGTTACTTGAGAGGTCTGGATATTGAAAACAAAGGAGGAAAGAAGAACAGTAAACGCGTGAAGTATATCTATGAAAGTGTGCACCAAGCATTTTTAACCAAGTACCAGGCCAAGAATCGTTTTAGCGACATCTTTGAAAACGGATACTATAATTGCGTATCAGCTACTGGTTTGTACTGTATTGCGTTCGACTATTTTAAAATCCCTTACGTGATCAAAGAAAAACCAAACCATGTCTATCCAGTGGCCTACCCAGATACAGATATTGTTATTGTAGAAACCACCAACCCAATGGTTGGTTCCATTGCATTTAGCGATCAGTTTAAACGCGCTTACGTAGAAAATTTACGAAAACAAAAATTGGTTAGTAATCAAGAAGTGCAGTCAAGGGATGCGACAAGCCTTTTTGACCAGTACTTTTTTGGAAAAGAATCAGAAGTAACACTTGACGAGTTGGTGGGAATACAATATATGAATGACGGTATCTTCAAATTTGAAGACGAGGACTTTGCTAACTCTTATAAACAATGGGAAAAGGCTTACATGTTTTACAAAACAGAACAAGTAGTAAACGGCTTAGTCGTAAGTTACTACAAGGCATTCCAGTCTATGGAAAAAAAAGATTCGTTACATGCCTCCTTGGTGGCAAAACTGTCGCGCTTTACCAAATTCGGTGTCGCTCAAGATCAAATAAAAGGCGAGTTTGGGAATGCAATACAGCAACTGCTCTTCGATAATGGCGATGCGGACGGGTTGAAAAAGTACTATCAAGTGCTGCAAAAAGGAATTCGAAATAAAGAATTAAAAGAAGAACTTACGTTTCTCTATGAGTACGAGTCGGGTCGTTATCTGTACAATCAAGCTCGTTTCTCATTGTGCAGGCCTTTTTTTGAGAAAGCACTTAAACTAAGGCCCAACAACCAAGATGTTCAACGAATTTACGTTCAGATACTCGGGCACAGTCTGCGCAATTCAAGCAACGGAAAAGAAATAGTCACGGCTTTACAAGCAGCACTAACCGAACATAGCGTCCTCGGCAGCAACAACCTGTTTAACTCAATGTTAGCGATGGCATATCTACAAAGGTTTGGCGAGAGTTACGAAAACAACAAACCCACCGAAGGTGACGAAAATCGATTGTCTTTCGAGAAGATGTTTGCCGACAACAAAGATTTAACCATCGACCCAATTCTAATTGGTCAGGCATATTCACAAGCAGCAGTTTACTACTTTAGGCGCTCACAAAATCAAAAGGCAAAATCAATTCTCGAACAAGGTCTCATGATCGATCCCGGGAATAGAGAATTGCTGGCGCGCAAGCGACTGATAAACTAGTGGCGATTTTCTACAGCCACGTTATATGGAGTTTCAGTAATGTAATAATTGCCATTTACTGTCTTGAACTTCGTGATGATGTTCAATTTTTCCATCACCTGAAGTAGTTTTGACTTAATCTG
>JAFDYV010000010.1:65505-128647 GCA_018267275.1 Bacteroidota bacterium | reverse complement strand
TCAGATTAAGTCAAAACTACTTCAAGTCAATTTCATTTTATCTATATCTCTAGCCTACTCCACCACCCGATTCTACTTCATACGAGCTCAGCATCGCCCCAAAATACTCGCGGTTCATACGGGCAATGTTTGTTACGCTAATACCCTTTGGACATTCGGCCTCACATGCACGCGTATTCGTACAGGCGCCAAAACCTTCTGCATCCATTTGCGCAACCATTTTTTCCACGCGCTCTTTTCGCTCTACCTGGCCCTGGGGCAACAACGCAAACTGCGAAACTTTCGCGCTTACAAACAACATGGCGGAAGCATTTTTACAAGCTGCTACGCACGCGCCACAGCCAATGCATGTAGCTGCATCAAAAGCTTCGTCTGCTACTTTTTTAGGAATAGGAATTTCATTTGCATCGGGAACACCGCCTGTATTCACGTTGATATAACCTCCTGCTTGTTGAATTCTATCGAACGCGGATCGGTCAACTACTAAGTCTTTAATCACGGGGAAGGCTTTTGCTCGCCACGGCTCCACCGTTATTGTCTCTCCATCTTTGAACGACCGCATGTGCAATTGACAAGTGGTAGTTTGTAACGGGCCGTGCGGATGGCCATTGATGTACATGCTGCACATTCCACAGATGCCCTCACGGCAATCATGATCGAATGCAATTGATTCCTCACCTTTTTTGATAAGGTCGGTGTTGAGTACATCCATCATCTCAAGAAAAGACATATCAGGAGATGTGTGCACTTTATAAGTCTTGAACTCTCCTTTTGACTTTGTGTCTTTTTGTCTCCAAACTTTTACTGTTACGTTCATATTTTAAAGTATTGAGGTGCTCACGTGTTGAAGTGTTGACGTCTGCACATCAACACATCAAAACGCCAACACGTTATTTATAACTACGTTGTGTCAACTTCACATTCTCGAACTTAAGTTCTTCTTTGTGCAACGCCTCGGGTTGATTTTCTCCTTTGTATTCCCAGGCGGCCACATACGCGTACTCGTCATCTTTGCGCATTGCTTCACCTTCGGGTGTCTGCGACTCTTCGCGGAAGTGACCTCCGCATGACTCCGCACGGTTGAGCGCATCATCTACCATCAGCTCACCCAATTCAATCAAGTCCGCCACACGGTTTGCCTTCTCAAGTTCTTGGTTTAACTCATTGGCGCCCCCCAGCACATTGACATTCGTCCAAAACTCAGCCTTTAAATCTTGAATAATCTTTTTGGCTTTGGTCAAACCTTGCTCACTGCGACTCATACCACAATATTCCCACATGGTCAAGCCGAGTTGGCGATGGAATTCATCAACTGTTTTCTTACCTCTGATCTCGACCAGTTTTTTCATGCGCTCCTCAGCTTGTTGCGCAGCTTCTTTAAACGCAGGGTGGTCTGTACTAACTTTATCATTCCAGCCAATGTTGGCCAAGTAGTCACCAACGGTATAAGGAATCACGAAATAACCATCAGCTAAACCTTGCATCAACGCGCTCGCACCCAGGCGATTCGCCCCATGGTCAGAAAAATTGGCCTCCCCCAAAGCGTACAACCCTGGAACGGTGGTCATCAAATTATAGTCTACCCAAAGCCCTCCCATGGTGTAGTGTACCGCAGGGTAAATCATCATCGGAGACTTGTAAGGGTTCTCACCAGTGATTTGGGCATACATATCAAACAAGTTGCCGTATTTCGCCCGGATGGTGTCTTCTCCATTGCGTTTAATCGCATCTGTAAAATCGAGGAATACTGCCAAACCCGAACCAACACCACGACCTTCATCGCAAACTATCTTAGCATTGCGGGAAGCAACATCGCGAGGAACCAGATTACCAAACGATGGATACTTGCGCTCCAAAAAATAATCACGCTCCGATTCAGGTACGTTCAACGCATCCAAGCCCTTCAAACCTGGCATCGGTTTCTTCGGTACCCATACGCGACCATCATTTCGCAGCGACTCGGACATCAATGTCAGCTTTGATTGATGGTCACCGGAAACAGGGATACACGTAGGGTGAATTTGCGTAAAGCAAGGATTTCCAAACAACGCTCCTTTTTTATGCGCACGCCATGCTGCAGTTACATTTGAGCCTTTGGCATTGGTGGACAAATAAAATACGTTTCCGTAACCGCCTGTACACAACAATACTGCATGAGCACTGTGGGTTTCTATCTTACCAGTAATCAAATCGCGCGTTACAATACCGCGTGCCTTGCCATCTACAACTACCACATCCAACATTTCGGTGCGGTTGTACATCTTCACTTTGCCATTAGCAATTTGCCGGTTTAGCGCGCCATAGGCTCCCAACAACAATTGCTGTCCGGTTTGACCACGGGCATAGAACGTACGCGACACTTGGGCACCCCCGAAAGAACGGTTCGCCAACAAGCCGCCATACTCTCGTGCAAACGGCACACCCTGCGCTACGCATTGGTCAATGATGCTCACGCTAACTTCTGCCAGGCGATACACGTTGCCTTCACGCGCACGATAGTCACCACCTTTTATTGTATCGTAAAACAGACGATAGATACTGTCGCCATCATTCTGATAATTTTTGGCTGCGTTGATGCCGCCCTGCGCTGCGATGCTATGTGCCCTGCGGGGACTATCTTGGAAACAAAATGCCTTCACATTATAACCCAGTTCACCGAGCGATGCCGCGGCCGATGCTCCGGCCAAGCCTGTGCCCACCACAATCACATCGTACTTCCGTTTGTTGGCCGGATTCACCAACTTCAAATTGAACTTATGTTTCGTCCATTTTTCTGCTAAGGGGCCTTCAGGAATTTTAGAATCGAGCTTCATGTTCAGCAATTAAAATGATTTAGTACGTTAGGTTTAGACATCTCAAGCAAGGAACATCATAATCGGTATCAGTGCAAACAAAGCTGGCACCACTATCGAAAATGTTCTGCCCACGAAATTAATAACAGGATTATACTTCATATGGTTTAGGCCCAGCGTCTGAAAAGCGCTTGAAAATCCATGCCACAGGTGGAAAGCAATAGCCAACATGCTGACGCAATACAATCCCACATACAATGGATTCTGAAACGCCAATGAACATACCGTGTACAAGTCTTTTACTTCATGGTCACCATAAGTCTTCATTGGCACTGACCCAAAATGCATTTCGCCCCAAAACTGGCGCATGTGAATGATCAAGAAAACCAGAATGACAGTACCCAAGATGCCCATGTTACGCGAAGACCAAATTGATGACTTAGATGAGGTGACCGCGTAGCGCTCAGCACCACGGGCTTGGCGGTTATAAATAGTGAGTGCAACTGCCCAAGCAATATGCGCAAGGAAAATCGCGTAGTTAACATACGAAATCGTTTTGATGAGTGGATTATGCGTCATGAAATATGCATAGACGTTAAATGCTTCCCCTCCATCGTCCTTTAAGAGTTGCAGGTTGCCGGCAAGGTGCACGGCCAAAAATAAAATGATGAATAATCCCGAAAAGGCCATTACTACTTTGCGGCCGAGCGTGCTGGAGAATAAATCAATGAACCATTTCATAGCTTATAGTATCTGGATGGCGAAATTAAACGCGACCAAAAGTAATTGGCAAACGGATACTAAACAATTAGAATCGGTGCAAAGATGTGGGTGGACAAAAATTGGTTTCGGCCAGCTTGTAAAGAAAGCACCGGGCCTCTCAGCCCGATGCTTCTGTCAAAACCAAACAACCCTAGACAGGTTATCCCCAATACTTTTCAACTGCTACCGCACCAGTTCGAAAATCAGAAAGATCAAAGCAATTGCCGCGACCATCACCAGCAAGAACCACTCTCTCTTCAAGAGCGCCCATGCTTTTTCCAAAACCGATTTCATAGTAGTTAAAAAAGTATTTGTTTGCCATGGTACAAATAAACCTCCGAATACTTAAAGTTATCATAATCAGATACTTAAATAAATTCAAAATTGGGTTTTTGTCTTATTTATAAACTAAATTCCCATTTTGATCTTAATTGAAATGATTCCAAATACCGTTATTTTTACCCTCGCAACCACTATTGCACTATGTATTTGATTTTCGACACGGAAACCACCGGTATTCCGCGAAACAAAACCGCGCCATTAACTGACTTCGAGAACTGGCCACGCCTTGTGCAGATTGCATGGCAACTGCATGACTTCAATGGCAACCTATTAACGCAACAGAATTATCTCGTTAAACCCGATGGCTTTGACATTCCATTCAAAGCTGAGCAGGTACACGGCATTTCCACCGCTCGGGCGGTAAAAGAAGGGCGCGACCTTCTGGAAGTGTTGAAGATTTTTCTGCGCGACCTTGAAAAGACAAAACAACTGGTCGGCCACAACATTGAGTTTGACATTAACATTATAGGCGCTGAGATGCTGCGCCAAAACCTAGCACCGGAAAACTTTCTTCAGTTACCCCGGGTGGACACAGGCATAGCCTCAATTGAATTTTGTCAACTGGCGGGTGGCATTGGCGGTAAGTTGAAGATGCCCCGACTGGAAGAATTGTATCAAAAACTTTTTGGGCAAGGATTTGGTGATGCGCACGATGCATCTTACGATGTTGATGCAACCGCTAAATCATTTTTTGGCCTAATAAAGAAAAAGGTCATAAGCCCGTTTGATGCAACGCCCGTTGAACAAATTGAATATGAAGCGCCAAACCTAGATGCTGGAAACTCAACGAAAAGAGAAAAGGCAAGACAAGTTGAGTATCATAAAGGGTCTGAAGTAGAAATAAGTGACAAGCCTTTTTACCATCTGCACGTACATTCACAGTTCTCAGTATTGCAGGCTGTTCCTGATGTTGCAGAGCTTATTGCGAAAGCAAAAAGCGAAAACATGGAGGCGGTGGCCCTTACCGACTTTGGCAACATGTACGGTGCATTTAAGTTTGTGAGCGAAGCACTGAAGCACAATATCAAGCCCATTGTTGGCTGTGAGTTCTATATTTCGGAAGAGCGAAAAAAAAACAAGTTCACCAAAGACAATCCGGACAAGCGTTACACGCAAGTATTGATTGCAAAAAATAAAACGGGCTATCAAAATCTTGCAAAGCTCAGCTCACTGGGCTTTATCGAAGGCTTGTATGGAATCTATCCGCGCATTGACAAGGCATTAATTGCAGAACACAAGGAAGGCATCGTAGCTACAACAGGAAGCTTGAGCAGCGAAATACCCTATTTGATTTTGAACGTGGGCGAGCGGCAGGCAGAAGATGTTTTTAAATGGTGGCACGACTTGTTAGGGCCGGACTTTTACATTGAACTCAACAGGCATAACATGCCGGAAGAAGACCGTGTGAATGACACACTGTTACGCTTCGCGGAAAAGTATGGGGTGAGGTATTTTGCTGCCAACGAATGCTATTACCTCGAACAAGCGCAATCCAATGCGCACGATGTATTGCTTTGCATTAAAGAAGGTGAATTCCAATCAACGCCAATCGGCTCGGGGCGCGGCACCCGTTACGGGCTGCCCAACAATCAATTTTATTTCAAGTCGCAGCAAGAAATGAAAATGCTTTTCCGCGACTTACCGGAGTCTATTGAAACCATTCAAGAGATTGTTGATAAAGTAGAGAAATACGAGTTGAAGCGAAATGTGTTGCTGCCAAAGTTCAACATTCCCGCAGAGTTTGCATCTGAAGACGACTACCTTCGCCACCTGACATATGAGGGTGCCAAACGTAAATATCCGGAGATCACACCGCAAATTCGCGAGCGTTTGGATTTTGAACTGGAGACAATCAAAAAAACCGGCTACCCGGGATATTTTCTGATTGTGCAGGACTTTACCGGTAAGGCCCGAGAGATGGGCGTTTCGGTGGGCCCTGGCCGTGGGTCTGCTGCCGGCTCTGCGGTCGCCTTTTGCATTGGCATCACCAACGTAGACCCCATCGCCTACGATTTGCTATTTGAACGTTTCCTCAACCCCGATCGGGTGTCGTTACCAGATATCGATATTGACTTTGATGATGAAGGCCGCGACAAGGTGCTGAAGTACGTGATCGAAAAATATGGCCACAACCAAGTAGCGCAAATCATTACCTATGGCACCATGGCTGCCAAGTCGGCCATCCGCGATTGCGCACGGGTGATGGAGCTACCGTTGGCCGAAGCGAACAACCTGGCCAAGATGGTGCCCGAGCGACCAGGAACATCGCTAGACGATGCTTTTAAAGACGTAAAAGAACTGGCGGAAATCAAGAAAGGCGTTGACCTAAAGGCACAGGTACTCAACCAAGCGGTGGTATTGGAAGGTTCGCTTCGCAACACGGGCACGCATGCATGTGGGGTAATTATCACACCTGACGACTTGACCAAGTTTGTGCCGGTATCTACTGCCAAAGACTCGGACATGTTGGTCACTCAATTTGACAACAGCGTGGTAGAAAATGCCGGGCTGTTGAAGATGGATTTTTTAGGGTTGACCACGCTCACCATCATTACTACCGCGTTAAAAAATATTAAGAAACGCAGAGGCATTGAGATCGATATCGACAAGGTGCCCCTTAACGATGCAAAAACCTACCAGCTTTACCAGCGAGGCGAAACAACCGGCACCTTTCAATTTGAATCAGATGGCATGCAAAATTACTTGCGTGCGCTGAAACCTGACAAGTTCGAAGATTTGATTGCGATGAACGCGCTCTACCGCCCGGGGCCAATGGAATATATACCCAACTTCATTGCGCGAAAAAATGGAAGGGAGCCCATCAAGTATGATTTGCCCGAAATGGAAGAATACTTGAAGGACACCTACGGCATTACGGTGTATCAAGAGCAGGTAATGTTGCTTTCGCAGAAGCTTGCCAATTTTAGCAAGGGCGATGCTGATGTGCTGCGGAAGGCAATGGGTAAAAAACAAAAAGAAGTCCTTGACAAGATGAAGGATAAGTTCATTGCCGGCTGTAAACAAAACGGCCACGATGAACGCATTGCAGAGAAAGTTTGGAAAGACTGGGAGGCATTCGCCCAGTATGCATTCAACAAGTCGCATTCCACTTGTTATTCGTTGGTGGCTTACCATACCGCTTACTTAAAGGCCAACTACCCTGCGGAATACATGGCCGCGGTACTTACACACTCGCAAAGCAACCTTGATAACGTAACCTATTTTATTGAAGAATGCCGTAAGCAAAACATTGAAGTGTTGGGGCCTCACGTAAACGAATCGGGTGTCTATTTTGAAGTGAATAAAGAGGGTAAAATCCGATTTGGTTTGGGAGCAATCAAAGGCGCGGGTGACGCTGCCGTGGAGGCTATCATACTAGAAAGAGAAGCGCACGGTCCATTTCAAGATATTTTTGATTTTGCCAAACGGCTGAGCCACCGATCGGTAAACAAAAAGACATTTGAGTGCTTGGCGCTGAGTGGCGCATTTGACTGCTTCCCAACCTACCATAGAAGACAGTACATGGCTGCGAAAGAAGGCGATGTCTCGCTTACCGAAAAAGTAATCAAGTATTCCGCCAAGTTGCAGCAAGAATCGCAAAGCGCGCAAGCGAGTTTGTTTGGTGGAAGTTCGGGCACGCAAATGCCTCCGCCAAAAATCGAACCGATCGAGCCCTTCAGTGAAATTGAAAAACTACATTTCGAAAAAGAGGTGGTCGGTGTGTACATATCGGGCCACCCACTTGATAACTTCAAATTTGAAATTGACACATTCTGTAACCTAGGGGTGAGTGAATTAGCTGACCTTGATGGCAAAGAAGGTAAAGAGTGCAAATTGGGTGGGATTGTAGCATCGGTGGAACATCGAATGACAAAAACCGGCAGGCCATTCGGCAAACTCTTTATTGAGGACTATAGTGGCAAAGGGGAATTGGTGTTATGGAGCGATGATTACCTTAAGTTCAAATCATTCTTAATGCCAGGCCTGTTCTTATTCATTGAGGGCAACATTCTGCGTAAGAGTTGGGGGGAGCAAAACCTTGAATTTAAGATCCGCAACATCGACCTATTGAACGAGTTAGCTGGTAAACGCGTCAGCGGCCTGGCGTTACGTGCCGAAGCTGAAAGCATTGATGATCTGTTTATTGACACACTTGATGCGCTGTGCAAGAAAAACATCGGCCAAGCTGCACTCCGAATTTATTTGAAGAACCAACAGGCGCTACAGACAGAACTGTTGGCGCGAACCGTGCGGATAAAACCAACCAACGAATTAATCAAAGAACTAAAACGTTTGGCCGAAGTGGGCGTAGTAACTGATAAGCATGAAGTACGCTGGCTTAGCGAGCAGCCGATAAATGCCCCGGCAAAAGCTGAAGTTGGAACAATTTCGTCTAACTTTGTGTTGGAATTGGCTGAAGTAGAAGTAGACAATTAAATAAGAACTCTTAATCCTAATTCATTAATCATCATAACATTATGGGAAAAACCTTAGAACTAACCGATGCAACGTTTGACGAAACCCTGAAAAGCGATAAACCAGTTTTAGTTGATTTTTGGGCTGAATGGTGCGGGCCATGCAAGATGATTGGTCCTGCCGTGGAAGAACTCGCGAACGAGTATGAAGGAAAAGCCGTTGTGGCAAAATTAAACGTGGACGAAAATCCGGATGTCACCGCACGATTTGGCGTTCGCTCCATTCCTACCCTGCTCGTTTTCAAAAACGGCCAGATTGTAGATAAGCAAGTGGGTGCTGTGCCAAAATCTGTATTGGCAAACAAACTGCAAGCACAGGTTTCGTAAATCAACCTCAATGCAAAATAAAAGACCGCTGCACAGGCGGTTTTTTTGTTTGGAGAGAGGTCGGTTTGTGTGCTTCAAAATTGTTTTCTTTGTGCATCAAAAAAAATCTACCCCATGAAAAAAGTACTCCTTTTTGCACTGCTCCTCGTCTTGAATCAAGTGATCAGCGCCCAACCTGCGTCTTCGGTGCTATGGGAGATTAAAGGAAACGGGCTATCCTCCCCTTCCTACCTCTTCGGTACGCTCAAATTCATCGGGGCGAACGAATTTAAAATTCCAACCGCGGTAGCAGAGAAAATTAAAGCATCAAAAACATTTGCGATTGAGGACCAGGTGGACCACCATGCCCAACACGAACTAAATGTTGCGTTGCATTTTCCAAAAGGCAAATCATTGGCCACGGAACTTTCTGCCGAAGATTACAAGAAAGTAGTTGATTTCTTTCAAAAAGAGTTTGGCATTTCTAAAGCTGCTTTCGAAAGCAAGTACGCCCACATCAAACCATTGGCATTATCAATTTTGATGACGAGGCTCACGCTGAGAGAAAAGGTGAAGTATTATGATATGGAGTTGCTTTTGTTTGCGAAGAAAAACAAACTTAACGCGTTCAGTTTAGAGAATATCGAGAGAGAGGCGCAGGCTATCAACGCCTACCCGATGTTCAATCAGGTCAGAGCATTACTCCACAGCATTGACAACTTTGCCACTCAAAAAGCAGAATTTCAAAAAATGATGGCCAGCTACCCACAAGAAACGCTTGAAGAGATATTTGACTACACGTTGCACCCGGTTGAGAACAATCCCATCTTTGTTGAAGAATTCTACTTTAAACGCAACATGGAGTGGTTGCCGAAGATAGAAAAAATGATGAAGGAAAATGCTAGCTTCATCTGTGTAGGAGTGTCGCACTTGGAGGGGCAGCAAGGTTTGCTGGAGCTTTTGAAGGGCAAAGGCTATGTTCTCACTCCAATCCCTGTCGCCAAATAAAAGACTTACGTTAAGTTAACAGCTTCGCGATTGTCATCTGCAACCTTTGATTTGGGATAATCAAACAAACCCTGCTGCTTAATCGCTTCTTCTACTTTGTGGGGAACAAACTTCTCCCATCCATCTTCGCCTTTCTTGATCATTGCCAACACATTGTCTGAAATGATGTTCAAATTTTGCACGTTGGCATCGTGTATGTCTTCTAGCTTATTGTTGTCCATCAAATACCGGAACAGCGATTTCAGATTGTTAGGGAGTTCTTTTTCAAAATCTTTTAAGGTAAACAGTGTACCATCTTTACGCAAAGCCGGATAGATGTAAAGTTTCACGTTTGTGCCGAACAAAGAAGCAAAACATTCCAAAATTCCGCCACGGATGTTTTCATAGGTCTTTTCATCAAACACCTTTTGTAACGCATAAATCCCCATCACAATACCCGTCTTCTTTCCCTTCGTAATCTTCGATAGGTAATCGACTAAACGGTAGTATTCAAAGTAATTGGAAACCAAAACGTTTTGGCCCAACGAACAAATGATATCAGCCCGGTACAAAAAGTCTTTTTCATCAATATTGCCATCCGGGCTCAAATCATTCAGGGTAAGTTCCGTAAGCGCAATTGTTCGTGACCTTTCAACATCTGCTTCATTTCTGAAATGCCTGCGCGAAGTAAGCAACATGTCTACGTTTACGTGCGTCACCGGTCTAAAGCGGCCGCGCAGCACCAGCACATTCTTCTTGTACAAATATTCAGAGGGTTGCATCACTTCACCATCAGGGCCAAACATGGCAGCCTTGGTGAGGCCATTTTTCACCAGTTTCAAAGCCATTAAACGGTTGTCTACGTAAGTGAAATCAGGACCAGTGAGCCGGAACATATCCACTTCTATGCGCCTGGTCGTTAACCCATCAAGCAAAGAGAGGATGATTTGCTCGGGGTCGTGCAAGAACATGCAAGCATAAATGAGATTAACGCCCAAAATACCAAGTGATGTTTGCTGCTGCAACGGATCGTTATCATGCATTTTCACATGGATGACACAGTCGTTGTAATCCGACTGTGGCTTCATTTGAAATCGAAGCCCCATCCAGCCGTGGCCTTGGTTGGTGCGCTCGTAGTTGAGTACTTCTACCGTATCGGCAAATGAGAAAAACCGTGTGTTTTCAATACGATGGGGTAGCCGCTCGGGAAGCAACTGATACTCATGGTTCAGCATGCGCATCAATCGATCTTCGCACACATACCGATCGCCTGCTCCATAAATTGCATCAGAAAACTTCATGTCATAGGCCGACATGGTTTTGGCGATGGTGCCTGACGCCCCACCAACTTTAAAGAAGTTTGCTGCCACCTCCTGCCCGGCACCAATTTCGGCAAACGAGCCATAGATGGCTTTCGACAAATTGATGCGCAAAGATTTCTCTTGCGTGGTCAGTTTCTTTTGTTCTTCCATACCCTCACTTCACGCTGTTAATTTCCGCTATTTTTTTGATGTAACGAAATTAAACTTCCCAAGGATACAACCACTTTTTGATACTAAAGGTTTAACTTCTATTTTGCCGAAATTTCTCATTATGGCAAACAGGGGTAATTTCTCAGGACGAATTGGTTTCATTTTGGCGGCAGCAGGATCGGCCGTTGGTTTAGGAAACATATGGCGCTTTCCTTACTTGGCAGGCACCAATGGCGGGGCCGGTTTCTTGTTGATTTACTTAGTGTGCATTTTCACTCTTTGTTTCCCCGTAATGGTAGGTGAGATTGCCATTGGGCGTAAAGTAGGTTCGGATGCCTATGGTTCATACCAAAAATTGGGTGGCGGCAAATGGGGCTATCTTGGCTTATTCGGCATATTGGCGGGTCTGTTTATTCTATCGTTTTACAATGTAGTTGCAGGGTGGGCATTTGGTTATTTCTTAGAAATTTCTTTTGGAGACTTGCTTGACCAGCAAGACTTTGGCGCGTTTTTCGGCAATTATGTAAACGACATCGGTCCACTGTTTTTATTCTCTTTAGCCTTTATGTTGATCACTGCCTACATCGTTTCTCAGGGCATTGCAAAAGGTATTGAGGCAGCCAACAAGATTATGATGCCAGCGCTTTATTTGATCTTGATCGGCTTGATTGTGTATAGCCTTACACTACCCAATGCGATGGCGGGTGTAAAGTTCTATCTGATTCCGGATGTGGGCGAGATCACCTCGCGAACCATTTTTTATGCGCTGTGCCAAGCGTTCTTTTCGCTTTCCCTAGGGATGGGCGCGTTGATCACTTATGGCTCATACGTTACAAAAGACCAGAATATAGTTTCCTCCGCGGCAGTTATTTCCATTGCCGATACTTCTGTGGCTTTCCTGGCGGGCTTAATGGTATTTCCGCTTGTGTTTTCCTTGGGAGCAGAACCCGGCCAAGGGCCTAAACTCATTTTTGTGATCTTAACGCAAGCGTTTCAAAACATGGGACCAATTGTTGGTAGAATTGTGGGCGGATCTTTCTTCTTATTGATTTGCTTTGCTGCGTTAACGTCAACCATCTCATTGCTGGAGGTGCCGGCCGCCTATTTGGTAGACCAGAAAAAATTTCCGCGCAAAGCAGTAGTTTGGTCGTTGGCTGTAGGGATTTTTGTTTTGGGTTTACCGAGCCTCTTCAGCCAAGGTATTGTGCCCGCGCTAAATAAGTTGCCCGTTCACAATTCGCCCGACTTCCTTTCTTTCGTATCGGATATGTGCGATATCAGCTTAACCGTAGGCGGTTGTTTGATGTGCTTTTTTATTCGCTACCGCTGGAAAATGAACAACCTTAACGAAGAGTTGACGCTGGGCAATCCCTCGTTTATGGGATCGTTTATTCAAAAATATATCAACTTCACTATTTCCTGGGTGTGCCCGATTGTGCTGAGCATACTGTCGGTGTTGGTAATCATTGATAAGTTTTTTGGGCTTTAAGCCATTATTTTTTAACAGCAAACAGCTCTTCAGCCTCCCTGCGCATGTCGTCCCACTCGCCATAAGCGGGCTCTTTCCCTTTTTCAAAAACCTCCTCCAATAGCCACTTTACTATCGATTTCTTAAAGTTGAATTGCGTGGCCACGTTCTCGCAAAACTCAATTTCTTTCTTTTCAATTACGCCATCGGCAAATACGATTAGCATCAAATCATACAGCACATTCATCTTGTCGTAGTGATTGTTAGGCACGTTGATTTTGAATTTTTCATCGCTTTCCATGATGGCCTTTACCTGCCAATCTTTTAGGCCATAGCGCTTGCCGATTTTTAGTATTACATTTTTTTCTTTTTCATGCACGTGACCATCGGCTTTAGCCAACGCCATCAGGTTTTTGATGTGGTCTTTTTTGTAAGAGAGATATTGGTTTTCAAAGAAGCCGATCATATCACGAGTAATTTAAGATTTAAGATATCAGATTTCAAATTCTTATCGCTTGTAAGCGTCAGTACGAAAGTACAACGGGGTAGTGGAAAATAAAAAATATGGGTACTTTTGTTTAACACCCAAATAACCAACCCATGAAAAATCTTAAGTTATTGCTTTTTTCTGCCGCTGCGCTAGTAGCTTTTGGTTTCGCGCCTGACGGTTGCGACAATCTGATCTTTTTTAAAGAGGGAACCAAAACAACACTATCTCACTACAACGATGACGGCAAGCCAACAGGTGCTACTAAAACAACCTACAAAAACGTTTCCAGATCAGATGGCAAGGTAAGCGTAACGGCCGTTACCGAGAACTACGATAAAAAGGGAAAACTATCTACTAGCTCGGACTGGGCCATGCACTGTGAAAACGGTACTCTATCAATCGACTTAAAGTCGATGATGCCGCAACAGCAAGCCGATGCCTACAAAGACTTCGAACTGCAAGTAGAAGGCATGGAAAAAGAATTTCCGAGTAGCCTTGCCGTGGGTAGTACTTTAAAGGATGCAAATGTAAAGTTTACCGTAAACGCAAAAGGCGGCACGCCCATGCCGATGATGAACATGAGTCTGCAAATCACTAACCGAAAGGTGGAGGCAAAAGAAAATATTGCCACGCCTGCTGGAACTTTCGAATGCTTTAGGATATCTGAAGACTCGGAGATGAAAACAATCTTTAAAGTCAGATCTAAGAATATCTATTGGTTTAGCTATGAAGTTGGTGTTGTAAAATTGGAAGTATACAAAGAAAATGGAAAGCTGATGACCAAATCAGAACTAACGGAGCTGACAAAGTAACAATGTCAGATTTGAACACAAAATCGTTTTCTAGTGCGCTCGTCCAACACTACTCTACCCATTCTGCTACAAAAAGATTTGTGTTTCTAGTACCACCATTGTTGCGGTTAGAGGAGAATATGATGCGTTTACCGTCTGGTGAAAACATCGGGAACGAGTCAAATACTTTATCGTAAGAGATTTGCTCTAACCCGGTGCCATCTTCGTTAATCATAAAAAGGTTAAACTCAAAACCTCTTCTACCCTTGTGGTTAGAGCTAAAGATAATTTTCTTTCCGTTGGGGTGATAAAATGGCGCCCAGTTGGCTTTGCCTAAATTGGTAACCTGTTTTAGATCGGAGCCATCTGCATTGCAAACAAAAATTTCCATTTGTGTGGGCGCGACCAAACCTTGTTTTAGGTAATCGAGGTATTCTTTTTTCTCTTCTTCTGTTTTGAAACGCGAAGCACGGAACACAATCTTTTTTCCATCGGGTGAGAAAAACGCACCACCATCATACCCAATTTCTTTGGTAATCTGCTTCACGTTCTTTCCGTTGATATCCATCGTGTACAAATCCAAATCGCCATTGCGGGTGGAGGTGAAAACGATTTTATCGCCTTTGGGTGAAACGGTAGCCTCGGCATCGTACCCGGGTGTGTTGGTCAGTTGCTTTACGATTTTGCCTTTCTTATCGGCAATAAAAATATCGTAGCTGTCGTAAATAGGCCAGAGGTATTTGCCGGTGGGGCTGCGTTCAACATCTTTGGGGCAATCCTTTCCGCCCAAATGAGTGGAAGCATAGAGAATCGTATTATCGCCCGGCATAAAGAAAGAACACGTGGTTCTACCCTGCCCGGTGCTGATCAATTCGGGCTTCGTTTTTCCATCGCTCAAGTCCATCCCCTCGGTAGGCATGTAAAAAATTTGGTCGCAATTGAGGCCCCACGCTTTGTTGTTAGATTGAAAGCTCACCAACTTACCATCAAAACTCCAATACGCCTCTGCATTGTCGCCACCAAAGGTTAGCTGGCGCACATTTTTGAAATGCTTCTCGCGAGAATAATGAATTGAATCTTGTACCGTGGAGGAATCGATTTGTGATGACTTGAACGAGACAAGTGTTAACCCCACAACAAAGGTAATCGAGAGAATTATGGCACGCATGAATTTTGGGTTGAATATTTTTCGCCAATTTACATAAAAGCTCAAATCATCACTTCAAAAGGGGATAGTGGGTCAAGAATCAATGATCTAAAATTCATCAACTAATTTATTGATATTCAAACATTGCCTCACCTTGTACTGGATCTGTCTATGCGCTGGGACATCGCATTCTAAATAATTCTGGTAAAGCTCGATAAACAAAGCACCATCCTCAGAATACTGAAAATTACTCAACGGCAGCGCCTTTAACAATTCAATATCAACTAACTCTTGAATCCTCCGACCTAACCAAATCCGCCAGCAAGAAACTAGCCATACGCCCCTTTTTGAAATCTTCTTTCGCCCAGGGTTATCTTCTATTTCGTAACAAACATCCTTTGTTATGTTTAAGTAGGTCTTCAAATGTGCTGGAGGAGAAACCTGTAACATCTCAAAATGTGATTTGAAACAAGAATTTTGAAAATCCATGTCAAAATCACTAAAGCTGTAACCCACAATAGGTTGGTGCTCAAAAAATAATTGCATCAACTCAATCGGATGGTAGTATTTAGCATAATTGACGAAAACGCCAACCACTTCATTGTTCGCCTGAGAAAAAATATCTAGTCGATTGTCTGAGAAAGCATCGCGAAAAGACAAAGTGATCTTTTGGTTGCTTTTAAGATACTTGTCCAATTTGGTTGGACTGAAAGCCGATAGCTTATGATTCAACTCCATCAACTCAACCGTAAAGCCAAGTTGAGTTTGTAGGATTCTGTTAATCTGTATGTTGGAAAAATCCCTCTGCCAGAAAAAGAATGCATGACCGAGTCTGTTCCGAGTCATAAACTCAAGTAACCTGTTTCTTCAGTTAAATTCCCAAATCATAAATCACGAATCAAAAATTAATCAAGCCGCCTTCTTCGCCTCTTCCTCCTTCAGTGTGCGCCTTAGAATTTTGCCCACGTTGGTCTTCGGCAATTCATTCCTGAACTCGAAGTATTTAGGCACTTTATAGTTGGTCATGTTTTCGTGGCAGAATTTCTTCAACTCCTCCACTGTCAGACTTTCGTCTTTCTTCACGATAAAAACTTTGATCACCTCACCCGATTTTTCATCGGGCACGCCAATCGCAGCCACCTCCAATACTTTCGCGTGAGAGGCCAACACATTCTCAATTTCATTGGGGAACACGTTGAAGCCCGACACCTTGATCATGTCTTTCTTACGGTCCACAATTTTGAAATAACCATCGGCATCCATCAATCCAATGTCGCCTGTGCGGAACCATTCATTTTTGAAGAACACGCCTTCGTTGTCTTTTTCCCAATAGCCTCGCATCACTTGCGGACCACGCGCACAAATCTCTCCGGTTTCGCCTTGCTTCAATTGATTGCCATCATCATCAAATATGGCAACTTCGGTACTGGGCATAGGTATGCCGATGGTGCCGCGCTTGTGATTTCCTGTTAGCGGATTGCAGCAAAGCACAGGCGAGGTTTCACTCAACCCATACCCTTCAACCAACGGACTCTTGGTAATCTCTTCCCACTTGATCGCTACGGCATCTTGTACGGCCATGCCACCGCCCACTGCACCTTTTAATTTAGAAAAGTCAAGGGAAGCAAAGTCTTTGTTGTGGATCAACCCATTGAAAAGCGTATTTACGCCAGTGATGATGGAGAACTTGTATTTCTTCAATTCCTTCACAAAGCCCGGTATATCGCGCGGGTTGGTGATTAACACGTTGCACAATCCTTGCGTGTACATGAGCACACCATTCACCGTAAGGGCAAAGATGTGGTACAAAGGCAACGCAGTGATTACAATTTGTTGTTCGCTCTTGTCAATCAAAGGATTGAACCAGTGCGTAATCATCATGTTGTGCGCGATGATGTTTCTGTGAGATAATTGCGCACCCTTCGATATTCCGGTGGTGCCTCCAGTGTATTGCAACACGGCTACGTCTTCAATATCAACATTGGGCCGCTGCCAGGTTTGGGTAGCACCTTTTGCCAAAACGCTTTTGAAGGAAATGGCATTGGCGATGTGGTAATCGGGTACCAGCTTTTTCACATTCTTCACCACAAAATTCACAATTGCACCTTTTACCAAACCAAGCATGTCGCCCATTTGGGTGATGATGATGTGCTTGGCCGGAACTCGCTCACGTATTTGCTCAAGGCTGTGGGCGAAGTTGGCAACAATTACCAATGCAGAGATGCCCGCATCTTTGAACTGGTGCTCCATTTCGCGGGGTGTGTAAAGCGGGTTAGTATTCACCACAATTAGGCCTGCTTTCAATGAGCCGATCATCGCGATAGGAAATTGCAGCAGGTTGGGCATTTGAATGGCGATGCGCTCGCCTTTCTTTAAGCCGAGTTCGTTTTGCAAATAGGCAGCAAAGTGGGTAGACAATCGGTCTACTTCTGCATAGGTTAGCTTTCCGCCTAGGTTCTCAAACGCAACCCGGTCAGCATATTTTTTGGCAGCAGTTTCGAACAACTCTATGAGTGAATTGTATTCATAAGGGGCCAACTCGCGTGGCGTTCCGGTGGGATAGCTATTAAACCAGGGGAAATCTTTCGTCATGGGTAAACCTACTTTAAATGAGAACCCAAATAGCGCAAAAAAGTTAGGGAAAGCAATCGTTTGTTTGGCGCTAAAAACAAAAACCCTGGCGATTTTCGCCAGGGCTTTAACCTATTTAAGAACCATGCTGTAGAGGAAGGGCTCGAACCTTCACGGGGCGGTTAGCTACAAGGCATTAAGAAAACTTTAGTGGTCAACCCATTACCTTGCGTTTGTCCCTTATTCCCCACCCCCGAGACAGGAGGGCTTGTCTGCCAATTTCAACACCCTACATTGTAATTAACGCAACAAAGTAAGGTAAAAACTGATACATTAGTCAACAATTTATTTAAAACATTGTATTAAATTTATCATTTCAATATTTTTGATGATAAATTTATAAAATACATTAACTGCAATGCCTCAAAATTACGAACTTGACAATGTAGACCTGCGGATATTGGAGCTGCTGATGCAGGATGCCAAGCGGCCCTACACCGAAGTGGCCAAAAAAGTGAACGTCTCACAAGGCACTGTGCACGTGCGCATGGCCAAAATGGAAGAGGCGGGCATCATCGACAAAACATCGCTGCGCATCAACTACGCCAACTTGGGTTACGACATCACTGCCTTTATCGGAATTTACCTGGAGAAGAGTGCGCTCTACGAAAAAGTGCTGGCGAAGCTCAAAGACATCCCCGAGATTGTGAACATACACTACACCACGGGCAACTACTCCATGTTTGTGAAAATCCATTGCCGCGATACGAATCACCTAAAAGAAGTGCTGCACGACAAGATGCAACAGGTAGAGGGTATTGAACGCACCGAGACAATGATTTCTTTGGAGGAGAGTTTGGATAGGAGTTTGAGGTTGGGGGTTGCGGGGAAGTGATGGAGAACTATGCGAAAATGTGTGACGTATATTTTTTATTTTAGTGAATACAAGCGTGAAGAGTTGCGCTTGTCTTAATGTAAGCTACTATTTTATTCGGGATAAATGAGACAAATATTGATTGGACTATTATTCCTCGGGACAACTTCATGTTCGATTGAAAAGAAGAACTCGACCGATTTTAATTTTAACGCGGACTCCGTTTTCGTTGAATCATTTTCGACAAAAGGTCTGACAAAGATTAAAGGGACAGAGAATTTTAAAGTAAAAGAGGATCAATCATTTTTCAAACAGGAGTTGAATCTATTTAGCTTCTATGTTTTTAAGACCCAAAAACTCTCGGACACGATCGATATCAAAATTATTCTTGCAAAACCTAACTATCCGATTGTCTTTGACGGAGAATTGAAAATCGTTTATTTAATGACAATCGGAAAAAGTGGAAAACAACTTGATATCATTCGAGTTGGAAAAACGGAGAGTGCGGCTGAATATAATGTAACAGAGACCTCAATAATTGAGAACGGTTTAGTTAAGAGGAAGTCTGACGAGAGCACTTATGAAGAAGATAGTACAGGGGGACGAAGAGTTCACAAACTGAAAAATGACTTATTCAAAATAACAAGTGATGGAAAAATAAAACGGCAGCCAACTAGAACTTCTAACTAAGACGAACGACTTGGAGCCAGCGGGCTTGTAAGCTCCCCTGAAGTTCGGCCATCTAAAAGTTTCTTCCGTGACAAAATATGCCCTTATCAAGCCATACCAGCTCACTTCGTCTTTCCCTCATTCCAACCGCCTATCCCCGCTACTTTCAAGAAATAAATTATCACTACCGAAAACTTATAAACTAGGTTTTTGTTAGTATTTTTGAGGGTTTATTTAAAATTAGTCTAAATAGGCATGGCAAAAGACAATCAGGTACTGGAAGAAATCACCTCCAAAGAGTATGAACACGGCTGGACGGTGAATTTGGAGGCGGATGAAGCCCCTAAAGGCCTGAATGAGGACATTGTCCGGTTCATTTCTGCCAAGAAAAACGAGCCCGAATGGCTGTTGGAATGGCGCCTCAAGGCCTTTCGCCACTGGCAAAAAATGGAGGAGCCAAAATGGCCCAACGTCCACTACCCTGCCATCAACTACCAAGACATCATTTATTACTCAGCTCCCAAGAAAAAAAAGGAGTTAACAGACCTCAATGAGGTGGACCCTGAGTTGATTAAGACATTTGAAAAACTGGGCATCTCGCTTACCGAACAAAAACGCCTGACGGGCGTGGCCGTAGATGCCGTGATTGATAGCGTATCGGTCGCCACAACATTTAAAGACAAGCTGGCGGAGTTGGGCATTGTATTCTGCTCGTTTAGCGAAGCGGTGAAAGAACACCCTGAGTTGATTAAGAAATACCTGGGCTCGGTAGTGCCCATGAATGACAACTACTTCGCGGCTTTGAACTCTGCCGTGTTTAGCGATGGTTCTTTCTGCTACATACCCAAAGGCGTGCGCTGCCCAATGGAGTTGAGCACGTACTTCCGTATCAATGCAGCCAACACCGGGCAATTTGAGCGCACATTGATTGTAGCAGATGAAGGCTCGTACGTAAGTTACCTGGAAGGTTGCACTGCGCCCATGCGCGATGAAAACCAACTACACGCAGCCGTGGTAGAGTTGTACGCGATGAAGGATGCCGAAATCAAATACTCTACCGTTCAAAACTGGTACCCGGGAGACAAAGAAGGCAAAGGCGGCATTTACAATTTTGTAACGAAGCGGGGTCTGTGCTTTGGCGATCATTCAAAAATATCATGGACGCAAGTGGAAACAGGTTCTGCGATAACGTGGAAGTATCCGTCTTGCGTACTAAAAGGCGATTACTCGATGGGTGAGTTTTATTCGGTGGCTGTGACCAACAATTACCAGCAAGCCGATACGGGCACTAAAATGATTCACATTGGTAAAAACACCAAGTCGCGGATCGTGTCAAAGGGAATTTCTGCCGGTAAGTCGCAAAACAGCTACCGTGGGCAAGTGCATGTAATGAAGCGCGCCACCAACGCGCGTAACTTTTCGCAGTGCGATTCTTTGCTGATGGGCGACCAATGTGGGGCACACACGTTCCCTTACATTGATGTTGAAAATCAAACGGCCAGAATCGAGCATGAGGCAACTACATCTAAGATTGGCGAAGACCAAATCTTTTATTGCTTGCAACGCGGCATTGATGAAGAAGCAGCAGTAGCGCTGATTGTAAACGGCTACGCAAAAGAAGTTTTGAATCAGTTGCCGATGGAATTTGCGGTAGAGGCGCAGAAGCTTTTGGCATTAACGCTTGAAGGAAGTGTAGGTTAGAAGTTAGAGGTTAGAAGTTAGAGGTTAGAAGTTAGAGGTTAGAATTTAGAGGTTAGAATTTAGAATAAAGAATAATGTTACAAATCAAGAATCTTCAAGCGAGTATCGAAGGCAAACAAATATTGAACGGCATTGACTTGCAAGTGAATGCAGGCGAAGTGCATGCCATCATGGGGCCGAACGGTTCAGGCAAAAGCACCTTGGCTTCTGTACTTGCCGGGCGGGAAGAATATGAGGTAACGGGCGGTGAAGTAGAATTCCTAGGAAAAAATCTTTTGGAACTGGAGCCCGATCAGCGAGCTGGCGAAGGCATCTTTTTAGCCTTCCAATACCCGGTGGAAATTCCGGGCGTAAGTACCGTGAACTTCATGAAAACAGCCGTGAACAAAATTCGCGCATACCGCGGTCAAAATGCGTTGGATGCGGTTGCGTTTTTGCAACTGATGAAGGAAAAGATGAAGCTGGTGGAAATCGATCAGGCATTGTTGAGTCGCTCGCTGAACGAAGGTTTTTCGGGTGGAGAGAAAAAGCGAAATGAAATATTTCAGATGGCGATGTTGGAGCCAACGCTATCGATATTAGACGAGACAGACTCTGGTTTGGATATTGATGCATTGCGCATAGTGGCAAATGGCGTAAACAAGTTGCGCAATAAGAATAACGCCACCATTGTGGTAACACACTACCAGCGATTGTTAGATTACATCGTTCCAGATTTTGTACATGTGCTGTACAAAGGCCGGATTGTAAAATCGGGTGGCAAAGAGTTGGCGAAAGAACTCGAGGCGAAAGGGTATGATTGGATTAAAAGTCAATTGGCCGATTCGGTGATAAGTTGATTTGCTGATTTGAGAATTAATCTATTTGAAGATTTGAAAATGGGGAACACTGCAGTTGATATAGATTTAAACAAGGAAATAGTTTCGAGCTTTTCTGGGCAAGATTTTTCTGGAGCGATTGACAGCAGAGAACTCGCATTAATGCACTTTCAAAAACTGGGTTTACCTACTAACAAGAGCGAAGAATACCGCTTCACTCCTATCGGTAAAAATCTCTCCAAAAACTTTACGTGGAAAACAGTCTCGACCGAATCAACCATCGGTTCGATTGAACCATTCTTGATGGAGGGTGTGGAGGCATCCGTTGTGGTGCTGGTGAATGGCATTTATTCGTCAAAGCTTTCCCACATCAAACACGACAAAAACGAAATCACAGTAATGTCGTTGACCGATGCTTTCAAAACACATGAAGCAATCGTTGCGCAATATTTCGGTAAAAATTTACCGACTGAGTCAGATTCTTTTGTCGCGATGAACAGTGCGTTTTGGCAATCGGGTGTGTTCATTCATGTGAAAGAAAACACAAACGTGGAAAAGCCCGTGTTGATTCTTCATGTGAACGATGCCCAAAACGCACAAGTAAATTCACAAACACGCTTGCTTGCAATAGTTGAGAAGAATAGTTCGCTCAGCGTCATTGAAAAGTTTGAATCAGTTGGTGACAATTACGTATTCCACAACTTTTGCGAGGAAATTGCAGTAAAGGAAAATGCGCGGTTGGAGTATTGCAAAGTTCAAAATGACGCTGGCAAAAGCATCCAAGTGGCCAACACGGTGATCCATCAATCTGCCACCAGCAAAGTTGACACGTTCACCTTAACCCTCGATGGTGAAATGGTTCGCAACAATCTTACTATCGTTATTGACGGTGAAAACTGCGAATCACATTTCCACGGGCTGTATTTATTGAAAGGCAATACGTTGGCTGACAACCACACCGTAGTTGATCATAAAAAGCCAAACTCGTTCAGCAACGAACTGTACAAAGGCATTATGGACGGCAACGCTAAAGGAGTATTTAACGGAAAGATATTTGTACGACCACACGCTCAAAAAACAAATGCGTTTCAATCCAATCGCAACATTCTTTTAAGCGACTCTGCCACCGTAAACACAAAGCCCCAGTTAGAAATTTGGGCAGATGATGTAAAATGCTCTCACGGTTGCACCTCGGGGCAATTAGATGAAGAGGCTCTATTCTATTTGCGTTCGCGCGGCATTCCGGCAGATACTGCAAAGGCGATGCTGCTGTACGCGTTTGCTTTGGACGTGCTCGCCCCCGTCAAGAACGAATCGCTAAAAACATACCTGGATAAATTGATCTCAGACCGACTGCACAAAAACTTTTAAAGTATGGTTTCGGTTGTTAGCCCTGTGTTGGATATTGAGGAAATCAGAAGTCAATTTCCGGTACTTCACCAGAAAGTGAATGGACAACCCCTGATCTATTTCGACAACGCAGCTACCAATCAAAAACCAAAGCGTGTAATTGATGCGCTTACCTCCTACTACTCGGGGTATAACGCCAATATTCACCGGGGTATACACACCTTGGCAGAAAAGGCCACTCGCGCGTACGAAGATACACGCGAAGCCATGCGAAGCTTCATCAACGCACGTTCAGTGGAAGAGATTATTTTTACCCGAGGTGTTACAGAAAGTATTAACCTGGTTGCCGCTTCTTATGGCCGTACCTTTTTGAAAGCAGGTGACGAGGTTATCATTTCAGGTCTCGAGCATCATTCGAACATTGTGCCTTGGCAGATGGTTTGTGAGGAAAAACAAGCAAACCTGAAAGTTATCCCCATTACCGAAAGCGGGGAAATCGATATTGAAGCATTTCAAAAACTACTTTCAGGTAATACAAAAATTGTAGCGGTCAACCACGCCTCCAACAGCTTGGGTACAATCAACCCAATTGCCAGTATCATATCGATGGCGCACCAAGTTGGCGCAGTGGTATTGGTGGATGGCGCACAAGCAGCTGCTCACCTAGAAATTGATGTGCAAGCCCTGGATGCAGACTTTTATTGTATTTCATCGCACAAGATGTTCGGGCCTACCGGAACCGGGATACTGTTTGGTAAAAAAGAACTGCTTGAGCAGATGCCTCCATACATGGGCGGAGGCGAAATGATAAAAGATGTAACGTTTGCAAAGACCACCTATAACAACTTACCGTACAAGTTTGAAGCCGGCACGCCCAACATTGCTGATGTAGTTGCGTTGCGCGAAGCAGTAAACTTTATTAAAGAATTGGGTAAAGAGAACATCGCAACACACGAAGATGGCTTGTTAAAGCATGCGCAAGACGGGCTTTCATCGTTGGCTAAAGTAAAATTGATTGGCACCTCCGAACAAAAGGTAAGTGTTCAGTCTTTCGTTGTTGATGGAATTCATCATTTTGACATAGGTCAAATGTTGGATGCCCGCGGCATCGCGGTACGCACGGGGCACCACTGCACACAGCCGCTGATGGAAAGTTTTGGCCTGGAGGGAACAGTACGGGCATCTTTTTCTGTTTACAACACAAGGGAGGAAATTGAGGTGATGGTGGAAGGCATTTCGAAAATTATTTGGAAATTAGGCAGGTGAATAGCATTGCAACGATAGAGAACGAGATTGTAAATGAATTTTCATTGTTGGATGGCGACCAAGAAATGACTCTTTACTATTTAATGGAACTTGGTCAAAAGTTACCCGCATTGCCGGAGGCGGCAAGAAAAGAGGAGAATGAAGTGAAGGGTTGTCAGTCTAAAGTTTGGCTCACAGCAAGAGCAGAAGGAAACAAAATGATTTTAGAGGCCGACAGCAACACAGCCATCACCAAAGGGTTGGTTAGTTTGCTGGTTCGGGTATTTTCAGGACAAGCGCCTGATGATGTATTAGCTGCTGAACTCACATTTATGAAGCGCATTGGTTTGGATCGATTTATTGGAACACAACGATCAAACGGATTTGCTGCAATGACCAAGCAAATAAAATTTTACGCGTTAGCATTTAAAACACAATTGGCTGGAATTTGATGGAACCTGTTGAAACGATAGAAAACAATCAGCCTGAACTGAATTTAAGGGACAAGGTATTGGCCGCTATCAAAACGGTGTATGATCCTGAGATTCCGGTTGACATCTATGAGTTGGGATTGATATACGAGATCAATATTTTTCCGATCAACAATGTCTTCATCCAAATGACGCTGACATCACCGTCTTGCCCCTCAGCCGAAGTAATCCCGTCAGAAGTAGAACAGAAAATAAAAGCGATAGAAGGCGTAAACGATGTAAAAGTTGAGGTTACGTTTGATCCGCCATATTCGCAAGATATGATGAGCGAGGCAGCGAAACTTGAATTGGGCTTTATGTGAATAATTTCACCAAATTTCAAATTCATTGAAGAAACTTTTCAAATCAATTACATGTTTTAAAATGTCTCTGAATTCAAAAACTTTAAATAATAAATTTTAAATCTGAAATCAATATGTATCCTGAACATTTAGTAGCCCCCATGCGCACCGACTTGACAGTAGCGGGCTTTAAAGAACTAAAAACAGCTGCCGAAGTAGACCAAGAGTTGAAAGATCAAAAAGGCACTACGCTATTGGTGATCAATTCTGTTTGCGGCTGCGCGGCTGGTGCCGCCCGCCCAGGTGTAAAATGGGCATTGCAAAACTCTGCAAAGAAACCAGGCCACTTGGCGACTGTGTTTGCCGGAGTAGATAAAGATGCCGTAACAAAAGCGCGCGAATACACTTTGCCCTATCCTCCCTCGTCTCCATCAATCGCTTTATTCAAAGATGGTGAGTTGGTACACTTTGTTGAGCGCCACCACATCGAAGGCAGAAATGCCCAGATGATCGGACAGCACCTTGTGGAAGTGTTCGATGAATTTTGTTAGGTGATTCTTTTTTGAAGAACCAGGAAAGCCCTTTGTCAAACGAAGGGCTTTTTTATTTTGGTTGATCTTGCAACTGACTTTTTGGAAAAAGTCGGACATACGTGAGCGTGTAGGTCACAACAGAATTTCCTTCGTTCTCCGTTCGGACTCCTTCCAATAGATCCTTCTCTCCATCGTAAGTAAACGTATAACTCAATACTTTTCTTTTCGGCTCAAAATGCTTGTAAATTAAAATGCTACCTTCGCTTGCATGGGTAAACTCACCACGAATTGAATAAGACAACTGCCGATCGTTGCCCAACGGTACTTCAAAGTAATCGCGTGCAGTATTGCCGTTATCTTTGAAGATAGCAACTCTGCCGTAATTTTCCTTTCGGTCAATTACCCGCTCTTTCTCAGTTGAAGACAAGAAAGGTTTTCCTTTTTTGACAATCAAATGAGAAACAGAATAAATGCCTTCAATGGATTGTTGATTGGCTGTTTCTTTTTTCATGTACATCTTTGCTACATCGTCAAAATCCAGCTGCTCGAACTCGGCATTCTTTTGCTTGTAAGCAATCTGCTGCCACCGTTGTAGCGAACATGAACCCAACAACATCATTGATGACAAAAGAAAAACTGAAATCTTCATAGGGCAATATACGGGTACCGATCAGTCAAGTTGTCAAAAAACGATATCCTCGTATTTCCCACCTACATACCTTCTACAGGAGATGCGCCCGTGCAGTGCCGAAGGCTTGAACAGCGATTTACCCATCAGCATCCTCACGCACTCTTGGATACCTTCGGTAATGCTGGGATGAGGGTGCACGCACTCTGCCAATTCTTCAATGCCCTTGTCCATAGAAATCAAAACTGCTACGGCTTGTATAGCGCTGCTGGCATGGTTTCCTACCACCTTCATTCCCAAGATTTTCATGTGATCATCGTTCGTCACTAATAGTTTGATGAAACCTTGCGTGTTGCGCTTGGCAATGGCCCGCGGAATGGTGCTGTATTCGAGCGTCACTACTTTGTAGTCAATTCCTTTTTCTTGCGCATGTGTTTCGTTGAGACCTACACCGGCCACCTCGGGACTCAAGAACATGATGGTGCTAATATTTTCGTACACCAGCTTGCGGTCTGGTTTTCCAAAAATTCGTTCCACTGCATAGCGACCTTCCAGTTCGCCCACATTTACCAAAGAAATATCGGCCGTTAAATCGCCTACTGCAAAAATGTTAGGCACATTGGTTTGGGTATCGTTATTGTGGATGCCTCTTTTCGTTATGTCGATGCCCACTTTATCGTCCCATAAATCTTCAAGGTTTGGAACACGGCCCACAGAAACAAGTGCTTTCTCTACATTAAACGTCTCGCGGCTTCCGTCAGTATACTCCAACTCATACTCTACACGTCTGTTAATAATGCGCATGTGGATGAGTTTGGAATTACGGTGAATGAGTACACCGTTGTTTTCCATGTTGCGCTCAATGATATTGACCACGTCTGGATCTTCAAAAGGCAAAATGCGGTCACCTTTATCGATGAGGTTCACTTTTGTTTGCCCGAACCCGCTAAAGATCGTAGCATACTCACAACCGATAACACCCGCGCCCACAATGACCATGCTCTCCGGAAAATCCTCTAAACTTTCTATCCCTTCGCTGGTCATCACTATTTTCTCATCGATGGGTAACTCGGGCAAGTACCTTGGGCGGCTGCCTGTTGCCAAGATCACATAGTCAGCCTGCGCCCGTTCTTTGTGTGCACCCCTCATGATCTCGACTTCATGCTGCCCGGTAAGCCGCGCTTCCCCCTCCATAAACTCCAATAAATCGGAATATTGAGATGTTCTCAGCGCAGTCATATGCTCCTCCAACATTCCTTTTCGTTCGGCAACGGCACGCTGCACTTCTTGTTGAATCTCCTTGTAACTGATAGACGGCACAGATAAATTATATCTCTTCAAACTTTTGCGAAAAGAAGCCGCTTCGCGAGAAAGCTCCCACCAGGTCTTCGAAGAAAGTGCTCCGTTGGTGACACCCGCGCCCCCTACCCGATGTTTCTCCACCACCAATACTCTCTTTTTAAAATCAAGGGCACGCATGGCCGCTGCATAGCCCGAAGGACCTGCGCCAATCACCACTAAGTCAAATTTTTTCATATCAAGCACATATAGACAAGGAAACAAATCTAAATAAAAATTAACTTTGAAGATTCATGATTAGCTTCCTAGGTAAAATTAGTAGGATTGGCACAAAGGGTACGCTCAGCGCGGTACAAAACCGCAACATCATATTCTCAAACTATTTTGCAACATCGGTTATTGGATTTTGTCTGGTGCTTGCGACCGTGCTTTTTTTGTTTTACCAACAAATCATATTATCGGGTTGTATTTTGTTTGCTGCTTTTGCTTCAACCCTTACAATTTTCTTCAACAAAATAGGGCGTTACACCATTTCAAGGTTGTTCCTGTCAGCCGAAACTTCAGTTGCCTGTTTGGTTATATCTATTTTTAGCAAAAATGCGTATGCGGAAGCTGTAGATCCGCCCAACTTTTTTGATGCTCGTTTTTTGTTACTATCAACCTTCATCATTCCAATTACAATCTTTAGCCTTAGCGAACGAAAGCATTTTCTCTTCGGGCTATCGTTTTCGTTTTTGTGCCTTGTATTTTTTGACCCCGTCCACAACTTAGCAAACTTAGGCTACCACGATCTCGGGCAAAAAGGTGGAGACTACTACTTTAGTGCAAACTTCTACTCGTTAACAGCTTATGCGTTTTTGGTCGTTGGGTTTGTTTTTATCAAATCCTTGCAGGAAAAATCTGAAAGCGAAAATGTAAGGTTGATCCAACAACTTACGGCCGCTAACATGCAACTTGTCACCACCAACAAAGAAATTGAATTACAAAATAATGAAATACAGGCGCAAAGTGAAGAGCTCACCACCAACCAAGAGCAGTTGATGGAAGCGCTCAAAACGATTGAGCAACAACAACAACAGTTGCAGGGCATTAATGTTGGTTTGCAGTCGACCGTTATTGAAAAAAACAAGCAACTGACAGAGGCAAACGACCAACTGCTGAAGTACAATAACGAGCTTCTTCAGTTCTCATTCACTGTTTCGCACAATTTGAGAGGACCTATTGCTCGCTTGCTCGGCCTTTCACAATTGCTGGAGATGGAGCAAAAAAATCTGACGCCCGCCCAATATCAACTGGTGCAACTCATTCAGCAATCGACCCATGAGTTTGACGGAATTGTCAAGGACTTAAGCAAGATCATTGACATCCGAAACGAAATTTACCGAATCAAAGAGAAAATTCGTTTCCAAGACGAATGGAACGTGGTATTCAACTCACTGCAAGGCTATTTGCTTCCCGGTATGCAGGTGACCACCCAATTTGATGCAGCCCATATCTACTCTATACGGCCAATCATCCACAGTATACTCTACAATTTGGCGAGTAATGCCATCAAATACCATTCGCCACAACGTCCGCTCAATCTAACGATTCGGTCAAGCTCAACGGCAGAGGAAGTGGTTGTTGAAGTAGAAGACAACGGGCTTGGAATTAATTTGGAATTATTTGGCGACAAGTTGTTTTCGCTGTACAAGAGATTTCACACCCACACAGAGGGAAAGGGACTGGGGTTGTACTTGGTGAAGACGCAAGTAGAGTCAGTTGGAGGGCGGATCGAAGTTTTTAGCGAACTAAATAAAGGCACCCGGTTTGTAGTCCACTTTCCGTTGCCCAAAGAAGTAGAAGGTCAGGTGGTTTTCTCCAGTGAATTTGGTTCTGTATTTTACAACGCGCGCACCAACGCTGCGGGCATCGTTTGGCATGCCAGTGTAACCAGTGCGCAATACCGCAAAATGTTTCACAAGTGCTTAGAAATGGTAGAATTGTATCATACCCCATTTTGGATATCAGATATTCGCAAGCAGGGGCGCGTAGATCCAGAAGATCAAAAATGGATGTTGACACATACCTTTCCACAGGCTTACAAATTTGGTTTACGGAAGGTGGCGCTCATCTATTTAGCGCACGAAATGAACGAGGATTACCGTATTCGCATTTCGGCCACAGCTGCACAGTTTGGCGTGGACATGGAATTCTTTACCAACCAAGTGGATGCCGAGGCATGGGTATTGGAGCAGTCTCTAAACTTACAAGTCTGAGCATGGATTTTTTGCAGCACATCGATCGCGATGTTTTTTTGTTCTTAAACGGATTGCATAGCGACATTCTTGATCCCGTGATGTATTTCTTCACGAAGATTTTGTCGTGGTTGCCGCTTTACATTTGGTTGATCTTCCTGGTGATTAAAACTCATCAACGGAACACCTGGATGTATTTAGTCGGGGTAGCTATCGCGATTGCGCTGGCCGATCAATTTACCTCTTCGTTGATGAAGCCCTTTTTCGCTCGCTTGCGCCCTTCACACGAACCTAGTCTGGAAGGGTTGGTGCACTTAGTCAATAATTACAAAGGCGGGTTGTATGGATTTGCATCGGGCCATGCCGCCACGACTTTTGCAGTTGCCACTTTTGTATGGCTTTCGCTACGACACGCCTATAAACACATTGCGTGGGTGTTTGCTTGGGCAGTTACCATGACCTATACTCGAATTTATTTGGGTGTCCACTACCCTTCTGATATTTTGGTGGGCGCCACGGTAGGTTGTTTGTTTGGCATTGCCGTCTGGAAAGTCACTTCTACCTTCGAAGCAAGGCTTGAAAAAAACAAAAGGGCCTAAAGCCCTTTTGTCCTTGATTTTTTAGGGGCTTATTTTTTTCCAAATAACCCTCCAAGCATTCCGCCAATATTTCCCAACGGGCTCTTCCCGCCAGCCACTTGGCCTATTAAACTACCTACGTCCAACGAATTATTACCACTTACTGTGCGCATCACGTTGGTCAGATCAAAGCTGTTGTCTTTTGGATCGTTGGTTTTTTTCACCAACTGATTCATAACCGTGGGCAACAAGCTAGAAGCCATCGATTGTGCGACTTGTGGAGAGACTCCAAACTTAGAGGCGACATTGGTGGCAACTGATGATACGATTTGCGATACAATGGGATTACTCGCGAGATTTGAACTGCCGCCTTGAAACAGTCCTGCCAGTTGTTGCAGATTTCCTTGTTTCGCCTGCGATTGCAATCCGTTGAAAATTTGAGTGGCTACCTCTTTAATCGCAGCATTGTTGTGCTGGTTAGGAATTGCACTGTTGTTAACGATGGCCTGGCCAGCGTTTTGTTCAACTAGTTTGATAAGTTGGTCTAACATGATTTGGGTGTTTTGTGTCGTTTAAAAGTACATTTTTTTATCAACGCAATGATAACTTTCCGACCAATCGCTGCACATATTTGCCAATCACATCAAATTCAAGATTTACTGTGTCGGTTTCCTTCAGTAAATGAAAATTTGTATGATGATAGGTGTAGGGAATAATCGCTACTGAAAATCCGTGGTCGGTAGAGTTAAAACAGGTTAGGCTTACTCCATTAATTGATATAGATCCTTTCTCTACCGTGATGTTACCGGGCCGCGGGTCATATTCAAACTGAAATAACCAACTGCCGCCTTGATCGGCTATGGAAACGCAAGTACCCACCTGATCTACATGCCCTTGCACAATGTGACCGTCAAAACGGCCGTTGTTGAGCATGCAACGTTCTAAGTTCACTTTGTCTCCCACATTAAGTTTGCCCAGATTGGATTTTTGCAACGTTTCGTTCACGGCCGTTACCCAATAACTGCTTCCCTGCACGTTTGTCACCGTTAAACAGACTCCGTTGTGCGAAAGGCTTTGGTCAATTTTTAATTCCTGAGCGATAGGTGAAGAAAATCGAAAATGCCTGTTGGTATTTTCTGGCTTGACTTCCTCCAACACTCCTACTGCCTCTATGATTCCCGTAAACATGTGCAATTACTTTTTTGTCGTTGCTTTCTGCACCGCTTCTTTTTGATCAGGGCGCACCGTTGGGTATTGAATGCCCAATTGCTCCAAATACGTCTTGTACTTATTGGGATCATAGTAATTAGGTTTCAGTTTTGGCGCAAACTCTGTCATGATTTTTTGATTCAGGTAAACTGCAGGGTTGTCTTTTTCTCCCACCAAGGGTGTATACTGAATTTCTTTCGTCTGCTCAGTCTTATAGTAATCCCACGCTTTCGTAAGCAGTTCAGGTTTGTACAGAAAATCTAAAATCGTCATTGCTTCGGCCTTGGCACCACTCACAATACCTTTATGCGCAATAGGTGTGGCCATGCTGATGGCATTACTCCAATGGTGCCCCGGCAAACCGGGAATATTGGAAGGATAATTCAATACAATGGTAGGTACCGTCCATGAGATATCTGCAATGTCATCTGACCCACCACCCATCGTCATCATTTGGCGACCCATCACATTCACCACGCCCACAGAGTTGGGTAAGCCCATCGTGTCAAGTTTTGTGGCAAGCCCGCTGATCTTTGATGACTTCATTTCGATCTGTGTAGCCTTTGCCAATAGTTGATCTTCGGCCGACCAAGTAGGCAGCCCCACTTTTTTGATATTGTAATAGGCAGCTTCGGCCAAGGGCTTATTGAAATGACCGGGCCATGCCGATCCTAAAATTTCGTAGGTGAATTTTGTGTCCGTCATCAGAGCAGCGCCTTCTGCTGTCTTTACGCCTTTATCGAATAAAGCTTTGATTGCAGGGTACGTCCGCTCACGAAAGTAATACCACACCGAAGCTTTGGAGGGAACCACGTTTGGCTGATCTCCGCCATCTGGAATAACGTAATGTGAGCGTTGCGTAAGCTCTAAATGTTCACGCCTAAAGTTCCAGCCAATGTTCATCAACTCCACCGCATCTAAGGCGCTTCTTCCACGCCAAGGCGCGCCAGCGGCATGGGCTGCTTGGCCCTCAAAATTGAACCTTACTGAAATCACACCGTTGTAACCGTTATCGCCATATGAAGTCTCAAGATTATCTCCTACGTGGGTGAAAATGCACGCATCTACATCTTTGAAATATCCGGCACGAACGTAGAAGGCTTTGGTGGCCACCAACTCTTCAGCGATACCCGGCCAAAGCATTAGCGTGCCCGAAATCTTTTCGCGTTCCATTATCTTTTTGATGGCCAAAGCTGAGATGATGTTGAGAGCTTGCCCTGAATTATGACCTTCTCCATGGCCTGGCGCACCTTCCACAATGGGATCGTGATACGCCACTCCTGGCTTTTGAGATGCTTTCGGTATGCAATCGACATCCGAACCCAATGCAATAACAGGTTTACCCGAGCCCCACGTAGCCGTCCAGGCGGTGGGCACACCAGCAATACCTTTTTCGATTTTGAAACCGTTCTTCTCCAACAAGTTGGTGAGGTAAGTGAAAGTTTCCACTTCTTGAAAGCCAAGTTCAGAAAAGCTGAAGAGCATATCATTGATTTGTTGGCCCAGCGTAGCATTCGCTTCCACTTCTTTGGCCACCTCAGCTTTCAATTTGTCCAACTTGGATTGCGCAAAGGATGACAAAACGAATTGACAGCAAAACAACATCGCAAGCAGCTTTTTCATGGTTAGTTTTTTGGTGAACATTAGATTTAGGTAAGGACGAGGTGAATGTTTTTTGAAAGATAGGACGGCCAAACAAGGAATTCAAGCCAAAAATTACGGGCGGAAAATATTTTTGACAATTTTGGTTTATAATATAAACTACTTTACATTTGTTGCGTTAACAGGGATATGAAAACCGAAAACGACACGCTGAGCCCACAGCAAAGCCTCGACTTGATCGCCAGCATGATCAATCAGGCAAAGGGTAACTTGCGCGACAACTCATTCTACTTTCTTTTTTGGGGGTGGGTGATTGTTGGTTGTAATCTGGCAGTTTACACCCTCTTGCAACTAAAATTTGAGGCACCGTACGTAGTTTGGATTGCGGTATTGCCCGCTTGGTTGTACACCTATTATTTTGGAGCAAAACGGGCTCGTGCAAATCAATCTACCACACACTTAGAAAAAGTGAATGCCGTAATGTGGGCGTGCTTTGGCGCATTCGCCATGACGATACCCTTCATGGGTCAATTTGTCAACTACCACATTAATCCGCTGATTTTAATGGTGGGTGCTTTGTTCACGTTCACCTCCGGATACCTCATTAAATTCAAACCGTTTTGCGTTGGTGCTGTAGTAATTTTCGGGTGTGGCATTGCTTCGTTCTTTTTTGATCACCAAACGCAATTACTATTTGCAGCGGCCGGCATAGGTTGTGGCTATTTAATACCCGGTTATCTGTTAAGATCGCAGAAAGATGTTTAAGGATTTAGACCCCTTGCTTCATTCGCAGCTACGGCTGGCAGTTATGTCGCTGCTGATCAGTTTAGATGCTGCCGATTTTACATTCTTAAAAGAGAAAACAAAATCAACGGCTGGCAACCTCAGCGTGCAGCTCGATAAACTTTCGGAAGCAGGTTACATCAGCATCGAAAAGTCGTTCAACGGAAAAAAGCCGCTCACCACCTGCCGAATCACAAAAAAAGGAATCAAGGCCTTTGAAGACTACGTGAATTCGTTGAAGGGTTATTTAAAGACATAATTTTTTTAAGTATTTAGTTTATAGTATAAACCAGTTTATAAATATGAAAACAACAATCTCCTTCCTCCTCGCAATGTTCATCTACGGCAGCTTATTGGCACAAAGCACACAAGAGCTGATGTATCAAGCTTACCTGAATCGCTCTGCAGAAACTTGGAAAAAAGCGGTTGACCTCACTGCCAAAGAATTAACGGCAAAGCCCAACGATCCCACCAAGCAGATGGATCTCGCCTACGCTTACTTCTCATTGCTCAACGGCAGCATGGCTATGCCTAATGATGATCTGTTTGACGAATACATCAGCGATGCAAAAAAATTCTTGAAAAAAATAGTCGAAGACAAGCCCAAGTCGGGTGAAGCGGCAGCGATGCTCTCAAGCATCTATGGCAATGAAATTGGCAAGAGCCCCATGAAGGGCATGCTGCTAGGCAGCAAAAGCAGCAGTCTGGCTGAAAAAGGAATTTTGTTTGAGCCAAACTCTCCTTTGGCTTGGAGTGTGTACGCATCCAACAAGTACTATACGCCCAGCTCGTTCGGTGGCGATTTGCAAGAGGCCATCAAAGGATGGGAGAAAACCATTCAACTGTCGCAAGCAAATGCCGGCACGCTAAAAGACAACTGGCTTTACCTAAATGCCATCGTGTTTTTGGGGCAAGCTTATGAAAAAGCCGGTAGCAGAGAAAAAGCCATTGCTGCTTACGAAAAAGCGCTGGTAGTAGAACCACAATTTCAATATGCCAAAATGTTATTGAACAAAATCAAGAACACCAGCAATGAAAAAAAGTGAAATGATGAAAACGATGTTGCTGGCTCTTGCTGCATTGCTGATGACCAATTTCGGGTATGCTCAATCTACCGTCAAAGGCAAAGTGACTGACTTGCAGGGCAACCCAATACCGGGCGCCAACATTTATCTCTTGAACACTACAATTGGCGTATCTGCGAACAAGGAAGGAGAGTTTATGCTATCGACCTCAGAATTTGGGACACGCACAGTGGTGGTATCTAGCATCGGGTACGAAACGTTTCAACAATCCATGGAGCTCGCTGGCAAAGAATACACACTCGATGTAAAACTCCGCGAGGCAACCAGTGAACTGAGCGAGGTGGTTATAACCGCAGGCACCATCGAAGCCACCAACGACCGCAAGGTGGCAGTACTGCGCCCGTTGGATATTGTAACCACGGCCGGTGCACAGGGCGACATCATTGGCGCCATACAAACTTTGCCAGGCACCACCCGCGTGGGCGAACAAACAGGCTTGTTTGTGCGCGGTGGCGATGCCAGCGAAGCCAATGTGGTGATTGATGGAATGATTGTTCAAAACTTTTTTACCAGCGATGTGCCAGGTATTGCACAACGCAGCCGCTTCTCCCCTTTTCAATTCAAGGGCACCGCGTTTAGCAGCGGTGGTTACAGCGCACGCTTTGGGCAAGCACTCTCTTCCGTATTGGAGTTGAATACTAACGACAGACCCACCCGCAGTACCTTGACTGCCGGCTTAAGCATGTCGGGGTTATCTCGAGCAGCCACGAAAGTCTTCAATAAGAGTTCACTCGAAATCACAGGCAACTACATCAACCTAACGCCCTTCTATCAATTGGCCAACACCAACTTTGATTTTTACGAAGCGCCCAACGGTGGCGCAGGTTCGCTGCGTTGGGTAACACAGCATGGCGACAAAAGTATTTTCAAACTATTGGCGAGTCATGGCGGGTTTGGCAGTGGGACCGAGTTACCCAACATCAACGTGGCGGGCGAGCGGTTTCGTTTTGGACTAAAAAATTCTAACACTTACACCAATGGCTCGTACTTACATCACTTCAGCAACCGCACTTACTCGTTCACCGCTTTTTCCTTTGGTGAAAACACCGATAAATTAAGTTTTGGCGGCACACCTTCTGAAACAAACGAGTGGCGATTGCAAGCGCGCACCGAAATTGGTCATGACCTCAATGAAAAATCAAGTTTGCTCACGGGAATAGAGTGGCAGCGCTTTAATGTGGCGCGTAGCTTCGATGTGTTTGCTTCCAAATTTGACGAAACACAAGTGGCCATCTATTCTGAGCTGGAATGGAAACCCAAAAAAAACTTTGGGTTGAAAGCAGGCGTGCGGGGCGAGCATAGCCAACTGTTAAACCAAACTGCCCTGGGCCCGCGCGTCTCATCGGCCATCAAAACAGGCAAGAACAGCCAAGTATCGTTGGCCGGAGGTTTGTTTTATCAAAGCCCCAACAATCGGTATTTGTTGGCGGGCAAGCGGGCCAACTTTCAGCAGGCGGCACATTATATTGCCAACTACCAATGGGTTACTGATAAGCAAACGTTTCGGGTAGAAGGCTACCACAAATCGTACGGGCATTTGGTGCGCGAGCTGAACACCAGCTATAACCCTAACCCCTATCGGTGGGTGACGACTGATATCGATAACTCGGGCAACGGTTATGCACAAGGTGTGGATGTTTTTTGGCGCGACCGAAAATTGTTGAAGAATTTGGACTACTGGATTTCGTACAGTTTTGTAGACACCGAAAGGTTGTATGAAAACTTTACGCGCACGGCTACACCCAGTTTTATTTCCACGCACAACCTCAACGTGATCGCTAAGTATTTTATTGAACCCATCAACACCAACGTAGCGGCCACCTACTCCTATGCCAGCGGGCGACCCTACTATGACCCCAACGAGGCGGGGTTTTTGAGCAACCGAGCACCGCACTACGAAAACCTATCCATTAGCATCAGCTACATCACCAATATCAAAGAAGTATTTGCCGTATTCTACGCAGGCGTTGATAACCTGCTTGATCGCAAAAATATTTTTGGTTACCGCTATTCGAATGATGGCACGCAGCGATACCCCGTTGAGCCTGCTTTGTACCGCTCTGTATTTGTAGGTATGAATATTTCGATGTCGGCATTTAATAGGGATGAGATATGAAGGAGTTGTACTTGTTTTGCCAAAAACGTGACTACATTTGGCAATGAGCTTAATGGCGAAGTAGGCATGGAAAGATATTACTTGTTAGAAGGAATCTTTGTTCTACTTGGACTAACCGCAATCTCAGTAGTCATTAAATATCCGCGAGAGACATTTGTAACAATTCCGCTTGGGTTCGCAAAGCCATTTTTGGCAAGGATTTGGTACCTCATATCAATTCCACTAATTATTGTGTTAATACCATTAATCTACTTGGGTGAAAAATATAAGTGGAAAATAAATCAGACAATTTCGAAACTCATGGGCTTAGGGACGGAGGCGAGAAAAAACAAGCGGAAAAACTCCTCACCAACTTAAATTTGCCTTCTAAAAAGAAACCACCATCTTTAACGTTATTTCATCGTGCGATTTGTATTGTTCATAGTTTTTATTGTCGCTTGTGTTGCCTGTTCATCTTCGGGTAAGAAGGTGGTAAAGCCACGCTACCATCACGTATGGGCCAAGGGCAACAAATACCGCATTGACATCCCCATCGGCAACCGCCACATCAGAATGTTTCAGCGCAAGCGAACAAAGGCGGTGAGTATGAAGTAGTGTCCGCCTATCCTGAGGGAGGCACAACCGAAGGATCTCCAATAACTGCAGGACTTCTATTTGGGGATCCTTCGCTTTGCTCAGGATTAATTCAAACCTTTGACCAGCAAATCCACATTCTTCCTAAAAAAGTTTCGCACTGGGCTGATTTGGTTGATGTGAGCCGTGATCACAGAGCCATAAAAAATCGACAGCAAGTGATTGGTAATGTCGCGCGTAGAAGTGGTTCTGGTAATCTCTTTTTTAAAGATGGCCTCCAACGCAAACTTTTCCATCATCTGGTCAAGCGATTGTATCTCCACCATTTGTATGTCCTTTGCATCGGGGAACAGGAATTTTTTCTCTTCGGCTTTGAGCGGAAATGGTTTGGGTGAACGTTTCATATCGGCCATGTAGGCGGCCAACGCCAACACCATGCCCGGCACCCGCTCTACATCTTCACTCAGCTTGTCAAAAAGGTGGTAGACACCCGCTAGGCCTTCACGGTTTTTTTCCTGCAACTCTACTGTTCTGCGCAAGCACCACACCCTAAAGTAATACAGCGCGATATCTTCCTTTTGTGGAAAGTACTTGAATAAGGTGACTTTCGATATTTTCGTCTTCTTGCAAATTTCATCTATGTGCAAATCTGCAAATGGCCGGTTGCCGATCAACTTCAATGTGTTGTCGAGGATGGCCAATTTGAGTCTGGCCGCTTTTTCTTTTCGAAGGGTCATGGTAAAGTTCGCTATGAAATAATACATTTAGCTTCCAAAACCAAAACCGTATTCCATGAATCGCCTGATTTTGCTATCAATGGCAACCCTGCTCTACTGTTGCCAAACCCAAGAAAAGAAAAGTGAAAGGTTAACCGGCATCATGGCCGACTCGGCTGTGGTCGTGTCAGCGCACCCGCTGGCCTCGCAGGTGGGTTTATCCATCATCAAAAAAGGAGGCAATGCCATTGACGCTGCCATTGCTACTCAGTTTGCATTGTCAGTGGTGTTTCCGGCAGCCGGCAATATCGGTGGCGGAGGTTTCATGGTAATTCGATTGAAAGATGGATCTGCGGCCACACTCGACTTCCGCGAGAAAGCACCTGCGGCTGCCAGCACCAACATGTACCTCGATAAAGATGGCAATGTAATTCCTGACCTCAGCACGCTGGGGCACCTAGCTTCGGGCGTACCCGGTTCTGTGGATGGCATGGTGGAAGCCCACAAAAAATATGGTACGCTTCCGTGGAAAGATTTAGTACAGCCTGCAGTTGATCTTGCCAAGAAAGGATTCACGCTTACCGACCGCGAAGCCAACTGGTTCAATCAAGCGCAAGAGAAACTTCTGAAATACAACACCCAAGTGCCTAAATGGTTGATCAAAGACAAATGGGTAAAAGGCGATTCGATTAAATGGACGGACATGGGCGCCACGTTGGAGCGCATCAAGGACAACGGTCGGGCCGGATTTTACGAAGGCAAAACAGCTGAAGACTTGGTGGCCGAGATGAAGCGCGGCAAGGGCATCATTGCCCTCGAAGATCTGAAGAACTACCACTCAACCTGGCGCGACCCTATTGTGGCAAGCTACAAAGACAATAAAATCATTTCGATGCCACCGTCATCGAGTGGCGGCATCTGCTTGTTACAATTGCTAAAGTCGGTTGAGCCCTACCCGATGAAAGAGTGGGGCTTCCATTCTGTGAAATCAATACACCTGATGGTAGAAGCAGAACGAAGGGTTTTTGCTGACCGGGCCAAGTTCTTGGGCGACCCCGATTTTTTCAAAGTGCCTACCCAACAAATGCTTGATGATGAGTACCTGACTGAACGCATGGCCACTTATAATCCCGACAAGGCCACCCCCAGCGCAGAAGTTAGTGCCGGCAACATTCTAGGCTATGAATCAGAAGAGACGACACATTTTTCGATTGTGGATTCAAACGGAAATGCAGTGGCTGTGACTACTACATTAAATGGTTGGTTCGGGTCGTTTGTAGTGGTGGATGGATCAGGTTTTTTCATGAACAACGAGATGGACGACTTTAGCGTGAAGCCGGGGGTACCGAACATGTATGGTGCCGTGGGTGCAGAAGCAAACAAGATTGAACCCAACAAAAGGATGCTGAGCGCGATGACGCCCACCATCGTAGAAAAAGACGGCAAGCTTTTGATGGTAGTGGGCAGCCCAGGGGGAACCAAGATCATCACGGGTGTTTTCCAAACAATCGTCAACGTATTGGAACACGGTATGACCATGCAGGAAGCCGTGAATGCCAAACGCATCCACTCACAGTGGATGCCCGATGCCATTTTACCAGAGAAAGGCGCGCTAACGGAACCAGACAGTATTTCGCTTTCAAAGATGGGTCACAAGTTTACTTACATCAGAGGCACGGGCTTTGGCCGTGTAAATGCGATATTGGTGTTACCGAACGGAAAATTGGAAGGTGCTGCTGACTACAATCGTGGTGATGATACCGCTGTGGGGTATTAGATAAACTTGTTAAATTTGTTTTATGGATAGGTCTTTATCGCCATTTTCAAATACGCAATTGGAGCTGCTTAAACTTTTCTCAACTGGTTTGAGCGATTCGGAATTGAAGGAGTTGAGAGAACTTCTAGCAAATTTTTACGCTAATAAATCAATTAAAGCGGCAGATAAGGCTTGGGATGAAAAAGGACTATCGAACCAAGAAATGGATCGTTGGTTAAATGAACCTTCCCAATAGCCTTCGGCTTGTAATCGATACAAACGTTTTGTTGGTATCGATTCCGCCAAAATCAAAGTATCATTGGTTTTACCAGGCACTCATTACCAGAACGTTTTCGACATTCGTTACCACTGAAATACTTTCAGAGTATGAAGAGGTAATCACCAGTAAACTGGGAACGGAGGCTTCGAGTTCCGTAATTCGCACATTGATTGAGCTTGAGAACGTCACTCCTATCACCGCTTATTTCAAGTACCAACTAATTGCTAACGACCCTGATGATGACAAATTCGTGAACTGCGCGATTGCGGCTAATGCACACTATATCGTCACTCATGATAGCCATTTTAATATTTTGAAAGAAATCAGCTTTCCAAAAATCTTGATTGCAACGCTTCCGGAAATTCAAAAATTACTTTATCCACAAGTATAAAAACCAATATCTTCGCGCAAAACCTTTCTACATGAGCCAACCCGATATACCCCAACTTAACAAATTAGCTACCCAAATTAGAAGAGACATTGTGCGAATGGTGCACGCGTGCCAAAGCGGTCATCCGGGCGGTTCGTTGGGTTGTACAGATTTCTTCGTTGCACTTTATTTTCACCACTTGCAACATAATCCCAAGTTTAATATGGATGCGAAAGGTGAGGATTTGTTCTTTCTTTCTAACGGGCACATTTCGCCCGTGTGGTACGCTACGCTGGCACGTGCCGGCTACTTTGAAGTAAATGAACTTGCTACTTTCCGTTTTCTCAACACGCGCTTACAAGGTCACCCCGCCACACACGAACATCTGCCAGGTGTGCGCGTGGCATCAGGATCGTTGGGCCAAGGCTTATCAGTAGCCATTGGTGCAGCGCAGGTCAAGAAATTAAACCAAGACAATCACCTGGTGTATGTATTGATGGGTGATGGTGAACAACAAGAGGGTCAGATTTGGGAAGCGGCAATGTATGCGGCACACAATAAAGTGGATAACCTAATTGCCACCATTGATTACAACGGGCAGCAAATTGATGGACCTGTGGAAAAAATTGTGTCACTGCAAAACTTAAAGGCCAAATGGGAGTCTTTTGGTTGGACTGTGCTGGAATTTAACGGCAATGCCATGGACGAGGTGATCAACGGTATTTCGCTGGCCAAATCACTCGCGCACAAGGGCAAGCCGGTTCTCAATTTGATGAAAACCGAAATGGGCTTTGGGGTTGACTACATGATGGGCTCACACAAATGGCATGGCGTGGCTCCAAATGATGAAGAGTTGGCAAAAGCGCTGGCACAATTGCCGGAAACGGTTGGCGACTATTAAATTTTAATTTGCTGATTCGAAAATTCGTTGATGGCTAATTAACGAATCAACGAATCAAATCATCACCGAATTATCCAGCTTTCCTCCTAAAAAACCTCCCCTTCTTCTCGGGCGCATTCTCAGCAAGGGTTAAACATTCTTGCAAAGTCAGGTCTTTGGGCTCTTTGCCTTTCGGAATCTTTACGTTCTTTTTCCCTGCTTTGATGTAGGGACCAAAACGGCCATTCAGAATTTGAACATCCGGGTTTTCATCAAATAGCTTGATGGTTTTGTTAGCGTCCGACTCGCGCTTTGCTTGGATCAACTCCACAGCTCTAGCCGGGGTTATGGTGTAAGGGTCTTCTCCTTTCGGGATTGACACAAATTTTTTATCGTGCAACACATACGGGCCAAATCGTCCAATGTTGGCGACTACAGGCTTGTCTTCAAACACACCCAAATCACGCGGCATTTTCAATAACTCCAGTGCGTCTTCCAGCGTGATGTTCTCGATAAATTGTCCGGGCCGCAAAGGTGCGTATTTTGGTTTCTCGCCACCGTTGTCGTCAGGGTTTTCACCAACCTGCACATACGCACCAAACTTTCCCAACTTCACATAAACGTTCTTACCAGATTTCGGATCGACTCCCAATTCTTTGTTCTTGTTTTGCACGGATGATCGCTCCACCAATTCAGTTTTTGAAACTGTTTTATGAAATGGCTTGTAAAACTTACCAATCATCTTCTGCCACTTCAATTTACCTCGGGCAATCTCATCAAACTCCTCTTCTATCTCTGCAGTAAACGAGTAGTTGGTAATATCCGGAAAATGCTCAACCAAAAAATCGTTCACAATCATCGCAATGTTGGTAGGGAACAACTTGTTGCTCTCTGCCCCCGTGATTTCGGTCTCTACTTTCGATGTAACCTTTCCGCCTTTTAACTGATGCACCGCATATTTGCGTTCAACGCCTTCGCGAGACTCCTTCACTACATATCCTCGCTTCTGAATCGTGGAAATGGTAGGAGCATACGTAGACGGCCTTCCAATTCCAAGTTCATCTAGTCGCTTTACCAAACTTGGTTCTGTGTAACGAGCGGGGTGGCGGGTAAACGTTTGTGTAGAAAGCAACTCAATCAAGTCAAGCTCCTGCCCTACTTTCAAAGGCGGTAACACTTTCTTGTCATCATCTTCACCTTCTTCGTCATCTTTGCCCTCCAGGTAAACTTTCAAAAATCCCTCAAACTTCACCACTTCACCTTGCGCGGTCAGCTTCTTCTCGTTAGTAGATATTGATATCGTGGCTGTCGTTCTTTCCAATTCTGCATCTGCCATTTGCGAGGCGATGGCGCGTTTCCAGATCAACTCATACAATCGGTTGCCGTTGCGATCTGAATCCGGGCTCATCAAAGAAAAATCCGTGGGCCGGATCGCTTCGTGCGCTTCTTGCGCATTGTCGGACTTGCTCTTGTATTGGCGATTATGTACGAAGTCTTTTCCGTAAGCCGAGATAATCTGTTTTGTAGCGCCCTCCACTGCTTCGTTTGATAAGTTCACCGAGTCGGTACGCATATAGGATATGTGGCCCGCTTCATAGAGCTTTTGCGCCACCAACATGGTTTGTGCAACCGAAAAGCCCAACTTGCGACCGGCTTCTTGTTGCATGGTAGATGTGGTAAACGGTGGCGCAGGCGATTTTTTCGCAGGTTTTTTTTGCAGGTCGCCAATGCTAAACTTTGCCTTCTTGCAAGAATCTAAAAATGCCAGTGCATCTTTTTCCGACTCAAATTTCTCCGGAAGCTCGGCAGTAAGCTGTTTACCTTTTCCTAAATCGAATTGTGCTGTTACCCTGAACGAAGACTTCGCTTCAAACTTATCGATTTCTCGTTCGCGCTCTACAATTAACCGCACGGCCACCGACTGTACCCGGCCCGCAGACAATCCAGTCTTTATCTTCTTCCAAAGGATGGGCGAAAGTTCAAACCCCACCAAACGGTCTAGCACACGCCTTGCTTGTTGCGCATTAACTAAATTAATATCAATTCCTCTGGGAGATTTGATCGCATTGAGAATTGCATTTTTAGTGATTTCGGTAAATACAATTCTTCGGGTTTTCTTGTCGTTGAGGTCAAGTACTTCTTTTAAGTGCCAAGAAATGGCCTCGCCTTCACGGTCTTCATCGGTAGCGAGATACACGGTTTGCGCGGTCTTCGCCAGGCTCTTCAAGTTCTTGATTACTTCTTTCTTGTCTTCCGAGACTTCATATATCGGTTCAAAATCATTCTCAACGTCAATCGCAGCGTTTCCTTTTGCCAAATCGCGTATGTGGCCCATGCTAGATGCCACTTTATAATCCTTACCTAAAAAACTTTCGATCTTTTTTATTTTGGAAGGCGACTCAACAATAACCAAGTTCTTCGACATGCCTGTTTTTTTCTTTTTTGAGGCCTCAAATATCGTAAAATTTTAAATCTGCAAGTTTCACACATCGTTTAGCCATGCAAACGCGCTCGTTCTGACAGGTGAAAATAAAATATTTTCTTCATCGTATCTTGTGTGATTATCAGGCGACTATCTTCGTTGTATGAAGAAACTTCAACCATTAAAACATTTTTTTGCTCACATGCGCCAATTGTACCTCATTAGGCATGCCGAGGCAGCAAACAGGCTGCTCACTCAAAAAGATTTAGAGCGAACATTAACTACTAAAGGTTTGATGGATGCACAACTCCTGGGCCATTACTTGTCTCAACATGCGATTGACCAAATTATATACAGCCATGCAGTGCGCACCACGCAAACAGCTCACGCCATCAATCAATCGCTACAACTACCCAGTGAAAGATTGGTAAAAAGCAGTGTATTGTACCATGCCGATGTTACAACCCTGCTTGAGGTGGCCCAAGCCATCGAGGATCACGTGAGCGAAGTCGCAATGGTAGCACACAACCCCACTATCTCTGCGCTTGCTGCCACGCTGAGCCTTGAGCGTGTTCCTACATTCTCGCCCGCACAGGTGGTAGCATTGGCCTTTAATATAGATAGCTGGAATCAACTAAGGCAACAATCGGGGCAACTAAGGTTTGTATATGTTCCGGGAGAAAAATGAGGGCTTGCGTTTTCAAGTTTTGGCATCGTAAAACATTTTGATTTAATTAGCCCATATTTTTATGCCTTTGAGCCCTCAGCAAGTTTACGAGCAACACACCGACTGTCAGCGCATCTTGATCACAGGCCTCGGAAGAGACTTGGTATCACACATAATTGTTGAGGTGTTGAAATTCAACAACCGCAAGTTCAGTTCAATGAAAGATGGCGAAGGTGAATGGAATAAAGAGGCACCAATAGCCATCTTCCGCGACAAGCAAAGAGCCAACCTGCCCCACTATCGCCATCACATCATACTGTTGACTGGCCCGGTAGAAAATGGTGAGGCATCATCCTATGAAATGCTAGTGAATGCGACACCCAAGGGCGGCATTGTTTTGTATCCTGAGAGCGATGCGGTTTTGAAGTCAATTGGAAGCAAAGAACGTGCAGATGTGCAGGTGATCCCATACAAAACCATTCCACACGAAGAAAAAAACGGACATGTAACGTTGGTGACAAGCACAAACGAAAAGTTCCCTATCCAACTTATGGGCAAACAAACATTAGAACTGCTCGGTGCGGCAAAAGAAATACTGAAGAAAATCGGCATTTCATCGGGACAGTTTTACCGAGGCGTGGCAAGCATCAAAGCGTAAGTCATTGCTGCGACCTAACTACTGCAAATCGTTGTTGTAAGATTTTCGCGCCTTTCCAAACAATATTAAACCACTACTTTGAAACTAAACATAAAAATTCCGCTCTGTGTTTTTGATCTGGAAACAACAGGAGTCAATGTTACGCAAGATCGGATCATCGAAATTGCCGTGATCAAATTGATGCCCAATGGAGAAACCATTCGCAAAAGCAACCGCATCAACCCAACCATTCCCATTCCAAAAGAGGCAACTGACATCACGGGTATCAGCAACGATGACGTAAAAGATATGCCAACCTTTAAAGAGGTGGCAAAAGAATACGCAAAGTTTTTTGAGGGGTGCGACATCGCAGGATTTAATGTACTAAAGTTTGATATGCCCGTGCTGGTAGAGGAATTTTTACGTGCAGATGTTGAGTTCGAATACGGAAAAAAGAAATTGATTGATGTGCAGCGCATTTTTCATATGATGGAAAAGCGCACCCTGTCGGCAGCAGTTAGTTTTTACTTGAATAGAGAACTGGTAGATGCCCATTCTGCAATGGCCGATACACAAGCCACGTTAGATGTGCTACTGGCGCAAGTAGAACGCTACGAAAACAAACCGGTGACCGACACGCTCGGAAAACAGATTGGGTTAATCAACAATTCAGCCGAGTCGCTGAGCCAACTGTCTTCTTCAGATTTGGTAGACTTGGCCGGCCGCATGGTAAAAAACAATAAGGGTGAGGCTGTATTTAATTTCGGAAAGCATAAAGGCAAAGCCGTGCTAACCGTTTTCAAAGAAGAGCCTGCCTACTACGATTGGATGATGAACGGAGACTTTCCGTTGGACACCAAACGCTGGCTGACAAAAATTAAGCTCAGCACGTTGGGCAGAAATTAAGCGTCAAGCCAATAGTCTCCACCTAGCAACAAGTTTCTTATCTTTGCGCCACGGTATGAAAAAAGTGGCGTTTTACACGTTGGGCTGCAAACTGAACTACTCAGAAACATCCACTATTTCCAGAAAATTTGAGGAAAAGGGATACCAAAAAGTAGATTTCACCAACACACCCGACATCTTTATTATCAACACGTGCTCCGTAACAGAAAACGCTGATAAGAAGTGTCACAAAGTTGTGCGGGAAGCGCGTGCAATTTCACCCAACGCATACATTGCGATTATTGGCTGCTATGCACAACTGAAGCCAAAAGAGATTTCAGAAATACCGGGTGTGGATGCGGTGCTGGGTGCTTCCGAAAAGTTTCGGCTGGTGGAATTACTGGACGGTTTTGTCCGACCTGAGAAGGCGACCGTATTTGCATCGGAGATTGAAGAAGCAACCCAGTTCAACACCTCCTACTCCATGCACGACCGAACGCGCACCTTCTTGAAAGTACAAGATGGATGCGATTACTCATGCTCGTTTTGCACCATACCATTGGCTCGCGGCAGCAGCCGCAGCGACAGCATTCAAAACATTTTGGCCACCGCTCAAAAAATTGCGCAGACAGATGTAAAGGAGATTGTGTTGACAGGAGTAAACACTGGCGACTTTGGTATTCAGCAAGGCGAGCGAAAAGAAAGGTTTATTGGGCTGATCAAAGAACTGGACAACGTGGAAGGGATTGAACGCTTCCGCATTTCTTCTATTGAGCCAAACTTACTCACAGACGAAATCATAGAATTTGTTGCCACGGCAAGAAGGTTTGTCCCGCATTTCCACATTCCGTTGCAGTCGGGTTCGAATAAAATACTTCGCCTCATGCGCAGGCGCTATCAGCGTGAGTTATATACAGAGCGCGTGAGCAAAATAAAAGCATTGATGCCGCATTGCTGCATTGGCGTAGATGTAATTGTCGGCTTCCCGGGTGAGACCAAGGAAGATTTTTTGGAAACTTATCAGTTTCTCAACGAATTGGATATTTCTTATCTGCACGTATTCACATATTCAGAGCGAGAGAATACCTTGGCAGCAGAAATGGCCAACTCCGTGCCTCACAAAGAGCGCGCAGAACGATCAAAGATGTTGCACATCTTATCTGATAAGAAGCGAAGGGCATTTTACGAACAGAACTTGGGGCGAACTTTTGAAGTACTGTTCGAAAATGATGTGGAAGACGGCAAAATCCACGGCTTTACCGACAATTACGTACGCGTAAGTGCTCAATATGACCCGCTGCTCATCAACGAACTCAAAAAAGTAAGGCTAACCTCCATTGAAGCTAATGGAACAGTGGCCGCAGAAGAGGCGGAAAGTGAAGTTTTTTCCCATCACTGAGTTAAAGTAATTCTTTAATTGGCTGCTCGATGTACAGAATCGCGTAAGATTCCATTGATATAGGCAGCTCTACAGCATTTTTTGTCATTTTTCTACTCGTTGCACAACTCCGCTTACACTCATTTTTTTCGCTGAGTTATTAAAAAAAGCGGGTGAATGGCTGACTCTACTTTTGTGTCAACAAAAAGAGAAAAAAGCAATGAAAAAGTTAGTCCTGTTCGTAGTGGTGGCCATCGTCCTAACATCTTGTGGTTTAGAAGGTATTCATTGCCATAGCTATGGCCAAACCAACAACCACACCAAGCACGGCAAGAAGATTCAAGCCCGCTACCACGCAAAGCATAGAAGAATCTAATCAATACCCGTAGGGGTAAACTGTTTTTTCTTTCGTCCGTAAGAGGTTAGCAAAATCTAACTGTTATGAAACGGACGTTTTTCTTTTATTGGAGTCATTTTGTTAACAATCGTTTTTGTTCTCCGATCTCCTGCAAAAACCACCAACGAACGGACTGTCACCAACTATGTAATCATTCGGTATACGCCCACCAACCACGAAAGCCCCAACGAGATTCTAATTTTTTATGGTAGTGGTCAGCAAAAAGAAGATCTTAAGCTGAAAACAGGTGAAACACCTGACAATCGCGTGATTGACTTGCTTAACAAGTTCAAAAATGAAGGCTATGATTTAGTATCTGTTGGTCAGGGTCACTACAATATTTACAATGATCGTCAAGAAGCGGAGATAGCCTGTTTTTTGGTGAAGAGATAACCTCGGTCTTTCGCAACAAAAAAAGCCCCAATGATTTGGGGCTTCAAGAGCGGACAGGACTCGAGCCCGTCTCGCCTTGGGCGAGATGACAGGCAGAGGGTGCTACTTCACAAGATTCGTAGGCTGCGTCATCAGCCACTCCAAGTAATTTGTGTTGGCTCTCTTTAGTTGCTTCTCTCGAATGAGTGCCATTGTCTTGTTTGGGAGTTCTTCTGCGTAGACAAGAACCCAAGGGATTTTTTTTGAGGTATAACGGCTCTCCCCTCGATTATGCGCCTCAAGCCTTTTCAGGTAGTCAGTAGAGTAACCCTTGTACAGAATGCCATCTGCCAAACTCTTGATAATGTAAACATAGTGCTTCATAAAGCAAAAGAGCCTCGCAGGGAGGCTCTTTCAAAACAGCGGTCCGGACGGGACTCGAACCCGCGACCTCCTGCGTGACAGGCAGGCATTCTAACCAGCTGAACTACCGGACCGTGAATGTTAAATATTCGTCCTTTTTTTTTAAGAGTCCGGACGGGACTCGAACCCGTCTCGCCTTGGGCGAGATGACAGGCTTTCTAACCAGCTGAACTACCGGACCTTTGCTGAATTAGGCCGCAAAGATAACTGGCCATCGCATTTATGCAAAGTTTTTGGGCCAAATAACCGCTATTACCTCAGTTTAAAAAGATCTTCAACTCCCATCATGCTGCTTTTGGTAAAACCTTCACCAAAGCGGACATTGATGGCATGCCCAAACTCCTCTGCACGTGCCTGTAAAAAAGTAAGGAATGCGGGCTTCGAAATGTATGTCTCAGGCTCGTTGCTGTTGGGGTCAAAAAACTGTGTCTTGTAGGCTTTGATGGATTGCATCTTCCGCTCCCATTCAGCCGAAATATCAACTACGAAATCGGGCATCATAAGCTGGCTTTGGATGTAATGGTAAAGATGTTTCGGCCTCCACGCAGATTGCGCTTTTCCTCCTCGTTGGGTTTCAATTTTTGCTAAGCCTGAAAGAAAACAGGCTTCGTTGGCCAATGCAGCACCCTTGCCATGATCAGGGTGGCGATCGGTGATTGCGTTTGCCAACACAATCTCGGGTTGGAAATGGCGAATTGCTTGCACCACGCTCAGTAATTCATCATCAGTGTGGCGAAAGAAACCGTCACGCAACTTCAAGTTCTCGCGCACAGAGATGCCCAAAATCTCTGCTGCTGCTGCGGCTTCTTGCGCTCGTGTTTGAATGGTACCACGCGTGCCGAGTTCTCCTTGCGTGAAGTCAACAATGCCTACTTTGTAGCCTAGCGCAACATGCTTGGCAATGGTTCCACCACAACCTAATTCTGCATCATCCGGATGGGCCGCCAATACCAGAATATCAAGCTTCATCAACAAGTGCGTTAGTTTGAATGGGCCAATTCCATTTCTTTGGCTACCAAAAATTTTTCTGCATCCAATGCGCCCATACAACCCGTACCTGCTGCCGTAATGGCCTGGCGGTAAACTTTATCAGCTACATCACCCACTGCAAATACACCTTCTACATTTGTTTTGGTTGAACCCGGAATGACTTTGATGTAGCCGGCTTCATCCATGTTTAGCTGCCCTTTAAATATGTCAGTATTGGGTTTGTGGCCTATTGCTAAAAAGAAGCCCTGAATAGGGATTACCTTTTTCTCTTTTGTTTGGTTGTTGATCAATCGCACACCATTCACGCCATTGTCGTCACCCAAAATTTCATCTGTTTCAGAATGCCAGTGTACCTCGATATTGGCGGTATTCATCACGCGTTGTTGCATGATTTTGGAAGCGCGCATCTCTCCCTTTCTCACAATCAAATGCACTTTGGTGCACAAGTTTGCTAAGTAGGTTGCTTCTTCTGCTGCCGAGTCGCCAGCGCCCACCACCGCCACATCTTTACCACGATAGAAGAAGCCATCGCATACTGCACAAGCAGAAACACCGCGATTGGCGTAGCGTTCTTCGCTTGGTATGCCGAGGTACTTAGCGGTAGCACCGGTGGCAACGATTACCGACTCAGTCTCAATCACATCCTTTTCATCAACAGTCACCTTCAAAGGCCAACTTGAAAAATCAACTGCAGTTACCAAACCGTAGTTGACTTTGGTACCAAACCGTTCGGCCTGCTTTTGGAGATCTACCATCATTTGTGGGCCATTAATCCCCTCCGGATATCCCGGAAAATTCTCCACATCGTTGGTAGTGGTCAATTGCCCACCCGGCTGACCGCCCGTGAACAAAATAGGCTTTAGCCCTGCCCGAGCAGCATAAATCGCTGCGGTGTATCCGGCCGGCCCAGAACCAATAATCAATACCTTCACTTTACTATGCGCCATAAACTTAAAATTCAATCAGTAGAACAAAGTTGGAATAAAAAAGGTCTCGTTCAAGAGACCTTTATTTCTTTAGTTTTCAACAATATTATTAACCCAAGTAAGGCTTCAATGCCTTGCTTCGCGAAGTGTGACGCAACCTGCGAATGGCCTTTTCTTTGATTTGGCGCACGCGCTCACGGGTAAGACTAAACTTTTCCCCAATTTCCTCCAAGGTCATCGCATGTTCACCGTTCAGGCCGAAATACAAAGTAATAACATCTGATTCGCGTTGTGTAAGTGTTGACAATGCGCGCTGTACTTCTCTGCGCAGTGAGTCGGTCATCAAGCCTGAATCAGGCGTTTCTTCGCTGTCGTTTTCCAACACATCCAACAAACTGTTTTCTTCTCCCTGCACAAATGGCGCATCCATTGAAACGTGGCGGCCAGAAATCTTCATTGTGTCAACAACTTCGGCCGTGGTCACTTCCAATACTTCAGCCAATTCTTCGGGCGATGGTTCGCGCTCAAACTTTTGCTCCAGTTCTGAGAAAGTTTTGGATATCTTGTTCAAAGAACCTACACGATTCAATGGCAAGCGCACAATGCGCGATTGTTCAGCCAAAGCCTGTAAAATTGACTGGCGAATCCACCATACGGCATAAGAGATAAACTTGAAACCGCGTGTTTCATCAAAACGCTGCGCTGCTTTGATCAAGCCCAAGTTTCCTTCGTTAATCAAATCGCCCAAACTCAATCCTTGATTTTGATACTGCTTTGCCACCGACACCACGAAACGCAGGTTGGCTTTGGTCAATTTTTCCAACGCAATCTGGTCGCCATCCTTAATACGCTTGGCCAATTCTACCTCTTCATCGGGCGTCAGCAAATCTACCTTTCCAATCTCTTGCAAATACTTGTCAAGCGATTGGCTTTCGCGGTTGGTGATTTGCTTGCTAATCTTGAGTTGTCTCATCCAATTATCCTTTAATTAGTTGAACACGTAATTTTCTACAATAAGTTCCAAAAACGCTAACGCCAATTATGCCGATGGTGTTTCAGCTTTAGGGGCAGGCTTTGGAAGCAATACCTTTCTTGAAAGTCTGAATTTACCGGTTTTCTTGTCGATTTCAATCAATTTAACCTTCACTTCTTCCCCTACTTGCATTACACCGTCCATGGTCTCTAGGCGCTCCCACTTGATTTCGGAAATGTGCAACAAGCCGTCTTTGCCCGGCATAAACTCGACAAAGGCGCCAAACGGCATAATCGATTTCACGATGCCGCTGTATACTTCGCCTACTTCTGGCATGGCCACGATTGCTTTTACGCGCTTTACAGCCGCGTCCATCACATCTTGGTTAGTCGCGAAAATGTTTACCAAACCCTTTTCTTTTACTTCTTCGATCACGATAGTGGCACCCGTGGTCTTCTGGATATCCTGCACTACTTTTCCACCCGGCCCGATTACCGCACCAATCATTTCTTTGTCGATGGTGATGGTAACAGCACGAGGTGCGTGAGGCTTCAGGTCTGGCTTGGGTTGACTCAATGTCTTGCGCATTTCATTCAAAATGTGTGCGCGGCCTTCTTTTGCCTGCATGAGCGCCTCGCTGAGCACTTCATAAGTAAGGCCATCAACCTTCAAATCCATTTGGCAAGCGGTTATACCTTTATCAGTGCCTGTCACTTTAAAGTCCATGTCGCCCAAGTGATCTTCATCACCCAAAATGTCTGATAAGATTGCATACTTGCCGGTAGCACTATCAGAGATCATACCCATTGCAATGCCTGATACCGGGCTTGAGATTTTAATACCCGCATCCATGAGCGCCAGCGCACCGGCACAAACGGTTGCCATCGAAGAAGATCCATTCGATTCCAAAATATCTGACACCACACGCACGGTATAAGGGGTTTCTTCCAGATTCGGAAGCACCTGCTTTAAAGCGCGCATCGCCAAGTTACCGTGACCAACTTCTCTTCTGCCCGGGCCGCGGTTAGGTTTTATTTCGCCAGTTGAGAACGATGGGAAGTTGTAATGCAAGATGAACTTGTTATTGCCAGAAAACATTGCTCCATCAATTAACTGCTCATCCAACTTAGTGCCAAGAGTTACACTCGTCAAAGATTGCGTCTCACCGCGGGTGAAAATGGCAGAACCGTGTGCATTGGGCAGATAATCAACTTCTGACCAAATCGGTCTGATTTCATTTGTTTTGCGACCATCCAGACGTACTTTTTCATTTAGCACCAGGTTACGGCAAGCCTCTTTTTGAATCGACTTGTAGTAACGCTTCACCATGTCTTTGTTGATGGTAGTGTCTTCTGGCAGCGATTTCAAATATTCATCGATGATCTGGCCGAAAAGTTCGGAACGCTTTTGCTTGCTCGCCAGTTGTTGACGAGCTACATCATATACTTTGGGATACAATAGTGCGTGCAATTCAGCCTTGAGCGTCTCATCATTTTCTTCGTGATTGTATGTGCGCTTCTCAGTCTTACCAAGTTCTTTCGCCATCTCCAATTGCAGGTTGCACTGAACCTTAATGGAATCGTGTGCCAACTTCAACGCTTCCAACATGTCGGTCTCGCTGATTTCTTTCGCCTCGCCTTCCACCATCAAAATGTTTTCAATGGAAGCAGCCACGATAAAATCCAAGTCAGACTTTTCTTTTTGTTCCAATGTGGGATTCACCACCAATTTACCTTCTACGCGTGCTACGCGCACCTCGGAAATAGGGGTATAGAATGGGATATCGGAAATTGACAACGCAGCTGAAGCTGCAAACGCTGCCAGTGCATCTGGCAACGCATTGTGGTCACCCGAGATCAATTGAATGATTACCTGGGTCTCAGCATGAAAATCATCTGGAAACATGGGGCGAATGGCGCGGTCTACCAACCGGCTGATGAGCACCTCGTAGTCTGAAAGTTTTCCTTCGCGCTTCAAAAAGCCCCCTGGGATTTTGCCGGTTGAAGCAAACTTTTCCTGATAGTCTACCGACAACGGCAAGAAGTCTGTGCCTTCTTTGTGTTGTTGTGCAGCCACAGCGGTAGCCAACAACATGGTGTTGCCCATGCGCAACACTACTGAGCCATCTGCCTGGCGTGCCAACTTTCCTGTTTCGATTGATATTTCGCGGCCATCTGGGAGAAGGCACGTTTTCTTTAGTATTGGGTTCATGATAGTATGATTTGAGACCAAGGTAGCCTTGATCTGGTATGTAAATAAAAGCAGAAAGGGAACCCTGTTCGGTTCCCTTATTTACTACTATTCCAAAATTATTTTCTAAGGTCTAAATCGGCCAAGATAGCGCGGTACCTGGTGATGTTGGTGCGCTGTAAGTAGCTTAGGAGGCGTTTACGCTGGCCTACCAGCTTCACCAACCCTTGCTGAGACGAAAAGTCCTTTTTGTTTGCCTTCAAATGCTCAGTAATGTGGTTGATACGAGAAGTGAAAAGGGCAATTTGTGATTCAGGTGAGCCGGTATCTGCCTTTGTTTTGCCGAAACCGTGCTTGCCGAATAATTCTTGTTTTTGTGCTGTACTCAGGTGCATCGCTTTGTTTTTTTCTTCTTTCTTTATTTTTAATCGCGCAAAAGTAACGGAAACTGCGAAAACTACCAAAAATGCCTATTTTTTAATTTTATCGTGCCGTTTTAGGCAACAGAGGCCCTTCCGGCCAAAAATGGAAAGCGTTTCTTCAATTTATCTAATGCAACGTTGTAGAAATCAGCGTCAAACAAGCGTGCATCCACGCGAGCCTGGCGCAAGAAAATCAGTCCGATGCCGAACAAAATCACGTTCGCCATCCACACACCTGTGTGAACGGAAATGGTGTACTGCCGAGCCCATTTGGTGCCCAACAAGTCGAGGACGTAGTATAGAATGAAAAAGAGAATCGAAACCAATACGGGTACACCCAACCCCCCCTTCTTAATAATTGAGCCCAACGGGGCACCGATCAAAAACATGGACAAGCATGCGATGGAGCTGGCCAATATTTTGTGCCATTGTATCCAAAATACCGTGTATTCATATTTTTGACTGTCGGTGTTGGCGTTGTACGTCTGCAACTGCGATTTTACCATGCGCGCTCGATTCAACGCGTTGGCTACCTCCATTTTTGTAGTTTTGAGTGCGAAAAGACTATCTGATATGTGCTGTTCTTTTTCGGTGATGTTGCTCGGCACCAAAAGCTTCGGTGCGTACATCCCTGAAACATAGGGTTGGGCATAGTTGGTGATGCCGCTCGTGTTGCTGGCGCTTGTTGCAGCCGCAATCGAATCGTTACGCTTCTTAAACTGCTTCAATTCCTTTGGCAATGGCAGCGAGTCGCGTTTGAAATGATGTGAAAAGAAGCTAGTTTGATTGGCATACAAACCAACCTTCTGAGACATCATTAAATTGCTGACGGAATCCATATCATAATCCAACTCAGCCACGTTGCGCATAATACGATTCCCCTTAAACCATTTGGTGTCAGTACGCTGCATGCCAAACGATGACAAGTCGAGAACCATCTCCGTTTTTGAAAACTTGGATTTTCGAAAGGACTCGTCCATCGTGGCGCGCCCCGTCTCATCAGTGCCGGTTCCTGAGCTTTCGGCATAATTATAACCATTGAACAACTCCAACTTTAAATACTGGTCGTTCAGAATGGTGTACATCTTGCCAGAATCGGCAACCGTTACATCTTTATTGCCCACCTTATTACGATGGTCGTAAATAATCACGCCCTTGAGGGTGATGCCGTCTTTGAACTTTTGATTCACTTTGATGCTGATGTCTGGAATGCCATTGTAAAACGTACCCGGGCGAATATCCAGGGCAGGTTTTTTTTGCTTGATGTCCCATAATAAACTATATGCCTCCAGCGAAGCCTTGGGCACCAAATAGTTGTTGGAAAAAAAAGCCCCGATGGTGATGAATACCACTGTGATAAACAAAGGTAAGAGCGCCCGCGTGAGCGAGATACCGAGGCTTTTGATGGCCGTGAGTTCAAAGTGTTCGCCTAAGTTGCCAAATGTGATCAGCGATGCCATCAACACGGCCAACGGTAGGGCCGAGGGCATCAGCGTGAGCGACATGTAAAAGAGCAGCGTACCCAAATCTCCCCAACTCAACCCTTTTCCGATGATATCATCAAAGTACAACAGCATCTGCTTCATCAATAAGATGAAAACCACCACAAGCAGCGTCATGATAAATGGCGCCACAAATGAGCTGATGATGAGTTTGTCGATTTTTTTCACGTGTGCAACATTAACAAATCATTGCACAGTAGGCAAAAATAAAGCCACGCTGTTAAAATTGACTTTTAAAGAGAGGGCTTTGTAGCGCGGGGGGGAGTTGAACCCCCGACCTTTGGGTTATGAATCCAACGCTCTAACCACCTGAGCTACCGCGCCAAAGATTTTGGGAGCGCAAATGTATAAACTTTTTGGATTTTAGCATTTTTAATTAATGACTTTAATCAGGAACTAGAAATTAGGTTTGACGGTACAGAAAAATTGGTATAAATTAAAATCGAATTAAACGTTATGGCCACCGCAACAAAAAAGAAGCTGTTCAATGCTGATTTTGAAATTCACGCTTCTATCAAGATGTTGTACCCTTATATCGACTCTGCCAGTGGGCTTTCCGAATGGTTTGCAGACGATGTAACAATCAGCCCCGAAAAAGTTTTCACTTTCACGTGGGAAAACGAATCGCACAAGGCAATGTTGGCTGCGCACCGCACCAACCACTACGCTAAATTTCAATATTTGCCCGAAACCAAAGAGGACGAAAAAGATCCATCCTATTTTGAGTTGAGATTAGAAGTGAACGAACTCACCCAAACTACCTTCCTTAAAGTGAGCGACTACTCAGACTTTGACGACATGGAAGAGCTACAAGACCTGTGGGAAGGTTTGGTTGAAAACCTCAAAAAAGTAGTGGGGGGATAGATTGACTTCTCTCTTGTTGCTATTGATTGGCATTTACAATGCTCAAATCAATGTCGCCTTCTGTTGTTGCTTATTTGATTTTCTTGATGAACGTCAACACACTTTGACCCAAATGGTCGGTGATGATCTTGTTATACTGAGAACTTTCAATGAAGCCGGATTTCATGAACTCAGCCAACAAACCATTCCAATCATTGCTCAAGGGCATGATTATCCCAAACTCCTCCCCTGTTTCATCAAAGATGGCATGGCGCTTAATCGGTTTACGTGCTTGGAGTGCTTTCAAATAATACGTAAAGTCAGCAGACGTCAGTACATTCTTGTCGGCCACCACAGCATCTATCGATTTCGAAAAAGAAGCCGAATTGTCGATCGTCAAATTGGGTAAATATTTTTTCTTCAACTCCGAAATGCGCGCTTCGTTGGTCGAACCTTTTACCACCACAGCTTTGAGCGAACCAAAGGTGGACGCCACATTTTTAAGATCAGTTACTTCTGCAACGCTGTTATGCGTAATAATCATTGACACGTTTTTTAAAAAGGCCGGACTAAAGTTGTAAGACTTTTTGCGCTCGTCAGTAATGGTTGTGTTGCTCAACCCAAACACTCCGCCTTTTGACGCCTTAACGTTTGTTAGAAACGCAGTAAAATTTGCAGGGTCATCTACCTTTGCGTAGTTGAGTGTTACTTCAATACCCGTTTTAGATTTAACGTATTTCGCAAACTCTTCCATTAAGTCGTAACAAATACCATCGGGTTTGCCATTCACTAACGTAGCCAAGCCCGGAGAATCTGAATAGGTAAGTGTCCAAGTTGCTTTTTTTGATTGCTTGGCCGCGGCATAGGTATCGCCCTGCGACTGCGCCCAACAACCTACCGAAAACGCTAACAACAAGGCTAACAGTAAACTCTTTCTCATTGTTTTGTCATGTTTGGTGAAGTCGAAAGGTAAATATTCAAACTCAACGCCACGATTAATTTATACACAAAAACTTACACCATTTTTACTTTGCTATTTTTGCAACTCATTAAATCGTATTGCACTATGCTACCATCTATTGACCCCGCTGAAACCAACGCCTGGAACAAACTGACCACTCACTTTATGATGATGCAAGCCACGCACCTGCGTGAGCTGTTTGCTGAAGACCCAAAGCGATTTGAAAAATTTCAACTTACGCTGAATGATATTTTAGTTGATTACTCAAAGAACATAATCACGGAAGACACCATCCGTTTACTGTGCGAACTGGCAGAAGAAACCGAATTGAAACCGGCCATTGAAAAAATGTTTAGTGGCGACAAAATCAATCGCACTGAAAACAGAGCTGTGTTGCATGTGGCACTGCGCAACCGCGCCAACACGCCCATTTATGTAGATGGGCAAGATGTGATGCCCGATGTGAACAAAGTACTAAGCCAGATGAAAGACTTTTCACACCGCTTGCAATCTGGAGATTGGAGAGGCCACACCGGCAAAGCCATTACCGACATTGTGAACATTGGCATTGGCGGGTCGGACCTCGGCCCTTTGATGGTGACGGAGGCGCTTCGCCCCTATTGGAAAAACATCACACCTCATTTTGTTTCGAATGTAGACGGAACCCACATTGCCGAAACGCTGAAACGCGTGAACCCTGAGACTACACTGTTCATCATTGCTTCTAAAACTTTCACCACCCAAGAAACCATGACCAATGCCGAATCGGCCAAGAGATGGTTTTTGGAGCAGACAGGAGGCAAAGGTGACGTAGCAAAACATTTTGTGGCAGTATCCACCAACACCAAGGCGGTAACCGCATTTGGCATCGCGCCAGAGAATATGTTTGTATTTTGGGATTGGGTAGGTGGGCGCTATTCATTGTGGTCGTCCATCGGCCTATCGATTGCGTGCACCATTGGTTTTGAAAATTTCGAAAAACTGTTGGAGGGCGCACATGAAATGGATCAACATTTTAGAAACGCACCGTTTGACAAGAACATACCCGTTGTATTGGCATTGCTCGGAATTTGGTATGTAAACTTCTTTGATGCCAGCTCGGAGGCGATTCTCCCCTACGATCAGTACTTGCACCGTTTTGCAGCTTACTTTCAGCAAGGAAACATGGAGAGCAACGGCAAATCGGTGAACCGTGAAGGCCAGGGCTTTCACTATCAAACTGGGCCGGTTATTTGGGGCGAGCCCGGCACCAATGGCCAGCATGCATTCTACCAATTGATCCACCAAGGCACCAAAATGATTCCATGCGATTTCATTGCGCCTGCCATCAGTCACAACCCATTGAGTGATCACCACGACAAGCTGCTATCGAATTATTTTGCGCAGACCGAGGCGTTAATGATGGGCAAGACCGAAGAAGAAGTTGAAAGCGAACTGCGTGCAGCTGGTTTTTCTTCCGAAGATATCGAATTCCACAAACCATATCGTGTGTTTGCCGGCAACAAGCCCACCAACTCCATTCTCTTCAAACAACTTACGCCAAAAATTTTGGGCTCGCTCATCGCGATGTATGAGCACAAGATTTTTGTGCAAGGTGTGATTTGGAACATCTATAGCTTCGACCAATGGGGAGTAGAATTAGGAAAGGTGTTGGCCAAAAAGATCTTGCCCGAACTAAGTTCTGCCGATGAAATTTCATCTCACGATTCATCCACCAACGGTCTGATCAATTATTTCAAACGATTGAAAAACGGATAGTTGCCAATCAGCCATTGGTTTCATTGCAAAGTTCGGTCAATGCGCTATTTTTGATGCTTCTTGATCGTTCATGAAGAATACTATTTCGAAAATTGGTGTGTTCACTTCGGGTGGCGATGCACCGGGGATGAATGCAGCAATTAGAGCCGTAGTGCGCGGTGCCATCTACTACAAAAAAGAAGTATACGGCATTACCCAGGGTTACGAAGGCATGATCGATGGCGACATCGTGAAGTTGGGCGCACGGTCGGTGGGCAACATTATACAACGTGGCGGCACTATTTTGAAAACAGCGCGCAGCCAGGAATTTCGCACGCCAGAAGGTCGCGCCAAAGCTTTTCAAAACTTAAAGAAAAACGGGATTGATGCACTGGTAGCCATTGGTGGCGATGGCACGTTTACGGGCTTGCACAAGTTTTACGAAGAATATCAAATTCCTTCCATCTGCATTCCCGGCACCATCGACAATGACTTGGCCGGAACCGACTACACCATTGGCTTTGATACGGCTACCAACACCGCGGTAGAGGCCATCGACAAAATCCGAGACACAGCTATTTCGCACAATCGACTTTTTTTTATTGAGGTGATGGGGCGCAACTCAGGCTACATCGCCATTAACAGTGGTATTGCAGGAGGTGCCGTAAGCATCATCATCCCTGAAGAATCGATGACCATTGAGGAGTTGTTTGCCAAACTTGACGAAGGCGGCAAAACGAATAAGAAGTCGAGCTTGATTGTGGTGGCCGAAGGCAGCAAAATTGGTACGGCCATGGAGTTGGCCCATAAGTTTTCTGAACGAAACAATTACTTTGACATTAAAGTAACGATACTGGGCCACTTGCAACGCGGTGGTTCCCCTTCTTACTTCGATCGCGTGCTTGCCTCACGCATGGGCGTGGCAGCGGTGGAGGGCTTGATCAATGGTGAGCGCGATGTAATGGTGGGAATTCGCAACAACCAAATGGTGTACAATCCTTTCAGCATGATCATCAACCATCGTCACGAAATAGACAACGAACTGTTACGAATTTCAAAAATCCTGTCCATCTGATTTATGAGAGAACTTACCGTTGGCATAGATATAGGAGGCACCAACACAAAGTACGGCATTGTAGACCGGGCCGGAAATGTGCTGCTTCAGGGTAATATTCCGACAACTCAGTATGAAGAGTTTCAAGATTACTTTGATGGCATGGCCAGCGCCTTGCGGGCGGGCATTGAGAAACTTCCGAGCGATACAAAAGTGGTGGGCATAGGCGTGGGTGCTGCCAACGGAAATTACTACACCGGCAACATTGAGCGTGCCACCAACCTGAAATGGAAAGGTGTGTTGCCTTTGGCCAAAATGTTTAAAGAAGAATTTGGTGTACCGTGCATGTTGACCAACGATGCAAATGCGGCAGCGGTGGGCGAAATGATCTATGGCAACGCCAAGAACATGAAAGATTTTGTGGTGATTACCCTGGGCACAGGCTTGGGCAGCGGCTTTGTGTGTGGCGGTGTATTACTGAATGGCCATCATGGCATTGCGGGTGAAGTTGGCCACACATCGGTGAACCCAGCCGGCCGTTATTGCAACTGCGGCAAACGCGGTTGTTTGGAAACGTACGTGAGCGCCACCGGCATCAAGCGCACGGTGTACAAATTGCTGGCCGACCATTTGGAGCCGAGCGAACTGCGCGAAATTAGCTTTGACAACCTGAACACCAAAATGATTACTGAAGCGGCCTTGCGCGGAGACATTGTTGCGCAAGAAGCCTTTGAATACACCGGCCGCATTTTAGGTATGAAGCTTGCCGAAACGGTAGTTCACACCGACCCGGAGGCAATCTTTTTATTTGGAGGCCTGGCACAAGCGGGTGAGTTGATTTTCAAGCCCACGATCAAACACATGGAAGCTAACTTGATGCCCCTCTTCCGCGGAAAGATAAAAGTGCTACCCTCTGCCATGCAAAACCAGGCCGCTCCAATACTGGGCGCCAGCAGTTTGGTGTGGGACTTTTTGGACAAACAGGTGATGGTGGCGCATTGATAGAATCGTGAACAAAAGGATTCTATTTTTTAATTTGATTTATTATTCAGTCACCATCTCGTTAATACGATTGGGACAAAATGATCCCAGTAGTTCGTTAGGTTATGGGTATTTCATTCTTATTTTTTGGTCACTTGCCGGTATTTCACTCATACTGCTTTTGAAGTTGCAGAAAATCAACCCGAAATCACATGTGGATAGGGTTGGTGTTTTTCTGGCACTCCAGTATTAAGCATTTTCATAATTGCAGCGATCATTCGTCTTGGCGGCACAACCAGTAGTGGAGGTAGCTTCGATCTATACTTCGAAATAGATAACAGGCGCTTTCTGAAGAAAACATTCTATTTCGACAAGACGACAACCCCAGAACGAGTTGAATATTACAAATTTGTATCAAAATCTGAAGTGCAAAAAGATAGTATTTGGCTTTACTTCTCAAAATCAGGTGACACCATCAGAAAAGTCAATTACCAACGCGAGTATAAATAGTAAGCCCCAGCTAGCGCGCGTTTGCAACGCGTGCTTTTTCCAACCGGGCAACGGGTACACGGCTCCTATTTGTCGTTGGTCAGTAAGTTTGTTGTTAGTCGTAGTTGTTGGTCCCCTAGTTAGCGCGCGTTTGCAACGCGTGCTTTTCCTAACCTAAATCCAATAACAGCTACCTTTGTAGTATGTCAGAGAAGTACAAGTTCAGAGATCCGGAAGGGATGTATTTTGTGACCATGGCCACGGTGGGCTGGGTAGATTTGTTCACCCGCTGGGAACTGAAGCATGTCATCGTTGATTCGCTGCGCCATTCCCAAAAAGAAAAGGGCTTGGTCATCCATGCATGGTGTCTCATGCCCAGCCACCTTCATATGATCGTTTCAACAAAGGAAGATCCGTTGCCAAACATCTTGCGCGATTTCAAAAAATTCACTTCGAAAGAACTGATAAAAACGATAGAACGGATAAACGAAAGCAGGAAAGACTGGATGTTGGCACTTTTCAGCGAAGTGGCAGATCATTTGAAGAGGGTGAGCGGATACAAGGTTTGGCAGGACGGCAATCATCCCGAAATACTTTTTTCGGCAAAATTTATGGCGCAGAAATTGGACTACATACACAACAACCCTGTTGCTGATGAAATAGTAGACGAGCCGGAAGAGTACAGGTACAGTTCTGCAAGAGACTACTATTCGAAAAGGAAGGGATATTTGGAGGTGGAGTTGATTACGTGAAGAAAGGCACGCGTTGCAAACGCGCGCCAACAGATGATGGTGGCGCATTGATATTCTTAATTCCAGTTCATTGAGTCTGATTCACATCAAATAAGTAGTCTTAAGCCCCGTTGGTAAGGCAACCCGTGAGAACTAGGCTTTCTTAATTCTCAGCAGAGTCTCGCCTCGGACTCTGCGGCAATAAAATGGAAGACCGCAGAGTCCCGAAACGGAGACTCTGCGGTGAACTTAAAACTCGTATCGGTCAACCACAAGTGCTCATCGTTACGCAACAACCTCGCATCGGTCAACCGCAGGTACGCATCGCTACGTAACAACCTCGCATCGGTCAACCGCTGGTACGCATCGCTACGCAACAACCTCGCATCGGTCAACCGCAGGTATGCATCGCTACGCAACAACCTCGCATCGGTCAACCACAGGTATGCATCGCTACGTAACAACCTCGCATCGGTCAACCGCAG
>JAFDYV010000010.1:0-65418 GCA_018267275.1 Bacteroidota bacterium | reverse complement strand
CAACCACAGGTACGCATCGCTACGCAACAAACTCGCATCGGTCAACCGCAGGAACGCATCATCGCGCTCGACACCTCATTACATACCCTTTACAAATTGAACGCAGGGACGGAGGAATAATAGTTAAAATCCCTACAGGCAGCAACGGGTATTTTCCCCCGGTGACCGGGGGAAAATACCCGTTGAAGTGGTCAAAATTATTTCGCAGCTTGCACTAAGAATTAACGAATGCCAGAAACCGTATATAATAATATGACAAGAGTTTTCTTTTTTTTCATTTTAGCCTTCCACCAGTTTATAGGCTATTGTCAGATGGGGAGAGATCAATACACTGTGCCTAAAGTTGAGGATTTGGTCAAGATTCCTCCGTCTCCAGAAGCTGCTGCTTTTGCGAAGTACGGAAATACTCCAACGAACCTTTTCACGGGTACACCAAACATTTCCGTGCCAATCGCTAACCTCAAAGGCAGGGATATTGAAATACCTATCAGCTTAACATACGATGCATCTGGGATTAAGGTGGAACAATTGGCTACTTGGGTTGGGCTTGGATGGAATGCGAACGTTGGCGGAATGGTCACGAGGCAGGTAAATGGTTTGCCCGATGATTATTTTTCGTCTACCCCTGCTTACATCCCCTTTTATCATGAATCAATTGTGAGTGATTACAAATTTGCTCGGGACTTTAACCCTAGACCTAACCTACTATATCAACCCGGTCAGTTAGCAAGGTACTTTGGTTTTGTGGATAAGTTTACAAAAACCAACACAAATCTTAGGTACGAGGCTCAACCAGATACGTACTCGTTTCATGCACTGGGTTTATCAGGTACTTTATTTATAGATTATGACAGTGAAGTCGCTTACTGTATCGAATCCCCAGAGATCAAAGCTTATCCAATTATTCAGGTATTGCCACCTACTAACATTCGGCTGATAACCGGATGGAGGATTGTTGATGGAACTGGCGCTACTTATTATTTTTCTATAGCTGAAAAAACCCAAGTCTTTGACCAAGATGAAACTGACGGCCAGCGGGTGTACAATTCTGCTTGGGTGCTTACTAAGATCGAGAACAAGAACAAAAGAGATGTAGTGGATTTTAACTACACGCAATTGCCCAAGTGGCAACAACCTCAATTGGCTGGACGTGGTATTATACGCAACGATTTTTTGCCCAACAGCCAATGCGGGATTGATCAGACCATTGTTAGCGCTATGCCCACGTATCAAATCGAACAATCGGAGCTATCCTCCATTAAAATCAACGGTGTGACCCGGGCGGCATTCTTGACTTTTTTACCAAGACAAGATTTGCTAGGAAGAAACGCGTTAAATCAAATACGTATCTTTAATTCAACGGGTACTTTGTTAAATACCTACAAACTCAACCAATCCTATTTTGGTGCCCCCAGTGTGGACGAAAAAGAGTTGCGTCTGAAACTTGACAATGTTGAGATTTACAGCTCCGGTAATGAAACCCCTCCTCAGAGGTATACCTTTACCTATCATGGCCTCAATTTGCCTTCGAGAGAGTCGATGGCCCAAGACTATTGGGGATATTACAACGGCCAGAATGGTAACTCTACGTTGATCCCTTACAATTATGATTTTGACCAAGGAAATATCGACTTTACGGGTGCCAATCGGCAGCCAAACCCGGGTACAAGCATGGCGTGTACGTTGGTAAAGATTCAATATCCTACGGGCGGTTCCACAGAGCTATTTTATCAACCCCATGCATTGCCTCCCAATTCGTTCTCTTATAAGGAAGATTATCTTTTGGGTTCTGCTGGGCTAAGAGGTGGTTTTGACCCCACGGACCCAATGAGATATTTAAGTCCGAGATGTGATGATGGAACCAGTGGTGCCCCCAAGGGAATTGAACAGTCTTTTCGGGTTACTAAACCTGAACCTACCCGACTGAAAGTCTATATCACCAAAGGCGACCCGATGGGGAATCAAATCAACAATATGCTCTTTATTGCCATGTATTTTGCTGGGGAGGATGGAAGCCAGGTTAGAACATTTTGTGATTTAAATAACAACGGCAACACGATTTACCAACTCTACCAAACTTCGGTGAGTACTTCTGTCATCGATATACCGATGAGTTTACCTTTACCCAATGGGTATTACAGAATAATGATCCTTAACTCCAACCCTGATGTGACAGCCGAGGTAGAGGTAATTGCGACTCGGACTATTAATGTTACGCAGCAACAAGGAGCAGGTCTAAGGGTCTATAATATGAGAGACAAAAAAGAGGATGGCTCTATTGCCTCCAATCGTTACTTTTACTACAACGACCTTAGAAAGGTTCCCATATCGTCTATTACGGAGAGTTTTATTGCATCATCCGGCAGCCAAAACATCGGCATGTTGCACGTTCCTGCTGATTTTGAAGAAGGAAAGTCGTTTGAGAACATAATTGATGCCTCCACATCTGCTGAAACAGTTTTGTGTTCTTCTTTATTTAGATATGGCTCTAACCGCATTCAGTCAAATTACTTTTTTACTTATCCCGTGGTGTCTGAAATTTCATTTGATGCACTTGGAAATAATTCTGGATTTGCGGTAACCAAATTCCTCAACAATATCGAAAATTATACGGGAGGCGTGCCAAGAAAGAACGTTAACCTAGGAAAGGTTACACAAAAGTGGTTTTTTGACAACACAGGTAAAATGCTCACCCAAGAAAGGAATTATTACCTGCTTGACGCAGCAGCGCCTAGCACCACTGGCTTCTATTACTACTCGAATAAGACTACCTTGAAAGATGTGACGGTAAAGGCGGAATATGCCACCCCGGAGCAGGAGTTTTATGTCCTTGAGGAACCCTCTTGGGCTAAGGTTGGAGGGCAATGGTTGCCGACACACTGCGTTGCAAACGGCATAACCATAAGACCTTTTTCAGATTCCGATTACCACACCAACAGTGTTGGCCTTATTTTGACAGGCCCTACTACACATGCAGGCTATTCTTGTGCACAAATCTCTGTCCAAGACCCAACCTTTCCTTTCAACAATAACCACCCAGCGAGGGTTTACTTTCTTTCTTTGTTGGCAGAGGGGGCACCAGAAGTGAAAGCGCAGCATTTTAATACGAGCGGAATGGTTGGCGTCAGTAGGAAAACCCATTTTATCTATTACTGTAAACATTTTGGTCAAGATTACCGAAAAATGGAGTACCAATACAACAGGTGGTGGGCTAAGTTGGACAGCACTGTAAGCGTCCAGTATTTTGGTACTGATTCATTAGTAAGTTATACGCGGAATCTATACGAAAACACAAATCACTTTCAACTTACTGGTTCGAGAAAGAAAGATAGCAATGGTATCCTAAGAACAGTCCGGTTCAAATATCCTCATGAGATGCAGCAAGTTGATCCGTCCAATAATGTTTGGCAAACTTTTGTTTTGCAGAACAGAATTACGGAGCCCATTGAGATTGAAAGCACGTATGCAAACAATCAACGTGACTTTCTTAAAACAACAAGCTACCACAGCGTGCCTGTATCCCTTTCAAGTATACTGCTTCCAAACAAAGTGAGTTTTGCATCCGGCAATGGCAACTTGGAAGATAGAATCCAATATCATTGGTTTGACGATGCCGCCAACCCAATTGAGATATCAAGAACTAATGACATGCGTACCTCATTTATCTGGGGCTACAACAAAGAATTACTGATTGCAGAAGCAAAAAACGCATTGATTACGGAAATTTTTCACACCTCATTTGAAGCTGGCGAAGAAGGCGGCAACTCGTATGATTTCCGCACGGGCGAAATGAGTTTTTCAGGGACATATAACAAAACGCTCAGCGGCCTTACACCCAACAAAACATACGTGCTTACCTACTGGCGAAAAGACGCAAGTGGTTGGAAACTACAGACCGTGAATGTGACCCCTTCTACCAGCAGTCACCAGTTTACCCTCTCAGGTTTGATAGATGAAGTCCGCTTCTTCCCGCAAGGTTCACTCATGACCACTTATACCCACAAGCCTGGTGTGGGCATTACTTCAGTCACAGACGCTAACAACCAAACGTCTTTTTACGAATACGATGCCATGAACCGGCTTACTGTGGTGCGCGATCACAAAAACCGCATCTTGAAACAATACAAATACAACTATTACCTACCCACCAATTGACCATGAAGCACGCGATCTTTTTCTACTTTTTGCTGACAATAGGCTCACTTACCTATGGACAAAATATCCGCACTGCAAAAATTGAATGGCAAGTGACCGAACTATTTGATGCATCGGCCGGAAAAACCATGGCATACACCTGCAAGTTTATCACCCAAGGCACTGCACCGGTGATGTGGGTGCAAGACGATGGTGATTTTGCCAGCACACTAACTGTAAAATCCACCACGGGCGACTGGACGAACATTGCGCTGATTGGCAAATTTACATTGAAGGTGAGCATGGACGATTCAATGGGAGATCTGGTGTTTGAAAAAAATGCCGATGGTACATTTATCTCTCTTTACCTCAAAACCGGCAGTAGCGAACTGCGCCACCGCTATAAAGTAAGTTCCGTCACCACTCTTTAACCGCTGCGAAGATGAAAAACAGATCTGTTTTTTTCACCCTTGTAGGACTTGCGTTGGCCACCGTTGTCAACGCACAAATTACCGGCCCCACGGCAACCTGTCAAGGGATCAATGCCAATTACTCGTTCAACAATGGCGTGGTATATGTACCGGGTGCATGGGTGGTGACGGGCGGCACCCTCATCTCGTCTTCGGCAGGCGGCACACAATACAATGCCACTGTGCAATGGACTACGTTGGGCACCGGCACCCTGGCTTTCCGCGCCAGGTCGGGCTCGTCAAACATTGCCACATTAAATGTGAACACCGCTGCGGTACCCGCTGCGCCTGTCGCCAATAGCGCCACGCTTTGTGGCAAAGGCACCATTACCGCCACACCCGGCAGCAATGGCAACACGGTGCGTTGGTATGATGGTGCCGGCACCCTGCTGGCTACTGCCACCACTTCACCACTCACACTTGCTACCACCACTTACACACTGCGTTCGTTCAACACAACTACGGGCTGCGAGAGCACAGCATCCATCTCTATTACCGTCACCATCAACATCACGCCTTTGGCTCCCAGTGTCTCCAACACAAACCTTTGCGCCAGCGGCACCATTACCGCCACACCCGGCACCAATGGGCAAACCGTGCGCTGGTATAATGCTGCTACCAACGGCACGCTGCTGACTACTTCCACCACTTCACCTGTCACCTCTTCTACCACTACATACTATATTACCAGCCTAAACACTACCACCAACTGCGAAACTGATACGCGCACCGCTGTTACAGTTACTGTCAATCCGGTGCCGGCAGCACCTACCGTTGCCGGCAGCGGCCGTTTTGGTGCCGGCACCCTTGCACTCGCTGCTACGGGCGCACCTGCTGGCAGCACCTACAATTGGTTCAACCCAGCCAATGCCATGCTCGGCACCGGCTCAAATTATTCCACTCCGCCTGTCGCCATCAGCACGACCAATTACCTGTATGTGAACGCCACCAGCAGTGCGGGCTGTGTGAGCACCCCCACCTGGGTTTCTATCACCATTGAGCCAGTTGCCTCCATCACCTCCGGCAATAACCGAACTACCATGGGCAGCAACGTAACCCTTGATGCAGGGCCAGGGTACAGCAGTTACGATTGGCGAAATACTGCTAATCCATCCACTTCGCTCGCCAATACCCAAGCCCTAAGCACCAATGTGGCCGGCAGCTATACCGTTACGGTAACAAAAGCAGGTATTAGCGGCAGCAGCACCTCCCCCTCTTTTGCAGTGGTATCACAGATGGAAGGCATGAACATGAACTACATCGTCACCAACACGGTGTTGGTTGGCACCGTTACCGATGCCAACACCATTGCGAATCTTCCGGTAGAGAGCGTGGCGCAGACTGTGCAATATTTTGATGGTCTGGGCCGCCCGATACAAACCGTGGGTACGCAAGCCTCACCCACCAAAAAAGATGTGGTGCAAACCATGGTGTACGATGCCTTCGGGCGCGAAGCAAAAAAGTACCTGCCCGTGATCACCAACAGTTTTGACGGTCGTTACAAACCCGGCCTCATTGATGCTAATGGCAACTACGCTAACAGCGCCATCTTCACCAACCCCTACGGCAATGGGCTTGGCGACAAAATCGCAGACGACCCACGCCCCTATTCTGAAACCATTTTTGAACCCAATCCCCTCAACCGTGCTGATAAAGACTTTGGTGCCGGGCTAGATTGGTACACAAACAACAAAAACATACAGCACGCTTACCTTGTAAATGTAGACGGCACTGCGGCCGGCCAAGAGCGGGTGATTGCTTGGACTATTGATGGCAACAGCATGCCGGTGCGCGGCACGCCAGCGGCAGGATATATTTTAACAGGTGGCTACTACGCCACGGGGCAACTCAGCGTCAAATCTACCAAAGACGAACAGGGCAACGAAGTGCGCGAGTACACCGACAAAGAAGGGCGCACTGTGTTAAAAAAAGTGCAGGCCGTGGCGGGTGCGGTGCTGAGCAATGCCAGCCAGTGGGCGCAGACATACTACATCTATGACGACCTCGGCCAACTGCGCTTTGTGCTGCAGCCGGAGTTGAGCAAAGCCATCCACCAAAACGACACCTATAACCCCAGCAATACAGACCTTGCCAACTTTGCTTTTCAATATACCTACGATGCCCGCAAGCGCATGGCCACCAAACAAGTGCCGGGGGCCGATGCCGTTTGGATGGTGTACGACCAACGCGACCGCCTGGTGCTGACACAAGATGGCAACCAACGCAGCCAAAACCAATGGCTTTTTACCAAGTACGATGCCCTCAACCGGCCCGTGCTCACCGGGCTATACACCCATGGCGCCTTTGCCACGCAATCACAAATGGATGCACTGGTGAGCGCTACTAATTTTTTTGAAACCTATAACGGCAACACCGCTACTCATGGCTACAGCAATACAGTGTGGCCTACCACAAACCTTACCGTGTTTACCGCCACCTATTACGACAACTACGACTTCAAAAACATGGTGACAGGTTTCAATTATGTGGCCAACGACTTGGCAGGCCAAGAGCCCACCGAATTTGGCCGGGTTGTTGGCAAACCCACCGGGGCTAAGGTTAACGTGCTGGGCACTGCCAACTACCTTTACTCAGTTATTTACTATGACGAGTTGTACCGAACGGTGCAGACCATTGCGCAAAACCACAAAGGCGGAACGGACCGCACCACGCATGTGCTTGATTTTGCCGGCAAAGTACTGATGAGCAAAACCACCCACCAGGTAACTGGCAAGCCAGCGATTGCCATCACCAGGCGCACGCAATACGACCATGCAGGCCGAGTAACCAAAACATACCACCAAGTAAACACCAACTCCGAAGTATTGCTCGTGCAGAACGAATACAATGAGATTGGCCAACTGGTGGACAAAAAACTACACTCAACAGACGGCACGAACTTCAAACAAAGCACTGATTATAGATACAACATTAGAGGGTGGTTAACTAAATTGAACGAAAGCGATTTAAATGTGGCGCAGGCCGACCCGAGCAATGCGGGCGAAGCACGCGATTTGTTCGGTATGGAATTGGGGTACAACAACGACATAGGAACGGGCAACTTGTCGCTCTTCAACGGAAACATCAGCGCCATGGCGTGGAGCAACAACCAAAGCCTCGGCACTGTGAAACAGAATGCTTACAACTATAACTATGACGCCCTGAACCGCTTGCTCACCAGCACCTTCAGGGAAAGAGCCACCACTTGGACAACGCCAACAAACAACGCCTTCAACGAAACAGGCTTCAGCTACGACCACAACGGCAACATTCTCACGCTGACGAGGAACGACAAGCGTGCCTCTGGCACGATGGACATACTCGCCTATAATTATGGCAGTGGCCCATCATTGGGCAATCGGTTACTGCGTGTTACCGACACAGGCGATAAGACCAAGGGCTTCATCGATGGTGCGAACACCGGCAACGATTATACGTATGACAGCAACGGCAATTTGCTCACCGACCAGAACAAAGGCATTATCGGCAACATGCTGTACAACCACTTGAACTTGGTAACAGAAGTGACGAAGAGTACGGGCGAGAGGGTATCTTATGCTTACGATGCCACGGGCAGAAAGTTGGGGCAGAAAGTCTACACAGCCGCTGGCGCATTGCAGAAGACAAGCGACTATGCAAACGAATTTTTCTACGAGAACGATACATTAAAATTCATCAGCCACGAAGAAGGCCGCACCATTTTCCCCCCAGGGGGGCAGGTAGGTGTTGAATACCAATACAATCTGAAAGACCACCTGGGCAACGTGCGGGTAACCTTTACCAGCAAAGACGAAACCGAGGCGAACACTGCCACGCTCGAGCCCGCAAACGCAACAACAGAACAAGGTAAATTTTTGCGCTACACCAGTGCCAAGATGGTGAACTCGTCTTTGTTTGACAGGACGAACGGCAGTGCACCGACACAAACACTTGGATATGCACAGCGGTTGAACGGCAGCGCCAACGAGAAATTCGGATTGGCACGTTCAATATCCGTGATGCCGGGCGATGTGGTGAATGCAGAAGTATATGCAAAGTACGTTGACCCGGTGACGAGCAATTGGAATGCAGCGCTCACCACCTTGGTGAACCAGGTGGCTGCAGGTACTGCCGGTGTGGTGGTGGACGGTGCAAACTACAGCAACAGTACCTCTTCGTTCCCGACCACTTACCCTGGGCTGCAGAGCAAGACCGACAACGGTGCACCGAAGGCATACTTAAATTGGTTGGTTTTTGACAGGAACTTTGTTTTTCTCAATGGCGGGTTCAAGCAGATCACCACGGCAGGCAAAGAAGCAGGCACCGATGTGGCGCACGAGCGCGTTTTCAACACCAACCCGATTGTGGTTGCCGAGCCGGGTTATGTGTATATTTACGTGAGCAACGAAAACACAACGCCAGTGGACGTGTACTTTGATGACTTTAAAGTAACGCAGACGAAGTCGCCCGTGGTGCAGATGGACGATTATTATCCGTTCGGTTTGACCGCGCAAAGCTACCAGAGGGAGAACAGCGCGCCCAACATGTACAAGTACAACGGGAAGGAACTGCAGGATGAGTTGTCGCTTGGGACATATGATTACGGGGCAAGGATGTATGACCCGACTTGTGCTTGCTTTCATACTCAAGACCGATTTGCTGATAAGTTCCCAAGCTTAAGCCCTTACCAATTTGCCGCGAACAATCCAGTAACGAATAAGGATGTGAATGGTGACTTTATTGTTTCCATTCATTATGAAATGACGTATGATGTTTTGAAGAAGTATGGATATTCTGACGCTGCCGCTGATGCTGGCTCCTACTATGCCTCATACTACGCAGACCGTCCATCAGGTAACGTAACAAGAGGAAATAATTTTATTGCAAGGAGTTGGGGAATGGCCACGGTTGGTGATAGACCAGGATGGAATGACAATGAAACAATAAATTCTCAGGACACAGGCTCTCCAATAGAAAGCCAAAGGCACTCAATGGAAGGTGACCATGAAAATATTGGTTCACTCGCTGCCAAGAAACGAGGGCAAGAATTCGGATGGTCGAAAATTTTTCAAGCAGCTGCAGGCGGTGACCCAAGTACTTACAAGAAAGGTTCGAAAGCAGCAAAGGCATTTGGTGTTGGAATTCACGCCCTTCAAGACTCAAAAGCACACGAAGGTGTGAAGATGGATAAGCATGATATAAACAAAGACATGGGACAAGGCGAGAATGGATTGAATGCATACAAGAACGGAATGAATATAACTGAATCGGCTGTGCTTGTGGTGCAAATGTTGAATGGCAATTACTCGAATATTAAAGATGGAACAACAATTGAGATATCAGGAATGAATAAAAAGCAATTAGACCAGCTTATAGATGCTGCTTTAAAATCGAAGAAGAATGTCAGGTTTGAAAATGAGTACAAAGACTATTAGAAATGAGACGAAAGCTGATACTAATATTTTCACTGCTGCTAATTGTCACCTTGCCAGTGGTTGCATTTTATAATGCTGTTGTTCTGTTTGTGGGAAATCATGGCCGATTAATCTTTAACAGGCATAGCGCGATGTACTTTTTTGAAATATTCTTTTTTATCGTGGGGCCAATTGCTTTAATCGTATTGATTAAAAAGATTGACTCTTTGTCTCAGGCTTCCGTTAATTTTTTTAGATATGTGAGTGTAGCTATTGCCGGTTTATTGGCGGTGTATTCTTACTATAATCTCCCTAAGCTTGTAGGAATTTATTTCATCATAAGTTTATTAATATTGGTGTCATCAGTTTCGTTAGCTGTTCTACTTTTCACGCCCTTAAACAGGTTGAAGGAGAATTAAAAATTTTGAGATAGCCCAGCCCCGTGCTGGGTTTTTTATTTAGAAGCTCACCGGATTTTTCTTTTTCAGTTGAAGCGAGTCCGCACGGTGATACATTTTTTTGAAAGCGATATCGGATTTAATCCATTGCTGGTAAGTACTGTCATCAATGATGATGGGCTTTTCTTTGTTCACCCACTTGTAGGGGCTGTTTTCACGGGGCATTGCTTGCACAGAATCAGCCCTGAGCCAAGGGCAATAGCAGTCCCACATTTTGAACACTTCTTTCTCCCAATCAAAGTCCAGGATATCAGGATTAACCTTGTCCATGTAATTAACAGGCTTATCTTTTTGCTGCGCGAAGGCAGAAACGGAAATCACACACAAGAGCAGGGCGAGCTTCATCACTTCGCGTAGGCTTTGCGCGTTTTGGCATCACGCAGAAAAGCATCGACACTCATCAAGAGCGCTTCGCGTTCCTTATCCGATAGATGATTGATGTCGTTCAGGCGGTCGAGCATCTGCGGGTCTTTAAGAATGTTCACCTGTTCAGTCTCACCCATGAGATAGCCCACCGTTGAACCGAGCAGGCTTGCAATATTTTTAGCCACCTCAATGGAAGGGGTCATCTCATCACGCTCATAACGGCCAATCACCGAAATAGAAGTGTTGAGTTGTTTGGCCAAATCACCTTGCGACATCTTCTTGTCCTTGCGCAGCGCGACCATTTTTTTACCAAAAGTTGCCATAATAAAGCCTTAAAGGAGTTAACAAACCCGTTTTTTACGAGCAATGAACAAATATAAGAACCGTATATGGGCTAAAAAAGTTGGATAGGACTTGTAAATAAATCCCGATAGAGTAACTTTGACCCGTATACGGTCTATAAGAAAAAATTTACTCAGACATACCGGAATGGAGATAACCGAAATAAAGCAGCAGCTCACCATCCTTGAAGCCCTCTCGCATTACCAACTGCAGCCCAACCGGAACAACATGCTTTGCTGCCCCTTCCACAACGACAAGACCCCATCACTTCAAATCTATCCTCAGACCAATACGTTTTGCTGCTTCTCGTCCAACTGCACGGCCGGGACCGGTGACGTGATTGAATTTATCAGGCTGATGGAAAAGAGCAGCAAACATGAAGCAATACTGAAAGCGCAATCACTCATTAACCCAACAACCACTATGACAGAAACCGTAGGCCGCATCGCGGTGATGACCAAGTATTACCAAAGCTGTCTGCAGGGCATGAGCAGAAGCCCACAGGCAAAAGAGTACGCGCAGCAACGGCACTTGAATATTGATTTGCTCGGCATCGGATTTAACGGAGCAGACTTTTACAAACGCTGGAACAATGTACTGGCCGAGAGCGGGGTGCAAGTCGGCTTGCTGCGCAAGACAGCATCGGGCTACACACCAAAGTTTAAAAACTGTCTCATCTTCCCGATGAAGAACAGCGAAGGGCAGGTCATTGATGTATACGGCCGCAGCACCATCGACAACGGAGAGCAGAGACATTTTTATTTGCCTGGCAGACATCAAGGCCTGTACCCATGCTATCCGAAAGCAGAGACAAAAAAACTTATCGTAACGGAAAGCATCATCGATGCGGCCACGCTTGAACAAACGGAGATAAGAAAAGAGTACAGCGTGTTGGCCAGCTACGGAACGAACGGTTTTACACCGGAGCATGAGCAAGCAATCAAAGAGCTAAAACACCTGGACGAAATCATCATCTTCTTTGATGGTGATGAAGCTGGCAGAGAAGGGAGCAAGAAATTATCACAACAACTTCAAGCGTTAGCCACGTGCGCCATCACAAACGTAAGCTGTCCCGAAGGCGAAGACGTGAACAGCTTGGCACAATCGCACGAGCCAGAAATCTTCACGCACTTACTGTCAACGAGAAAACCATTTTCATTTTCAATTGAAAAAGAAAATACCCCCGTGAGCAAATTGAACTCGCACTTACATACAGAAAACCCCGAACTGCTCTTCTATCAAAACGGGGTGCTGAACATTACCGTGCTTGGCGGCATCCGCATTGCGGGCATGGACAGGATGCGCGTAACGCTGAAGCTCGAGAGCAAGACGAAAGAAAACTCATTGCCACTACGCCATAATTTAGACTTGTACAACAAAGGGCAAGTCGACCAGCTTACTAATCAGGCTGCAGAAATCTTTGACGTGAGCACACTGGAAGCCACGCACGCGCTGGCCGGACTTACCACAGCATTGGAACAATACAGGCAAAGCAAACTCGAATCACTCAAGCCCAAGAAAGAAGAAAGGCGACAGCTCAGCGACCAGGAGAAACAACAGGCATTAAAATACCTGAAGGCTTCTGACCTGATGAAGCAAACACTACAAGACATTGCGCGGACGGGAATAGTGGGCGAGAAAGTAAACAGCATGATTGCATACCTGACCTACACGAGCCGCAAGCGCGAAAAACCTTTGCACCTGATGTGCCTGGGCGCAAGCGGAACAGGCAAAACATACCTGCAGGAAAGAGTATCGCAACTGATGCCCGAAGAAGACAAACTTGAAATCACCACGCTCTCGGAAAATGCCTTTTACTACTTCGACCGCGAAGAACTCAAACACAAACTGATTTTGATAGAAGACCTGGACGGTGCTGGCGATGTGCTTTACCCGCTCAGGGAACTTCAAAGCAAAACCAGCATCAGCAAAACGGTGACACTGAAAGACAACAAAGGCAACTTAAAAACCATCACGCTGAAAGTGGAAGGCCCGGTGAGCGTGAGCAGCTGCACCACGCGCGAAAAGATTTACGAGGACAATGCGAACCGCTGCATCCTGATTTACATCGACACCACACCCGAACAAGATAAGCGCATCATGGAATACCAACAACAATACAGTGCCGGCATGGTGAACCAGGCAGCAGAGAACGAAACAAAAGAACTGCTCAAGAACGTGCAACGCTTATTGCGGCCAATCAAAATACGAAACCCATACGCGCAACAAATCAATTTACCGGAGAGTGTTTTTAAACCGAGGCGCACCATGCTCTTGCTGCTCAGCTTCATCGAGACGATTACGTTTTACCATCAATACCAAAGAGAAGTGAAGCAGGACAAAGAGAGTGGAGAGATTTACATCGAGAGTACGGCACAGGATGTTGAGTATGCTTTTAAGTTGATGAAAGAAATTTTGTTCAGCAAGAGCGATGAGCTGACAGGGGCTTGCAGGAAGTTCTTTGAACAGGCAAAGGCATGGTTGAAGAAAGAGAACAAGCAAAGCTTCCATGCTGCAGAGATTAGAAAAATGTTGCGCATCAACCCCAACAACCTCAAACGCTACATGATAGAACTGAGCCGATACGGTTTTGTGAAAATCACCGGGGGCAGCAAGTACAAAGGCTACGAGTACCAGGTCATCGACCCGAAAGAATACGAACAACTCAAAGGCGACATCGATAAGAAACTCGACCAGATACTGCAATCAATCAAAGCAAAGCAGTAAGTCGGTGGTTCAGTGGTTCACCAGTGGTTCAGTAAAGTTAGTGAACCACTCAAGGTAGAGAACATCAACGAGTTACGGCCAGTGGTTCAGTGAACCACGGAAACGCAGTGTAAGCAACTTTCCTTTTTTCTTATGAACATAGAATATCAACGCTTGGTAAGCGCTTACCGGGAGTGGCTGCGCTTGCTCAATTTTGAACCCAGTACGATACAGTACAGCCCGATAAAGCTGCAGGAGTTTTTAGAATGGCTCGAGCGCCAGCAGTGCATGCGTGTGGACATGATAACGGGCGCACACGTGAAGGAATACTTTGAACACTTAGCGCACCGCAAGAACGAACGCACAGGCCAAGGGCTAAGCCTCAATTACCTGCGCACCTATCGAACCACTTTGATAAAGTTCACGCGCTACCTAAGGGAAACAGGTCAATACTTTTTTGAAGTGCCGGTGCAGCTCAAGGGCCCGGTGATGAACGTAAAAAGTATTTTGACAGAAGCGGAAATCAAAAGGTTGTACGCCATCATCAGCAACGATGCTTACGGCCTTCGCGACCGTGCGATGCTGTCCGTGTATTACGGATGTGGTTTACGAAAGCAAGAAGGCGTGCACCTGGAAGTAAAAGACATTTTGCTCGAAAGAAATATGTTGTACGTGCGCAAGGGCAAAGGCTACAAAGAACGGTACGTGCCGATGGCCGCGAAAGTGAGAAGCGATATCGAAAACTACTTGAGCTATGGCCGTGCGGGATTGCTCGGCAACAAGAAAGACAACGGGGCATTTTTTATCGGGCGCACAGGCAAGGCCATGATAGGCAATGCACTTTATGAACGCTTGCAAACACTGCGGAGAGATGCACAGATAAATAAATCCATCGGCCTGCACACGCTGCGCCACAGCATCGCCACGCACTTGCTGCAGCACGGCATGAAGCTGGAGCAGATAGGAAAATTTTTAGGCCACAGCAGTTTGGAGTCAACACAAATCTATACCCACATCATCCATGAAAAAATATAACCATAGTGAACACATCAGCAGAGAACTTGAGAAGTTCAAAAGCTACTTGACCAAAAAGAAGTTGGCCGAAAACACAGTCAGGCAAAACCGGAACTATACGGGCTTGTTCCTCGAATGGGCAGAGAAAGAAAACATCAAAGTGAAAGAAGCAAACTACACGGACGTGTTGAACTTCATTGACCACTGCCGGAAAAGGAAAATCAAAACACGAATGGTGAACAGGATTTTATTGGCGATACGATATTACTATCAATACCTGAGAACAGACAAGAACCCGGCCGCTGGGATAAACCTGAAAGGCACCACGCGCACCGTTCCGCATGACTTGTTGAGCAAAGAAGAACTGGAAGAGCTTTACGAAAAGTACACGGTGGTAGATGAAAGAAGTCAACGCAACAAAGTAATCCTCGGGCTGTTCATCCATCAGGCCATCACTACCGATGAACTCAAAAAATTAGAACCCAATCACATCAAAACAAGAGAAGGGAAAATCTATGTCCCTGGAAGTCCCCGGAGCAACAGCAGAATATTGAAACTGGAAGCAGAGCAAATCTTAGAACTGCACGACTACCTGAAAACAATACGGCCAAAAATATTGAACGAGTTAAAAGCAGAGCGACCAGGAAGGAAACCCGACCACGTGAAAGAGACCAAAGACCTGCACCAACTTTTTATAAGCATGAACGGGAGCGAGAACATCAAAAACAGTTTGGTCTTTTTGGTGAGTGCGCTGCGCAAGCTCAACCCGAAAGTGAAGTCAGCAAAACAAATCCGTTACAGTGTGATTACCGAATGGCTGAAAGAAAAAGATATACGGACAGTCCAGTACATGGCTGGCCACCGATACGTGAGCAGTACAGAGCGGTATAGGAATTACAATTTACAGGACTTGGAAGAAGCATTGGAGCAACACCACCCAATGAAGTGACCCGCACATGCCCACGCTCGGCCGACCCTTCTGCGCGTTTTACTGTCACAGTTTTTGAATGCCTACACACTTGCAGCACATTGTCTTTTTGTTTTCAATTGAGTTGACTGGAAAGCGGAGAAACAAAAAGCCAAAGAGCTGCACCCACCGCGCGAATCAAAAACATGCGCCAGTAAAACGCGCCCAAAGCTAAGTTACATAATGTGCTCTTATGCAACTCCTCGAAAATCAAGGTGTGCTTCGCACTTGGTAAACCTGCGGGTTGCATAAGCACATTATGTAAAATAGCCGCTCATGGTGCTGACGCGATTGTGCGCTACTCACTCCGTTCAGACAAGGCGCTGGGCCACAGGCGTAAGGTGCTTCGCGATTTTTTTGATGCTTAGCGCGCCCCGGAAAGTTTTGTTCTCCGAATGAAATTTAGCGCGGGGGCTTGCATCATTTTTTTGAAGCTGAAGTGATGACAGATTTTGTGCAACTGATGAAGTTTAGACCACATCACTTCACCTTCAAAAAAACGTCAGCCTTCTTTACTGCAAAAGAGAAGTTGACGTTTTTTTAAAGCACATCCCGCCTGGTCAAATCTTCTATCGTTATACGAAAACTTAATAGCGGGATGGGGTTTAAAAAAATGATGCAAGGCAGCCGTACACTTTAATCGAAGCACAACTCTACTTCTGCCGCGCTAAGCATGGCACACACTCAGACACTTCATCAGTTACGCCAATCTTCAATCGAAGCCGTAGCGCGTGGGCGTGTGTCGGATGTGTGGCTACTTAACATAAGGTTATTATGCAATCCCGCAACACCATTAAAAATTTATCAACCGTGAGGAGTTGCATAATGCAGCCTTATGTTAATGTAGCTTGGGGCAAGTTTTATTGGCGTGATTTTTTGCTCAGCGGGGTCGGCAAGGCTCTTGGCTGTTGCTTTGGTTCGAGCGTTGCATGTGTGGCAATAGCCATGTGCCTTGAGTGTGCAGGTGCAAAAAGCATGACAAGAAAACTTGCAGAAGGGTTCGGCCGTGTGATGGGTGCGGGTGGGCTTCTCTCATCAATCATATTCCTTTTTCAATTGAAAAGAAAAAGGTATTTTGCATGCAGTAACGTTCTTTGAATTGCTTGGAGTTTTGGAATGCCAGCGATTTTATTGTTCACTCGAAAAGTCGTGGAAGGTGGCTGGATTACGGGGCCAGGATGTACGACCCAGCGATAGGCAGATGGTGGGCGGTTGACCCCCTGAGCGAGCTTTCAAGGAGATGGTCACCTTACTCTTATTGTTACAACAGCCCGCTCATATTCGTTGACCCGGATGGGATGTTTGGCGATTACTATAATGAGAAGGGTGCATACCTCGGTTCAGATGGAATCGATGACAAGCGAGTATATCAGACCACAGATGCTGCGTATGATGCCAACGTTACTTCTATGATTGGTGAAGACCAAAGCGGGCCAGACTATGAGGCGTTAAAAAATAGTTCTGATACCCATGACTTAGGAACTACAAATGAGTTTGGTTTAATTCAGCTTACCAAGATGGGTAACAAGCACATTGAAAACTACAAGGATGGCGTTGAAGATACATATTCATATGTTAACAAAAATGGTAAAACTGTAGCATCAGGTAAGCATGGTGATGACTGGGTAACGCCATCAGTCGGTGCTGCTTTTAATGCGGCTGTTAATGAATTTGTCGCAAAGGATGGAAATTCCAATAGAGTAATTCAGGTAAATGATGCTAGCGCATTCAATCCTCTGCATGATTTAGACCATAAGACCCATTTTACTGGCGAATCAATCGATATGCCCTTCCTCAAAACAAATGGTACATATAGCAATTCAATTTCAACCTTAACCAAAGCTGATAAAGAATTGACTGGCAGTTTCATCGCCATTCTTTCGCAAAAGGGATTTAGCAAGAATTATTCTGACAATGGGATAATACCCAACACAGTGCATAGCGATGGACACAAAGATCATTTTCATGTTGGTAAATAGATAGAACCTAACTTTAAAACTATGAGGTCACTTTTCATATTAGTATTATTTCTAGAGACTCATTCGTTGTTCGCGATTGACAAGGGTATTGGGGTGCTATTTTTGACGCCAGGTTCAAACGAAAAACTGATAGTTAATATCAGGTTGAGGCCAACTCTTAAGTCTAAAGTCCTTGAAATTATAAATTGCCAACGTAAGGACTACGAAGGAGTTGTCTATGAGTTTCAATTCAAACAAATCAATACTGATAATCTGCTTGAATTTGAATACGAAAAAAAAGGTATGCCAATAATGGAAGTAGCTGGCAAATGGATGAAAGTAATTTATGGATTTGACAAGTTAGGGGAACCTTTCATTGGATGGATTGAATGTAAGAAAGGTTTTGTTGCTTTTGTTTTTTGGAGGGAGTATCTAAAAGAGCGGAATTTATTTTTTGAATCACCTGATAGCATAAAGTTCTTTGAAAGCCCAGCTAAGAATGAATTAAAGTTTGAGCTTCAGACTTCATCACAATTCAAGTATGATTATACAATGAAACCAGTTGCTGTAAAAGGAAATTGGATGAAGGTCGAAGTTACAACACCAAGTGATCAGTGTAACATGCCCAAGTCAAAGAAAACGAAGATTTTCTGGATAAAATATTTGAACGAAAATGGGAGACCCTTAGTCTGGTATTTTACGAGAGGATGTTAATGGTTGACGTGACTTAGTTGTCGCTGGTCAGAAAGTTATCCTTAGCCGTTGTTGTTGGTCGCATGACCAACAACTTGTTTTCACAAACCTGTCCAACTTGTTTTTGAAAGCCAGCATCTAATTTTAGGTTTTGTAGGTGTTCGAGCGCACGCTGGCCAGGCGACCAGCGTGAACGAAAGGTGAACTCATCTTTGTTTGACAGAACCAACGGAAGTGCGCCATCACAAACACTTGGCTACGCACAACGCTTGAACGGAAGTATGAACGAAAAATATGGATTGGCACGTTCGATATCCTTAGTTGTCGTTGGTCAGAAAATTATTCTTAGCCGTTGTTGTTGGTCGCCTGACCAACAACTTGTTTTAACAAACCTGTCCCCTAGTAGTCGTTGGTCTGAAAATTATTCGTGGTCGTAGTTGTTGGTCGCCTAGTTGCCGTTGGTCAAAAAGTTATTTTTAGTCGTAGTTGTTGGTCGCCTGACCAACAACTTGTTTTCGCGTACTTGTAACTAACTTTAGGTTTTGTAGTGTTTAGCGCACTTAGTTGTCGCTGGTCAAAAAGTTATCCTTAATTCTCCGCATAGTCTCGCCTCGGAATCTGCGGCTATAAAAGGCCGCGGTAGGAAGACAGTCGTAGTTGTTGGTCGCCTGACCAACAACTTTTAAAGCATCACTCTGTTTGCTTTTAGAGTTGAGCGCACGTTGGTCAGGCGCCTAAACATGAACGAAACACTACCCTAATTCTCCGCAGAGTCCCGAAGCGGAAACTCTGCACTAAACTTAAATGACACTTGCGCGAATTGAGGCAATCGCCATTCTTTTCAGTAGATTTGTTGAGCGTAGAAAATCAATCATGGCAAGGGCCTTTTACATATTGTTTGTGTTGTTGCTGAGCCAGAATGCTCTATCGCAACAAAAGGCAAAGCCGGATTCGGCAATCGCAACAGTGACAGCAAAATTAGATTCATTGAACAATGGCCAATGGGAAAACAAAATCGATAGCGTACGCAGCCTTGGTAACTTAGAAAAATACAAAGACTCACTGAAAGTCATCGGTTGGGCCGATAGCCTTAAGCAGAAAGTAAGTGCAACGTTTGCGAGTAAGCAAAACGCACTTCAGTCAGAGATCGATAGCCTTCTGGTGCGCAACCAACCTACATTGCCGTTTCAGCGAAAGATGGACAGCCTGCAAAACAAACAACAAGCATTGTTGAATGAAGTGAGTGCCAACCAAACGCAACTGCAACAAAAACTAAATGCACGTTACAAAAGCTGGGGCAATAAACTGGATTCGCTCGGGGGCAAAATGCCTCACACCAACCTTTCATTATCATCGGTCACAAACAAACTAAACGCTAACACATCAACCCTCCCCAACGTCAACACCCCAACACTCCCGAACGCCAACCCGTCAGCACTCCCTAACCTCAATTCAAAAGACTTCCAAACCCTCAACCTTTCAAAAGATTTGACCAGTGTTGGCGGTAAACTTTCAGTGCCCGGCCCAGATCAAATGAAGCAGTGGAACGATCAATTGAAAAATGTCTCGCGTCCGTTAAAAGATGTGAACGGCAAACTGGGCGAGGCGACCAGCGCAATGAAAGACCCAGGCACAGCAGCCGAAGCAGCGGCAAAGCAATTGAAAGATGTCAACACACTCAGCAAAGAAATGGGCAATGCCGATAAACTGATCAAAGACAATGAGGCTTTAAAAACAGCAGAGGCGATGAAGGACCCCGAAAAGATGAAAGAGGAGGTAACCAAAAAAGCCATCGACCACTTTGCGGGCAAAGAACAAGTACTGCAGCAGGCAATGGATCAAATGGCGAAATACAAAAAGAAACTTCCATCTTTAGAGAGCCTGGACAAACTGCCCAAGCACCTTTGGATTCCGCGCAACGGATTGAAAGGAAAGCCGTTTCGCGAGCGTGTTCGCTTTGGCTTCAATGCAGGATTGAAAGCCAGGCGCGATACCATTGGCGTTGACCTGTTCCCAAACGTATCGTACAAATTAACAGGAAGGGTTGAACTCGGGGGTGGGTTCAACTACCGGGTTGTTTGGCTCGATCGCAGCAGCTCGTTCCAACAAAAGAACCCCGCGTGGGGCTTTAATATGTTTGGCACATTCAAAACATACAAATCTGTGTTGATGCGTTTGGAAGCAGACGCGTTTAGTACTGCGCGCTTTGGTGGTGCGGGGGAGCCCATGAAACGCGAGTGGCGGTGGAATTGGTATCTAGGCGCTCAAACATCTTACAGCATTTCAAAAAATTGTAAAGGTAATGTGCAGATGCTTTACAATTTTCAAAAACGCCTTACCGACAGCTTTCCTGAACAGCTGGTGATCAGGATTGGTGTGCAATGGACGTTAAACGAAAACCAAAAAAAGCCTGACTAACGGAGACGCCATTTTTTTAAGCGATTCTTGCTATCTTTGCCCGTTAAATATCGAACGAGGATGAAGACTTTTGTTTCAAATTCTACAGAAAGCACGCGCATGTTTAAGGCCAACTGGATGGAGGCGCTTTCGAAAGTGCATTATTCTGTGCCGTTGTTTATTTACATACCCGTAATCGCTTTTTTTAGCTGGCGCGGGCTTTCGCAAGAAAGCACCACCGCCACCACCGCACTGTTTGCGGTTCTGGGTGGTTTCCTCGCATGGACGCTGACCGAATACGTTTTGCACCGTTTTGTTTTTCATTATCATCCCTCATCTGAATGGGGCAAGAAAATCCATTTCATCTTCCATGGCGTACACCACGATTATCCCAATGATGCGCTGCGCCTAGTGATGCCACCTTCGGTGAGCATTCCGTTGGCTACCGGATTTTACTTTTTGTTTAAGTCCACTGTGCCGGCCTTGTACTTAGATTTGTTCTTTGCGGCATTCATCACCGGCTACCTGTGTTACGATATGTTCCACTATGCCTTTCACCACGGCACTTTCAATAACCCGATTTTGAAGAAGCTGAAGCAACACCACATGCAACACCACTATGCCGATGCCAACCGCGGTTACGGTGTTACCTCGTCATTGTGGGATATCATTTTCCGCTCTGAGCTGAAGAAATAGATGTTCGATGTTCGAACCTCGAACATCGAGCCTCGGGTTTTACACCAACGGTGGCTACCCCCAGGCCCTTCTTGTGTAACTTCGGTAGTTAATTACCGAAAGCCATGAAACACATTTTGCTGAGTGCCCTGTTCTTTTTGGCGCACCTCTCCTATTCGCAATCCATTTTGGGTTTTCAGCCACAAAGCGCCCAAGAACAAAAACTGGCGGAACAAAAATTCGATAGTTATCTCACTACCAGGAATATTGACGATTGGATCAAACACTTATCCGCACGGCCACACCATGTAGGCTCACCTTACGGCAAAGCAAATGCAGAGTTCATGCGCGACTTGTTCAAAAGCTGGGGTTATGATGCCGAGATTGAAACCTATTACGTGCTTTTCCCCACGCCAAAAATCCGATTACTCGAATTACAAGGCAGCAGCCCATACAAAGCAAGACTTGAGGAGCCCGTGTTGAAAGAAGACGGCACCTCCAACCAAAAGTCAGAGCAGCTGCCGGTTTACAATTGCTGGTCGCCCGATGGTGACGTAACAGGCGAACTGGTATTTGTCAACTACGGTGTGCCGGATGACTACTTGCAACTGGAGCGGATGGGCATTGACGTGAAAGGAAAAATTGTGATCGCCAAATATGGCGGCTCGTGGCGCGGCATCAAACCAAAGGTGGCGCAAGAACACGGTGCCATTGGTTGCATTATCTATTCCGATCCGCAGGGCGATGGTTATTTTCAGGGCGATGTGTATCCAAAAGGTGCATTCAAAAATCAATACGGGGCGCAACGTGGGTCCGTGCTTGATATGCCCATCTACCCGGGCGACCCGTTGACACCTAATTACGGTTCTACGAAAGAAGCCAAACGCATTGATCGGAAGGACGCAACCAACCTGCTGAAGATTCCGGTAATCCCTATTTCATACAGCGATGCGCAGCCACTGCTGCAAGCGTTGGGTGGCCCCGTGGCACCCGAGAAGTGGCGAGGTGCACTGCCCATTACTTACCATGTAGGGCCTAGCACCGCTAAGGTGCGTTTAAAGTTAGAATTTAATTGGGACACCAAGCCGGCACACAACGTGATCGCTAAAGTGCGTGGCACACAGTTTCAAGATGAGTGGATCATTCGTGGCAATCACCATGATGCGTGGGTAAACGGTGCCAACGATCCAGTAAGTGGCATGGCCGCGTTGTTGGAAGAAGCCCGCGGGTTATCAGAATTGATGAAGACGGGATGGCGACCAAAGCGCACCATCATTTACTGCGCGTGGGATGCCGAAGAGCCTTCGTTAATGGGCTCGACCGAATGGGTAGAAGACCATTGGGATGAACTTGCGGACAAAGCCGTTGCCTATATCAATTCCGATTCCAACGGCAGAGGCTTTTTAGATGTGGATGGCTCGCACACACTCGAGACCATGATGGCCGAGATTGCGAAAGAAGTGATGGATCCGCAAACAGGAGTGAACGTGTTCGAACGGAGAAAATCAGCAGACGCTGCCGGTGCCGCTTCCGCGAAATCGAAAAAAGAAATCTTGGCCAAAAAGAACATGAGCATTGGGGCGCTGGGCTCAGGTTCAGACTACTCTCCTTTCATTCAGCATTTGGGTATCGCATCGCTCAATATAGGTTTTGGCGGAGAAGATGCCGGGGGCGAGTACCATTCGATCTATGATTCATACGATCACTACAAGCGGTTTAAAGACCCGAAGTTTGAGTATGGAGTAGCACTCGCAAAAACTGCCGGTCGCACCACCATGCGTTTGGCCAATGCCGATGTGTTGCCTTTTGATTTCAAAGCATTTCAAAAGACGGTGGGCACGTATTTAAATGAAGTAACTGCACTACTGGAAACCATGCGGGAATCCACAGAAGTGGAAAACCAGATGATCAGCGAAAAACGGTATGTGCTTGCCAAAGACCCTACCGAGAAATATGTGCCGCCTGCAGCAAAAGAGGCGGTACCATTCTTGAACTTCTCAAGCCTGCAAAATGCAGTGGCAAACCTGGAAAAAACTGCTGCCACATTTGCTGACTTATACGCGGCAAATCCAAAGCCCAACACCAACGTTGCAAACCTCAACAAACTCTTGTATCAATCAGAGCGAAAACTTTTAACTGAAGCCGGGCTGCCGCGCAGGTCGTGGTACAAGCACACGATTTATGCTCCAGGATTCTACACCGGTTACGGAGTAAAAACACTGCCGGGCATCCGTGAAGCAATTGAGCAACGTAACTGGAAAGAAGCGCAAGAGCAGATTGATATTGTCACCAATACACTCACCAAGTTTTCCATTCAGGTAGACATGGTGAACAAGATTTTAATGATGAGATAAACCTTACTAAAAAAATATCTCTTGGGCCAAGCGATAGGTGTTGGCATGGGCTTCAATGATGTCGCGCAAGTTGGGTGAATAACCACCGCCCATGCTGGCCACCAATGGAATTTTATTTTGTTTGGCTGCTGTCAATACAATTTTGTCGCGCTGTTTACAACCCTCACGGGTCACACTCAACTTTCCCAGTTTGTCGGTGTCCAAAATATCAACACCCGACTGAAAAAAGATAAAATCGGGTTGCACGGATTCGAGTAGGTTGTTCAGATTGCTTTCCAGCGTTTTCAGGTAAAAAGAATCGTTGGTGTGATCGGGCAAGCCGATGTCTAAATCAGAAACCTCTTTATGCAGAGGATAGTTGTTGGCTCCATGCATGGAAAACGTGAACACGCGATCATCGCCTCTAAATATTTCTGCGGTTCCATTGCCTTGGTGTACGTCTAAGTCAACCACCAAAATCTTCTTTGCTTTTTGTTGATCAAGAAGATAATGTGCAGCAATAGCAATATCATTGAGCAAGCAAAATCCTTCTCCGCGATTAGTAAACGCGTGGTGCGTGCCACCTGCGATGTTCATGGCCACACCAAACTCCAGCGCAAACAACGCACAATCCACCGTTCCTTGTGCGATGGTAATTTCTCTGTTCACCAATTCGGGGGTCAGCGGAAAACCGGTGCGCCTGACTTCTTTGGGTGTGAGTTGCAAGTTTTTAAGTCGCTGCCAGTAATCACGTGTGTGTGTTTTGATGATTGTGTCCTCCGCGAGTGGCTTTGGCTCAAATAGATTCCCTGCCTGGATAGTACCTTCATACAACAATTGCTGCGGCAAGATCTCATACTTGCTCATCGGAAACCGATGATTGGGCGGAAGGGGAAGAACGTAGTTCGGTGCCCAAGCGATTTTCAACATCTTAAGAAAAACCGTTTAGGCGTCAGACGGCTCAGCAGACAGCCGTCAGACGCCTTGGTAATTATTAATGCTTGTGCTCGTGTTTTTCTCCACCACCATGCCACGCTTCCATAATTCCATGGAAGTTATCGTGCAGGGCGTTGAGCGCAGTGCCCAGGTCTGCATCGGCTGCTGATGCTTTTACCTGATCTGCGAATGCACGTGTATCTGTCTTTAACTTTTCAAGCTGCTGTTTTACATTGTCGTTGTTCACCTTTGCAGGTAACGATGCTGCCGCCCACTTATCTGCCTCTGCGGCCATCTCCTCTGCTAATTTCTTTGCAGGTGCCAGGTTCGATGAATCTTTGTAAGGGTGAAAAGCCTCGGCCATAATCATGTGGAATGAATCAATCTCTTTCCACTCTTCTGATTCAGCAGCGGCTGCTTCGGTAGTCGCCTCTTCCTTCTTTTGATTGCAGCTTACCACTGCGATAAATGCTAATACCAGTAATCCCAAGATATGTTTCTTCATAGTTAGTTTGAATTTCACGCAAAGATAGTCGATTTCATATGTTGCAATCAACGCCTTACCTCACTCTATTTTATTCTTCTTCCATACCTTCTCCTCATCTCAAGCGCATGCACCAACTTTTTCAGTAAGTCAAAATACAAAGTGACAAACAGCACCACCGTCATCAGCCAAATAATGGCAATGTTAAAATAAAGGGTATCAAACTTCTTCCCCCAAAAGTGTTTCTGTGGCACGTAAAAATTCTCACGAAAATCCAACAGATGATTGGGCCGATGGTCCTCAAAATAGATGGGGTAAATCTTTTGCACCAACTCACCACGCCATTCGGCAATGCGCACTACATCGCTGGCATTTTCCACCAATCGGTTTACCGATTCGTTTTGGTATTTCAAACGCATCGCGTCAAAAAGCTTGGCTTGCTCAGGAGTTGCGGTAAGTTGTTTGATTAGGTTCTCTTTTTCCGTCATTGCATTTTTGCTGCGGATGCCGTAGTACTCCTTCAAAGTGGCCAAGAAAGTATGGGTTTTTTGGTACACGGTTGAATCAAATTTCCCCGGTGTCAATCGGTCCACTTCAGGTAAACGGTCTCGCCCCACATAGCCGAGCTCGTTCTCAACTTCACTCTTCAGCATTTGCATGGCCTTGTAGGTAGCGTTCTCCTCGTCATTCCTGCGCCAGTCAGAACGATGGTTAAGTACAAAAGCAAGTTTCGACTCTAACTGTGGCAAGTAATATTGCCTTTTGTAGTCGGCAATTGCGCGCTTCTTATCCAATTCATAAAACTGCTTTTCAAAAGGGTTGTCCTTAAACTGCGTAACCATATACGCTTCAAACGCCCACCGTGAGGCCATCAATTCTCCCATTACCGGAATGCCATCTGGCTTTCCCACCTTCGGATTAAACTTGTCGAAACTGATTACCACACCACTCAACAACAACTGCGGGATAATGAGAATGGGAATCAAAATATAAATCGTAACAGCAGAATCAAAAGCAGAAGAAATGTTTAGTCCCAGCATGTTGGCGAAACACGCACATGAAAACAGAATCATCCAATACCGTATTTCGCTGAGGGGGATTTCCAACAACCAGTTACCAACCAGTATGAAGCAAAACGTTTGTATGGCTGACAGCGCAAACAAGATCACTACTTTTGAAAAAAGGTAACTGGTTCGATTTAAGTTGAGGTAGCGTTCGCGTTTTAAAATTTTTCGGTCCTTAAAAATCTCTTCAGCACTAATGATAAGCCCCACAAACAACGCGACCACAATGCTCATGAAAAAATAAACAGGTATGTTATAGTTGTGGTAGAATGTGTACACGGGATTTTCTACCCCCAGTGTGTCATAGTACTTTACAAAGTATCCGATAAAAAGTGCTAAGACAGGCGTTAGCAGCAGGTTAACGGTTATGTATTGCTTGTTCGCCAGCTTTGCCAATACATCGCGCACAATAAAAACCCAAAGCTGTTTAAAGGCATTCGGGATTTTTTGTGCTACTGGAAGTGCATCATGCACCTCCTGGATTTTCGGAATCTTAATGCTCTTTTTGAAATACTGGTACCACTGCCCCGGAGAAACCTTGCGCGTATGCGTCAACCGACCAAACTCATTTACAACTTTTGTTTCGATGATGTTAAAGACCTGCTCGGGATTAATGTTACCACATTCCGGGCACGCTCCGGGTGTTTTATTTGCCGCGTTGATGATATTTTGAAAATAGTTGGGAGACTCAATGGGGTTGCCATAATAGATTTGAAATCCACCTACATCTAGTATGATCAGCGTGTCAAACATTTTAAAAATATCAGACGAAGGTTGGTGAATGACGACAAATATCATTTTGCCACGCAGTGCCAACTCTTTCAGCAGGTCCATGATATTTTCGGAATCGCTGGAAGACAAGCCAGAAGTAGGTTCATCTACAAACAATACGGTAGGTTCGCGCAACAATTCCAATCCAATATTTACACGTTTGCGCTGACCACCGCTAATGGTTTTAGAAAGTGGCGAGCCAACTTTCAGGTTTCTGATTTCAGACAACCCCAGGCTCATCAAAACTTTTTCTACCAGTTCGGCAATTTGTTGCTTTGAGTATTGACCAAAACACAACCGCGCGCTATAATACAAGTTTTCGAACACGGTCAGTTCTTCCATCAACAAATCATCTTGAGGAATGAAGCCGATGACACCTTGCAGTTGCTCGGGATGTTTATGTATGTCTATGCCATTGATAAGTACCCGCCCGCTGGAAGGTTTTTCTGTGCCATTCAACACATTCAACAACGTAGACTTACCTGATCCGCTCGCGCCCATCAATCCGATTAGCTTTCCACCAGTTTCGGCAATGTTCACATTTTGCAACCCTGCCCTCCCACTTTTGAAGTGATAGAATAGATGATCTGCTTCAAAACTGATGTCTGTCTCACTTTCTTCAAACAAGAACTTGCCTACTACATCGCTGTAGTAGATAGGTTCAATTTTCGATCCCCGAATAGTGCTGCCCGTAGGAAACACATCAATTTTGCGACTCTTGAGCGCAATTCCATTGAGTGTGAGCGAAGTGATGCCGAGATATTTGATGAAGTAGGTCTCAATATCCTGCAACCTTAAAATGGCAATCAAACCCGTAAGATTTTTGGATACAATGCGCGGACCGGGGTGCTCAATCTCATCCGATCCTTCGTCTACAATCAATATATTTTTCGATGACAGTTCTTCAATGTCTTGGCCAATTACAAAAGAACGTACGGCACGGAAGTCTTTATTGGGAATTTTTAAAGCCTCGCTGATATAAAAAATTAAATTGCTCTGCCGCTCAGATAAGTGATTGTCTGCAAATACCAACTCGATGATCTTTACCAGCAGCACTATCTTTTGCTGCATCGTCAATGCCTGATTCACCTTCTTTGAGATTTGCATGATCTTCGCCCAATCGTCTACAAACTCTTGGGTGTCAGCATCCATGGGCATATTGGCCGAAACAGCTCGGTCATTTGCCTTTACAAACTCGTCAAACAACGAAAGGTAGTAGCGCACCCCATCTTGATTGAGGTGAATAGAAAGAAACTCTTTGATGATAGCCCGCTCATCTTCAGTAATGCGTTCTTTGGCAACAATACCGAAAAATTGAACCACAGCCTTCAACAACTCTTCACTCATGCATCAAAAAATGAAAATGAGAACAAGTGCCGAAAATAATGAAAATTGATGGTAGTGCAAGCAGGCGAATAGTGCTTAGTGATGCATAGAATGGTAGTTACTCAGCTCGCTGCCGGATGCGTTCCACCATCTCCAACACCGCAGGACATACCAAGGTATTTTTATGCGTAAGGTCCATAATTTGTACCATCTTCTTCCTGTCAGTGTGGGGATATTCTCGGCAAGCCTTGGGACGATCTTGGTACACGCGGCAACGGTTATCATCATCTAAAAACGGACATGGCGAAGACTGCAAAACATAATCCTTGTCTTCGTCAATGCGCAGGTATTTTTGAATAAAGTCGCCAGGCTTCATACGCAGTGCCTTGGCCACACGCTCAATGTCAGACTGATAAAAAATAGGACTGGTGGTTTTGCAACAGTTGGCACAAGTCAGGCAATCGATTTCGCTGAAAACTTCCTCATGGGCAGCGTGAAACAAATCGTCCACCTCGCGCGGATTTCGTTTCTTAAAGCTGCTCAAAAACTTTTTGTTTTGAACAGACTGCGTTTGTGCCTTAACTTTAAATGCCGCTAAATCCATCTGCATTTTTCAATTTGAGGTTAGGCCGAATTGCGTGCCGCATTGATGATGCCAAACATACAACGGATCACCAACTTTCGATAACGCAACTCATGCGCTTTGTTTTCGTCTGATAAGTTTCGGAGATTCATGAGCGATGCCTGCTGGATAGCGATGAGTGGTAGCACTATCTGCTCGCGCAGGTGTACGGACTGCCTTATGCTAGGGTTATTGCCCATCAACTCACTTAATTCAGATACATCCAGCGTCTGTCTCTTCGACAATTCAAATTCCGCAAACATTTTTTGCCAGAACACGCCAAACTCCACATCGTGGCGCAAGTAAGTGGTAGCTTGGTAATAGGTTTTTGTCAGCGACATCATACTGTTACCCAACAGTGTGCGGAAGAACAGAGAGTTTCGATACAGTGCGCGCAGTTCAGCTCCTTTGCCTTTGGCATTCAACTCCTTTAATGCCGAGCCCACGCCATAGAAACCAGGTATATTCTGTTTCATCATCGCCCATGATCCAACGAATGGTATCGCACGGAGGTCTTCAAACTTCAGACCCGAGCCACCACTGCGTTTCACAGGCCTCGATCCAATGTTGGTATCACCAAAAAAAGAAAGCGGGGTGACTTTCTCGAGGTACGGCACAAATTTTTCATGATGACGCAAATCCAAATACGCGCTATGACCTGCATGGGCAAGTTCATCCAACAGTTGCTTTTCTGTATCCGTCATAGAGGAGCTCTTTCCGAATACTTCGCCCTCAACACCTGCCGAAATCAATTGTTCGAGGTTGAACTGACAAGAGGCGGGCTTGCCAAAGTTTGAACTGATAGTTTGGCCCTGCACGGTAACTTGCACTTCTTCTTGCTCAATGGTGTCGCCCAGCGATGCGTAAAAGTCGTGTGTGTTGCCGCCACCACGCGCTGGAGGACCGCCACGTCCATCAAAAAACAGTGCCTTCAAACCAAAGCTCCGCGAAATGGTAGTAAGGTTTTCCTTTGCCCGAAAAATTGACCAATTAGCACGCAGGTATCCTCCGTCCTTTGTTCCATCAGAAAAGCCAAGCATGATCGTTTGATGATTTCTTCGGCTTTCCAAGTGCTCGCGGTACGCGGGGATGGAGTACAATCGCTGCATGATGTCTCCACAGTTGGCCAAATCATCAATCGTCTCAAATAGTGGTACAATATCGAGTTTGAGTCCCGTGGTGGTACCAATCAAAAGTTTGGCGAGCACATATACTTCGATGATGTGCAGTGCACTTTGGCAATTACTGATCACGTAACGGTGACAACCATCTTCTCCATTTTGGTGTTGAATCTTACCAATGGCAAGTATGCTTTGAATTGTCTCATTAACCAAGGCATCCTCAAAGTCCAGAAAAATCAGATTGGTGTTGAGGGACAGTAAATAGCTGATTTTCTCTTCTTCGGTTAACTGGTCAAATTCGTTTGCAGAAATACTTTGGCGCTTTTGCGATAACTTATTCAAGATTTCATGCCACACGGTATCGTGCTTACGGCTGTCTTGGCGTATGTCGAGGGCTGCAAAATGAAAACCAAAGATTTTCACTTTTAGTATAAAGCGATCCAATAGGTCTACAAAAAGCCCGTTGTGCTCTGATATGAGCAGCGCTCGCGCGTGTTGTAATTCTTGAAGCAGCGCAGCAGGTGTTAGATAGCTCTCTTCTTTTTTAAAGACTAAGTTATAAACCTTCTGTTCGATGTTGATAATGATGCTGTACACTCCTTGGAATGTCAGCCGCCTGCGAAGCAACCGGGCATCTTGGTAGTAGCATTTAAGAATTGATTCGCGTAACCGCGAGGCAACCTTTAAGGTGATGTCGGTCGTTACGAAGGGGTTACCATCTCGGTCTCCACCCGGCCAAAAGCCCACTACCATCAAGCGATGGTTTTTCCAGTCACTCAAATTGATTTGCAAACCGCTGGCAAGAGATTCAATAATTTGCGGAACAGATTTGTAAAAAACGTTTTCTAAATACCATGTTAAACTCAACGCCTCATCATAAGGTGTTGGTTTCTGCTGATTAATAAAACCTGTTTTACCTAACTGCTGCAACAATTGGTTGATGAGCGTAAAGTCATTTGCCCGAATCGCGTTTTCTAAGTCGGTGAGGATACCCAACACATGACCCGGATAAAACTGCGTAGGGTGAGCTGTGAGCACTACACGCAAACTAAACTGCTCCAACTTTTCGCGAAGCACTTGGATTTTGTTATCGTAACGTGCACGCAAAAGCAAAGCAGGCACCGTGCCCCTACCGTTTAGGTCGTTCACTTGCTCAAAAGCAGCATCCTCCACAGAATCGAACAGTGCTACTTGCCGCTCTACGTATTGAATGATGTTGAATTGAAAGTCAAGTTGTTCTTCAGCAGTGCTGTTTGGCGCGTGCTCTTTAAAAAAGTCGTGGATAATCTCGTTTGCCTTCAGACCTTTCTCAAAACCCTCGGCACAATGCTGTTGCAGAAGCGGCAACAATGTGCCGGTACGCAGCACATTTTGAAATGGCAGGTTTAAGAAAAGACTATTGAATAAGTGAAATTTTGTGCCAATAGTTTGATGAAATGTTGCATTTAAACTGCTGCCTTGCATGATTTACTTTAATGTTGGTGACCACTTGTACTTCGCCCTAATTTACGGTAACTTTCAACATCTAAACCCTTGAGCTATGAAGAAATCTGTGCTCTACGCTCTTGCTCTCCTTTCGCTTGCTTCTTGCCTGGGCTATAAAGAACTGCCCGTTGAATACGATTACAGCTACCGCGGTAATTTCAAACGTTACCGGACATTTACTTTGATGAAGCCACTCGGTTTCGTGGATACTACAGCTACTACGGAGTTGATTGAAAAATCAATTATCAGTCGCATGCGTTTTTTGGGTTACAAGCAAACCGACACACGGCCGCATTTGATTATTGGCTTCAAAATGTATGCTGACAGCCTTCGTTTTAACGGCTATGTACAGCCTGATATTGAAGAATGGGTGAAAACACAGCAAGTAGACCTCAACTACAACCCCAAAAAGCTCAACTTGAAAACCGGCACGCTATTAATCCAGTTCTTTGACAGGCGACAGAACCGTTCTATTTGGCAGGGCTATGCCACCACTTATTACGGCAGCATCGACTTCAACAACCAAAGGCACTTACGTAATGCCGTAATTTCTATTTTGGATAAGTATCGTTTTTGGGCTGAGGGCTTTGTGGAGGGCGCACCTCAAAAAGAAACCGAATTGCCGTAATCCAAGGCAGTCAAAAAAGGTGAATATTCCTTCAAAAACCTTGAAAATTCGGTTTTTGCATTTCGAAATTAATTCTACCTTTGCAGACCTTTTTTTGAAGGACCAAAATTGTCCTATGGTGTAATGGTAACACAGCAGATTTTGATTCTGCTTTTCTAGGTTCGAATCCTAGTAGGACAACCACCAAAACCCGCCTCGCTTGCCGATGCGGGTTTTTAGTTAACGTTTCTGAATTATGGCGGTAAAACTTTTTTCGGGGCGCGCTACGACTTATCTAGCTGAGAAAATTGCTGATGCTTATGGCGAGCCATTGGGACGAGTAGATTACCAGCAGTTCAGCGATGGCGAAATGTCACCCTTTATTGGTGAATCGGTGCGCGGTCACGATGTATTCGTCATACAATCTACTTTCGCACCTGCCGAAAATTTCATGGAGCTGTTGTTGATGATTGACGCGGCTAAACGCGCCAGTGCATCAACGGTAAACGTGATCATTCCGTATTTTGGTTACGCCCGCCAAGATAGAAAAGACAAACCACGGGTAGCTATTGCAGCTAAACTGATTGCCAACCTTCTTTCTGCCGCTGGCGCCACACGCGTGATGACCTGCGACTTACATGCCGATCAGATTCAAGGCTTTTTTGATATTCCAGTTGACCACCTGGATGGTAACTATATTTTCGTTCCCTACTTAAAGTCGCTGAACTTAAGCAACATCATGTTTGCTTCGCCTGACGTGGGGGGCATCAAACGCGCCCGTAGTTTTGCAAAGTTTTTCAATGCTGAGTTAGCTGTGTGCGACAAATACCGCAAAGAAGCAAACAAGATTGAGGCGATGCGTTTGATTGGCGAAGTGGAAGGCAAAGACGTGATTTTGGTTGATGATTTGGTTGATACTGGAGGCACGCTTTGCAAGGCAGCCAGTCTATTAAAGGAAAAAGGCGCTTCGTCCGTACGAGCCATCTGTACGCACCCGGTATTGTCTGGCAAGGCATATGAGAATATTCAAGGGTCTGACTTAGTGGAACTGGTAGTAAGTGATACTATCCCACTGAAGCAAAACGTCTCTAAGATCAAAGTCCTCACCGTGTCTGACCTTTTTGCCAAGGCCATTCGCAAGATCCACGACCATGAGTCCATCAGCTCATTGTTCATTCGTTTGTAATCAATTTTTAATTTTAACCATAAACAAAAAACAATTATGAAAACCATCGAGATTATAGGGTATCGAAGAGCAAATCTCGGCAAGACAGATTCTGCCAAGGTTCGCGAAGAAGGCAACGTGCCATGTGTGTTGTACGGAGGCGGAGAGCAAGTACATTTCTATGCTCCCGTAATCCTGTTCCGCGACTTGGTGTACACCAACGAAGCACACTTTGTTCATTTGAATATTGAAGGTGAAGAGTGCCAAGCAATCATGCAAGAGGTACAGTTTCACCCTGTGAGTGAAATCATTTTACACGTAGACTTTTTGCGCATCAGCGAAGATCGCAAAATCAAAATGGAAATTCCTGTTCGCTTGGTAGGCCAAGCAAAAGGCGTAGCGAAAGGTGGATTGTTGGTGCGCAAGCGCGCTGCATTGAAGGTAGCTGCTTTCCCCAAGCACATGCCTGACCACATCGATATTGACTGTACAGAGTTGGATTTTCACCATGCCATTAAGGTGGGTGACATGAACATGCCTAACCTTGATTTCTTAGATCCAAAAGCCGCTGCCATCGCATCTGTTGAAGTGCCACGCGCTGCAAAAGTTGCTGAAGAAACGGCTGCTGCTGCCCCTGCTGAGGGTGCCGCTGCTCCAGCCGCAGGTGCTGCCGCTCCGGCTGCTGCTGCTGGCGATGCCAAGAAGGCAGATGCTCCTAAGAAAGACGAGAAGAAGAAGTAAATCTTGCTTTTTGATTTTTTCAAATCCCGCTACCAAATCGGTGGCGGGATTTTTTTTGAGTCGGAATTTCTTTCCCTAGCTTTGTTTCAATGAAATACCTCATTGCAGGCCTCGGCAATATTGGGCCGGAATATGAACTCACCCGGCACAATGCGGGCTTCTTGGTGTTAGATCGGCTTGCCGATAATCATAAAATTGAATTTAGTACCGAACGATTGGCAGATAGGGCCGAGCTTAAATACAAAGGCAAGCAGATTCATTTGATCAAACCCAATACTTACATGAACCTAAGCGGCAAAGCAATCGCTTACTGGCTGCAAGACCTCAAAATACCGAAAGAAAACTTATTAGTTGTGGTAGACGAAATAGCCTTGCCCTTTGGCAGCTTGCGAATGCGCACGAAAGGCAGCGCAGCCGGACACAACGGATTGAAAAACATAGAGCAAACCTTGGGTGGCCAAGATTATGCCCGATTGCGGTTTGGCATCGGTAGCGAGTTTGCGAAAGGACAACAAGTAGATCACGTGCTGGGCAATTTTACACAAGATGAATTTAAAGCACTGCCACAACACATGGATCGCGCCATTGAAATGATTTTGTCTTTTTGCACGATTGGTCCAGAGCGAACGATGAATTTTTATAACAATTAAGGAGGCTTAAAATCTTGTCGAAATCTTAAATCAAAAAATATGAACTGGATCGAAGCAGTTGGTCATTTTGGCGCTTTCCTCACCAGCGTCACATTTATTCCCCAAGTATATAAAGTATGGAAGACACGAAGCGTGGGTGATTTAAGTTTAACAATGATGCTAATTGTGTTGCTGAGCACCCTGGTGTGGCTTACCTACGCTTTCGCATTGATGCTATGGCCCGTGATTATCGCGAACAGCATCGTGTGCATCTTGAGCTTATTGTTGATTTATTTTAAAGTAGCCTTTGCCAAAAAATGAAAAACGCATGGATATCTCTTTTACTTGTGGCATTGCTGGCCTCATGCAACGCTCCGCCAAAATTGGTTTGGGCAGATGAATTTGATTTGGAAGGTGTACCCGACAGCACCAAATGGAGCTATGACTTGGGCGATGGTTGTCCCCATGTATGTGGCTGGGGCAATAACGAGGCTCAATACTATACTCAGCGTACAAAAAATGTACGTATCGAAAACGGAAATCTAATCATTGAAGCGCACCAAGATTCACTAAATGGAAGGGCCTACAGCTCAGCACGAATAATATCCAAACACAAAGGCGATTGGCTATACGGAAGAGTGGAAGTACGCGCCAAACTACCAAAAGGCAGGGGTACGTGGCCAGCCATTTGGATGTTGCCGACCGATTGGAAATATGGCGGATGGCCCACCAGTGGCGAAATTGACATCATGGAGCATGTAGGCTACGATCAAGGAGTAATCCACGGTACACTTCACAGCAAAAAATACAATCACATTCAACAAACACAGCAAGAAGGTAAGGTAACTGTTGGCGATTGTTCGGACGCTTTTCATTTGTATGCGATCGATTGGAAAGACAATCAAATCGATTTTTTCGTAGACGACAAGTTATACCATTCGGTAATGAAAAACCCAAATGACGATTTTAACGGCTGGCCGTTCGACCAAAAGTTTCACCTCATTTTAAATATTGCTGTGGGCGGCAATTGGGGTGGTAAAGAGGGTATTGATGACTCGATTTGGCCTCAACGCATGGAAGTGGACTACATCCGTGTTTACCAGTAGTCAAATACGTTTGAGTTCCAATAGTTTATTTCTTTCTGTTTGCAACTCGCGCGATAACTTCTTCTCTTTTTCTAATGCCTTCCGTTTGTATTGCTCGAATTCATCTGTGATGGACTGTAGTGCATCCAGCTTTTCTTTCATCGCGTTGTTTACTAACCGAGTTCTTCCCAGCAACAATACAATTAAGAACACCAGCACACCTACGACCGCTAACACTAGCATGTTGAACAATAATTTATTGAACGGAATTCCTAAAAAAGAAATGTGGGTACTGTCATGAACCAAGTCTGCCATGGAGGCTTGAATGGTTTTGACTGACGCACCTGTTGCGGCAAGTTGCTTCGTCAGTAAATCAACGGTCTGTTGAGATTGCTTGATTGCCTGCCGTTGCTTAATAACCGAATCCATCGTCATTCGCCAAAATTCATCGAGGCGCACTTCTTTAATGACCTTGTAGTCTTGAAAGGTCTGTGAGGTACCCTTCATATAGGCGAAGCGACTATTAAGGCTGGCATTGGCATCGGGGGGTGCAGGTTGCACTTGCGCAAAGGCTGTTTGAAATCCAAATGCCAGAACAAATGCTAAATACTTCGTTCTCATAATTTTTTGACTAAATGTAAATGAATAAACAGAGGAGCCTAAATGAAAAAGTCTGTACGCTCTTTTTGCGCGGCAAGAGGCTGTTAACATCGCCCAAACGCAATCAAAAGTTCTGCACCGATCCTTCGTTCTTCTTTTTCAACAGCAACCAATACAGCGGAGGCATGATCGTAGGCACAAAAATCAACGTACTCGTAAGGCCACCTATGATCACCGTGGCCAAAGGCCGTTGCACATCAGACCCTATACCCGAAGAAAAGGCCGCGGGAAACAAGCCGACAATTGCTACGAGCATAATCGCCAATATTGCTTTAAGTTGCTCGGTAGAAGTTCGGAAAACAATATCAAACAAATCGCCACTACCTGAAGCAACTTCCCGATTAAGTGCCGAGATCAGCAACACACCTGCCATTACCGAAATACCGAAAATTGAAACGAATCCCACACCAGCCGACACGTTGAAGTTGTATCCGCGCAACTCAAGGGCCAAGATGCCACCACCCAACGCAAATAAGATACAGGTAACAGTGAGGAGTGTTGACTTCAGTTCTTTAAACAACATCCATAAAAATATAAAGACCACCACAATTGTAAGCGGTATAGAAATTGCCAACTGTGAGCCGGCTCGCTCTAAGTTCTCATATTGGCCTCCGTACAACACTTCGTAGCCATCGGGCACATGAATGTTCGCTTCAATTTTTCTCCGAACTTCACTAACAAAACCACCTTGATCTCGCCCGCGTATGTTGGTGCGAACCGTTATCATCCTCTTGCCATTCAAGCGGTAAATATTGGTTTGACCTTCTACATACTCCACCTTCGCAATTTGGTCAAGCGGAATGAGTGAGCCATTGGAGGCAGATACCTGTAAGTTTTTGATTGCTTCCATTGAGTTACGAGCCTCGGGGATGTAGCGTACCACAATGTCGTACTTCTTTGCTCCATCATACACCGTGCCGATGGGCTTCCCTCCTATTGCCGCCTCCACCATGTTCTGTACATCAGACACATTAATGCCATACCGAGCAGCCGCTTTTCGGTCGATGCGAATGGCCAGCTGCGCTTGCGCACCTTCTTGTTCAATATTAACGGCCGATGCACCGCTTGTTGCACGCACAATCGTGGCGATGCTATCAGCTTTATGGCGCATCAAATCAAAATCATAACCTACAATTGAAATGGCTAAGTCTGCCGCTGAGCCTGTGACTATCTCCATCACCTGGTCAATAATGGGCTGGCCCGTGGAAAAGAACGAGCCCGGAAATTCATTTTGTAACTCTGTCTGCAAGCGCTGCACCAGGTCTTTCTTTTTTACCGTATCGGCCCACAATGCATAATCTTTTAAGCCTACTAAAATTTCAGTACGGTCAGTGGGGAATGGGTCTGTGCCGTCATCGTTGCGCCCGGTTTGTGTAATCACAAATTCAACCGGGAAATTGCTTGAAACAATCTCCCTTATCTGCGGTGCAATCTTCGCGTTTTCTTTGATGGTGATACCGGCCGGCATAAACGAACGCATAAAGATAGACCCCTCATCCAGTTCAGGTAGGAATTCTGTACCGAGTTTCGCTCCCAGCGAAATCAAAAAAGCTACAATCACAAAGCCACTGACCACAACTATTTTAGGGAACTTAAAAATAACGCGTAAGAGTTTCGCGTAAATATGAGTAAGTGACTCCATCAAGAAATGTCTTGCCTTACCTTGCATTATTTTTTCTTTCTTCATCGCGCGGCTGAATACAAATGATATGAGGACGGGAATGAGCGTAAGTGCGCAAATCATTGATCCCAATACAGCAAATGCAAGAGTGAGTGCCATGGGAGAAAATAACTTTCCTTCCACACGTTGCATTAACAAAATCGGCATGTAGGCCAGCATGATAATCACAACGGAGAAGAAAATCTCACGGCCGACCTCTTGCGCTGACAGCAAGGTGATTTTAGTGATACCTTCTTCTTTTTCGTCAGGGGTGGCATTTACATATTTTCGAATCAGATGTTCAGCCATGACACACGCACCGTCTACAATTACACCAAAGTCAATGGCCCCGAGCGAGAGTAAATTTGCCGGGATACCTGTTAACTTCATCATGATGAAAGCAAACAGCATGGCAAATGGAATAGTAGCGGCCACCACCAACGCTGCACGGAAACTGCCCAACACCATTACCAACAAAATCACCACGATGGAAATACCCATAAATACGGTCTCCGCCACAGTATCCAAAGAATGGTCAATCAAGAAACTGCGATCGTACAGCACTCTAAGCTTCACGCCTTTGGGCAGCTCATGCAATTCTAGCTCCTTAATTTGCTCTTTCAGTAATTCGAGCGCAATGCTTGGGTTCTCGCCTCTACGCAGCAACACAATGCCTTCGGTGGTGCCCACCACGTCAAGCTTTTCTGAATTTACGCGGTAGCCGAGTACGCCAGAAGCCGGAGGCGGAGCAATCTCAACTGAGGCTACATCGCGCATAAATACCGGCACGCCATTTACAGACTTCAAAACAATGTTTTCTAGGTCTTCGGTGGTTTTGATGGCTCCCAACCCACGTACCGCAAAGCCCTGCCCACCTTGCTCCACTATGTTACCGCCAGTATTTTGGTTATTGGCATTCACCGCATCCATCACCTCTTGCAAGTTCATCTCATACTTGCGCAACTTGGCTGGATCTGTGAGTATGTGAAACTGCTTGATCGGGCCACCGAATGTTGTGACATCGGCAATGCCAGGTACCTGTAACAGTCTCGGAATGATAATCCAATCTTGAACATCGCGCAATTGAAGTGGCGACATGTCAGGCGGTCCCTCGATCACGTAACGATAAATTTCACCCACAGCGGTAGTAAGCGGTGCAATGCGAGGTTCTACACCATCCGGCAGATCAGCCGATGTGAGCCGTTCCAACACTTGCTGCCGAGCAAAATAATCCGTTACAGTCTCATCAAAATTCAGTTGAACTACTGATAGGCCAAAAATGGTTCGCGAGCGCCTGTCGGTTACATGCGGCACGCTATTCAAAGCGCGCTCAATCGGAATGGTAACTTGCTGCTCTACCTCTTCGGCTGCGCGTCCATTAAATTTTGTAATGACAATGACATTGGTGTCGGCAATGTCTGGATAGGCTTCAATTTTCAGTTGCTCAAAACTCCAAAAGCCCAGCGCCATCAGGGCGATGCTCAGACCGATCACCAACCAGCGGTTGGACATGGAGAATATGAGGATGCGCTTAATCATTTAGCCGCAGGCCACACCGAAACGGGGTGCGCAATAAATAATCCAATGTTTGTCAGCTTTCTTAATTCCGTAAGTGCCGATTTAACTTTTTCGTCTTCATCAATAAAGGTGATCATCACCGGCACCTCATCAAATGAAAATAGCTGCGTGGGTCGCTGAATGTAATCGTTTTGGCCAAAGCCCGCCACGCCTTCAAACATGGTTGCACCCGCAATGCCTCTCTTCACCAAAAATTCTAAAATGTACTTGTGTAGTGGCATGTCTTGCTTGCGATCATCTTTGTCAAAAAAAAGTTGTGCCTGCATCATAGGTATAAGCAATTAATATCCAAAACTAAGTCCCTTTAGCTGCATCGTTCCACTTTTTACCACTTGCTCTCCTTCGGTTAAGCCTGAAATCACCATTGCGCTGTCATCAGCGTTTTGCCCAAGTACTACTAGCTTTCTTCGATACTCGCGTTCACTAATTTTTACAAAAACATAACTCTTGCCGCCCACCGTAACAATACTGGTGTGGGGTACTGAGATGAACTTGCCCTCTGCCACACCAAAATCAACGGTGGCGTACATGCCTGCCTTGATTCGACTGTCAGGGTTCGATAAGATTATCCGTACTTTCACCATGCGGGTAATGGCGTCTACCATATCGCCTACAGCCTCCACCCTTGCCGACATCACCTCGTTTGGAAAAGAATTAAAATGCACAGTGCATTTGTTACCTTCTCGCACTTTGTCCACCTGGTTTTCGGGCACGTTGCAAAGTACCCACACCGTCTTGGCTTTGGCTCCGCGCAACGCCACCGGATCAAATCCGCCTAACTTTAATTTAGTCTCATGTTCAATGATAACGGCCTCTTCGTTGGCCAACTGTGTTTGCGCTTCAATCAGATCTTTGCCAGTGGCCGCACCATGCGCCAGCAAATCTTTCACCCTTGCAATATTAATTTTCCACTGGTTAATCAAAACCAAATGCTGTAGGTAAGATGCGTAGTTGTAGGATAGGTCTGCGTCATCAAAAAGAATTAAGTTTTGCGCAACATTGTCGGCAGATTGAACAACAGTGGCCATCACGTGCGCGGGTGCCGAAAATCGTGCCGTCACGTTTTCTTTTTTGGTAAGCACTACCTCAAACTGTTCAGTTTGATGTTGATCCAAGAAGACTATCAAGTCACCGTTTTCTTTTACTTCAGGTTTGGCAATTGCTTCTACTGCATGCTTCCCATCATGCTTTTTGCACGCAACGCTTACGATGATCATTACCAATAGCAGTAATCTAACCATACAATTACATTTTACTCAATGTTCCGGTTACGTACAGCATCTCAATGTAACTCTTGCGATAGTTGTACAACGTTTCAAAATAGTTTTGCCGCGTATCAAACCAGGCACGCTGCGCCTCCAAAAAATCAATCAAATTAGTGGCGCCTCTTAAATAAGCATACCGCACCGTGCCCAACACATTGTCGGACTCGCGCAGCAGCAGCTCATATCGTTGCAAATTGGTTTGATAGATTTTGAACGTTTTATAGGCAGTTTCAACTTCGGTGCGAAGTTGCAATTCCATCCGTTGATAATTGATTTCGGTTTGCTGTTGAAACACATGCGATTTCCCAATCTCCCCTTGATTTCTCGACCAAATGGGTAACTGAATGGTGCCAAAAAAGCCGAGATACGGAACTGAATTTTGTGGGTTCCAAATCATCCCCAATTCGGGTTGTGGTATTGCTTTCGATTTTTGCAACACAATGTTGCTCGCAGCCAACGCCTTGGTAGCTTGTATCAATTGCAAGTCGGCACGTTGTTGACGCGAGAGGCTATAAAGTGAATCTAAATTGTCGGGCAACTGGGGCAACACGAAGGGATCATCAATGGCGATCGAAACACTGTCGCTGGTCCCCAATAAAACTCGCAGTTGCTTCAGTTGATTAAAGTAGTCTTGCCTCGACTCGGTATATCGGAGCCTGTATTGTTCGGCTAGCAATTTGGTACGGACTAAATCGCTCTGCGTGATTACCTGATTTTTAAATCTGTTTTCGTTGATCAGGTTGAGGCTATCAATGTTTTTGAGTGTTTTACCAATCGCATTAAATTGAACAAAAGCCCGCCAAGCACCCAACCACTGATTGGCTGCCGCCTGCAGTATTGTGCGCTCGGTTTCATGGTATGATTTCTCCGTAACACGATAAGCCGCTTCCGCAAAATCGATCTTCTTGCCCCTCAGGTTATCAAGCTGAAAAGGTTTGGTCAGTTGATACCATACCTGGCGATTCAAGTTATCGCTCCAGGCAGAGTTGGCCGGAAAAAACTTGCTGTCCAGCTGCTGCAATGTTTGGTTATTAAAGTTCGGGTTAGGTCTGAGACCCGCTGTTACCACATCGAAACGAGCAAGCTCAAGGTTCTTCACCACGGCTTTTAACAGGGGGTTATTTTCTTTTGATTTGGTGAGCGCTGCTTGAAATGTAAACTGCTGTGCCGTTGCCCGGGATATCAGTAGAACACATGAAATGAAAAACGTCAGCCGAATGGTCATCCGATTTAGTGATGTAAACCTACAAACTTATGTGTAACGAATAAACGAGGTTACTGAAAAAATATTCAAAGATTTGCTATCTTGAATGACGTTATTACTTTCAATCCATTAAAACAGAATTAAAAACCAAAGCCAAACCATAATGACAAAAGTTTTCGCAGAGCATGCCCCTAAGGTCATCGGCCCCTATTCCCACGCTTTCATTTCCGGCAAATTGATTTTTTGCTCGGGGCAAACACCCTTGAACCCTACCACCATGGTGATTGAAGGTGCCACGGTAACTGAACAGACTACCTTGGTACTTCAAAATTTGGAGACGGTGCTGAAAGCCGCAGGGGCAAACCGAAACCACGTGTTAAAGACCAGTGTGTTTCTGAAAAATTTTGCTGATTTCGAAAAAATGAACAAGGCCTATGAGCAATTTTTCGGTGAGCACAAACCTGCGCGCACCACCGTGGAGGTAAGCCGCTTGCCCAAAGATGCTTTGGTGGAGATTGAATGTGTAGCGGAACTCGCGTAAGCTACGCTACCTCCGTAATCACCACCTTTTCCATCACATCGCCTTGACGGATTTGATCAATCACGTCTAAGCCTTCTACCACCTTACCGAAAACGGTGTGGTTGCGATCCAGGTGTTTAGTGGTGGCACGCGTGTGGCAAATAAAGAATTGGGACCCACCAGTATTTCGTCCTGCATGTGCCATGGAGAGCACGCCCCTGTCATGGTATTGATTATCTCCGGTCAATTCGCAATCGATCATATATCCGGGGCCGCCATTGCCAATGCCGTTCGGGCATCCGCCTTGGATAACAAAATTCGGAAGTACGCGGTGGAATGTGAGGCCATCGTAAAACCCCTTCTCCGCGAGCGTGATAAAATTCTTCACGGTGTTGGGCGCATCTTTTTCAAAGAAATTGATTTTCATTACGCCCTTCTTGGTATGGATTTCTGCTACTTTCATTTCAACTAAATTTAGGGCGGCAAAGTTAATAGAGTTTTAGTATTTTGAACAATGAAGCGAACATGCCCAAGTGGAAAAAGACTCTACCTCCATGAGGCATTAGCCATCGATGCACTCATTGAAGCCAACGTGCAGTTGCCTGTTGGGCCGAACCGCGGCCCCGTTGCCATTTACCAATGCGATCTTTGCGGGTACTACCACCTCACCTCACAAGGCCAAATACACCCGCAATTGGAAAAGCTGATCAACGAAGGAACACTCGCTAAAATGAAGCGCGCAGCCGAATGGGAAAAGAAATTGAAAAAGCGTTAGCAAACCTGACGGCTTGCCCGAAAAACAAGTAACAATAAAAGCATTATTCTCTTTTTAGTTGTTGGCGATATTCCGTAACTTTTTTCCTTCTTAATGTGATGAGACTCATGAAACAATTCGTCCTTATTCTTTTGGCAGCTATCGCTAATGCTGCCGTTGGCCAATCAAGCATCATCAAAGAAAGTCTGAAATTGAAAAGCACTATCTTGGAGAAGGAAGTGGAATACAGTATTTATCTGCCAAAGGATTATGGCACCAGAAGATTTCCCGTCTTATACCTACTTCACGGCTTTGGCGATGACGAGACCGGTTGGACACAATTTGGAGAGGTGAAGCACATTGCCGATCAGCAAGAAGCAAAAGGCGAAATGACTTCCATGATTATTGCCATGCCCGATGGGGGCGTCAGCTGGTACCTCAATACTGCCGATGGAAAGATCAAGTACGAGAGTTTCTTTGTGCAGGAGTTTATTCCCTTCATTGATTCTGTTTACCAAACACGAACTGAAAAACGCTACCGCGCCATCGCTAGCTTGTCGATGGGTGGATTTGGCACTTGCCTGCTGGCCATGAAGCATCCAAATTTATTCTCATCTGCCGCACCACTTAGCGCGGGCATTTTAACAAAGGAAGAGATCGTAAACATGCCTGACGAAAATTGGGCAAACGTATTTGCCATTCCTTTTGGAAAGAATCTGAAAGGAAAAGATCGATTGACTGACCATTGGCGCAGCAACTCCATATTAGACATCGTAGAAAAAACCAGTGCCGATGAACTAAAGAAAGTGCGCTACTACATTGATTGCGGGGATAAAGATTTTCTGATAAAAGGTAACATGGCGCTACATGCAGCGCTTATCGACAAAAAAGTGCCTCATGAATTTCGTGTGAGAAACGGTATCCTCAACTGGTCGTATTGGCGTACGGCCCTTCCTGAAGTTTTGAGTTTTGTGAGCGAGAGCTTTCATCAAAACTAAGGCAAGCTAACGCATCACATACTTTTCCAAAAAACCACGAGCATCCATTACTTCAAGCTTAGAAAAGAAGAAATGCTTTCTGTCTTCAGAAATGATGCACTTACACTTAGCTGCTTCCGCGGAATAGTACTCGAGCCCGTCTTCAAAGTCTTCAATCGCCTTATCTTTAACCGTTTTCCGCACCGTATTTCCATCTACCGTTGACACCTGCAGATTTTGAACCAATAAATCAATCTTCTTTTTTGCTTGGATGGTGCCACTCTTCTTTTCAGCAAAGTAAAAGGCAATCGCCAAACAAATGGGTGATGTGTAAACCTGAAAAGAACTGTTGCCCGCCAAACTCAATACCCGAGAGGAGTAGGTGTACAAAGGATATTCTTTGTTCAGCACCGATACCAAAATATTTGCATCTAAGAAAATTCTCACTTCCTAGACTTATAATATTCCTTTTTTAAGCTTTTATAAGGGCGCGGTGATTTTTGATAGCTGATTTCCCCCTCCGCCACTTGGTTGACCCAATCTGCCACGGGCAAATCTTCCAATTGCTTGTAATGGCCGCTGGTGATTTTACTGTATAAAAACTCGGTGAGCCTGGACAAACTGATATTGTTATCATCGGCAAAGCGTTTTGCCTTTGCAATTACGTCTTGATTGAAACTTAATGTAATTTTAGCATCCATATTTGATTTTTTAATTACACGACAAATATAAATTTTTTATACGTATTAATCAAATACATTCACAATAAATGAAAATAGGCCTCATCTCAGATACACACAGTCATTTAGATCCAAAAGTGTTGGAGTACTTTCAGTCGGTGGATGAAATATGGCATGCAGGTGATATTGGAGAAGTCTCCGTTACCCAGCAACTTGAACACCTAAAACCATTACGCGCAGTGTACGGCAATATTGATGACAAAAATTTGCAAGCGCTGTACCCCGAATACCTGTGGTTTGATTGTGAAGGTCTGCGCATTTGGATGACACATATCGCAGGCTCGCCTCCGAATTACAATCCGCGAACCAAAAAGATCTTGAAAGAAAAGTCAGCCGATGTACTCATCTGCGGCCACTCGCACATCTTAAAAGTGATCAAAGACCCGAAATACAATTTGCTGTATATCAATCCGGGCGCGGCCGGCAACCATGGCTTTCACCACATCAAAACCATTATGCGGTTTGAAATCTTAAACAAAGAAATCAAAAACATGGAGGTGATTGAGCTTGGGAAAAGAGGCAAAATCTAATTACTCTTCAATGGGCTGGTAATGTACTCTTCCTCTTTAAGCGAGGGCATCCGCAATGGTTGCACCTCTCCCTCTTCCAGCAAAACAGCTGTTGGCACAATCCATGAAGTAAAGCTTGGTCCAAACTCTCGATCGAAACCTGCGCCACCCAAATTGTGTGCAACATAGGTGGAAGACGCACCCAAAATCCGCTTCCATGTTTTAAAGCCCAGCTCGCGCAAATTCACATTGCGCACCAATTGCTCTTTGCCCGTAGCCACGTCTACTTTGTAAGCATTCATCATTCCACCGCGCGAAGCCTCATCTCGCAAAATCAATGCAAAGGTCAACCCTTCCTTTCTTGCTTGGGCAAGCAATTTATCTCGCAGCGCTTTATCAGTATCTTTTTGCGCTATCGTAACTTCTACCACACCAGGCCCATTGGCAAAACCATTTGCTGTTTGGTTGGCATTGGTGAGAGTACGGTTATTCAGCAAATTCTTCAGCACTCCATTTTCCACCAACGTTAGCTCATCTGCCGGACTAACCCCTTCATTGTCCAGCACAAAACTGCCGAGCAAATCCACTCCGTTGTATTCTTTCAATCTAGGTTTGGCTTTGATGGAAATCAACGCATTCATAATCGACTTACCTACCTTGCCTTCTGAACTGACGGATTCATCTTCAAACTGAAAGCCCTTCAACTTCGCAATATTGTCAGAGGCAAAAAGCCCCTCACGCCCAGCCATCAGCGTAGAAGAAAAAGTCTGCGCCACTGCTGCTCCTTCCAATAGTATCGGGCCATTGTATTCTTCCTCTAGGGTTGGCTGCTTTTTCTCTTCCTTCACCCGCTTGATCAATCTCTCTACTTCTAACCGAAGCTGCGCCATGGCGGGCAACTTATCGAGTGCTTTTGCTTCAAATGAAATTTGATCAAACAAAAATTTTCCACCTTCTTCTTTTCCCTGCACAAAAACGGTAATCGAAGCATGGCTAAACGGAAGCTTTGCTTCCAAGCCCTCGGTATTGACCATATATTTATTCCCCTGAACAAAACTCACAAACACCACAGAATTGGTAATGCCCGGCACCGTTTTGAACAAGCCTGACAACTCGCGCACTTTTGCTTCCCACTCCAACCGATTCACACTCACGAAAGGCTGCGTCACGATCATCTTTTGAGCAGGCACTTGTCCAAACCAGCGGTGTGGCAATTCAGCCAGCGGCTTGCCCGATTCTTTCAACGTTTGCTTGTGTTTTTCAAAATGACGCGCTGCACTTCGGTACACGTTGTCGGTGGTGGCCCAAAAAGATCTGCGGATGCCCCAGTAGTCGTCATCCAACGGCAGGCCTATCTCCATGGCATTGGGCTGGCTAAAGAGATTGTCTTCCAGGCTTTCATCATTGAATTCGTAGTTGCCTACCAAAATGCGTGTGGTGCTTTTGTAACGGTTTTCATCTTCATTTGAATTGATGATGGAGCCCAACGTGCCCGACACTACCATTGTTTTTTGATCGACCAAACCATACATGATGAAGAACGGTTTTTCATAACCCGGCAACGATAGCTCCTTTGCATTGCGTTGCAGTTCGTCTTTCATGGCTTTTAAAATGACCTCTTCGCTTTGCGCAATCAACGCTTGGGCGATGACAGCCATTACACCTACCAAAAAAAATCTCTTCATCACCAAGAATATTTATTTGTTACTATCAGCCGGTTTCTCCAACAGGGGTTTCTCTACCTGCGTCACCATCTTTTTCTGTGTCTCAATTCGCTTCACAAACAACGAAGGCGAAATGGCGGTTACCGGCACGCTGCCCGACTCTGCGCCACAAAATCCTGTGAACACTTCGGCCTTGTCATCGGCTGCCTGTATTTCGGCAAACATCGCCAACGGAGTACCAATCAAATCCACACCGCGCACCAACTCATCGGGTCGGCCATCGGTGTAGATGCGGTACACTTCTGTAGGAAAAATGTTAAAGGCATTGGGCATCACCCTGCCCGTGTTGGTGAAGCCACCCATCACATCCATAAACAGATAGCCATACTTTTTATCTTGTTTTTTGCACTCGGCAATGAGCATCTTGCGCAAGCTGGCCATGTCTACCACCTTTTTGTTTTCGATGATGAGGTTGGACTGGCGAGTTACCACGCTGGCTCCTGCCTCTGCCCTGCCGTGGCCATTAGAACTGCCAAAGTTTTCGATGGGTGTGCGCGACATCAAGAATGTTTTCAGCACGCCACTTTCAACTACCGTTACCTTACGGGCTTTTACGCCTTCATCGTCAAACTGGTAATAGCCGTTGAGCGGCTGCTGGTTGAAATTACGGAGCGTTGGGTCAAACACCACACTGAGTGTTTTGGGCAACACCAGTTCGTTCACTTTGTCTTTAAACGTTTGGCCATCGTACTTGCTCTTCAAGCGTTGGCCTTCCACGCGGTGGCCAAAGATTTCGTGGAAGAAAACACCAGCCGCGCGCGCATATAAAATTGCGGGGCCGGTGTACGGCTCGGCCACCGGTGCTGTGCGCATTTTGGCCAACTTCACCTTCAGTGCTTCAATGTCTTTGCGCACGAGTTCCTCGGCCGGCAAATCGGCCGGAGTGGTGGCGTAGTACGACATGTGCAGTGGCACAATGTCACCATCTTCGGCACGGATGCTTGCGCTCACCGACAGGTAGGCTGACGTGCGGTTTTGGGCTATGCGCGTGCCTTCGGTAGAAATAAAATACTTACGGTCTAAGTCAACATGTATGCCGACATCGCCATCTACAATTTCGGGCACCGACAAAAATACTGCACTCAACCGCTTCACTTTTTGGCGCCAATCGCTCACATTGAAAAAGGTTGCTGCCGCGGGCAAGGGGCCATCGAAGAACACCGCAGGCTCCTCTTTCGAAAAATCGCTCACAGGCTTTTTGGCTTCTTCTTTTTTTGGCGCATTCTTCAACGCCTTGTAGCTAGAGAGTGCCGAACGATAGGCGCTTTGCGTCTGTTGCCACATGGCAAACTGAATGGCCAGCGGGTCGTCTTCTTCGGGCAGCGTTTGTGCCCGTGCACCGCGGCCCATGAAATCAAACGGCATGTCGCCATCGAAATCGTCCATGGGGTGTGAGTCATCAAACGTATAATCGCCCACGCGCACTGACGCATTGAGTGTGCGCGTGCGGTCTTTGTTTTCATCTACCAGGCTGCCCAGCGATCCGCGCAAGCGAAAGCTGCGGTTGTCCGTAACGCGGTACGACAGAAAATAAGGAGGCTGCTGTGCTTTCTGCAACTGTCCCCACTCGCGGGCCATCTCCTCTTCCATCACTTTTATGAGCGGGTCGGCCACTTGTGCGTTTACGCTTGCACAAAACAATGCAAAACACCATGCGCTAACGGTTTTCAACATATCAATAAAACTAAGATTGAACACTGCGATGACAACACATTAAAATTTCTCCTCCTCTTCTTCTTTCTTCTTCGGTGCGGGCGGTGGGGCCGCCTGGTCTTTCGATTTTTTCTTGAACAAGCCCATGATCCCTTTCTTCTTTTTCGGCTGCTCGGTAGGCGCCACTACAGCGCCTGTAGAATCAACCGTGGTTACATTTTCTTGTTGCAACTGGGTAGTCGGTTTCACCGGCTCTGTATTTTTGTCTTTCTTCTTTTTACCAAACAAGTTGCTAAAGAAGCCGAAGAAACCTTTCTTCTTTTCTTTCTTTATAATTGCCGCGGCATCTTCTTTTGCGCCTTCCATGGCAATGCGTACATCAGGCAACACCAAAATGTTGCGCAAGTACCACATGTAGTAGTCTTGGTCGAGGTTGAATTTTTCTTTCTCTTTTGAGATCACGTAAGGAACCTCTTCTGCTGGCTGGCCGGTATCGGTTTTTGCGGTGGAGGTAAGCGTATCATTAATGCTGCGCGCAGCGCTATCCAATGCTTTTTTGATGTCCAGCGAATCGGTCTTTTTGGGGTACACCGGTTTCATCTCTACAGTTTGCAGTGCGCGCAATGCTTTGCGATATGTTTTTTCGGGCAACAGCAAGTAGCGGGTGCGTTTGTTACGTTTCTCTTTGGGTAATGCAGGGCCCGGCAAAACGACACTTTTTTCCCAAGTGGAATCGCGCGGGGGCAGCGTTAATGTTTTGCTGTTGGAGGCCAGCAACTCCCGCGGTTGTGCATCGTTTTCGTTGTAGTGTACAAACGACTCGCGGGCAGTGGGCTTGTCAAAAATGAACGCACTCTGGTAGGCAGGGCAAATCATCTTCTGCGTTTTGCAGCCAAAAAGTGCCAAGGCCAGCACCAAGCAGCAGAGTAAAGCCCTTGTCATGAGAATACACTATTCACAATTTACAAAGCTAGAAAATTAACCGAAGTAATCCGAGCGATGTAAGAATTGATAGTCTTTTGTAAATTATTGAGAATCAAGCTATAAAGCAATTAGTGCCTCGCGGTCTTTCTTGGGCAAACTGGCCGCGACCAGCTCGTATGAGTGGTCAATCCACTGCCGTAGCAGCTTATCGTTCATGGTGCCGTCCATCGCCACAGTGTTCCAGTGCTTCTTGTTCATGTGGTAACCAGGCTGCACAGAGGAGTATTGTTCACGTAACTGTGCGGCCAACTCCGGTTCGCACTTTAGGTTAATGCCTTCGAAACTTTCTACATCGGTAAGCGCAAACATTTTGCCCATTACTTTAAAAACAAGGGTGTTGTTATCAAAGGGAAACTCTTCGGTAACGCCCTTTTTGCTGAGGCAGTACTTGCGAAAACCTTCGATGTTCAAAGAAAACGCTTAACGATAAGGAATATTACCCCGGCCAAAAAAATGAGAATGGAAATTTTGTTAACCCCGTGCATCATTTTGAGGTTGATGTTGCTGGGCCGGTTGGGGTCTTTGCCGCGAAAGAAGTAGCCCCCTACTTCGCCTAAGCTAAAGAAGTCTTTGAAAGAGAGTTTTTTGGGTTTTTCGTTGGTTGGTTCCATGGCGCTGACAGTTATGTGTATAAAGATACGCTAATAACAGTTGGGGGGCAAGATAGTTTTGGCGCGGATTAGAGATTACAGATTACAAATTACGGATTACAAATGACAGATTGCAGATTTCAGGTTGCCACATTTGCAAACGGCATCAAAAATGCCACCCCACCCGCAAGCCTCCTTCAGGCTGAAATGAAGGAAGTGATTGAGTAAAACTCCCTACGCTCACTTTACTATCGCCAGACACGCGCAATGTGAATGCAACGTGAGGTGCGAGGTAAAAATTTTTGTAGAATTTCCAGACGTAACCGGCACCGGCAGTCCACAATATGCTATTGTAGTCGCTGGTGGTGCCTACATTTTCGTGACTCAAATTTCCACCTAGGTATTCAACACCCGTGCTGATAAATAGTTTTTTCCAATTAGGTTGAAAGAAATAGTCGACAATGATTGCTCCCACTTTGATTTTATTGTCCTTGAATCCATCATCCAATAATGAATTCGGAGTTGTAAGCCCTACAAACACGCCTCTGAAACGCCACTGATTGTAACCAACTACGGCCGAACCATGATAGCCTCCCAGAAAATAAGGTACCACATCAGCCTCCAACCCAAACATTGTCTTTTTTTTAGGGCTTTCATTTGTAGTAGATTGAGCGCGAGTAATTACAACAATACCTGCCACAAGGCACACCAGCATAAATGTCTTTTTCATAAATGTTACTTTTGTTTTGATGACACAAACCTAGGGCAGGTGATAGGCTATTATTGTTGAACTAATTCAAGAAATTACTTCTTAGCGCGCAGTTTCGAAAGCCATTCGGCAGAAATACCCAGGTAGGAAGCGATCAAATATTGAGGAATTTTTTGAAGGAGCTCGCCATTAGTCGCAACCAATTTATCATATCGCTCTTTCGGGGGCAATGAATTTTCCTTGATTCTTTCAGCAAACCGAATAAAGTAAAATTCGGAAATCAAACGACCCATCTTTTGAAACTTGATGTTCTCCTCGTATAGCTTATGGATTGATTTCCTTTCAAAGCTTAGTAACTGACAATCTTGTACTGCAATGATATCCATTTCCGTGGGCTGTTGTAATAGAAAACTTACGTAGTCAACGGCAAAGCTATCTTGGAATACAAAGTCGAGAACAACTTCCTCGCCCTTTTCACTCGTGTAGCCTAATCTAAGAATGCCCTTGGTAACAAAGTAAAGTTTGTCGCACACCTGCCCTCGCTTAATTAGGGCTTCTCCCTTACTGATCTGTTCCGGCTTGGCCAGTTGATTTAGCTGATCCAATTCCGACTCATTGAAATTGACGAATTGAAGAAAGAATTTATTGAGCGCCATTCATGATAAAAGTAGTTATTTTAACAAGCATGGTCAATATGTTGCTGTCGTCCAAGGTGGAGACCCCAGAGCATAGAATAAAGATTACAAATTTCAGGGTTAAGGTTTCAGCTACAAAAGATGGTAGCAGAAAAAAGAATAATCGGTGACTTCGGATTCAAGTGCTCTATGTAATGCGATTTTTGTTAAAGAAATAAAATCAATTCTTACAATTCTTCCAGCAGTTGTTTTGCAGGGTTGTTTACCGGCCTGATCGATAGCGATTTTTCGAAGCATTCCCTTGCTTTTGTGTTGTTGCCAAGTTGCTTGTAACATCTGCCGAGCTGGTTCCATGCCACCACAATGTTCGGGAAGAGTTTGGAATACACCGTATAAAGGCTACGTGCATTTTCCCAACGCATCTCTGCTTTCAGTTTCTCCCCTACCCCAAACAATATCATGTCATCTTCAAAGTCAAACCCCGCCTGCCTCAGCACCTCATCATAGTTTGATTCAAAATATTCTCCGCCTTTATTCACAATCTGTTGAAAGATGGCAAGGGTTACGGGGCTGGTCATGAATGGCGGCTCGCTGCGGATAATTGATTGTGGTAACGGTGCGGCCTCACCACCATTCAATATCTTTAGCAGCTGGGTTGCAATCTTATCGCTGATGATCTTGTTTGTATTACTACTCACCATCAAGCACCAATCATCTTTCAGCGAAAAACCCATGAAGGCATTGTACACCCCATTGCCGCCATTGTGCCAATTAAACTCACCGTTGTCTGTTTTCTGCCATACCCACCCATAACCATAGTAACTGGTGCCCTGGGGATCTTCGGCCACCTGCCTGGCCAATAGTTGTTCGGTGGCTGCTTTTGACAGCACCTTGTTGTTGCGCAGGGCAACGTACCATGTGTGCATATCACCAGCCGTTGAAAGTATGCCGCCATTGGCTCGCAAATGCCACCCCGGACCGTCCGCCATCCATGCATGATCTAATGCCGTGCCCCACCGGATGCCATCGCGGTAACCAACAGCCAATTCTTTTTTGTCAAATTTTGGAATGAGATAACCGGTGCGAAGCATGCCGGCAGGCTGGAAGAGTTTTGTATGGAGATATTGTTCATACCCCATGCCGCTTACCTTTTCAATAATAATTCCCAGTATGCTATAGCCGACATTGGAGTAATGATATTGCGCGCCCGGTGTGCTTTGCAACGGTTGACTAAACACCAGTTTCATAAAATCACTTGCATTGACAAGGTCATAGTCATCGCCCAATGCGGGCGCCAGCCCAGCCGTGTGCGTAAGTAGTTGGTGTACCGTTATGTCTTTCATTGCCGCAGGCGATTCGGGGAAAAACTTCGAGAGCTTATCGGTGACCCTAAGTTTATTCTCATCGGCCAGTTTCATCACTCCCGCGGCAGTAAACTGCTTGGTAATGGAGCCGATGCAGAAAACTGTATTGGCCGTTTCTTTCCGGTTGGCTTCCGCATCGGCCAAACCATACCCTTGTTCAAGCAACACTTTTCCTTTTGAGGCTACCAGCACGCTTCCGCGAAAGCCGTTTGCTTCGCACTGTTGTAAAAATTCGTTGAATTTTTGTGCTGTAACTGCAAAGGAGTGAATGAAAAAGACTAGCGGCAAAACGATTTTCATAGCAAGAGGATTACATGAAGTGACGATGCGCCAGAAGCAAAATTAGTTTTAAAGACTCAAATAAGACTAGCTGGTGTTCGGTGTTGGCTAATTTTAGCTACACTTCTATTCTGCTTTTTAGCTTGTGGTCGGTGTACCACTAGCTTGTGGTCGGTGTTTTCACCGACCACGCCTTATCCTAGGTGTTCTTCCGACCACGCCTTCTCACAGATGCTCTTCGTAGTGCGTGATGAAGCCCCATTCATCTTTGTTCATTTAGCCTGTGGTCGGTGTTGTCACCGACCACGCCTTCTCTTTAGCCTGTGGTCGGTGTTTTCATCGGCCACGCCTTCTCTTAGGTGTTCTTCCGGCCACGCCTTCTCACAGATGCTCTTCGTAGTGCGTAATGAAGCCCCATTCATCTTTGTTCATTTCATAAAATCGGCACGAGGAGTACGTGTACTCTTCAGGCAATGTACATAATCCTGCTTTGACGGGGTTATTGTGCATGTAGTCTATTTTTTGATAGGCCACCTTTCGGTTGTACATGGTCGCTTTGTAAGGCCGCCTCTCCCAAAAATGATAGATACGGTCGCGCTGAGTGCTTCGGTACTGTTCCAGTTCTTGGGGCGCAGAGGTCATCAACCTGAACTTAATCTGCTGCGCTGTAAACTTCAGGAAAATCTGCTCGGTGCGCTTGTTCACCCATTCATCTTGCCTGCGCCACATAAGGTGTATATGGTTTGGCATGATGACAAAACCGTAGAGCCATATCCGTTTGTCGTTGACCATAAACTTCAGGCTGTCTATCAAAATATCTTTCCGCTCATCGGGCAGCAACAGCGGTTGCCAGTTGAGGCAGGTGGCGGTGAAAAATTCAATACCCTGATGCATACAACAAGCTACAAAAAAAAGGCTGGCGCAGAAAAAAAGAATGATCGGTGAAAACACCGAACAAAGGCTGAATGGTCGGTGAAAACACCGACCATAGGCTATTGAGAATGAGGGGCTTCAATTGCAAATTGACTTAGTCAATCGAACCGCTCGTCAACCAGCCCGCTACACTTCTATTCTGCTTGTTCAGTCTTTGCAACCGTACTCGCAACGCTTTCGGGCATTTGGTTGGGTAATTGGATCTCAAAGGTAGTCCACTCACCCCATTTTGATTTTACCCGCACGCTGCCGTTCAACTTATCAATTGTCTCTTTTACAATGTACAAGCCAATGCCCGAGCCGTCTGTGCGCGGTGTGGCCCTGTAAAACATGTCAAAAATCTTTTGAATATGATTTTCTTCTATCCCAATTCCGTTATCGTGCACTTCAATCAACGCCTGCTGTTGGTTGGTAGTGACTTTTATTGACACAAAAGATTCTGGCTTGGTGGCGTCTTGAAATTTGATGGCATTGGACAGTAGATTGTTGAACACCACACTCAACCGCACGTAGTCCGAGTAAAATGGAATGGCATCATCAACTTCGGTGATAATCCGCAGTTTTTCATAACGACTGATCAATCGCAGCGAGGCCATCGACTCATTCAACATCTGATCAAAATTTATTTGTTGCGATTTCTTTTCTGCGCGGGCATTGCGGGCGTAATCCAAAATACCTTTGATGAACCCATCTAAGTGATGGATGCGCCCTTTGATCATACCCAGGTACTTCAACTCTGCCTGGTCATTTTCTAATTCTGCGAGGTTGATCAATCCGAGGATAGACGCCAACGGTGCCCGCAGGTCATGTGATGCACTGTACACAAATCTGTCCAGTTCATAATTGGCCTTCTTCAGTTCTTCATAACTTCGCTCCAACTGCTGCACTGCCAGTTCTCTTTCTGTCACGTCTCGCGCAATCACCGACACAAAACTCACCTTACCCTCTACCCGCACGGGCTCATACTTTACCGTGTAGTGACTAGTGCCTTCGGTGGTGGGGAGCGCCACCTGTTGCACCGTCATTTGCCCTTGTCTGGCCAATTCAAATAATGTTCGCACTTCTTCCTGCCGATCAGTATGCGCCATCTCCCAAACAAGTGCGCCCGTTTGCGGTGGGCGCCCCATCGTTTTAATTGTAAAATCTTTTAGTGCGTTATTGAAAGAAATCACCTTGCCTTCAATGTCTATCAATAAAATTCCCTCTGTGGTATTCGAAAAAACAATATCCAATTGCTGTTGCGATTTCAACAATGCTTCTTCCTTTTGCTGAATGATGATTTCGCTCTGCGCCTGAATCGTTTCCAGCGCTTCGCGCAGCTTTTCGTTGGTAGCAGAAAGCTCCTCGTTAGAGGCTTGTATCTCTTCATTTGACGCTTGAATCTCCTCGTTAGAGGCTACCAACTCTTCGTTGAGCGCTTGCTGCTGCTTGTTGGCTTCGTTCAAATCATTGTTCAGCAGGTTGATTCGTTCTAAAAACCTTCTTCTCAACCGATCGCGGTTGTTGAGATAATAAATAGTAACGAGCAGGATTACCGAAAAGATCAACGCATAGCACAGTGCCACCAACGCAAAACCCAGTTCGTTTGAAATGGTAGTCTTGCGGGCGAGCATCAATCGCAAATAGCCAATGGCAAATGGAATTAACACCACCAAAGGCATGAGGTAACGGCCAATGCGCGCACCCTCTAAGTCAGCCACAGCCAAAGAAATAAGACCCTCGGTAGGGTGCGAGAGCAAAACCGAAAACGCGAGCATCACAAAAATAATGCACGTTTGCAGCGCGGCAAAAAGCGGAATGGACGAATAAAACTCCGGCACCCGATAGGCATAGCCTGTCATCATAAAAAAACACCCGCCCACCACCAGCAGTGCGCCAATGTCTTTGAGCTTGTGCAAGCCATACATGCCGGCCAACTGCGCTCCACTCAACAATATAAACAGAACTGCAGAGGCCGGGGCCATTCCGTTAACGCTGCCGGTGCCATGGTTAAAAAAATCGCCATAAAATAACTGATCGATGTGGTATTGAAAGCCATAGAAATAATCGCCCAGGCGCATGGCTGCCAGCGCCACTATGGTGTAGTGGGCCACCAACAAGAGTAAGTGTGTGGATTGCCGCAGAACTTGTTTGTGCCTCACCAGCAATGCCGACAGCATGAGCAACACTGCCGTGAGCGGGTTCATAAAATTTGAGCCCACCAACAGTCTTTTCAGTAAATCGTTATTGAGTTGCCAGCCCACCAACACCAACAAGGCCAAACCAAAGGTTGTCCATTTCAGCCACTTCGAAATTCTCAACATCGCCAGCTCTCGGTTCATTTCTTTACTTTAATAGTTATAAACCTTACACGTTTCTTGCACTAGTACTAAAAAAAATATCAACAAACCACTAAAAAGAAATGTATCAAAAAACTCCACATGCACACACTCCGGATAAAAAACTTAACATACAGGCAGTTCGATCTTTTCAACAAAAACTTGTTCACGTTTGTTTTGCAGCAAAGATCACCCGTGCCACGCAGGCTGTCAACGGGTATTTTCCGGGGGTGGCAAATGCACCGGTGCGCGTTAAAAAATAAGATGTAATGAACGGACAAGCTTGCGACTAGCAACTGGCAGGCTTGCGTGGGTTAAGCGTACGGTGATAAAAAGAATGGTTGGTGAGAACACCGACCACAGGCTGAATTTACTATCAGCCACGGCATATCATCTAGTCATGTCGTAAAAAAAACTTCGTCTTCATCGTCCGCCTCTTCCGAAATGTCCTTTGTAACTAAGTCAAGAAAATTAAAGGTCCTCTCCGAAGTGAAAGATATTTCAAACGTATTACTTGTGAATAAATCTTCAATTTCATTTTTCCTTGCTTCCTCAAATTCGCTTTTGAATGACTTAAGTCGCTTGATCCTTCTAATGTCTGCAACAAAGTCCTCAACCAAAAGTGTTTTCCCTTCCTTATAGCGAAGTCCTCGTCCTAACTGTTGAAGGAAATAAACCCTGCTATGTGTGACCCTCAAGAAGACTATAAAGTCGACATCAGGGACATCAACTCCTTCATTAAGCATATCATAACAAGTCAAAATGCTACATTTGCCAGTCCGAAACTCACGCAGTCGTTTTGCTCTTTCTCTTGAATCTTTCACTCTGGTTGTCAAAGACCAAACTGGTAGTTGGAAGTTTGTCTTTAAAAGTCTTTCAATTCTCTCCGCATGTTCGCTACTATTGCAAAAAATAATTCCCCTCTCAAGTTTCTTATCTGTCCAGGTTTTGAAAATTTGTTCACAAATCGTTTCATCTCGCTCTGGCAAAAACACCTTCTTATTGAGTTGTCTAATCGTGTGACCTTTTTTACTGTTCTTTGTTATCCAGTCCTCATCAACATTGTCATTGTGTAAGTGATAGTCAACTTTTGCTAAATAACCTTTTTGCAATGCTCGATAGACCGAATAATAAACTAATGGTTGTCCAAAAATTTCAGTTACATCACGCTCATCTTTTCGAAATGGGGTCGCTGTTAACCCGAGCAAAAATCTTGGTTCTAGATTCCTAATAACAGCCATGTACGTATCTGCTGGCGCATGATGTGCTTCATCAATAATCACGACATCATAAAAAAAATCACTCGTTTTTTTTCTGAAGTCATAAAAACTCTGAAAAGTAGAAAGAGTTACGCCTTCAAGAAAAGTTGGCTTCTCCGAATCATAAATCAAATGAGTAGCAGCCCACTTCGGAAGGTTTGACCAAATGGCTTTATCAAATTGCTCAATTAATGATTTTGTGTTTGCCAAAATTAGAATATTAACATTAGGATTGTTTTGATACAGCCATCGAATAAAGGTTGCAGCAACAAACGTCTTTCCCAAACCTGTAGCAAGACAGATCAACCCGTTCTTGTCGCCTCTTGAGTACGCTGACTGAAGCCGCGAAAGTGCTTCTACCTGATATTGTTTCAATGCTCTTTTTTCTACGGCCCACGGTGGGAGTTGAGTATACGTGTCATAAACACTTTTCGAAAGAAATGTCTGAATATTGTAACCAGTATTTTGAAGTGTAGTCAACCGCAATTTCTGAGAATCGGATATAGAACGATTAGATACAGCAACTCCTCTTTCAATTCCATAGTATTCCATTGCCCTTTTCAAGTCGTCTATGATGTTGATTGAAATCGGCTTGTTTGTTTCCGAAAATTTCGCCTGATAAATATATTCAAGCAGCCTGCCTTCATCATCACGAAATCCTGCGATGATATCTGCTCCATGATCGCCTGAACCACCGACAAGCTCGTTAATTTCCCAACCGCTGTGCGCAAGTAATCTGGCTATTCCCCTTTCAAATGCTTGCCATGTCCCTTTTGACAGTCGTTCGGTGGAAAGAAATCCCTTTGAATCATTTATTAATGCTTCCATCCAATATTTCTATGCTGTACCGATTGCGAATAATCTGTTGTTTTAACTTTTTCACAGCCTCGTCTCCCTCTTTTGATAAATCATTCATAAACCATCGAACATCGGAAAAATAACCTGCATACTTTTTCGTTTGGTGCTGCTTGCTTTCTTCATCTAATTCCATATAGGGCAGATTAAAAATCTTCCCATCATAAATCACATCCGGAAATTCCTCCACAAATTTGAACACATAATTCAAGTCAAGGTACTTCAAGAATTTCGTGTTGCTCAAGAACGCCCTGAAATCAGAAATACCTTTACGTTCTAAATCAAGGTATTTCTTTTTAATTGCAGCTTCTTCGGCAAGTTCCAACCTAGGCAGTCTTGGCAATTCGATTCCTTCCCCTGTAACAAGTTTATTTTGAATATCTCTCATCAGCTTACTTGCTTTCGTTACAAGATTTGGGACACTTAGCATAGTTTCGAGTGCATACTTTGATTTCAACTCGTAATAAATTCGAGTAACTGTCCATTCATCAAGTTTGTTTTTTGCTTGAGCATAAATCGAAGCTGTCTCCATAAAAATTAAATCCTCATAGCCGTCTGCGAAATCCCTAAACATTGGATGACTGTTATTCAAGTAAACGTTAAATTTCCACATTGAACCTTGAGTTTCAAAAATGATTGGGATGCTCAAATCGTTCTCTGGGTAATAATCAATTAGCGTTAAATCAATTGCTTTCTCCCCAAGAATTTTTTCAAGATCAAAATGAAGCGCCTTCTTGAAAAGCTTCTTTCCTGGATATTTTTCTGGAACAAGTGGCTGCTTGTTATAAACAGATTTTGGTTCCGATGTTACGGATTGCACTACTTTTCCTGTAGGATTCAGCGGGTTGAACGTTGACTGTGTGTCTTTTAAGTCCGCTTTTGTAACTGCTTCCCACCATTTTGTATCATCTTGGTAGTCTGGATTTCCGTCAAAGAAGTAGCTTGCCCAATTCCTAGAAGTTACGTGATCACAGCTTCCATCTTCTTTCGCAAAAACTAGTGTTTTCGAGCCGGGCTGATTAATCTTTCTGTAAGCGTTAAACAACCTCCCAATCGGACTCCTATTTGGCTGTTTGTAGCCAAATGAACTTGCAAGATCCGGTTGCAAAGGCATTTCCCCGCGAATAAAATTCACGACCCGCTTCCAATTTTTGTCGTCTCTTTCAAAATCATCTTTAGTGTATTTAGGTATAACAAAGTTAGCTTCCAGTTGCCCCACAATTCTTCCACCGGCATAAGTTGTGTCTCTCGGATATTCGGGATTAAATCTTGAATCGTCCTTGCCATTCTCATTATCCCAAGAAAAAAATGATTTATCTAGTTTGCTTAATATTCTCCCATTTCGTGAAATATCAATTCCGTAATGGTCGCTATCTGAATATCGCTGTATGCCAACCCAGCCTGTAACGTAAATATCTTTCTTTACAATTCTTCCTGTTGTGTGGCAATGTTCGCACTCAATGATTAAGGGTGTATCAACTGTATCACCTAGCCATGAAAAGCAATTCTCGCAAAACATTTCTTCTTTCAAGTGCTCATCAATCTCAATGTAAGCCGGTACTTCGTCATACTTGTGTCGCACTGACCGTTTCTTGTCCCAAATGCAAAACCTAAAGGGTGCTAGTTGTTCTCCGTTCACATTTATCTTTATTCCATATTGAGAAAATATTCTTTCTGAATAAGCCCTATTCAATTCTCTTGTTATTTGTTTTGCTTGGAGCAGGTTAGTTGCTTCGGGTTTGTAGTCATAAATTTCGATTCTAGTACCCGAAGTCTTGTCCGGTCTTTTTTCCCGTTCCATTTTTGGTCTATAAAATGAACCCGATTTTTTCATGTCACGTAAATCGATACAAACTCCAATTTCATTTCTCATGCTCGCAGTGGCAGTCCAAACCTGAACTGTGTTCGCAAGTCGTGAGGTTGCCACATTAAAACCCATTCCAAACAAACCAAGATTAGAACCGGTATTCTTACTCGAGAACCCGGCTTTCACCGCGTTTTCAAGCTGCTGCTCAGTCATTCCAATTCCCCAATCTTCTACGACTAATGGTTGATTCTCGGCAATCTTGCCTTTGGTTGGTATAGAAACAGAGATAACTTTTTGAAAATCTTTTAGTTCGCTGCTGTTATTTATAATAGCATCTATTGAGTTGTCTACTAACTCAGCTACGCACTGCCAACCCTTAAAGGGAATTTTTCCCAAAAGATCGAGCAAAGCGGGACTTGGTGTTAAGTTAAATTCCTCCATTTTATTGCACTGTTTTATCTATATATTCCTTCCAAAGGGTTTTGCAAATTTTGTTCATATTTCGATACCCGTAAAAACCAAACTTATCAAGACTGCGAAACATCAAAAGCTGTGCCTCAACACTCCTTGTTGTTCGTCCCAATTGTGTCGCTAGTTTTTGAATTATTTCATTTGACTCGTGAATCTTAAGTTGCCGGTCAGATAAATAAAGATCAAGAACTTTGCTCAATTCACCAGAAGTCCATTTCTGACCGGATTTAATGTTTTTTTCCCCTCCTTTTATTCGTATTTGTCTGGCCATTACTGAATTGACTTTAAAAGTCTACCAATTGTTTTACCTAGTTCGTATGCAAGTAAAGGAGGAACAGCATTGCCTATTTGCGTGTATTGTGGTACTTCAAAACTTCTTTGTTTTCCGCCAGTCGTAACCTTTGAACGAAGGACAAACCAATCCGGAAATGACTGAAGCCTCGCCATTTCCCTGACGGTAAGAGTCCGCAATTCCGTTCGTGCGTAATGGCAGAGATCATCGGGAATCGTCATTTGCGCTGGCGCAGGTTCGTTTGTTTTTATTGCTCTTTGGCTGTGTTTCTTAGATTCTATTTTTTTCAAATACTCCTTAAATGAACTCAAACTTTTTGGGCGCTCAAAAATATCAGCACCATCTGAAGAAATAAGTAGTGCTTCGTCCTTAAGTGCTTTGAACACCTTTTGATAAACCTCTTCATCTTCGCACTTGCCCGAAATAACTTGCATTGCATCTTGTTTGATTCCGTTCAGGTTATTCAGCGCTTGCAACAGTCTAAACCTAGCTTTCACTTTATACGTGTGCCTGCGTTGTTCATGGTTCTGTAAATCTTCAAATGAACTTCCAAACTTCGGTTTGAAAAGTCTTGAAAGTTCGAAAGCATATTCATTCCTTATTTTCGCTAGTTTGTACTTTCTATTTGTAGAAGTAATATCTTCAATTGCAGCAGCAGCATTTAAAAATTCCGTTTCATTTGTTTTAATTTTCGGCAACAGCTTCCCATCAAAAAAAATCGGATCAGATTCAATGTCATAAAGCGGAATGTCTGTAAGTTTAATTTCATCAAGTCGCATCCGTTTGCTGTTGACTTTATTATAAAATAAAAGTGAGTTTAATAGGATTGAATTTATCAGGTCCGAATTATTTTTTCTCGCTTTCAATTTTTCAAATACATCTTTCCTAAACGCATAAAGGATAAATCTGGGTCGATTTTGCGGAACTCCGAAGTACTTTGAGTTAAGCAACATACAAACTGGAACAAAACCCTTTAGCGAAAATGCCTTTGCAACTTCAAGCCAGGCATAATGATTCACTCCATCTTCTGTTTCAAATGGCGATGTAATTCCTTTAACATTTTCAAGTAGAACTACTTTTGGTTGAATAAGTCCTGCAAACCTTGCAAACGAAAGCGGAAGAATATTTTTGTAGTCATCTTTGATTCGTTTGCCGGCTAAGCTAAAACCTTGACATGGTGGTCCGCCCGAAAGCAAATCAATATTTTGCTTTCTCAAATTAGTACAAATAGCTTTGTTGCGCGCCAGTAAATTTAGGAAGTCGTCAATGTTTCCTATAATAAGTTTGTTTTCTAAATGTGTCTTAGAATCTATATCTGAGTACATGCCTTTTGAGAAATCAAATGGATTTTCCCTTAATCTGTCTTTCAGATTTTCTTGACTAAAGGTTGACTTGATCCAAACGACATTCTCGGGGCGTTTCTTTTGCTCCGCTAATTGAGAAAGATTTTCGCCAAACAAATTAAAAGCAAAGGTCTCGCCAGCCATTGGTGAGAGTTCATTCGCAAAAAACAAATCAAAACCTGCAGCATCAAGGCCTAAAGACATGCCACCGCACCCTGCAAATAGCTCAATATGTCTCAAGTCATTTCTCATTATTTGCACAATAGTCTGATTACATGTCGCACATTTACCAACTTGTTGAATACGGGTACAATAAACAATATATTTGATTATTCGCGCTTCTTATACCCTTATTCATTGTTAGAATCAAAACCCTTACTATTCCGCAGTAAGTTCAACTAAAAACCTCATCCCACTAAAATTTGTTTTAATTTTTACCTACTGCCCACCCAACTCTTTTATCAATGCCTCAATTTTTTGATTGTAGTCTTGGATATCGTTTTTGTATTTGTCGGTATCTTCTTCAATGGCTTTGTAAAGTAATTGGTAGCTCTCAATCCGCAGTTGGCAATACTCCAGCAGCTTTTCATTTTTCCGGTGCAGCTCCTCCGGCAGGTTGAGCTTGTCGGCCTCGTTGATCACCTTTACGCTCTCCTTCCAATAGTAAATGCCCCTGTCTTTGATTTCTTTCAGTAGTTCAGCATCGGGCGTGTTGCCATCTTTGTGATAAACCTCCATCGCCATCGATTCAAGCGAGACAAACTTTTTCATTTTCTCTTCATACTGTCCAATGTCGTTGGGCGTTTGGCGGTACACAATAAATGAAGTAGATACCACCAAAATGCTCAACAGCGCCACGGTTAAGTATTTCAGGTTTAGCTGTTGCGGCTTTATCAGGCTTGGGTAAAAAGCGTATCCAATGATCATTCCGGTAACGAGCCCCCCAATATGTGCGGCATTGTCTATTCCGCCCTTGAGGCCATTGAGCAAGTTGTAGCCAACAAAAATCATGATACTCGTTAACAGTGTTTTCCGTGCCGATTTTTCAATCAGATTGGTGGTTAACATGGCCAGAAATACTCCATACATTCCAAATATCGCCCCCGAAGCCCCTGCGCTAATGGTCAGGTCATGCCAATACAAACTGGCCACACTTCCACCGATGCCCGCCAGCAGGTAAGCCGAAACAAAACGTGTCTTGCCAAGTTGTGGCTCCAGCAACAAACCAATGTAAATGAGCGCATACAAATTCATGAGCAGGTGGATGACGCCAATGTGCAGGAAGCAACTGGTGAATAGTCTCCACCATTGTCCGTCAAGGGTAACCGGCCTGAAATTAGCGCCCCAGTTAATTAAACTATCATTGTCGGGAAGCATGAAGTGAACACCGCTGATGACCATTGCGGCAAACACCAGGATGTTGATGTTTACAATGATGGGTGTAAAGAAGTATCCTTCTGTGGGGATGAAAATGGAAAACACATTTTTTATCTTGTCTCTGGCAGTTTGGGGTGGCTGGTTGAGCAAATCGTCTTTTGCCTCGGTACCTGATTTAATTTCAAGAAACCGTTTCGCAACTTCCTCTGGCGCTACTGCGCCCATGTTTTCTTTAAAACCCTTCAAAAACGACTCGATGTTCTGCTTGTTTTTTCCCCAGTCAACGAGTTGACTTCCGGTGCACTCACTCTTTACTATTACTTTGTTGCCTTCTATTTTAAACTTCACCTCTTCACTCCACGAACTCCATGAAAATTGTGTGTAGGCGATAAACCCGGTTTCGCTGGTATAGCCAATGTTCCAACCGAGTCGCTTGGCAGTCTCCAGCCCGGTGATTAGAATTTGTTCGTGGCTTAACTCTTCGAATGTAACTTCTTGTTCGTGCCGGGGTGTAATGCCAAATGCCATAGATGCTATGTGGTTATCAGTTTGTTTTGTACTCAATAATAAATCATAATACCCCTACCCTTACCGCTGTGCGGCAAGTTCTACTACAAAAAATGTTCAGCCAATACGGATGCTGAATCAGAGACTCCTGATACGGGGCAGGAAACTGATGTGATAAAAATAAAATACAGGTTTCGCCTGCGCAAGGCAGGGCACCAAATTATTTTTTTTGAGATGGGTACTTTTAAGTTTGGAAGTAGGGTTTCCAATTCCGGGGGTCGGGGTTAGAGGTTGGTTTTTTTGGGGGCGGATTGGGGATTACAGATTACTGATTACAGATTGAAGATTGTGGGTTGAGGAGCTGGGGTGGTTGTGAGTTTGGTGGGGGGTGAATGGTGCGATGACTGAGGGATTGCTTTCTAAACTGATGCGTATTTCATGAATCTTATCGCGCTGGCTGAGTTCATTTTAGGTTTTGTCATTCCGAGGGCAGCGAGGAATCTTTTGGT